>NZ_JAUTDN010000053.1 GCF_030646155.1 Conexibacter sp. CPCC 205762
CGGACGGCGCGCCGGCGGCGGCGCCGGCGGGCGCGCTGCCGGGAGCGGCGGCTGCGCCGGCAGCGGGCGGCGGGGCTTCCATCATCGAGTCAGTCTCCTTGCGGGCGCGGAAGTGCGTCGTCCGGTCGGTGGCGCTTCCGCAGCGCCGGGACACACGCCTGACCGGTTTGGCGTCTCCTCTCGGCAAGAGGTTGCCTGACCGGTTTGTCATCCGCAACGCCGGTTCGGCGCACGTTTGCCTAACCGGTTTGCCAATGTGGCGAGCCGAGCGCGGCGCGGTGGCGCACGGCGCGGCGCGTACGCCTCCCCGCGCGACCTCCGGACGTTTGACCCCCTGTGAGGAGGCCGAACGTCCGCAGGTCGCGTCGGACGGGGGCGCGGCCGTCTCAGCGGCGGCGGGTCGTGGCGCGGGGGCGCAGGGTCGAGGGGACCTGCACCTGCTCGGGCGTCGTCGAGCGGCCTTCGAGGCGGTCGATCAGCAAACGCACGGCCGTGGCGCCGATCTCGGCCGGGGCGAGGTCGACGGCGGTGATCGAGGTGTGCGCCTGCGCGAGGCCGGGGCCGTCGGAGACGGAGGCGATCTTCAGCTCCCCCGGCACCTGCAGCGCGCGCGTCTCGGCCGCCAGCTTGACGCCGAGCGCGAGGCCTTCGAGCGTCGTGACGATCCCGTCGGGCGGGTCGGGCGCGTCGAGCAGCCGCAGCGCCGCGTGGTAGCCGGCCTCGGTGTGGTTGCCGCCGGCCTCCTCCACCAGCGGCGCGCCGTCGCGCGCCGCCTGCCACGACTCGTAGGCGCGCAGCTCGTCGATCGAGTACGAGTGGCGCGGCGGCTCGGCGACGAAGCCGATCCGTCTCGCGCCCGCCGCCTCGAGGTGGTCGAGCGCGTTCACCATCGCCTGCTCGAGGTCGGAGTCGACCCACCACGTCTGCTCGCGGCGGTCGACGTCGCGGCCGAGCGTCACGTACGGCGTCCCTCTGCGCTCCAGCTCGCGCAGGAACGGGTCCGACGGCAGCGGATCGGTGATCAGCGCGCCGTCCAGCTCGATCTGCGACCACAGCTCGGTCGCGCCGCCGCTGGGCCCGAGCACGAGCGCGTAGCCGGCCCGCAGCGCCGCCTCCGAGGCGGCCGGCGCGAGCATCAGGAAGTAGTCGGCGTCGAGCAGGCCGAGCGGGACCGGGTCCGAGGGCGAGGAGGCGAGCGCGAGCAGGCCGGTGCGGCGCTGCGTCAGGTGGAGCGCGTTCGTGTTCGGGCGGTAGCCGAGTCTCTCCGCGACCGCGAGGATCCGCTCGCGCGTCTCCTCCGCCACGCGGCCCTTGCCGTTGAGCGCGTGCGAGACGGTCGTGCGCGAGACGCCGGCCGCGCGGGCGACGTCGCGGATCCCAGGGCGCTCGCTTGCCATCAGACGCCGCAACGTAGCAGCCGGACCGGTCGCTCGCGCCGGAATGACGAACCGGTTTGGCACTACCCTCTCGGCGATGAGCGAGCAGCAGCGAGAGGCCGCAGGCGCGTCCGGCGCGCGGGCAGAAGGCGCACGCGGCGCATCCGGCGCGCGCGTCGGGCTGGCGATCGTCGGCGCCGACGTCATCACCCTCGACCCCGCTCGCCCGCACGCGAGCGCCGTCGCGGTCGGCGCGGACGGGACGATCGTCGCGGTCGGCGACGACGCCGAGATCCGCGCGCTCGCCGACGCCCGCACCGAGCTGGTCGACGGCAGCGGCCTGACCGTCACCCCCGGGCTCGTCGACAGCCACATCCACCCCGTCTGGGGCGCCCTGCTGGCGCGCGGGCCGGAGCTGCGCGAGGTCCACGACGTCGCCGCGCTGCGCGCGGTCCTGCAGGCCGAGCGCGCCCGCCTCGGCCCGGACGCGCTCGTGCGCGGCTGGGCGCTCGACTACGCCGTCCTCGACGGCGTCGCCTGGCCCGGCGAGCTGCTGGAGGAGCTGGCCGGCGGGCCCGCGCTCGTCTCCTACTTCGACATCCACACGCACGTCGCGACGCCCTCAGCGCTCGCCGCGGCCGGGATCGGCGCGCCGCCGCGGCTGGAGGGCGCCTCCGAGATCGTCTTCCGCGACGGCCGCCCGACCGGCGAGCTGGTCGAGCTGCCGGCCTACTGGCTCGTCAACGACGCGCTCGACCCGATCGCGCCGGCCGCGCTGCGCGCGAACGTACGCGACAACATGCGCCGCTTCAACGCGCTCGGCCTGACCGGCGGCCACGCGATGGACGGCGACCTCGACGGCTACGCGCTGCTGGACGCGCTGGAGGCCGACGACGAGCTGACGCTGCGGCTCGTCGTGCCGCTCCTGCTGCTGCCGGAGACGAGCGAGCAGCAGGTGGCCGAGTACCTGCGCCACCGCGACGACCGCGGCCGGCTGTGGCGCGGCGGCGTCGCGAAGTTCTTCGCCGACGGCGTCGTCGAGAGTGGCACCGCCTGGCTGGAGCAGCCCGACGCGCGCGGCGGCGGCAGCCACTGCTACTGGCCCGACGAGCAGCGCCTGCACGAGCTGATCGTCCGCTTCGCCGGCGCCGGCTTCCAGTGCGCGACGCACGCGATCGGCGACCGCGCCGTCCGCTTCGTGCTCGACGCCTACGCGGCCGCCGCGACCGGGCCCGCCAACGGCGGCGTGCACCGGATCGAGCACCTCGAGATCGCGACCGACGACCTGCTCGCGCGCTGCGCCGCCGAGCGCGTCGCCGTCTCGATGCAGCCGCTGCACGGCCAGTGGCGCGCCGGCGACCGCTCCGACGAATGGACCCGCCGGCTCGGCCCCGAGCGCGCCGGCCGCGGCTGGCGCGCCGCCGACGCCGCGGCCGCCGGCGCGCTGCTGCCGCTCGGCTCCGACTGGCCGGTCGCGCAGGCCGACCCGCGCCACCAGCTCGGCTACGCGCGGCTGCGGCGGCTGCCCGGCCGGAAGCAGCTGCCGGTGCTCGACCGCGAGCAGGCGCTGAGCGCGCGGCGGGCGCTCGCCGGCCTCACGACCGAGGCGGCGGCGGTCGTCGGGCAGAGCGCCAGCGCCGGCCGGATCGCGCCCGGCTACGACGGCGACCTGACCGCCTTCACCGGCGACCCGCTCGGCCCCGACGCCGACGCGCTCGCCGAGCTGACCTGCGCGCTCACGGTCGTCGGCGGGAGGGTCGTCCACCGCGGGTAGGCTCTCTCGCATGGCGAACGAGGTCACGAAGGTCCCGGAGCAGTCCAGATACGAGCTGCGCGACGAGGCCGGGGAGCTGCTCGGCTTCATCGCCTACCTGCCGGCGGGCGACAGCGTCATCATCGCCCACACCGAGGTGCCGCCCGAGCACGGCGGCGAGGGCGTCGGCGGGCGGCTCGTGCGCGGCGCCCTCGCGGCGATCGCGGACGAGGGCAAGACGGTGATCGCGCTGTGCCCGTTCGCGGCCGCCTACGTCCAGCGTCATCCGGAGCTGGTCGAGCTGCTCGCGCCCTCCGAGCGCAAGCGGTTTGGGGCCGTCGGGTAGAACTAGAGGGGCCCCCTCTCGTCCGCCGCCGACCCAGGAGCAATTGAAGACCATGGCCACGTGCAGCCACCTCGACCAGGTCGAGGTCACCGAACTGCCTGACACGATCGCCGGCTGCAAGGACTGTCTCGAGCTGGGCGGCCAGTGGGTGCATCTGCGGATGTGCCACAGCTGCGGTGAGATCCGCTGCTGCGACTCGTCGCCGAACAGACACGCGACCAAGCACGCCCACGCCGACGGCCACCCGCTGCTGCGCTCGGCCGAGCCGGGCGAGGCGTGGTCGTGGTGCGTGATCGACGAGATCGCCTTCACGCTCAAGTCCGCGTGAGCGCGACGACAGACCAGAGCGCGCCGAAGAAGCGGCAGCTGCTCGCCCAGCTGCCCGGCTCGCTGCGCAGCTTCATCGCGACCGAGGCCGGCGGCGCCGGCCTGCTGCTGGCGGCGACCGTGATCGCGCTCGTGTGGGCGAACTCGCCGCTGTCGGACTCCTACGACTCGCTCTGGCACACCGACCTGACGATCAGGCTCGGCGACTGGACGCTCGACAAGGACCTGCGCCACTGGCTCGACGAGGGGCTGATGGCGCTGTTCTTCTTCGTGATCGGCCTGGAGGTGCGGCGCGAGTGGGCGATCGGCGAGCTGCGCGACCGCGCGCGCGTGACGATCCCGGTGATCGCCGGCATCGGCGGCATGATCGTGCCGGCGCTGATCTTCGTGCTGATCGCGCCCAGCGGCGAGGCGGCCGGCGGCTGGGGGATCGTGATCGCGACCGACACCGCCTTCCTGCTCGGCGCGATGGCGATCGTCGGCCCCGCCTGCCCGACCCAGCTGCGCGTCTTCCTGCTGACGCTGTCGATCGTCGACGACATCGTCGCGATCTCGGTGATCGGGATCTTCTACTCGGAGTCGATCGACGCGATCGCGCTGATCGTCGCCGCGCTCTGCCTGACCGGGATCGCGCTCGCGTCGCGGATGGGCGCCTGGCGCGGCTCGACCTACATCCTGCTCGGCCTCGGGCTGTGGCTGGCGACCGTCATCTCCGGCCTCCACCCGACGATCGCCGGCATGGCCGCCGGCCTGCTCGTGACCGCCTACAACCCCGAGCGCGAGAGAGTGCTGGAGGCGGCGACGCAGGCGCACGCGTTCCGCCAGTCGCCGCTCGCGAGCGTCGCGCGCCAGACCGCCCGCAGCGTCGAGCGCGCCGTCTCCCCCAACGAGCGGCTGCAGGAGCTGCTGCACCCGTGGACGTCGTTCGTCGTCGTGCCGCTGTTCGCGCTCGCCAACGCGGGCGTCGACATGCGCAACGGCGTCCTCGGCGACGCGCTCAGCTCGCCGCTGACGTGGGCGGTCGTCGCCGGCCTCGTGGTCGGCAAGACGGCCGGCATCACGTTCGGCTCGCTGGGAGCGATACGGGCGCGGCTCGGCAAGCTGCCGCAGGGCGTCGGCGAGGGGCAGGTCGTCGGCGGCGCGGCGCTGTCGGGGATCGGCTTCACCGTCTCGCTGCTGATCGCGGGGCTGGCGTTCGACTCGCCGGTGCTGCAGGAGGAGGCGAAGATCGGCGTGCTGATCGCGGCGGCGCTGGCGGTCGCCGTCGGCTGGCTGGCGTTCAAGCTGGCGGCCGTGCTGCGCGGCGAGGTCTCGGCCGGGCTGCCGACGATCCTGGACCCGCCGGTCGACCCGGCGCGCGATCACGTCCGCGGGCCGGTCGACGCGCCGATGACGCTGGTCGAGTACGCCGACTTCGAGTGCCCCTTCTGCGGCCGCGCGACGGGGATGGTGAAGGAGCTGCGCAGACGCTTCGGCGACGACCTCCGCTACGTGATCCGCCACCTGCCGCTGGTCGACGTCCACCCCCACGCCGAGCTGGCCGCGCAGGCGATGGAGGAGGCCGGCGACCAGGGCAGATTCTGGGAGCTGCACGACAAGCTGTTCGACCACCAGGACGAGCTGGAGTTCGAGGACCTGCTCGGCTACGCCGGCAAGCTCGGGATCGACGTCGAGGAGATGGCCCGCGCGCTCCAGGACGGCCGTCACCTGCGCCGCGTGCAGGAGGACGTGATGAGCGCCGAGGCCTCCGGCGCCCGCGGCACGCCGACCTTCTTCGTCAACGGCAGGCGCCACGTCGGCTCCTACGACGCCGAGTCGCTCGCGTCCGAGCTGCTGGCGACGCGGGCGGCGGCAGTGGAGCCGACTCCCGCTTAGGCGGCTGCGGCCCGCGCCAGCGCGGGCCGCAGCTGCTCCGCGACGTGCGCGGGCCGGCGCACGAGGTCGTCGTGCGTGAAGCGCAGCAGGACGACGCCGCGCAGCGCCAGCCAGTTGCCCTTCTCGCGATCTCTCTGGAAGGCGCGGCGCGTGCCGTGGTCACGCCACCCGTCCAGCTCGACCGCGATCCCCGCGGCCGGCCACCAGGCGTCGACCTCTCTCCCGTGCACGTGGACGTTGGTGCGCGGGCGCGGCAGCGCGAAGTCGCGCGCGAGCGCCGTGAAGCGGTTTTCGAGCTTCGAGCGGGTGAGCTGCGTCTCGTGTGCGCGCAGGTCGGCCAGCAGGTCGCGCATCAGCGCGTGGCCGCCGTCGTTGCGATGTGCTGTCCTCTGCAGCACGCGCTCGACCGCGCGCGTGTCGAGCCGGCGCGCGCGCTCCGCCTCCTGCATCGCCTTCACGACGTGGTCGCGCGGCAAGGTCGCCGCGATGTCGACGAGCGTGCGGGCGAGCGTCGTGACCGGCAGCCGCTCGATCCGCGTCACGTCCTCATCCGGCAGCTCGGCGCGGTGGAGGCGAATCCCCGGCTGGGCCCGGCGCTGGTGAGCGACCGTGACATCGACGTCACGGTGCCCGCCAGGCCGGAGGTCGTGGAGCGTCGCGGCGTTCCGGTGGCTCAGCACGGCGCCGGAGCCGGCCGCGAAGAGCGCGGCGACCTCCCTGCCGCGCGGCCCGAGCCGGCGATGCCCGACGGCGTAGACGCCGCGGTGGAGTTTGACCAGCCGCCCGCGCTCCAAGCGGTCGCGCAGCATCGTCGGCGAGAGACCGATCGCGCCGAGCTGCCGCCGGGCGACGACCCCGTGCTGTCGGTCGGCGAGCCGGGCGAGACGCTGATCCCCGTGAAGTTGCTGGTCTGTGGGACCAGTAACTTCACGGGGATCGGGGTCGAAGCGTGCCATCGGCCCAGCGTCGCATGGCTCACTGCGGAATCTCTACGCGTCTTTGTGACAACTCCACGGCGCGGAGCGGAGCAGCTCCTCGGCTCCGTCGGCGCCGACGACGACCGGGCCGCCGCTGACGTGGGTGCCGGCGTCGCCGCGGACGCCGACGTGGACGGAGATCACGTTGCCGGCCTCGATCCGCTCGCCGAGGCCGGCGAGCAGGCGCGGGCGCTCCGGGGTCTCGAGGCCGATGCCGTGGCCGAAGTCGTACTCGCGGCTGGAGAGCAGGCCACGGCGGGCGAGCGCGGCCTCGCCGGCGGCGACGGCGGCGTCGACCGGGGTGCCGGGGCGCAGCGCGGCGACGATCGCGGCGCGGGCGGCGTCGCAGCCCTCGCGCGCGAAGCGGTTGCGGGCGGCGGCGGGGCCGTCGGCGTAGGTGTGGCAGACATGGCCGCTGCCGTCGGCGAGCTGGATCGTCAGCTCGACGCCGACCGGCCCGCCCGGCGGCAGCGCCGCGCCATGCGGCTCGGTCACGACCGCCCGATCGCCCGCGCCGACGAGACAGAGCGCGCGCGTGGCGCCGCGGGCGCGCGCGGCGGCCTCGACGGTGGCGGCGAGCGCGAAGTCGTCGCACGCCGCGCCGGGAGCGGCGCCGCGGGCGGAGGCGCCGGGGGCGGAGGCGCCGGGGGCGGAGGGCGCGGGGGCGGCGGCGCTGCTGAGGAGCTCCCCTCCCGCCCACAACGCGGCGGCGCAGATGGCGGCGGCGCGGCGGAGGGCGGCCAGCTCGGGGGCGGTCTTGAGCGCGCGCCAGGCGTTCAGCTCGTCGTCGAGGCGCTGGTGGGCAATGCCGGCGCGGATCAGCTCCCTGCCCAGCTCCGCCGGCAGCTCGTCGATCGCGAGGCCGCCGGCGACGACGCCGATCGCGCGGGCGCCCGCCGGCAGGACCGCCAGCGGCAGGTCGGCGGCGATCGTCGGCAGGCCGCTCACGTGCGCGGCGCGCGCGACCTCGAACGGGAAGCGGACGCCGAGCAGCGCGCTCCCGTCGGCGCCGATCCACAGCGCCGCCCAGTTGGTCGCGAAGCCGGGCGCGTAGCCGCAGCACCACGCGACCGCCGCCCGCCGCCACGAGTAGACGAGCACCCCGTCGAGCCCGCGCGCCGCCGCCAGCGCGGCCAGCCGCGCACGCCGCTCGGCGTGGTCGACGGCGGGCGCGGACGCGGCGCCGCCGGCGAGGGTGGCCGGCGGCGCCATGCCGGGCGCGGCGCCGAGGGCGGGGGCGGGCGCCGCGCCGTTTGCGTGAGCGGCGGACGCCCCTACAGCCACGTCTTCTCCGCCTCGGTCCGCCTCCAGCGGCGGCGCTCGGGGTCGGCGCGGAGGGCGGTGAGGGCGCGGGCGATCATCTCGCGGACCGAGACCTCGGGGAGGTCGAGGCCGAGGGCGGCGAGCCGGGCGACGTCGAGCACGTAGGAGTCGTTCGGAAACGGGAAGACGCAGTCGGCGGCGTCGAAGACGTCGTTGCCGGTGCCGGTCGGGCCGCCGCCGACGGGACGCGTCCGGACCGGCGTGCGCGCGACCTCGGCGCAGAGCGCGACGAAGCCCGCGAGCGAGACCAACTCGGTCGTGGCGACGTTGAGGGGCTGGAAGCCGCTCGCGGCGGGCGCGGCGTCAGCGGGCGCGGCGTCAGCGGGCGCGGCGTCAGCGGGCGCGGCGGGCGCGAGGGCGGGCGCGGGCGGGCGCTCCGCGAGGGCGATGCAGGCGGCGCCGACCTGGGTCACGTCGGCGAACTGGATCAGGGCGGCGCCGCCGCCGGGGAGCAGCAGCTCGGCGCCGTCGAGCAGGCGGTTGAGGACGAACTCCTCGCGCGGGGCGTAATTCCTCGGGCCGAGCACGTACGGCAGGCGCAGCGCCCACGTCACCCCACGCTCGCCGCGCAGCTCGCGCAGCGCCGCCTCGCAGGCCAGCTTCTCGCGCGCGTAGCCGCCCCACAGCGGCGCCGGGCCGAGCGGGCTCGACTCCGGCCACGGGAAGGTCGGCTGCGGCGCGTAGACGGCGCCGGTCGAGACGTGCACGAAGCGCGGCACGTCGGGCAGCGCGGCGCACAGCGCGCGCGTCTGCTCGGCGCCGTAGGCCGACAGGTCGACGACGGCGTCGAAGCGGTCGCCGAGCGCGCGCAGCGCCGACAGCGTCGCGGGGTCGGAGCGGTCGCCGAGCACCTCGGTGACGGGCGAGTCGAAGTCGCTGCGGTGGCTGCCGCGGTGGACGATCGTGACGCGGTGGCCGCGCGCGAGCGCCCGCTCGACGACCGCCCGCCCCATGAAGCGGGTGCCGCCCATCACGAGCAGGTCGAGAGGGGCGGCCGCCGTCATCGGGCGCCGCCTTCGCGCGCGAGGCGGGCCGGCGCAACGCCTCTCCACGCGGGGCGGGCGCCGCCGCAGGCGAGGGCGCGGCGGCGCCGCATGCTCACGCCGCCACCGCCGCCGTCTCGCGCAGGGCGGCGGCGATCTGGTCGACGCCCGGCACGACCGCGGCCTGCAGCGCCGGCGCGGCCGGGATCCGCAGGTCCGGGACGCCGACGCGGACGATCGGGGCCTCCAGCGACCACAGCGCCTCGTTCGCGATCCGGGCCGCGACCTCGGCGCCGAAGCCGCCGCTGACGTTCGCCTCGTGGGCGATCACGAGGCGGCCGGTCTTCTCGACCGACTCCGTCACCGTCGCGGTGTCGAACGGGGCCAGCCAGCGGGCGTCGATCACCTCGACCGAGAGGCCCTCCTGCGACAGCACCGACGCCGCCTCCAGCGCCGCGCCGAGCATCGCGCCCCACGTCACGAGCGTCACGTCGGAGCCCTCGACCCGCACCCGCGCGCCGCCAACCGCCGCGATCGGCCCGTCGACGGAGACCGGCGCTCTTCTGCCGAAGTAGAGCGAGCGGTGCTCGATCACGACCGCCGGATCGTCCGCCGCGATCGCCGACAGCAGCATGTCGTAGGCGTCCTGCGGCGTCGCCGGCAGGCCGACGATCAGGCCCGGCACGTGCGCGAAGACGGCCTCCAGCGACTGCGAGTGCTGCGCGCAGGAGCCGGGCAGCACACCCTGCTGCGTGCGCACCGTCAGCGGCGCGCTCAGCTCGCCCTGCGAGACGTAGCGGACGTTCGCCGCCTGGTTGACGATCTGGTCCAGCGCGACGAGGAAGAAGTCGACCCACATGATCTCGACGACCGGCCGGCGGCCGCGCAGCGCGGCGCCGATCGCGCCGCCGAGGATCGCCGCCTCGGAGATCGGCGTGTCGAAGACGCGCGCGCCGAAGCGGTCGTGCAGCCCTCTGGAGGCGGTGAAGACGCCCCCGGGGATCGCGAAGTCCTCGCCGAAGGCGATCGTCTCCGGGAACTCCTCCAGCGCCCGGTGCAGCGCGGCGTTGACGGCGGAGACGTAGTTCAGCTCAGGCATGGAGGTGCTCCCGCACGGTCGTGGTGTCGGCCGGCTCGGCGGCGAGGGCGGCGTCGGCGGCGGCGTCGACCTCGGCCTGCACCGACGCCTCCAGCGCGTCGAGGTCCTCAGCGCTCACGCCATCCGCAAGCAGCGCGGCGCGCGCGACCACGAGCGGCTCGCGCTCGCGCGCGGCGGCGACCTCGCCCTCCTCGCGGTAGGCCTCGCCGTCGCCGATGTAGTGGCCGACGAGCCGCTCGGTCATCGCCTCGATCAGCGTCGGCCCCTCCCCCGCGCGAGCGCGTGCGGCGGCCTCGGCCACCGCGTCGCGCATCGCGCCCGGGTCGTTGCCATCGACGCGCACGCCGGGGATCGCATAGGCGGCCGCGCGCTTCCACAGCTCGTCGTCGCGGACCATGTTCTTCGTCGGCGTCAGCTCGGAGTATCTGTTGTTCTCGATCACGAAGATCACGCCGAGGTCGAAGGCGGCGGCGAAGTTGAGCGCCTCGTGGACCGAGCCCTGGTTCATCGCGCCCTCGCCGAAGGCGGTCAGCGCGACGGCGCCCGAGTCGTCGTATCTGGCCGCCAGCGCGGCGCCGGCGGCGATCGGCGCGCCCGCGCCGACGATCGAGTTCTCGCCGTAGAAGCCGTACTGCGCGGCCGTGAAGTAGGCCGAGCCGCCGCGGCCGCCGTTGACGCCGGTGCGCGTGCCCAGCAGCTCGCCGAACAGCGCCTCGACCGGCACGCCGCAGGCGAGCGCCCAGCCGTGGCCGCGGTAGGTCGAGAAGACGGCGTCGCGCTGCTCCAGCGCGGCGCGCGCGCCGACCGGGATCGCCTCCTGGCCGATGCAGAGGTGGACCGAGCCGATCACCTCGCCGGCGTGGCGCATCTTCTCGATCCGCTCCTCGAAGCGGCGGATCCGCAGCATCGCGGCGAACTGGTCGATCAGCGCCTCGCCGGCGACCGCCGGGGCTTGGATAGGAACAGGAGTCATCGGACGAGCGCTCCGTCGTCGGTGGGGTGTGCGGGGGTCAGCGGCCGCTGCCACGCGGCCAGCGCGGCGTCGCAGACGGCGTCGGGGTCGCCGACGTAGTCGGCGGGGGCGATCGGCGCCGCCAGCGCGGCGTCGAGGCCGGCGTCGCGAACGTGCTCGGCGAGCACGACGGCGAGCGGCCGCCGCTCCGCCGCCGACTGCTGCGCGGCGGCGTAGACGAGGTCGTGGGCGCGCTCGCGGCCGACCGCGGGCGCCATCGCGATCATGTGCGCCTCGGCCATCAGACGGCCGTCGGTCAGCGTCAGGTTGCGCGCCATCCGCTCGGGGTCGACGCGCAGCTCGGCGGCGACCTCGTGCGCGACCGCGAGCGCGCCGGCCGACAGCACGGCCAGCTGCGGCAGCACCTGCCATTCGATCTGCCACTCGCCGGCGGCGCGCTCGTGGCCGGACTCCATCGCGCGGTAGAGCGCGGCGCTGAGCGCGGCGGCGCTGGCCGACATCCCGATCACGGCCTCGGAGCCGATCGGGTTGGCCTTCTGCGGCATCGTCGAGGAGGCGCCGCGATGGTGGCCGGCGGCCTCGGCGACCTCGCCGACCTCGGTCCGCGACAGGTCGATCACCTCGCGCGCGAAGCGGGCCGCGGTCGCCGCGAGCATCGCGGCGACGGCGCCGAACTCGGCCAGCCCGTCACGCGCGACATGCCATGGCACCGGGCTGTCGGCGAGGCCCAGCCGCTCGGCGAGGCCGTCGCGGACGGCCTCGCGCTCGGGCCCGAGCGCCGCGGCGGTGCCGCCGGCGCCGGCCAGCGAGACGACCGCGACGCGCGGCCGCAGCGCGAGCAGCCGCTCGCGGTGGCGGGCCAGCTCGGCGACGTAGCCGGCGAGCTTGGCGCCGAAGGTCGTCGGGACGGCGTGCTGGGCGTGCGTGCGGCCGGCCATCGCCGTCTGCCGGTGGGCCTGCATGTGCCGCACGAGCGCGTCGCCGAAGTCGTCGCAGAGCCGCTGCAGCCGGTCGACCGCCTCTGCCAGCTGCAGCGCGAGGCCGCTGTCCATGATGTCCTGCGTCGTCGCGCCGTAGTGGACGCGGCCGGCGGCGCCCTCCGGCAGCGCGCCGGTCAGCTGGCGCACGAGCGGGAAGATCGGGTAGCCGACGTTGCGCGCCTCGTGCCACAGCGCGTCGAGGTCGACGGTCGCCGGGTCGGCGGCGGCGCCGGCGATCTGCGCCGCCTCCTCCTGCGTGAGGATCCCCAGCTCGGCCTGGGCGGCGGCGAGCGCGGCCTCGACCTGCAGCCAGGCGCGCACGGTCGCCTGCTCGGAGAAGACCGCGGCCATCTCCGCGTCGCCGTAGAGGCGTTCGAGCAGCAGGAACGGCGTGCGCGCGCTCATGCGCCCGCCCCCGCCTGCGACGGCGCCTGCACCAGCTCGACCGTGATCCCGTCGGGGTCGCGCAGGTAGATCGTGCGCCCGCCTCTGTTGATGCCGGCGACGATCTCGACCGGGTCGGAGACCTTCGTCGCGCCGGCCGCGACCATCCGCTCGACGGTCGCGTCGAGCGCGTCGGTCTCGAACGCGACGTGGCCGCTGCCGACCGCGTTGCTGCCGGGCTCCAGCACGCCGCCGCGCGGGTTGACGTACTCGCACAGCTCCAGCACGTGGCCGGAGCGTCCGGGCTGCCCTCCCGGCAACGAGAACTGCGCCACCTTCAGGTGCGCGTCGGGGTACCCGATGAAGGTCGAGGTGTACTCGTTCTGCTGCTCCTGGCGATGGCGCAGCTCGAGCCCCACGGCCTCCGTGTAGAAGGCGATCGAGCGCTCGATGTCGCTGACGGTGAAGCCTGCGTGCCAGACGGAGTTGATCGTCATCGGGAGGGTGCTCCTTGGTCGGCGGTCGATGCGGCGAGCAGCAGCTCGTCGGCCTGCGCGGCGGCCTCGGCGAGTGCTGTCGAGAGGTCTTCTCCGTGCCAGATGGCGCGCGCGGCCATCTCGCTGAGCACGGTCGTGAGCGCTGGCAGGGCGGGCGTGCGCGGCATCGTGACGGCGCCGCGGTGCGCCTCCTCCAGCACGGGGTAGTAGGGCGCGAGCGCCTGCACGGCGGGGTCGGCCCAGGAGTCGCGGCGGGTCGCGGTCGCGCCCTCCGCGGCGGTGATGCGGTCCATCGCCGGGGTCGCGAGGTGACGCGCGACGGCGCGCGCGAGCGGCAGGTCGCGCGCGCCGGCGGCGACGACCACGACCCAGTAGACGTTGAGCGCGCGGCCGGGCGGCGGCGCGCACGCGACGAGCCCGCGGGTCGGGGAACCGGGCCGCTCGCAGAGCGCGGCGAAGCCGGCCCAGTTGACCATCAGCGCGCCGTCGCCGGCGGCGAAGCGGACGCCGGACTGCACGCTGTCCCACGCACGCGCGGCGGGGTCGACGACGCCGTGCACGTGCCACAGCTCGTGCAGGAATCTCAACGCCGCGACGCCCGCGGCGGTCGCGAACGCGGCGCGCCCTCTGCCGTCGACGAGCGCTCCCCCGCGCGAGACGAGCTGGGCGACGAAGTCGTAGACGTCGTTGTGGCCGTCGGAGGCGCCGGCGAGGACGGTGCCGTAGCGGCCGGTCGCCGGCTCGCTGAGCCAGCGGGCGGCGGCGAGGAAGCCCTCCCAGTCGGCCGGCGGCTCGATCCCGGCGCGGTCGAGCAGGTCGCGGCGGTAGAGCAGCATCGTCGGCCCGTCGTGGTAGGCGACGCCGTGGACCTCGCCGTGCGCGTCGGTCTGCAGGCCGCGCAGCGACGGCGTCCAGGCCTGCTCCCAGTCGTCGGGCAGCGCGTCGGCCAGCGGCGCGACGTGGCCGTCGCCGATCAGCTCCGGCAGCCAGTCGGTCGGCACCAGCGCGAGGTCGAGGCTGCCGTTGCGCAGCGCCCCGTCCTCCAGCAGCAGCGCCCGCAGCTCGCCCAGCTCGTGCCAGCTCGCGATCGGCTCCAGCGGCTGCTCGAACGCGGCCAGCTGGCGCTCCAGCGCCCGCGCGAACGGCTCGAAGCGGCGGCCGGCGACGTGCAGGCGGGGGCTCATCAGTCGAACTCCAGCCCGCCGCAGACGTTGAGCGCCTGGCCGGTCACGTAGGCGGCGGCGTCGGACAGCAGGAACAGCGTCGCGTTGGCGATCTCCTGCGGCGTGCCGAGCCGCTTGAGCGCCATCCGCTCGGTCAGCTCGTCGAGGTATCTCTGGCCGGCTCCGGCGCCGAGCTCGCGGTCGAGCCCCTCGATCCGCTCCTCCCACATGCGCGTGAAGATCACGCCGGGGCAGATCGCGTTGACGCGCACGCCGGCCGGCCCGAAGGCGAGCGCGGCCGAGCGCGCGAGCGAGATCACGGCCGCCTTCGAGGCGGCGTAGTGGGGCGCGTCGGCGCGGCCGCCGCGGCCGGCGACGGAGGAGAACAGCACCATCGCGCCGCCCTCCGGCAGCGCCGCGCCGGCCGCCTGCACGAGGTCGAACATGCCGGTCGCGTTGACGTTGACGACCGCGTCCCACTCCTCGCGCGGCAGCTCCGCGAACGGGCGCGTGCCGGCGATCCCGGCGCAGGCGACGACGCCGTGCAGGCCGCCGTCGGCGACCGTGTCGGCGACGAGCGCGCGGACCTCGTCGCGGTCGCCGATCCGCGCCGGCCGCGCGAGCGCCTCGGCGCCGGCCGCGCGCAGCTCGGCCACGGCGGCGTCGAGCGGCTCGCCCGGCAGGTCCGACAGCACGACCCGCGCGCCGGCCTGAGCGACCGTCGCCGCGGTCGCGCGGCCGAGGCCGGCGGCGGCGCCGGTCACGATCAGCGTGCGCCCGGAGAGGTCGAGCAGGTCAGCCACGGAGCACCCCCACGCGCTGCGGCTCGCTGCTGGCGGCCGGCCTCGGCGGCGCCTCCTCGTCGGGGGGCGGGGCCTGCGCTCTGCGGCGGTTGGCGACCGTGTAGACGCCGGCGGCGACGATCAGCACGACGCCCTCGATCAGGTCCTGGTAGTTGGCGCCGAGGTTGAGGACGTTGAAGCCGTTGGCGATCGTGAACAGGAACAGCGCGCCGATCACCGAGGTGATGACCGAGCCGGAGCCGCCGAACAGCGACGTGCCGCCGAGGATCGCGGCCGCGATCACGGTCAGCTCGAGGCCGTTGAGCGCGGTCGGGTTGGTCGCGCCGAGCTTGGCGCCGTAGAGCACGCCGACGACGCCGGCGGCCGCGCCGGTCAGCACGAACGGGACGATCTTGTAGCGCGCGACGTTGATGCCGGAGAGGCGCGCCGCCTCGGCGTTGGCGCCGGTCGCGTAGAGGCGCCGGCCGACGACGGTGAAGCGCAGCACCGCCCACGCGACGAGCGTGATCGCGGCCATGTACCAGACCGGCTTGGCGTAGCGGAAGCCCATGTCGCCGACGAAGCCGGCGATCGCCAGCACCGCGCCGCCGCCGCCCAGCAGCGCGAGGCGCCGGCCGCGATGCCCGGCCGCGAGCGCCGCGCCGGCGCCGATCAGCGCGAGCAGGCCGAGGATGACGGGGAAGTTGACGGTCCAGAAGCCGGACTCGATCGACTGCAGCGCGGTCCGCGAGCTGCTCGACTCGGCGGTGATCGTGCGGCCGTCGGTGAGGATCAGCACGACGCCGCGCAACGCGGTCATCGTGCCCAAGGTGACGATGAAGGCGTTGATCCCGACCACCTGCACGATCAGGCCGTTGATCAGGCCGGCGACCGCCGCGGCGGCGATCGCCAGGACGATCGCGACGACGACGCCGCGCTCGTCGATCACGCTCAGCGAGATCGCCGCCGAGAGGGCGCCGATCGAGCCGACCGAGAGGTCGAAGTTGCCGCTCACGAGCACGATCGTCATGAAGACGACGAGGATCCCGACGAGCGACGCCTGGTCGAGGATGTTGGCGACGTTGTCGCCGCCGAGGTAGTTGGGGCGGCCGGTCGCGGCGCTCACCACGCTCAGCACGACGACGAGCAGGATCAGCGCGTAGACGATCCCGAGGTCGCGCACCTTCAGCACGTCGAGCACCCCGCGGCGCTGCTTCTCACGCTGCACGTTGCATCTCCTTCTCGAGTCCGCTGGCCAGCGAGACCAGCTCGTGATCGGAGGTCTCTCCGGAAACGCGCTCGGCGACCACCTGGCCGCGGCGCAGCACCATCACGCGGTGCGAGACGGCGAGCAGCTCGGAGAACTCCGAGTCGGCGACGAGCACGGCCGCGCCTCTGCGGGCGAGGTCGCGCACCAGCTCGACGATGTCGGCCTTCGCGCCGATGTCGATGCCGGCGGTCGGCTCGTCCAGGAGGAAGACGCGCGCGCCGCTGTAGAGCCACTTCGCGAAGACGACCTTCTGCGCGTTGCCGCCGGACAGCTCGCCGACGAGCGCGTCGGGGCCGGGCGCCTTGATCTTCAGCGCGCCGATCGCGTCGCGGGCGCGCTCGCGCTCCAGCTCGACGTCGGGCAGCGCGCGGCCGCGCGAGAGCGACGGCAGGTCCGCGATCGAGGCGTTGCGCCAGATCTCGAAGTCGGCGAAGAGGCCCTGTCTGCCGCGGTCCTCGGGCACGAGCGCGACCCCGGCGGCGACGGCGGCGCGGGGCGAGCGCGGCAGCGTTCTGCCGTCGATCCGGACCGTGCCGGAGGCGTTCGGATCGGCGCCGAAGATCGCGTGCAGCAGCTCCGAGCGGCCGGAGCCGAGCAGGCCGGCGACGCCGACGATCTCGCCGGCCCGCAGCTGCAGCGAGACGCCCTGCAGGCGGTCGCCGGAGCGGAGGTCCTCGACCTCCAGCAGCAGCGGCGCGTCGGCCGGCGGCAGGTCGATCTCGCGCTGCTCGACGCGCAGCAGCTCGCGCCCGACGATCGTGTGCACGAGCGCGTCCTCGGACAGCTCGGCGGTCACCTCGTCGGCGACGACGCGGCCGTCGCGCAGGACGGTGACGCGGTCGGTCAGGTCGAGGATCTCGTCGAGGAAGTGGGAGACGTAGAGGACCGCGGTGCCGCTGGCGGAGAGCCGGCGGACGGCCTCGAAGACGACCTCGCGCTCGCCGCGCGCCAGCGACGCGGTCGGCTCGTCGAGCACGAGCAGCTTCGCGCCCTGCGCGATCCCCTGCAGGATCGCGACCATCTGGCGCTGGCCGATCGACAGCTCCTCGACGGGCGCGTGCGCGTCGATGCGGTAGCCGATCCGCTCCAGCAGCTGGTCCAGCTCGCGCTCCAGCGCGGCGGTCGTGCGGCGCCAGCCGGTGCGGCCGAGGAAGACGTTCTCCAGCACGCTCAGCGTGTGCGCGAGCGGGATGTGCTGGTAGACGGTCGCGACGCCGGCCGCCTGCGCGTCGGCGGGCGAGGACCACGACTGCGGCTGCCCCTCCCACTCGATCGCGCCGTCGCTGGCGGCGATCGCGCCGGAGAGCACCTTGATCAGGGTCGACTTGCCGGCGCCGTTGGCGCCGACGAGCCCGACCACCTCCCCGGCGCCGACCCGCAGGTCGACGCCGGAGAGGGCGACGGTTCCGCTCGGATAGACCTTGCGGACGTCGCGCATGCTCAGCAGCGCTACGTGCTGCTGCTCACCACTGGGCATGGCATTCGCTCGCGTTTGCTCTCGTCGTCGCCGGCGTCTCGTAGCTGACGAACTCGGCTCTCACCGGTCTGTCGCCGGTCAGGTCGCCGACGAGCGTGTCGAGCGCGACTCTGCCCAGCTCCTCCGGCAGGTAGCAGACGGTGCCGAGCATCTCGCCGGCCTCGACCGCGTTCATACCCAGTCTCGAGCCGCCGACGCCGACGACCTTGATGTCCTTGTTCGCCTGTCTGACGGCCTTCGTGCAGCCGACGGCCATGTCGTCGGAGTGCGAGTAGACCAGTCTCAGCCCCGGGTGGGCGGCGATGAAGTTCTGGCAGACCGCCTCGCCCTTGTCCGGCAGCCAGTCGCCCGGCTGCGAGGCGACGACTCTGAACGACTTGCCGGAGTCTCTCAGCACCTCGTCGAAGCCGACCTGGCGCAGCTTGCTCTCGGCGAAGCCGGCGGCGCCCTCGAGGATCGCTATCTCGCCGCCGTTGGGGAGCGCTCTGAGAACGATCTCGGCGGCCTTCTCGCCGGAGGCGACCTCGTCCTGCGTGACGAGCGCGGCCAGTCTCGGGTAGACGTCCTTCAGCTCGCGCTCGCTCGGGTCGCCGACCTGCGAGGCGACCGCGACGACCGGGATGCCGGCCTCGCTGGCGCTGTCGACGAGGCCCTGGGCGATGCCGGAGTCGACCGGCAGCAGCAGGATCCCGTCCGGTCTCTGCGCGAGCAGGTCCTGCATGTCGTTGGCCTGCTTGTCCGGGTCGGACTTGCCGTCGAGCTCGACGATTCTGACCCCCTGCTCCTGCGCGGCGGCCTTGATGCCGCGGCTGATCGCGGCCGGGAAGGGCGCCGCGAGACCGAGGTTGGAGACGCCGATCGTCAGCTGGTCGGCGGGCTTCGCCGCCGCCGTGTCGCTGCCGCCGTCGCTGCTCTCCGAGGCGCCGCAGCCGGCGCCGGCGACGCCGAGCGCGACGGTCGCGAGCGCGATCCCCGCGTTGCGGGAGATCTTGTGCATCTTCATCGACCCTTCTCCTCCTGACGAGTCAATCGATTGACCATCATCTCTCACTCCTCCGCCGGATCATCGGTTCTCGGGCTGGTGGCCGGTCCCTAAGCGGCCGCGCCGCGAGGCGGGGCCGTCGATCCGCGGTCGACCAGCTCCAGCGAGCCGGTCACCACCTCCTCGATCGGCGCGTCGGGCGCCGTCGAGGCCAGCAGTTCGATCGCACGCTCGCCGAGCTTCTCCAGCGGCGTGCGGACGGTCGTCAGCGCGGGCCGCAGGAACGCGGCCAGCGCAAGGTCGTGGACGGCGACGACCGACAGCTCGCCGGGCACACTCACGCCCAGCTCGCCGCAGACCGCCAGCGTGCCGATCGCCGCCGCGATGTTGGCGACGAGGATCGCCGTCGGGCGATCTCTGCGCGTCAGCAGCTCGCGCGTCGCCGCCGCCCCGCCCTCGGGCGTGTAGTCGGAGACGACCGCGGCGCTCGCCGGCGTGCTCAGGCCGGCCGCTCTCATCGCCGTTCTCCAGCCGCGCATGCGGCGGCGGGCGGTGTCGGCGTCTCTCGGCCCGGCGACGTGCGCGATCCGCTCGTGGCCGAGGCCGATCAGGTGACGGACGGCGAGCCCGGCCGCCTCCTCGTCGTCGAGCACGACCCAGCGGCGCGCTCTCGGCAGCCTGCGGTTGACCAGCAGCCACGGGATCCCGCGGCGGTCCAGCTCTTCGAGGCTGGCGCCGGCGGTGTGGTCGCCGGCCAGCAGCAGGCCGTCCACGCGGCCGCGGCCGATCACGTCGAGATGGTGGGCCGCCTGCGCCGGGCCGGCGCCGACCGAGCCGGTCATCAGCACGCAGTCGCGCGCGATCGCCGCCGCCTCCGCGCCCTGGATGATCGAGGCGTAGACGGGGTTGCCGAAGTCCGGGATCAGCAGGCCGTAGGTGTCGGCGCGGCGGGTCCGCAGGCTGCGCGCGAGCGCGTTCGGGCGGTAGTCCAGCTCGCGCACGGCGGCCAGCACCCGCGCGCGCGTCTCGTCGCGGATGCTGAGGCGCGGGTCGTCGCTCAGCACGCGCGAGACGACCGAGCGGTCGACGCCGGCGCGCGTCGCCACGTCGAGCAGGGTGACGGCCTTCTTCGCGTCGCTCGCCTTCGTGCTGGAGCTCATGCCGGCACCCTCGCATACGCGGGCACGCGCACGTCGCCGTTCTCGTGCGATTCGTAGAGCGCCTCGACGACCGCGAGCGTCCTGAGGTTGTCGGCGCCGGCCGTGCGCGGCGGCGGGCCGCCGGCGACGGCGTGCATCAGCGAGCCGATCGGGCCGGCGAAGGCGTCGGGGATCCAGCGCTGCGTGACCGGGTACGGCAGCCAGCCGTCGGTCGGCAGCGTGCGGCTGAAGACCTCGACCGTGTCGGGGCGGCCGTGCGGGTAGTCGTAGAGCAGGCCGAAGGTGCCGCGGATCGAGCCCTCCGAGCCGTCGACGCGGAAGCGCGCGTGGTGGTCGCCGGCGATGTTCTCGTGGTTGGAGTGGACGACCGCGAGCTTGTCGCCGGGGAAGGTCAGCGTCGCTGCCGTGCGCGTCTCGCCGCGAGCGCCCTGGCCGGGGCGGCGGCCGAGCACGCAGTGGACCCGCTCCGGATCGCCGAAGAGGTCGCGGATCGCGTCGAGGTAGTGGATCGAGTGGAACATGATCTCCAGCCGCGGCGTCTCCATCAGCCACGGCCAGGCGGACCAGTCGGTCGCGATGTCGACGTCGATCGTGAGCGCGGTCGGCGCGCCGATCCAGCCGGCCTCGACCATCGCGCGGGCGGCGGCGACGCCCTCGTCGAAGCGCAGCTGCTGGTTGACGGCGAGCTGGACGCCCTGCTCGCGCGCGGCCTCGACCAGCAGGTGCGCCTCTTCGAGCGTCGGCGCGAGCGGCTTCTGGCACAGCACGTGCTTGCCGGCGGCGATCGCGCTGAGGGCGATCTCGACCTGCGCGCTGGCGACGACGGCGATGTCGATCACCTGCACGGCGGGGTCGTCGAGCAGCGCCTGCAGCGAGTCGGCGACCGGCACCCGATGGCGCGCGCCGACCTCTTCCGCGCGCGCGAGGTCACGGTCGTAGAGGCCGTGGATCGTCAGGCCCGCTCTGCGGTAGGCGGGCAGGTGCGCCGTGTCGACGATCGCGCCGGCGCCGACGATCCCGACCCCGAGCCGCCGCTCGGCGGGGATGCTGAGATCGCAGGCGACCGCGACGGGTTCGAGCTGGTGGAGCATGGGGCGTCAGGCCTCCGCCTTCGTCGCGTCGCCGGCGGGCGCCGCGCCGCCGGGGGCCGCTTCCGCGCTCGCGGACGCTTCCGCCGCGCCGGCTGCCGCCGCGCTCGCGGTGCCGCGGATCCTCAGGCCGTAGAAGCGCTCGGCGGTGCCGCCCCAGATCGCGGCCTGGTCGGCCGGCGGCAGGTCGGCGAGCAGTGCGCCGGTCTCGCGCACGACGTCGGCGTACTCGCCGGCGAGGCGGGCGATCGGCCAGTCGCCGCCGAACATCAGGCGGTCTGCGCCGAAGCAGTCGAGCGCGTGGTCGACGTAGCGGCGCAGCGCGTCGGCGTCCCACGTCTGCGGGTCGGCGGCGGTGTTGAGGCCGGAGACCTTCGCGTGCACGCCCGGCACGGCGGCCGCCTCGGCCAGCAGCGTCGCCCACGGCTCCCAGCCGCCCGCCGCGATCGGCGGCTTGGCGAGGTGGTCGATCACCAGCTTCAGGCCGGGCACCCGCCGCGCGATCCGCGGCACCAGCGCGAGGTGCTCCGGCAGCACCGCGACGACGTCGTACGGGATGCCGGCCCGCGCGAGCAGCTTCAGCGACTCGATCACCTGCGGCTGCAGCAGCCACTGCGGATCGGGCTCGTCGTGGATCAGGTGGCGCATGCCGACGAGCAGCGGCTCCTGCGCCCAGTCGGCGATCCGCGCGGCGGTCGCCTGCGGGTCCAGCAGCGGCAGCCAGCCGACGACGCCGGCGATCCAATCGTGCTCGCGCGCGTGGGCGAGCATCGCGGCGGTGTCCTCGTGGTGGTCCTCGGCCTGCACCAGCACGGTCGCGTCGATGCCGCTCGCGACCAGCTGCGGGAGCAGCTCGGCGGGCTCGTAGGTGCGGTTGGCGGGCGCGGGCAGCGCGGCCAGCGTCGGATAGCCACCGCTCTCGATGTCCCAGACGTGCTGGTGTGCGTCGACTCTCACCACCGCTCTCTCCTCCATCGCACGACTCGTCCCCACCGCCCGGGTGAGGCGGCGCGCTCGGTCGGTCGGCGCACGCGCGCCCTCGACGTCCTGCACAGGGTCTGCGAACCTCTCTCTGACGTTCGCTGCGCGGCAGAGTAACACAAGACAATCGTTTGTCTAGATCAATCGGTTGACTTGTCGCGCGCGGGGCGCGTTCGCGGTCGTCTGGAGAGCGCCGGATGGCCCGCCGGAGCGCGCGGGCGGGCGACCGATGCGCGCGCCGACGGGCAGCGATGCGGCGTGCCGGGCGGACGACGCGTCAGCCGAGTCGCGCCCCGCCTCAGCTGAGCCAGCCGGCGACGCGTGCCGAGCCCGCGCGGCCCCGCCTCAGCTGAGCCAGCCGGCGAGCTGGGGGTCGAGCGCGGGGCCGAGCGGGGCGGCGTCGGCGCTCGGGGGCGCCTCGGTCAGGCGGGCGCCGGCGGCGAGCAGCGCGCGGCGGGTCCGCTCCAGCTCGCGCGGCGGCTGGGCGCCCGGCAGCAGCAGCACCGGCAGCCCCGCGAGCGCGGGCGCGGGCAGCTCCCACCCCGGCACCCGCGGCAGCGCGGCGTCGATCGCGGCGACGCCGCCCACGCGGTCGCCGAGCAGCAGGGCGAGCGCGAGCGCCAGCTCCCCGCCCTGCCCGTGCCCGATCAGCAGCGGCGCCGCGCCCCACTGCTCGCACGCGCCGTCGGCGAACTGCTCGACGGCATGGAGCGCGTCGCCGAAGGTCGCCGGCTCGTGCTCGCCGTCGAGCCCGGTCACCCACCAGCGCTGACCGACGTGGTGCCGGCCGAGATAGAGGAAGCGCAGCGGCTCGGGGACGAGCAGCCGCCGCGCCGGCGCGGCGACGCGCGCGAGCGCCGCCAGCCGTTCCGGGTCGGTCGCGACGCCGCGCAGCACGATCGTCGCACCGGCCGCGGCGGGCGCGACGCCGCCGCCGGCCGCCCCCGCGCCCCCCACCCCCGTGGCAGCCGCGCCGGCCGGCTCCTCGACCGCGTAGACGAGGCCCGCGCGGTCGAGTGCCTCCCAGGCCGGCGCGACCGCCATCGTCAGACCTCCTTGACCGGCTCGGAGAGCGCGTTCTCACCGGCCGTGAAGCCGCCGGTGATCGCGGGGCCGAGGGTGCCGCCGGCCGACCAGTAGGCCTGCCCCGCCAGCGACGCGACGCAGTTGCCGGCGCCGTAGAGGCCGGGGATCGGCCGGCCGCTGACGTGCAGCACTCTGCCGGAGGCGTCGACGACCGGGCCGCCGTTGGTGTCGAGCGTGCCGCCGCCGATCAGGATGCAGTGGTACGGCCCCGAGGAGCTGAACGGGTGCATCGACGGGTTCTTCGCGTTGCCTCTGCGGCGGGCGCCGCCCCACGAGACCTGGATCGGCGTCGAGCCGCGACCGAAGTCGGGATCGCGGCCTTCGCGCGCGAAGCCGTCGAAGCGGTCGATCGTCTGCTGCAGCGTCGCCGCGAAGCGGTCGTCGAGCCGCACGTCCGGCCCGATCGCGCCGTTGATCGCGAATCTGCCGCGCAGTCTCGTCAGCCGCTCCTCGATCTTCTGCGCCAGCTGCGGGATCGTCGCGCCGCTGATGACGTGCGGCGCGCGCTTGCCGGGGACCGGTATCGGCGCGCCGTAGGCCTGGTACGGGTCGTTGGCGACGGCGTCGTCGTAGACCATGAACTGCACCAGGTTGGGGTACTCGGCGCGGGTCGTGTCCCAGACGAAATGGCTCTGCGTGTGCTCGTTGTACGGCGTCTTCTCGCTCGCGACGCGGACGCCGTAGCGGTTGACCATGATCATCGCGTCGCCCGGCGGGATCCACAGATCGTCGACGACCGACGAGTTCGCCAGCGCCTGCTCGAGCACGTGCTGGACGAAGAAGCCGTTGCGCATGTTGCCCAGGCGCGCGCCGAGCTGCGAGGCCATGTCGATGAAGTCGCCGGTGTTGGTCGGCACCGCGCAGCCGCCGAAGATCGGCCCGCGCAGGTAGTTCATGACCTTCGAGCGGTCCTGCGTGAAGCCGCCGCTGCCGAAGACGACGGCGCGGCGGGCGCGGTAGAGGCGCTCGCCGTCGGCCGTGATCGCCTGCACGCCGACGACCTCTCCCTTCGCGTTGGTCGCCAGCTGGACGACGTGCTGGCCGGTCATCACTCTCACGCCCTGTCTGCGGGCGTAGCCGGCGAGGCCGGTCATGAGGCTGCCGCCGCCTCCGCCCTCGGCGCCGATCGGGTTGAGCGTGCGGCCGTACGGCGCCTTGTTCTCGGGCAGCTCGGCGTGGTACTCGGGATGGGTCCAGTCGATCCCGTCGGTCGCGTTCTGGCCCGGCCGCAGCGCCGCGATCTGCGATCTGATCGCGCCCATCCGCTCGATCCGCGTCAGCACGGTCGGGGCGAGGTCGTAGTAGGCCGACAGCAGCCCGTGGCTGAATCTGTCGAGCCCGAGCGCCGGCGCCTCGGGGTCGTAGACGGTCGGGAAGGCGAGCCGCGCCATCAGCGCGACGGCCGGGTCCTTCGGGTCCTCGACGCCCTTCGCGCGCAGCAGGTGGTTGTTGGGGATCCAGTAGGCGCCGCCGGAGCGCGCGGTCGTCCCGCCGATCGCCGGCGCCTTCTCCAGCACGAGCACCTTCGTGCCGGCCTGGGCGGCGCCGATCGCCGCCGCGAAGGCGGCCCCGCCGCCGCCGACGACGATCACGTCGGCCTCGGCGTCGAACGACTGCCCGGCCGCCTTCGCGACGCGCGGCGCGCGCGCCAGCACGGCGCCGCCGGTCACCGCGCCGGCGGCGGCGAGCAGCGACCGTCGCGACACCTTCGAGCCGTTGTGCCCCTGCGCCTGCGCCGTCACGTCGTCGGCCATGCTCTCTCCTCCAACCACACAATTTAATCCCAACAGCGGGGCGACTATCGCATATTTTGCGCACCTCGTGTACGTTCTCGCCAGCGCCGCAGAGCGCGCCCCGTCAGACAGGAGAGTCCCGCCATGCCGCTGCGCCCCGCCCACCTGCCCGCCCTCCTCTGCGCCTGCCTCGGGCTCGCGTTCGGCCTCGCCGCCTGCGGCGACGACGGCGACACGAAGCAGGCGTCGGTGCAGCTGACCGAGCGGCCCGGCCAGCCCGAGGGCGGCTCGACCGCGGTCAGACCCGCCGGCTCCGGCGGCTCCGAGGCGCCGGCCGCGGGCGGCGACGACGCGGCCAGCGGCGGCGGCTCCGGGGCCGATGCGGAGGGCAAGGCGATCTTCACGCAGTCGTGCGCCGGCTGCCACACGCTCGCCGACGCCGGCGCGACCGGCTCCGTCGGGCCCAACCTCGACGACGCCAGACCGTCCGCCGAGGTCGTCGCCGCGAAGGTCAGAGGAGGCGGCGGCGGAATGCCCTCATTCGACGGCACGCTCGCGCCCGAGCAGATCGAGGCGGTCGCCAGCTACGTCGCCGCCGCGGCCGGGTCGTAAAATCCGTCGCCGGCGCGCTCGCACGAGCACGCCGGCGACGATGACCAGCGATCTCTCCGACCAACCACTCGGCGCCCGCCTGCGGGAGCTGCGCCAGCGCCGAGGCCTCTCGATCAAGGAGGCGGCGCGCCAGGCCGGCCTCTCAGCCTCCTTCCTGTCACTGGTCGAGCGCGAGCAGAGCGATCTCGCGATGAACCGGCTGATGCGGCTGCTGCAGATCTACCGCGCCTCGCTGATCGAGCTGGTCAAGCCGGAGGCGCCGATCTCCGAGGTCGTCCGCTTCGGCGAGGAGGCGCGCGTCCACTCGCACGGCGAGCACATCGACGCCTACCTGCTGGTCGCCGACACCGAGCGGCCGCTGATCCCGATGGTCTGGGTCTACGAGCCGGGCGCCGCGATGGACGAGCCGGCCTCGCTGCTGACCGACCACTTCAGCCACGTGATCGCCGGCGACGTCGTCATCTCGCTCGACGGCACCGACCACCGCCTCGGCCCCGGCGACACGATCTACGTCCGCGCCGGCCGCCCCTTCCAGATCCGCAACGCCGGCGACGACGTCGCCCGCATCCTCGGCTGCGGGATCCAGACGAGCACCGGCCTCTACGGCTGAGCCGCGAGCGCCGCGCGCACCTGCGCGGCGACGAGCGCCGCCCGCTCGACGACGTCGCGGTGGGTGAAGCGCAGCAGCCGCACCCCGCGCAGCGTCAGCAGGTTGCCCTTCTCGCGGTCGCGCTGGAAGGCGCGGCGCGTGCCGTGGTCCCGCCAGCTGTCCAGCTCGACCGCGACGCCGGCCTCGGGCCACCAGGCGTCGACCTCGCGCTCGTCGATCCAGACGTTGAGGCGTGCGCGCGGCAGCGCGTGGTCGCGGATCAGCCGCGCGAAGACGATCTCCATGTCGGAGCGGGTCAGCTGCAGCTCGCCCGCGCGCAGGTCGTCGAGCGCGGCGCGCATCGCGGCGTGGCCGGTCTTGGTGCGCCCGCGCGTCCGCTCCATCACCGCCTCGATCGAGGGCACGTCGAGCAGCCGCTGGCGGTCGGCCTCGTGGAGCGCCTTGCCGAGGTGGTCGCGCGGCAGCATCGCCGCGAGGTCGACCAGCGTCCGCTCGACCGTCGTCAGCGGCAGCCCGTCGACCCGCGTGACCTCGTCGGGCGGGAGGGCGGCGCGGTGGAGGCGGATGCCGTTCGGCGCGACTCGCTTGCCTTCGATCGTGACGTCGGTGGCGCGGTCGTTGCCGGGCCGGATCCCGTGCACCCCGGCCGCGTCGCGATGGCTGAGCACGGCCCCCGGCCCGGCCGCGAACAGCGCCGCGATGCGGACGCCTCTGGGGTTGAGGCGGCGGTGGCCGACGGCGTAGACGCCGCGGTTGAGCTTCACCAGCGTTCCCCGTTCGAGGCGGACCCTGAGCATCGAGGGAGTCAGCCCCGCGGCCTCCAGTTGCCGTCGGGACACCACACCGCACTGTCTTTCAGCCAGCTCGGCGAGGACGGCATCGGGAGCTGCGTGAAGTTGCTGTCGTTTATCGACAGTAACTTCACGGGGCTCGGAGCTCGGGCCGGTCATGGCCCTAGCTTCACAGTCCCGCCACGCGCGGCGCTACCGCCGAACTGTGACGGGACTGTGGAGGAACGGCTACGCCGGCGTCGCGACTCCGTCGAGGTAGAGGTCGCCCTTCTCGGACGCCTCCACCAGCGAGGCGGGCGGGTCGAAGCGGTCGCCGTACTTGGCGGACAGCTCGCGAGCGCGGGCGACGAAGCCGGCGACGCCGCCCTCGTATCCGTTGACGTACTGCAGCACGCCGCCGCTCCAGGCGGGGAAGCCGATGCCGAAGATCGAGCCGATGTTGGCGTCGGCGACCGACTCGATGACGCCCTCGTCGCGGCACTTGATCGTCTCGATCGCCTCGATGAACATCATCCGCTCCTCGAGGTCTCTCAGCACGATCGCCGAGGGATCGGAGACCGGCGGGAACGCCTCGGCGAGGCCCTCCCAGATGCCGGTGCGCTTGCCGTCGGCGTACGAGTAGAACCCGCGGCCCTCGAGCTTGCCGGGGCGGTCGTATCTGTCGAGCATCGCGTCGATCACGGTCTCGGACGGATGCTCGTCCCAGCCGGTGCCGACGGCGTCGTTCGCGGCCTTCGCGGCGTTGCGGATCTTGCGCATCAGCTTCAGGTTCAGCTCGTCGCTGAGCTGCAGCACCGGCGCCGGGTAGCCGGCCTGCGAGGAGGCCTGCTCGATCGTCGGCGCGGGGATGCCCTCGACCAGCATCGAGATGCCCTCGTTGATGAACGTGCCGATCACGCGCGAGGTGAAGAAGCCGCGCGAGTCGTTGACGACGATCGGCGTCTTCTTGATCTGCTTGGCGACGTCGAGCGCGCGGTAGAGCGTCTCGTCCGAGGTCGCCTCGCCCTTGATGATCTCCAGCAGCGGCATCTTGTCGACGGGCGAGAAGAAGTGCAGGCCGATGAAGTCGGCCGGGCGCGAGACGCCCTCGGCCAGCTGCGTGATCGGCAGCGTCGAGGTGTTCGAGCCCAGCAGCGCGCCGGGCGCCAGGTGCGGCTCGATCTCGGCGAACACTCTCGCCTTGACGGCCGGATCCTCGAACACGGCCTCGATCACGAGGTCGGCGCCGGCCGCCGCGGCGGGGTCGGTCGTCGGCGTGATCAGGGCCAGCAGCGCGTCGGCCTTCTCCTGCGTCGAGCGACCGCGCGAGACGGCCTTGTCGAGCAGTCTCTTGGAGTAGTCCTTGCCGCGCTCGGCGGCCGCCTGGTCGACGTCCTTGAGCACGACCTCGATGCCGGCCTTCGCGCAGACGTACGCGATCGCGGCGCCCATCATGCCGGCGCCGAGCACGACGGCCTTTCTCGACATGAACGGCTCGATCTCGGCCGGACGGCCGCGGTCGCCGTTGACCTGCTGGAGGTCGAAGAAGAACGCCTGGATCATGTTCTTCGAGACCTGGCCGGTCGCCAGCTTGACGAAGTAGCGGCCCTCGATCTCGATCGCCGAGTCGAAGTCGACCTGCGCGCCCTCGATCGCGGCCGCCATGATCGCGGCCGGAGCCGGGTAGTTGGCGCCCTTCAGCTGCTTCTTGAGGTTGGCCGGGAAGGCCGGCAGGTTCATCGCCAGCGCCGGCGTCGACGGCGTGCCGCCGGGGATCTTGTACTTCTTGTCGGCATCCCACGGCTGCTGCGCCTCGGGGTTCTCGGCGATCCACTTCTTCGCCGCCGGGATCAGGTCGTCTCTGGTCGCGACCAGCTCGTCGACGATCCCCAGCTCCAGCGCCTTGCCCGGCCGCACTCTCTTGCCCTGCAGCAGGAACTGCATCAGCGCGTTGACGATGCCGAGCATCCGCACCGTGCGGACGACGCCGCCGCCACCCGGCAGCAGGCCGAGCGAGACCTCGGGGAAGCCGAGCTGGATCTTGCTGTCGTCGACGACGATGCGGCGGTGGGTCGCGAGCGCGATCTCCAGGCCGCCGCCGAGCGCGGTGCCGTTGACCGCCGCGACGACCGGCTTGCCGAGCGTCTCCAGACGGCGCAGCTGGCCCTTGATCTCGCGCAGACCGGCGGCGAACTCCTCCGCCCGCTCCGGCGTGACCGCTCTCAGGTCGTTGAGGTCGCCGCCGGCGAAGAAGGTCTTCTTCGCCGAGGTGAGGATCACGCCCGTGACCGCCTCCTTCTCGGCCTCGAGTCTCGCGACCGCGGCGGCCATCGAACGGGCGTAGGCCTCGTTCATCGTGTTGGCGCCCTGGTTCGGGTCGTCGAGCGTGAGGATGACGACGCCGTCGGCGTCCTGCTCCCAGCGGATCGTGTTGTCGCTCATCAGATCGCCTCCACGACCGTCGCGATGCCCATGCCGCCGCCGACGCAGAGCGTCGCCAGCCCGTATCTGCCGCCCGTCCGGTGCAGCTCGTCGATCAGCGTGCCGAGGATCATGCCGCCGGTCGCGCCGAGCGGGTGGCCCATCGCGATCGCGCCGCCGTTGACGTTGACCTTCTCCATGTCGAGGTCGAGGTCCTTGACGAAGCGCAGGACGACGGCCGCGAACGCCTCGTTGATCTCGACGAGATCGAGGTCGTCCTTGCTGATGCCGGCCTTCGCCAGCGCCTTGCGCGAGGCCGGCGCCGGGCCGGTCAGCATGATCGTCGGATCGGCGCCGGAGACGGCCGTCGCGAGGATGCGGGCGCGCGGCTTGAGGCCCAGCTCCTCGCCCAGCTGCGCGTTGCCGATCGCCAGCAGCGAGGCGCCGTCGACGATGCCGGAGCTGTTGCCCGGCGTGTGGACGTGGTCGATTCTCTCGATCCAGTGGTACTTCTGCAGCGCCACCGCGTCGAAGCCGCCCATCTCGCCCATCGCGGCGAACGACGGCTTCAGGTTGCCGAGCGTCGCGGTCGTCGTGCCGGCGCGGATGAACTCGTCGTTGTCGAGCACGACGTGGTCGTTGATGTCGAGCACCGGGACGACCGAGTCCTTGAACTTGCCGGCGGCCTGGGCGGCCGCGGCGCGCTCCTGCGAGCGGACGGCGTACGAGTCGACGTCGTCGCGCGTGAAGCCCTCGACGGTCGCGATCAGGTCGGCCGAGATGCCCTGCGGGACGAAGTCGGTGTCGAGGTTCGTCTCCGGGTCGAGCGCCCAGGCGCCGCCGTCGGTGCCCATCGGCACGCGCGACATCGACTCGACGCCGCCGGCGAGGACGAGGTCCTCCCAGCCGGAGGCGACCTTCTGCGCCGCGATGTTGACGGCCTCGAGGCCGGAGGCGCAGAAGCGGTTGAGCTGGACGCCGGCGACGGTGTCCGGCAGACCGGCCTTCAGCGCGGCGGTCTTGGCGATGTCCATCCCCTGGTCGCCGACCGGCGTGACGCAGCCGAGCACGACGTCGTCGATCCGCTTTGGATCGAGCGCCACGTTGCGCGAGAGGATCTCGTGCATCAGGCCGACCACGAGGTCGACCGGCTTCGTCGTGTGCAGCGAGCCGTTGCTCTTGCCCTTTCCGCGCGGTGTGCGGATGGCGTCGAAGACCAGCGCTTCGGTGCTTGACATGTCTCCCTACCTCGGTTGTGCTCGTCTGAGGTGCGGCCTGATTGGCCAGTCAACCAAGAATGGTAGGTGGTCGGGCCGGGCGGATGTCGAACTCGCCCATTCACGCCTCGGAAACCTGTGTCTCCCGCACCTCCGCTACCGTCCGCGACGGTGCCGGACCGCAGGTCAGCATGGAGAATCGAAGCGCTGCTGGCGCTGCTCGGCACGATCGCGACCGTCGCCGCCGCCCTCGCCGCCGCCGTCGCGCTGCTGCCGGGCGACGACGCCGCCGACGCGATCGACCACGCCCACGAGCCGCTGCTCGTCCACATCCTGCTCGAATGGCCGCTGGTCGCGATCTCGGCGCTGCTGGCGCTGGCGGTCGCGCTGCGCGGCGGCGCGGCGCTGCTGCGCCACCTGCGCGCGCGGCGGCGGATCGCTCCGGCGCTGGCGGCGGCGGTGCCGAGCCAGCTCGACGGCGTGACCGTGCGCGTGATCGACGACCCCCGCCCGCTCGCCTTCTGCGCCGGCCTCTGGCGCCCGCGGATCCACGTCAGCAGCGGGGCGGTGGCGGCGCTCGGGGGTGGCGCGCTCGTCGCAGATGGCGGCGCGGCTGGCGCAATTGGCGGCGCGGCTGGCGCAATCGGTGGCTCGGCTGGCGCAATTGGCGGCTCGGCTGGCGCAATCGGTGGCTCGGCTGGCGCAATCGGTGGCTCGGCTGGCGCAATCGGTGGCTCGGCTGGCGCAGGTCGTGGCGCGGATCCGCAGTTGCGGGCGCTGATCGCGCACGAGGCGGCGCATGCGCGGCGGCGGGACGGGCTGCGGCAGCTGGCCGGCGAGCTGGCGGCGCAGAGCCTCTTCTTCCTGCCGGCGCTGAGACCGCTCGGCGCCCGCCGCGCGACGGAGGCGGAGCTGAACGCCGACGCGGCGGCCGTCGAGGCCTGCGGCGGCGACGCGCGGCCGCTGGCGCGCGCGCTGCTCGCCTTCGAGGCCGCCGGCGACGGCCCGCTCGCCGTCGACCCCGCGCGGATCGACGCGCTCACGGGACCCGCCTTCGTCGGCGACGCGGGCGCGGGCGGCGCGGGCGCGGGTGTGGGCGGCGCGGGCGCGGGCGCGGGCGGCGCGGGC
>NZ_JAUTDN010000054.1 GCF_030646155.1 Conexibacter sp. CPCC 205762
CCGCGCCGAGGCGCGGCTGCGCGCCGCCGGGCTGCGGCGCGGAGCGCGCGGGCCGCGCGGGCCGCAGGGCCAGGCGCCGGCGAGCGGCTGGGCGGCGCTGACGGCCAGCGAGCGGCGCGTCGCGGAGCTGGCCGCGGAGGGCCTCTCCAACCCGCAGATCGCCGAGCGCCTCGTGATCTCCCGCCACACCGTCGCGACGCACGTCTCGCGCGCGCTCGCGAAGCTCGGCCTCCGCTCCCGCTACGAACTGGCGGGCGCGCGGCCGGACGACGCCGGGTAGATCACCCGTCCAGGCGCCGGCCAAGGATCACTAAGTGAGGGATCTCTTTCGCGCGCGCGACCGCCGATGGACGAGTCGATGCCTCGATCTGCCGCCACCACCGCCCTGCGCGCCGCGCTCACGCCGCTGCTGCTCGCCCTCCTCCTGCTCGCCGCGCTGACCGCGCCCGCGAGCGCCGACCCGACCTGCCTCACCGGCACCCAGGCGAGCTTCGCCTACAGCGGCGCCGAGCAGTGCTACACGGTCCCGTCCGGGCCCGGCACGCTGCGCGTCGAGGCGATCGGCGCGGCCGGCGGCGCAAGCGGCCGGCCCGGACCGGCGGCAGGCGGCGTCGGCGCGCGGATCGCATCCGACCTCACCGTCACCCCCGGCTCGACGCTCTACGTCGTCGTCGGCGGCAGCGGCTCGGCCGGCGGCGGCGGCTTCAACGGCGGCGGCACGCCCGGCACCGCGACGCTCGCCAACTGCGACCAGTGGGGCTGCAGCTACAAGCCGAGCCTCGGCGGCGGCGGTGGCGGCGCGACCGACATCCGCACGCTCCCCTCCGCCAACCCGCTCTCGCTCTCCGCGCGCGTGCTCGTCGCGGCCGGCGGCGGCGGTGGCGGCGGCGGCTTCGGCGGCGGCGGCACCGGCGGCGCGGCCGGCCAGCCCGGCAACAGAGTCACGTTCTCGCTCAACGAGGGCGTCGGCGGCGCCGGCACGGCCAGCGCGCCCGGCGACGGCGGCGCGACCGGCGGCCTGGCCGGCAGCGGCGCAACCGGCGGCACCGGCGGCCAGTACGGCGGTGGCGGTGGCGGTGGCGGCCTCTACGGCGGCGGCGGTGGCGGCTACGAGACGACCTTCAACGAGTACGCGGGCGGCGGCGGTGGCGGCTCCAGCCTCGTCCCGGCCGGCGGCGCGCTCAGCACCAGCGGCAGCGCCGCGGCGGTCAGATTCACCTTCTACGGCGACCCGGCGAGCATCGCGCTGAGACTGAGCCAGGACACGCTCGTCGCCAACGGCAGCGCGACGACGACCGCGACCGCGACCGTCAGAGACACCGACGGCTTCCCGGTGCCCGGCAGAACCATCAGCTTCACGAGCGACGGCGGTCAGCAGGTCAGCGCCACGACCGACAACGGCGACGGCACGTACACGGCGACGATCACCGCCACGACGAGAGCCGGCGGCGCGACCGTCAGAGCCGCCGTCGGCGCGCTCTCCGACAGCAGATCGCTGACGCAGACCAACGGCCCCGCGACGCAGGTCTCGCTCGCGCTCGCGGACGCGCTCCTCTACGCCGACGGGCTCAGCACGACGACGGCGACGGCGATCGTCGGCGACGCCTTCGGCAACCCCGTCGGCGGCCTCGCGCTCCAGTTCGCCTCGACCGACGCCGGCCAGCAGGTCGGCGCAGCCAGCGATCTCGGCGGCGGCAGATACCAGGCGACGATCAGAGCCTCGACGACGCTCGGCAGATCGACGATCTCCGCGACCGCCGCGAGCGCGCCCGGCCAGCCGAGCGCGACCGCGACGCTGACGCAGCTGCGCGCCTGCGTCGCCGGCGCGCTGCGCAGATTCGCGACGACCGGCGACGAGCAGTGCTGGACCGTCCCGGCCGGCGTCACGAGCGTGCGGCTGATGGCCGTCGGCGGCGCGGGCGGCGGCGGCGGCAGCGTCGGCGTCGGTTCGGGCGGGCTCGGCGCGCGCGCCGTGCGCGACCTGACGGTCGTCCCCGGGCAGAGACTGTTCGTCCACGTCGGCGGCAACGGCGCCGGCGACGTAGGCGGCTACAACGGCGGCGGTGACGGCGGCTCCAAGCAGCCGCTCGACATCGCCGTCTCGATCGGCCACGGCGGCGGCGGCGCCTCCGACGTGCGCAGCTGCCGCATCCTCGACTGCCCGCTCGCCGTCAACGACACGCGGCTGCTGGTCGCGGCCGGCGGCGGTGGCGGCGCGTCGGAGGCCAACGGCGGCGCGGCCGGCGGCAACGGCGGCCAGTGGTCGGGCACCGGCGGCGGCAAGGGCGGCGGCGCGGGCACCACGCTCGCCGGCGGCGCCGGCGGCGCGATGGGCTCGCCCTACTTCCAGGGCGGCGGCCCCGGCGACGCCGGCACGCTCGGCGCCGGCGGCAAGGGCGGCGCCGGCTACGGCATGGCCTGCGGCGCCGGCCGCGGCGGCGGCGGTGGCGGCGGCCTCTACGGCGGCGGTGGCGGCGGCGGCTCGACCTGCGGCGGCGCGGGCGGCGGCGGCGGCGGCTCCAGCCTCGCGCCGAGCGGCTTCGTGACGGCCGCGACGGCGGCGACGCCGTCGGTCGTGATCTCGACCCAGGGCGCGCCCGCGCAGCTGTCGCTCGCGCTCGGCACGAGCGAGCTGGTCGCCAACGGCTCGGCCTCGACGACCGCGACCGTGACGATCAGAGACGCCGGCGGCGCGCCGGCGATCGGCGAGCAGGTGACGATCGCGGGCAGCGGCGGCCAGGCGGTCGGCGCGGTCACCGACAACGGCGACGGCACCTACACGGCGACGGTCACCGCCTCCACGAGAGCCGGCTCCTCGACCGTCACCGCCACTGCCGGCCCGCTCTCCGACAGCAGAGCGCTGAGCCAGGTCCACGGTCCGGCCGCGAGCGTGAGACTCGCGCTCGATCCCGCCGCGATCGTCGCCGACGGCAGCGCGACGACGACCGCGACGGCGACCGTCGCCGACGCCTATGGCAACGCGGTGCCCGGCGAGACGGTCAGCATCGTCAGCGACGGCCTGCAGACGGTCGGCGCGGTCGCCGACAACGGCGACGGCAGCTACGACGCGACCGTCACGGCCACTGCCAGAAGCGGCAGCGCGACGATCAGAGCGACCGTCGGCGCCATCTCCGACAGCGCGACGCTGACGCAGACGCCCGGCGCCCCGGCGCAGGTCGTGCTCGCGCTCGACGACGACACGCTCGTCGCGAACGGCACGGCGGCGACGACCGCGACCACGACCGTCACCGACGCGCACGGCAACGGCGTGCCCGGCGAGGAGGTCTGGATCACGAGCGCCGCCGGCCCGGCCGTCGGCGCCGTCAGCGACCACGCCGACGGCACCTACACGGCGACCGTCACCGCCTCGACGGGCGCGGGCGCGTTCGAGATCGGCGCCGCCACCGGCGCGCTCGACGCAGACCCGGTGACGCTGAGACAGGTCGCCGGCCCGGCGACCGAGCTGGCGCTGACGCTGGCGCAGCCGGAGCTGCTCGTCGGTACCGGCACGACGACCGCGACCGCGACGCTCGCCGACGCCTTCGGCAACCCGGTCGCAGGTGAGGACGTCAGCATCGTCAGCGACGGCTCGCAGCCGATCGGCGCCGTCACCGACGCCGGCGACGGCAGCTACACGGCGACGATCGACGCGACCACGAGAGCAGGCAGATCGACGCTGACGGCGACCGCCGGCAGCCTCAGAGCGAGCGCGACGCTGACGCAGAGAGCGGACTCGGCGTGGGAGGTCGTGACGACGGTCGCGCCCGACAGGCTCGTCGCCGACGGCAGCGCGACGACGACGGCGACCGCGTCGGTGACCGACAGATACGGCAACGTCCTGCCGCTCGGCGGGATCTCCTTCAGCAGCGACGGCGGCCAGCAGATCGGCCCCGTCAGCGACGACGGCGACGGCCGCAGCACGGCGACGGTCACCGCCTCCACGCGACCTGGCAGAACGTACGTCCGGGCGCAGTACGGCGGGCTGCTCGGCGGCGCGTGGCTGACCGAGGTCGCCGGTCCGGCGGCGACCGTGACGGTCGCGCTCGCCGACGACGCGCTGACCGCCGACGGCAGCGCCGCGACGACCGCGACGGCGACCGTCACCGACGCCCACGGCAATGCCGTCGCGGGTGGCGACGACGTCGTCTTCAGCAGCGACGGCGGCCAGGCGATCGGCCCGCTGACCGACCACGGCGACGGCGTCTACAGCGCGACCGTCACGGCGACCACGAGAGCCGGCTCGGCGACGATCACCGCCACCGACCGCTCGGTCGCGCCGGCCGTCAGCGGCAGCGCGCAGCTGACGCAGCGGCCCGGCCCGGCGGCGCGACTGGCGCTGACGCTCGATCCGGCGGCGATCGTCGCCGACGGCGCCGCGACGACGAGCGCGACCGTGATCGTCACCGACGCCCACGGCAACCGCCGCCCCGACGGCGGCGAGCGGATCGCGCTCGGCGCCGACGGCGGCCAGCAGATCGGCCCCGTGACCGACCACGGCGACGGCCGCTACAGCGCGGCCGTCACCGCCACCAGAGCCGCCGGCCGCTTCACCGTCCGCGCGAGCGCCGAGGCGTTCGCGACGCCCGCGAGCGCCGAGGCCGGGCTGACGCAGCTCGCGCCGGCGCCCGTCGACGGCGGTGGCGGTGGCGGATCGGGCGGGCCTGTGCCCGGCGGGCAGGGCGGCGACGATCCCTCCGCCACCGCTCCTCGCCTCGCGCTCGCGCGCCTGACGGCGAGCAGACGCGGGCTGCTGACGGCGCGCGTGACCGCGCCCGCCGCCGGCCGCCTCGTGCTCGTCGCGACGGCGAAGGCGCCGGCCTCGGCCTCCGCGCGCTCCGGCAGCGCTCGCCGTGCCGGCAGCCGGGCGGGCAGCGCCGTCGTCAGAGCGGTCGTCGTCGCCCGCGGCGCGCTGCGCGTCAGCCGCACCGGCGCCGTGCGGCTGGTCGCGAGACCGACCAGACGCGGCAGCGCGCTCGCCCGCCTCGGTCGCCGCGCGCCGCTGCTGACGGTGAAGCTGACCTTCCGGCCGGCGGCCGGCGGCAAGGCCCAGACGATCACGCTGCGCCGGGTGCGGCTGGGGAGCGCGCACCCGGCGCGCCGCTGAGCCGTGGCGCACGGGGCGCGCCGGCTCCGCTGGCCTGCGCGCCCCTGCGCACAATTGGCACAAATTCCAAGATAACTCGTGGCGACAATCCAGCGCATCGACCGTACGGTCTGTGCATGCTCCAGTTCGCCCCCATGGACCCGGTCGAGCGGGTCAAACAGATCGTCCTCAACGAGGTCGTCGGCTTCGAGGTCGACGGCATCACGATCCTCGACGCCGAGTTCCGCGCGCCGGCCTTCGACTACTTCGAAGAAGACGAGATGATCGTCGTCACGCTGATCCTGACGGACCCGCTCGATGACGGCCCCGGCTGGCCGCGTGAGACCGCCGACGCGATCACCATGTACGCCAGCGACACCGTCTCGGTCGCCCAGACCGGATGCGTGCCGATCTTCCACTTCGGCGCCGAGCACCCCAACTACGGCTACGGGCGGGTGTCGCGCGGATGAGCGTCGTCGACCAACTCGCGCCGGACGCGCTCATCAGCCACGCCTGGCGGCTCGTCGGCGACGAGCCGCTCGGCACCGCCGCGCACGCGCTCGACCTCCGCCGCGCCGTCTCGAGCGCCTACTACGCCGTCTTTCACGAGGTCTGCCACCGCACCGCCGGCCAGGTGACCGGCCGCGGCCGCTACACCGTCACCATCCCCGATGTCGTCGTCGCTCATCTCGTCCGCGCGATCCCGCACCGCGCGGTGGCCACCGCCTGTCGGCAGGTCGAAGCGCTGCGCAAAACCCGTCCGGACAACCGTTGGACGAACGAGCGGGTCGCCGCCTGGCATCTCGTCCATGTCGACCCTCCCAATCCGCCATCGGTTCACCTCTGCGCCTTTGCGATCGCGCTCGTCAAGTCACTCGATTTCCGGCAGCTCGCCGACTACGACCGCCTCGCGGTCATCGAGTACGACGACGCGGCGAACGCGGTCGACGCGGCGGAGAGAGCGCTCGTGACGTTGCGTGAAGACGGCGATACGCCCGCGTTCCAGGGGTTCTTCACGCTGGTCGCGATGGCGGCGCGGGGCTCGATGCGGGCGTGATGCCCGGCGCGTTCACGACCTCCTGACGGGCGGCCGGGCGCCGGGCGGTATGGTGCGCGGCAGGAGGAAGTTGGCCAGCCAGCCAGGAAGGAGAGACGTGGATCTCAACGACACCCCAGAGCAGGCCGCGTATCGCAGCGAGGTGCGCGCATGGCTCGACGCCAACGCCGGGCACGCGCCGAGCGCGCGCGGCACCGGCGACGACACCGCGGCGGTCGCGGCGCACCGGGCGTGGCAGCGGCGACTCGCGGAGGCGAGCTACGTCGGCGTCACCTGGCCGGCCGAGCACGGCGGCGGCGGGCGCGGGCCGCTCGAGCAGGTGATCGTCAACCAGGAGATCGCGCGCAAGGGCGTGCCGGGGATCCTCGACGTGATCGGCGTCGGCATGCTCGGCCCGACGATCATCGCCCACGGCACCGACGAGCAGAAGCAGCGCTACCTCGGCCCGATGCTGCACGGCGACGAGGTCTGGTGCCAGCTCTTCTCCGAGCCGGCCGCCGGCTCCGACCTGGCCGGCGTGCAGTGCCGCGCCAAGCGCGAGGACGACGGCGGCTGGCGGATCACGGGCCAGAAGGTGTGGACGACCAACGCCCAGTTCTCCGCGTACGGCCTGCTGCTCGCGCGCACCGACCCGGAGCAGGCGAAGCACAAGGGCCTGACGATGTTCATCGTGCCGATGGACGCGCCCGGCGTGACGGTCGTGCCGCTGCGGCAGATCTCCGGCGAGCCGGAGTTCAACGAGGTCTTCTTCGACGACGTGCGGCTGGAGCCCGGGGCCGAGGTCGGCGCGGTCAACGGCGGCTGGGGCGTCGCGCTGACGACGCTGATGTTCGAGCGCCTCACGATCGGCGCCGGCAGCGAGGGGATGGGCTACCGCGCCGAGCGCTTCGCCGACGCGCTCGCGGCCGACCCGGCCGCCGTCTCCGACAGCGAGGTGCGCCACGCCTACGGCGAGCTGGCGACCGAGCTGCTCGCGCTGCGCTTCACCGGCTACCGGCTGCTGACGGCGATCAGCCGCGGCCAGATCCCCGGCCCGGAGGCCGGCCTCGGCAAGGTCACCGCCGTCAACGCCGCGATCAAGGCCGGCGACCTGATCGCCGACGTGCTCGGCCCCGAGACGCTCGCCGCAGGCGAATGGGCCGACCTGATCTCGTTCCTGCCCGGCCTCAAGTCGGCCGGCGGCACGGAGGAGATCCTCCGCAACACGATCGGCGAGCGCGTCCTCGGCCTGCCGCCGGAGCCGCGTCTGGACAAGGGCATCCCGTTCTCGGAGCTGCGCGCCAAGGAGCGCCAGGAGGTGAAGGCATGAACTTCGAGCTCTCCGACGAGCAGGTCTTCCTGCGCGAGGCGGCGAGAGACGCGCTCGGCCGGGTCAAGACGGTCGAGGCGGCACGTGCGGCGCTGGAAGGCGAGCCGCTGCCCGATCTCTGGCCGACCGCCTCACAGGCCGGCTGGACCGGGCTGCTGATCGGCGAGGAGAACGGCGGCGCCGGGCTCGGCGCGCTCGACGCGATGCTGGTCGCGCTGGAGGCCGGCCGCGTGCTGGCCGGCGTGGCGCTGCTCGGCCACCTGCCCGCGACCGCGCTGCTCGACGCCGACGGTCAGCATCCGAAGCTGCTGGCGGCGCTCGCAGCCGGCGAGGAGCGGGCGGCGTTCGTCGCGCTGCGGCCCGGCGACGATCGCGACCCCGCCTGGACCGCCGAGCCGCGCAGCGGCAAGCGGCGCGCGGCGGCGCCGTCCGTCGGCCCGCTCGCCGACGGCGCCGACGAGGGCGGGCGCTACGACGCGACGGTCAGCGGCACGGTCGCGTGGGTGCCGAACGCGCCCGGTGCCGGCACGCTCGTCGTCGCCGCGCTCGACGGCGACGAGCCGGTCGCGCTGCTGGTCGACGCGATCCGCGACGGCGCGCCGGTCGACGGCGTCGCGGTCGAGCCGGTCAGCGCCTACGACGCGACCCGCTCGCTCGGCCACGTCACGCTCGACGGCGCCCGCGCGCGGCGGCTGGAGGTCGACGCCGGCGAGCTGGCGAACGCCTGGTACCTGGCGCACGCGCTGATCGCGGCCGAGTCGCTCGGCACGGTCGAGGAGGCGCTCGCGCGGTCGCTCGAGTACGCGAAGGAGCGCTACACGTTCGGCCGTCCGATCGGCTCCTACCAGGCGGTCAAGCACGCGCTGACGGAGGTGCTGCGGCGGCAGGAGAACACCCGCTCGCTGCTCTACTACGCCGGCTGGGCACGGCAGGACGCGCCGGCCGAGTTCGCCGTCGCGGCGAGCGCGGCGCGCTCGTCGGCGGGCGCGGCGCTCGACTTCGCCGCGCGCGAGCTGATCTCCGTCCACGGCGGCATCGGCGCGACGTGGGAGCACGACGCGCCGCTGTTCTTCCGCCGCGCACAGCTCTCGCGCCGCCTGCTCGGCGGGACGGGCGACGCGACCGACCGTGTCGCCGGGGAGCTGCTGAGCGTCCGCGGGTAGGGTCCGCGTCATGAGCGACGACGACATCATCATCACGACGATGAACGACCTCCCCGGCTACGAGGTCGTCGAGGTCTACGGCGAGGTCTTCGGCCTCGTCGTGCGGGCGCGCAACGCGTTCGGCAACATCGGCGCCTCCTTCCGCACGATCGCCGGCGGCGAGGTGAAGGGCTACACGAAGCTGCTGACCGAGTCGCGCAATCACGCCGTCGACCGGCTCAAGGACGCGGCGCGCGACCACGGCGCCAACGCCGTGATCGCGATGCGCTTCGACTGCAACGACATCGGCAACGTGATGAGCGAGGTCGCCGCCTACGGCACCGCGGTCACGGTCCGCAGAGCGTACGCGCCGCCGTCCTGACGCATGCCGCGACGGGCAGCGGGTAGGGCGATGGAATGCGCCAGATCCATCGCATCGCCCCACTCCCGCTGCTCGTCGCCACCGCCGCCGCGCTGCCAGCCGTCGCCTCCGCCGACCGCGCGCCGATCAGGTCGGAGCGCGTCGAGCTGCGCACCGCCGTCGTCAGATCGAGCCTCGTGCCCAAGAGCGTCAGAAACGGCAGATTCAAGCTCGTCAGACCGCGCATCTCGACCAGAGGCCGCTGGGCCCTCTCGACGATCACGCCGGTCGACGCCGGCGCGAGAAAGCTCGACGCCGTCCTCGGCCTGTTCCAGAGCAGAGGCAGCAGATGGCGGCTGGTCGAGGTCGGCACCGCGCTCGTCGGCTGCGGCAAGCTGATCGTCCCGCGCGACGTCCGCCGCGACCTCGGCATCCGCTGCTCGGCCTAGCCTCCCGCCCGGCCTCATCTCCCGCCCGGCCTCACCCGCGGCGCGGCCTGGCCCGCGCCAGGCGGTCGCGCGCCGGCCTCACCCCTGCAGGTAGATCCGCACCGTCTCCGGCGGGCAGGCGTCGAGGTCGGCGCGGAAGGCGGCGTCGTCGGGCCAGGTGCGCTTGGGCAGCAGGCGGCGGACCATCGTCAGCGTCAGCGGCTGCTGCGCGAACGGGTACGGCGTCGCGCCCAGCCGCCATGGGCCGAGCGGCTCCAGCGCCACCCGGACGCTGTCGCCGTCAGCCGTCGGGACCGCCTCGGCGGCGCCGCTGGCAGTCCCACCCTCGAGGTCGCCGAGGGCGCAGAAGAGCGAGACCAGGTCGGCGACCTGCAGCAGCGCGTAGTCGTGCCAGCGCTCCTCCTCGCTCACCTCCAGCAGCGCCGCGAGCGCCTCCTGGCGCTGCTCCTCCTGGTCGCAGAAGGTGTCCGCCAATGCGCGCTCCTCGTCGCTCAGCCGCATCGGCCCGGCCGGCACGACGCCGTAGCGCTGCCGGTAGAGGCCGCTCATGTGCATCGAGACGAGCAGGCCGGCGTAGCGGTCCTCCTCGCAGACGACCTCGACGCCGGCGCGATAGAAGGCGAGGTGCGGCGCGACCGGCACGCCGAGGAAGTTGCGCGGCGCGCCCGTGTCGGGATCGAGCCGCGGCCGCCGCTCCCAGACCGCCCAGCCGTCGTCGTGGCGGGTCGCGGCGAGCGCCGCGCTCGCCAGCCGCGCCGGCGCTCTGAACCCCTCCCCGCCCCACGCGGCGACGAGCTGGCCGGCGACGTCGCCGTGGTCGGTCTGCATCACGATCTGCCAGGCGTCGCCTGCGTCGCGCACGAGCATGCGGCGAGCCTACCCCGCCGCCCGTGGACGCCGCACGCTGACGCCCGCACCGTTTGGCGCGGCGGAGCGCGGGCAAGCTCGCCAGCAGATGTCCGCCGTGCTGCAGTGCCGCGACCTCCGACTCCGCTACGGCGACCTGGTCGCCCTCGACGGTCTCTCGCTCGACGTCGAGCCCGGTCGCATGACCGGCTTCGTCGGGCCCAACGGCGCCGGCAAGACGAGCACGATGCGAATCGTCCTCGGCGTGCTCGGCCCCGACGAGGGCACCGTCACGTGGGAGGGCCGGCCGCTCGACGCCGCCGCCCGCCGCGGCTTCGGCTACATGCCGGAGGAGCGTGGCCTCTACCCGAAGATGCGCGTCGCCGACCAGCTCGTCTACCTCGCCCGCCTGCATGGCCTCGACGGTCCCGACGCCGTCCGCGCCGCCGACGACCTGCTCGACCGCCTCGACCTGACCGACCGCGCCAGAGACGAGCTGGAGGCGCTCTCGCTCGGCAACCAGCAGCGCGTCCAGCTCGCCGCAGCGCTCGTCCACAGACCGTCGCTGCTGGTGCTCGACGAGCCCTTCTCCGGCCTCGACCCGATCGGCGTCGACGTGCTCGCGGGCGTGCTGCGCGAGGAGGTCGATCGCGGCGTGCCGGTGCTCTTCTCCTCCCACCAGCTGGAGCTCGTCGAACGGCTCTGCGACAGCGTCGCGATCGTCAAGAGCGGCCGCATCGTCGCCGCCGGCGAGGTCGAGGCGCTGCGGCGCCGCGACCGCAGACGGCTGCTGCGGGTCGAGGTCGACGCGCCCGACCGGCACTGGCTCGACGGCCTCCCCGGCGCGACCGCGATCGGCCCCGCCCACGACGGCGGCCTGCTGGTCGAGCTGGCCGACGACGCCGACCCGCAGCTGCTGCTCGACCGCGCCCGCGCCGCCGGTCCCGTCACCCACTTCAGCACCGTGCTGCCGTCGCTGACCGAGCTGTTCCGCGAGGTGGTCGCGTGAACAGCCCCCGCTGGCTGGTCGCCAAACGCGAGCTGACCGAGCGCGCGCGCAGCCGCGCCTTCCAGGTCGGCACGCTGATCCAGCTCGTCGCGATCGCGGTCGTGCTCGTGATCGCGAGCGTCACCGGCGGCGGCGACGACACGAAGACGGTCGCGCTCGTCGGCCAGGCCTCGCAGCCGTATGCGCAGGCGTTGAGAGCGGCCGGCCCGGCGCTCGACGCGACGATCGAGACGCGCGACTATCCCAACAGAGCGGCCGCCGCGAAGGCGGTCGAGGACGGCGACGCCGACGCCGCCGTGGTCGATGGCGCCGAGGTGCTGGTCGAGGACGACCCGAGCGACACGCTCGCCGCCGCGATCCAGGCGACCCGCGGCCAGCTCGCCCTCCGCGAGGCGCTCGACAGAGCGGGCGTGCCGCCGGCGCAGCTGCAGGCGGCGCTCGACCCCGCGCCGCTGCAGGTGCGCGTGCTGGAGCCGCAGAACGAGGACCGCTCGACGCGCCAGGGGATCGCCTTCGTCGCCGTGCTGCTGCTCTACCTCGCGATCTTCACCTACGGCCTGTGGGTCGCCGGCGGGATCGTCGAGGAGAAGGCCTCGCGCGTGATCGAGGTCGTGCTGAGCGCGATCCGGCCGCGCGAGCTGCTGTTCGGCAAGATCGTCGGCCTCGGCCTGCTCGGGCTGGGCCAGTTCGCGCTCGTGCTCGCCGTCGGGGTGATCGGCGCGAGCCTGCTCGGCAGCGTCGACCTGCCGCACGTGACCGTCGGCTGGGTCGCGATCGTCGCGCTCTGGTTCCTGCTCGGCTACGCGCTCTACGCGACCGTCTACGCGGTCGCGGGCGCGCTCGTCTCGCGCCAGGAGGATCTGCAGTCGAGCACCGGCGCGCTCAACATGGTCGTGATCGGCTCCTACATCCTCTCGTTCGTCGCCCTGCAGGACCCCGACGGCACGCTGATGACGGTCGTCTCGTTCCTGCCGCCGAGCGCGCCGATGGCGATGCCGGCGCGCTGGCTCGTCAGCGACGTGCCGCTGTGGCAGCTGCTCGTCGCGATCGCGCTGACGCTCGTGACGACCGCGGGAACGCTGCGGCTGGCGAGCGTCGTCTACGCCCGCGCCGCGCTGCGGATCGGGCCGAAGCTGTCGCTGCGCAAGGCGCTCGCCTCGCGCGAAGGCTGAGCGGCGCGGGCCGGCCGGCTCGCCGCCGCGCGCGTGGCGGAAAACCGCCGCACGAGCGGCGGCCCGCCCGCCTGGGAGCGACCGTCGCCGGCCGCGAAGCTGCCCTCCGTCACGACGAACGTCACTTCACGGAGGAACCCCAGATGATCCGCATCCCCGCCGCTCTCACCGCCCTTGCAGCCGTCGCCGCGATCGCCACGACCGGCTGCGGCTCCAACGACGACACGACCGAGAAGCTGCAGCAGCAGGGTCAGCAGCTGCAGGAGAGAGGCAGAGCGCTGCAGCAGAAGGCCGCGACGATCGCCAGAGGGGTGCAGGACGGCACCGTCGACCCGCAGGACGCGTCGAGAGAGCTGCAGGACGACGCCGCGCAGATCACCGAGGAGGCGAAGGACGCGGCCGGCGACGCGATCGACGCGGCGAAGGACAACCCGAACGTCCCCGACGAGGTCAAGCAGCAGCTCGACGACGCGCAGGCGCAGATCGACTCCACTGGCGGCAACTAGCCGGACGGCGGAGCGAGCCGGAGTCGTCCCACCCCCGCTCGCTCCGTTTGTCCCGCCTCACGACGCCGGCGGCGGAGTCACTTCTGTCTCGTCCCACCCGCCGGCACCGCAACTCGTCGCACCAGCGCGGCCGCGCCCGGCGCGCTGATCGTCACCCGGTACGTACCCGCATGCAGGCCGCGCGGCAACGGCAGCCGCACGCGGCCCGCTCTGGCCGCTCTCGCGCCGAGCCGCGCGACGGTCGTGCAGACCGTCCGCCGGCGCGGTCGTCTGCGCACGACGCAGCGCTCGACCCGCGCCGTCACCCGCGCCGGACCGCTGACGTCGACCGTCAGCGCACGCCCGTCGCGCGCGAGCCGCGACAGTCTCGGCGCGGCCGGCGGCGTGATCGGGGTCTGCGGCGTCTGCGGCACGACCGGCGTCTGCGTCGGCAGCTCCGGCGCCTGCTGCGGCGTCGCGCTCCAGTCGACCTGCAGCAGCACCTCGTAGCCGTCCATCCAGCCGACGTCCGTGTTCGAGTTGCCGTTGGTCAGCTCCGGGTGCAGGAACGACGCGGCCGGCACGCTCGTGTTGAAGGTCCCGTGGACGCCGAAGTCGTGCACCGGCAGCGTCCCCGGCCCGACCGCGCTGACGACGACGATGTCGCTGTACTGCGAGCCCGGCCGGTTCGGGTCCAGGCCGCTGCCGGCCGTCAGCGACAGCGGCACCGTCGTGACGTCGTTCGGCGCCGGTCTGAAGACCTCCGAGCTGCGCTGATGGGTGCAGCAGAGGCCGCCGCCGGAGCTGATCACGGAGATCCGCAGCGGCGCCGGGCTCGGCCCCGAGCGAACGCGCGCGGCGGTGATCACGCCCTGCCCGACCGGGACGTAGGTGCTCGCCGCCGTCAGCGGCGCCGACCACCACATGCAGCTCGTCATCCCGGTCGGGATCAGCTGCGCCCCGGCGAGCGCGATGTAGGGCCGCGCCTCGCAGCCGAACGCGAGGTTCGGCGTCTGGTCGAGTCTGCTGCCGAACGTGACCGCCTCGGCGGCCGGCGAGCGGATCGCCGCCAGCGCGAGCGCCGCGGCCATCAGCAGCATCGCGAGCGCGAGCCGCCACATCAGCAGCCGCCCGCCTTCGGATACGGGAAGCCGAGGTAGTGCCAGCCGCGCAGGTCGTCGTCGATCGTCGCCGTGCCGTCCTGCGGGCTCAGCGCCCAGCCCTGCGCGCCGGCGCCGGCGATCCACTGGGCGAAGCTCGGCGGTGCCGGCAGCTGCCCGGCCTTGGCCGCGCCGGCGAAGCCGCCGAAGGCGAGCGACGTCGCGCTGTTGAGCGTGTCGGGCGAGAGCACGATGCCGTTGTTTGCGCCGACGCTCCCGTTCGCGCCGACGGCCGGTCGCTCGCCGGCGGGATAGGCCAGCAGGCCGGACATCGCGCTGCCGCGCACCGGCGTGTAGGCGAGGCCGCGCTGGAGCTTGGCCGACAGCTCCTCGGCGAGCGCCGTCGGGGACGACGGCAGCGTCAGCGCCTGCGCCGTCGCGACGTTGGCCAGCTCGCCGGGGAGCCCCGCGGGCGCGAGCGCGCCGGTCGGCTCGTTGACGATCGTCGCGGTGTCGGAGACGTCGGAGATGTGCTTGTAGCGCAGTCTGCCGGCGTCGTCCTTCGCCCACACCTGCAGCACGAAGGTCCCGGGGACCGTGCCGAGCTGGAGGGCGATTCTGCGCTCGCCTCTCTCGTTGGTCGTCTCGTCGAACGGGAAGACGTTGCCGGTCTGGCCGCGCGTGCCGCTCGGCCAGCGCAGGAACAGCGTCCAGTCGATGTCGCAGATGTGCGCCGGCACCGGCGCCTCCTCCGGGTTCATCGAGACCGATCTTCTGAACGGGATCACGCTGACGACGAGGTTCGGCACCGGCTCGCCGAAGCGCTCGGCTCTGATCGTGCCGGTCACCTGCTCCAGGCCCGTCGCCGGCACTCTGTCGCGGTCGAACGTGAGCGTCACCTTCAGGTCGTCCTCGACGGCGAAGTCGGCGCGGGCGCTCTTGCGATTGCTGACCGTGACGACCTTCGAGGCCGGTCTGACCGCGCCTCTGCCGCCGTACTTGCCCGGCAGCGTCGGAGTGACGCGGTAGCTGCCGCTCTTGCTGACCGTCGTCGCGAAGTAGCCGTTGGCGTTCGTCTTGACCGTCTTGCTCTGCGGGCCGTGCAGCTTCACGGTGACGTTCGGGATCCCCTGTCTGCTGGCGGTTCTGTTGTTCTCGGTGCGCTCGCGCGTCACCTCGCCCTCGATCACCTTCTCTCTGCCGAGCACGACGTAGAAGTCGTTCTCCGTGTAGGCGCCGAGCGAGGCGTTCTGAAACAGCGTCATCCCCAGCGAGGTGACCCAGCCGGGGGTCGCCGAGACCGCCTTCCAGGTGCAGGTGCGCGAGCCGGAGGAGCCGGCCTTGGCGACCTTGTCGCCGCTGCAGCGCTGCAGTCGCAGTCCCGCTCCCCCGCTGAGGAAGCGGCCGCTGCGGGTCGGGCTGAAGCCCCACGCGTAGACGCCGCTGACGCGGTCGCCGACGTGCAGCACGCGCTTGGAGAGTCTGAAGCTGATGTAGCCGATGTCGTAGACGCACAGGCCCGGCCCCTGCCAGCCGATGCAGTCACCGACGACGGGGGCGGGACCTCTGGGGAGCGCCGCGGCGGAGCCGGCGACGACGCCGGCGCCGGCTCCGGCCAGTGCCAGGGCGAGCGCGACGGCCGCGACGAGACGACGGACGGTCATGCCAACTGTTCCTCCGGTCTACGTGGAAATCGCGTAGGCGCTCCCGCTACAGTCGGCGCCTCATGAACGCACGGACGCCGGGCCTCGAGCAGCGCCTGATGGACGTCGTCGGCGACGCCTACGGCTTCGTCGACCTGGACGAGTTCCGCAGCGGGATCCTGCCGCTGCTGCGGACCGCGGTCCCCAACGACTACGCCGCCTACAACGAGGTCGACGTCGACCCCGAACGGATGTGGGGCATCTCCGATCCGGCGCTCCCGCCGGAGACGCCGAGACGCTGGGCGCGGCTCTCCCACCAGCACCCGGTGCTGCAGTACGTGCGCCGCACGCGCGACGGCCGGCCGAGACGGATCTCGGACTTCGTCGACCGCGTCGCCTTCCGCCAGACCCGCCTCTACCAAGACTTCTACGCCCCGCTCGGGATCGAGTCGCAGGTCTCCTTCACGCTGCCGTCGCGGCCGCCGGTCGTCGTCGCGATCGCGCTCAGCCGCGGCCCCGACGACTTCGACGACGGCGAGGTGACGCTGCTGACGCGCGCCCGTCCCCACCTGATCCAGGCCTACCGCACGATCGAGCTGTCGAGCGCCCGCGCGGCGACGCTGGCCGCCCTCGAGCGCGGCCTCGATGCGGTCGCAAACCCCGTCGTGGTGGTCGATCCGCACGGTCGCATCGCCTTCGCGACCGACGCCGCACGCGCCCTGCTGGCCGACCGGCTCGGCACCGACGCGGCCGCCGAGCGGCTGCCGCGCGCGCTGCTCGACGCGCTCCGCCGCCGCGCCGGAGACGCGCGCTCGACCGAGCCGCTGCTGCTCGGCTCCGGCGACAACGTGCTGACCGTGCGCGTGCTGCCCGGCCTCGACGGCGAGGGCAGCGCGATGCTGCTGCTGGAGCCCGGCAGCGGCGGCATGAACGTCGCCGCGCTGCAGGCGCTCGGCCTGACCCCTCGCGAGGCCGAGGCGCTGCGCTGGATCGCGCTCGGCCGCTCCGGACCGGAGACCGCGAGCCTGATGGGGATCTCGCCGCGGACGGTCGAGAAGCACCTCCAGCACGTCCACGAGAAGCTCGGCGTCGCGACCAGCTCGCAGGCGGCGGCGACCGCCTGGGCGGCGGTCGGCGTGCGTCGTCCCCAGACGCCGTAGGGTCGCGTCAGCGCTCTCCTCCCGAGCCTTCATCGGCCCCTGACGGTCGCGCCCGCGAGGCCGTCTGTCGAGAGGTCAGAAGTGGGTACGACCGCCTCCCCCGCCCGCTGTACCAGGGCGCGACGGCGTGCTAATGATGGCGCGGCTTGCGTGCGCACCGGGACCGGGTGCGTCGATGGGATCTGAGGGGACGGCGACGCGATGGACGGCGACGACGAGCTGACGAGAGGCGGCGCGACTGCGGCTGTGCGCGCGGGCGCGGGTGCGCTGCCGGTCGGCGGCGTGGCCGCTGCCGTGCGCGCGGGCGTCGCCTGCGAGCTGCTGCCGCTGCGGGTCGCGTGCGCGATCGGCGTCGCCGACTCGCTCGTGGCGCTCACCACCGCGGTCGTCTCACGCCCGTGGGCGAGCAGCATCGCGATCGGGATCGCCTGGCTGCTCGCCTGGGCGGCGGCGCTGGCGACCGTCCCGCGCTGGGCGTCGTTCGCGCGCACACATGTCTGGTGGCTGGCGCCGCTCGCCCTGGTCGCGGTGCTGCCGGCGGCAAGCGACGGCGGCTACCCCGGCAACCTCGCGACCCAGCCCCAGTGGATCGCGCTCGTCGCGGCGGCGGCCGCGGCGTACGGCGGCACGGCGACGGGCGGCGGCGTCGCGGCGGCGGGAAGCGGCCGCGCGGCGGGCGGCGGTACTGCGGCGGGCGGCCGCACGGCGGGCGGCGGTACTGCGGCGGGCGGCCGCACGGCGGGCGGCGGCGATGGCGCGCGGCGGCGGCGCTGGGCGCTCGCCGGCCCGGCGCTCGCCTGCGGGGCGGCGCTGAGCGCCGGCAAGCTGGCGATCTTCCTCGCGACCGGCACCTCCGCGACGACGCTCGCGCCGTGGGGCGGTGAGACCGACGACGCGACGACCGCCACGCTCGCGCCGATCGCGATCGCGCTGCTCGGCGTCGTCGGCGTGACCGTCCTGCGGCGCGTGCTCGCCGCGACCGGGCCCGCGGGCGCCGCGGCCCCGGCGCTCGCCGAACCCGCGTCCGCCGCGTCGCCGCCGGCCCGCTCCGCCGTTCCCGCCCTCGCCGCGCCGCCGCCTGCCCCCTCCGCGCCGTCGCCGCCCCCCGCGCCCGCCTCCACCCCGCTGCCGCGGCTCCCGGGCGAAGCGCCGATCTCGGTCGACGTCATCGCCGCGACCGTCCCTGACGCCGAGGAGCCGGCGGACGTGGCGGCGCCGCGGCTGAGCCCGGCCGAGCGGGCGGTCGTCGCGCTGCTCGCCGACGGGCTGACGCCGAAGCAGATCGCGCACGAGCGCGGGACCTCGGTCGAGACCGTCCGCACGCAGATCAAGCGCGCCAAGCGCGCGACCGCCGCCCGCACGCTCGACGAGCTGGTCGCAAGCGCATGGCGCCCGAGCTGAGGCTGCGGCTGGCCGCGTTCGAGGCCGGCGCGATCGTCGGTGCGGCGGGGGGCGGGTATGCGCTCCTGCTGATCGTGCTGCGCACGAGCGGGGTCACACGTGTCACTGGTCTGACCGTCGCGCTGCTGCTGCTGAGCGCGCTGCTGCTGGCCGCGCGCGAGCCGGGCGCGGTCGCGGCGGCAGTGCGCCGGCGGCAGGATGCGGTCGTGCTGGCCGGGCTCGCGCTCGGCGTGGCGCTGGCGGCCGTCGGCGCCGACGGGCGGGCGCTGTTCCTGCCCGCGCTGCTGACGCTCACCGCGCTCGGCGCGCTGACCGGCCCGCGCCGCGCGCTCGCCGCCTCCGCGCTCACGACCGCCGGTCTGCTCACGCCGCTGCTGACCGACCCCGCCGCCGTCGCCTCGCGCGGCATGCTCGCCCTGACCGCGTTGGCGCTGCTGCTCGTCCCGCCCGCGCTCGCCGCGCTCGTCGCCCGCCTCGCCACCGCCGCCCCCACCCCGCCGGCGCCCGTCGCGCCGCCCGCGCCCGCCACCCCGCCCGAGCCCACCCCTCCGATCCCCGTGAACTTTCGGGTCCAGGAGACCCGAGACTTCACGGGGATCGCCTCGGAGCCGGTGGTGGAACCACCTCGTTCGAGCGCGCTCACCCCTCGCCAGGTCGAGGCCGTCGCGCTCGCCGCGCAGGGGCTGCGGCATGCCGAGATCGCCGAGCGGCTGGGGATTTCGATCCACCAGGTGCGGCGCCTGCTGCGGCAGGGCCGCGAGCGCGTTCACGCGCGAACGACACGTGAACTCGTCGCATGGGCGATGATGCAGGGGATCGTCGCGCCCGCGCAGGGGTGTGAGACCGAAGCGAGACCTTCGGACGACTGACGCGACGAGTCAGATCCATTTTCATGTGCGCCGTCGCACGTACGGGCACCGAAATATTGAGGAGGCAACTGCATGCGTATCCAGACGAGCTTGTTGGCGGTCGCGGTCGGCGGGGCGATCGTGCTCGGCGGCTGTGGCAGCGACAACAAGAAGGTCGAGGATCTCGGCAAGACGCTGCAGCAGCAGGGCCAGCAGCTCCAGGAGAGAAGCAGAGCGCTGCAGGAGAAGGCGAGAGAGCTGGCGCAGCAGGTCAGAGACGGCAAGATCACGCCCGAGGAGATGCAGAGACAGCTCCAGGAGGACGCGAGAAAGCTGCAGAGCGAGGCGCTTGACGCGACCAGCGACGCGGTCGACAAGGCGAAGGACATCGACGGCGTGCCGGACGATGCCAAGCAGCAGCTGGAGGACCTGCAGAGACAGGTCGAGGACGCCACCAGATAGCGGCCGCTCCGGTCTCGTGACGCGCCTGACGCGTCGCGGGGGCGGACCGCATCGCCTCGCGGCGCGGCTGACGGGCCGCGCGAGACCGCTTCCGCCCCGCGCCCGCGCTGCTATCTGCGCGGGCCGGGCGGGATCTCGTCGCGGCGGGCTCTCAGGCCCGCCGACGCGGGGCCGTTGACCCGCGGCAGCGCCGCCGACGCGGCCGCCGCCCGCGCGCCGCGCGCCTTCGCGGCGGACGCCCGCGCCACCGACACCCAGTTGGTCGTCTTCGGCGTCTCTCTCAGCAGCGTCGGCCAGGTCGCGTCGTCGATCACGCCGGTCGCGTCGATCCCCTTCGACGACTGGTACTGGCGGACCGCCGTCGCGGTCCCCGGCCCGTAGTCGCCGTCGACTCTCAGCGCGGCCCCGCCGCCGTTGAGGTGCTCCTGCGCCAGCACGACGAGGTCGCCGCGCGAGCCGGTCTTCGAGCCGTTGGCCTTCAGCGTCGGGTAGCGCGGGCTGTCGAGCGGCTCGACCGCGGCCACGTCGGCGCCGACCGCGTTCCAGTCGGACGCCGAGGCGAAGTCCCACACCCACCAGCTCAGGCCCGTCGCGCCGTAGCCGGCCGACAGCTGGCGGAAGCGGCGGACGTCGCTGGCGGAGGTGCCGTCGTAGGTCTGCCCGAGCGGGTAGATCGGCGTCTGGTAGACGCCGTTGTACTGGTAAGTGATCTGCAGGCTGGTGTCGACCGACGTCCCGATCGTCTTCCAGTAGACCTGCGGCAGGTTGAAGGTCGCGCCGCCCGGCGCCATGAAGACCGAGTAGGGGAAGCCCGGGTGGTAGTGGACGTACGGGAACGAGGTGAGGCCGATCGGGTAGCCGTCGCCGACGGCCGCGCGCAGCGCCTTCGTGTACCGCTGCGCCTGCGCGTACTTGCCCTCGTAGTCGCCCTCGGCGTCGATCACGAAGCAGTCGGCGCCGGCCTCCTTCGCGGCGGCGGCGGCGCGCGCCTCGCCGAGCGGGTCTCTGCCGTAGACGAACTGCCAGCCGCAGACGTTCAGCCCAGTCGCCTTCAGCGCCGCCACGGCGGAGGACGAGAACTGCGACCAGACGTTGGTGCCGTCGGCGCTCTTGAGGAAGATCGTCCGCACACCGGCCGCGGCGGCCTTCGCCGCGATCGCGTCGGGGTCGCCGCCGGCCGCTCTTCTGAGGTACCAGATCCACATCCCGCTGCCGTCGAAGACGCTTCTGCCGTTGCTTCTGACGGGCGGCGTGACCGGTGTCGGTCTCGTCACTCTCGTCGCCGCGGGCGCCTTGCGGACGGTGACGCGGACGCCGTTGGAGTAGCGCGGCCCCGGCATCACGACTCTGACGACGCCGCTGACCGCGTCTCTGGGCACCGTCACGAGCAGCCGCGTCTTGGTGCGGAAGCGACCGGCGACGCGGCGCTTGCCGGCCTTGCCGGAGCTGCTGCGGACGGGGAACTCGACGCGCCCGGACTTCGTCAGCCCGCCCGCGCCGATCAGCATCTTGCCGCCGCGCACGACGATCGTGTGCGAGCCCTGACACGGGTACGGCACCGACGAGCAGCGCACGAAGACGAGCTTCGGGCCCTTCTTCACCGCCTTCTTGGAGACGGCGGCCTGCGCGTCGGCGCTGGGCGCGAGCGCGGCGAGGGCCGCTCCGCCCGCCAGAAGCGAGGCGACGGCGAGCAGCAGCAGGGTGGTCTGTCGGCGGACGGCGGACATCGGGACAAGCAAGCGATCCAGCATATGGGCCGGGTGATCGGCCGGGCGGGCGCGCTCTTGCAACGTCTGAACACGGTCATGCGGCATCTGATGCGGTCAGCGTCGCGACGTCGGCGTCGCGCGCCGGCCGCAGCACGACGATCTCGCCGGGCGCGTTGGCCAGCAGCCAGGCGGTCTCGGCGGGCGTGAAGCCGTCGCCGCCGGCGGCCGTCTCGGCGGCCAGCACGATCCGGTCGTAGCGCTCGTGCCGGAGCATCTGGCGCAGCGCGTGGCGCGCATCGCGGCCCTTCTCGATGCGCGCGTCGACCGGCACCTCGAACCGCCGCGCGCGCTGCTCGACCGCGTCCAGCAGCGCCAGCGCGACGGCGCTCTGACGCGGCAGCGCGCAGTCGAGCGAGAGGTGCAGCGGCACCTCCGCGAGGTAGACCGGCACGAGCGTCGCGTCATCGGCGCGCGCCAGCCGCAGGGCGGACTCCAACGCCGGGACCGACAGCTCGCGCCCGCGGAAGGGGAACAGCACGCGGCCGGGGCCGGGCGGCGGCAGCGCGCGCCGCATGCGCCGCCCGCGCGCGACCCAGGTCGCGGCGGCGACGAGCACGAGCGGCACGACGGTGACGAGGACGTCGGCGACCATCAGCGTCGCTCCCGCGGCGAGAACGGCGACGCTCCGGGCGCGGCAGACGCGGGCACCGCCGCGCGCCTGGTGCGGTCGGCGACGATCCGCACGTCGATCCCCGGCAGGGCCTCCAGCAGCCGGCTCGGCAGCGACGGCCGCAGCAGCCGCTGCAGCGCGCCGCGCCTGCTCGGCTCGCCGATCAGCACGTAGGTCGTGCCGCGCTCGTGCGCGATCCGCCGCACGGTCCCGACGAGGTCGTCGCTCGGCTCGATCAGCAGGTGCGCGCCGAGCACGACCGCGAGCCGGCGCAGCGCGTCGAGCTGCTCTGCGACCCCGGCGTCAAGCGAACCCGGCGGCTGCACCCACAGCAGGTCCAGCTCGGTGCCCAGCCGCTGCGCCGAGCGCCACGCCCGCCGGACGACCCGCTGCGACGCCGGCGTCGGCTCGACCAGCGCCAGCAGCCGTTCGCCGATCGCGGCCGGGGCGGCGCTCGCGAGCACGCGCTCCTCGTCGCGCCGGCGCGGCGGGCCCGGCCCGCTGACGACCCGCTTCGCCTCGACCTCCTCCGCGACCTGTCGCAGCGCGACCTCGCGCAGCGCCGACAGGTGCTCGATCTTGAAGAAGTTGTTGAGGGCGGACTCGACCCGCGCGGCCGGGTAGACCTTGCCGGCCCGCAGCCGCTCGATCAGCGCCTCCGGGGTGAGGTCGATCAGGACCAGTTCGTCGGCGCCGGCCAGCACCTCGTCGGGGACGGTCTCGCGCACGCGCGTCGCGGTCAGCTCGGCGACCTGGTCGTTGAGCGATTCGAGGTGCTGGACGTTGACGGTCGTGGAGACGTCGATGCCGGCCGCGAGCACGGCCGCGACGTCCTCGAAGCGCTTGGGATGGAGCGACCCGGGCGCGTTCGTGTGGGCCAGCTCGTCGATCAGGCACAGCTCCGGCGCGCGGCGCAGGATCGCGCGCAGGTCCATCTCCTCCAGCTGCGTGCCGCGGTGCTCGACGCGCAGCCGCGGCACGACCTCCAGCCCGACCGCCTGCGCCGCGGTCTCCCTGCGACCGTGCGACTCCAGCCAGCCGATCGCGACGTCACGGCCGGACTCGGCCTCGGCCTGCCCCTCCTGCAGCATCCGGTACGTCTTGCCGACGCCCGCCGCCATCCCGAGGAAGACCTTCAGCCTGCCGGCCATCAGGCTCCGAGCAGGTTGTGGACGACCAGGTCCACGAGCTTGATGCCGGCGAAGGGCGCGATCAGGCCGCCGAGGCCGTAGACGAGCAGGTTGCGGCGCAGCAGCTGCGTCGCGCCGACGGGGCGGAACTTGACGCCGCGCAGCGCCAGCGGCACCAGCAGCGGGATCACGAGCGCGTTGAAGACGATCGCGCTGATGATCGCCGAGCGCGGCGTCCCCAGGTTCATCACGTTGAGCTGGTCGAGCGGACCGGTCGTGCTGCCGGCGAGCGCGTATGTCGAGGCGAAGATCGCCGGCAGGATCGCGAAGTACTTCGCGACGTCGTTGGCGATCGAGAAGGTCGTCAGCGCGCCGCGCGTGATCAGCAGCTGCTTGCCGACCTCCACGATCTCGATCAGCTTCGTCGGATTGGAGTCGAGGTCGACCATGTTGCCGGCCTCGCGCGCCGCCTGGGTGCCGGTGTTCATCGCGACGCCGACGTCGGCCTGCGCGAGCGCGGGCGCGTCGTTGGTGCCGTCGCCGGTCATCGCGACCATCCGGCCGCCCTCCTGGTGCTCCCTGATCAGCGCCAGCTTCGCCTCCGGCGTCGCCTCGGCGAGGAAGTCGTCGACGCCGGCCTCCTGCGCGATCTTCGCCGCCGTCAGCGGGTTGTCGCCGGTCACCATCACGGTCCGGATGCCCATCGCGCGGAGGTGGTCGAAGCGCTCGCGCATCCCCTCCTTGACGACGTCCTGGAGGTGGACGACGCCGAGCGCCTGGTTGTCGCGCGCGACCGCCAGCGGCGTGCCGCCGTCGCGCGCGATGCGGTCCAGCTCGGCTCTCAGCTGCGGCGGCGTCGTGCCGCCCTCGGCGGCGATCCAGCGCTCGATCGCGTCGCCCGCGCCCTTGCGCAGCCGCACCCCGTCGAGGTCGACGCCCGACATCCGCGTCTGCGCGGTGAAGGGGACGAACTCGGCCTCGTGCTCGCCCAGCTCGCGCGCGCGGATCCCCAGCTTCTCCTTCGCCAGCACGACGATCGAGCGGCCCTCGGGCGTCTCGTCGGCGAGCGAGGCGAGCTGCGCCGCCTCGGCCAGCTCCCGCTCGCTCACGCCCGGCATCGGCACGAACTCCGACGCCTGGCGGTTGCCGAGCGTGATCGTGCCGGTCTTGTCGAGCAGCAGCACGTCGACGTCGCCGGAGGCCTCGACGGCGCGGCCGCTCAGCGCCAGCACGTTGCGCCGCACGAGCCGGTCCATGCCGGCGATGCCGATCGCCGACAGCAGCGCGCCGATCGTCGTCGGGATCAGCGCCACGAGCAGGCTGATCAGCGTCGCCAGCGAGGTCGCCGTGCCGGCGTAGTCGGCAAACGGCCGCAGCGTCACGACGACGACGAGGAAGATCAGCGACAGGCCCGCGAGCAGGATCCCGAGCGCGATCTCGTTCGGCGTCTTGCGGCGGCTGGCGCCCTCGACCAGCGCGATCATGCGGTCGAGGAACGACTCGCCCGGCTTCTGCGTGATCTCGACGTGGATCTCGTCCGACAGCACTCTCGTGCCACCGGTGACGGCCGAGCGGTCGCCGCCGGCCTCGCGGATCACCGGCGCCGACTCGCCGGTGATCGCCGACTCGTCGACGGAGGCGATCCCCTTCACGACGGTGCCGTCGCCCGGGATCGCCTCGCCGGCGAGCACGACGACGACGTCGCCCGGCATCAGCTCGCCGGCGTTCTTCGTGCCGCCGTCGCGCAGCCGCGCGGTCGTCTCGCTGCGCATCGCGCGCAGCGTCGCCGCCTGCGCGCGCCCGCGGCCCTCGGCGATCGCCTCGGCGAAGTTGCCGAAGATCACCGTCAGCCACAGCCAGACGCTGACGGTCAGCGTGTACCAGGCGGGGTCGGAGCCGGCGCCGGAGATCGAGCCGCCGAGCGCCTGCACGAGCCAGACGACCGTCGTCAGCAGCGCGCCGATCTCGACCACGAACATGACCGGGTTGCGGATCATCGCGCGCGGGTCGAGCTTGCGCAGCGAGTCGAGCAGGGCGGTGCGCAGGATCGCCGGCTCCAGCAGCGATCTCGTCGGCCGCCCGCTGCCGTCGTGCCCGCGCGGCATGCCGCCCTGGGCGGGCTGCTGCGCCGACGACGCGGGGCCGCTGAGGGCGGTCATCGGGTCTCCTTGTCGAGTGCGAGGTTCAGTTCGAGGACGTTGACGCCGGGCTCGCCGAAGAGGCCGAGGCCGCGGCCGTCGGTGTGGTCGTCGATCAGTCGGTTGACGCGATCGAGCGGCAGCCGTCGCACGGCGGCGATGCGATGCGCCTGGATGCGGGCGTTGGCGACCGTGATCTGCGGGTCGACGCCGGAGGCGGAGGTCTGGACGGCGTCCGGCGGGATCTGCGCGCGCGTCAGGCCGGGGTCGTATCTGCCCTCGGTCTTCAGGTACGCGGCCGCGTATCTCGCGATCGCGTCGCGCGTGTCGGCGCCGTTGGGGCCGGCGTTGCTGAAGAAGGTCGCCGACGGGTTGTAGTCGCTCTGCGACGGGCGGCTGTGGAAGTACTCGGCTCTGCTGAAGCCCTGGCCGAGCAGGCGCGAGCCGACGACTTTGCCGTCGACCCTGATCTGCGAGCCGTTGGCGGCGTCGTTGAAGACGACCTGGCCGACGCCGGTGACGGCGAGCGGATAGAGCAGGCCGAGCACGAGCGTGAGGACGATCAGCCCGACGGCGGTCGCGGTGAGGTCCTTCTTCATCAGAACATCCGATCGGTCAGCCCCTGCACGACCGGGCCGAGCAGGAGAGCGGGGACGAAGGTGAGCAGCGCGACGAGCAGGATCGTTCCGACGGTCAGGCCGCCGAAGGTCGGCGTGTCCGTGCGCATCGTGCCGGGGCCGGCTGGAGCGACCTTGCGGCCGGCGAGCGCGCCGCCGATCGCCAGCACCACGACCAGCGGCAGGAAGCGGCCGACGAGCATCGCGCCGCCGCCGAGCAGGTCGGCGAAGGTGATGCCGAAGGAGCCGGCGTTGCCGGGCGCGTTGGGCTGGATGAAGCCGGTGTAGCCGGCGAACGCGGAGCCGTTGTTGTTCGCCTGCGAGGTGTAGGCGTAGAGCGTCTCGGAGAAGCCCTGCGGACCGCCGTTGTAGATCGACTTCAGGCCGTATCTGGAGGCGATCGCCGCCGCCGTCGCGATCAGCACGAACAGCGGCACCGCGAGCGTGCCGATCATCGTCAGCTTGATCTCGCGCGCGCCGATCTTCTTGCCGAGGTACTCGGGCGTGCGCCCGACCATCAGGCCGGCGATGAAGACCGCCAGGATGACGAACATCAGCATCCCGTAGAGGCCCGATCCGACGCCGCCGAAGATCACCTCGCCGGTCATCATGTTGGCCATCGGGATCGCGCCGCCGATGCCGGTCAGCGACTCCATCGCGGCGTTGACCGCGCCGCACGAGGCGACCGTCGTGACGACCGCGAACAAGGAGCTCGAGCCGATCCCGAAGCGCGTCTCCTTGCCCTCCATGTTGCCGCCGTGGATGCCGGCGAGCTGCTGCGCCGGCGAGCCGTGCGACTCGGCCGCGTAGACGATCGCGACCGCCACCGCGAAGAAGGCGAACATCGCGCCGTAGATCATCCAGCCCTGGCGGCGGTTGCCGACCATCCGGCCGAAGGTCGCGGTCAGCGCCGCCGGGACGATCAGGATCGCCAGCATCGAGACGGCGTTCGTCAGCCCGGAGGCGTTCTCGAACGGCATCGCCGAGTTGACGTTGAAGAAGCCGCCGCCGTTGGTGCCGAGCAGCTTGATCGCCTCCTGCGAGGCGACCGGGCCGAGCGTGATCACGCCCTTGACGCCTTCGAGGCTGGTGAACGCCTGCGCCGGCGAGAGCGACTGCGCCAGCCCCTGGCTGACGAAGAAGAGCGCGATCACGAACGCGAGCGGCAGCAGCACGTAGAGCGTCGCGCGCGTGAGATCGGACCAGAAGTTGCCGAGCGTCTTCAGGCTGCGCGCGGAGAAGCCGCGGATGACCGCGATCACGACCGCGATGCCGACGGCGGCGGAGAGGAAGTTCTGCACCGCCAGCCCGGCCATCTGGCTGAAGTTCGACATCGTCGTCTCGCCGGCGTAGTACTGCCAGTTGGTGTTGGCGACGAACGACGAGCTGGTGTTGAAGGTGACGTCGGCGGGCGCGCCGCCGAAGCCGGCGGGGTTGAACGGGAGCGATCCCTGCAGGCGCAGGATCGCGTACAGCAGCAACCACGAGCCGAGGCTGAAGATCAGCGCTGAACGGGCGTAGCCCTTCCAGTCCTGCTCCTGTCTCGGGTCGACCCGCAGCAGCCGGTAGAAGCCGCGCTCGACCGGGCCGAGCACGCTGCCGAGGATCGCGTCGCCGCGGAAGACGCGATGCATGTACGCGCCGAGCAGCGGCGTGAGCGCGGTCAGGACCGCGAAGAAGACGAGGATCTGGATCCAGCCTTGGACGGTCATGGCCTACAGCCGCTCCCCGCGCAGGAGCGCATAGCCGAGGTAGAGGAAGACCGCGAGCGAGACGACGAGCCCGATCGCGTTGCCGAGGCTCATATCCGTTCCAGTCCCTTGATCAGAGCGAGCATCGCGGCGAAGAACACGACCGCGAGTGCGATGACGAGAAAGTCCATGGACTCACTGTCAGGGGGCGCCCGCCCAGGCCCGATCAAGATTCAGCCGGGCGGCATCAAGATGTTGTTAAGGCGGCTTCAGCGCCGCGAGATCCGCACGATGCGGGCGCTCCGTGTCGCGGCGCGCAGCAGCGTGACATAGGCGGCGCGGGCGTCGAGCGCGGTGCTCCAGAGCGTGACGCCCGTGCGCGGTGGCGTGCCGCGCGGGCAGGCGGTCGGCTCGCTGCCCTGCGCCGTGTGGTGGTGCTCGTGGCCCTCGTCGCGTCGCGCTGTGGTGCCGAGCGTCAGCAGCGTGCGGGTCGCCCGGCCAGCGCGCTTCAGCCGCAGCCGCTGGTCGCAGGCGCGCGCCTGCACGTACAGCAGCGCGTCGCCGTGCAGGGCCGGCTGCGAGAGCTGCGTGCGACGGCTGCGCAGGACGGTCCGCTTCGCGCCGTTCGCCAGCTCGACGACGACGATCCGCGAGCTGTGCCGCGTCGCGACCGCATACGCGAGCCGGTTTCCGTCGAGCGACGGCCGGCTGAGCTGCGCGTCGCGGCCGGTGACGGCGAGCGGGTCCGGCGGCGACGGCGGCGGATCGCTGTCGTCGGCCGCGCGCGGCGGGAGCGCCGCGGCGAGCAGCACGTCTCCGCCCTTCGCACGCGGCGCGCGCCAGGCGACGTGGGTCGCCGAGACGGCGAGCGCGCTGACGCCGGTCGCCGGCGAGATCGTCGCGAGCGGGGCGTCGGGCGTCGCCAGCGCGGCGACGACGATCGCCCCGCCCGCCGCCGTCGCGACGTTCCCCCCGCCGATCGCACGCTGCTCCGCGCCGAGCGTCCGCCACGCCACCGCCGTTCCGCTCGTCGACGGATCGGTCGCGCCGGCGGCCACGGGCGCCGGCTTCGCGCGCGCGGCGGCGGCGGGCGCGGCGGGCGCGGCGGCGGGCGCGGCG
>NZ_JAUTDN010000055.1 GCF_030646155.1 Conexibacter sp. CPCC 205762
CGCCGCCCGCCGCGCCGCCGCCCGCCGCGCCACCGCCGCGGGGCAGCGCGAGGCGCGGGACGAGCGCGACGGCGCCGAGCGCCTGCGCGAGCGCGGCGATCGCGGCGAAGTCGGAGCTGCGCGCGACGACGCGCGGCGCGAAGCCGGCGGCCGCGCAGGCGCGCTCGACGACGCGATCGCAGGCGCTGCCGTGGTCGGGCAGGACCCAGTCGCGCTCGGCGAGGTCGGCCAACGCGACCGCGTCGACTGCGCCATGCGCGCCGCGCTTTGCGTCAGCTGCGCCGCGGTTTGTGTCAGCCGTGCCGTGGTGTGCGGCATCCGCGCCCACCACGAGCAGCTCGTCGGCGAGCAGGTCGCGGCGGTGGAGGCGGGCGTGGCGGCGGCGTTCGAGCAGGTCGTAGTCGTGCGCGACGACGAGGTCGGCGCGCTGCTGGGCGAGCAGGCGGAGGGCGTCGTCGGGGTCGGCCTCGTCGATCTCCAAACGCAGCTCGGGCGCGCGCGCGGCGAGCACGGCGGCGGCGCGCGGGACGAGCGTCTGCAGCGCCGTCGCGAAGGCGAGCAGGCGCACAACGCCGCCGGGCCGCTCAGCGCGCACGGCCAGCTCCGCCTCGGCCGCCTCCAGCTCCGCGCCAACCCGCTCGGCGACCTCGACCAGCAGCCGCCCCTCGTCGGTCAGCTCGACGCCGCGGCCGCGGCGGCGCAGCAGCTCCGCGCCGCACTCGCGCTCCAGCACCGCGAGCTGCTGCGAGACCGCCGACGGCGTGTAGCCGAGCGCCCGCGCCGCCCCGCTGACGCTGCCGACGAGCGCGACCTCGCGCAGCACGCGCAGACGGCGGACGTCGATCATCGCGCGCCGTTCGCGCCGTTCGCGCCGTTCGCGCCGTTCGCGCCGTTCGCGCCGTTCGCGCCGTTCGCGCCGTTCGCGCCGTTCGCGCCGTTCGCGCCGTTCGCGCCGGCGCCTCGCCGGGTTCCGGCCGCGTCGATCATGCAGCAACGCTAACGGATCGGTCCAGAGATCGTTAGTTGTGCTACCCATTAAGCGGCGAGAGGATCGGGGGCATGGCTCTCATCGAAGGACTCCACGTTCCGCTCGTGACGCCGTTCGACCGGGCCGGCGCGGTCGATCTCGCGGCGCTGGAGCGGCTCGCCGGTCGCGTGCTCGACGGCGGTGCCGACGGCCTCGTCGCCCTCGGCACGACCGCCGAGGCCGCCACGCTCACGCGCGCCGAGCACGACGCGATCGTCGACCGCTGCGCCGGCGTCTGCGCCGAGCGCGGGGTGCCGCTGACGGTCGGCGCCGGCGGCAACGACACCGCCGCCGCTGTCGCCGAGGTCGCGCGGCGCGGCTCGCAGCGCGGCGTCGCGGCGCTGCTGAGCGTCGTGCCGCCGTACACGCGCCCGTCGCTCGCCGGCGTGCGTGCGCACTTCGCCGCGCTCGCCGCCGCCAGCCCGGTGCCGCTGCTCGTCTACGACGTGCCGGCCCGCACCGGGATCCGCCTGCCCGCCGCCGATCAGCTCGCGCTGGCGCAGGAGCTGCCCGCGATCGCGGGCGTCAAGCTCGCCGTCCCCGCGCTCGACGACGACGCGCTCGACCTGCTCGAACGCGCGCCCGCGAGCTACGCCGTCCTCTGCGGCGAGGACCGGCTGATGCTGCCGATGACGGCCGCCGGCGGCCGCGGCGCGATCACCGCCTCCGCCCACGTCGCGACCGAGCGCTTCGCCGCGCTGCTCGCCGCCGCCCGCGCCGGGGAGCTGGACGCCGCGCGGGCCGCGTCGCGCGCGCTCGCGCCGCTCGTGCGGGCGCTGTTCGCGGAGCCGAACCCGGTCGTGATCAAGGCGCTGCTGGCGGCCGAGGGCGCGATCGAGAGCGCAGCCGTCCGCCTCCCGCTCACGCCCGCGACGGCGGCGGCGGTCGAGCGCGCGCTCGACGTCGTCGCCGCGCTCGCGTCGGCGCCCGCCCTCTGACCCGCCCCCATCGTGCGCTGCGGTCGATTGCTGTCGATAAACGACAGCAATCGACCGCGGCCAGAGAGCGGCAGGGCTGGCAAGCCGATGTGCGGCCCGGTTCGCTCTTGACAAATTGTTCCGAACACCGGGACACTGGAACGATGATCGAGCGCACGTCGGTCCCCGACCAGGTCTTCGCCCGCCTCCAGCAGGCGATCCTCGGCGGCGCCTACGCGCCCGGCGAGCGGCTGCCGACGCAGCGCGCGCTCGCGGCCGATCTCGGCGTCAACATGGCGACGGTGCGCGAGGCGCTCGGGCGGCTGGAGCAGCTGCGGCTGGTCGAGACGCGCCACGGCAGCGGCACCCACGTGCGCGACTGGCGCACCTCTGGCGGGCTCGACGCGCTCACGCTGCTCGGCGCCAACACGGCCGACCCGGCCGTCGGCGGCGCGCTGTTCGAGGCGCGGCGGCTGCTGCTCGCCGAGGCGGCGCGGCTGGCGGCGCAGCGGCGCACGCCCGAGCAGGCGAGCGCGATCGGGGAGCTGGCGGTCGTCGTCGGCGCCGCGCCCGACGACGCGACCGCGCTGCTCGCCGACTGGTCGTTCATGGCCGCGGTCGTGGAGGCCGCCGGCAACCTCGTCTTCCAGCTGATCATGAACTCGGTGCGGGAGCTGTACCTGCCGCACGCCGAGCTGTTCGCGGCGCTCGTCTCCAGCCGCGACGAGCTGCTGCCGCTCTACGCGCGCGTCGCGGACGCGATCGAGGCGGGCGAGGCCGACGCCGCCGCGCGCGCGACCGTCGCGCTCGCCGAGGCCCAGGAAGCGCGGATGGCGGGTGGGGCGTGAGCGCGTCGCCGCCGGAAGGCGCGGCGCTCAGCGCTCGGGCCGGCGCGGCGGCGTCCGTGGACGCGACAGCGCCCGTGCGCGACGCGGCGGCGAGCGAGGCGCCCCGCGCTCGCACCGCCTTCCTCGCCGGCGCGCCGCTGCCGCAGCGGCTGGCGCTGCGCGCGCTGCTGGCGCTCGAACAGCGTCCGCGCGGCGCGGCGCTGCTGGAGCGGCTGCCGGCGGCCGCGCAGCTCGCGCGCGCTACGGTCGCGTTGATCCGCTACGACGACGTGCGCGTGGCCCGGCCGCTCGGATGGGACCCGGCGGCGGTGGTCGCGCGCGGGCGGGCCGTCCGGGAGGGGACGGCCCGCCGGGCAGGGATTGCGGGATGAGCGCGCCGGCCGCATCCGCGCGCGGCGCCCACCGGGCCGGGGTCGCGGGACGCGGCGCCCACCCGGCGGTGACGGCCGGACGCGGCGGGGGCGCCGCATGACCGCCCACCTCACCGCCGACGTCTGCGTGATCGGCGCTGGCGCGGGCGGGGCGGTCGTGGCGGCGGAGCTGGCCGAGGGCGGGGCGGACGTGATCCTGCTGGAGCAGGGGCCGCGTCACGATCCCGGCGCCTTCACCGCCCATCCGCCGGAGATGCTGGCGCGGCTCTACCGCGACGGCGGGCAGACGGTCACGCTCGGCGCGCCGCCGATCCTGCTGCCGCTCGGCCGCGGCATCGGCGGCACGACGCTCGTCAACTCCGGCACCTGCTTCCGCACGCCGCCGCGAGTGCTCGCGCGCTGGGAGCGCGAGCTGGGCCTGGAGACGATGACGCCCGCGCAGCTCGAGCCGGCCTTCGCGCGCGTCGAGGAGGCGCTCTCTATCGCCCCGGTGACGCCCGCGCTGGCCGGCCGCAACGCCGAGGTCGCCCGCCGCGGCGCCGCCGCGCTCGGCTGGTCGCACGGCTGGCTGCGCCGCAACGCGCGCGGCTGCGTCGGCTCCGGCGTCTGCGCCTTCGGCTGCCCGAGCGGTGCCAAGCAGGACGTCGGCAGCGTCTACGTCCCGCGTGCGCAGGCGGCCGGCGCGCGCGTGCTCACCGGCGCCGACGTGCGCCGGATCGTCGCGCGCGCCGGACGCGTGCGCGGCGTGGAGGTGCGCATCAGCGGCGCGCCTGGCGCAGACAGCGGCGCGGCTGACGCAGATCGCGGCGCGACTGGCGCGTTGCGCGGGCTCCCGGCGCGCGCGAGAGAGGTGTTCGTCGCCGCCGACACCGTCGTGCTCGCTGCCGGCACGATCCACACGCCGGGCCTGCTGCGGCGCTCGAGGCTCGCGGGGCGCTCCGGGCAGCTCGGGCGCAACCTCTCGCTGCATCCCGCGACCGCCGCCTTCGCGCTGATGGACGAGGAGGTGAACATGGCCCACGGGGTGCCGCAGAGCCTCTACGTCGACGAGTTCGCCGACGAGGGGATCGTCTTCGAGGGCGTCGCCGGGCCGCCCGCGTACGCCGCCGCCTCGCTGCCGCTCACCGGCAGACGCCATGCGGAGGCGATGGCCGACTACAAGCGGCTGGCCCAGTTCGGGCTGATGGTCTCCGACAGCTCGCGCGGCCGCGTCCACGTCGTCGCCGGCCGGCCGGTCGTCCGCTACGACCTCGTCGCGGCCGACGTCGCCAAGGTCCGCGCCGGGCTCGCGCGGCTGGAGCAGCTGTTCCTCGCCGCCGGCGCGCGCGAGGTCTACCTGCCGCTCCCGCCCGGCACGCGGCCGCACCAGGCGAAGGCGCGCGACCTGAAGCTGATGGCCTTCCATCCGCTCGGCACCGCCCGCGCGCACCGCGATCCCGCCCAGGGCGTGGTCGACCAGGACCTCCGCCACCACGAGGTCGAGGGCCTCCACGTCGCCGACGGCTCGGTCGTCCCGAGCGCGCTCGGCGTCAACCCGCAGCTGACGATCATGGCGCTCGCGACGCGGCTCGCCTACGCGCTGCTGGACCGACCGATCCCGACCGAGGAGACCGCCACCGCATGTCGTTCCTGATCGATCCCGCGCTGCTGTACGCGGGCGGCAAGACCTACCGCGCGATCACCAGAGACGCGCCGGCCGACCCCGTCCGCGACGCCGCCGTCGGCGCCGCGGCGATGGCGGTCTTCTGGGGCGTCTCGATCGGCCTCTATCGCGACCAGCGCTGGACGACGCCGGTCTGGAAGCTCTGCCGCGCCCGCTCGGGCCGCGACTGGATGCTCAACTCGGGCGTGCTGAGAATCGACGAGACGCGCGTCGGCCGCCGGACGCACCTGATCTCGACGGCGATCTTCGCGACCTATCCGCTCTGGCTGGCGCTCGGGATGCGGCAGCGCGCTCGCTGACAGCGCCCGCGCGACGCTCTCGCGGCCGTGCGCGGGCGCTCACAATGCACGCGTGAAGGAATCCGCTCTCGCGCACGTCCAACCAGACATGCGCACAAAGAACCACATGCTCGCCCTCCTCGGGGCGCTGACACTGATCATGCCGACGGCCGCGCTCGCCGACACGACCGCGAGCGCGCAGGCCGCCTCCGCCTGCACCTCCTCCGCCGACACGAGAGCGCTCCAGCAGCGGCTCCGCCACCTCCACTTCGCGACCGGCCCGATCGACGGCTGCGACGGCCCCCGCACGACCAGCGCCCTGCTCGCCTTCCAGAAGGCGAAGGGCCTGAGCGCCGACGGCGAGGCCGGCCCGCTCACGCGCGCCGCGCTGAAGAGCGGCGGCCGCCCGGTCACCGTCCGCGACCGCGGCAAGGGCACCCACGTCGAGATCGACATCAGAACCCAGCTGCTGACGATCGTGAAGGACGGCACGCCGTTCCGGATCTACAACGCGACGACCGGCATGTCCGGCCACGAGACGCCGCAGGGCAGCTTCACGATCGAGCGCAAGTACGTCAGAGACTGGAGCGTCCCGTACAGAACGTGGATGCCGTACGCCAGCTACTTCACCGACGACGGGGTCGCGATCCACTCCGGCGTCGTCGGCACCGCGCCCGCCAGCCACGGCTGCGTGCGCGTCTCCGACAGCTTCGCGGCCGACGTCTACCGCGCGACGCCGGTCGCCACGCGCGTGATCGTCACCGACTAGACGACCACGCGCGCGGCGGCGGGGCCTCAGCCCAGCACCAGCTCCGCCGCCGTCCGCACCGTCGCGGCGTCGCCGGCGATCAGCAGCGTCGTGACGATCGACTCGCGCCACGCCTCGAGGTCGTGCTTGATCTTCTCCTTCGGGCCGATCAGCGACAGCGCCTCGATCAGCTCGCGCGGGATCGCCGCGCCGGCCTCCTGCTTCTTGCCCGACAGGTACAGCTCCTGGACCTCGTCGACCATCCGCTCGTAGCCCATCCGGATCGCGACGTTGGCGTGGAAGTTTCTGCCCTTCGCGCCCATCCCGCCGAAGTAGAGCGCGTAGAAGGGGCGCAGCGCGTCGGCCGCCTGGTCGAGGTCGTCGGTGACGATGAACGGGACCGTCGCGCAGACCTCGAAGTCGTCGTAGGAGCGGCGCGCGCCCTCGCGCGCGAAGCCCTCGTCGAGCGAGTCGCGGTACATCTGCTCGTGCGTCGGTGCGAACAGCATCGCGAACCAGCCGTCGCACAGCTCGGCGGCGAGCGCGATGTTTCTCGGCCCCTCGGCGCCGAGGTAGATCGGGATCTCTCTCCGCAGCGGGTGGATCGACGCCTTCAGCGGCTTCGCCAGCCCGGTGCCGCCGGGCAGCGGCAGCGGGTAGTAGGGGCCGTCGTTGGTGACCGGCGCCTCGCGCGCCCAGACGTCGCGCAGGATCCCGATGTACTCGCGCGTGCGGGCGAGCGGCTTCTCGAACTTCATCCCGTACCAGCCCTCGACCACCTGCGGGCCGGAGACGCCGAGCCCGAGCACGAAGCGGCCGCCGGAGAGATGGTCGAGCGTCATCGCCGACATCGCGGTCATCGTCGGCTGGCGGGCGGAGATCTGCGTGATGCCGGTGCCGAGCTTGACGCGTCTGGTCTGCGCGCCCCACCAGGCGAGCGGGGTGAGGCCGTCGGAGCCGTACGCCTCGGCGGTCCAGATCGAGTCGAGCCCCAGCTCCTCGGCCGCGGCGATCGACTCGACGACGCCGTGCGGTGGCCCGGCCGCCCAGTAGCCGGTGTTGAGTCCGAGCTTCAGCTCTCCCGCCATGTTGCCGTGCCTCCTCGTGGGTGCGATGCGCGGCGGCGGACGCTACCCGACCGCGACTGGCTGCAGAGCCAGTCGGTGCGCCGCTCAGCGGTGCGGCCAGACCTCGACCGCGGTCACCTGGATCTGATGCTGCCCGTGCGAGCCGCTGTAGACCGGCCCGGCGCCGGCCGCCCAGTCGCCGATCTTCGGATCGACCTTCGGCCGCAGGTCCTTGTTGACGTCGAGCACGCTGATCCCGGGCGCGGTGATCGAGCCGCCGAGCAGGATCAGGTGCAGATCGCCGTCGCCGTCGGGATCGACCGACTCCAGCGCGATCACCCGCCCCTGCGCGGTCGAGCAGTTGCCGCCGGCCGTGTCGGCCCCGCAGCTCGGCGCCGGCGGCCGCTTCGCGACCTCGCGCGCCTCCCGCTGCTCGCGCGGGGTCGGCGGCAGATCGGCGGGGTGGTCGGGGCGGGTCGTCGGAGCGTCGCCGCCTCCGCAGGCGGACAGACCCAGCACCGCCACGAGCAGCAACCGACGCATCCCCGTGAAGTTACTGGTCCCACAGACCCGCAACTTCACGGGGATCGGCGGTGGCGCCGCCGGATAAGCTCGTCCGATGGCCGGCAGAGCGACCCCGGCGACGCGTGCGGCGCAGCAGGCGCGCGTCGACCACAGACTGCACGAGTACCCGCACGACCCGTCCGCCGACTCGTACGCGCTGGAGGCGGCGGAGGCGCTGGGGCTGGAGCCCGCGCGCGTCTTCAAGACGCTCGTCGTCGACCGCGACGGGACGCTGACCGTCTGCGTCGTCCCGGCCGGCGACACGCTCGACCTGCGCGCGCTCGGCAAGCGCGCCGCGATGGCCCCGACCGACCGCGCCGAGAAGGTCACCGGCTACGTCGCGGGCGGGATCTCGCCGCTCGGTCAGCGCCGCCCGCTGCCGACGCTGCTCGACGACAGCGCGCTCGCGTTCGCGACGATCTTCGTCTCCGCCGGCCGCCGCGGGCTGGAGATCGAGCTGGCCCCGGCCGACCTCGCCAGGCTCACCAGAGCCGAGGTCAAGACGATCCGCCGCGGCGCATAGCAGCCCTGGCGCGTTCCCATCTGGCGTCACGACGCCATTTGCAGCGACCGCCCACCGGGGTAGGTTCTGCTGGGCGGTGCCGGCCCCGACAACGAGATCTTCCGCCCATGCCCAGCGCGACCCGCTCGCCTGGACCGTTGCGCTGCTCGCGCTCGGCGGCTTCGTCGCGAGCATCCTCCTGTGGCAGGACGGCGGCTTCACGCTCGACGAGCCGTGGGCGCAGCAGCTCGACCTGCGGCTCCACTTCAGCTTCGACGGGATCGGCGCGCTCTACGCGCTGCTGGCGACCGGCATCGGCGCGGCCGTCTTCACGTACGCGACCGCGTACCTGCCGCTCCACCTCGACCACCAGCGCCGCCCGGCCCGCGACCGCTGGCGCTTCTGGCCGTGGATGGGCCTCTTCAGCCTCTCGATGGTCGGGCTGGCGACGGCGCAGGACCTCGTGCTGCTGTTCGTCCTGTTCGACCTGACCGCGGTCTGCTCGTACTTCCTGATCGGCTTCGACCGGCAGGAGCGCGCCTCGCGCGTGGCGGCGCTGATGGCGCTGCTGGTGACCGGCGCCGGCGCGGTCACGATGCTGATCGGCGCGGCGATCCTCTACGCCGACCACGGCACCTTCTCGATCCCCGAGCTGGCCAGAGCGCTGCACGAGCAAGGGCCCGCCTCGACCACCACGACCGTCGCCGCCGCGCTGATAGCGGCCGCCGCGCTGATCAAGTCGGCGCAGGTGCCGCTGCACTTCTGGCTGCCGCGCGCGATGGCGGCGCCGACGCCGGTCTCGGCCTACCTCCACTCGGCCGCGATGGTCGCCGCCGGCGTGCTCGTGATCGGCCGCACCTACCAGCTGCTGGAGGTGTCGCAGACGGTCACCGACGGCCTGCTCGTCGTCGGCCTGCTGTCGATCGCGATCGGCGGCGCGATCTCGCTGACGCGCGACGGCTTCAAGCAGGTGCTCGCCTACTCGACGATCTCGCAGTACGGCTACGTCGTCGTGCTGTACGGGATCGGCGGCAGAGCGGGGGCGGGCGCGGCCGCCTTCTACGTCGTCGCGCACGCGCTCGCGAAGTCGGCGCTGTTCCTCACCGCCGGCACGGTGACGATGGCGACCGGGGCGAGAAAGCTGTCGCAGGTCGGCGGGCTGTGGCGCGAGCTGCCGCTGCTGGCGGCGGTCAGCGCGATCGCCGCCGCGACGCTGAGCGCGCTGCCGCTGACGGTCGGCTTCTTCAAGGACGAGCTGTTCTTCCACGCCGCCGCCGACCACAGCACCGCGCTCGGGATCCTGTCGGTGGTCGCCGCCGGCCTCACGTTCGCCTACACGTGGCGCTTCTGGACGAGACTGTTCCTCGGCCCGCGCAGAGCGTGCGACCGCGCGCCCAGCCAGCCGCTCGACCGCCTCCCGCTGCTGCTGACGCTGCCGATCGCCGCGCTCTCGCTGCTGGCGATCACGGGCGGGATCTGGAGCGCGCCGTTCGTGCAGCTGGCGGGCGACGCCGCGACCGCGACGCTCGGCCACCACGCCGAGGTCCACGTCGCCTACAGACTCGCCGCCAGCACGGAGAACCTGATGGCGCTCGGGGCGTGGGCGCTCGGCGCGCTGCTGCTGGCGGCGCCGGCGCTGTGGCGGCCGGCGGCGCTCGCGCTCGCGCACGCCGGCGAGCGTGTCGGCCCGGCGCGCGTCTACGAGTCCGGGCTCAACTTCCTCAACCACCTCTCGACCGCCTTCCACGACGTCGAGGTGCGCGACCTCCGCAGCCGTGTCGCGGCGGTGCTGCTGCCGGGCGGGATCCTCGTCCTGCTCGGCTTCATCGCGACGCCGACAGCCGGCGCCTTCACGGTCGGCAGCGTCTCCGGCACCGACCTGCTGGTGGTCGCGATGCTGGCGCTCGTCGCGGTCGCGGCGATCGTCGTCACGACGACCCACGAGCACGTCTCGATCGTGCTCGCGCTGGCGGTCGTCGGGCTCGGCCTGGCGACCGTCTACGCGCTGCTCGGCGCCCCCGACGTGGCGCTCGTCGCGATGCTCGTCGAGACGGTCGTGACGCTCGTCTTCCTCGCGATCGTCGCCTACGCCCCGCGCGGCGAGCGGCCGACGCGCAGAGAGCTGGAGGGCCATGCCTCCAGACCGCACAGGCGCGCGCACAGAAGCCGCCGCTGGCGCGACCCGCTGATCGGCGCGATCGCCGGCGGCGCCGCCTTCCTCGTCGTGTGGGCGTCGCTCTCGCGCCCGGCCGCGACCGAGCGCGTCGTCGACCAGCAGATCGAGCTGACCCCGGCCGCCCACGGCAAGGACGTCGTGACCGTGATCCTGGCCGACTTCCGCGGGCTCGACACGATGGTCGAGATCACCGTCATCGCGGTCGCCGTCTTCGGCGTGATCGCGCTGCTGCGACGGGGGCGGAGCTGGTGAGCGTCCTCACCGAGGCGATCGCGCGGCTGCTGCTGGCGCCGGCCCTGATGGTCGCGGGAGCGATCCTCGTGAAGGGCTACGTCGACGTCGGCGACGGCTTCAGCGCGGCCGTGATCGTGACGCTCGCGGTCGCGCTGCAGTACCTCGTGCTGGGCGCGAGACGGACCGAGGAGGAGATCCCGCTGCTGCGCTTCGCGCCGCGCGCGGCGATCGCCGGGCTGCTGATCGCGCTCGCCTCCGGCTTCTTCCCGCTGCTGTTCGGCGACCCGCTCTTCAGCCACGAGCCGGGGCCGGGGAAGAGACCGATCCACGTCGGCAGACTCGAGCTGATGACGCCGGTGCTGTTCGACGTCGGCGTCTTCCTGCTCGTCGCCGGCGCCCTGATCGCGCTGATCCATCATCTCGCGGAGCCGCCGGAGCTGGAGGAGGAGGGGCATCCCGCCCCCGCCGCCGCGTCGCCGGCCGCGCCCGCCGCGCGCGAGGAGGCGTCGCGATGACGCTGATCTTCGCGATCGCGGCCGGCGTCGTCTTCGGCGCCGGCGCCTTCCTCGTGCTGACGAACGACCTCGTGCGCGTCGTCGCCGGGATGGTGCTGATCTCGCAGTCGGCGGTGCTGGTCGTGATCTCCTCGGGCCTCACGCGCGGCGACGCGCCGATCCTGCCGACCGGCGACAAGACCCCGAGCGACCCGCTCGTGCAGGCGATGGCGCTGACGGCGATCGTGATCGGGCTCGCCGTGACTGCGCTGCTGCTGGCGATCGTCGCGCGCGTGCGCGCGACGCTGCGCTCGCTGGAGGTCAGAGAGCTGGCGCGCGACGAGGCCGAGCACACCGCCGAGCTGGAGCAGTCGCTCGACACGATGCACGAGCAGCTCGCCTCCGACGAGGCGAAGGAGGAGCAGTGACCGCGCTCGCGCTCGCGCTGCTGCTGCCGTGGGTCGTCGGCGTCGTGCTGCTGCTGGCCGACGGCAGACGCAAGCTCGTCGGCTGGGCCGCGGTCGCCGGCCTGCTCGCGAACCTCGGCGCGCTGATCTGGCTGGCCGTGCGGGTGCTGCCCGACGGCGAGCAGACGATCGTCACCGGCGGCTGGACCGACGGCGTCGGGATCGTCCTGCGCGCCGACGCGCTCGGCGTCGTGTTCGCGCTGCTGTCGTCGCTGGTGGTGCTGGCGGCGCTCGTGCACGAGGTGCTGGAGGGCGTCCGCTCGCGCACCTTCCCGGCGCTCGTCGTGCTGCTCGCGACCGGCCTCACCGGCCTCTTCCTGACCGGCGACGTCTTCAACTTCTACGTCTTCTTCGAGCTGGCGATGATCGCCGCCTACGTGCTGACCGCCTACGGCGACGATCGCCACCAGCTCGGCGCGGCGCTGATCTTCGCGGTCGTCAACCTCGTCGGCTCGTTCCTCTTCCTGATCGCGGTCGCGGCGACCTACCACGTCACCGGCACGCTGGAGATGAGCGAGGTCGCCGCGCGCATGGCCGACGTCGAGCCGAACGCGGCGATCCTGATCGCCGTCACCTTCTTCGTCGCCTTCGGCACCAAGCTCGGGCTGTTCCCGTTCCACTTCTGGCTGCCCGCGGTCTACGCCGGCACGCGCCCGGCGGTCGCCGCGATCCTCTCCGGCGCGCTCGCCAACATCGGCGCGTACGGCCTGCTGCGCTTCGGCGCCGGCCTGCTGCCGAACGAGCTGGAGCTGGGCTCGACGGTGCTGATCGTGATCGGCAGCAGTTCGGTGATCTACGGCGCGCTGCTGGCCGTCAGCCGCCGCGACCCGGCCGAGATGCTCGCCTACTCGGCGATCGGCCAGGCCGGCTACGTGCTCGTCGCGCTCGGCGTCGGCGGGCCGATCGGGCTGGCGGCGGCGGTGCTGTACGCGATCCTCAACGCTTTGAGCAAGGCGCTGCTGTTCCTCTCCGGCGCGCTGCGCGGGGCGCTGGTCGCGGCGGCGTTCGCGGTCGGCGCGCTGTCGCTGGCGGGGATGCCGCCGGCGGCCGGCTTCCTCGGCAAGCTGCAGCTGTTCCGGACCGGCGTCGAGGAGGGCAGCGTCGCGCTGATCGTGCTGCTCTTCTGCGGCGGCGCGCTGTCGTTCGTCTACGCCTTCCAGCTCTACCAGCACGAGTTCTGGCGCGGCGATCGCGTCGCCGTCGGGACCGACTCGGAGAAGGGCGTGCCGGCGGAGCCAAGCGGTGTCGCGGTACGTGCGGTGAGCGTGGTTCTCGCGCTGCTGGTGCTGGGGCTGGGGATCTGGCCCGAGCCGCTGCTGTCGCTGTCCGCAGACGCCGCCGCGGTGCTGCACGGAGGTGCGGTCCGATGAGTCACGCCGTCGCCTCGCGCGCGCTCGCCGTCGTCGTGCTGCTCGGCGTCTGGCTGCTGACGCTCGGCTCGGTCGCCTGGGGCGACGTCGCCGTCGGCGTGGTGCTGGCGGTGCTGCTGGAGCTGGGCTGGCGGCGGCGCGTGGCGCGCGGCGGCACGATCGGGACCGAGGACGGCGACCTGCAGCGGCCGCCGCTGCACCGCGCGCTGCTGGCGACGCCGGCGCTCGTGTGGGCGGTTCTGGTCGAGATCACGCGCGGCACGGTCGACGTCGCGAAGTACTCGCTCGGCATCCGCGAGGTCGAGCACGACGGGATCGTCGAGATCAGACTGGAGGGGATCTCCGAGGAGGGCGTCGCCGCATGGGCGTTCATCTCGACGATCTCGCCCGGCGAGCTGGTGCTGGACGTCGACGAGGAGCGCGGCGTGCTCGTGATCCACGCGCTCGACGCGAGCGACCCCGAGGCGATCCGCGCCCGCCACCACGACTTCTACGAGCGCTACCAGCGAAAGGTGATCCCGTGACCGCCTCGACCCGCTCCGCGTTCGCCGAGCCCACGCGCGAGAGGAGCGCCAGCAGATGCCCGAGATCGTGATCGTCATCGCGCTCGCCTGCATCGTCGGCCTGCTGGGGGTCGGCGCGGCGGTGCTGCTGCGCGCCCGCGACGTGCTCGAACGGATCGTCGCGCTCGACCTGCTGACGGTGATCTGCGTCGCGCTGCTGGCGCTGCTCGCCTACCTGCGCGGCGTCTCCTACTACCTCGACGCGGCGCTCGCGCTGTCGGCGCTGTCGTTCGTCGCGACGCTGGCCGCGGTCCGCTCCGACGGCGGCGGAGGCCCGTTCCGGTGATCGACACGCTGCTGCAGATCGCCGGCGTCGCACTCGTCGCGCTCGGCATCGTCACGATCGCCATCACGGTCTACGGCGTCGTGCGGATGAAGGGCCTCTACTCGCGCCTGCAGGCGGCCTCGAAGGCCTCGATGCTCGGCGCGGTCGCGATCCTCGCCGCCTCGATCGGCACCCGCGACGGCGCGATCATCGCCCGCGCCACGATCGTCGCCCTCTTCCTCCTCCTCACCACCCCGGTCGCCGCCCATGCGATCGCCCAGGCGGCCTACCGGCGGGATTCCAGATCTGATCCAAATGACTCCAAGGATTTGGATACCATTCCAAGAACTTGGAGATCCTTGGAATAGATTTGGAATAGCCCGTGTACGTTCACCCGCCGCCGCCGGCGGCTCCGATCAGCCTGAAGCTGCTCAGCGCGCCGATTCCGCCGGGCTACGTTCATTGGGACAAGCTCCGTCACCTCGATCCGCCGAGCGGGTTCACGCACGAGGAGTGGTGGACTGCGATCCGCCTCCAGCGCGACACCCGTCCCGTCCCGCTCCACGACCTCGACGGCGAACCCTTCACCTACGCCCTCCCGGACGAGATCCTGCGGGTCTGCCACGTCGTCGACCAGCGCTGCGCCGGCGAGATCGCGAGCGAGCAGATTGTCACCGGCGACGAGCAGGCGAAGCGCAGATACCTCGTCAACGCGCTGATGGAGGAGGCGATCCGCTCCAGCCAGCTGGAAGGAGCGACGACCTCACGCCAGCGGGCGAAGGAGCTGCTGCGCAGTGGCCGCGAGCCGCTCGACCGCAGCGAGCGGATGATCCTCAACAACTACAGGGCGTTGCTGTTCATGCGCGAGCAGCGCGGTGCGCGGCTGACGCCGGCGCTCGTCTGCGAGCTGCAGCGGATCCTCATCGACGGAACGCTCGACGACCCGGACGAGGCCGGCCGGATCCAGCAGCCCGGAGAGGAGCGGGTCGCCGTCCACGACCGCAGCGACCCGACGGTCGTCCTCCACACGCCGCCACCAGCCGAGCAGCTCCCGGCGCGGTTGGAGGCGCTGTGCGCGTTCGCCAACGACGACGATGCGCAGGAGCGGTTCGTCCACCCGGTCCTGCGGGCGATCCTCGTTCACTTCCAGCTCGCCTACGATCACCCGTTCGTGGACGGCAACGGGCGCACCGCCCGCGCGCTCTTCTCCTGGTACCTGGCCAAGCACGGCTACTGGCTGATCGAGTACCTGTCGATCTCGCGGATCCTGCGCGAGGCGCCGAGCCAGTACAGCCGCTCCTACCTGCTGACCGAGACCGACGGCGGCGACACGACCTACTTCCTGCTGCATCAGCTGCAGACGATCGAGCGTGCGATCGACGACCTCTACGCCTACCTGCGGCGCAAGACCGCCGAGATCCACGACGTCGAGCAGCTGCTGCACGGCGACGACGGGCTCAACCGCCGTCAGCTCGCGCTGCTGTCGGACGCGCTGCGCGAGCCAGGGCGCGTTTACACCTTCGGCCGCCACGCCGGCATCCACCGCATCACTCACGAGACCGCGCGTGCCGATCTGCGCGGGCTCGCCGCGCGCGGCTGGCTGACCGAGCGGACGCAGGGCCGGCGCGTGCTGTTCAGCGCGCCGGGCGACCTCAGCCGGCGACTGCAGGCGCCGGCAGCGGACCGGGGCTGACCGCCGGCGAGGGCTTCGCCGGCTGAGCCGCCGCGCGCTCGCCGACGCGGCGGACGCTGAACAGCAGCACGAGGTCGACGGCGAGGCCGAGGACCGCGCCGAACTGGGACTCGTAGAAGGAGAAGACGCGGCCGATCAGGATCGAGACGAGCAGCGCGCGCTCGAACCAGCGGACCGCCTCGGGCATGTCGCCGCGGCGGACGAGCACGATCCCGCGCGCGACCAGCAGGCCGGCGACGAACGAGGCGGTGATGTCGGCGACGTTGACGAAGCGGAGGTTGTCGAAGCCGTCCTTGACGAAGCCGGGATGGGCGCCGCCGAGGTCGAGGACGAGCGCCAGCGCCAGCTCGGCGGCGGCGAGGAACGACAGCAGCGCCCAGATCGCGAAGACGCTCGTCAGCAGGCGCGGGAACCACGGCTGCGCGGTGAACCGCTGGGCCGCTGCGCGCACGGCCGTCATGCGCCGCTCGGCCCAGGTCGGCGGCGGGGCGGGGATCGTCTCGACCTGCGCCAGCAGCTGCCGCACCGGGCCGACCAGCGGGTCGTTCGGATCGGCCCGCTCCAGCAGCTCCTCCGCCCGCGCGCGGCTGCGCTCGTCGAAGCGGTGGCGGGTCGCCTCGCCGATCAGCTCGATCGCGTTCGCGAGGCTCTCGCGCGGCGTCAGCAGGCCGCGGTTCTGGATCCAGCGGGCGAGCAGGAAGAGGCCGACGAAGATCAGGTAGATCAGCGCCGCCGCCGGCTTGTAGAAGTAGTTGTTGTCCGACGTGATGAACTTGCCCAGCTCGTCGATGAAGAAGCCGAAGCCGACGCCGCCGACGATCGCCGCGCGGTGCTGCAGCGGCCGGCCGAGGAAGGTCAGGCAGAGGCCGATCGCGACGAGCATGAACAGCCCGCCCCACAGCAGATGGGCGATGTGCAGGCCGTGCCCGCCGATCTGCGGGTAGTTGGTCAGCCACAGCTGGGTGCGGATGAACAGCACAGTCGCGACGGCGGTCAGCAGCAGCGTCTCGTGGAACGCGCCGAAGTCGCTCGAACGCAGCAGCGGGCCGGAGATGCGCTGGAGACGGGAAGAGGTCATCGCCTTACAGATCGGCAGCTGAGGGCGCCGCCTTCAGCCCTTGCGAGCAGAAATGCGGCGCCGGGCGCTTCACGCGGCCCGCTGCAGCAGCCGCACGGCCGGCGGCAGCGCCAGCGCGGGCGGGAGCGTCGGCGGCTGCGTCGGCGACGGGTCGAACGCCGAGCCGAGCGGCAGCGGCATCCCGAGATGGTGGCCCTGGACGAAGTCGACGCCCAGCTCGCGCAGCAGCGCGTGCGTGTCGGCGTCGCCGACCTGCTCGGCGATCGCGACGCGGCCGAGGCCGTGGACGACTCTCACCGCCGACTCGATCAGCAGCCGGTCGGCCGGGCTCTTCGTGCACTGCTCGACCAGCTCGCCGTCGAGCTTGAGCACGTCGAACGGCAGGTGCTTGAGGTAGTAGAGCGAGCCGAGGCCGGCGCCGAAGTCGTCGATCGCGAACTGGCAGCCGAGGCCCTGCACGTGCTGTGCGAAGGCGCGCGCGAGCTGCACGTCGGCGACGGCAGCCGTCTCGGGAATCTCGAAGATCAGGTTGCGCGGGTCGACGCCGGTCCGCCGCAGCTCCGAGGCGATCAGCGCCAGCAGCGTCGCGTCGGCGAGCGAGCGGCCGCTTATGTTGACCTCGAGGCGGATCGGTCTGCCGGCCTGCTCGCGCTCGGACAGCAGCGCGATCGCGCGCCGCGCGACCCACTGGTCGATCGCGACGACGAGCCCGTCGCGCTCGGCGATCGAGAGGAAGGCGGCCGGTGGGATCAGCGTCCCGTGCGGGCCGGTCATGCGCAGCAGCAGCTCGTACTGGACGGCGGTGCAGGCGGTCGCGTCGAAGACCGGCTGGGCGACGAGCGCGAAGCGGTCGTTGGCGAGCGCGTCGACGATCCGGTCGCGCCAGGTGGTGCGCGTGCGGGTGCGGGGCGCGTCGGCGTCGGCGGCGAAGAAGGCGAAGCCGTCGCCGCCGGCGTCCTTGGCGTCGTACATCGCGAGGTCGGCGTCCATCATCACGCCCTCGGCGGTCAGGTCGGCGTGCTCGTCGAGCACGGTCACGCCGACGGAGATCGTGACCGCCTCGGCGCGGTCGCCGGTCGCGACATCGGCCTGCGCGCGGATCGCCTCGACCAGTCTGCGCGCGACGATCCCGGCTTCCCTGTGGTCGGCCTTCGGCAGCAGCACGGCGAACTCGTCGCCGCCGAGCCGCGCGAGCGTGTCGGTCGTGCGCAGGCGGCGGCGCAGGACGCGCGCGACGCTCGTGATGACGCGGTCGCCGGTCGAGTGGCCGTAGACGTCGTTGACCCGCTTGAAGCGGTCGACGTCGAGCACGATCACGGCGCCCTCGGTGCCGTAGCGCTGGGCGTGCGCGACGTGCCGGTCGAGCTCCTGCTCGAAGCGGCGGCGGTTGAGCAGGCCGGTCAGCGGGTCGTGGTCGGCCATGTGCTGCAGGTGCGCCTCGACGCGCTTGCGCTCGGTGATGTCGAGCAGTTGCAGCAGCACGCGCGTGCCGCCGTCGGGGCTGCTGCGCAGCGCGGCGGCGTGGACGGCGACGGGGACCGCCTGGCCGCTGGCGTGGACGACGCGCAGCTCGGTCTCGAGCCCGCCGCGCTCGCCGGCGCGCAGCGCGGCGACGGCGTCGGTCAGCAGCGCGGCGTCCTCGGCGTGGACGAGCTGGGGGAGGGTGCGGCCGATCAGCTCCTTGGGGGTGAAGCCGACGATGTGCCCGAGCGCGTGGTTGACCTCGACGATCCGCCCGCCGCTGCCGAGCACCGCGTTGCCGATCGGCGCGGTGTCGAAGATCGTCCGCAGATTCGCCTCGGCGCGGCGGACGGCGCGCTTGTGGAGGCGATACGCGATCGCGAGCGCGGCCGCGCCGCTGAGAGCGAGGAGCAACACGAGGGTGGACACGTCCTCAGACATCGGTCCACTTCGCTGGCGCTTGACCGGTGGTTGTGCCTTTTCATGCCGAATTCACTCGATCGGGCGCGAAAACACTTAGGAACGCGGGGGTTTTGCGTTCTGTCACGCGCTCACGCGTGCGGCGACGACGCCGGCGAGGATCAGCGTCACGGCCAGCAGGCGCCAGGCGGTGACGGCGTCGCCGTGGACGAGGATGCCGAGCGAGACGGCGCCGATGCAGCCGATGCCGGTGAAGACGGCGTAGCCGGTGCCGGTCGGCAGCTCGCGCAGCGCGAGCGTGAGGAGCCAGACGCCGGTGACGCCGAGCACGGCGCAGATGAGCGTCGGCAGCGGGCGCGTGAAGCCGTCGGTCGGCTTCAGGCTCTGCGCCCACGCGACCTCGAAGCCGCCGGCCAGCAGCAGATAGAGCCAGCTCATCGGATCCCTCCTAAATGAGATTGCGGTCCGGTTATGGGACCGCGAGCGTAGCACCATATGAGACCTTGGTCCGCTTGTCTTCGGCTGGTGATGCGAGAACGGGGTCCGCTTAGACTCCGGGGATGGAGCCCGTGCCGCTGCCGGTGGTCGGGGCGCCGGCGCCGGAGCGCGCCGACGCCGCCCGCAACCGCCGACGCATCCTCGAAGCCGCCGAGCGGCTGTTCGACGAGCGCGGCGTCGGCAACGTCACGATGGCCGAGGTCGCGGCCGCGGCCGGGGTCGGCAAGGCGACGATCTTCCGCCGCTTCGGCGACAAGGCGACGCTGCTCGACGAGCTGCTCGGCGAGCGCGAGCGGGAGCTGCAGCAGGCGCTGCTGAGCGGGCCGCCACCGCTGGGGCCGGGCGCCCCGCCGCGCGAACGGCTGCTCGCCTTCTTCCACGCGCTGTCGGCCTACTGCGAGCGCCACCGGCACGTGCTGCTGGCCTCCGAGACCGCGAGACCGGGGGCCCGCTACGCGACCGGCTCCTACGTCGCCTGGCAGCAGCACGTCGCGATCCTGCTCGCGCAGCTGCGGCCCGATGCCGACGCGCCGCTGCTCGCCGACCTGCTGCTGGCGCCGTTCGCGGCCGAGCTGCTGGCGCACCTGCGCGACGGCCGCGGGATCCCCGTCGACCGTCTCGACGCCGCCCTCGCCGCGCTCGCGGGCGGCGTCGCCGACGGCGGCCCCGACGCAGCGAGCCCGCCGGCAGCCGGCCCGGCGAGCGGCTGAGGGCGCCGCGATGTCCGGCGTCACGCGTCTCGCCGCCGAGCTGGGCGACTGGCGAACGCGCGGCGGAAGCGCGCCCGCGCCGCACGACGCGGCGACGCCGTCGCTGGCCGACCGCCTCGCCGCCGCGCTCGCCGCGGTGATCGAGCGCGGGGCGCTCGACGGGGTGCGGCTGCCGGCCGAGCGGCGGCTGGCGGTCGAGCTGGGCGTCAGCCGCGCGACCGTCGTCCACGCCTACGCGGAGCTGCGCGAGCGCGGGCTCGTCTCCTCGCGCGAGCGCTCCGGCACGGTCGTGCGCGCGATCGGCCGGCGCGGCCGCGCGCCGGGCACGCAGCTGCCGCAGTTGCAGCGCCTGCTCGCGCCCGACGCGCAGCACGTCGACCTCGCCGTCGCGGCGCCGCCGCTCGACGCGCTCGTCGCCGGCGTCCGCGTCGAGCTGGGGGACGCGGCCGGGCTCGTGCAGCCGCACGGCTACGACCCGCAGGGGATCCCGGCGCTGCGCGCGGCGATCGCCGGCCGCCTCACCGATGACGGCCTCGACGCGAGCCCGGACGAGGTGCTGGTCACCTCCGGCGCGCACGAGGCGCTGAGCCTGATCGCGGCGCTGTTCGTCGGCCGCGGCCAGCCGGTCGCCGTCGACGCGCCGACCTACCCCGGCGCGCTGGAGCTGTTCGAGCGGGCCGGCGGCAGACCCGCGATCGTCGCCGGTGACGCCGCCGGCATGCGGCCGGACGCGCTCGAACGGCTGCTGGCCAGACGCGTCGTCGCGCTGCTCTACCTGATGCCCGGCTGCCGCAGCCCGACCGGCGGCTCGATCGCGCGCGGCCGCCGGCCGGCGCTGCTGGAGCTCGCCGCCCGCCACGACCTGCTCGTCGTCGAGGACGCGGCGCTCGACAAGCTGCGCTTCGACGGCCCGCTGCCGTCGCTGCGCTCGCTCGCGCCCGAGCGGGTGCTGCGGGTCGGCTCGCTCGACAAGCTCGCGTGGGCGGGGCTGCGCGTCGGCTGGGTCGTCGGCCCGCGTGCGACGATCGCCCGGCTGACGGCGCTGAAGGCCGCGCGCGACCTCGGCTCCGGCATCCTCGGCCAGCTCGCGGCGCTGGAGCTGCTGCGCGACGTCGACAGGCTGCGCGCCGCCCGCGTCGCGCAGGCCCGCGCGCAGATGCAGCAGCTGCGCGCGGAGCTGAACCGGCGCGTGCCCGCCTGGGCGATCGCGGTGCCGGAGGGCGGCTGGTCGCTGTGGGCGCGGCTGCCGCGCGACGCCGGCGTCGACGGCGACGCGCTGACCGCCGCGGCCGCCCGCCACGGCGTCGACGTCGCCGCCGGCAGCGCCCACGTCGCGCCGCCCGGCCCGCACGACGACGCGTCCGCCGCACGCGAGCGCGCCGAGGCGATCGCGGCCGTCCGCATCGCCTACGTCGCCCCGCCGCCGGCGCTCAGCGAGGGCGCCCGCCGCCTCGCCGCGGCGTGGGACGAGCTGACGCAGGCACCTCCGGACGTTTGACCCCCTCACAGGGGCACGAACGTCCGGAGGTCGTGCGCGGTCAGGCGGCGAGGACGTCGAGCCAGTGGGCGAAGCGCGCGTCCTCGCCGCGCACGGCCGCCAGGTAGGCCGACTGGATCCGCTCGGTCAGCGGGCCGCGGGTGCCGGCGCCGATCGGGCGCAGGTCGACCTCGCGCACGGGCGTGATCTCGGCCGCGGTGCCGGTCATGAACAGCTCGTCGGCGAGGTACAGCTCGCCGCGCGTCAACGACCGCTCGACGACCGGGATCTCCAGCATGGCGGCCAGCTCCAGCACGGCCAGGCGCGTGATCCCGCCGAGCGCGCCGCTGGCCAGCGGCGGCGTCAGCAGGACGCCGTCCTTGACGAGGAAGAGGTTCTCGCCCGAGCCCTCGGCGAGCAGGCCGTCGTCGTCGAGCAGGATCGCCTCGTCGAAGCCGAGCTGCTCCGCCTCGACCCGCGCCAGCACCGAGTTGATGTAGTGGGCGGTGCCCTTCGCCCCCGGCAGGTGGGTCGTGTGGCCGATCCGCCGCCAGGAGGAGATCTTCGCGCGGATGCCGTGCGTCAGCGCCTCGTCGCCGAGGTAGGCGCCCCAGCCCCAGGCGGCGATCGCGACCTCGACCGGCGCCCCTCTCGGCGAGACGCCCATCGCGCCCGCTCCGCGGAAGGCGATCGTGCGGACGTAGCACTCGTCGAGTCCGTTGCCGGCGATCAGGGTGCGCGTCGCCTCGACCAGCTGCGCGGGCGTGAAGCCGAGGTCCATCCCGTACAGCGCGGCCGAGTCGCGCAGCCGCTCGTGGTGGGCGAGGTGGTGTACCAGAGCCGGACCGGATGCCGTCGCGTACGCGCGGATGCTGTCGAATACCCCGGTCCCGTAGTGGAGGCCGTGGGTCAGCACGTGGACGTTCGCCTCGGCCCAGGGCACGAAGCGACCGCTCATCCAGATCTGCTCGGTCGGTTGCATCGGATGACGGTACGCCCGCGCCGGCCCTGCCCAACCGGTCCAACGGGGCGGTTCTGGACCGCGCTCCGGACCAAGATCCATGCACGTGCAACAATCACAGGCATGCGCATCTCCGTCCTTGACCAGTCGCCGATCGTCGAGGGGTCCGACGGGCAGCAGGCGCTGGCGAACACGCTCGACCTCGCGCGCCTCACCGATCGGCTCGGCTTCCACCGCTACTGGGTCGCCGAGCACCACGGCGGCCCGATGCTCGCGAGCCCGAGCCCCGAGGTGCTGATCGGCCCGATCGCGCAGGCGACCGAGCGGATCCGCGTCGGCAGCGGCGGCGTGATGCTGCCGCACTACAGCCCGCTGAAGGTCGCCGAGAACTTCTCGATGCTGGCCGGCCTCGCGCCGGGCCGGATCGACATGGGGATCGGCCGCGCCCCCGGCTCCGACGGCCACACGATGCTCGCGCTCCAGCGCGACCGTCGTCAGGCAGCCCCCGACGACTTCCCCAACCAGCTCGCCGAGCTGCTCGGCTACCTCGACGACGACCTTCCCCGCGGCCATCCGTTCGCGCGGTACTCGAAATGGCTGCCCGGCCGCCCGCAGAAGCCCGACTTCTGGCTGCTCGGCTCCTCGGTCCAGTCGGCGCTGTGGGCCGCCGAGCTGGGAGCGCCGTACTCGTTCGCCGACTTCATCAACCCGCTCGGCGCCGAGATCGTGCAGACCTACCGCGAGCGCTTCCAGGCCGGCCGCCGCGAGGCGCCGGAGGTCAACGTCGGCGTCTGGGCGCTCGCCGCCGACTCCGACGAGGAGGCACGCCTGCTGGCGACCTCGGCGCGGATGGCGATGACGATGCTGCGGCAGGGGAGGCTGATCGAGGTGCCGACCGTCGAGCGCGCCGTCCGCTTCCTCGAGCAGCAGGGCAGCCCGCTCGACGGCGCCCCCAGAGGCCGCCGCACGATCGTCGGCACGGGCGAGAGAGTGCGCGCCGGGATCGAGCAGGCGCTGGCGGAGTACGACGCCGAGGAGGCGGTCGTGATCACGATCACGCACGACCACGCGGCGCGTCGCCGCTCCTATGAGCTGATCGCCGACGCCTTCGACCTGAGAACAACCGGTGATCACACCCATCCGGGTGTTGCCATGCAGCGGTGAAAGGGGAGAATTCCCAGCCATGAGCACGACTGTCGCCCCCGCACCCGCCGCTCGCAGAACGCCGCCGCCGCAGGACCACGTGATCGTGATGTTCGGGGCGACCGGCGATCTCGCCAAGCGCAAGCTGTTCCCGGGCCTCTTCCATCTCTTCGCCGCCGGCCTGATGCCGCAGGAGTTCCGCATCATCGGCTCCGGCCGCAACTCGCCCGGCAGCGACGACGACTTCCGCGACCTCGTCCACGACGCGCTGGAGGAGTTCGGCCGCCGCGACGTCCGCAGCGAGCTGTGGGAGCAGTTCTCCAAGCGGCTCTCGTTCGTCGCCTCCAGCGCCAACGACGGCAGCGAGCTGGCCGACGCGGTCCGCCGCGCGGAGGAGTCGATCGGCAGAGAGTCACGCCGCCTGCTGTACCTGTCGGTGCCGCCGTCGGCGATGCAGCCGATGGTGCGGATGCTCGGCACGACCGGCCTCGTCGCCGGCGCGCGGCTGATCATGGAGAAGCCGTTCGGGACCGACCTGGCGAGCGCGCGCGAGCTGAACGCCGTCCTGCGCGAGGTCGTCGACGAGGATCAGATCTTCCGCATCGACCACTTCCTCGGCAAGGAGGCGGCGCAGAACATCCTCGCCTTCCGCTTCGCCAACGGCCTGTTCGAGCCGGCGTGGAACCGCAACCACATCTCGCACGTGCAGATCGACGTGCCGGAGACGCTGACGGTGCAGGGGCGCGCGAACTTCTACGAGGGCACCGGCGCCTTCCGCGACATGGTCGTCACGCACCTCTTCCAGCTGCTCGGCTTCGTCGCGCTGGAGCCGCCGGTGAGGCTGACCCCGAAGCAGCTGCACGACGAGAAGGCGAAGGTGTTCGCCTCGATGCGCCCGCTGCGGCGCGACAAGGTCGTCTTCGGCCAGTACGACGGCTACCGCGAGGAGGAGGGCGTCGCGTCCGACTCGCAGGTCGAGACCTTCGCCGCGATCGAGGTCAAGCTCGACACCTGGCGCTGGGAGGGCGTGCCGTTCCTGCTGCGGACCGGCAAGGCGATGGCCGAGGGGCGCCGCTCGATCACGATCGGCTTCAAGGAGCCGCCGCTGCGGATGTTCCCCGACCAGGGCGGCTTCGCCCACTGCCAGCGGCCGAACGAGCTCGTCTTCGACCTCTCCGACACGCCGAAGATAACCGTCGACGTGCGCGCGAAGGTGCCGGGGCCGGCGTTGGAGCTGGGGGCCGCGCCGCTGACGCTCAACTTCGCCGACGCCTTCAGAGACGGCACCGGGCTGGAGGCGTACGAGCGGCTCGTGCTCGACGTGATGCGCGGCGACCACACGCTCTTCACCCGCTCCGACGAGGTCGAGCGGCTGTGGGAGGTCGGCGATCCGGTGCTGAAGAATCCGCCGCCGGTGCAGCCCTACAGACGCGGCTCGTGGGGGCCCGACGCGGCGATCGAGCTGGCCGGCAAGCGCGGCTGGCGGCTGCCCGAGATCGCGCGCGACGGCGACTGCTGAGGGTCTGCGCGGGCGCCCGCGTCCCCACGCGCGAGCGCCCGCCTCCCCTCGCGGTGGACGCTCCGCGTCTCCCCCGACGCGAGCGTCGCGCCGCCCCGCGAGCTCGGCTACGACCGTTAGATGAACGTTAGGGTTCCCTAACGCCGAGGACCGTAGTCGAACGTCGCGCAGGACGCAACCAGGAATGCGGTGAAGCGATCGACCGGAGTGGCGAGCGCGGCCGCCGCGGGCGCGTGGCCCGCGGCGGATGCGGCCCCCGCTACGCCGCCTGCGCGACGGCGGCGGCGCCGCCGTGGGTGGCGGCGAGGTGCTGGGCGATCAGGCCGGCGGCCTTGATGCGGCGCTCGCGCTCGCGCGCGGCGACGCGGTCGAGGCCGGCGGGCTCGTGTCCGAGCCAGGCGCGCAGGTCGGCTTCGAGGTCGCCGTCGCGGTCGGTCTCGGGGAGGGCGTTGCGCTGCGGCAGCAGGCTGAGCAGCTGCGGGCGCTCGAGGTCGAGCAGGTCGGCGTAGTGCTCGATCCCGCGGATCGGCGTTCCGGCGACGTCGTCGACCAGGCCGCGGCCCTCCGCGACCAGGCACCAGACGGCGCTCAGCAGCTCGCGGGTGGCGTCGGTTGAGGTGGGGGCGAAGGTGGCCATGGCGTAAATATCTCAAATCCGACTGAGATTGTCTAGATTGGTGTTCCGGTACGGACCGGGACCAGTGCGGACGGGTGTCACGCGCCGTCGCGTTGGGCAGGGCAGGAGGCAAGGCGGGGCGCATGAGGAGCGACCCGCTCGGGGCCGCGGCGCGCATCCCTCGGCGCGTCGCGGCCCACGCCTTCCGCGCGCTCGCGACTCGCGCGCGGCGCGATCCGGCGCTAGCCTCGGGCGCATGCCGGCGATCCTGCAGGAACGCCACGAATCGGCGCTCGGGCAGTGGCAGTTCGCCCGCCGCGACCCGATCCCCGAGCTGCGCGGGATCGTCCGCCACTACAGCGGCTGGTTCGAGCGCACGCCCGCACCGCTGCGCCGCCGCCAGATGCCGATCGGGACGATCCCGGTGATCCTCAGCTTCGGGCCGCCGTTCACGCTGCTCGACCCGCACGACCCCGACCACGGCCGTCGCCGCAGCCGCGTCTCGTTCGTCGCCGGGATCCACGACGAGTACGCGGTCGTCGAGCACGACGGGCTCAGCCACGGCGTCGAGATCTACTTCACGCCGCTCGGCGCGCGGCGCGTGCTCGGCCTGCCGCTGCGCGAGCTGACCAACCAGGTCGTGCCGTTCGAGGACGTGCTCGGCGAGCCGGCCGCGCGCGAGCTGGTCGAGCGGCTGGCGCTCGCGCCCGGCTGGGCGGAGCGGTTCGCGCTGCTCGACACGGCGATCGGCGCGCGGCTGCGGGCGGCGCGCGAGCCGGCGCCGTCGCTGGCGTGGGCGTGGCGCCGGCTGGAGCAGAGCGGCGGCCGGCTGACGGTCGGCGCGCTCGCGCAGGAGCTGGGCTGCAGCCGCCGCCACCTGGTCGGGCAGGTGCACGAGCAGCTCGGGCTGCCGCCGAAGACGTTCGCGCGGATCCTGCGCTTCAACCGCGCCGTAGAGCTGCTCGGGCGCGACGATGGCGGCCGCCTCGGCGAGATCGCGCTCGACTGCGGCTACTACGACCAGGCGCATCTGAACCGCGACTTCCGTGCCTTCGCCGGCGATCCGCCGAGCGCCTTCCTCGCGCGTCGGCTGCCCGACGGCGCCGGCTTCTCGGCCGCGTAGCTCCCATTTGTCCAAGACGCGGGTGCGGGGGCGGGCATACCGTCGGCAGCGATTCTTCGACCGAGGAGACGAATGGCGATGGGCGAGACGAAGACACGCGTGGCGACGCCGGCGCTGATGCCGGTGATGAGCTTCAGCGAGGGCGTGAGAACGATCGAGTGGCTGTGCGCGGCGTTCGGCTTCGAGCAGGCGATGGTGGTGGCCGGCGAGGACGGCTTCGTCCACCACTGCGAGCTGGCGCTCGGCCGCCAGCTGCTGATGGGCGGCTCGGCCGGCGGCGACGCGACGGTCTGGAAGCAGATCGCCCACCCGCCGGGCAGAGCGATGTTCTACGTCGCGCTCGACGGCGGGCTGGAGGCGCACTGCGAGCGGGCGCGCGCGGCCGGGGCGGAGATCGTGATCGAGATCGAGCAGAAGGAGTACGGCGGCGCCGACTACAGCGCCCGCGACCCCGAGGGCAACCTGTGGACGTTCGGCACCTACGTGCCGGAGCTGCCCCGCTAGCCTCAAGCGGGTGATCTATCTCGCACGGCACGGCCGCACGCCCTACAACCACGAGGGGCGCTTCCAGGGACAGGGCGACGTCCCGCTCGACGAGACCGGACTGCAGCAGGCGCAGGAGCTGGCGCGCAACGCGGCGCGGCACGGCTTCGCCGCGCTGTGGGCGAGCCCGCTGAGACGCGCGGGCCAGACGGCCGAGGCGGTCGCCGCCGCGACCGGGCTGGAGATCCGCTTCGACGACCGCCTGATGGAGACCCACACCGGCGACTGGACCGACCGCACCTTCGCCGACGTGCGCGCCGAGGATCCGCAGGCGTTCGACGCCTGGGCGCACGGCGACGCCAGCTTCGCCTTCCCCGGCGGCGAGTCGTTCCAGCAGCAGGGCGATCGCGTGATGGCCTGCCTCGACGACGTCGCGAGAGGCCCGCAGCCGGCGCTCGTCGTCTGCCACGGCGTGACCGCCCGGCTTGCGCTGGCCCGCTGGCGCGGCGAGCCCGGCCCCGACGCGAACCCGATCGCCAACGGCGCGCTCGTCCCGATCGACGGCTCGGCGGTCGAGGAGCCCGACACCGCGACCGATACGGCGGCGAGCTAGGCGGCGAGCGCCCGCAGCGTCGCGAGCGCGGCCGGCGCGGGTGGCGTGTCGCGGGCGGCGAGGGCGGCTGCGTCGAGCGCGGCGAGCGCCGCGCACCAGCCGGCGATCCGGTCGGCGTCGCCGCCCGCGTGCGCGGCGACGAGCGCGATCCGCTCGCGCGCGACGGCGACCTGCTCGACGCCGTGGAGGACGAGGTCGACCGCGTCGAAGGCGGGATCGCCGGCGCACGGGCGCGGGTCGATCGCGACGAGCCCGCGCGCCGGGCCGCCGTCGAGCACGTTGCCGGGGTGGAGGTCGCCGTGCACGAGCGCGACCGGCGCCGCGCCGTCGGCGATCAGCTCGCGCGCCGCCGCGCGCCCGCGCTCCAGCAGCCCTTCGGGAACGGCCGCGCGCGGTCCCGGCTCGGCCGCGCGGCGTGCCAGCCACAGCTCGAAGATCCACTCGACCCGCTCGCCGAGCGCCGGCAGCTCGTCCGGCGGCGCCGGCGCCGCCAGCGCCCGCAGCAGCGCCCCGCACGCCTCCGGGAGCGGTGGCGCGGGATCGGCCAGCAGCGCCCGCCCCGGCACGATCGCCTCCAGCAGCAGCGCGCCTGCGTCGGTGTCGGCTCTGAGCAGGCGGGGGACGGGCGGGCCCTCGCGCTCCGTCCGCGCCACGCCCGCCGCATCCGCGCCCGCCGCGTCCACACCCGCGCCCGCCGCGTCCACACCCGCGCCCGCCGCGTCCACACCCGCGCCCGCCGCGTCCACACCCGCGCCCGCCGCGTCCACACCCGCGCCCGCCGCGTCCACACCCGCGCCCGCCGCGTCCACACCCGCGCCCGCCGCGTCCACACCCGCGCCCGCCGCGTCCACAC
>NZ_JAUTDN010000056.1 GCF_030646155.1 Conexibacter sp. CPCC 205762
CGAGGCCGTTGGCGCGGTCGAGCGCGGCGAGGCCGGCGGGGTCGGCGGGCAGGCCGTCGAGCAGCGCGCGGGCGGCCGCCTCCTCCCCGCGCGCCGCCCGCAGCAGCGCCGCGCAGGCGCGCGCGGCGCCGAGGTCGGGCCGCCGCTGGGCGATCTCGGCGATCGCCTCGACGTCGGCCGCCTCGACCTCGTCGGGATAGCGGTGGAGCCGGTGGAAGAGCTGCTCCAGCGCGAACGGCTCGCTCGGCACCGGCTGGTCGCCGCCTGCGTCGAGCGCGGCCGCCCGCAGGCCGGCGGCACGCGCGCGCTCGCCGGCCATCTCGGCCAGCATCGCCTCCGCCTCGCCGGCCCAGCGCAGGAAGCGCGGATCGCCGAGCTGCCCGGCCAGCCGCCGCGCCGCCGCCAGCTCGTCGCGCACGCTGCTCCAGCGGCCCAGCTCGCCGAGCAGCGGCAGCCGCGTCGCGAGCGCCGCGACGACGCCCGCGCCGTCGTGCGCGCCGCGCGCCTCGTCCAGCAGCCGCCCCGCCTGCACGAGCCGCTGCTCGGTCCGCGCCGGGTCGGCGTCGACGCGGATCTCGGCCTGCTCGACGACCCGCCGCGTCAGCGACGGCGTATCGGCGCTCAGCAGCGCGCGGGCGCGCTCCAGCAGCGCCAGCGCGCCGCTGGGGTCGGGCTCCCACGAGCGCTCCAGCGCCAGTCGCGCGAGCAGCTGCGCATGCAGGTCGGGGTGGTCGGCCGGCAGCGACCGCTCGGCCGCCGCGAGCGCGTCGACGACCTTCTGCGCCGCCGGCCCGAGGCTGCGGTTGACGCTGCTCTCGCCGAGCGCGGCCAGTCCGAGCGCGGCGCGTGCCGCCAGCAGCGCGTCGCCCTGCTGCTGCGCCAGCCGCAGCCCCTCCGCGAAGGCGCGCCGGGCCGGGCCGGCGGCGACGCGGCGGCGGGCCTCGCCGGCCGCGACCAGCAGCCGCGCCCGCAGCGGCGGCGACGGCCGCGCGTCGAGCGCGGCGTCGGCGAGCGTCTCCGCGGGGCCGAAGTCGCGCCGTTCGAGCAGCTCCCGCAGCCCTGTGTACGCCCGTTCACATGCGTCGTCGGCGCTCAGCGCCGGGATCGCGCGCAGTGCCAGCCGTCCCAGCACCGGCGTCTCGACGCCGGCCGCGGTCAGCGTCGCCACGGCCGCGGCGGCGTCGCGCGCCAGCTCCGCGCGGCCGATCAGCGCGATCGTCACGTCGCGCTCCAGGCGCGTCTGGAAGCCGACGTGGCGCTGGTCGCGCTCCAGCCGCAGCAGCCGCTCCTCGGCCGCCTCCGCGACGGCGTCGAGCACCAGCTCGCGGTCGAGCGCGAGCACCTGCGCGAGCGTCCCGATCAGCGCCGCGCCGTCGAGCGCCGCGACCCCGCGCGCGACCCGCCGCGCCGGCTCGCTCAGCCGCGCCAGCCGCTGCGCGACGCTCGCCCGCAGCGTCTGCGGCACCGCCGTGCGCAGCGCGACCAGCGGGTCGGCGTGGCCGCGCAGCTCCTCGATCGCCTCGCGCACGAGCACCGGATGGCCGCCGACGTAGTCGTACAGCGCCGCGCCGAGCTGCGCGGGCGCGGCCGGCAGCTCGTCGGCGACGAGCGCGGCGACCGCGGCCGCGTCGAGGTCGTCGAGCACGACGTCGTCGCGGCGCGCGACCTGGCGCAGGCGGTCGAGCACGTGCCAGGTCGCGGAGCCGCCGCGCAGCGCCCGCGTCGTCGCCGTCAGCACGAGCAGCAAACGCGTGTCGGGCGACTCCAGCACCAGCCGCAGCAGCCGCGCGCTGGCCGCGTCGAGCGACTCGGCGTCGTCGATCACGACGACGACGAACTGCTCGCGCGCGACCGCGACGACGCGCTCGCAGGCGTCGCGCAGCGCCCGCGCCCACGGTCCCTCGCCCTCCTCGGCGGCCGCCTCGCGCCATCTCTCGTCGTCCCAGCCGGCCGCACCGGCGAGCGGCGCGAACGCCTCCCGCAGCGCGGTCGCGCCGCCGCCCGTGCCCGGCTCGGCGCGGCCGAAGAGGACGTAGGCGCCGTCGTCGTAGCACTGCCGCGCGAAGACGCAGGCGAGGCGCGACGTGCCCATCCCCGGCTCGCCGAGGATCAGCGCCGCGCGCGGCCCGTCGGCGCGGACCCGCTCGACGCTGCGCTGCAGCAGCCGCAGCGCCGTCTCGCGCCCGGCCGGCTCGCCGCTGCCGAGCGCGCGCACGACCGGCGGCAGCGGCGGGCGCTCCCACGCCTCCTTGCCCGCGGCCGCGGTCGGGGGCGCCAGCGCGACGACGCCCGCCCCGCCCGTCGCCGCGGCGGCCTGCGGCGCGCCGTTCCCGTTCCCGCTCGCCAGCACCTCCGCCAGCAGCGCCTGCGGCGTGACGCCCTCGTCGCCGCCCAGCAGCCGCTCGTGCAGCGCGCGCAGCTCCGGCGACGGCGCGACGCCCAGCTCCTCCATCAGCAGCCGCCGCAGCTGCTCGTAGACGCGCAGCGCCTCAGCCGTGTTGCCGCGCGCCGCCAGCACCCGCATCAAAGCCGCGTGCGCCGACTCGCGCAGCGGCGCCAGGACGACCGCGATCCGCGCCGCCTGCTCGCCCGCCGCCAGCGGCGCGCCGCCGAGCAGCACCGCCGCGTTCGCCTCGCACTCCAGCGCGTCGAGCCGCAGCGTCTGCACCAGCTCGCGCGGGCCGGCGGTCCAGTCCTCCTCCTGCTCGGGCAGGAAGCCGGCCTCGGCGATCGCCAGCGCGCGTGCGGCGGCCGCGCCGGCCGCGCGCCCGTCGCCGGCGGCGAGCGCGTCGCGCGCCTGCTCCAGCGCCGCGGCGGCGACCTCGACGTCGACGCTCGACCGCTCCGGCAGCAGCAGCCCGACGCCGCCGCCGCTGCTCTCGATCCGCGCCGGCGCGATCAGCGGCCGCATCCGCGACAGCAGGCTCGACAGGACCGCGTCGGGATCCTGCGGCGCGCTGCCGGCGCGCGGCCACAGCACCTCGTGCAGCACCTCGCGGCGAATCAGCCGGCCGCTGCGGGCGGCGAGGTAGGTCAGCACCTGCCGCGCCTGGCCGCCGGGCAGCGGCGCGCCACTGTCGCGCGGTTCGAGCGCGAACGCGCCGCAGAGGGTCACCCGCATGCGCGCCAGCCTAACTGCGACCCGGGACCGCGCCAAACCGGTGCATCGCCGCCTCGGCCATCATGGCGGCATGAGCGACCGAGCAGCGACGCACCTCACGGCCGAGACGGCGGCGACCGGCGGGGCGGCGCCCGACCCGGTCGCGGCGTTCGCGGGACGGACCTTCGACGCGGTCCTCTTCGACCTCGACGGGACGCTCGTCGACTCGACCGCCTCGGTCGAGCGGGCGTGGCTCAGATGGGCGCGCGAGGAGCACGTCGAGATAGAGCGGATGCAGGGCAGCCACGGGATGCCGGCGGCCGAGATCGTGGTCCGGCTGCTGCCGCAGGAGCGTCACGCCTCCGCGATCGCGCGGATCATGGACTACGAGATCAACGACGTCGAGGGCACGGTCCCGCGCCCCGGCAGCGTCGCCGCGCTCGCGTCGCTGCCGCCGCAGCGGCTCGCGATCGTCACCTCTTGCACCGGCCCGCTGCTGGCCGCGCGCGCCGGCGCCGCCGGCCTGACGCTGCCGGCGGTGACCGTCACCGCCGACGACGTCTCGCGCGGCAAGCCCGACCCGGAGCCGTTCCGGCTCGGCGCGCAGCGGCTCGGCTTCGACCCCGCCCGCTGCCTCGTCGTCGAGGACGCGCCCGCGGGGCTGACGGCCGCGCGCGCCGCCGGCTGCGCGACGCTCGCGGTCGACGGCACGCACGCGCTCGACCAGCTCGACGCCGACGCGTCGATCGCGAACCTGTCGCTGCTGCGGTTCGCGGTCGACGGCGACGGCATCCGCGTCACGCGCTGAGCGTCACGAGCGGCTGAACGGCAGCTCCGTCGTCAGCCACGCGATCAGCGCGTTCGGCGTGCGCGTCTGCGTCAGCACACGCCCCGGGCCGGTGAACTCCATCACGAGCCCCTCGCCCGACTTGAGCGTGTTCATGATGCCGCTGGAGACCTTGCGGGTCGTGAACGAGGTCGACGGGTCGAACGCGACGACGTGGCCGGAGTCGAGCACGACGCTCTCGCCGGCCGCCAGCTCGATCGTGTCGAGCGCGCCGTAGCAGGAGACGATCACGTTGCCGCTGCCGGTCGCGTGGATGAAGAAGCCGCCCTCGCCGCCGAAGAGGTTCTTGAAGCCGCCCCACTTCGTGTCCAGCTCGATCCCGGCCGAGGAGGCGAGCCAGTTGCCGCGCGAGATGTTGACCGGCCCGCCGAGCTCCAGCGTTATGAGATCGCCGGGCAGGTTGGCGGCGACGTCGACCCAGCCGCCGGAGCCGGGCGCCGTGAACGTCGTCATGAACAGCGACTCGCCGCCGAGCACGCTGCGCTTGAGGCCCTTCATCAGGCCCCCCTGCATCTTCGCTTCCACGTCCACACCGGAGGAGGTGGCCATCATGGCGCCGGACTCGGCTCTCATCTGCTCGCCGCCGGCGAGCTGGCAGCGAGCGACGGCGAAGCTGGGGGCGTGGCGGATGGATACGTTCATGCCGCGAAGGTACAGTGCGCCCGTGACCGACCCCGGACGCCCGCCGCGCGCGCAAGTCGAGCTGATCGTCCCGCTGCGGACGCTGCTGCTGGTGACCGCCTTCGTCGCGGTCGTCGCGCTGGCGCTGCTGTCGCTCGGCTCGCTGCTGTCGATCTTCGTCGCGGGCGTGCTCGCGCTCGGCCTCGACCCGGTCGTCGGCGCGCTCGTCGCGCGCGGCTGGAAGCGCGGCCCGGCGGCCTGCGCGGTGATCGTCTCGCTGTTCGTCGCGGTCTTCCTGATCGTCGTGATCACGGTCGGCCCGCTGTGGGACGAGGTCCGCTCGTTCCTCGAGCACGTGCCGCAGTACTGGGAGGACCTGACCGACAGCGACGCCTTCCAGACGTTCGTCTCGGGCGGCAGCCAGAACGCCGTCAGAGACACGCTGAAGGAGCTGGCCTCGGGCCTGCCGGAGGCGGCCGACGCGCTGCTGGGGATCGCCGGCGGCGTCTTCGGCTCGCTGCTGTCGCTGGTGACGCTGACGTTCCTGGCGCTGTTCCTGCTGATGGAGCGCCCGAAGATCACCGACTGGCTGTTCGGCTTCGCGCCGCCCGAGCAGGAGGCGCGCTGGCGGCCGATCCTGGAGGAGTCGATCCGCGCGGTCTCCTCGTCGCTGATCGGCAACGTCGCGATCTCGCTCGTCGCCGGCACGGTCGCGGGCCTGTCGGCGTGGGCGTTCGGGCTGCCGTTCCCGATCGTGCTGGCGGTGATAGCCGCCTTCCTCGACCTGATCCCGCAGGTCGGCGCGACGATCGCAGCGGTGATCCTCGTCGCCGTCGCGCTGACCGTCAGCCCGATAGCGGCCGGCGGCATGCTGCTGATCCAGCTGATCTACCAGCAGGTCGAGAACTACGTCGTCTACCCGCTCGTCTACCGCCGCGCGGTCGAGCTGACCGCCTTCACGACGATCGTCGCGGTCCTGATCGCCTCCTCGATCCTGGGCGTCGTCGGCGCGATCCTCGCCGTACCCTTCGCTGCCGTGATCAAGATCGTGATCCGCGAGGCCGGCAGGCCGCGGCGGGAGCGGATGGCCGCTCTGCGCGCGCCGGCGCCGGCGCCGGCCGCGGCGGTCGAGGCGGTCGAGGCGGGAGAGCCATGAGCAGCGCAGAGATCGAAGCGCAGAAGCAGGCCGCGGCCGAGGCGGCGGCGCTGCTGGTCGAGAACGGGATGAAGGTCGGGCTGGGGACCGGCTCGACGGTCGCCTACCTGCTGCCGGCGCTGGCGCGACGGGCGCTGCGGGAGGTCCGCTACGTCGCGACCTCGCCGCGCACCGAGGCGGCGGCGAGCGCGCTCGGGCTGCACGTCGAGCCGTTCGCGCTGGCCGAGCTGGACGTCGCGATCGACGGCGCTGACCAGGTCGCGCCCGACGACTGGCTGATCAAGGGCGGCGGCGGGGCGCACACGCGTGAGCGGCTGGTCGCCGCCGCGGCGAAGCGGTTCGTCGTGATCGCATCGGGCGACAAGCCGGTCGAGGCGCTGCGGCCGCCGCTGCCGCTGGAGCTGCACGCCTTCGGGCTGGAGGCGACGCTGGCGCGGCTGCCGGGCGCGAAGCTGCGACCCGACACGCCGCTGTCGCCCGACGGCGGCCTGATCGCCGACCTGCACACGCAGATCGACGACCCGGCCGCGCTCGCCGCCCGCCTCGACGCGACCCCGGGCGTCGTCGACCACGGCCTCTTCTCCCCCGCGCTCGTGCATCTGGTCCTGATCGCGGGCATCGACGGGGTCGAGCACCGCCAACACGAGGAGCACTGATGAGCACCGCCGCGCGCGAGTTCCACCTTCGGCGTCATCCCGACGGCGAGCCGGTCCCGGACGACTTCGAGCTGGTCGCGCGCGAGCTGCCCGACCCGGCCGACGGCGAGCTGCTCGTGCGCAACAGCTGGCTCAGCGTCGACCCGTACATGCGCGGGCGGATGAGCGGGATCAGAACGTACATAGACCCGTACGCGCTCGGCGCGCCGATGGACGGCGCCGCCGTCGGCGAGGTGATCGCCTCGAGCGCCGACGGCTTCGCGGTCGGCGACACGGTCGTCCACCAGGCCGGCTGGCGTGACCACGCGCTGCTCGGCGCCCGGCACGTGCAGAAGCTCGACACGAGCGTGATCCCGCCGCAGGCGTTCCTCGGCGTGCTCGGGATGCCGGGCCTGACCGCCTACGCCGGCCTGGTCGAGGTCGCGCCGGTCAGAGACGGCGACGTCGTGCTGATCTCGGCGGCGGCCGGCGCGGTCGGCAGCATGGCCGTGCAGGTCGCGCGGCTGCTCGGCGCCTCACGCGTGATCGGCGTCGCGGGCGGGCCGCAGAAGTGCGCCTACGTGACCGACGAGCTGGGCGCCGACGACGCGCTCGACTACAAGCAGCCCGATCTCGCCAAGCGCCTGCGCGCGATCGCCCCCGACGGGATCGACGTCTACTTCGACAACGTCGGCGGCGAGACGCTGGAGGCGGCGATCGGCTCGCTGCGCGTCTGGGGCCGGATCGCGATCTGCGGGATGATCTCGCAGTACAACGCGACGACCCCGCCGGCCGGCCCGCGCAACCTCGCGCGGCTGATCCAGACGCGCGGCCAGATGCGCGGCTTCCTCGTGCTCGACCAGGGCCACCTGCGCGCGAGATTCGTCGAGCAGGTCGGCGGCTGGCTGACGCGCGGCGCGCTGCGCTACCGCGAGACGGCGACGTACGGACTGGAGTCGGCGCCGCAGGCGTTCATCGACCTGCTGCACGGCGCCAACACCGGCAAGATGCTCGTCAAGCTCGACTGAGCGGCCGCGCTCGCGCCTGCCGCATCGCGGGCGCGGGCTCGCGCCGGGAGGCGGGTTGCTCCCGGCCCGCCTCGCACGTGCTCTCGCGCCGTCTACCCTTCGCCGCGATGAGACTGCTCGGGCGCGACGTCGAGATCGCCGCGATCGGCCGCGCCCTCGCCGAGGCGGAGGCGGGCGGCTGGCGGCTGCTCGCGCTCTCCGGCGAGGCCGGGATCGGCAAGAGCGCGCTGCTGGCGGTCGCCGCCGAGCGGGTCAGCGCGGCCGGGCTGCAGGTCTTCTCCGCACGTGCCGCCGAGCCGGGCCAGGAGCTGCCGTTCGCGCTGCTGCGCGAGGCGCTCGGCAGCCGCCTCTCGCCGCTGCCGCTGCCGGCGCCCGGCGAGCCGGTGATCCCGTGGGAGCGCTTCCGGCTGCACCATGCGATGCGCGTCCAGCTCGAGCAGCTCGCCGCCGAGCGGCCGCTGGCGCTGCTGCTCGACGACGTCCAGTGGGCCGACGACGCGACGCTGGAGCTGCTGCTGCACCTGCTGCGGCGGCCGCCGCACGGCAGCCTGCTGGTGCTCGCGCTGCGCCCCGGCAGCGTGCTGACGCGGCTGCTCGACGCCGGCCGCCACGTCGACGGCTGGGACGAGCTGCGGCCGGCGCCGCTCAGCCGCAGAACGGCGCGCGCGCTGCTGCCGCCCGACCTCGACCCGGAGATGCGCGAGCGGATCCTGCACGAGGCCGACGGCAACCCGCTGTTCCTGCGCGAGCTGGCGCGCAGCACCGGCGACGCCGCCGACCCCGACGAGCCGGTTCCCGGCACGGTCGCGGCGGCGATCGCGCAACAGCTCGACCGGCTCTCCCCCGCGACCCGCTGCTTCGCCGACGGCGCCGCCGTCGCCGGCGACCCGTTCGATCTCGACGTCGCGACCGCGGCGGCGGCGGTCGACGAGCCGGCCGCGCTGGTCGCGCTCGACGCGCTCGTCGGCGCCGGCCTCGTGCGCGCCGCCGGCGGGCGCGGCTTCGGCTTCCGCCACCCGCTCGTCCACGCCGCCGTCGCCGACGGGACCGACCGCGGCTGGCGGCGGCAGGCGCATGCGCGCGCCGCCGCGCTGCTGGCCGCGCGCGGCGCCGCGCCGTCGGTGCGCGCGTACCACGTCGAGCAGTTCGCGCAGGCCGGCGACAGGGAGGCGATCGCGCTCTTCGGCGCCGCCGGCGACGAGGCCGCCGCGACCTCGCCGAGCGCCGCCGCGCACTGGTACGAGGCGGCCCTGCGGCTGGCGCCGGACGACGACGCCGCGCTGCGCGGCGGGCTGCTGGAGCGGCAGGGGCTGGCACTCGGCGCCGCCGGCCGCTTCGACGACAGCAGCGAGGCGCTCGACGCCTGCATCGCGCTGCTGCCGGCCGAGCAGGTCGCGCGGCGGGTGACGCTCGTCGCCGCCGTCTCGGTCGCGGAGGTGCTGCGCGGCGAGTACGACGGCGCCGAGCGACGGATCGGCGCCGCGCTCGCCGCCGCGCCGCCGCCGCTGCGCCCGCGGCTGCTCTCCAACCGCGCCGGGATCGCCTTCCTGAAGGGCGACAGCGCCGCCGTCGCGGGCTGGGCCGAGCGCGCCGAGCAGGCGCTCGACCGGCTGCCGGGCGACGAGCAGCTGCCGGCCCGCGCCGCGATCGCCGCGCAGCGGGCGTTCGGGCAGGTGCTGCTCGGCGAGCAGGCCGGCGGCCGCGTCGAGCAGGCGGCACGGCTGCTGGAGCAGGTCGGCGACGAGCCGCTCGCACGCGAGGTCGACGTCGCCTGGACGGTCGGCGGCACGCTCTCGCAGGTCGAGCGCTATGCCGCCGCGGCGCCGGTCCTGCGACGCGGGCTGCGGCTCGCGCGCAGCGCGCTGCAGGCGCACCTCCACCTGCATCTGCACGTCGTGCTGGCGATGGCGGAGCTGCCGCTGCTGGAGCTGGACGCGGCGCTGGAGCGGCTCGACGTCGCCGAGGAGGCGATGCGGCTGCAGGGCCGCCGCTACGAGCTCGCGTTCACGCTGACCCAGCGGGCACGCGTGCTGGCGGCGATCGGCCGGCAGCAGGAGGCCGAGCAGGCCGCCTTCGACAGCGAGCTGCTGATCGGCGGCACGCGCGCCCAGGGCGCGACCGTCACGCTGCTCGCCCACGACGCGCTCGTCCGCCACGCGCGTGACCCGCAGCGGCTGCTGCGCGAGCTGACGCAGGTCGCCGGCGCGAGACTCCACCGGCTCGACCGCACCGCGGCCGGAAGCGTGCTGCTGGCCGCGACACGCGCGGCGATCGCGGCCGAGCGGATCGACGAGGCGGAGCGCTGGGCGCGGCAGGCGGCGACGGTCGCCGGCCGGCTCGACCTGCCGGCGACGGCGGTGCGAGCGGTGCGCGCCGAGGGCGAGCTGCTGCTCGCGCGCGGCGACGCCGACGGCGCGGTGCGACTGGCGCGCGCGGCGGTCGCCGACGCGCTGCGCCACGGGCTGCGGCAGGAGCAGCTCGGCGCCGACCTGCTCGCCGGCCGCGCGCTGCTGGCCGCCGACGAGCGCGACAGCGGCGTGACGCGGCTGCAGGCGGTCGCCGCGACCGCCGGCCGGCTCGGCGCCTTCGCCGACCGCGACGAGGCCGCCCGCGCACTGCGGTCTGCGGGCGCGCGCCTGTCGCCCGGCGCCGAAGATGACGCCGGCGCGGACGCGCACGGGCGGGCGGAGCTGAGCGAGCGCGAGCGGGCGGTCGCGCAGCTGGTCGCGCGCGGCGCCAGCAACCGCCAGGTCGCGAGCGAGCTGTACCTGTCGGAGGAGACGGTCGAACGCCACCTGACGCACGTCTACGCCAAGCTCGGCGTCCGCGGCCGCGGCCGCGACGAGCTGGCGGCGGCGCTGGCGTCGGCCTGAGCCGCCGCCGCTACCAGGCGTGGCCGACGAAGACCGGCTCGGGCACGAGCGCGACGCCGAACGCCTGCTCGACGCCGGCCGCGATCTCGCGGGCGAAGGCGACCAGCTGCGCGGTCGTGGCGCCGCCGCGGTTGGTCAGCGCGAGCGTGTGCTTGGAGGAGATCGCGACGCTGCCGCGGGCCGTCCCGCGCGTGAAGCCGGCGTGCTCGATCAGCCAGGCGGCGGAGGTCTTGACGCGGCCGTCGGGCTCCGGGTAGGCCGGCGGCGGTCGGTCGCCCGGGGTCGCGGCCGCGAGCCGCTCGTAGGCGGCGGCGTCGAGGATCGGGTTGGTGAAGAACGAGCCGGCGCTGACCGAGTCGGGATCGGCCGGATCGACGACCATCCCCTTGCCGCGCCGCAGCGCCAGCACCGCCGCGCGCACCTCGCCGAGCGGCGCCCGCCCGCCGACCTCGACCCCGAGCGTGCGCGCCAATTCGGCGTAGGCGACGGGTGCGCCGAGCGCCCGCGCGCCACGTCCGCCCGGCGACGTGCCGCCGTCCGCCGCGCCGCCTGCCGACGGCCCCGCGGTCAGGCCACCTCCCGCCGACGCCGCGCTGCCTCTACGCGCGAGCCCGAACCGCACCCCCACGACGATCCGGTCGTCGCGGCCCTTGAACGCGCTCGTGCGGTAGCGGAAGCCGCAGGCGGCGGCCGGCAGCTCGCGCACGCTGCCGTCGGCGCGGTCGAGCACGCGCACCGCGACGATCGTCTGGCTGACGTCCTGGCCGTAGGCGCCGACGTTCTGGATCGGCGTCGCGCCGGCCGAGCCGGGGATGCCGGAGAGCGCCTCGATGCCGGCCAGCCCCGCCTCGACCGCCTGCTCGACGACGCCGTCCCACGGTTCGCCGGCCTGCACGATCAGCTCGTCGCCGTCGTGCTCGATCCCGCGCGAGCGCACGAGCACGACGGTGCCGTCGAAGCCGGCGTCGGCGATCACGACGTTCGAGCCGCCGGCCAGCACCAGCAGCGGCTCGCCGGCGGCGTCCAGCTCGCGCACGGTCGCGACCAGCTCCCGCTCGCCGTCGACCTCGACCAGCCGGCGCGCGGGACCGCCGAGCTGCAACGTCGTCAGCGGCGCCAGCGGCGTCGCGGTCTGCTCTGCGGGCGGCGTCGGCACGCCGGTCACGATAACGGCCCGTCGCCGCTCGCCGTCCCCCGCCGCACCGCCCCGCGCCCGCCGCCCGCGCTGCCGGCCGGGCCGCGTCGCGATGCCGGCCCTCGCCCCTCCAACGCGGGTGCTGATTGGTCAACACGCTGACACCGACCCCTCCCTGCTGAGAGCGATCTTTCAGTTCCGCCGCGCGCGCCCGCTACCTTCTTGCCTCGTGCCCAGCCGACGGACCCACCTCACCCGAGCACGGACGCTCCTGCTCATAAGCGGCCTGCTGCTGTTCCTGGCAGCCGCCGGAGTCGGCCTGCTGGGCTGGAACGCCCGCGCCGCGAACGACCGCATCCCGAAGGGTGTGACGATCGGCGGCATCGACGTCGGCGGCAAGACCGCCGCCGAGGCGAGAGCAATCCTGCGCAGACGCGTCGCCGAGCGCGCCAACCGGCCGGTCAAGGTCGAGGTCGACGGCAGAACCGTCGAGCTGACGGCCCGCGAGGCAAAGGTCGGCGTCGCCTTCGACGGCGCGATCAGCCGCGCGCTGCAGTCCGGCGAGAAGGGCAACTTCGTCGAGCGCGGCTGGCGTGAGCTGACCGGCGGCGAGGTCAAGGGCAACGAGAAGGTCGCCGTCGCGGTCTCCGACAGAGCGGTCTCCGCCTTCGTCGACCGGATCGCCAGATCGGTCGACAAGCCGGCGGTCGACGCCGCGCTCGCGATCAACGTCGAGAGCGTCTCGGTGACGAGATCGCAGGACGGCTCCAGACTTCAGAACCCGGCGAAGCTGCGCAAGCAGATCGTCCGCGCGCTCCGCAAGCCCAACAGCGCCCGCTCGTTCAGAGCGACCGTCGAGAAGGTCCCGGCGGCGAAGACGACCGAGCAGGTGTGGGAGGCGACCCCGACGGTCGTGACCGTCTCGAAGTCGTCCACCACCGTCCGCGTCTTCGTCAGAGGCGAGCTGGTCAAGACCTACGGCGTCGCCGTCGGCTCGTCCCAGTACCCGACGCCCGAGGGCCAGTTCGTCGTCCAGTCGATGCAGGTCGATCCGCCCTGGAACGTCCCCAACTCCGAGTGGGCCGGCGACCTCGCCGGGCAGACGATCCCCGGCGGCGCCCCCAACAACCCGCTGAAGGCCCGCTGGATCGGCTTCAACGGCTCGGTCGGCTTCCACGGCACGGCGGACATCGGCTCCCTCGGCAGCGCCGCCTCGCACGGCTGCGTCCGCATGAACCCGACCGACGTGATCGATCTCTACGATCGCGTCGCGATCGGCACTCCGGTCCTCGTCGCCGCCTGAGCGGCGGTGCTCGCGGCCTTCCGCTGCCGCCGTTTGTGATCCCGATGCTCGATCGGGATCGTCACGGCAGCGACGAGCGCCACGAACGCGATCATCACCAGCGGTGAGAGACCGGCCATCTGCGGACCGGCGAAGAAGACGACGTGCACGGTGCCGGTGAGGCACATCAGCACGAAGACGATTCGACTCATCACAGTCATGCTCCTAAGAGAACAGCAGCAGCGCCGAAAGCGCTACAGCAGCTAACGTGCCACCAGTTATCGTGCCGAGCAGCATCATCCGCTGAACACGCTCGATCGGCCATCCGCGCAACACCGCGAACGTCGCCAGCACCCAGGCGCCGACGCCACTGCCGGAGGCGATCTGGCTCAACCCGATCGACTCCGGCAGCAGCGAGGTCGTCGTCGCGAGCAGAGGCATCGTCAGCATCTCCGGCAAGAGGCTGAAACGCAGTGAAGTTCGCCCCCTTCGAGGCGCGCGATGACCACGCGGGACGCGCTCGTCGGACACGGCGACGCAGGAGAGGTCCCGAGTCCGGCACCATAGGGAGACGATGAGCGACGAGATCCACGATCCCCGCCGTGAAGCGGTCGCCGCCGCGACGCGCGCGCCGACGGCCGGTGCCGCCTTCGCCGAGGCGCTCGGCGGCCCGCTCGGGATCGTCGAGTCGGCGCTGCCGGCCGCGGCGTTCGTGATCGCCTACACGCTTGGCAAGCTGGAGCCGACGCAGGCGGCGATCGTCGCGGTCGCGATCAGCGTCGTGATGGCCGCCGCGCGGCTGGCGCGCAAGCAGACGGTCCAGTACGCGCTCTCGGGCCTGCTCGGGATCGCGATCTCGGCCTTCATCGTCAGCCGCACCGGCAAGGCGGAGGACTTCTTCCTGCCCGGTCTGCTGCTGAACATCGGCTACGTGATCGCGCTCGCCGGCTCGATCCTGCTGCGCTGGCCGATCGCCGGCGTCGCGCTCGGCGCCGTCGCCGGCAGCGGCATGGGCTGGCGCGACGATCCGCGGCGCGTGCGGATCTACTCGCACGTGACGTGGATCTGGGTCGGCGTCTTCGCGCTGCGGCTGGCGGTCCAGCTGCCGCTCTACATCGCGAGCGCGGTCGTCGCGCTCGGCGTCGCGAAGGTCGCGATGGGCCTGCCGCTGTTCGCCGTCGGCATGTGGCTCTCGTGGCTCGTGCTGAGACAGGAGGGCGCGCTGCACGCCGAGGACGAGGCCGAGGCCGAGCGCGAGCGGCAGGCCGAGCCCGACGCGGACGCCGCCGCGCCCCGCTGACGCGCGCTGGGCCGCCCGGCGCGGCGCCCGCCCGCTGGGCGCCCGCCCGCTATCTTCGAAGCATGGCCAGCCACACCGATCCCACCTGCGGCTGCGGCGTCTGCGGCAGCGAGGCGCCGCCGCTGATCGGCTCCGTCCTGACCGGCGTCGGCATGACGCTCGCGCAGGCCTCGCGCGCGCTCGAGCGGGGCGACGAGCTGGCGCTGACGCCGATCCAGCACGAGCTGGTCGAACGCTGGGCCGAGCAGCAGCTCGGCGCGGCCTGAGACGAGCACCGCGCCGAGCATGAAGCTGCGAACACGCCGGAGCGACCCGCGCGGGCCGCTCCGGCGACGAGTCGCTGCTAGCGCAGCGTGACCTTCGAGGCGATGACGCCCTTCGGGGTCGCGATCCGCAGCGTGTAGCCGCCGCGGGTCAGCGTGCGCGTCGCCTTCAGCGCGCCGACGCGGCCCTTCGCGTAGGTGCGGCCGTTCTTGACGAGGCGCGCCTTCGACTTCTTCGTCGCCTTCTTCGCGGCGGTGGCTCTGGCGGCGTTGGTGTAGGTGACCGAGCAGGTCACTCTCACCGAGCTGGAGCCGGTGATCTTGCACGTGACGAGCGCGTCGCGGCCGTTGGCGCCTCTCTCGCCCTTGTCACCCTTGGCGCCCTGGTCGCCCTTGGCGCCGTTCGTGCCGGCCGGGCCGGTCGCGCCGGCGGGACCGGTCGCGCCCGTGGCGCCGTCTCTGCCGTTGGTGCCGTCGGTGCCGTTGCTGCCGGCGGGACCCGCCGGACCGGCCGGACCGGCCTCGCCCTGGTCGCCCTTGGGACCCTGCGGGCCGGGGATGCCGGTGCCGGGCTCGTCGTCGCCCGGACCCTCGGCGGTCAGCAGCGCGGCGACCTCGTCGCCGATCGTTCTGGCGGCGTTCTCGCCCAGCTCGCCGTCATGCGCCGCGAGCGTTCTCGCGATTCTGGCCCAGCGGTGCGCGAGCACGTCGGCGAGCAGCTGCGGACGGAGCGAGTTCGGCACGCCTCTGGCGACCGCGACGAGGTGCGACAGGCCGACGACCGACGGGACGACGGTGAATCTCGCCGTGGCGGTTCTGGCCGCGCCGCTGGCGGAGGAGCTCGTCAGCGTCAGCTCGTGCGCGCCGAGCGCGAGGTCGGCGGCGCGGACGGTCGCGCCGTCGGCGATCGTGGTGCCGTCGAGCTTCGCCTCGACCGTCGTCGCCGCGCCCGTGTCGAGCGAGACCGTGAACGACTCGCCGCGCTTGTACTGCGCGCCGTCGAGCGGCGCGAGGATGCCGCCTCTGACGGTGCCGCCGTTGGCGGACGCCATTCTGTGGCCCTGCTCCCAGCCGTACAGCTCGCCGGGCTTGTTGGTGATGATCGCGTCGATGCCCTCGTCGCGCATGCGCGCCCACTGGGTCGGATCGTCGACCGTGTATGGCATCACGGCGAAGCCGGCGGCGTTGAGCGCCGCGGTCACCTCGGGCTTGCCTCTGATCGCGCCCCAGTCGGGGTTGTAGGCGATCACGTCGAGCGATCTGGCGACCGCGACCGGGTCGGCGTCGAGCGCGCCGCGCAGGATCGCGAGCGGGATGTCGGCGCTCGCCTCACGCGCGTAGCGGACTTCGTTGTCGCCGAAGGACTGGACGATCGTCCGCTCCTCCATGCCGGCGTCGTAGACCTCTCTGACGATCCGGGCGACCTGCTCTCTGTTCTGCGGCGCCTTGATCTCGAGCAGGAAGTTGGCCGGGCTCAGCTTGACCTCGTTCAGGAGCGCTCTGAGCGTCTCCAGTCTCTGGCCGGCGTAGGCCGGCGCGAACCAGCTGCCGGCGTCGAGGCCGTCGAGGTAGGCGGAGGTGAGGTCTCTGATCGAGCCGGTGCCGTTGGTGGTGCGGTTGACGGTGTCGTCGTGCGAGATGTACGGGACGCCGTCGGCGGAGGTGGTGACGTCGGTCTCGACCCAGTCGGCGCCGGCGCGCGCGCCGGCGGCCTCGGCGGCGAGCGTGTTCTCGGGCGCGATCGAGGAGTAGCCGCGGTGGGCGACGACGCGCGGGTAGGTGCTGCCGTCGTTGGGCTGCACGTACGACTGGCGGTCGAGCTTGGTGACCTTGACGTCGTCGAACTGGACTCTGGCGCCGTTGACGACGAAGCCGAGGCCGCCGTTGGCCGAGCGCTGCAGCGACTTCGTCGTCTGCGTCAGCGCGTCGTTGAAGTACCACTCGCCGTTGTTGCCGTGGACGACGATCTTCACTCTCACGTCTCTGCCGGTGCCGGCGGCGGCCGGAGCGGGCGCGGCGTTGGTGACGTTCCAGGCGTTGGCGGCCGTTCTGATCGCGAACTCGGTGCCGTTGGAGGCGGACGTGTTGACGCGCATCGCCGCCTGCTGCCAGGGCGCGGCGCCGTCAGCGGCCATGTCGAGCGCGAGGCCGGTCCAGCGGGCGGTGTCGGTCGAGGTGACGAAGCGGATCGTCGCCTCGAACTGGAAGTCGTGCAGGTGCGGGCCGAAGGTGATGCGGCTCTGCTGGTTGCTGTTGGCCGAGACGCCCGTCAGGCGACCGTCGGCGACCGTCCAGGTGCCTTCGATCGCTCTCCACCCGTTCGGGAGGGCGGTGCCGTCGAAGCTCTCGGTGAGGACGGTCTCGGGCGCGGCGAGCGCCGGCGCGGCGGCGAGGCCGAGCGTGCCGGCAGCGGCGAGCGCGCCGAGCAGGCCGGCGATTCTGCGTGAGGACATGGGACTCCTGAGGGATGGGGACGACGTGCGGCAACCTAAGAACGGCCCCCTGCCAGGTTGTGACCCAGGTGTCACTTTCGTGTGAGCAAACGGAGACCGGGTCTCAAGTCTCAGCGGCCGCCGGATGCACCACTATGCTGCTGCGATGTCAGTTCGTGGTGGGATCGATCTCGGCGGGACGAAGATCCAGACGGTCGTCGTCGACGACGACAACAGAGTGCTCGGCGAGGCGCGTCATCCGACGCCGACCGAGGGCGGCCCGGCGGACGTCGCCGCCGCGATGGCGACGGCGATCGGCGAGGCGGCAGGCGCCGCGGGCGTGGCGACCTCCGAGCTGGCCGGCGTCGGCGTCGGCTCGCCGGGGGCGATCGACGCGGCCGCCGGCACCGTCGGCCAGGCGCGCAACCTGCCCGACTGGGAGGGCGTCTTCCCGCTCGCGGACGCGATCTCCAGAGCGATCGGCGGCGTCACCGTCAAGCTCGGCAACGACGTCTCGGTCGCGACCGACGCCGAGGTCCAGCTCGGCGCCGGCGTCGGCGCGCGCTCGCTGCTCGGCGTCTTCTGGGGCACCGGCGTCGGCGGCGGCGTGATCCTCGACGGCGTGCGCTGGGACGGCGAGGGCGCGGCCGGCGAGATCGGCCACATGGTCGTCAAGCAGGGCGGGCGCAAGTGCCCCTGCGGCCGTCACGGCTGCATGGAGGCGTACGCCGGCCGCGGCGCGATGGAGGCGACCGCCCGCAAGCGCCACGAGGCCGGCGAGAAGACCGACCTCTTCCATCTGATGAAGAAGCACGACAGACCGCGCCTGACGAGCGGGATCTGGTCGCGCGCGCTGGCGGCGGGCGACAGACTCGCGACCGAGATCGTCGACGAGGCGGTCGAGGCGCTCGGCACCGGCGTCGCCTCGGCGGTCAACCTGCTCGACGTCGAGGTCGTACTGATCGGCGGCGGGCTCGGGCTGCGGCTCGGCGAGGAGTACCGCGACCGGATCCTCGCGGCGATGATGCCGCACCTCTTCAACGACGACCGCCCGCCGGCCGTGCGGCTGGCGGCGCTCGGCGACCTCGGCGGCGCCGTCGGCGCCGCGCTGCTGGTCGCCTAGCGTTCCAGCCGGCGCCCGCCCGCGCGGGGCGGCGCCGCCGGTCCGGGAGCTACGGCGCGTTCGGCGCCGGGTCCTCGTTGCCGCGCTCGACCGGCGGCGGCGTGCCGTCGCCCTCGTAGTCGACGTCGGCGTCGAGGTCGGGGACGCCTGCGGTGATCATGTCGGGATCGTCGGGCGGGTTGCTCGACTGCGCCTCGCCGAGCGAGGCCTCGCCGTGGCCGACGCGGTCGGCCCCATCGTGCGATCGGTTCATCAGCCGAGCGTACCCCCGCCGGCTCGGTGCGTCGAATGACGCGTTAACAGAGCCGTAACCGGAGCGGCCGCTCCTCTTGTGCTACCTTGCTCAACCGGATCGACTGCTCCGTTTCTACCAGAAGGACCTCTCCTCCCATGTCCACAGCACCTGCTGCCCAGGCGGGAGCCCGCACCGAGACGAACCGCTGGGTCGTGCTCGTGCTGGTCTGCCTCGCCCAGTTCATGGTCGTGCTCGACGCGACGATCGTGAACGTCGCGCTGCCCTCGATACAGCACGACCTCGACTTCTCCCCCGCCAACCTGGCGTGGATCATCAACTCCTACACGCTGCTGTTCGGCGGCTTCCTGCTGCTCGGCGGTCGTGCCGCCGACCTGTTCGGCCGCAAGCGCGTGTTCCTGGCCGGCGTCATACTCTTCTCCGCCGCTTCAGCGCTGTGCGCGCTGGCGACGTCGCAGGGGATGCTGATCGGCTTCCGCGGCCTCCAGGGCCTCGGCGCGGCGCTCGTCTCGCCGGCCGCCCTCTCGATCATCATGACCACCTTCGCCGACGGCGCGGAGCGCACGAAGGCGCTCGCCGCCTGGGGCGCGATCGCCGCCTCCGGCTCGGCCTTCGGCCTGCTGCTCGGCGGCGTCCTGACCGAGTCGCTGTCGTGGGAGTGGATCTTCCTCGTCAACGTCCCGATCGGCGCGGCCGCCTTCTTCGCCTCGCTGCGGCTGATCCCCGAGTCCAAGGGCGACGGCGCGAGAGGCTTCGACATCGGCGGCGCGATCGCCGTCACCGGCGGCGTCGTCGCGATCGTCTACGCGATCGTCAGAGCGGAAGCCGACGGCTGGGGCTCGAGCACGACGCTCGGCTTCGGCGCCCTCGGCATCGCGCTGCTCGTCGGCTTCGTGCTGATCGAGCGCGTCCACAAGCACCCGCTCGTGCGACTCGGCATCTTCAAGGTCCGCTCGCTGTCGACCGCCAACGGCGTGATGGTGCTGGCGATGGCCGGCATGTTCGCGATGTTCTTCTTCGCGACGATCTACGTCCAGGAGGTGCTCGGCTACTCGCCGATCAAGTCCGGCTTCGCGTTCCTGCCGTTCACCGTCGGCATCATCGGCGGCTCGGTCGCGGCGCAGCAGCTGATCCCGCGGATCGGCGTCAAGGCGCAGATCCTGTCCGGCCTCGTGCTGGCGGGCGTCGGCCTCCTGCTGATGACGCGGATCACGCCCGCGGGCAACTACCTGAGCGAGCTGTTCCCGGCGGTCGTCGTGCTCTCGATCGGCATGGGCATGCTGTTCGTGCCGCTGACGCTGCTGGCGACGACGAACGTGAACGAGCATGACGCCGGCCTCGCCTCCGGCCTCTTCAACACGTCGCAGCAGGTCGGCGGCGCGCTCGGCCTCGCGATCCTGTCGACCTTCGCGACCTCGCGCACCGAGAACCAGATCGGCGACGGCGTGCAGGCCAGCCAGGCGCTCGTGGACGGCTACCACCTCGCGTTCCTGATCGGCGCGGTCTTCATGGCCGTCGGCGCGGTCGCGGTCACGCTGCTGATCCGCAGAGCCGACACGGCGACGATCAACGCCGACGAAGCCGCCGTCGCGATGGCGCACTGATCCGAGCCCGCCGGAGCGCCGACCCCGCTATCGTCAGACAGGACGACAAGATGGCGACCGTCGACACCACACCCAGCGGCGAGACGCAGAAGACTCTGCGTGCCGACGCGCGCCGCAACCGCGAGCGCGTCCTCGCCGCTGCCTCGGCCGCCTTCGCGGCCGAGGGCTTCGACGTCGGCGTGGCGGAGATCGCCCGCCGCGCCGGGGTCGGCACCGGCACCCTCTTCCGCCACTTCCCGACCAAGCTGGAGCTGGAAGTGGCGGTGATCCTGGCGAGAAAGCAGGAGATGCTGGCGTCGGTCAGAGCCGCGCTCGCCGAGTCCGACCCATGGGCCGGCTTCGTGCGGATGATGACCGAGGGGATCGAGATGACCGCCTGCGACCGCTGCATCGGCGAGGTCGCCAGCCCCGAGCTGCTCGCCGACGAGCGCATGCAGGCGCTCCGCACCGAGCTGCTGGGCGGGACCGAGCAGGTGCTTGCGCGCGGCCGCGAGGCGGGCGTGATCCGGGCCGACCTCGTCGCCGAGGACATCTTCGTCCTGTCCAGCGCGATCGGGACGACGATGCAGCGCTACAGCCACACCAACCCAGACCTCTGGCGCCGGTATCTCGGCGTCGTGCTCGACGGGCTGCGCGCCGGCGGCTCGCCGGCGCCGCTGCAGCCGGGCCCGCCCGATCAGGCCGTGCTCGACGGGATGTGCTCGTCGCCGGCCGACCTGCCCGACCTGCCCAGAAGCGCGTAGGCGCTCACCGACGCGGCCCCGAGCGCCGCGATCGTCAGCGCCAGCGGCAGCGCCGTCCCCTCTCCCCCGATCCCGACCAGCGGCGCGAACGCGGCGCCGAAGGCGAACTGCGCCAGCCCCAGCAGCGCGGAGGCGCTGCCGGCCGTGCTCGGCTCGCCCGCGAGCGCCAGCGCGGTCGCGTTCGGCGTCACCAGCCCGACGCTGGAGACGATCGCGAAGAACGACGCCAGCACCGCCAGCAGGCCGGCGTCGGCGACGACCGCCAGCAGCAGCGCGAGCGCGCCGCCGAGCCCGAGCCACAGCCCGCTGACGAGCAGCCGCCGCGGTCCCAGCCGGCCGACCAGCCGCGCGCTGAGCTGCGCCAGCAGCACGATCCCGAGCGCGTTGACGGCGAAGACGACGCTGAAGAGCTGCTCGGAGCGGCCGTAGATCTGCTGGATCACGAATGGCGAGCCGGCGATATAGCAGAACATCATCCCGCTGCAGAGGCCCTGCGCCAGCGCGCAGCCGAGGTAGCCGCGGTCACGCAGCAGCGCGCCGAAGACCGAGGTCGTCGCGCGCAGGCCGCCGCCGTGCCGGCCGGCGGCGGGGAGCGTCTCCGGCACGCAGCGCCAGCCGACCAGCAGCAGCACCAGGCCGATCGCGGTCAGCGCCCAGAAGACGCCGCGCCAATCGGTCACGCCGAGCAGCTGCCCGCCGACGATCGGCGCCGCGATCGGGGCGACGCCGTTGACGAGCATCAGCAGCGCGTAGAAGCGCGCCGCCGCCTCGCCCTCGTGCAGGTCGCGCACGACCGCGCGCGCGATCACGATCCCCGCCGCGCCGGCCGCGCCCTGCACCAGCCGCAGCAGTATGAGCACCCAGATGCTCGGCGCCAGCGCGCACAGCGCACTGGCGAGCGCGTACAGCGCCAGCCCGACCAGCAGCGGCCCGCGGCGTCCGCGCGCGTCGCTCAGCGGCCCGGCCAGCAGCTGCCCGCCGGCGAGGCCGACCATGCAGGCGGTCAGCGTCAGCTGCGCCAGCGAGGTCGAGCTGCCGAGGTCGCGCGCCAGCTGCGGCAGCCCCGGCAGGTACATGTCGAGCGACAACGGCCCGAACGCGGTCAGCGCGCCGAGCGCGACGATCAGCGTCCGCGCCCCGGGCAGGGCGCCCGGAGCGGTGCGGGCCATCCCGGGACCGTACCGGCCAGCCCCGGAGCGGCCATGTGTGCGCTCAATCACATTCGACATCTAAAGGTTCTGAGGCTAACATTTCGTACTCGAAAGATTCTCCGAACGTCAGGCCCCATGACCTCCAGCTCCCCCGACGCCGGCGCTCAGGACGCGCGCGGCGGCATCCCCTCTCACATCTGGCCGATCGCGATCGTCGTGATCCTCGGCATGATCATGTCGGTCCTCGACACGACGATCGTCAACGTCGCGCTGCAGGACCTCTCCGTCGAGCTGAAGGCGCCGCTGGACCAGATCCAGTGGGTCGTCACCGGCTACATGCTCGCGCTCGCCGCCGTGATCCCGATCACCGGCTGGGCCGCGACCCGCTACAGCGCCCGCAAGCTCTACATCACTTCACTGGTCCTCTTCACGCTCGGCTCGCTGTTGTGCGGGCTGGCGTGGTCCTCCGGCTCGCTGATCGCCTTCCGCGTCCTGCAGGGCGTCGGCGGCGGCATGCTCGCGCCGATCGGCCAGATGATCCTCGTCAAGGCCGCCGGCCCCAGAAACCTGCCGCGGATCATGTCCGCGATCGGCGTCCCGATCATCCTCGCGCCCGTCTTCGGCCCGACGCTCGGCGGCCTGCTGATCGAGCACGCCGGCTGGGAGTGGATCTTCTTCATCAACCTGCCGGTCGGCGTCGTCGCGGTCGCCGCGGCGGTCAAGCTGCTGCCGGCCGACAGCGGCAACCCGGCCGCCGGCCGGCTCGACGTGCCCGGCCTGCTGCTCGTCGCGACCGGCCTCGTCGGCGTCACCTACGGCCTCGCCGAGAGCGGCGAGGCGGGCACGCTGATCGCCGCCAGAGTGCTGGTCCCGCTCGCGGTCGGGCTCGTGCTGATCGCGCTGTTCATCCTGCGCGCGCTCAGAATCGAGAGACCGCTGCTCGACGTCCGCCTGTTCGCGAACAAGGCGTTCGCGGCCGCGTCGCTGACGACCTTCTGCCTCGGCGCCGCGCTCTTCGGCGCGATGATCCTGATGCCGCTCTACTTCCAGACGGTGCGCGGCGAGGACGCCGTCCACACCGGCCTGCTGCTGATCCCGCAGGGTGTCGGCGCCGCCTTCGCGATGGCGCTCTCCGGCCGTGCGACCGAGCGCTGGGGCGGCGGCCTGACCGCCCTCCTCGGCGGCGTGATCACGATCGTCGGCACGATCCCGTTCGTGCTGATCGGCGGCGAGACCTCGTTCGTGCTGCTGAGCGCGGCGATGGTCTTCCGCGGCTTCGGCATCGGCATGTCGATGATGCCGTCGATGACCGCCGCCTTCGCGGTCCTGCGGCCCGACCAGGTCAACCACGCGACCCCGCAGCTGAACGTCGTCCAGCGCGTCGGCGGCTCGATCGGCACGGCGATACTGTCGGTCGCGCTGCAGAGCAAGCTGCAGGACGCCGGCCCCGGAGCGACGCCCGACGCGCTCGCCGACGCCTTCGGCTCGACCTACGTGATTGTCCTCGTCGTCACGCTCGTGGCGCTGCTGCCGACGCTGCTGCTGGCCGTCGTCGAGCGCCGCGCCCGTGCCGCGCACGCCGAGCGGCCGGTCCCGCCCGAGGCGAGAATCGAGTTCGAAGCCGAGTCGTTCGCATGAGCGACGCCGCGCAGGCCGCCGCCGAGCGGGAGCAGGAGCGCGAGCAGCTCGCCGACGAGCTGCGCCGCGCCGTCGGCGACCTGATGCGGGCCGAACGGAGACTCCGCAGCCGCGACCCCGGTCGCGGCGACGGCCTCTCCTACGCGCAGGTGCGCGCGCTGCTGATGCTCGACGAGCAGCAGGAGGCGACCGCGGGACAGCTCGCGAAGGCCGCCGACCTGACGCCGGCGAGCGTCACCGCGATGCTCGACGCGCTCGAGCAGCGGGAGATGATCGAGCGCCGCCGCAGCGAAGAGGACCGCCGCGTCGTCGTCGTCTCGCTGACGCCGGCCGGACGCGAGCTGCTGGAGGTCAAGCGGACCCGCTGGCGCGCCTGCTGGAGAGCGACGCTCGCCGACCTCGACGCCCGCGACCTCGCCGCCGCCGCCGACGTGATGCGGCGGATGGCGCGGATGTTCGACGGGCTCGCCTCCGACGCCGCCGCGCCGCCGCAGGCACCCGCGGCTCAGTAGTCCGACAGGTCGTCGGCGCGAGCGAAGATCCGCTCGAGCACCTGCGTGTGGCTGGTCGCGCAGTTGCCGTCGGTCCAGCCGCGGCCCGCGTCCGCGAGCCGCTGACGCGCCGCCGGCGCGTCGAGCAGCTGCCCGATCTGCTCGACCCAGTCGCCGTCGGCGACGTGGCGGCCGCCGTGCTCCTGCCCCAGCTGCGCGTACTCGCCGACCGGCGAGGCGAGCCACGGCACGCCGCAGGCGGCGTACTCCTTCAGCTTGACGTTCGAGCGGGTCCGGTTGAAGGGCACGTCGGCGAGCGGCGCGAGCGCGACGTCGCAGCGCGACAGCAGCGCCGGCAGGTCGTCGTAGGGCTGCCACGGCAGCTGCTCGCAGCGCTCGTCGTCGATCCCGAGGTCGAGCCCGATCGCCAGCAGCCGCAGCTCGGGCCGCTGCTCCAGCAGCTCGCGCAGCGCCGTGGCGGCGCCGACGCGCTCGTAGTCCCACGCGTGCTCCTGCATCGCCGCGTAGCCGATCGTCGTCGTGTCCGCACCCGCCTGCCCGCGGCGCTGGAACTGCGGCGGCAGCAGGTTCGGCAGCACCTCGACCTCGGCCGCCCCCGCGGCGCGGTAGCGCTCCGCCAGCTCGGCGGTCGGCACGGTCACGAGCGTCGCGAGCGCGAGCATCGCCTGCTCGGCCGCGAGCAGCTCGCGCTCGATCCCGGCCTCGGCGACGGCGACGCCGACGGGATGGTCGGCCGGTGCCGAGGAGACGTCGAAGTCGTTGTCCCACACGACCGCGACGCCGTCGTCGCGCAGCTGGCGCGTGAACTGCTCGACGCCCGGCCCCATCAGCCGGAACATGTGGACGACGTCGACGTCGCGCAGCTGGGCGGGATCGCCCAGCTCGTTGCGCTCCTCGACGTGGACCCGATGACCGCTCAGCGCGAGCGCCTGCATCGGGATGAACGAGCGATAGAGCGAGCTGGGCGCCCCCTCGGGCACCAGCGAGACGATCTGCAAAGGCATCGTTCAACCATGCCTGGGCCGCCGCAATTATGCAAACGACGACCACAGGCAGGCAACATCAGGCGGTCGCCGCCATCCGCGCGCTCTTGACCGCGTCACGCAGCACTGCCTCCCACTCCTGCACGTGATGGACGATCGTCTGCCGCTGCGCCCAGCTCTTGGCGTTGGCGCCGAGCCGGCGACGGCGCTCGAGGTCGCCGATGAGCGCCTCCAGCGCCTCATACCAGCCGTCGTCGGCAACCAGCTGTCCACCCTCCTGCGGGCCGAGCTCGGCGTACGGCCCGACCGGCGAGGCGAGCCATGGCACGCCGCAGGCGGAGTACTCCTTCAGCTTGACGCTCGAGCGTCCGCGATTGAAGGCGATGTCTGCCAGCGGCGCGAGGCCGACGTCGAACTTCGCCAGCTCCGGCGCGATTCGCTCGTACGGCGTTATGTCGATGTGTCTGTAGTGCGGATGGTCGAGTTTAAGTTTCAGCCCGATCGAGACCAGACGCACCTGCGGATGTGTCGCGAGCAGTCTGACGAAGACGTCGTGCAGCCCCAGCCGCTCGTAGTCCATGCGGTGCTCCAGCGCCGCCAGCCAGCCGATCGTGACCGTGTCGTGCGCGACCCGGCGCGGCGCGCCGAAGCCGGGACGCAGGTAGTTCTCGATCACGCGCGCCTCGACACCGCTGAGCTCTCGATAGCGCTCGGCGAGCGTCGGCGTCGTCGTCGTGACGACGTCGGCCATCCGCATCATTCTCGCCATCTCCTGTGAGGCTCTGCGACCTCTGAAGCCGCCGGTCTTCTGGTAGGCCGGGTTGTCCTTCGGTATCGCCGTGAGATCGTCGTCGTTGTCCCACACCATCGGCACGTGCGCATGTCTCAGCCGCTGTGCGAGCTGCTGCATCGGCCAGAAGTAGCAGCGCCAGAAGAAGACGATGTCGAACTCGCGGAAGCGATCGGGCCGGTCGACGAGGTTCAGCTCTTCGACATGAACGCTGTGCCCGCGGCGCGCGAGCGCTTCCATCGGGATCAACGATCGGTAAATCGCGTTGACCTGATGGTTGATGATCAACGAGGCGATTCTCATTAAGTCATTCTGCCAACTTTCCGAGCAAAGGGCAAATCAAGCGCTGCTCAGTCGTTCAACGACACCCCGGCGAGGTCTTCCAGCACGCGCACGACGGCGGCGAAGTCCTGCTCGCCGAGGCCGCGGCCGACGCCGGCCGTCAGCAGCTCGCCGGCGGCCGCGGCGGCGGGGAACGGGAGGCCGAGGTCGTGGCCCTCGTCGAGCGCGAGGCCGACGTCCTTGAGCAGGTGCTCGAGCTTGAACAGCGGCGTGAAGTCGTGCGTCAGCATCGGCACCGCCTTGAGATCGACCTGGCGCGAGCCGCCGGCGCTTCTGGGCAGCACCTCGATCATCCGCTCGACCTCGACGCCGGCCCGCTTGGCGATCAGCATCGCCTGCGCCAGCGCCGTCACGTTGGCGGCGGCGAGCGCGTTCGTCAGCACCTTGACCGTCTGGCCGTGGCCGACGGGGCCGACGTGGACGACCGACTCGCCGAGCGCGTCGAGCACGGGGCGGACGCGCGCGAGGTCGTCGCCGTCGGCGCCGACCATGATCGTCAGCGTGCCGTCGGCGGCCTTCGGCGCCGAGCCGGTGACGGGCGCGTCGAGGAAGGCGACGCCGCGCTCGCGCAGCCGCTGCGAGATCGAGCGCGCCTGCGCGGGCGCGATCGTCGACATGTCGATGCAGACGAGGCCGTCGCGCGCGTCCTCGGCGACGCCGTCCTCGCCCAGCAGCACCTGCTCGACCTGGGCGCCGTCGACGACGATCGAGACGATCACGTCGCACGACTCGGCGAGGTGCGCCGGCTTGGCGACGACCGTTCCGCCGTGCTCGGCCGCCCACGCGTCCGCTCTGGCGCGCGTGCGGTTCCAGACCGCCACCTCGTAGCCCGCGCGGCGCAGCACCGCCGCCATCCGCGAGCCCATGATCCCCAACCCGATGAATCCGATCCGCTCCATCCTCCAAGCCTAGGACAGGCCCCAAGGCGAGCGCGGGCCGGTCGCCGCCGCCAGCTCCTGCAGCGCGTCGGCGAGCATCGCCGGCAGCCGCGCGGCGCCGTCGATCGCGACCGCGTCGACGGCCGCGGCGACGTGCAGGTGCCGCCCGTAGCTGAGCGTCGACAGCGTCAGCGCGTGCTCGTCGTGGTGCGGCGCGACCGGGAACAGCGCGCGCACCTGCGCGCCGCCGAGCTGGAGCGGCCGCTGCGGCCCCTCGGCGCTGGGGATCGTCAGGTTCGCCAGCCGCGCGCCGATCGCCAGCCGCGTCGGCAGCTCCTCCGGCGGGCCGGCGAGCAGCGTCGGCGGGCGCGCGGGCGCGGCGGCGGCGGTCGCGGCGGCGGGCGCGGCGCCGG
>NZ_JAUTDN010000057.1 GCF_030646155.1 Conexibacter sp. CPCC 205762
GGCGCGGCGGGAGCGGCACGGCGGCGCGGCGGCGTGCGGCGGGGCGGCGCGACGGGAGCGGCGGCGTGCGGCGTGCGGCGGGGCGGCGCGACGGGAGCGGCGGCGTGCGGCGTGAGGGTTCTCCCTCGCTCTCGCTGGCGCGCGGCGGCGCGCGCGGGAGAGGGCGGTACGGTCGCCGGGGTGCGCTCCCTGTTCGGCTCCCGGATGGAGATCGCCTTCAGCGCGGGCCTGCTGCTGTGGGCCGTGCTCGAGGCGCTGTTCCTGCCTGGCGAGTGGTCGACGCCGGTGCGGCTCGCGTTTGCGCTCGCCGCCACCGCGCCGCTCGCGCTGCGGCACCGCTTCCCTTGCGCCGTCGCGGTCTGGGCGGTCGTCGCGTTCGTGGTCGACGGGCTGCTGGTGATGCTGCCGTACGTCGCGGTGACGCCGCTGCAGGGGCTGATCGTCGCGCTGTTCGCGCTCGCCGCCTACGCCGAGCGGCGCCGCCGCGCGCTCGGCGGGATCGCGCTCTTCCTACTGCTGCCGCTGCTGTTCCACGTCACCGAGCGCGAAGTGCCGGTGACGCTGCACGACTCGATCGCGCTGCTCGTCTTCGAGCTGATGGCCGCGAGCGCCGGCTGGGCGGTCCGCGCCCGGCGCGAGGAGAGCGAGCAGACCGCCGCCGCGACCGCCCGCGCCGACGCCGCGCGCGCCCTGAGCCTGCGTGACGGCGTCGCTGGCGAGCGCCGCCGGATCGCGCGTGAGCTGCACGCGATCGTCACTCGCGACCTGGCCGCGATCGAGCGCCTCGCCGCACGCGCCCGGGCCACGGTCGGCCACACCGACGACCCTGCCGCCAGCCGCACCGACGAGCACGTCGCCGCCCGCGCGCTGGCCGAGATCTCGCGCACCGCCAGCGCCGCCCTCGAAGAGCTGCGCCGCCTGCTCCACGTCCTGCGGGCAGACGAGGCGGCTGTCTCCGGCGCGCAAGCCGCGCCACCGATTGCGCACTCCGCGCCGGCCTTTGCGCAAGACGCGCCGGCAATCGCGCAAGACGCGCCGGCAATCGCGCAAGACGCGCCGGGTGGGTCTGGGGGGTGGCGGCGGGCGTGGGTGGTCGACGTCGTCGCGGCTGCGGTGGCGGTGGCGGCGCTCGTGGGCGAGCAGGCGGCGCGTGGCGGCGGCGGGGTGACGGGCGGCGGGACCGGCGGGGACGTGGCGGTGGCCGGCTGGGTCAGCGGGGTGGCGCTGATCGTGCTGCCGCTGCTGCTCCTGCGCAGCCGCGCGGGGTTGGCGGCCGCGCTGGTGCTCGCCGTCGGCGGGCTGGGGGCGCGGACGCTGCTCGGGTGGATGCCGTCGGGCGGGCTGTCGCTGGTCGTCGTGCTCGTGTTCGCACCGTACGCGGCGGCGGCACATGCCGCCACGAGCACGCGGGCGAGCGTCGGCGGCGCGGTGGCCGTCGTCGTGTCTTTGACGACGATCGGGCTGGCGATGGACAGCGTCGCGACCGATCTCGCGATCGTCGCGGCGATCGCGGCGTTCAGCTGGTTCGCGGGCTGGCGGGTCCGCTCCAGCACCCACCGCACCGCCGGGCTGAGGCGCGCGGACCAGCGCGGTGCCGCCGCCGCGCCGCGACGGCTGCGCGACGCGCTCGACGCCGAGCGCACCCGCGTCGCGCGCGACCTCCACGACGTCGTCGCCCACGGCGTGTCGCTGATCGGCCTGCTCGCCGGCGCGGCGCGCGCAACCCTCCCCCACGATCCCGCCCGCGCCGAGACCGCGCTCGCCGACCTCGCCGACACGGCCGCCGCGACGCGCATCGAGCTGGCGCGGCTGCTCGACGCCCTGCGCGCGGGCGACGAGCCGGCCGCGGGCGCGACCTGCCTCGCCGATCTCGACGCGCTCGCCGCCGGCGCCCGCCGCGCCGGGCAGCGGGTCACCCTCCAGCTCGACCGTGACGCGCTCGCCGCCGTGCCCGCCGGCGTGCTCGCCTCCGCCTGCGGGATCGTCCAGGAAGCGCTCACCAACGCACGCAAGCACGCGCTCGGCGCTGCTGTCGAAGTCGCGATGGGGGTCGAGGACGGCGCACGCCCGTCGCACGACTCCGCCGCGACCGGAGCCGGCGCGCAGGCCGCGCTCGCGGCAGGCGACGGCGCGACCGCAACGCTCGCGATCGCGGTCGTCAACGCGGCGGCGGCGCCGGGGTCGGCGCGGGCGGCAGGGGCGCAGCGCGGACTCGAGGGGATGCGCGAGCGGGCGCGGCTGCTCGGGGGCGCGGTCGCGGCCGGGCCGGAGCCCGGCGGCGGCTTCGCCGTCCGCGCGCGGCTGCCGTTCGCTCCGCTCAGCGCCGCCGCTGCTGCAGCGCCGCTCGCCGCCGTCGCCTGAGCTGGCCGCCGCCGCGTCCGGAGGCGCCGCGCACCGAGCTTCCAGCGGGCGCGCCACCGGAGGGTTCCGGGCCGATGCGGCCGGCCGCGACGCATCTGGCCGGTGGGCGTGGCAGGCTGCCCGGTCCGATGTTGCTGATGCTTCCTCCGTCCGAGGGCAAGGCGGTGCCTTCGGCGCGCCGGGCGCCGTTCGAGCTCGCCGCCCTCCCCTACGCCGACCGGCTGACCGCTGTGCGCGAGCGGCTGATCGCCGCGGTCGATCCCGCGCTGGCGACCGCCCCGGCGGCGCCGGCCGCCGAGGTCTACACCGGCGTGCTGTACGGACAGCTCGACTTCGGCTCCCTTCCTGCCGGGGCGAGACGACGGGCGCGTACGACCGTACTGATCGCCAGCGGACTGTGGGGACTGGTCGGGCTCGCCGACAGGATCCCCGGCTACAAGCTGCCGATCGACGCCAGAGTCGACGGGGTCGGGCCGCTCGCTGCGCTGTGGCGGCCCGCGGTCGCGGCCGCGCTGGCGGAGCGCGACAGCAGCAGGGAGCTGGTCGTCGACTGCCGCTCGGGCGGCTACGCGGCCGTCTGGAAGCCGGCGCACGCGGCGCGCGTCGAGGTGCGCGCCTTCGCCGTCAAGCCCGACGGCAGCCGGCAGGTGATCTCGCACAACGCGAAGGCGACCCGCGGCCGCGTCACGCGCGAGCTGCTGCTCGCCCCGCGCGCGCCCAGACGCCCCGCCGACGTGCTTGCGCTGTTCCACGCCGCCGGCTTCGACGCCGAGCTGCACGCGCCCGCCGGCCGCGCCGGAGCGCCGTGGCAGCTCGACGTGCTCGAGCGGTAAGCGCGCCTACGCGCCACGATCGTCCGCCGTTGTCGGATCGGCGGGAGGCTGTCCGACGTACAGGCGTCACCAGCCATCCTGCGAAAGGACGACCGATGCAGTACGCGCTTCTGATCTACGCCGACCCGACCGACATGCCCGCGCCCGACAGCCCCGAGGGGCAGGCCGAGCACGCTTCCTGGATGGAGTACACGCAGGCGCTCGCCGAGTCCGGCGCGATGAGAGGCGGCGAGGCGCTCCACCCCGCGCCGGCCGCCACCAGCGTCCGCGTCCGCGGCGGCGAGACGCTCACGACCGACGGGCCGTTCGCCGAGACGAAGGAGGTCCTGACGGGCTTCTACCTGCTCGACGTGCCCGACCTCGACGCCGCGCTCGACTGGGCCGGCAGAATCCCCAGCGTCGGCTACGGCACCGTCGAGCTGCGGCCGACGGTCGTCTTCGACCGCGTGTGACCGCCGCGCCGGGCAGCGGGGCGGCGGCGCCGGCCGCCGCAGCGCTCGACCGCGCCGCCCGCGAGCAGGGCGGGCGCGTGCTGGCGACGCTGATCGGCCATCTCGGCGGCGACTTCGCGCTCGCCGAGGACGCGCTCCAGGACGCCTACGCGGAGGCCGCCGGACGGTGGCCGCGCGACGGCGTCCCGCGCAACCCCGGCGCCTGGCTGACGACCGCGGCGCGGCGGCGGGCGATCGACCGCCTCCGCCGCGCCCGCGGCCTCGACGAGCGCCTCCGCACGCTGGAGGCGCTCGCGCAGCGCGACGGCGGCGCCGTCCACGAGGACGCCCCGGCGCGCGACGCGGACGACGACCAGCTCCCCGACGACCGTCTGCGGCTGATCTTCACCTGCTGCCACCCGGCGCTCAGCCCGGAGGCGCGGATCGCGCTGACGGTCAAGACGCTCGGCGGCCTCACGACCGCGCAGACGGCGCGCGCCTTCCTCGTCGAGCCGCGCACGATGGAGCAGCGGCTGACGCGCGCGAAGGCGAAGATCGCGGCCGCCGGGATCCCCTACCGCGTCCCACCGCGCGAGCTGCTGCCGGAGCGGCTGGCCGGCGTGCGGCAGGTCGTCTACCTGATCTTCACCGAGGGCCACACCGCCTCCGACGGCGAGCGGCTCGTGCGCGACGAGCTGTGCGAGGAGGCGATCCGGCTCGGGCGGCTGCTGCACGCCACGCTCCCGCCCAACTCCGAGACGCTCGGCCTGCTCGCGCTGATGCTGCTGCACGACAGCCGCCGCGCCGCGCGCGCCGACGCCGCCGGCCGCCCCGTCCCGCTCGCCGCGCAGGACCGGCTGACATGGGACGGCGGGCGGATCGCCGAGGGCGTCGCGCTGCTGGACGAGGCCCTCGCGCAACGGCGGCCCGGCCCGTTTCAGGTCGAGGCCGCGATCGCCGCGCTGCACGCCGGGGCCGCGTCGCTGGAGGAGACCGACTGGCCGCAGATCTCGGCCCTCTACGGCCGTCTGCTGCAGTGGCGGCCGACGCCGGTCGTCGCCGTCAACCGGGCGGTCGCGATCGCGTTCGCCGACGGGACGCGCGCCGGGCTGGCCGAGCTGGACGCGCTCGCGGACGAGCGCAAGCTGGTCGGCTACGTGCCGCTCCACAGCGCCCGCGCGGAGCTGCTGCGCAGAGACGGCGACGCGGCCGGCGCGCTCGCCGCCTACGAGCGCGCGATCGCGCTCTGCGGCAACGGCGCGCAGCGGGCGGAGCTGGAGCGACGGCGGGCGGAGCTGCTGCCGGGCGCGGGCGCGCCCGGCGTGTGAGCGGCGACGCGAACGGGCGCTACGGCGTGACGCCGTGCTCGCGCAGGTACTCGAGGTAGAACGGGCGCAGCAGCTCGCCCACCTCGCCTCTGCCCGAGGTCGTCACGTCGTCGACGTGCGAGGCCCACGAGTCGAGGTCGGCGTCGGCCTCCTCGAACTCGCCGGCGCCGGCCTCGGCGGCCGGCAGGTACTTCATCAGCCGCCAGAAGAATCTGACGTCGAGGTGGTGCCGCGCGCGTCTGACCGCGAGGTCGTGCAACTGCTCCGAGGTCAGCTCGTCGAGTGCGTCGGCCATGGCGGTGCCGTCCTAGCGGTAGTCGTCGGGGTTCTTCGAGGGGCCCGGGAGCGACGCCCAGAGACGGCCCGCGGTCGGCCGCTTGGACGGCTCGAGGTCGCCCCAGACGGCGCTGACGGCGACGAGCACGAACGAGATCGCCCACAGGGTCGCGAGCGTCTCGGTCTGCTCGGAGGACCAGACGATCCCCAGCACCACGAAGGCGATGGCGGCGGCGAGGCGCGTGATCAGCGAGAGCATCGGCGAATCGTACCTGCGCGACGGCTACGGTGGAACGATGCCCACTCTCTGGACGATCGGATACGAGCGCCTGCCGCCCGACGCGCTCGCCGCCGAGCTGAGCGCCGCCGCGATCGAGCGCGTGATCGACGTCCGCTTCCGCGCGCAGTCGCGCAAGCCGGGGATGTCGAAGACGAAGCTGTCGCAGCGGCTCGCGCAGGACGGGATCGCCTACGAGCACCGCCGCGCGCTCGGCACGCCGCCGGAGATCCGCCCGCTCTACCGCACCGGCGCCGTCGCGCGCGCGGCGGAGCAGTTCCGCGCGCACGTCGAGGCGACCGCGAGCGAGGAGCTGGACGCGCTCGCCGCCGAGCTGGCGCTGCCGGATGCGCCCGCGACCGCGCTGCTGTGCCTGGAGGCCGAGCCGTCCGGCTGTCACCGCCGCGTCGTCGCCGAGCAGCTGCGCGCGCGGCTGCCGCAGCTGCAGGTCGTCGACCTCTAGCGCGCCGGGAACTGCTCCAGCACCCAGCCGGGGCCGAGCAGCTGGCGCAGGTACGAGCGGCCGTGGATCGACAGGTACTCGCCCGTGCGCGGATCGAACGGCAGGTCGCGCTCGACCGGATACCACTCGTTGTGCTGGCGGATCAGCGCGTTCAGCTCGCTGAAGTCGTGCGCGTGCGCCCGCTCGCGCCAGCGGCGCTCGAACGCGTCGCGGTCCTCGCCGCAGGCGTGCCGCAGCGTGCGGTGCTCCTCCGCCAGCTCGCGGCGGACGCGCGCGATGCCGTTGTCGATCTCGGCGATCCGCTCCATCCAGCGCGGCGGGTTGCCGCCCGTCAGGTAGTTCTCGACCGAGCGCTGCGCCTGCCGCGCGACCGACGACAGCGGTCTGCCGGCGGAGGTCGCGTCGGTGCGGCGGCGCAGCACGCGCTCGGCCGGCGTGAGGCGTGAGTCGTCTTCACCAGTCACCAACCTCACGGTAGCCAACGTGTTTCCGTGCCCACCATCACACAGGTTTCGTGCCCACGCTCACAGAGACAACGGTGCATCGTCCGTAGCTTGACTGGTGCATCCAGCACACCGTCGAACACAGGAAACCAGCCCCGTCATGACCCGTCTCCTCAGCGCCTTCAACCGCCTCCTCGACGGCCCGGCCAAGACCGAGCCGGTCCACTTCCACCACGGTTCGGTCGGCAACGCCGTCGTCTGTCACGACGACCGCTGCAGCTCGCCGCGCCTCGACCTGCGCGACGCCCGCGAGCTGAGCGGCGCCACGGGCGACCTGCGCTAGCAGCGTCGCCCCGCACCCGCCGCTACTGCGGCGGCGGGTGGAACGTGCTCGTGTAGGGCACCCAGCGGCCGACACGTCGCCGCGCCCATGAGGTGACCCGATCGGTCACCTCGATCTCGGCGAAGACGTGATCGCACGGCAGCTCGATCCAGCCGCCGTCGGCCAGGTCGATCCGCAGCGCCTCGATCGCCGGATACCAGGCGATCCCCAGCAGTCCGACCGTCCGCTCCTCCAGCGGGTGCGACAGGCGCGGTCTGCCGACGTCGTGGACGAGCAGCCGGCAGGCCAGCAGCGGCAGCTCGAACTCGTCGTAGAGCCACGTCCGCCGCAGGTGGCGCGGGCCGAGGCCGCCGGCGCCGAACGGCTCCTGCGTGAACGGCAGCGAGACGACGGCGCGGCGCGGGTCCCAGCCGAGCCGGCCGAGGTCGCCGTCGCCCTCGTGCAGCCAGGTCGAGAGGTCGCCGAGGGCCTCGCCGTCGGTCGCGAGCAGATGCTGCAGCAGATGCGACGACGGCGATGCGCTCACACGGCGATGCTACGACTCAGCGGCGCGGAAGCGCCACCTGGCCGTACGCGCTCAGCGTGACGGGCCCGATCAGACCGTAGTTCTGGCGTCTGGAGCCGCCGAAGATCGTCGGATCGGTGGCGCGCAGACGGTTGTTGAGCGTCGTCGCGACCTCCACCTCGATCGTGTTCCTGCCCGGTCTCAGGCGGTCGCCGAGGTCGACGACCGTGTCGCACTGCGACAGCGGCGGGAGCAGCCTGCCGTTGACCTTGACGCGGAAGGTGTCGAACACCTCGCCGAGGTCGAGCGTGGCGCCGACCTCCTTCGCCCACTCCCTGCCGAGCGTGACCGTCGTCGTGTAGCGGCCGATGCCGGAGACGTCCTCCAGCCCCGCGATCGCCGGCCAGGCCGCGAGCGCGGGGAGCGGCACGGTGCGGCGGGGTCTGATCGTCTCCCACGGCTGCGCGCCCGGCTGCCAGTCCTCGACCTCCAGCTTCCAGCTCGTCAGCGCCAACGGCGCCGGCACCTGTCTGATCGTCGCTCTGACGCTGCGGCCGTTGGAGAGCGTCGTCGCGTACGTGCCCGCGGTCGTGTCGCGCAGCACGAGCTTCCCGCCGTCGTAGCGGAGCTCGTCGGCCTCGGTCGCGGTCGCGTGCACGTCCTGGCCGAGCAGCTCCTGCCACCAGCGCAGGCGCGCGAGCGCGACGATCGTCGTCTCGCCCGGCTTCAGCGTGACCCGCAGGCGGATGCGGCCGTCGGGCAGCGTCTCGTAGACGGCCTGCGGGGCGATCTCGCCGGTCCACGCGTCGAGCACGTACGGCGCGACCTCGCGGCGGCTGGTCGGCCGCAGCGTGACGAGGTGGTCCATCGTTCTCGTCGCGTCGCCGTTGGCGAGGTAGTAGTAGTCGACGTCGCCGTCGACGCGGTGGGCGTTCTGCAGCGACGATCTGACCTCGTACTCGACGTCGCGCACGAGCCCGAGTCGGGCCAGGCCCTCGCCGATGAACGGCCGATCGGCGACTCTGACGACGTTCGGCAGCGCCAGCAGCTCGTCGACGAGCGCCTTCAGCTGCGCCAGCTCGCCCGGCTGCGGGATCCCCGGCGTTCTCGGGTTCGACCAGTCGCCCGACAGCACGACCGGCAGGCCGGCCTTCGCGAACGCGAGGATCCGCTCGGCCGAGTCGAGCTGCAGCGTCGTCTCGCGGCCGGCGAAGGCGTCGCCCTCGAAGATCAGCGCCTTCGCGTTGAGGCCGTCGGGCGCGAACCGTCTGTTGGTGACGCGCGCGAGCGGGAAGTGCAGCAGCCGCGGGGAGATCGTCACGTGCGTCCAGCCGACCGGGACGCCGTCGGAGGTCAGCCACGGCGCGCCGAAGCCGGAGCCGGCGTAGCCCTTCTGGCGGTAGGCGGCGACGTCGACCTGGTTGCGGCCGAGCTGGAGAATCTGCTGGGTGCGCGCGAGGTAGCCGGAGACGTCCGGCACGTGGCCCCAGGTCGGCTGGCGCGGCCCCCACGCCTCGCCGTAGCCGGGGCCGCCGTTGTAGGGGCTGAAGGCGGCGAAGCCGGGCCATCTGACGTTTGGCACGTCGCGGTAGGCGAAGCCGTGGAAGACCGCCTGGTTGACGCCGGCCGCGTACTGCGGCATCAGTCTCTTGAGGGTGACGTCCCAGGCGGTGCTGTAGGCGCCGCCGGCGAGGCCGCCGGCCTCGTTGGAGAGGACTCTTCTGCCGCCCATGTCGCGGCCGCCGGCGAGCGAGCGGAAGTCGTCGAGGTTCTTGAAGCCGAGCGACTCGCCCTCCGGCACGTCGACCAGCGCCGCGACCGTGATCGCGTCGGTCTCGAGGCCGTACGGCTGGTTGCGCAGGCCCATCCCGAAGCCCTTCGCCCAGCGCTGCAGCGGCAGCACGTGCTCGTCGATGTAGAGCTGCGAGAGGACGTCGTTGTAGTCGGTGCGGATGCGCGCGTGGGTCGCGTCGTCGAAGTCGAAGACGTACTTCTCGTCCTGCTCGATCACGGCCGCGAGGACCGGCAGCAGCGCGTACTTCTTCTGCTGCTCGAAGGCGGTCGGGATGCTCGGCGTCCACAGCGTGGCGTCGGTCTCCATCTCGATCGAGTCCTCGAAGATCTGGCCGCCGACCTCCTTCAGCAGCCGGCGCACCGACGGCGTCAGCAGGCTCGACTCCCACAGCTCGACGATCGCGTTCGTGCCCGCGCGCGAGAAGTGGTCGACGACGTAGGCGTCGGGCTCGGTGTGCGGCCCGCCCTCGGGCTCCTGGCCGCTGCCGCGCTCCCAGTAGGAGATCAGCACCCAGGTGCTCGGCGTGGTCGTGGCGGGCGTGTCGGCGGGGGCGGTGAACGCGACGGTCGTGTCGCTCGTGACGGTTTGCGTGAGGTCGGCCAGCGTCTGGCGGACGATCGCGACCGGGCGTCTCGTCAGGACTCTGCCGGCGACGACCTGGGCGGCCTCGACGCGCAGGAGGGTGCGTTGCGCGACGCCGCCGGCGGGCGCGATCACCGGCTCGGGGACGGGGCCGTCGTAGGTCTCGCCGGCCTGGAGGGAGACGAGGCCGTGGGCGACCTCCTTGACGGCGCCGGGCGAGTCGGGCGTGATGTGGGGGCTCGCGGCAGGCCAGCTCGGGCCGGCGAGCAGGTCGACCTGCAGCCCGCGCTTCTTCGCCTGCTTCAGCGCGGCCTCGACGGCGGTCGTCCAGGCCGGCGTGCCCCAGCCGGTGTGCTCCGGGTCCAGCGGCGTCTTGACGCTGTGATGGACGTCGGAGATCTCGACGCCGCCGAAGCCCGCGTCGGCGATCTGGTCGATCTCGCGCGCGATCTCCTGCGGGTCGACGTCGCCGTGCGGCCACCACCAGCGGAACTTCGGCTGGACCTCGCGCGGCGGGCTGGCGAAGCGGCCGCCGCGGGGCTGCAGGGAGGCCTGGTGGCCGTGCGGGCCGTGGCCGCCGTGGCCTGCGTGGTGGCCGAGGCCGTGCGCGGCGGCGGAGTCGGCGGCCGCGGCGGCGACCGCGCCGGCGCCGGTGGCGGCGCCGAGCTGGATCAGACGGCGGCGGGAGAGCGCGCCGGGGCGGTGATCGGCGCCTGCCTGCGGGGCGCCGTCGGCGTCGATGCCGTGGGCGTCGCCGTTGCTGGGGGCGTGGGCGTGGCCGTGCGGGCGCGGATGATCGCCGTCGCCGGGGCGTCGTTCAGCCATTCGTCTCTCTCCTCGCTTCAACTGCCGTCGCGGGGTTCCCGTCCCCACGGATTCGAGGCGACTGTATGAGCGTTTGTGGTTGAAGTCAACCGTTTGTCGCGCACGCGTAATCAGAAACGCCCAAGCCGGGGCGAATCCGCTCGGCGGAGCTGGCGCGCGGGCGCGCGCAGGCTCGCAGGCGCGGTCGTTTGCTGTCGTTTAACGACAGCAACTTCACGCGGCTCGCTTCAGGCCGGCGCGGGCAGCGACGCGCCCGCGCCGGTCAGCGCGCCGCCGAGGCCGCCGAGCAGCATGCCCTGCATCTGCTGCGGGGTGAGGTCGAGGTCGCCCTCGATCCAGGCGAGACAGGCGCCGTCGATCGACCACAGCCAGCCCTGGACGGCGGCGCGCGCCGCCGGTCCGTCTCCCCCACCCTGCGGGTTGAGCCCGTCGAGGATCTGCTGGACCGTGCGATCGCGCACGTCGTCGATCAGCTCGCGCACCTCGGCGACCGCGAGGCTGCGCAGCAGCTTGCCGTAGGCGGCGCGGTGGCGGTCGATCCAGTCGAGGAAGGCGAGCAGGCTGGCGGCGACCTGCTCGGCCGGCGGGCGCGACGGATCCGGAGTCGTGGCCGCGCCCAGCTCCTCCGCGGCGCTCTGCAGCGCCGCGGCGAACAGCGCCCGCTTGCCGGGGAAGTAGTGGTAGAGCAGCGGCTTGGAGATGCCGGCTTCACGCGCGATCCGCGACATCGACAGCTCTTCGTAGCCGTACTCGCCGAACAGCTCCGTCGCGCGCTCGACGAGCTGACGACGGCGCTCCTCGTTCTCCAGTCGGCGATACGCCCGCGGCGGCACGCCCGCGATCGTACCTCCCACCCACCCGACACGCCTGTTGACCACCGGTCGACAGCGCGCTAGGATGACCCACATGGGCTTGCTGACCGACGGTCGACAGCGATGGGCGGGCGGGACGCAGCCCGCAGAGCCGTCGGCGGCTGGTGCGGGCGGGACGCAGGTGGCGGATGCGGGTGCAAGCGCGTCGCAGACGGCCGATGCGCCGGTGGCCGCGCGCGGCGGACGCGGGACGGTGCGGGCGACGGCGACCGTCGCGCGCAGCGCCGTCCGCGTCGCCGACGCGCCGCTGCCGGGCGGCGGCGGTGCGGGGCTGGCGCATCCGAGAGCGCTCGACCTCGCCCCTCTGCTGACCGTCGCGGCCGCGCGACCGGGCCTGTGGCTCGTCGCCGGCGGCGCGCTCGCGGCGCTGGCGGTCGCGTCGCTCGTCGCGCTCGCGAGCGGCCGGCTCGGCCCGTTGGCGCGGATCGACCTCGCCGTCGTCGCCGCGACCGGGCTCGCGGTCGCGGCGCGACGTGTCAGCGAAGCCGCAGGCGGAGGCGGACGTGCGGGGCGGGGACGCGGAGGCCGGACGGGCCCTGCAACGTGTCGGTGCGGCAGGCTCCGTCGGGGGTGAAGCCGTGGCGGGCGTAGAAGGCGCCCGCGCGGCCGTTGCCGTCGAGCATCCACAGCGTCAGCTCGCGCCAGCGGCCGTACGGGTCGGCGAGGCGGGCGAACAGCGCCTCCAGCAGGGTGTCGGCAGCACCGCTCCCCCACCGCGCCGGATCGACGTAGAGCGCCGCCAGCTCGGCCGTGTGGATCCTCGCGTCGGGGTCGCGGCTCGGCGCCGCGAACGAGAGGAAGCCGACGACGGGCGCCGCGGGCGCGGGGGCGTCGGGCGCGGGCGCGGGGGCGTCGGGCGCGGGCGCGGGGGCGTCGGGCGCGGACGGAGCGGGCGCGGTCGCGACGAGCGTCTCGACCCATTCGCCGCTGACGCCGCTCAGGCGCGAGTGCCACTGGCGCTCGCGCAGCTCCAGCCTGATCGCGTCGAGCAGCGCCGCCGGCAGCAGGCCCCTGTAGCCGGCCTGCCAGGCGCGCACGTGGACGGCGGCGATCGCGGCGGCGTCGGCCGGCGTCGCGGGGCGGGCGAGCGCAGTCATGGGCGCGTCGCGCGGTGCGAGAACCACAGCAGCGTCCCGAACAGCGCGCTGAGCGAGACGGCGACCGCCTGCACGACCGTCAGCGCGACGACGAACAGCAGCGCCGAGTCGAGCGCGAGGAAGAGCGCGCTGGCGATCGTCATCAGCACGAACGCCGCGACGCCGAAGGCGATCGCGCACAGCAGCAGCGCGCCGAACGTCTCCAGCCAGCGGCCTCTCACCTGCGCGGCGCTGCGACGCAGCGCCGCCACCGGCCCGAGCCCCTCCAGCACCGCCGCCTGGGCGCCGAAATACCAGCAGACCGCCAGCCAGATGCCCGGCACGATCAGCGCGATCAGGCCGAGCATGACGCCGACCGTCGACAGCGCGACGACCGCGAAGGCGCGCGGCAGCGCGGGCGCCGCCTCGCGCAGCGCCGCGCCGACCGTCGCGACTCTGCCGGCGCCGAGGTCGCGCACGATCACCGCGTGCAGCGCCGTCACCAGCGCCGGCGTGACGAAGCTGGTCAGGAACAGCGCGGCCGTCGACGGACCGGTTCCCGGCGAGTAGTCGGCGCCGTCGCGCAGCGCCCCGCCCCAGACGCCGTCGACCAGCACGACGACCGGCGCGACGATCAGCAGCGTGACGCTCAGGAACAGGCCCGCGTGGCGGGTGAAGAGCGCGACCGCGAGCGACAGCAGCTCGGGCGCCGAGCGCGGCTGCGTGAGGTCGACCTCGGATGGCGCCTGGACGGACACGGCCCGGCAGCCTACCGGGCACGCCGTCGAGCGCCAACGCGCCCAGCCGAACGGTGACGTTCGGCGCCCGCACACGGTGCCGATGCCCGGCACGGTGCGCGGAGGCGTCCCGTGCGAAGCGCGGGGCCAACGGAGCGGGGCGCGGGTCATGCAGCGGCGCGGCCACCCGCCGCCCTGTCCTACGGCAGCAGCTTGCCCGGGTTCATCACGCCGGCCGGGTCGAGCTGGGCCTTGACCGCGCGCAGCAGCGCGACGCCGGCCTCCCCCACCTCCGCCTCCAGCCAGGGCGCGTGGTCGGCGCCGACGGCGTGGTGGTGCGTGATCGTCGCGCCCGCCGCCGCCATCGCGTCGGTCGCGGCCCGCTTCGCGCGCTGCCACTGGCCGACCGGGTCGTCGGCGTCGCGTCTGGCGATCACGCTGAAGTAGAGCGACGCGCCGGCCGCGTACAGATGCGAGACGTGACAGGCGACGACCGGGCGCCAGCCGTCCAGCGCACCGCGCAGCGCCTCGCCGACCGCCGCGTGCACGCGCTCCAGGTCGCGCCACGAGGCGGCCGTCTCCAGCGTCTCGATCGCGATCCCGAGGTCGATCAGCTCGTCGCGCAGCCGCGGCGCTCTGAAGCGGCCGGTTCTCCACGACGCCGCCGCCTGCTCGCCGAGCGGGACCGCGCCGGCCTCGCGCAGCAGCGCGTCGGTCGCCAGCGCGCGGCCCGCCACCTCGGCCTCGCCGCCCTCCCAGCCGACCAGCAGCAGGCAGCCCTCCCCCGCCTGCTCGCCCGCGGTCGCGACGCCCATCGCCGTCTCGGTCTCGTCGGAGAGGCGCGCCAGGTCCGGCTTGGGCCCGTCCTGCGCCAGCCGCCGCAGCAGCGCCGCGCCCTCCGCGAAGCTGGCGACGCGCCAGCCCTCGTGCCGCCGCGCCGCCGGCAGCGGGCGGATCCGCACCGTCACCTCGGTGATCACGCCGAACGCCCCTTCTGAGCCGAGCAGCAGCTGCCGCAGGTCCGGCCCGGCCGCGCTCCCCGGCGCCCGCCCCAGCGCGAGCGTCCCAGCCGGCGTGACCGCCCGCAGCCGCTCCACCAGCGCGTCGAAGCGGCCCCAGCCGGTCGACAGCTGACCGGCCGAGCGGGTCGCCGCGTAGCCGCCGAGCGTCGCCCGCTCGAAGCTCTGCGGGACGTGGCCGAGCGTGTAGCCGCGCTCGGCCAGCAGCGCCTCCGCCTGCGGGCCGGTGAGGCCGGCGCCGAGCGTCGCGGTGCGGGAGATCTCGTCCAGCTCGGCGAACGCGTCGAGCCGTCGCAAGTCGAGCGCGACGACCGCCGCGAAGCCTCCGGCCGACGGCGTCACGCCGCCGACGACGCTCGTGCCGCCGCCGAACGGGACGACCGCGACGCGCTGCTCGCTCGCGACCGCCAGCACCGCCGCGACCTGCGCCTCGTCGGCCGGCGTCAGGACCGCGTCGGGCAGCGGCCGCGAGCCGGGCAGGCGGTGGCGCAGCAGATCGAGGTACGACATCCCGTTGGCGTGCGCGGCGCGTGCCGCGACGTCCTCGCGCAGGTCGTCGACCACGGCGGCGAGGGCGGCGCGCGCCTGCGGCGTCAGCGCGCTCGGCGGCACGACCTCGGCGCCGCCGTTCGCCGATGCCGGCGGCTCGGCCTCGAACACCTGCACGACGAAGGCGCGCAGCTCGTCGCTCAGCAGCGGCGTCGCGGGCGCAGCCGCCCACGCGGAGGCCGGATCGGCCGGGAGGGTGAAGTCGTCGACCATGATCCGGCCATGTTACAGTCGCGGCGCGTTTGTCACGCTGCTTGCTGGAGGCCGAGCACCTCGGCGAGCTGGCGGCGGGAGCGGATCCCGAGCTTGCCGTAGCAGCGCCCGAGGTGCATCTCGACCGTCTTGTGCGTCACCCACAGCGCCTCGGCGATCTCGCGGTTGGTCAGCCCCTCGGCCGCCATCTCGGCGACGCGGCGCTCGGCCGGCGTCAGCGCCTCGACGCCCGACAGCATTTCCCGCCGCGGCCGCGCGCCCGACGCCTCCAGCTCGGCGCGCGCGTGGCGCGCCAGCCGCGCCGACTCGGTCCGCGCCGCCAGGTCGAGCGAGCGCGCCAGCAGCTCGCGCGCGTCACGGCGGGCGCCGCGCACGCGCAGTCTCGCGCCGAGGTCGTGCAGCGCCCAGCCCAGCTCCAGCCTGTACGGCGTCCGCTCCAGCGTCGCAACCGCCTCGCGCAGCAGCTCGATGCTGTCGTCGCCTTCGAGCGCGTTGGCCTTGATCAGCAGCGCGCTGCCGCGGGCGCCCGGCAGGCCGGCCGCGTCGGCGACGCGCAGGTCGTGCTCCATCAGCTCCAGCGCCTCGCCGGGCCGTCCGGTGGCGGCCAGCAGCTCCGCCAGGCGCAGCCGCTGGAGCGCCGTGTGGGGCGAGATCCAGCCGCGCGCGTCGCACAGCGCGACCGTCCGCCGCAGGTCGGCCTCGGCCTCGTCGAAGCGGCGCTGGAGGAAGCGCAGGTAGCCGCGCGTGGTGAGCGCGTACGGCTCGATGTAGGTGTCTCTGGCCGGGCCGAAGTCGACGTCGATCAGCGCGGCGGCGCGCTCCAGCTCGTCGAGCTGGATCAGGTTCTCGGCCGTGACGGCGGCGATCGCGGCGATCGTCAGCGGCACGCCGAGCCGCTGGACCGCCTCCAGCGCGACCTGGCCGTGCGCGGCGCCGGCCGCGACCGAGCCGAAGTCGCGGTGCCAGTAGGACCAGGCGTGGCCGATGAACGGGTCGGCCTCGAAGCCGCGGCGGCGGTTGTGGCGCTCGCCGTCGCGCAGCACCTCGGCGCAGCGGTCGCGCGCCTCGGCGAAGCGGAAGGCGTGCGTGGCGAGGTTCCAGGTCGAGTTCGTGACGCCGACTCGTTCCAGCAGCACGTCGCCGGCGTAGGCGCGCTCGGCGCGCGCCAGCACCTGCTCGCGCGGTCTGCCGGTGCAGGCGTCGTCGACGGCCAGCAGAGCCAGCATCACGACCGACGGATCGGGGTCGGCGCGGCCGGCGGCGAAGGCGGCGTCGCGCGGGCCGGCGAAGGCGTCGACGAAGATCAGCGACTCCAGCTCGAACGCCTCCAGCCGCAGCCGCAGCGTCTCGTCCTGCGCCTCCCTGCGCGCCTGCGCGACCTCCGCCAGCGCCGACGCCGGGTCGGTGTGGACGAGCACGGTGCCGATCGCGGCGCGGGCGCGCGCCAGCTCGTCGCCGGCGAGGCGGCCGCCGGCGATCGCCTCGCGCAGCCGCTCGGCGCCGACCGGGCGGTTGGCCTTCACCTCCAGCTCGCCCAGCTCCAGCAGCAGCTGCGGTCGCTGCTCGCGCGCGGGCGGCTCGCGCAGGGCGCGGTCCAGCAGCTCCAGCGCCGCCTCGGGCGCGCCGTCGGCGATCGCGGCGGCGCCCGCCGCGCGCAGGTCGGCGACCGCCTGCGCGTCGCCGGTCGGCTCCGCCGCGAGCCAGTGCAGCGCCGTCTCGGCCGGGCGCGCGCCGCGCTCGCGCAGGCGCGTCGCGGCGAGCCGGTGGAGGCGCATGCGGTCGACCGGCGCGGTCGCGGCGACGACCGCCTGCTTCACGAGCGGATGGACGAAGCTGCGCCCGTCGCCGGCCAGCACGCCGGCGCGGACGAGCCGGTCGAGCGTCGCGCGGGCGCTGTCGGCGTCGGTCGCCGCGAGCGCGGCGACGTCCTCGATCAGGCCGCGCTCGCCGACGACCGCCGCGGCCTGCGCGAGCGACTCGGCCTGCGGGCCGAGCGTCCGCAGCCGCCGTTGGACGGCCGGGGCGACGCCGGCGGCGCCGAGCTGCGCGACCCGCTCGCTGTCGGCGGCGGCGCCGGCGAGGCCCAGCTCGCCGGCCTCGCGCGCGAGCACGGTCACGAGCAGCGGGTTGCCGCCGGTCGCGCCGAGCGCGGCGTCGCGGAAGTCGGGGTCGGGGACCTGGCCGAGGACCGCCAGCAGCACGTCGGCGACGTCGTCGGTCTGCAGCGGCGCGGGCCGCAGCACGCGCGCGTGCGGGCCGGCGGCGAGCTGCTGCAGCAGCTCCTCCGGCGCGCCCGGCTCGTGCGTGCGCTGGCCGGCGACGACGGCGACGGCGAGGCCGTCGAGGCGGCGGCCGAGGTACTCGAGGAAGCGCAGCGACGGCACGTCGGCCCACTGCACGTCGTCGACGAGCAGCACGAGCGGCCGCTGCTCGGAGAGGTTGGCGACGAACCAGTAGAGCCCGTGCAGGACCGCGTAGCCGGCCTCCTCCGCGCGCTCGCCCGAGCCGGGCGCGAGCACCGGCTCCGCACGCGCCGCGGCACCGCCGAGCAGCCGCTCCCGCTCGGCCGGCGCGGCCTGCGCCAGCAGCAGCTCGAACAGCTGCAGCACGACGCCGAAGCCGAAGCCGCGGTCCAGCTCGCTGGCGCGGGCTTCGAGCACGAGGGGTGTGCTCGCGCGCTCCCGCACGGCCGCCAGCAGCGCCGACTTGCCGATCCCGGCCGGCCCCTCGATCAGCGTCAGCGAGCCGTTGCCCGCCGCCGCCCCCGCGAGCGCGCGATCGAGCGCCTCCAGCTCAGCCCCGCGTGCGACCAGCGTCCGTGCCATCGCGCGAGCTTAACCCGCCGCGCGGCAGTGCGCCGCGCGGCGGTCAGGCGATGGTCAGCCGCCGCGGCGGGCGCGGTAGCGGCGGATCAGCGTGTTGGTGGAGGAGTCGTGCGCGAGCGCCGGGTCGTCGGCCGATTCCAGCTCGGGGATGATCGCGTTCGCGAGCTTCTTGCCCAGCTCGACGCCCCACTGGTCGAACGAGTCGATCTGCCAGATCGTCCCCTGCACGAACACCTTGTGCTCGTACAGCGCGACGAGCGCGCCAAGCGTGTGCGGAGTGAGCTTGTCGGCGAGGATCGTGCTCGTCGGCCGGTTCCCGACGGTGACGCGGTGCGGGGTCTGCTCGGCCGCGCCGCCCTCCGCCGCGATCTCGTCGTGCGAGCGGCCGAAGGCGAGCGCCTCGGTCTGCGCGAACAGGTTCGCCATCAGCAGGTCGTGGTGACGGCCCAGCTCGTTGAGCGCCTGGTTGAAGCCGATGAAGTCCGCCGGGACGACCTTCGTGCCCTGGTGCATCAGCTGGTAGAAGGCGTGCTGGCCGTTGGTGCCCGGCTCGCCCCAGACGATCGTGCCGGTGCCGTGCTGGACCGGCGTGCCGTCGAGCCGCACGTGCTTGCCGTTGGACTCCATCTCCAGCTGCTGCAGGTACGCCGTGAAGCGCTTCAGGTACTGGTCGTACGGCAGCACCGCGACCGTCTCGTGGCCGAGCAGGTCGCTGTTCCAGATCCCCACCAGCGCCATCAGCACGGGCAGGTTCTGCTCCAGCGGAGCGCTGCGGAAGTGCTCGTCGAGCGCGTGGAAGCCGGCCAGCATCTCGCGGAAGGCGTCGCCGCCGATCGCGATCATCAGCGACAGGCCGATCGCCGACGGGAACGAGTAGCGGCCGCCGACCCAGTCCCAGAACTCGAACATGTTGGCGGTGTCGATGCCGAATCTCGCCACCTCGGCCGCGTTGGTCGAGAGCGCGACGAAGTGCTTCGCGACCGCGCTCGCGTCGCCGTCGAAGGCCGGCGCGGACAGCAGCCACGAGCGCGCGGTGTGCGCGTTGGTCAGCGTCTCCAGCGTCGTGAACGTCTTCGACGCGACGATGAAGAGCGTCTCCTCCGGATCGAGGTCGCGCGTCGCCTCGGCGAAGTCGTTGCCGTCGACGTTGGAGACGAAGCGCGAGGTGATGTCGCGCTGCGCGTAGTGGGCGAGCGCGAGCGTCGCCATCGCCGGGCCGAGGTCGGAGCCGCCGATGCCGATGTTGACGACCGCTCTGATCGGCTTGCCGGTGTGGCCCTTCCACTCACCCGAGCGGACCCGCTCGGAGAACGCGGCCATCGTGTCGAGCACCGCGTGCACCGCCGGCACGACGTTCTCGCCGTCGACCTCGATCACCGCGTCGCGCGGGGCGCGCAGCGCCGTGTGGAGGACCGCGCGCCCCTCGCTGACGTTGATCTTCTCGCCGCTGAACATCGCCTCGCGGCGCTGCTCGACCTCGGCGGCGCGCGCAAGCTCGAACAGCAGCGAGAGCGTCTCGTCGCTGACGAGCTGCTTGGAGTAGTCGAGGTAGAGGCCGGCGCCCTCGGCGGTGAGCCGCTCGCCGCGCTCGCCGTCGGCGTCGAACAGCGCGCGCAGGCTGACCTCGCCGAGCGCGTCGCGGTGGGCGGCCAGCGCCTGCCAGACCGGCGCAGTTCTGGCCGCGACCTCGTCGACCGTGCTCACGTCGACCGCGCTCACGCCGTCAGCGCCTGGCTCTTGCTCGCGATCTGCTCGAGCAGGCTTCTCCAGGACTTGGCGAAGGCGTCCGCGCCCTCGCCCTGCAGCCGCTCGGCGAGCGCCTTGACGTCGGTGCCGGCCGCCTCGAAGGCCGCCAGCACGTCCTCGCTGTCGCCGCCGTCGCGCGCCAGCGGCTCGCCGAGCGTGCCGTGGTCGTGGAAGGCGAGCAGCGTCTTCTCCGGCATCGTGTTGACCGTCAGCGGCGAGGCGAACGCCTCGATGTAGAGCGTGTCCGACGCCTCCGGGTCCTTCGTCCCGGTCGACGCCCACAGCGCCCGCTGCGGGCGCGCGCCGAGGTTCAGCAGCCGCTGCACGCGGGCCGAGCCGATCAGCTCCAGGTAGGCGACGTACGCCTGCTGCACGACCGCGATCCCGAGGCGGTTCTTGTAGCCCTCCGGCGCGCTGTCCTTGACGGCGACGTCCCAGCGGCTGATGAAGATCGACGCGACCGACTCGACGTGCGGGTTGAGGCCGGCCTCGACGCGGCGCTCGATCCCCTTCAGGTACGCGTCGGCGGCGGCGAGGTACTGGTCCTTGTCGAACAGCAGCGTGACGTTGACCGGGATGCCGGCGAAGATCGCCTCCTCGATCGCCGGCAGGCCCTCGGGCGTGCCGGGGATCTTGATGAAGAGGTTGGGGCGGTCGCCGCGCGCGTGCAGCTCCTTCGCCTGCTCGAGCGTCGCCTCGGTGTCGCGCACCAGCAGCGGCGAGACCTCCAGCGAGACGAAGCCGTCGACGCCGTCGGTCTTGTCGTGGATCGGGCGGAAGAGGTCGGCCGCGCGCGTGATGTCGTCGACCGCGAGGTCGAAGAAGGCGCCCTCGCCGTCCTTGCCGGCCTCGACCGAGGCGCGGATCGAGTCGTCGTAAGCGTCGCCGGCGGCGACGGCGTGCTCGAAGATCGTCGGGTTCGAGGTCAGCCCGGTCACGCTGCGCTCGTTGATGTGAGCGGCCAGCGTCCCGTCACCGAGCATGTCGCGCGTGATGTTGTCCAGCCAGAGGCTCTGGCCGAGTCTGTTGAGGTCTGCGGTGGCGCTCATGTGGTGGGTCCTCTCGGGTCGTGCCAGCAGTCGTCTTCGGTCAGGAGGCGGTCGGCCTCCGCCGGGCCCCAGGTACCCGGCTGATAGCTGTGCAACGGGGTCGTGTCATCCAGGATGGCACCGACGACCCGCCAGGCGGCCTCGACGGTGTCCTCGCGCGCGAACAGCGTCGCGTCGCCGCGCATCGCGTCGCCGAGCAGCCGCTCGTACGGCGGCAGCTCGGCCGGCGGGACGCGCGCGTCGACGAGCTGCACGTCCTCCCCCACCATCTGCTCGCCGACGACCTTCGCGCGCGCCTGCAGCGCCAGCTCGACATTCGGCGAGAGCGTGAAGCGGAAGGTGTTGCGGCGGCGGTCGTCCTCGGCGTCGAAGATCGTCTCCGGCGGGTGCTTCAGCGTCACCAGCACCTCGCAGGCCGTCACCGGCAGCTGCTTGCCGGCGCGGATGTAGATCGGCACGCCGGCCCAGCGCCAGTTGTCGATCTGGAGGCGGACGGCGGCGTACGTCTCGACCGTCGAGCCGGCCGCGACGCCGGGCTCGTCGTGGTAGCCGTCGAACTGGCCGCGGACGACGTCGTCGGCGGTCAGCGGGCGGATCGAGTCCATCAGCCGCGCCTTCTCGTTGCGCAGCCCGTCGTGCGAGTTGGGGCTGGGCGCGTCGAGCGCGAGCAGGCCGAGCACCTGCAGCATGTGGTTCTGGATCACGTCGCGGATCGCGCCCGCGGTCTCGTAGAAGGCGCCGCGGCCGGCGACGCCGAACGCCTCCGCCATCGTGATCTGGATGCTGTGGACGTGCTCGCGGTTCCAGATCGGCTCCAGGAACGAGTTCGCGAAGCGGAAGTAGATGAGGTTCTCGACCGGCTCCTTGCCGAGGTAGTGGTCGATGCGGAAGATCCGCTGCTCGGGGAAGACCGAGCCGAGCGTCGCGTTCAGCTCCTTGGCGCTGGCGAGGTCGCGGCCGAACGGCTTCTCGACGACGACGCGCGCGCCCTCCTCGGCGCAGCCCGATCTGCCGAGCGCCTCGACGACGGTCCCGAACAGGACCGGCGGGATCGCGAGGTAGTGGAGCGGGCGGCAGGCGTCGCCGAGCGTCTCGCGCAGCTGTCTGAACGTCTCCGGGTCGGCGTAGTCGCCGTCGATGTAGCGCAGCTGCTCGCTCAGCTTCGCGAACGCGTCCGGGTCGACGCCGCCGTGCTCGCTGAGCGAGTCGTGCGCGCGTCTCTTGAGGTCCTCCAGCGTCCAGCCGGCCTTCGCGACGCCGACGATCGGCACGGCCAGCTTGCCGTGCCGGATCATCGACTGGAGGGCCGGGAAGATCTGCTTGTAGGCGAGGTCGCCGGTCGCGCCGAAGAAGACGAGCGCGTCGGCAGCCTCGGGACCGGCGGCCGCCACCGTCAGGCTCTCTTCTCGGCGTGGCCGCCGAACTGGCTGCGCATCGCCGACTGGACCTTGTTGGCGTACAGGTCGAGCCCGCGCGAGGCGAAGCGGCTGTAGAGCGCGCTCGTCAGGACCGGCGCCGGGACGCCCTCCTCGACCGCGGCCAGCGCCGTCCAGCGGCCCTCGCCGGAGTCGGAGACGCGGCCGGAGAACTCGGCCAGGTCGGGCGACTCGTGCAGCGCGATCGCGGTCAGGTCCAGCAGCCACGAGGCGATCACCGAGCCGCGGCGCCAGACCTCGGTCACCGCCGGCAGGTCGATGTCGTACTGGTACGCCTCGGGATCGGTCAGCGGCGCCGTCTCGGCGTCCTTCTCGTGGTCGAGTCTGCCGATGTCGGCGTTCTTGATGATGTTCAGGCCCTCGGCGTAGGCGGCCATCATGCCGTACTCGATGCCGTTGTGGACCATCTTCACGAAGTGGCCGGCGCCGACCGGGCCGCAGTGCAGGTAGCCGGCCTCGCCGGGCTGCAGGTCGCCTTCCTTGCCGGGCGTGCGCTCGGCCGCCTCGACGCCCGGGGCGAGCGTCGCGAAGACCGACTCCAGGCGCGCGAAGGCGCGGTCGTCGCCGCCGATCATCAGCGAGTAGCCGCGCTCGAGCCCGAAGACGCCGCCGGAGGTGCCGACGTCCATGTAGTGGACGCCCTTCTCCTGGACCTCCTTCGAACGGCGGATGTCGTCGCGGTAGTACGAGTTGCCGCCGTCGATGACGGTGTCATCGGCGTCGAGCAGCGGCAGCAGGTCGGCGAGCGTCGCGTCGACGACGGCGGCCGGCACCATCAGCCAGACATTGCGCGGCTTCTCCAGCTTGGCGACGAACTCCTCCAGCGAGGCCGCGCCGGTCGCGCCCTCGGAGGCGAGCTGCTGGACAGCCTCCTGATTGCGGTCGTACGCGACGGCGGTGTGGCCGTCTCTCAGCAGGCGGCGCACCATGTTGGCGCCCATCCGGCCCAGTCCGATCATGCCGAGCTGCATTCCGCTCGCGCTCCTTTCCGCCGGATCTCCGTCCGGCACCGTACATCCCGCGTACCCCTCACCCTACGCGGCAGAGCATCGTTCTTGCTATCGGACGGTGAAGGGATCACCCGACTGCACGGGTTATTCGACGCGAACCGCCGCAACTCCACCCTTTTGGGGGCAAGTCGCCCGCATGCGCCAGCTTTTCCGGCTGCGGCGGCGGGTACGCTCGCGGCGCGATGAGCGCCTCCTCACCGGTCGACGACTACCTGCGCGAGCTGCTGGCGCGCTGCCGTTCGCACGACGGCGGCGCCGTGGCGGACTACATTCCGGAGCTGGCCTGCGCCGACCCGTCGCTGACCGGGATCTGCCTCGCGACGATCGACGGGCACGTCTACGAGGCCGGCGACACGCGCGTGCCGTTCACGATCCAGTCGATCTCGAAGCCGTTCGCGTACGGGATGGCGCTGGAGGACGTCGGGCCGGAGGCGGTCGAGGCGAAGATCGACGTCGAGCCCTCCGGCGACGCCTTCAACTCGATCAGCCTCGATCCGGAGACCGGGCGGCCGCTGAACCCGATGATCAACGCGGGCGCGATCACCTCGACCTCGCTCGTCGGCGGTCTCGGCTGCGGCGGCGACGCGCGCCTGCAGCGGATCGTCTCCGGGCTGTCGCGCTTCGCCGGGCGGGAGCTGGCGGTCGACGAGGCGGTCGCCGCGTCGGAGTCGGCGACCGGCCACCGCAACCGCGCGATCGGCTGGATGCTGCGCTCGCGCGCGATCCTCGACGGCGACCCCGACGACGTGCTGGAGACCTACTTCCGCCAGTGCGCGGTCGGCGTCGACTGCCGCGACCTCAGCCTGATGGCGGCGACGCTCGCCAACGGCGGCGTCCATCCGCTGACCGGGATCACGGCGCTGCGACGCGAGCACGTGCAGCAGGTGCTGAGCGTGATGACGACGTGCGGGATGTACGACGCCGCCGGCAACTGGATGGTGCGCGTCGGGCTGCCGGCCAAGAGCGGCGTCGGCGGCGGGATCCTCGCGCTGCTGCCCGGCCAGCTCGGGCTCGCGGTCTTCTCGCCGCGGCTCGACGCGTGGGGCAACAGCGTCCGCGGCGTCTTCGCCTGCCAGCAGCTGTCGCGCGACCTCGACCTCCACTTCCTGCGCGCGACGCGGCCGGCGCACGTCGCGATCGCCGCGCGGCACGCGGTCGACGTCGAGCCGTCGCGGCGCCGGCGCCCGGCTCCGGAGCGCGCGCTGCTGGAGCAGGTCGGCGCGCGCGGGATCGTCTACGAGCTGCAGGGCGACGTGCTGGTCGCCAGCGCCGAGCGCGTGATCCGCGCGGTCTCGGCCGAGCCGCTCGACGTGGCGGCGATCGACCTGCGCGACGCCGAGTACGTCGACGGGCCGTCGGTGCGGCTGCTGCACGCGACCGTCGCGACGCTGCGCGAGCAGGGGCGCGAGCTGGCCTTCATCGAGCGGGCGGGGCGCGACGCGCTCGGCGGCGCCGGCGAGCTGCTCGTCTTCCACGACCGCGACAGCGCCAGCGAGTGGATCGAGGAGCGGCTGCTGGCGCTGCACGGCTCTGGCGATCTCGCCCACGCCTCCGTCACGCTGTCGCAGCACCGCCTGACGCGCGGACTGACGCCGGTCCAGCTGGCGGCGCTGGAGCCCCTGCTGCGCCCGCGCCCGTTCGCCGCCGGCGAGCGGATCGCCGCCGTCGGCGAGCCCGCGACCGAGCTGTACCTGCTGCTGCGCGGCGAGCTGTCGACCTCGCTCCCGCTGGAGGACGGCTCCCGCCGCCGCCTCTCCACCCTCACCCCCGGCTGGACCGCCGGCGAGGTCGCCGTCCTCGGCGAGGTCGCCCGCACCGCCGACACGATCGCCGACAGCGACGGCGAGCTGCTCGCCCTCTCCGCCGCCGACTTCCACGCCCTCGCCGAGACCGACCCGACGCTCTACGCGACGCTCCAGCGCAACCTGCTCGCCGGCGCCTACGAGCTGGCCGCCCAGCTGACGCGCGAGCTGGGACGGGCGCCGGATCACGACACCCGATGACTTTTGGACGTGGCCAGGGTCAGACCCGACATGAACCACGTCACCTGCCAGATAACGATGTCGCTCGATGGTTTCGTCGCCGGGCCGGACCAGAGCGTGAGAGAGCCGCTCGGCGAGAACGGAGAGGCGCTGCACCGCTGGATGTTCGAGGCTGAGCCGGGGTCGATCGACAGGGCGATCGGCGCGTCGGTCGGCGCGGGCGTCGGCGCGTATGTGATGGGGCGCAACATGTTCGGCGGCGGGCCGGGCGAGTGGGAGGAGTCGTGGCGCGGCTGGTGGGGCGAGAACCCGCCCTATCACGCGGCTGTCCACGTGCTCACCAACCACCCGCGCGAGCCGCTGGAGATGGAGGGCGGGACGACCTTCCACTTCGTCACCGAGGGGCCGGAGCGGGCGCTGGAGCTGGCGCGCGCGGCGGCCGGCGAGCGGGAGGTCCACATCGCGGGCGGCGCCGACTGTGTACGGCAGTACCTGCGGCTCGGCGCGATCGACGAGCTGTGGCTGCGGACGGCGCCGCTGCTGCTCGGCAGCGGCGAGCGCCTGTTCGAGGACGTCGGCGACGTCCGCTTCGAGCAGCTGGAGACGATCCACTCGCCGCTGGCGAGCCACGTCCGCTACCGGATCGTGCGGTAGGCGGGGCGGGCGCGGCGCGGCGCGGCGCGGCGGGTCCGCGCGGCGGCGGGCGCGGCGGGGCGGGCAAGTCGGAGGCCAA
>NZ_JAUTDN010000058.1 GCF_030646155.1 Conexibacter sp. CPCC 205762
CGCCGGGCCGCCTCCCGCCGCGCCGCCCGCCGCCAAGCCGCCGCCCGCCGCCAAGCCGCCGCCCGCCGCCAAGCCGCCGCCGGCCGGAGCCGATGCGGCTGCCTCCACCTCCCGCAGCGCCTGCTCGGCGCGGGCGCGGATGACGGCGACGGGGGTGCGCAGCTCGTGGGCGGCGTCGGCGAGGAAGGCCTCCTCGCGCTGGGCGACGGCGGCCGCGGGGCGCAGCGCGCGGCCGGCCAGCAACCAGCCGAAGGCGATCGTCAGCAGCCACAGCACGAGCGCGCCGCCGGCGATCTGGAGGGTCGACTCGCGGATCTCGTCGTCGGCGGCGGAGAGCGGCTCCAGCGCGACGATCGTCGCCAGCATCCGGTCGGCGCCGTAGATCGGGCTCGACGCGACGCGCACCTCCTCCCCGTCGACCTCGTCGCCGTAGACGGCGAGCTGCCGCTGCGTCCGCCCGACCTGCAGCGCTCTGCGCGCGGCCGCGCTGTCGACCTGCGCGCGCGGCCCGGCGACGACCTCGCCGCGCATGTCCACGACCAGCACGGGCGATCCCGGCCGACGCTCTCTGCCGAAGTAGCCGTCCGGCTGGCGATCGACCACCAGTCTGCTGGGATCGCCCTCGGGGTAGGCGTAGCCGTCGGCGGCGAGCGCGGTCGCCTCGATCCGGTGGTCGAGCCGCTCGTGCGCGCGGTCGCGCGCGGCGTCGATCGCGATCGCCGCGACCAGCACCAGCGCGACGAACGAGACGACCGCGTAGCCGGCCGTCAGCCGCCAGCGCAGCCGCCGCAGCCGCGGCCCGCTCACGCCGCCGCCTCACGCATCGTCCACCAGCCGGTAGCCCGCCCCGCGCACGGTCTCGATCGTCTCCGCCCCGAGCTTGCGCCGCAGCGCGCCGACGTGGACGTCGACGACGTTCGACTCCGGCTCGTAGGCGTGGTCCCAGCAGTGTTCGAGGATGTCGAAGCGGTCGACCACCTCGCCCGCGCGGTCGGCGAGGTAGGCGAGCAGCGCGAACTCCTTCGCCGTCAGCGGCACGATCACGCCCGCCTTGCGCACGCGCCGCCGCGCCGGCTCGATCCGCAGCGCGCCGACCTCCAGCACCGGCTGGCGCCGCACCGGCCCGCGCCGCAGCAGCGTCCGCACGCGCGCGACCAGCTCCTCGGTCGCGAACGGCTTCGTCAGGTAGTCGTCGGCGCCGCCCTCCAGCCCGGCGACGCGCTCGTCGATCGCGTCGAGCGCGGTCAGCATCAGGATCGGTGTCTCGACGCCGGCCGCGCGCCACTCGCGGCACAGCTCCAGCCCCTCGCCGTCGGGCAGGCGGCGGTCGAGCACGATCGCGTCGTAGGGGTGGACGTCGGCGTGGAAGCGCGCCTCGGCGACGGTCCCGGCGACGTCGACGCCGAACGCCTCCGACCGCAGCCGCTGCGCGACCGCGTTCGCCAGCTCGACCTCGTCCTCGACCACGAGCACGCGCATTGACGCGCCAGAATACCCGCCGTTCGGACGGCCCCGGCCCTGATCTCGCATCGTCGTCGCTCCGCTCAGGGCGCCGCGAGCGCCGCCAGCAGCAGGATCGAGCCGGCCGCGTAGTCGATCGCCGGCTCGGAGGTGACGTAGTCCTCGAGCCGGTCCTCGTAGGTCGCGCGCGCCGTGCTGAACGGTCCGCCGCGCGGTCTCCCGAAGCTCTGGTCGAGGATGTCCTTCAGCGGCGCCGGGCCGCCGACGACCGCCCCGCGCGGAAGTCCCGGACCTCTCTCGGAGGCCCAGTGGTGCGGGTGACGCGGCGACTTCGGCCCGTAGCCGGCGACGAAGCTGGCGCCCCACGGATTGCGGCCCAGCAGCCAGTCGCGCGCGTTCACGGCCGTGCCGCGCCCGTCGAGCCCTCTGTTGAGCGAGCCGGCGCGCGCGGCCAGCGCCGCCACCGCGCCGGCGCCGCCGTTCTCGCCGGTCTGCCCCCAGGTGAGGTAGCCGGGCGTGCCGAACGGGCCGATCTCCCATGACCGCCGCACCGCCTGCCCGCCCTGCAGGCCCAGCCCCGAGCAGGCGCCGCCGCGGGCCTCCGCGTCGGGGGCGGGCGCGCCGAGCACGCCACACAGCTCGGCCTGGCCGAAGCCGGCGAGCGCGTTCCAGCCGAGCCGGCCGTCGAGCTGCTGAACGCCGAGCCGGCTGCGCGCGTCGTCGAGGTACGGCCGCTCTCCGGTGACGCGGTAGAGCGCGGCCGCGCCGGAGGCGAGCGCGTCGCTCGGGTTCTCGCCGGTGTAGAAGTCGCCGGCCGGCGCGGGCAGCTTCGGCGAGGGGCCGTCGGCGGCGACGCCGGCCGCGTACCACTCGCGCGCCGCGCCGATCAGCGCCGGCTTCGCCGCCTCCGGTGCGCGCGCCGCCGCCATCGCGAGCGCGAGCGCGACCGCGCCGCCGAGGTCGCCGCCCATGTTCGGGTAGGCGAAGCGGGTCGCGATCCCCTCCTTGCCGGAGCCGTCGTCGCCGGCCGGGTCGCGGAAGCCGAGGTCGTGGTCGCGCTCGTCGCCGACCTGCGCGATGAAGAGGCCGGGCGCCGGGTGGGCCTTCAGCAGCCAGCGGACGCCGACGTCGGCGGTCGCCAGCAGCGCGGGCGCGTCGGCCGGGTCCAGCCGCGCCGCCGCCTGCAGCGCGGCCGTCGCGTACGCGGTCGTGCTGGTGAACTTGAGCATGTCGCCGGCGTCCATCCAGCCGCCGGTCAGGTCGAACCGCTGGCCGGCGTACGGCCCGCTCGCGACGACCGCGTCGTCGAGGTGCGCCGGGCCGTGGACGGGCGAGGGCTCGCTGCCGTCGGCGTTGGCGGCGAAGTACTGCAGGATCGCCGCGATCGGCGCCCGTTGCGCATCCCGTCGCACGACCCACGGCCGCGAGGTCAGGCCGGCCGCGCGGACGCGGTAGGAGCCCGCTCTGCGCAGCCGCGAGAGGTCGGCCCGCGCCAGCCGCCGCCACGGCGCCGGCTTGCCCTCGGCCGCGGTCAGCTTCCCGCGCAGGACGACGCGGCCGGCGCCGTCGAGCACGCGGAAGGGGCGGCCGCGCAGGTCGGCCGCCGAGCCGACGAGCGCGACCTTCGCGTCCGCCGGGAGGCTCGGCCCGCCGACGCGGATCGCCGTCGGGGCGGCGGCGGACGCGGGCGGCACGGCGGCGGCGAGCGAGCCTGCCGCCGTGCCCACGAGCGCGAGCGCGAGAGCCGCGCCGCCCTGGTGGCGGCGCGGTGAGGATGCGGAGCGACTCATCGCGGCAGCGTGAACGCGATGTCGAACGAGCGCGCCGTCCTGTTGCCCGCGGCGTCTATCGCGACCAGCTGCGCTCTGACGCGGCCGGCCTGCACCCGCCGCCGCGGGTCGGTCATGAACGTCTTCTTGAGGTTGATCGCCTTCGGCTTGGTCGGGAAGGTCGTTCTCGGCACATAGACGCCCAGCCTGGTCCAGATGAGGCAGTAGCGACCGATCCTCTTGCCCGGCGTGCATCTTCCCCCGCGCGGCTTGCGCCCGGCGACGCCGTGGTAGAAGGCGATCCGCACTCTCGCGTTCTCCGACAGTCTGAAGCGGACCGCGCGACCGCCCGCGATCGATCTGAACTCGAGCACCTTCGGGCGCACCAGGTCCTGGTTGCCGGGTCTGATCACCGGACCTCTTCTGAACGAGCCTCCCGGCTGGTCGACCGGCGCTCTCTGCCCCGCCGGAGCGATCCCGCGGCGCTGCTGGAAGAGCGCGACCGCAGCGGCCGCGTCGGCGACGCCGCCGCTGACCGACTTGCCCTGCCACGCCGCCGCTCTGCGGGCGCTGTCGACGATCGCTGAGCGCACGTCCGCCGGTCTCGCCGTCGGGTCGATCCCGAACAGGATCGTCGCCAGCCCGGCCGCCGTCGGCGCCGCCCACGAGGTGGCGCAGCCGGTCGGCACGAAGCCGCCGCCGTTGGCGGTCGTGACGTTGCCCTGCGTCGGCACCGCCACGTCGACCGTTCTGGCGCCGTAGGCGCCGCAGTCGAGTCCGTCGTCGGGCGCCGAGGTCGAGACGCAGATGACGTTGGGCGCGTCGAGACCGCACGGCTGCGGCGCCGGATCCTCGCCGTCGGCGTCGTAGGCGCCGCCGTTGCCGGAGGGGATCGTCACGAACAGCATCTCCGGGTGGCTGACGATCGCCTCTCTGAGCGAGTCCTCCAGCGGCCCCGACAACCAGCTGAAGCTGGCGACGCGCGCGCCGCGGTCGGCCGCCCAGCCGATCGCCGACGCCTGCACGTACTGGAAGCACTCGTCGTTGTCCCAGCAGGTCCGCAGCGCGATGAAGCGCGCGTTCGGCGCGACGCCCGCGCCGCCCGCGCCGTTGTTCCAGGCGGCGCCGAGGAGGCCGGCGGCCAGCGTCCCGTGGTCGCTGGAGCCGCCCGGGACGTTCGGGTCGTCGTCCGGCTTCAATCTGCCGTGGTGGTTGTCGTTGCCGATCAGGTCCCAGCCCGCTCTGCCGGCCGCGACCATGCCCGGGTCGGCGACCTCGTCCGGGTTGGGCGCGGCGACCGGCGCCGGCAGGGCGTACAGCCGCGGCGCGATGTCGGGGTGGTCGAGGTCGAGTCCGGTGTCGGCGACGAGCACCGGCACGTCGGCGAGCGGTCTGGCGACCAGGTCGAGCGCCTGCCCGACATGCATCAGCTGCAACGGCTGCTGGGAGGCCGCCTGCGGATCGGTCGGCGCAGCCGCTTGGGCGGCGGTCGCGGGCAGGGCGGCCGCCGCGACGCACGCGGCGAGCAGGCCCGTCAGGTGAAGGCGTCGGCTGGTCATGGCGTCGCACTCTCGTCGGGGCCGGATGAAGCGATCATGAAGAACCGTTTCCTGGAGTCGCAGCCGGCTCATCGCGGCAGCAGGAAGGCGATGTCGAAGGAGCGCGCCGTTCTGTTGCCCGCCGCGTCTATCGCGACCAGCTGCGCTCTGATGCGGCCCGGCTGCAGCCGGCGGCGCGGGTCGCTCATCAGCGTCGACTTGAGATTGAACGCCCGCTTGACGAAGCCCGCCGACGGTGCCAGCACGCCCTGCTTGGTCCAGACGATGCAGTAGCGGCCGATCTTCTTGCCCGGGGTGCATCTGCCGCCGCGCGGCTTGCGCCCGGCGAGCCCGCGGTAGAAGGTGATCCGCACTCTCGCCTTCTCCGACAGCCGGAAGCGGATCGTGCGGCCGCCTGCGATCGATCTGAAGTCGAGCACCTTCGGGCGCACGAGATCCTGGTTGCCCGGTCTGATCACGGGGCCTCTTCTGAGCGAGCCGGTCGGCGGCTGGACGACCGGAGGCTGCGGCGCCGGCGTGATCCCGCGGCGCTGCTGGAAGAGCGCGACCGCGGCCGCCGCGTCGGCGACGCCGCCGCTGACCGACTTGCCCTGCCACGCGGGCGCTCTGCGCGCGCTGTCGACGATCGCGGAGCGCACGTCGGCCGGTCTTGCGGCCGAGTCGATCCCGAACAGGATCGTCGCCAGCCCGGCCGCCGTCGGCGCCGCCCACGAGGTCGCGCAGCCGGTCGGGCCCTGCGAGACGGGGCCGCCGAGCGTCGAGCCGTTGCGGGTCGTGTAGTTGTTCTGCGTCGGCACCGCCACGTCGACCGATCTCGGCCCGTAGGCGCCGCAGTCGAGCCCGTCGTCGGGCGCCGAGGTCGAGACGCAGATGACGTTGCCGACGTCGAGGTTGCACGGCATCGGGTTGTCGCCGTCAGCGTCGTAGGCGCCGCCGTTGCCCGACGGGATCGTCACGAACAGGACCTCGGGATGGTCGACGATCGCCTTGCGCAGCGGCGAGTCGGCGTCGAGCGGCCCGGACAGCCAGCTGAAGCTGACGACGCGCACGCCGAGGCTGGCAGCCCAGTCGATCGCGGCGCCCTGGATGTGCTCGTAGCACTCGTCGCCGTCCCAGCAGGTGCGGGCGGCGAGGAAGCGCGCGTTGGGCGCGACGCCGGCGCTGCCGATGCCGTTGTTCCAGGTCGCGCCGAGCAGGCCGGCGACGGCGGTGCCGTGGCCGCTCCCGCCGTCGGGATCGTGCGGGTCTATGTCCGGTCTCGTGCTTCTGCCGACGTTCGCGCCGCCGATGAAGTCCCAGCCGATCGAGCCGGCCGGGACGGTGCGGACTCTGTCGTTGTCGGGGTCGGCGACCTGGCTGTCGACCGGCGTTCTCCACAGCCGCGGGTTGATGTCGACGTTGCTCCACTCCAGGCCGGTGTCGGCGACCATCACCGGCACGTCGGCGAGCGGTCTGGCGATCAGGTCCAGCGCCTGCCCGACATGCATCAGCTGCAGCGGCTGCTGGGAGGCCGCCTGCGGATCGGTCGGCGCCGCCGCTGAGGCGGTCGCGGGAAGGGCTGCGGCCGCGACGCACGCGGCGAGCAGGCCCGTCAGGTGAAGGCGTCGGCTGGTCATGGCGTCGCACTCTCGTCGGGGCCGGATGAAGCGGTCATGAAGGACCGCTTCATGGAGTCTTCACGGCCGCGACGCCGGCTGCAACCCCGAGAGATCGGCGCGCCGCCCCCTAGAAGCCGCCGCCTGCCCCCTCCCCAGCCGTCGCGGCCGCGCGCGCCGCGCCGGCCGTGACCGCGGCGGGCACCGCGAACGTCGTGCTGGCGCGGTTGGGCAGGTCGATCCGGCGCCCGCCGAGACGGCCGCGGATCCGTCTCGGCGTGATCGTCACGACGCCGTGCGCCGCCGCGGCGCCGCCGACCCGCAGCCGGTAGCGCAGGTCGAGGTCGTCAGAGTCGATCGCCGCCGAGCGGCCGTTCACGCGCAGCCCCGCGACCACCGTGTAGTCGCTGATGTCGAAGCTGCTGACCGTGTACTCGCCGCGCTGCCGGGCGCCGCCGCCGCGCAGCCCGCCCCAGCCCAGCTTCGGCTGTCTCGGGTCGTCGATGTCGGTGCCGAGCGAGGCGATGAGCGTCAGCCCGCGCATCCAGTCGAGGTCGCCGTAGGTCGCCTCCAGCCCCGCGACCGTCCGCGCGACCCGCGGCGGCAGCCCAGCGCGCTCGGCCGGCAGCGCGGCGAGGCGGGCCGGCACGAACGGCCGCACCGCGAGCGTGTTGCGATCCGCTCGCGCGGGCGGGCAGTCGCGCACCGTGCCGCCGGTCAGGAAGGCGCGCAGCGCTCTGGTCGTGCAGCCGGTGCGCAGCGCGTCCCACGACAGCACCGAGTGGCCGACGCCCGGCGCCGTCACGAGCCGTGCGCGCGGCAGCAGTCTGGCGACCGCGATCGCGTCGGCGGTCGGCGTGCGCAGGTCGGCGGTGCCGCTCAGCAGCAGCGCAGGCACGTCAGGCAGCGGCGCGGCGCTCTGCGGCAGCGGCTCCTCCGGCCAGGCGCGGCAGAGCGCGAGCCCGCCGTCGGCGCGCAGCGTCGCGGCGTCGAACGGCGCCAGCGCCTCCGCCGGCAGCGCCGCGAGCGCGCTCTCGGTCGCGGCGCGGCGCTGCGCCAGCGGCGTCCCCGCCGGCCACGGCGCGGCGCCGTCGAGGCAGCGGGTCGCGACGAAGAGCGCGTCGTCGTCACTCGGCCCGCCGTCTCCGTCCTTGAAGACGTCAGGCCCGAGCAGCTGCGCCAGCGGCGCACCGTCGCCGGCGGCCGCCGAGCGCAGCGCGGCCGGCAGCGGCGCCCGTTCGAACGGGTTGAGGTCGCCGGCGAGGAGCAGGCCGAGCACCCGCTCGGGCGTGATCGCGAGCGTGTGGGCGCGGCCGCGGCGGTCGTACCAGCGGGCGGGCAGCGGGCCGTCGGCGCGCAGCCTGCGCACGAGCGCGGTGAGGTCCTCACCGGCGTCGCGCGTGAACGGGCAGGCGCGGCCGCACAGCTCGCGCAGCATCGGCGCCGTCGCCGCCAGCGTCGAGAGCTGGAACGGGTCGACCGTCTGCGGCACGACCGAGTCGAGCACCAGTCGCTCGACGCGCTCCGGGTGGCGGGCGGCGTAGTCGAGCGCGACCTTCGTCCCGTAGGAGGTGCCGTAGAGCGTCACTCTCGCGACGCCGAGCGCAACCCGCAGCGCCTCGAGATCGGCGACCGAGTCGGCGCTCGCGTAGCTGCGGCGGGCGTCGCCGAGCCGCCGCGCGCAGGCGCCGATGCCGGCGTCGAGCTGCGCCTCCGAGCGGATCGTCTCCAGCGACGGGCAGGAGAGCGCGTCGCGGCCGGTGCCGCGCTGGTCGATCGCGACCAGCTGGCGGCCGCGCAGCGTGGCCGCGCCGAGCTGCTCGGCGGCCGAGTACAGCAGCGGCGTCGCGTCCTGGCCGGGGCCGCCCGCGAGCACCACGATCGTCTCCCGTGCCGGCCCGCTGCGCGGCCGCAGCAGCTTCAGCGCAAGTCTCAGCCGGCGTCTGCCGACGGCAGCGCCGGCGGCGTCGCGCGCGAGCGGGACCGAGAGCGTGCCGCAGCGGGGGTCGGCGGTCGGCTTCGGCTGGTCCGGCAGCCCGTAGAGCATCTCGTCGGGACAGGCTCTCAGCCCGAATCCGGCGGCCGGGGCGGCGGCCGGTGCCGTGGCGCCCGCGCACACGGCGAGGACCGTCAGCGCTGTCAGTCGCTTCGCGCGCGTTCGCATCGCGGCAGCGTACCGGCGCCGCGCGCTCTCCTACCGCCGGCGCGCCAGACGAGCCGGTCCGCGCCCAGCTGTTTCTGTGCCCGCTAGGCTGGCCCGATGGCGGAGCAGCTCTACGAGGTCGGCGACGGCGTGACGCTCTGCGCGGAGACGTTCGGCGACCCGGCCGCCCCGCCGCTGCTGCTGGTGATGGGCCTGGGGATGCAGATGATCCGCTGGCACGAGTCGCTGATCGACGAGCTGACCGGCGCCGGCCTCTACGTGATCCGCTTCGACAACCGCGACAGCGGCCGCTCGACCTGCTTCCCGGAGATCCCGCCGCCGACGCCGATCCAGCTCGTGCGGCGCCGCTTCGACCCGCGCCAGTACACGCTCTCCGACATGACGCGCGACACCGTCGGGCTGCTCGACGCGCTCAGACTCGACCGCGTCCACGTCGCCGGCGCCTCGATGGGCGGGATGATCGCCCAGACGCTCGCCGCCGAGCATCCCCGCCGCGTCCGCTCGCTCACCTCGATCATGTCGAGCACGGGCGCCCGCTGGAACGGCCAGCCGGCGCTGAGAACCTACCCGCTGCTGCTGCGCCGGCCGGCGCGCGACCGCGACGCCTACATCGCCCAGCAGGTCGCCGTCCACGCCGCGATCGGCTCCCCCGGCCACCCGGCCGACGACCCGATCTTCCTCGAGATCGCGCGCCGCAGCTACGAGCGCAACCCCGACCCGCGCGGCACCGGCCGCCAGCTCGCGGCGGTGCTCGCCTCCGGCGACCGCACCCGCGCGCTGCAGCGGATCTCGGCGCCGACGCTCGTGATCCACGGCGACGCCGACCGCATGATCGCCGTCTCCGGCGGCCGCGCGACGGCGCGCGCGATCCCCGGCGCCGACCTCCACATCGTCGCGGGCATGGGCCACGACCTCCCGCGCGACGTCTGGCCCGAGGTGCTCGGCGCGCTGACCGCGCACGTCAAGAGCGCCGAGCGCGAGCGCTCCCAGCTCGCGCGCAGGTAGCGGGGTAGCGGCGGACGGCGGCTCGCGCGGCGGGCGCAATCGCCCGCCGCGGTAGCGGCTAGTTCTGCTCGGCGGCCAGCCGGTCGCGCGCGCGACCGCGGGCCATCTTCTGGCGCGTCGTCTGGTCGAGGTAGACCTTGCGCATGCGCACGGCCGCCGGCGTCACCTCGACGCACTCGTCCTCACGCACGAACTCCAGCGCCTGGTCGAGCGAGAGGATCTTCGGCGGCACCAGCCGCTCCAGCTCGTCAGCGGTCGAGGAGCGGATGTTGTTGAGCTTCTTCTCGCGCACGGCGTTGACGTCGAGGTCCTCCTGGCGCGCGTTCTCGCCGACGATCATGCCCTCGTAGACCTCCACGCCGGGGCCGACGAAGAGGATCCCGCGCTCCTGCAGGCCGAACAGCGCGAACGAGGCGACTCTGCCGGAGCGGTCGGCGACGAGCGAGCCGGAGGGGCGCGTGCGGATCTCGCCGTGCCACGGCTCCCAGCCCTCGAAGACGTGGTTGATGATCCCGGTGCCGCGCGTCTCGGTCAGGAACTCCGTGCGGAAGCCGATCAGGCCGCGGGCCGGCACGACGTAGTCCATCCGGACCCAGCCGGTGCCGTGGTTGATCATCTGCTCCATGCGGCCTCTGCGCAGCGCGAGCAGCTGGGTGACGACGCCGACGTAGTCCTCGGGGATGTCGATCGTCATCCGCTCCATCGGCTCGCACAGCTTGCCGTCGATCTCCTTCGTGACGACCTGCGGCTTGCCGACGGTCAGCTCGTAGCCCTCGCGCCGCATCAGCTCGACCAGCACCGCCAGCTGCAGCTCGCCGCGGCCCTGGACCTCCCAGGTGTCCGGGCGCTCGGTGTTCAGCACGCGCAGCGAGACGTTGCCGATCAGCTCGGTGTCGAGGCGGCTCTTGATCAGGCGGGCGGTGATCTTGTTGCCCTTCTCCTGACCGGCGAGCGGCGAGTTGTTGACGCCGATCGTGACCGACAGCGACGGGTCGTCGACGTGGATCACCGGCAGCGGGCGCGGGTCGTCGACGTCGGCGAGCGTCTCGCCGATCGTGACGTCGGAGATGCCGGCGATCGCGATGATCTCGCCGGGGCCGGCCTCGCTCGCCTCGACGCGCTCGAGCGCCTCGGTGATGAAGAGGTCGGTGATTCTGACTCTCTCGACCGAGCCGTCGGTGCGGCACCAGGCGATCGTCTGACCGCGTCTGATGATGCCGTGGCGCACGCGCGCCAGCGCGATCCGGCCGAGGTACGGCGACGCGTCGAGGTTCGTGACGAGCGCCTGCAGCGGGTGGGCCTCGTCGTAGCTCGGCGGCGGGACGTGCTCGACGATCAGGTCCAGCAGCGGTCTCAGGTCTCTGCCGTCGACCGGGTTGTCGGGGTCGTAGTCGACCGACGCCCAGCCGTCCTTGGCGTTCGTGTAGACGATCGGGAACTCGATCTGCGACTCGTCGGCGTCGAGGTCGAGGAACAGCTCGTAGACCTCGTCGACGACCTCTCTGATGCGCGCGTCGGGGCGGTCGACCTTGTTGATCACGAGGATCACGGGCAGGCGCGCCTGCAGCGCCTTGCGCAGCACGAAGCGCGTCTGCGGCAGCGGGCCCTCGGAGGAGTCGACCAGCAGCAGGACGGCGTCGACCATCGTCAGGCCGCGCTCCACCTCGCCGCCGAAGTCGGCGTGGCCGGGGGTGTCGATGATGTTGACCTTCACATTGCCGTACTGGACGGCGGTGTTCTTCGCGAGGATCGTGATGCCCTTCTCGCGCTCGAGGTCCATCGAGTCCATGACGCGCTCTGCAACGTCCTGGTTGGCGCGGAACGCACCCGACTGCCAGAGAAGCTTGTCGACGAGGGTCGTCTTCCCGTGGTCGACGTGGGCGACGATCGCGACGTTGCGGAGATCTGAACGAATAGCCATGGCGACGGGCCAGGATAGCCGTGGTGGCGGTCCGCGCGCGGACCGGTCGGTGTGCGGCACCCCGGCGGCGGGCATCTGAACAGCAGTCCCCGCCCGTTGCATGGGTTCGAGAACGACGACCGGGCGGGGATCCGCTCAGAGCCCGCGTGGTTGCGACGCGGGCGTGCAGGCACGGCGCTTCAGCGTCCGTGCCGTCGAACGTCGAGGACGTTGGCGCCGCAGCTCGTCGCGAGCAGCTCTGCGGCGGGCCGCGGTGCCGCGCCCTCGTGCGATCGCCTCCAGCCGCTTGATGCGCACCTCGATCGTGCGCAGCCTTCTCGTCGCTGCGACGCAGGCCGCGGTCTTCGCTCTGACGCTCACGCCCGCACCGGCGTCGGGCGTGACGGGCGCCGGCGCCTGCGGCGACGACGGCGCCGAGGTCGGCGCGGTGTCGCCTCTGGGCGCGCCCAGCCCGCCGAGCGGGATCGTCAGCGGGCCGGCGTCGTCGGCGGCGTCGATCGGGACGCCGTCGTCGCCGACGACGTGGAAGCGCGACCAGATCGGCATCGCGATCGTCGCCGTCGCCGGGATCCCCAGCTGCGACGGGACCAGCGACCAGGTCGCGCCGCCGATGTCGGTCGTCGCCGCCGGCACGGCCGCGGCGCTCCAGCGCGTCAGCACGGGATCCCAGCGCAGCGCCTGCCACGTGGTCGTCCCCTGCGTCGGGGTCGCGACGATCTTCGCGTCGGCGCCGGCCTCGGTCACGCTGCCGCTGCCGGGCAGCCAGTCGAGCAGCCACGAGACCGTGATTCTCGCCGGCACGCAGAGACCGGAGGGCATCGGCACGCAGCCGCCCCAGCCGGCCGGCGGGCGGGCGACGATCCGCGTCCGCACGGTCAGCGTGCCGTCGTCGCCGACGGTCGCCGTCGTCGTGCCGAGGTCGGGCACGTACGGCGTCTCCTCGAACGGCTCCTCGGCCGTCACCGTGATGGCGGCGCGCGCGCCAGCCGGCGCCAGCGCCAGCAGCACCGCCGTCGTCAGCGTCAGGAACAGAGATCCACGGATCTGCATCGATGGGGAAACCGTTTTGGAGGACCGATGTTGCGCATCATCTACGAACGCCGACGCGCCAGCTCTGCGAGTGCCTCCTCGATCCGCTCCAAACGTACGTCGAGTGCGGCGACCTGCTCGCGCAGCCGCGCCGCCTCGGAGGCGTCCCGCTGCTCCTCCTGCTCGAAGTCGCGCACGACGAAACGCTCCGCGATCGCGCCGACCAGCAGCGTCCCGAAGCCGATCCCGACGACCATCACGGCGATCGCGATGATTCTGCCGCCGAGCGTGACGACCTCGGGATCGCCGTAGCCGACGGTCGTCATCGTCTGCGCCGCCCACCAGATCCCCTCCCACTCGCTGGTGCGGTGCTCGACGGTCGCGAACGCGGTCCCGCCCGCTATCAGCGTCAGGAAGGCGAGCAGCGCGGCGTAGCGCACGCCCTCCAGCGAGAAGGCGGTGCGCGCCAGCGGCGCGACGCGCAGCAGCCGCAGCAGCCGCAGCAAGCGCAGCAACCGCGCCGCCGCCAGGCTCGCGGGCAGCACGGGCGGGCTGAAGACGGTCGCGATCACGTCGATCGGGTGCTCGCGCAGCCAGCGCCTGCGGTCGGGCACGATCGCGAGCATCACGACCAGCTCGGCGAAGAAGACCAGCCACGTGCCCCAGTCGAGGATCGTCTCGATCGCCGGCCACGGCCCGTCGAGGTCGGACTGGTCGATGATCAGCATCGGGATCACCAGGAACGCCGCGATCAGCAGCGGCAGCTCGAACCGTCTCGCCCAGCGTTCCGAACGCGCATCCATCCCGGGGCGTCTTCGACGCCGCTCGCGGGAAGACCTCCAGTGTGCCGCCGCGCTCGCTGCAGACGACCTTCGCCCAGCTCTACGCCGAGGTCGACGCGACGATGCTGATCGTCACCTGCGCGGCCGGCGGGGAGCGGGCCGGCTGCCTCGTCGGCTTCTCGACGCAGACCTCGATCGACCCGCCGCGCTTCCTCGCCTGCATCTCGCGCGAGAACCACACGTTCCGGGTCGCAGCGCAGGCGCAGACGCTGCTCGTCCACCTCGTCGACGAGCAGGCGGCCGACCTCGCGGAGCTGTTCGGCGGCGAGAGCGGCGACAGCGTCGACAAGTTCGCCCGCGTCGCGTGGAGACCGGGCCCCGGCGGCGCGCCGCTGCTGGAGCGGCTGCCGACCTGGTTCGCCGGCCGCGTGCTGGAGCGGATCGCGCTCGGCGACCACAGCGGCTTCCTGCTCGAGCCGATCGAGGGCGCCGCCGGCCGCGGCGAGCAGCCGCTGCGCTTCCATCGGGCCAGAGCGATCCGCCCCGGCCACGCGCCCTGAGCGCCGCCCCAGGGCGCGCGAGCCCTCAGCAGGGCACGAGCCCGAGCGAGCCGCCGCTCTCGCCGGAGTAGTCCGGGATCCAGCGGACGCAGGTTCTGCTGCCGCCTGTGCCGCCGCCTCCACCGCCGCTCGGCGGATCGCGACGGGGCTTGCGCACGAGCACGGTGCGCTCGCCGACGACGGCCAGCCGGCCGGCTCTGGCCGACACCCTCAGGTCGGTCGCGGTGTCCGCTCGCTCGCTCAGCCGGATGCGGATCGAAACCGTCGCGCGGCCGCCCGGCCGGATCGAGCGCACGGTCACGGTCCGCGGCGCGGCGCTCATCCCGCGCGCCTTCGCGAGCCGCAGGACGACGCGACCGGTCGGCGCGTCGCCGGGATTGGTGACCGTCGCCTTCACCGTGAAGCCGCGCCCCGACCGGACGCGTCTCGGCGCGCCGAGGCCGAGCGCGAGGCCCGGCAGCGCTCTCAGCGGCAGCGGCCCGATCGTGTCGTGGACGAGCTCCGGTCTGCCCGGTTCGCTCAGCATCACGATCGCGCAGTCGACGCGCAGCCCGGCGAGACGCCGATCGGTGACGGTGAACTGCTGCCGGGCGGTGGCGCCGCCGCGCTTGCCCGACTCGCCCTGCGCGGTCACCGTCGTCGGGCTCGCGAAGCGGTGCCAGAGGGCGTCGAACTCGTCGGTGAAGGAGCCGAAGCCGGCGGCGGGGCTGCCGTCGCAGCCGCCCGCCGTGCGGCGCGCGACGAGGACCGAGAGGAACCCCGGCGCCGCGACCGGATCGCCCCGCAGCGCGACCGCCGCGACCAGCTCGCCGCTGCGGCGGTCGTACCCGACGCCCGCCCCGACGAGGTCGCGGCCGGGCACCGGCTGATCGCCTGCGGGGTCGCTGCCGGTCGCGACGAACGCGGCCTGCGCACCCGCCGGGATCAGGCAGCCGACGCAGAGCGCGGCGACGAGGGCGAGACGGACGGACGACGGCATGCAGCGAACCTCCGGTCGACTCGAGCGCATCCACACGCGATCGAGATCAGCACGACGCGTCGACCATATCGGAGCGTCCCCACGCCAGCGCGCTCGCGCCCGGCGACGCCCCCTGAGGGGTTCACCCCTGACCTATCCCTGGTCTTGCCCCGACGGGCCGAATTGGGGATGACAGCGGCCCGCGGCCGCCCCATGATCGCCGCATGGGACTGCTCGAGAAGGCGACCAAGCTCGCCACGACCGCGAAGGGCCAGTACGACGAGCTGCGCGCCACCCGCGACGAGGCGGCCGTGAAGCCGGTCGCCGTGACGCCGCTCAGCGACCACGAGCGCGACGTGCTGCAGCACGCGCTGCGCCACGGCGCGCCCGACCCGGCCGCGCTCTGCTCGCGCGCCGAGGCCTCCCACGTGCTCGGCGTCGAGCTGGGCGAGGGCCGCCTCACCTACGACGACAGCCAGGTCGGGCTGGAGTACGCCGCCGCCGGCCGCAGGCAGGACCGCTGGTCGGTCTCCGTCGGTGCCTGGCACGGCGACGCGGACGGCTTCTTCCCGGCCGAGCAGTACGCCTTCATCGCCGAGCACGTCGAGGGCGAGCCGCTCGACGGCCTCGGCGAGGCGGCGGTCTGGGACGGCGAGCGGCTGTACGTGCTGGCCGCGCCGCTGCTGTTCCAGGTCGAGGTGCGCACGCCCGCCGGCGGCGGCCACCGCCCGGAGGCGGAGGCCGTCGCGCGGCGGGTGCTCGCGCGGGTCGCCTCCTAGGCCGTCGTGAAGCGGGCGGCCAGCCGCTGCAGCTGCTCGGCCGTTCTCGCCAGCTCGGCGGCGGAGGCGGCGATCTCCTCGGCGGAGGCGCTCGTCTCCTGCGTCGAGGCGGAGACCTGCTCGGTCGCGGCGCTCGTCTGCTCGGCGATCGCGGCGACCGAGGCGATCTCGTCGCGGACGCGGCCGCCGGAGGCCTCGATCAGCGTGACCGCCTGCTCGATCTCGTTCACGCGCCCGTCGACGTCGGCGACCGAGTCGCGGATGCGACGGAAGGTCTCGCGCGCCTGGCCGACCGTCTCGACGCCGACCAGCGTCCGCTCGCCGCCCTCCTCGACAGCCGTCACGGCGGAGGCGGTGCCGCGGCTGATCTCCTCGATCAGCTCGGCGATCGAGCGGGCCGCCTGGCGCGACTCCTCGGCCAGCTTGCGCACCTCCTCCGCGACGACCGCGAAGCCGCGGCCCTGCTCGCCGGCGCGCGCGGCCTCGATCGCGGCGTTGAGCGCCAGCAGGTTCGTCTGCTCTGCGATCCCGGTGATCGTCGAGACGATCCCGCCGATCCGCTCCGACTTCGCCCCCAGCTCGCGGATCGCGACGGTCGCCTCGCCGGAGGACTGGCGCATCGCCTCCATCGCGCCGGTCGCCTGCTCGACCGCCTCGGCGCCCTCCTCCGCCAGCCGCCGCGCCTGCGCGACCGCCGCGTTGGCGGTGCGGGCCGAGGTCGTCGAGCTGGCGACCGCCTCGAACACCTCCTGGTTGGCGGCGCGCGTGCTGCCGACGGTCGCGACCTGGCGCTCGGCGCCCTGCGCGACCTCGGCGATCGCGCCGGCGATCTCGTTGACGGCGCGGCCGGCCTCCTCGGAGGTCGACGCCATCTGCTGCGAGGCGGCCGAGACCTCGCCGGAGGTGCGCTTGACCTCGTCGAGCATCGCCGACAGCTGGCGGCGCATCCGCTCGTAGCTCTCGACGCTGGAGCTGGCGCGCACGAGCATCCCGTCGAAGATCTCCGCCAGGCGGCCGTCGGCGTCCAGCGGCGTCGTCGCGACCGCGGCCGCGCGCGTCAGGTCGCCGTCGGCCATCGCGCCGAGCCCGTCGCCGAGCTGCGCGAGGTCGTGCTGCTCGAGCGAGTCCATCCGCTCGATCAGCGCCTCCAGGCACGACTGCTCGCCGAGCGCGGCGCGCATCTCGTCCGACATGCGCGCGAAGGCGTGGCCGAGCACGTCCTGCTCGGAGGCCGGTCTGACGCGCGTCGAGAGGTCGCCGGCGGCCATCCTGTCGGCGGTCGCGGCGAGCCCGCGCAGGTAGGCGACCATCTCGCCGAAGGCGCCGGCCATCCTGCCCAGCTCGTCGCGCGAGCGGACCGGCACGTCGATCTCGAGATCGCCGCGGCTGATCCGCTCGGCCGCCGCGGCGGTCTCGCGGATCGGGCGCGAGAGGCGCGCGGCGATCAGCCAGACGACGCCCGCGGCGACGAGCAGCGCGATCAGGCCGACGACCAGCAGCAGCGTCCGCAGCTTGTGCGCCTGCGCGAGGATCTCGCTCTTGGGCGCGACCGTGACGAAGCCCCAGCCGCCGGTTCTGACCGGCGCCGTGAACATCACGACCTGCTCGCCGGTGCGCGGGTCGGTCGTCTCGACGCGCACGCGTCTGCCGGCGATCACGGCCTGCTGGACGCGCGCGAGGTCGCTGTTGCCTTGTCTGGCGCCGTAGTCGGCGAGCGTCGTCGTGCCGATCAGCCTTCTGTCGGGGAAGGAGACGAAGCTGCCCTTCGCGGAGATCGCGAAGGCGTAGCCGCTGTCGAGGAATCTGACCGCTCTGACGGCCGCGTCGAGGTCGGTCAGCTTCTTGTCGACCGAGGCGGTCCCGACGAATCTGCCGTTGCGCAGCAGCGGCGCGGTGTACGAGGTGATCAGCAGCCCGTCGAACAGGTACGGCTCGACGACGCCCTCTCTGCGCGTGTCGCGCGAGAGCGTCCAGTAGGCCTCGTTCTCGTCGAGCGTCGAGCTGAGCTGGACGCTGCCGGTGAGGCGGTCCCAGTAGGGCGCGAAGCGGCCGTCTCTCATCGACCCGGGCGCGTTCGCATGCTGCGCGTCGCGACCGTCGAAGGCGTTGGGCGTGTACGCGAGGTAGACGCCGCCGAGCTGCGGGTTGCGCTCGATCAGCTCCTTCAGCTGGCCGATCAGCTCGCCGCGATCGCCGGAGCGGTTGGCGGCGCCGAGCGCGGCGACCGCGCGCGCGGCCGACTGGTTCTCGCTCGCCTGCGCCTCGAACGCGTTCGCCTCTCTGCCGGCGAGATCGGTCGCGGCGTCGTAGACGGCGTCCTGCTGGGCGCTGGTGACGCGCTGGACGGCTATGACGGTCAGGCCGCCGATCGCGAGCGCGATCACGGGCAGGATCGTGAGCAGCAGCTTCCCGCGAACCGACCGCGGCCCCAAGTTCGAAAGTCTCCTCATGCCCGTGTCGTCGGCGGGTCGCAAAACCGCTTTAGCAGTTGCCCTGACGAGTGGCCGACCATCGTGCGCCGCTGCTGGCAACCTATAGGTGTCCCCACCCAAACCTATAGGCGACGCCTCCTCGAAAGCAGTTACGTTGTCCGCGTGTCGGAAAACCGTCGGCTGGATGTCCGACGTGCGTCCGATGTACGGTGGCTTGGGAGGAGTGAAGGTGTCGGTCCCCACAATCATGAGGTGCTGAATGAAGCTGTCGGTTTTGCGGCCCCTGCGGCTGCTGTTCGTCGTTGCGTTGCTTGCGATCGGTCTCGTCGCGGCCGGCTGCGGCTCTGACGACGACGACGGAGGCTCGTCCTCCTCCGCGTCGACCACCGCGTCCACGACGGCAGACTCGGGTGCCGCCGCCGGTGGTGCGATCGCCGTCCCGGACGACATCAGATCCAAGGGCACGCTGACGGTCGCCACCGACCCGACGTACGCCCCGAACGAGTTCGTCGAGAGAGGCAGCACCACGATCGTCGGCATGGACGTTGACCTGATCAACGCCATCGCCGAGAAGCTCGGCCTCAGAGCCGACGTCCAGAAGGCGACGTTCGACGCGATCATCCCCGGCCTCGCGGCCAGAAGATACGACGTCGGCATCTCGTCCTTCACGGACACGAGAGAGCGTGAGGCGACGGTCGACTTCGTCACCTACTTCAGCGCCGGCACCTCCTTCTACATCAGAAGAGGCGGCCCGGACATCGCCACGCTCGAGGACATCTGCGGCGAGAAGGTCGCGGTCGAGAAGGGCACGACCCAGGCGACGGACGTGCAGACGCAGAACAGAAGATGCGACACGCCGGCTGACCTGCAGGTCTATCCGGACCAGAACGGCGCCAACCTGGCGATCCAGTCCGGCCGCGCCGACGTCGGCATGGCCGACTCGCCGGTCGCCGCCTACATCGTCAAGCAGTCCAACGGCGCGTTCGAGCTCGACGGCGAGCCCTACGGCACCGCCCCCTACGGCATCGCACTGCCGAAGGAGAGCGGTCTCGAGGAGCCGATCCAGGAGGCGCTGAGAGCGCTGATCGAGGACGGCACCTACCTCACGATCCTCAGAAGATGGGGTGTCGAGCAGGGCGCGATCACCGATCCCGTCATCAACGGGGCCGTCGACTGATCGACCTGATCCACTGATCGGAGCAGTCCCCTGTCCACGTCAGACATCGAGTCCGCCGGCATCACGCCGGCGGGCTCCCCCGCCGGGTCGCCCCCCCAGGCGCCCAGAGCGATCCCGGTGCGCCACTACGGCCGCTGGGTCGCCGCCTTCGTCGTCTTCCTGATCGCCGGCTCGCTGGTGCGATCGGTCGTCACCAACGACCGCTTCGAATGGGGCGTCGTCGGAGACTTCCTGTTCGACAGACGCGTGCTCGACGGCCTCGTGCTGACGCTCGAGCTGACCGTCTGCGCGATGATCGCGGGCGTCGTGATCGGCATCGTGCTGGCGATCATGCGGCTGTCGCCGAACCCGCTCGTGTCAGGCGCGAGCGGCTTCTACATCTGGCTCTTCCGCGGCACCCCGGTGCTCGTCCAGCTGCTGTTCTGGAACTTCATAGCGGCGCTGTACCCGACGATCGACCTCGGGATCCCGTTCCTCGCGCCAGATCTCATAAGCCTCAACGCGAACACGGTCATCACGCCGTTCATCGTCGCCCTGCTCGGCCTCGGCCTGAACGAGGGCGCGTACATGGCGGAGATCGTCCGCGCGGGCGTGCTGTCGGTCCCCGAGGGGCAGACGCAGGCCGCGCAGGCGCTCGGCATGTCGCGCCTGCAGACGATGCGGCGGATCGTGCTGCCGCAGGCGATGCGCGTGATCATCCCGCCGACCGGCAACGAGACGATCTCGATGCTGAAGACGACCTCGCTGGTGTCCGTGATCGCCTATGCCGAGCTGCTGTACGCGTCGCAGCTGATCTACTCGGAGAACTACAGAACGATCCCGCTGCTGATCGTGGCGTCGATCTGGTACCTGATCATGACGACGATCCTGTCGATCGGTCAGTACTACCTCGAGCGCCGCTACGGGCGCGGCCATTCGCGCAACCTGCCGAAGACGCCGTTCCAGAAGCTCAAGAGCGTGCTCGTGCCGGGTCATGAGAGACCGGCGATCACGCCCGAGGGAGGTGGCCTGTGAGCGTCACGCCGATGGTCGAGGCCGAGCTGGTCTGCAAGCACTTCGGCCGCAACGAGGTGCTGAGAGGCGTCTCGCTGACCGTCCAGCCGGGCGAGGTGATGTGCATCATCGGCCCGTCCGGCTCGGGCAAGTCGACGATGCTGCGGTGCGTCAACCACCTCGAGCAGGTCGACGCCGGCCGCCTGTCGGTCGACGGCCAGCTGGTCGGCTACCGGCAGGAGGGCGACAAGCTCTACGAGCTGCGGGAGAACGAGGTCGCCCAGAAGCGGGCCGACATCGGGATGGTCTTCCAGCACTTCAACCTGTTCGGCCACATGACGGCGCTGCAGAACGTCTGCGAGGCGCCGGTGCAGGTGAAGAGAATCCCGAAGAAGCAGGCGCGCGAGACGGCCACCGCGCTGCTCAACCAGGTCGGCCTCGGCGACAAGCTCGACGCCTACCCGTCGCAGCTCTCCGGCGGCCAGCAGCAGCGCGTCGCGATCGCCCGTGCGCTCGCGATGAGACCGAAGCTGATGCTGTTCGACGAGCCGACCTCCGCGCTCGACCCGGAGCTGGTCGGCGACGTGCTGAACGTCATGCGCGAGCTGGCCAGAGAGGGCATGACGATGCTCGTCGTCACGCACGAGATGGGCTTCGCGCGTGAGGTCGCCGACACCGTCGTCTTCATGGACGGCGGCGTGATCGTCGAGTCCGGCTCGCCCGCCCAGGTGCTGGGCAACCCCCAGGAAGCGCGCACGCGCGACTTCCTCAGCAGAGTGCTCTGACGTGGGCAGGAGCGGGCGGCTCGGCCGCCCGCTCCACTGCCTCGCAGCAACCCCGCAACGATCGGCCCTCCGCTTCGTCCATGCCTCCGACGTCCGATCAGCGGGCGTCACAGGACGAACCCCTATCCCGGAATAGTCGCTCTCTGCGAAGTTCAGCGCTGAATACCTGCGCATGAACTTCTCAGGTTGCTTAAGCTTCCCGCCGTGCCGCCTTCGGGGGAAAGCTGGTCGATCGCTGTCAGGAGGGACCGGCGATGTCGATGAAATACGCAGTGCTGGGGATGCTGATCGAGCGGCGCGGCTACGGGTACGACCTCGCCAACCGGCTGCAGAGACGGCTCGGCCCCGGCTTCAGAGCGGCCTACGGCGCCGTCTATGTCTCGCTCGACCAGCTCGCCAAGGAAGAGCTCGTGGCCGAGTCCAAGCGCGTCCAGGTCGGCCGTCAGGTCAAGGTCTACTACGCCGCCACCCCGGCCGGCGAGGAGCGCTTCCGCGCATGGATGCGGGAGGCGCCGAGCCGCGAGCCGCTGCGCGGCGAGCTGTACCTGAAGCTGGCCGTCGCCCAGGGCGCCGACCTGTCGCTACTGCGCGACGAGCTGGAGCGGCTCGAACGCGAGTGCCTCAGGGACATCGAAGCGCAGACGGCGCTGATCGCCGCGCGCGACGGCGGCGGCGCCGACGTGCGCTGGGAGGAGGCGGTCCGCTGGCTCGCCGACTCGGCCGTGATCGAGCGGCTGCACAGCGACCTGCGCTGGATCCGCATGGCCGTCAGGACCGTCGCGAGCGTCACCGACGACGGCAGCGTCTCGCGCGACGCGCTCGCGCGCGCCGCCGAGTACGCCGCGGCGGCCTAGGACAGCGCCAGTCTGCGCTGGGCGCTCCAAGCGGCCAGCAGCGCCTGCGAGGCGGCGGTCGCGAGCCGATCCTCCAGCATCGGCACGCTCGGCGGCTCGCCGGCGACGAGCGCCTCGTCGAGCCACAGCGAGGCGAGCGTCAGCGCGACCGAGCGCACGAGCGTCAGCGTCGCCGGCTCGTCGAAGCCGGAGGGATCCTCCGCCAGCCCGCCGACGGTCAGCTTCTCGGCCGCCAGGTCGAGCACCGCGCGCAGCCGCTCGCCGTGGTCTCTGCGGCCCTCGTAGGCGTCGAGCGCGAAGACGATCGCCGCCGCCACCTCCAGCCACAGCGCCCGCAGCCACGGCAGCTCCTCCGCCCCCTGCGGATGGCGCAGGATCTGCTCGATCTGCCACGTCGCCTGCTCGACGTGCGCGAGCGTCGCGCCCGGCTGCTCGTAGACGCCGACGCCGAAGTCGGGCGTGTCGCGGCGCAGCAGCGCGGCGGCGTCGTCGAGCAGCGGCTGCAGCGCCGAGCGCGCCGCGAACGCCTCCTCCAGCGAGGTCGCGCCGGCGAGCTGGTGGATCGCGACCAGCTCCGCGACCGAGACCGCGACCGTCTGCGCGCCGATCACCGCGTCGGGGCCGATCGCGGCGCCGAACATCGCCATGCGCGCGTCCAGCTCGGCCGGGCGCGGGCGCGGGCTGGCGGTGCCGAGCCGGCGGTCGCGCTCCCACCGCCTCAGCGGCCGCTCCAGTCTGCGCAGCCAGGCGTAGTCGTGCAGGTCGGCGTCGCGCTCTGCGTTGACGACGCGGGCCAGCACCAGCAGCCGCGCGATCAGCGCGATGCGCTGCTCGTCGTCGCCGTTGAAGGTGAGGTCGACGACGTCGCCGAGGTAGCCCTCGACCGGCTCGACGGCGAGCGGGCGCGGCGGGCCCGCGGTCCGCTCCATCGCGTCGGCGACTGCGCGCAGCAGGTCGGCGATCTCCTGGTCTGTCGTCGTGAGGTCGGGGGGCACTGTGCGTGTCTCCGCGCTGCGATCCACCGCGGATCATGACCAATCCGGCGGCTGGTCACCCCGGTGGCGTCAGCAGGGGGCGAAGATCTGCTCGTGTTCGCGCGCCAACGTGCGTCGCAACGAGAAGAAGCCGATCGCGCCGCCGATCAGCGGCAGCCAGAACAGGATCACACGATACGCGAGCACGGCGGCCGCGGTCGCTGCGGCCGGCGCGCCGAAGACGACCAGCGTCCCGATCAGCCCGCCGTCGATGCCGCCGATGCCGCCCGGGATCGGCAGCAGCCCGCCGAGCTGGCCGATCAGGTAGCCGAGCAGCACGATCCAGATGCTGACGTGGGCGCCGAAGGCGTGGAAGGTCGCCCACAGCACGGCGTTGTCCCAGACCCAGTAGCCGAAGGCGCCGATCAGCACGAGCGGGTCGCGGGCGCGGGCGATCTCGACCGCCTCGCGCGTGCCGGTGATGACGCTTCTGCGCGCCACCGCGACGGCGCGGCGGGTCTTGGAGGCGTCCGCCGGCGCGGGCGCGCCCTCGCCGATCCGCGGCAGCAGCACGATCGCCACGATCACGAGCACCGACAGGAAGGCCGGGAAGGCGGTCAGCCACAGCGACAGGTCGGGGCCGAACAGGCCGAGCGCGAGCACGGTGCCGATCACCGCGACGGCGACGAAGTTGACCGATGACTTGATCAGGAAGAACGCGACCGAGCGGCGCGCGACGCGCTCCGGCGCCATCCCGCCCTGGACCAGCGCCCACGCGCCGAGCGCGAGGCCGGCGGCGCCGCTGGCGGGGACGATCGAGCCCATCCCCAGCTCCGACCAGCCGATCTGCGACGCCGACTTCCACGGCATCCGGCGGCAGAAGATCGGCCGGAACATGAGGATGTAGGAGATGCAGGAGAGCAGCTCGAGCCCGACCGCGACCGCGATCCACGCCGGCTTCGCCTCGCCGAGGTGCTCGCGCACCTCCCCCAGGCCCGGCGCCAGCAGCGCGACGAGCACGAGCACGCCGATCAGCAGCGCGACCTTGAGCGCGTGCTTGAGCAGCGTGCGCGGCTCGAACTCGCTCGGCAGCGACGAGCGCTCGGAGGCGTTGCGCGGCGGGTTCGCGGTCGAGCCGCCCGCGGCCGAAGTGGCGACTTCCGGTGGGGGTGGCGGGGGACTCACGACATAAATTGTTGCACGCGCATACAAATCGGCGCGCGGGCGCTGGTCGCGAGCCCCGTTTGGCTGCTCGCTACTGCGGTCTGATCGGCCCGTGCAGCTTCAGCAGCTCGCGGTTGGCGGGCGTGTCCGGCAGCACGCGGTAGTCGAGGATCCGCTCGACCGAGTCGTTCGTGAAGCGGACGCCGGCTCTGCGCGACTCGCTGTGCTTGCGCAGCTCCAGCGGCTCGTAGCTGGCGGCGTCGACCAGCAGCTCGTCGCGGTCGCCGTCGAGCGGCCGCTCGTCGGCGCCGGTCACCAGCAGCCGCCAGGCTCTGCGGCCGTCGACGGTCGTCTCCCCCAGCAGTCTCATGTGGGCTTCGCCTCGCTGGGCCTGCACGAACAGTCTGTGCGTGTCGAAGACCGGCGACGGGACGCTCCACGCTCTCTCCTGCCGGCGGTCCTCTCTCGCGATCGGGTCGTACGTCTCCTGCACCGGGACGCCGTCGGTCCAGGCGGTCGCGTCGTCGACCCCGGCCGGCAGGCTCGCGCCGCCGCTGGTGTCGGTGACGAGCAGGCGGTTGGCGACGACGCCGCCGTCGCCGCCGAACAGCACGAAGCCGGTGCCGCGGGTGAAGAGGCCGCCGTCTCTGCCGCCGCCGCTCCAGCTGACGTCGCGGCGGCTGTCGATCATCACGATCGTGTTCGGCGCCGGGCTGGTCGCCTGCGCGGCGCGCGCGACGACCTGTCTCGCGGTCGCCTGCGCCGTCACCGGCCCGGCGCCGCTCGCGCCGAAGCCGACCAGCAGCGCGAACGCGCCGGCCGCCAGCGCCGCGAGCCCGCCGGCTCCGGCCCCCGCGCTCGCGCCGCGGCGGC
>NZ_JAUTDN010000059.1 GCF_030646155.1 Conexibacter sp. CPCC 205762
CCCGCCGCCGCCCGCGCCCGCCGCCCGCGCCCGCCGTCGCCCGCCCGCGGCCGCCCCGCCGCCCGCTCAGCGCCGCAGCGTCGCCTTCGCCGTGACGGCTCTCGCACCGCGCGGGGTCAGCGTCACGGCGACCTGCTGGGAGCGCTTGCGGGCGAGCAGCGCCTGTCCGCGCTTGGAGAGCTTCAGCGCGATCTTCGCGCTGCGGCCGCCCGCCACTCTGTAACTCCCGCTCGCGACCGTCACGCGGCCCTTGGTGACTCGCAGCCTGCCGGCGCAGGCGGCGCGGCCGTCGCAGCGCAGCGGCACCGCGACCCGCCCGCGCGCGACGCCCAGCCGCGCGGCGCTCAGGCGCGGCCCGGGGCCGGAGCCCGCGCTCCACGTCGGCATCGTGCCCCGCACCAGTCTGCGCGCGGCGCCGCCGGCGGTCGGCACCAGCTCGATCCAGCCGTCGGCGCTCTGGTAGGCGATCGTCGCGCCGTCGGGCGAGAAGGCCGGCGCCGTGCCGGTCGCGACGGTGCGCAGGAAGGCGCCGCTGGCCGCGTCGTAGAGCGCGACCGACGAGGGTCCGCCGCCTCTCGCCGGCCCCTTGGCGGCGGCGATCAGCTTCCCGTCGCGCGAGCCTTCGGGCCACGAGAGCGTCGCGCCGACCTCGCGCGCGGTCGCGCCGCAGGGCGGGTCGGCCGGCGTCTCCGGGGTCGCGACGACACAGACCTTGTGCGCGTCCTCGCTGATCGTGTAGTAGGAGATCAGCAGCTGGCCGGTGCCGAGAAAGCCGACCCCGCCGCCGCCCGAGAAGCCTCTCGTCGGGCCTCTGCCGGCGACCCCGCGCGACCAGGTCGTGCCGCTCATGTCCTGCAGCACCAGTTGGAGCGAGCAGCCGGAGAAAGGCGAGCAGACGAGGCGGTTGACGTTCTGGACGTACGTGTGCGACTCGGCGACCGCGCTGCCGTCGGGCGAGAGCGCGACGTCGTTGGTGCCCTGCGGCGCGCCGCCCCAGCTCTCGGCGAGGTTGCCGCTCGCGGCACCGACGAGGACGTCGTTGTGGCGCCGGGCGGCCATCCGCGTGCCGTCGGCGGACAGGCTCGGGTCGTAGTAGGGGCTGTCGTCGCTGCCGTCGGTCGTCAGCGGCGAGGAGATCCCGGTCGCCGGGTCGACGACGCACAGCTGCGGTCTGCAGGCGTAGACGATCTTCGACGTCGCCGCCTCGCTTCTGGCGGAGGTCGCGGCGGCGGCGAGCAGGGCGATCGCGACGGCAGCGAGCAGGGGGCGGATCAACAGGCGCATGCGCGCTCGCTCATACCCGCGCTCGCAAGAGCGCAATCGCGCCAGCCGCGCCCGCCCGCGCCCGCGGTCGGCGGCGGCGCCCGCTCAAGCGCCGCCGCGCGATCCACGTCCGGCCGGCGGCGGTGCCCGCTCAAGCGCCGCCGCGCGATCCACGTCCGGCCGGCAACGGCGCCCGCTCAACGCGTCGCCGCCGGCCGTCAGTCATACGTCTCAGCGCACCTGCAGGCGCACCGCCGCGCTGCGGCCGTCGAGCGGGCCGTCGCCGCCGTAGACGACCTTCAGGCGCTTGACGCCCGGCGTCGCGAAGCGGTCGAGCGCGACCGTCGCGCGGCCGCCGCGCACCTGCGCGCTGCCGACCGTGCGGGTGCCGTCGAGCACGCGCACCGCGCCGCGCGGGTTGAGGCCCGGCGCCGTCACGGCGACGCGCAGGCGCGCGCCTCTGCGAGCCGACTGCTTGGCGGCGACCGCCGCGCGCAGCTTCGGCGTCGCTCTGCGCACCTGCACCGCGACCGTCGTCGAGGAGGCGGCGACCGCGTCGCCGCCGGAGAAGCGGACCGTCAGCTTGTGCGTGCCGGGCTTGAGCGCGGTGCCGTGCAGCGTCACCGTCGCCGCGCCCGCTCTGACGCGGCCGCTCGCGAGCGCTCTGCCGCCGCGCGCGATCGCGACGGTGCCGCTCGGGGCCGTCGAGGCCGCGACGCTGACCTCGACGGTCGCGCCGACGCCGTAGCGGCTGCCGCTCGACGCGGCGGTCGTGCGCGAGGGCAGCGGCGCGCCGGCAGCGCCGGCAGCCGGAGCGTCCGCCGTGCCCGTGCCCGCCGCCGCGTCGCCGCCGCGCGTCGTCCCGCCGGCGGCCGGATCTCTCCAGCCGCCGTCTCTGTCGCCGCCGAGGGCCGGCGGCACGACCTCGCCGCCGGACGTCGCCGGACGGCCGAGCGAGAAGCGGTCGAGGATCTTCGGCGCGATCTCGGGCGTGCGCACGTCGTAGATGTAGGAGACGACCTCGTTCGCGCCCGTGTCGAGCACGGTGAAGACGTTGTGGTCGTTGGACTGCACGAACGGCATCGGCTCGCCGTTGGCGGCCAGCATCGGGTTCTCGCTCGGCAGGATCGGCGCGAGGCCGCCCGGGTTGCCGATCGTGAGGTAGTTGGCGGCCAGCCACGGCGCCGGCGGGACCGGCCGCGTGCGGCCGCTCAGCTGGTGGAAGGCGCCGTAGGTGTTGCCGGTGTTGGAGGTCTCGATGAAGTTCGTGCCGCCCGCGCTGGTGAAGCGGTTCCAGAGGTGGCTGTGGCCGTTCTGGACGAGGTCGACGCCGGCCTGCTCGAGCATCGGCTGGAGGTCGCGCAGCAGCCCGTTGCCGCTCGTCGGGTACTCGTAGCGGATGCCGGTCAGTCTGCCGTTGGCGTCGCGCTCCTCGGTCTTCACCGGGTCGCTGAAGACGGGCATGATGTTGTCGCCGAGGCCCTGCGGGCCCTCGTGCAGCACGACGACGCGGTAGCGCGCGTCTCTGAAGGCCGGCGACGCCAGCTCTCTCTCCAGCCATCTGAGCTGCGGCGAGCCGGCCTTGACGGCCTCGAAGATGTGCTCGCCCCAGCCCTGTCTGAGCTGGTCGTCGAGCACGCTGGTGGACTCGTGGTAGCGCGTGATCGCGGTTCGTCTGGCGGGGTCCGCGGTCGCCGTCGAGCTGCGCCAGATGCGGGTCGAGTAGAGCGAGATCATGCGCACGTCGCCGAGCGTGATCGCGTAGTAGGTCTCGCCGCCGGGGGAGTCGCTCGGGAGCGAGAAGATCTCCTCGTAGGTGGCTGTCGAGAACGAGCGGTCCTCGATCCACTTCGCCTTCACGGCCGGGTCGTCTCTGGGGTTGACCTGCGACGCGACGGCGGCGTAGGCGCGCTCGACGATCGCTCTCGGCACCGGCGCGTTGAACGAGTTGCCGAGCGAGCTCTGACCCTCGCGCGCGCCCTGCACCTCGTGGTTGCCGACCGCCGGGAAGAGCGGCGCGTTCTGGATGATCGGGGCGCCGCGGTAGACCTCGCCGTGGGTCGAGGCGCGGCCGCCTCTGCCCTGCAGGACGGGGAAGAAGGCGCTGCCGCGCGTGTCGTCGAACCACTCCGACGCGCGGTCGGGGACGTTGACGAGGTCGCCCGCGAGGAAGACCGCGTCGATTCTGCCGATCGTCTGCGCCGCCATCTCCAGGTTGGCGGGCGTGTTGACCATCGCCTGGTGGTCGGAGGTCAGCAGGATCCGCTGCGGGGTGCCGGGCGCCGGCGCCGCGGTCAGCTGGTAGGTGCCGGAGGCGGCGAAGCGCGCGCCCTTCGTCGAGACGACTCTGTAGGCGAGCTTCTCGCCCTGTCTGAGGCCGGTGATCTTCGCCTCGTGACGGAAGACGTCGCGCGCGACGACGCCCTGCTCGGCGGTCGGCTTCTCGTCGGCCGGCAGCTGCGAGCCGCTGTCCTCGGCGACGCGGCTGAGCTTTCTCGTGTCGGCGGCGAAGGTGCGCCCGCCGACGTGGACGGTGTGCTCCTCGCCGGCCCACTCGGTGAACCAGACGACGTTGACGGAGTCGGCGGTCGGGAGCTGGAGGAACGGATCGGTCAGCAGCTCCAGCGCCGTGCGGGTGCCGGAGCGGGCGCTGCCGTCCTCGGCCGCGGCCTGCGCCGGCTGCGGGTCGGAGACGGCCTGCTGCACGGCGACTGCGCCGCCGCCGGCCAGCAGGACGGACAGCGCGATGGGCGTCAGGCGACGCGAGCGCGCCCGAGCGGAATGATGCATTCGAGGGACCCTTCGGGTGAATTGAGGGAGGTGGGCCTGACGCGCTCTTCACCCTTTCGTCACCGGAGGTCAATCGTGTTACTCACCCGCTGCCGCGCTGTGAAGCGCTGTTGCGTGAACGCAGCCGCCCCGAGCGCGGAGCGGTCTCATACGCTTCGGCGATGACCGAGACCGTCTCGCCGCGTCCGCTGCTGGTCGTGCGCCACGTCCCGTGGGAGGGACCGCACAGGATCCTCGACCCCTTCGGCGACGCGCCGGTCCGCGTCCACGACCGCTTCGGCGACGCCGCGGACGCGCCGCTGCCACCGCTGGACGAGGTCTGCGGCGCCGTCTTCATGGGCGGGCCGATGAGCGTCAACGACCCGCTGCCGTGGATCGCGGAGGAGGTCGCGTGGCTGCGCGCCGCGCTCGCGGCCGAGACGCCTGTGCTCGGCGTCTGCCTCGGCTCGCAGCTGCTGGCGGTCGCGGCCGGCGGGCGCGTCGTGCCCGGGGCGGCGCAGGAGATCGGCGTCGCGCCGGTCGAGCTGCTCGGTGACGCTGCGAATGACCCGCTGCTGGGCGCGCTGGCGCCGGCGGCGACGGTGCTGCACTGGCACGGCGAGCTGATCGAGCTGCCGGCCGGGATCGCGCCGCTGGCCCGCTCGGCGCAGACGGCGGTGCAGGCCTTCCGCGCCGGCCCGCGCGCGTGGGGGACGCTCTTCCACGCCGAGGCCGACGCCGCGTTGATCGACCTGTGGCTGGCCGAGCCGTCGATGGCCGCCGAGGCCCGCGCCCACCTCGGCGACGACTCGGCCGCCCGCCTGCGCGCCGACGCCGCGGCGCTCGACAGCGCTCGCGGCCAGGCGGCGTTCGCCGCGTTCGCGCGCGTCGTGCGCGCCGGCTAGTGGCAGCTCGCCTGGTCGATCCGGACGCGCTCTATCTGCCCGACGAGCCCGTCGACCCGGGCGAGGTAGTGGTACGTGCCGCGGTAGTCGAGGATCCGGACCCACGTCCCGGCCGCGACGGTGTACAGCGTGTTCGCGTCGAGGTAGAGGACCGAGAACTGGTTGGTTAGGCAGAGGTCGCCGGGAGATGCGGCCTCTGAGGCCGCCGGGGCTGCGGCGGCTGCAACTGCCGCGACGGAGGCGGCGATCGCCGCGCTGCGAAGGAGCTTGCGCATGGTTCCCTTTCGTCTGGTTCCGATATGGCGGCCGGTCGGCCGCCTTTGTCGCAAGTTGTCTACCAGTCTTCCTGGCAATCGAGTAGGTGTCGTAACAACCGTTCACACCCGGCCGCCGCTCGCACCCCGGAGTCGGCCACGCGCGAAACTGGTGCAGCCCCTCCGCAGTGTTCGATTCGGCCAATGCGATCGATCTGCGGTTCTGCCTTGACGAGTTGGCCGAGAACGTCGTCTTCCACGCCGAATCGGAGATTGGTGGCGTGCTGTCGGCGGCGCATCGGACCGGTTCTCGGAATGGGTCTGGCGATCGCTTCGGCCACCTTGCAAGACAGCGGCGGTAGCTTGCATGTCAGGTCGGGCTCGAAGCACTCCTCCACGAGCCAGGCCTCGCTGATGACGACGACGTTCCGCCCGGCAGAGCGGTTTGGTGACGTGCTCACCGGTCGCTTCGGCGCGGCCGAGCTGCGCGTCGAAGCTGAGCGGGAGCTGGCGGCCGGACGTACGGTCGTCTTCGACTTCGCCGGCGCTGCAGGGTTCGCGCCGTCGTTCCATCGTGAGCACCAGTCAGTCGACGGATCACGGATAAGGGCCAGGTCGCACGTCCACCGGTACTCTGTCCGGCGTGGATCGAGCAGTCGCGGAGGTGCAGCGCTTGCCTTCGAGGAAAGTCCGGACATCGCAGGGCAGGGTGGTCGCTAACGGCGACCCGGGGAAACCCGCGGGACAGTGCCACAGAGACATACCGCCTACGTCCGCCGCTTCGGCGGTGGGCCGGCAAGGGTGAAAAGGTGCGGTAAGAGCGCACCGGCGTCGCGGTGACGCGGCGCGTCCAGGCAAACCCCACCCGATGCAAGGTCAAGCCGGGCCGTTTGCAGGTTGCCCGCCAAGGTCCAGGTCGGCCGCACAGATGGATGACTGCTCCCGACAGAATCCGGCTTACAGATCCGCTACGGAAAAGCCCCGCTCCGGCGGGGCTTTTCTATGGGCGGCGAGGGGCTGGCGGCGCGCGGCGGGGACGTCGCCGCGCGCCGCCGTTGCTGAGGAGGGACGGGTCCTCAGCAGGTCACTGTCAGTGACGCGATCGCGGTGCAGCTCGCGGTCGCGACGTCGTTGGCCGGGTTCGGGTCGGCCGCGGTGCTGACCAGCCGGCTCGCGGTTGCGTCGAGTCTGCCGAGCGCGAGCACGCCGTAGGTGACCGAGATCCCGGCTCTGCTGCTCGGCAAGCCGGCTCTGGCGCTGAGCGTCACGCCGATGTCGGCGTCGGCAACGGCCGGGCCGGTGGCGGCGAGCGGCGCGCCGAGGACGATCGAGGCGCCGCAGCAGGCGCTGCGAACGGAACGGCTCGATGGCATGGCAGCCTCCCCTGAGCGTGATGGTCGGTCCGATCCCCCGCGGCCCGGACGTCGATGCGACCGTATTCGAGTGCAATGAAAATACCTTAAAAAAGACTCACCGGTCGCGCGTCGCCGTGCTGACAGGCTGTGAACAACGGGTTCCGCCGAGCCGTACACTGTTCGCTTCGCATCAAACGGGCCGCGGCGAGGCGCACCGCCGCGGGGGACAGGGACGAAGCAAGTGGACTGGTACCTGGAGAGCGGCAATCCAGCGGCCGTGTCCGATCTCCGCCATGAGATCGGCGACTATCTGCGCCGCCACGCGCTCGCGGGCTCCGACCTCGCCGGCGCCGACGTCGCCGTCTCGGAGCTGCTCAGCAACGTCGTGCTGCACGCGCCCGGCCCCGCCTGGGCCCATCTCGACTGGGACGGGGAGCGACCGCTGCTGGCCGTCCACGACCTCGGCGCCGGCTTCGAGCCGGCCGCCACGCTGCCCGACGACCTGCTCTCCGCCAGCGGCGGGCGCGGCCTCTTCATCGTCTCCAACGTCGCCGGCTGGATGACCGTCGCGGCCAAGCGCGCCGGCGGCTCGAAGGTGACGGTCGCGCTGCCGGTCACGCGCACCGCCGACCCCGACCTGACGCCGCCGGAGCGGCGCGTCAGCTCGCTGCCCGCACCGCAGGAGGCGCGCGCCGACGGCACCTTCGGGCGCGAGTCGTTCCTGCGCGCGCTGGTCGTGCAGCTCGCCGAGGCGGTCGAGCGCAACGAGGGACCGGACGCGGCGGCCGCCGCCGTCGCCCAGGTCGGCGCCGACGTCGGCGGGCGGATGGAGGACGAGTACCGTCGCGTCGAGGGGATCGTCGGCGATCTCAGACCGGCCCAGATCGCCGATCTCTACGTGCGTCTCAAGGCCGCGATCGACGGCGACTTCTACGTGATCGAGGCCGACGACGAGCGGATCGTGCTCGGCAGCCGCGCCTGCCCCTTCGGCGACGTCGTGCGGCGCGCGCCGGGGCTGTGCCGGATGACCTCCAGCGTCTTCGGCGGGATCGCCGCGCGCAACACCGGCGGCTCCTCGGTCGTGCTGGAGGAGCGGATCGCGCTCGGCGACCCGGAGTGCCGCGTCGTCGTCTGGCTGAGAGGTGCCCGCCGCGGCGAGTGGGGCGCCGCGCACGAGTACGCCGCCGCGCCCGCGCCGCCCGCGCTCGACTGAGCCCGGCTCACGCCCCCGCGTCGCGCCGCAGCAGCCGGTGCGCCTTCAGCCCGAGCCCGAGCCGCTCGCGGTGCTCGCCGTCGGCCGGGTCGAGGCCGGTCAGCTCGCGGATACGGTCGAGCCGGTACGCGACCGTGTGGCGGTGGGCGAAGATCCGCGCCGCGGTCGCGTTCATGTTGCCGTTCAGCTCCAGGTAGGTCGCGAGCGTCGCGACGAGGTCGGTGCGGTGGTGGTCGTCGTAGCGCACGAGCGGCGCGACGGTCGCCTCGAACAGCGCCGAGACCTCGCCGGGATGGGTCGCGAGCAGGCGGAACAGCAGCCGGTACGTGCCGCTCATCGCGCTGTCGAGGTCGACCGCCTCGTCGGCGAGGCCGATCACGTCGAGCACCAGCTCGGCCTCCTCGAGCGCCTCGCCGAGCCCCTCGACCTGCGTGCAGTGGCGCGAGGCGCCGGCGGCGCCGTGCGGCTCCAGCCGCGTCACGAGCTCGCGCACCCGCTCCAGCGCGGCCGTGTCGCCGGTCAGCGGCAGCAGCGCCGCGATCCGCGCGCCGGCCGGCTCGACGAGCGCGCCCGGGTGCAGCTCGCCGATCAGCGCGGCCGCCGTCCGCTCGCGGCCGGGGACCGGCTCGACGCAGAGCGCGACGGCGCCGTGGGTGAGGTCGCAGCCGAGCCGCGCGGCGCGTTGGGCGACGAGCTGCGGATCGGCGTCGGGCTGCTCGCGCAGCTGCTGCAGCAGCGCGCCGTGAAGGTCCTGCTCGACGCTCGCGCGCAGCTCGATCGCGGCGACGCGCGCGAGCGTCGCGGTCGCGGCGTAGTGGAGGCAGTCGAGCAGCGTCGCGCGCGTGTCGGGATCCTCGGGCTTGGCCGCGTCGGGCGCGGCCAGCATCAGGACCGCGCCGAGCAGCTCGCCGCGGCGGGCGATCGGCGCCTCCGCCAGCACCTCGGCGGGGACCTTCGCGGGGCGGCCGCGCATTCGTTCGGCGACGTGCCTGACGACGCTCGCGACGAGCATGCCGTCTATGCGCGGGGAGACGTGCGCGAGCTGCAGCCGCGGGACCACGATCGCGACCGGAGCGCCGACCGCGGCGGCGGTGAGCGCGACGACGCGGTCGAGGTCGCCGTCCCACAGGACGGCGTCGAACAGCTCGGCGTGGAAGCCGCGCAGCGCGCTCGGAGCGAGTGGCTCGCTGAGCGCCGCCAGGCGGCGGACGGTGGGCGTCTGGGGGGTCATGACACCTGCGGGAGGGACGGGCGGGGACGGTGCGCGGGGCCTGCGCCGGGGTGCCATGAAGTCTGTGGCGCGCGCGGCCTGCTCACCATGTACCGATGTCCAAAATTGTGCGTTCACGCGCGCTGCTGCGCGCCGCCGCGCCAGCTCGCGCGGGGGCCCGTGTGACGGGTGGCGCGTTGGCGCGTGGTGGCAGCCGGACGTCAGCGCGCGCGGGGGCGGAGGCGACGTCGGCGGGCGGCCGGGTGCGCGTCAGTCGCCGGTCGCGTCTGCGTCCGCGGCGCTGACGGCGTCGGCGGCGTGGGGGCGAGGGACGAGCAGCAGCGAGCAGGGCGCCCCGCGCAGCAGCTCCTCGGCGGTCGAGCCGATCACGACCCGGTCGAGCGCGCCCCACTGGCGCGAGCCGAGCACGAGCAGATCGGCCCCCGCCGCCGCTCTCGCCAGCTCCTCGGCCGGGTCGCCGACGCGCACGTCGGTCGCGATCGCGCCGGCATCTGCGTCAGCCGAGCCGGTGTTTGCGTCAGATGCGCCGGCATTTGCGTCAGCCGCGCCGCGGTCTGCGTCGAGTGCGCCACTGAGGGTGGCGGCCGCGCGCTCGGCCACGCTCTGCGCGTGCTCGCGGCGGGCGGCGACGGCGTCGTCCCACTCCGTCAGCTCGGCCAGCTCGGCGAGCGGGCCGCGGCGGGGGCGCATGCCGAGACCGTCGTCGGCGATCGCGACCAGCTCCAGTCTCGCGCCCGTCCGGCGCGCCAGCTCGGAGGCGACCGCGAGCGCGGCGGCGGCCTCGGCGGAGCCGTCGACGCCGGCGACGATCCGCCGCAGCGCGAAGCCCGCGCCCGCCGTGCCGCTCGCGCCCTCGCCGGCTGGCGAGGCCGCATCCGCGATCCCGCGCGCGGCCAGCGCGACGGCGCAGGGGGCGCCGTGGAGGACCTGGCGGACGGTGCGGCCGGCGAACGCCTCGCCGGGACGGGCCCGATGCGAGGAGCCGACGACGACGGCGCTGACCGGCTCGCGCGCGATCTGCTCGCGCAGCGCGTGGGCCGGCGAGCGGTCGCTCAGCAGCAGCGTCCGCGCGTTCGGCGCGCAGGCGCCTCTGACCTCCGCCAGCGCGGCGTCGAGCTGCTCGCGCACGCGCTCCTCGTCGGAGCCGTGCAGCGGCAGCGGCACGCGCGGCTTCACGACGACCGCGGCCAGCACCAGCTCGGGCGCATCCCCGCCGGAGCCGCCGGAGCCGCCGGGGGCGGGCGCATCCTCGCCGGAGCCGCCGGGGGTGAGCGCATCGCCGCCGGAGCCGCCGGGGGCGAGCGCATCGCCGCTGGAGCCGTCGCCGGACGAGGGCGCGGCGTGACCGGCACCGCAGAGCGCCTCGGCCAGCACGGCGGCGTCGCGGGCGGAGGGATCTGCGTCGACCGCGGCGAGGATCGTCGCGGGTCGTGGCTGGGAAGTGGTCATCCGACCTGGCAAGCTACCGCGAATGGACGCGAGGATCTCGAACGAGTTCGACGTCGGCTTCACGTGGGTCGTCGAGGAGCAGATGGAGCGGGCCTCGCACGCGGTCGCCCACGACGGCCGCTGCTGGCTGATCGACCCGGTCGACTGGGCGCCCGCGCTGGAGCGCGCCGCGACGCTCGGCGAGCCGGCCGGGGTCGTGCAGCTGCTGGACCGCCACAACCGCGACTCGGCCGAGATCGCCCACCGCCTCGGCGTTCCGCTGCTGCGGCTGCCGAGGGAGCTGCCCGACTCGCCGTTCGAGGTGACGAAGCTGATCGACCGGCCGTGGTGGAAGGAGGACGTCCTCTGGTGGCCGGAGCGGCAGCTGCTGATCGTCCCGGAGGCGGTCGGCACCTCGCGCTTCTTCGCGCTCGGCCGCCCGCTCGGCGTCCACCCGCTGCTGCGGATCACCCCGCCGTTCAGCCTCCGCTGCTTCAAGCCGAGATCGATCCTCGTCGGTCACGGCGCGAGCCTCCACGACGACGCCGCGAGCGCGCTCGACCAGGCGGTCGAGAACGCCCGCGCCGACATCGTCAGAGGCCTCGCGATGCTGCCGAGAGCGCTGCGCCGGCACAGAGACTGAGCGGCGCCCCGCCGCCGACGGCGGCAGGGCGCGCACGGCTCAGGTCGTCTTCTTGACGACCAGCGTCTGCGTCAGCGTGACGCCGCCGCTGGTGACTCTCACCGTCAGCGTGCCGGCTCTTCTCTTCAGCGCCTTTCTCGCGGCCGGCGTCAGCACGACGATGAACGTCGAGCTTCTGCCCGCTCTGATCGAGTCGCTGATCGTGTAGCTGTAGGTCGTGCCGCCGACCTTCAGCTTGCCGACGACCTTGTATCTGCCGGCGGCGAAGGCGCGGACGGTCGCCAGCGTCAGCGTGCCGCCTCTCGCCTTCTGCGCCTTCTTGAACGTCACGATCGCGGTGCCGAGCTGCTGCTTGATCGCCGTTCTCGTCTCGACCGTCGTGTAGACGACGCCGACCGCCGCGGAGGTCGCGGGCTCGGTCGCGCCGGCCTCGTTGGACGCCACGACACGGCAGCTCAGCTGCGCGCCGGTGTCGGCGAGGACCGGCGTGTAGGTCGCCGCCTCGGCGCCTCTGATCGCGCTGCCGTTGCGCAGCCACTGGTAGGCGAACGCGGTCGGCTCGCCGCTCCACTCGCCCGGCGCGCAGGTCGTCAGGACGCCGACCGTCGCGTCGGCGACCGACGGCAGGACCGTGTTGACCGGCAGCACCACCGGCGGCGCGATGCCCGTGCCGCCGAGCGTGACGACCTCGGGCGCGCCGCCGCCGATCGCCGTGTAGGTGACCGTCAGCGTGCCCGTCGAGGCGCCGAGCGCGCCCGGCGTGAAGACGACGTCGAGCGTGCAGGCGTCGCCCGGCGCGAGCGTGCCGGCCTCGCAGCCGGCGCCGCGCGCGAAGCCGCCGCCGGCGACGTCGAGCGAGGAGAACGTCAGCGGGTTGCCGCCGCTGTTGGTGATCGTGACGGCCTGGGTCGCGCTTCTGCCGACGATCACGTCGCCGAACGAGAGCGCAGCCGGCGCGACCGTGATCGGCATGTAGCCGGCCGGCGCGACGACTCTGACCGTGACCGAGTCGGTCGCCGTCTGGCCGGCCGAGTCGGTCGCGACGGCGGTCAGCGTGACCGCTCTGCCGAGATCGGCGAAGCTGGGCGTCCAGCCGGCGAACTCGTAGGAGCCGTCGGTCTCGGTGCCGACCACGACGCCGTCTGCGGACAGCACGACCGACTTGACGCCGAAGTCGTCCTTCGCGCGGACGACCGGGGCGACCGGGACGCCGGCGACGACCTCGCCGCCGAGCGGCTCGACGAAGGCGGCGGTCGGCGCGGCGTCAGCCGTGACCGCGGGGGCGCCGGGCATCGTCGGTCTGACGTTGCGGGCGAATCTCAGCTCGACGCTCGCTCTGCCGTTCGCGTCGCTGCCGGAGATCCCCTCGCAGGTGCCGCTGGTGCCTCTCGTGTCGGTCGGCCAGAAGGCCGACTGGCTGCCGACGATCGGGCCGAATCTGCAGCCCAGCCACGACTCGGTCGTGCCGTTGACGGCCGGCTGCGCCAGCGCCGAGGCGCCGAGGCGGACGGCGCTGTTGGCGACGTCGGCGTTGAAGATGCCCCAGCCGTTGCCGCTGAAGTACGAGCCGTCGACCTGCCAGGCGCGCTGCGCCGGGTCGGCCGGGTCGGCGCCGGTCTCGGCGTCGGTCAGCAGCAGGCCGACCGATCTGCGCGGGTCGGGCGTGTAGGAGTTGCCGGTGATCGAGCTGGTCAGCACCGCGCCGCGCTGGCCGGCGTGGTACTGCACGCCGGTCTGCGGGAACAGCGTGGTGGCGCCCGCGCCGGCGATCGTCGAGCCTCTGACGTAGCCGTACTGGACGATCCCGGAGCGCTGCAGGTTGGCCGCGGCGCCGTCGGCGCCGCCGATCGAGTCGTCGAACAGCACGCCGCCGGACTGGTAGCCGGTCACGAGCGAGCCCTCGATCGAGACCTGGCGCCGCGGGCCGGCCTCGGCGCCCTGCTGGCTGTTGGAGACGACGACGCCCCAGCCGTGCGGTCTGGCGGCCAGCTCCTCCGCGCTGGTCGCGCGCAGGAGCGGGCCGACGACCGAGCTTCTGATCGCGCCGTTGGCGTTGAAGAAGGCGACGCCGGCCTCCGCGTACGTCGTCCCGGAGCTGATCGTGACGCCCGAGATGTCGACGAACATCGTGTTCATGTCGGTCGCGTCACGCGCCTGGCGCGAGACGGTGACGACGTTGCCGCCGCCGTCGCGCAGGAACGGCGCGCTGCCGGCGAGCGTCGTGAGCGACTGGTCGGGCAGGATCGTGACCTTGCTCGCGCCCGTGCCGCGGATCGTCAGCGGCTTGGTGATCGTGAGGCCGTTGCGGGAGCCGGCCTGCGACGGCGAGCCGGATCCGCTCGCGGGCGTCGAGGACTCCTGGTAGGTGCCGTCGCAGACGATCACCGTGTCCCACGGCGCCGCCTGGTCGACGGCGGACTGGATCGTTCTGAAGCCGGCGGCCGGGCACTGGGCTCTGTCGTCGTCGACCGTGTAGGTCGACGCCGAGGCGAGCGCAGGCGCGAGCGCGGGCAGCAGCGCGCAGGCTGCGGCCGCGCTGAGCGCGCGGCGAAGAGTGCGTTGCGTCATGAAGTTCGGGAACCTCGTCGGCGGGGTCAGGAGAGCGCGGGAGCTGGGTGACGCCCCGGAACGGCGCCGCTCCTCTGCTGACTTGAGGGTGCGTCCAACATAGTGGACAAATTGTCGATCCCTGCTTATCCCTGCGGAACGTGATTCACGGTGACGGTTTGTCCCGGGGGATAGGTGACGACGCAATCACCGTGACTACGATGTCGCTCGTCGTGAGTCCCGGTGGCCGCCCGGGGCTCAGGCATGCCGGGCACCGCTTTTGAGGGGCGGGGCTCGGCATGCCCGTGCCCGCTCGACGAGTGACACCGGCTCACGGCCATCGGCTGACGCATGCTGCACCGGAACGCGCGGCGCCACGCCTCCACGGCAGTCCCCAACCGATCTCACGGAGACCTGGTGAACATCGTTCGAACCCCCTTGCGGGCGCTCGCGACCGTCCTGCTCGCGACCCTCGCGCTCGTGCTCGCGGCGTCGGCCGCGCGGGCAGCCGACCTGCCCGATCCGATGGACCGCGGAACCTACGGCGTGACGACCCTCGACCCGTTCCGCGGCGGCGTCGTCGACCTGCAGGAGCCCAGCTCGACGGGCGGCTCCGCGACCGGCGCGGCGGCCGCGGTGACGCTGCAGGTGCGCGGCTCGCTCTACTACCCGAGCAACCGCTCGACGCCGTCGCCGGTGCTCGTGCTCGTGCACGGCAACCACACGCAGTGCGACAGCGGCACCTCGCCGTTCTGCGACGCCTTCAAGCGCAACGACCGCGGCTACGCCTACCTCGGCCAGAACCTCGCCAGCCACGGCTACACGGTCGTCTCGCTCGACCAGGACCAGCTGATGGCGTTCCAGGACGGCCAGACGGCCGGCATGCACCAGCGCCGCCTGCTGATCGCGGCCGTGCTCGACATGCTGACGAAGGCCAACCAGCAGGCGCTGCCGGTCGACGCCAACTCGAACATCGGCGACCGCTTCGTCGGCAGACTCGACATGGGCAGAATCGGCCTGATGGGCCACTCGCGCGGCGGCGACGCGGTCGCCTCGTTCATCAACTGGAACCGCACCCGCCCGGCGCCGGGCAGACGCTACAACCTGCGCGGCGTGATCTCGCTCGCGCCGGTCGACTACGAGCGCACGACGCCCTACGGCGTCCCGTACCTCGCGATCGAGCCGCTCTGCGACGGCGACGTCTCCAACCTGCAGGGCGCGCGCATGTACGAGCGCGGCCAGTACGCGCTGCCGGGCGATCCCTTCCCGCGCATCCAGGAGTCGGTCCACGGCGCCAACCACAACTGGTTCAACAGCGTCTGGTTCGCCGACGGCGACGACTCGACGACGGCCGACCCGGCCTGCGGCCCCAGAGACGCGACCAGCATCCGCCTCAGCGGCGGCACCTACGACAGAAGCACCCGCGGCGACGGCGACCCGGCGCTGATGGGCGACCAGGAGAGAATCGGCCTCGCGCTGATGGGCTCCTTCTTCCGTCGCTACGTCGGCGGCGAGACGGCCTACGACCCGTACGTGACCGGCGAGCTGAGCGCGGTCGGCGACGGCAAGCAGGTCCCCGCCAGCGCCTGCCCGACGAGCGCCAACGGCGCCCGCATGGCCTGCAACGAGCGCGTGCTGACGAGCTACTTCCCCGGCGCCGACGAGCGCCGCGACGTGATCACGCCCGACCCGGACAACCCGCTCGGCACCAGCGCGCTCGGCACGGCGCTGACCTCCAGCGGCTTCGCCAACCCCTACACGGCCGACGGCGGCGTCACGCCGCAGCCGGCGACGACCGCCAGCGGTCTCGACTGGTGCAACCCGGAGCCCGACCACTTCACCCCCGGCAACCTCGGCTTCCCCGGCCTGCCGACGGCGAAGAAGGGCTGCCCGATCCCGGCCGCGGGCGCGCTCGGCGGCCAGAACGGCGCGCGTGAGCAGGCGCCCGACAACCGCTCCTACGGCCTCCAGCTGGCGGCCGCCTGGAACGACCCGGTCGCCGCCGGCGGCAGCCCGGCGACGATCGCGACGCGGATCCCGGCGGCCGACGGCGACGTCAGCGGCTTCAAGGCGCTCGGCCTCGCGGCGGCGGTCAACTTCTTCGATCCGCGCAACCCCGCGCGGACCGGAGCGGCGCTGTGGAACCCGGCGACGCTGACGCAGGACTTCTCGATCGTCGTCACCGACGCGAGCGGTGCGACGGCCTCCGTCTCGGCGGCCGATCCGCGCTACGGCAACGCGCTGCACCCGACGGTCGGCAACGTCACGGCGCGTGTCCACATCATCCTCAACCAGATCCGCGTGCCGCTCGGCGACTTCGCCGCGCAGGGCGTCGACCTGACGCAGCTGCGCAAGCTCGAGCTGCGCTTCGGCGAGGCCGGCAAGCCGGCGAGCGGGTCGATCCAGCTCGCCGACGTGCGCTTCCAGGAGTCGACCAGAGGCTCCGACGTGCTCGCCGACGGCGACGGCAGCGTCGCGCCGGTCCAGCCGATCGACCTGATCGACGAGGCGCCGCGCACGACGGTCGCGAAGGCCGGCCAGGTGCTCGGCACCACGACTGCACTCGCCAAGGCGGTCTGTGTCGACGCGAAGGCGCCGACGGCGAAGATCGCCGCGAAGGGCAAGCGCCTGATCCGCGGCACCGCCGCCGACAGCGGCTGCGGCGCGAAGGTCGCCTCCGTCCAGGTGACGGTCGCGAAGGCGGTCAAGGGCGGCAAGCTGCGCTACCTGACGCCGAAGGCCTCCTTCTCGAAGGCCGTCAAGCCGGTCGCCGCGAAGGCGCTCGTCGCGAAGGGCACGACGAAGTGGTCGCTGAAGCTCGGCGCGCTGCCGAAGGGCAGCTACCGCGTCTCGGTCCGCGTGATCGACGCCGCCGGCAACGCCCGTGTCGCCGTCAAGGCGGCCAAGCTCGTGGTTCGCTGATCCCATCCATCAGGTGAGCCGCGCCTGAAGGGGCCCCGCTGCGGCGGGGCCCCTTCTGCGTTCTGGCGCCCGCGCGCGTCACGCGTCCAGGCTTGCTGGACGTTTTCACTGCACCTTCACCTGCGTCCAGCGGAGGACCCGGAGACTCCCGTCCACGGCCGATCGGCCGGCCGCACAGGGGGAACTCCGTGTTGGGGAACGCGGAGGATGCGGGGAACGGGGCCTCGCCGCACGTGCCGCGGCGAGGCCCCGACTGCCCTTTCCTGAAACACTGTTAACCGGTTAGTGTCGTTCGACCGGGGCTCGTTAGGGGCGCCCCGCGAACGAAGGGGAGAGCATGTCCACCGTCATCGCCCGCGCGCGTCTGCGCGCGGCTCGTCCGCGTCCGCGCGCGCTGCTCGCCGCGCTCGCGCTGTTGCTGCTGCTGGCGCCGGCCGCCCGTGCCGACGGGCCGAACTCCGGCACGCCATGGGTCGCCACGCTCGGCGACTCCTACATCTCCGGCGAGGCCGGCCGCTGGGCCGGCAACACGAACGGCTCGGCCGCGAACATCGACGCCGGCGGCGCCGGCGCCTACTGGGACAACGCCACCAGAACCGGCGAGGCGGTCACCCGCTGCCACCGCTCGACCGCGGCGGAGGCGCACATCGGCGGCGGCGTCAACAGCGTCAACCTCGCCTGCTCGGGCGCGCGCACGTCGACCTTCACCGACTCCGACGGCAACTTCAAGCCGGGACTCGACTTCTACAGCTCCGGCGGCAACGTCGGGCAGGCGCTCGCGCTCCAGACGTTCGCTGCCAGAAACAATGTGAAGCTGGTGGCGATCTCGATCGGCGGCAACAACTTCAACTTCGCCTCGATCATCCAGACCTGCCTGACCGACTGGCTGCTGTCGCCGTCGTGGTGGCCCGACTACTGCAACGACGACTCCTCCGTCACGGCCAACTTCACCGCCGCCAACGTGAGAACGGTGACGAGCGCGATCACGGGCGCGATCCTCAACGTCCGCAGCGCGATGAGCACGGCCGGCTACGCCGACGGCGACTACAGGATCCTCGTGCAGGACTACGAGTCGCCGCTGCCCAACGGCTCCGGCTTCCGCTACGGCGAGTCCGGCTACACGCGCCAGGACACCGGCGGCTGCGGCTTCTGGAACGCCGACGCCAACTGGGCGAATTCGACTGCGCTGCCAACCATCTCCAGAGCAGTCCACGACGCCGCCACCGCGACCGGGCTGACGAACGTCCTGCACATGTACCTCGGCAGCGCCTTCAACGGCCGCCGGCTGTGCGAGAACACCGTCGGGCTGCTGGAGGAGAGAGGGGTCGCGAACTGGAGAGCGGCCGGCGCCGTCGACAACACGGAGTGGGTCAACATGATCCGCACCGTCTCGACGCTCGGCTCCGACTTCTACATCCAGGAGTCGCTGCACCCGAACTGGTGGGGCGAGAAGGCGCTGCGCAACTGCCTGCGCCAGGCGTGGAACGGCGGCGCGCCGAGAGGCGGCACCTGCACCCGCTCCGCGACCGGGCTCAACGCCAACGGCGAGCCGCAGATGACGCTCAGATAGGTCGCGCACGCGGCGCGAGCGGCCGGGGGAAGCCGCTCAGCGCCGCGCGGCGGGCTTGGTCGCCTTCGCCTTCGGCCGCTGCTGCAGCGTCAGCGTGACGCGCATGCCGCTGACGCGGCGGCTGCCGGCGCGCGGGCTGCTCGTCTTCACGATCAGCGCGCGCGCCGCTCTGCCGCGCGGTCTGCCGACGCGGCCGACGGCGCAGTGGGCGCGCCTCAGCAGCGTGCGCGCCTGCGCGAGCGTGCGGCCGGTCAGCTTCGGCACGACGCAGCGCACGAGCGGTCGCGTGCTCGGCGCGGTCTCCTGCCGCTCGATCGGCGTCGGCAGCGGGGTCGGCGTCGGCGGCGTCGCGGGCGGCGCCGGCGGCTCGGGCGCAGCCGGGGTCTGCTGCACGGGCGGCGGGCTGACCGTGCCGAAGCCGGCCGGCAGCGGCGGGCCGGGCACGACCGCGGCGAGCGCGCTCATCGCGCCGGGCACGTTCAGCCGGCCGCCGGAGGTCGTCACGCCGCTGAACGCCGGCAGTCTCGTGACGCCGGCCAGCAGCGCGGCGCGCACCTGCGCGACCGACGCCTGCGGCCGCAGCGAGAACAGCAGCGCCGCCGCGCCGGCGACGAACGGCGTCGCCATCGAGGTGCCGGACATGTAGCCGTAGCCGTTCGTGCGGCCGGGCGGCTGCATGCAGGAGAGGTCGAGGTCGTCGAACCAGACGCCGTCGCCGGCCTGCGGCACGACGCCCGCCGGGACCTCGTAGCCGAGCTTGACACGCAGCTGGTCGCCGCCTCTGCCCCTCGTGCCGAGGCCCAGCTCGATCCGCAGGTCGCTGCTCGTCGTGCCGCGCCAGGAGGGCGTGATCGCGCTGCCGTTGCGGATCACCGTCAGCGTCGCGGCGAGGTTGGCCGCGCCGCCGCCGTTGACGACGCGTGCGGAGGCGCGCAGCGTGCAGGTCGCGGTGCCGGCCGGCAGCGTCAGCGGGGGCGAGGTCGAGCTGAGCGCGACCGCGCCGCCGGCGCCGGAGGGCGGCGCGGCGCCGGGGCTGTCGCTCGCGCTCCAGGAGCCGGTCTCGCTCGATCTGGCGAAGCCGCCCTGCGGGCCGGCCGTCCAGCCCGCCAGCCCGTCGCCCTCGAAGCGCTCGCTCCAGACGCTGCCGTACGGGTACAGCGAGAGGATCTCGGTGCCGGGCGCGGCGAGGTCGACCGAGGTCGCGCCGCGGTTGGAGAAGCTGGCGAGCAGGTCGAGCTGGTCGCTGGCGGCGACGCAGACGACGTTGTCGATCGCGCCCGGGACGCCCGATCTGGTCGGGTCCTCGCCGCACGGGGTCGAGCCGCTGCCCTCCACGTCGAGGCCGTCGTTGCCGGCCGCGGCGACGTACAGCGTTCTCGGGTTGGCGGCGAGCGCGGCGCGCATGACGGCGTCCTCGCCTCTGCTGCCGAGCGACATGTTCGCGACCCTCGCGCCCTTCGCGCCCGCGTAGTTGACCGCCTTGACGATCGCCGACAGCGGACAGCCCTGAGTGCTCGGCGCGCAGACGCGCAGCGGCATCAGCCGCACCCCCGGCGCGACCCCGGAGACGCCGACGCCGTTGCCGGCCGCGGCGGCGATGATGCCGGCGGTGTGGATGCCGTGGCCGGCGCGCTCGCTGACGTCGGTGTCGGTCGGGTCGCCGTCGACCGGCAGCGGGTTGGCGTTCGCGTTGTCGCCGACGAAGTCGGCGCCGTGGAGGTCGTCGACGATCCCGTTGCCGTCGTCGTCGCGGCCGTTGTCGACCTCGCCGGGGTTGGTCCAGGTGACCGGCGCAAGCTCGGGATGGTCGATCCGGTAGCCGCTGTCGATGTCGGCGACGACGACGTCGGCGCTGCCGCTCGTCGCCTCCCAGGCGGTCGTGACGGCGGCGTCGGCGCCGGGCGTCGCGAGCTGGCCGAGGACCCCGGAGCCGTCGTTGGCGAGGCCCCACTGGTAGGGCAGCAGCGGGTCGTTCGGCAGCGCGCTCGTCTGCAGCAGGCGGTCGGGCTCGGCGGCCAGCACGGCCGGGTCGGCGCGCAGCTGGTCGAGCGTCACCTGCTGCGTCGCCGGATCGCTCTGCAGCAGCTGGAAGCGGGTGCGGCCGAGCGTCGCGAGCAGCGGGGCGCCGGCGTCGTCGCGGGCGCCTGCGCGGTCTGTCGCGGTCGCGTCCGGCGTGAAGGCGACGACGATCCGCTGCGCCGCCGGTGCCGCGGCGGCCGTTGGAGTCGTCGCGCGGGCAGCGCTCGGCATGAGCGCGAGCGCGCTCAGCGCCAGCAGCGCGGATGCCTTCCCTGCCAGACGAACGACCATCTGTCCGGGATGATCGACCATCTCGCGCCGTCCCTTACCGCAGATCCGACACACCATTCGCCGGATCGTGTCCGGATGTCAGCGGATCAGCAGCGGCGTGCCGAGCGGGGTCGCCGCCCACAGCCGCGCCATCTCGTCGTTGCGGACGCGCACGCAGCCGTGCGAGGGGCGGCCGGGGATCAGCCACGGCTCGTCGGTGCCGTGGATCCCGACGACGCCGCCGGCCGGCCACTCGGTCAGCGTCGGCGCGAAGGCGGAGGTGCCGAGCGCGTAGCTGCCGTAGAGCGGCTGCGCATGGAAGCGCAGCTTCTCGCGCACGACGTAGCGGCCGGGCGGCGTCGGCGTCGCGGGCGCGCCGATGCCGACGCGCGTGCGCAGCTGCGGGCGGCCGCTGCGGTAGAGCGTGGCGGTCAGCCTGGCGCGGTCGACGACGAGCTGGGTCGTGGTCGCGTGCAGCGGCCCGAGCGCGCCGCGCAGGACCCAGCCGGTGCGGCCGTTGGGGCGGCCGGGGAGGCGCACCTGCAGCCACCGCTGGCCGTTCTCGTGGCGCTGCGCGAGCGCCAGCACGAGGTAGACGTTCGGGCTGCCCATCTCGGTCAGCAGGCGCGTGCGGCCGATCGCCCCGGCGCCGACGCTCGGCTGCGCCCGCACGGTCGCGACGCGTGCCGGATAGGCCCAGCGCGAGTCGGTCGTCTCGTTGGAGAGCCGCGTCACCCTGGCGTGCGGGCTGGCGCTTGGCGCGGCGGCCGTCGCACTCCCTCCGGCGACCGCCACCAGCAGCATCGCTGCCACGGCGATGCGGACGAACATGGCGAAGGCTGCGAAACGACGCTCCATCTTCGTCACAAGTATGCGCGACCCTCCCCGCGATTGCGGGCGAGCGGCCTGTGCAACGCGCATGCAATGCCAGTGCAACACGGAGGCGCCAAGCTGGCGCGTCTGCATGTGACGCTGCCAGGCGTCGCCCCACGGACCGGAGCCCTCGCATGGAAGCTCGCAAGACCATCGCGACCGCCGTCACGCTGCTGGCAGCCGGCGGTTCACTGCTCGCCAGCGGCAGCGCCGCGGCCGACATCAGCGACTTCAAGCCGCTCGACCCGACGCTCGGCTTCACGGTCTTCGTCGAGGGCGATGCGACGCTGACGAAGAACGAGAACGAGGGCTCGATCGCGATCGGCGGCGACCTCACGCTGCCGCAGAGCGCGCAGTACAACGTCGGCAACAACTACGCCTCGCGCTGGACCGCGACCGGCGACGCGAAGCCGACCTCGCTCTACGTCGCCGGCCAGACGCACATCGACGGCGGCAGCCTGAAGGTGCTCGGCGGCAACTACGCGCACCTGCTCGGCGGCGTCGCGGGCGGCGGCACGGTGACCGAGAACGGCGGCGTCACGCATGTCAGACCGGTCTCGGGCAGCGGCGGGATCGACGTCAACACGAACCAGCCGGGCGCCTCGATCATCGGCGCGGTCGGCAACCCGGTCGACTTCGCCGGCGCCTTCAGAGCGCTGCGCACGAACGCCGACCTGATCGGCCAGTGCCAGGCGAACCTGGAGACGACCAACGCCAACGGCGCGCCGACCAACTGGTCCGAGGACAACCTCAACGTCTACATCCGCGCGGTCGCCGGCACGAACGTGCTGAACCTGACGTGGGACCAGCTGAGACGGATCCAGACGCTGACGTTCCGCGAGGGGCTGCCGTCGGGCGCCTCGCTCGTGATCAACGTGACCGACTTCGTCACGGGCGCGTGGAAGGCGCCGAACTACTCCGGCGTCGGCTTCGACCAGGCGAAGCGGATCCTGATCAACTTCCCGAGAGCGACGAGCCTGACGGTCACGCCGAACAGCGCCAGCATCGAGGGCACGATCTTCGCCCCCAACGCGCTCGTCTCGATCGAGTCGAACTCGAACGTCGAGGGCGCGGTCGTCGTCGGCAGACTCGGCCACACGGGCGGCGGCGAGATCCACGACGCGCCGTTCGAGCCGGGCATCTCGTGCGCCGGCCCGGAGCTGCCGAGAGAGCCGGAGAATCCCGAGAACCCGGAGAACCCGAGAAACCCGGAGAACCCCGAGAATCCGAGAAACCCGGAGACGCCGGAGAACCCCGAGAACCCCGAGAATCCGGAGAACCCGGAGAACCCGGAGAACCCGGAGCAGCCGAGAACCCCGGAGACGCCGACGACGCCGGAGACGCCGACGACGCCGGAGACGCCGACGACCCCGCTGACGCCCCAGACGCCGGCGACGCCGCAGACTCCGACGACGCCCGTCGCGAGAAGAACGACGCCGAGAGGCGCCGTCAGAGGCACGGTCAGAAGCGGCGGCCGCCCGGCCGCGGCGGCGCGCATCACCGGCACCGTCGGCTGCGTCAAGACGAGCGCGCGGGCGACCGTCAGCGGCAAGCAGATCAGGACGATCGTCTTCCGCGTCAACGGCAAGGTCGTCAAGACGATCAAGGCCAAGCAGCGCGTGACGCTGCGGGTCCCGGCCGTCAGCCTCCGCGGCGGCTCGAACACGCTGACCGCGCAGGTGACCTTCTCCAGCGCCTCGAGAGCGAGAGCGAAGACGCTGTCGCTCAGCTTCTCCCGCTGCGCCGCCGGCGCGGTCAAGCCGCAGTACACCGGCTGAGTCCGGCTCTGGCCCCGGCCGCCTCGCCTCGCGCGGGGCGGGCGGCGGCTTGCCCGGCTTGGCGCGAGCGCGTGCGTGCGTCACAGTTACGCGCGTGCTCACGGAGGTCGCTCTCTGCGGCGAGGTGCGGGCCAGCCCGCTGCTCGCCCCGCTGCCGAACGGTCTCGCGACCCAGCTGTTCGCGTACCTCGTGCTGCACCGGCGCCGCCCGCTGCAGCACGCCGCGCTCGCCGACGCGCTGTGGACGAACGCGCGCCCGCGCAACCCGCGCGCCGTCGTCAGCAGCCTGCTGTCGCGGCTGCGGCGCTCGCTCGGGCCGGACGTGCTGCCGACCGGCGCCGCCGTGCGGCTGGTGCTGCCGGCCGGCGCGATCGTCGACGTCGACGCGGCGGCCGAGGCGCTCGCCGCCGCCCGCGCCGCGCTCGACCGCGGCGACGCGGAGGAGGCGCTGCGCGGCGCCGAGCAGGCGCGCGAGATCGCCGGCCGCGGCCTGCTGGTCGACTTCGACGCGAGGTGGATCGACCCCTGGCGGACCGACGTCGAGGCGACCCACCTCGACGCGCTCGAGCTGATCGCGCGCGCGAGCGCCCAGCTCGGCGGCGAGCGGGCGCGCGACGGCGAGCGCGCCGCCCGCCACGCGATCGCCCGCGCCCCGCTGCGCGAGTCGGCCCATGCCGCGCTGATGGAGACGCTCGCCGCGCTCGACGAGGGCGGCGCCGCGCTGCAGGTCTACGAGCAGCTGCGCGCCCGCCTCGACGCCGAGCTGGGCGCCGTCCCCTCGGCGGCGGTGCGCGAGCTGCACCAGCGCCTGCTCGGGAGCGGCGCGCTGACGGTCGCCGCGGCGCCGGCCGGGCTCGCGCCCGACGCCTCGCTCGCCCCCGGCGCTCATCCCTCCGCCGCGGCACCGGCGGGCACGGCCCCGCACCACGCGGACGGTGCGGACTCCGCGGCGACGCCGACGGTCGCGGAGCTGCTGGCGGCGGTCGGGCCGCAGGCGGCGGCGGTCGCGGAGCGGGTGGCGGTGCTCGGCGAGGTCGCGAGCGTCGAGCTGCTGATCGCGCTCGACGGCGACGACCGCGCCGGCACGCTCGCGCGGCTGCAGCAGTGCTACGACGCGGGCCTGCTGGCGCCGGCCTCCTCGTGGCTGGGCCCGTCGGCGACGCTGGCGAACGCGCACGACGAGGCGGCGCTGCTGGCGACGATGCCGGCGACGGCGCCGGCGCAGCTCGCCGCCGCCGCGCTCGCACAGCTGCGCGACGACGACGGCGACCCGGTCGCGATCGCGCGACTGGCGCTGCGCGCGGTGCCGGCGGTCGCGCGCGACGAGGCCATCGCGCTCGCGCGCGCGGGCGTCGAGCGACTGCTGCGCGGCCGCGCCTTCGGCCAGGCGGCCGAGCTGGCGGAGCGGGCGCTGGAGGTCGGCCCCGGCCGGCGCGACCGCGTCGCGCTGCTGCTCGACCACGGCCGCGCCCTGCGCCACACCGAGCCCGACAGCGCCTGGCGCGCCGCCGCCTCCGCCTTCAGCGCCGCGAGAGAGCTCGACGACCCGCTGCTGCTCGCCCGCGCCGCGCTCGCGACCGGAGCCGCCGGCGCCGGCGAACGCGCCACCGCCGCCGATGGCGGCCTCGCCCGCCGCCTGCGCGAAGCGCTCGACCGGCTTCCGGCCCGCGCTGACGCCGCGCCCGCCGACGCCGCGCCCGCTGACGCCGCGCCCGCTGACGCCGCGCCCGCCGAC
>NZ_JAUTDN010000006.1 GCF_030646155.1 Conexibacter sp. CPCC 205762
GCCGCAGCGCCCGCCGCCGCAGCGCCCGCCGCCGCAGCGCCCGCCGCCGTCGCGCCCGCCGCTGCCGCCCTGCCAGCGCCCGCTGCGTCCGCAGCCGCCGCGGCGCCGTCGATCGTCACGATCAGAGCGCCGCACGCGCCCGGCACGCCGGCCAGGTACGACCGCGTCCAGGTGCGCCGCTACGGCCCCGCCGGCGCCGGCACGGTGCACCTGCTCGTGCCCGGAACGCTCGGCGGCGCGGCCGACTTCCACGTGCTCGCGCCGGCGCTCGTCAGACGCGTCCCGGGCCTGCAGGTGTGGGCGCTGATGCGGCGCGAGGGCGCGCTCCACGACACGCGCGTGCTGGAGCGGGCGCGGGCCGGCAGGGTCAGCGTCCAGGAGGCGTTCGACTACTACCTCGGCTGGCTCGCGAAGCCGTCGGTCAGCGACCACTACAGACCGCTCTCGGCGGCCGACTACGGGTTTGTCGGCAACTGGGGGCTGAAGGTCGCGATCGACGACCTCCACGCGGTCGTGGAGGAGGCGCGCAGAGCGCCGGGCAGAGGCGCGAGAGCGCGGCGCGTGATCCTCGGCGGCCACTCGCTCGGCGGCAGCGTCGCCGGCATCTACGCCGCCTGGGAGTTCGACGGCCGCGCGGGCGCGAGCGACCTCGCCGGGATCGTCGAGATCGACGGCGGCGCCGGCGGTCTGCGCGACGGCGCGCTCGCCAGCGCGGCCGACGCGAGAGCCGCGCTGGCGAGAATGGCCGGCAGACCGTTCACCGACCTGCTCGGTCTCGGGCTGCCGTGGATCGCGGGAGCGTTCGGCGAGCTGAGCGCGCTCGCCGCCCACGTCGAGCCGACCGCGCCGTCGATCGGCCAGACCTTCCCGCTGCTGCCGGCGGCCTTCAGAGCGCCGTTCCCGGTCACCAACCGCGGCCAGCTCGGCTACGCCTTCGACGCGAAGACCTCGCCGCCCGGCCTGTCGCTGATCCAGGTCCGCTCGGGCGCGCTGGCGGCGAGCGGCGATCCGCGCGACTGGGTCGACGACCCGCGCGAGCCGACGCCGATCGCCAACCTCGCCGACGCCTTCTCGCTGGAGCCGCTGGGCGCGATCGAGTGGTACTACCCGGCGCGCCTGTCGCTCGACGTCGGCGCCGCCTCGGCGCTGCGGCAGACGGCCGCCGCGAGCGCGCTCGGCCTGCGGGTCACGCGCGTCAGACAGGTCGACGTGCCGCTCTACGCCTTCGGCGCCGCGCTCGCCGGCAGAGACGGCGCGCTGAAGACGGGCGCCGAGCGCTACAAGTCGCTCTCGCAGATCCCCAGCGTCACCTACGTCGACCGCTCGGCGACCTACTCCCACCTCGACCCGCTGCTCGCCGCCCCCGCCCGCAGCGCGCTCGTGAAGACGCTGACGCCGTGGCTGAGACGGACGATGAAGCGACCGCTGCGGTGAGCGCGCTAGCTCTGGTGAGTGCTACACCTAGGAATAAAGCGGTGCTACTTTTAGCACCGTGACCGTCAGCAGTCCCTTCATCTACGACGAGCCGCTCGCGGCGGAGGAGCTGATCGGGCGGCAGAACGCCCTCGCACTGCTGCGAGAGCGCGCCCTCGACGGGCGCAACAGCCGTCTGGAGGGGCCGCGCCGCTTCGGCAAGACCTCGCTGGTCCGGGCCGTGCTCGACACCGCCAAGGCCGACGGCGCGCACGCGATCGAGGTCAACTTCCTCGGCTGCGTGACGCCGGCCGACGTCGCCGAGCGGATCGAGCTGGCCTACCGCGCCCAGCTCGAGCGGCCGCTGCAGCAGTGGTTCAAGGCCGTCGTGCGGACGCTCAGGCCGACGTTCAGCGCGGCTCCGGGCGGCGTCGGCGCGTCGATCGAGCCGCAGGTGACCGCGCCGGGGCTGCCGGAGCGGCTCGCGCTGCCGAGACGGGTGCTGGAGCGCACCGGCCGCACCTGCGTGATCGCGTTCGACGAGTTCCAGGAGGTCTTCCGGATCGACTCGATGCTGCCGAGCGTCTTCCGCTCGGTGATCGAAGGGCAGCGCGAGGCGGCCGCCTACCTCTTCTGCGGCTCCCACCCGGGATTGATGCGCGAGCTGTTCTCGGACCGCCGCCACGCCTTCTTCGGCCAGGCCGCGCCGGTCGAGCTGGAGCCGCTGCCGGAGGTCGACCTGGCCGACGCGCTGACGGCGCGGTTCGAGCAGCACGGACGCGGCCTCGGCGAGGCCTTCGAGCCGTTGCTCGACGCCGCCGAAGGGCATCCGCAGCGCACGATGCTGCTCGCGCACCATCTGTTCGCCGAGACGAAGAGGGGCACGACGGCCGACCTGATGACGTGGACACGCGCGCACGCGAACGCCACGCGCGAGGTCGCGGGCGAGATCCAGGTCGTCTGGGACGGCTGCAGCCGGCTCGAGCGGCGGCTGCTGAAGACGATCGCCCATCTCACCGTGCCGCTGACCGGCCGCGACGCGCAGGAGCGCTTCGGGCTCGTCAAGAGCGGCTCGACGCAGGTCGCCGTCGACCGGCTGCTGCGCGACGGCACGCTCGTCGTCGACCGCACGACGCGCAGCGGCTGGCGGATCGTCGACCCGTTCCTCGCCGCCTGGCTGCGCGGCGAGTGACGGGCGGGCCGGCGCCGCAGGCCGGCCGCTACGGCAGCCGGCCGGCGGAGAACATCGCCGCGGTGCCGGCGCCGAGCAGCAGGATCGCGCCCGCGACGGCGAAGACGAAGGTGACCTCGCGCTTCTCGTCTCTGGTGCCGAGGCGGGAGCCGAGCGTTCTGTAGATCTGCGCCAGCTCCTGGTCGTCCTGCGCCTGGAAGGCGCGGCCGCCGGAGGAGTCGGCGATCGCCTGCAGCGTCTCCGGATCGGGCGGGACCGGCAGCGGCGGCTGGCCCGGCTCGGGGTTCGGCACGGTCGCGTCGGAGGTGCCGAGCGCGATCGTGTAGATCGGGATCTTCGCCTCGCCGGCGGCGTGCGCGACCGCGACCGGGTCGCGGCCGATCGTCGTCGCGCCGTCGGACAGCAGCACGATCGCGGCCGGCACCTTCTCGCCCGCCTCCTGCTGGCGGTCGAGCGTGTCGAGCGCGACCTGCAGCGCGTCGCCGGTCGCGGTGCCGCCGTCGGCGACCTGGTTGTCGATCATCAGGCGGATCGTGTCGTGGTCGCGCGTCGGCGGCTGGGTGCCGTCGGGGACGTCGGAGTAGGTCGTCACGCCGACTCTGATCGCCGCCGGGATCTGGTCGAGGAATCTGCCCGCGGCGCGCTTGGCGGCGGTCATCCGGTCGGGGTTGACGTCCTGCGCGAGCATCGAGCGCGAGTGGTCGGTGACGAGCATGATCGACGCTCTCTCGACCGGCACCGCGACCGTCCGCTGCGGCTTCGCGAGCGCCAGCGCCAGCACCGCCAGAGCCGCCAGCAGCAGCCCGGCGGGCAGGTGTCTCTTCCACGCCGGCACCGTCCCCGCCGCCAGCTTGAGCGTCGAGACGCCCGTGAAGCGGACGGCGTATCTGTCGCCGCGCTTGCGGTTGGCGACCATCATGCCGATCAGCGCCGGCACGGCCAGCAGCGCCAGCAGCACCAGCGGCGTGCCGAACGACAGCGGGAAGGCGAACGGGAGCGCGCTCACGAGAGGTGCCGCCCCAGCTCGCCGAGCCAGTCGCCCTGCGTCGACAGCGCGACGTGCGAGACCTGCAGCCGCCGCAGCTCGCGCGCGACTCTCTCGCGCCGCTCGCGCTCGATCTGCTCGAAGCGGTCGCGGACCGATCTGCGCGAGGTGTCGACCTCGACGCGCTCACCGGTCTCGGGGTCGACGACCGCCAGCCGCCCGACCGCCGGGACCGACTCCTCGCGCGGGTCGCGGATCTCGACGGCGAGCACCGAGTGGCGCTGCGCGAGCGCCCCCAGCGGCCGTCTCCAGGTGTCCTCCTCACGCCAGTCGGAGATCACGACGACGAGCCCCGGCTGCGTCGCGACGCGGCCGATCCGGCGCAGCGCCTCGGTCATCGCGGCGGGGTCGTCGTAGCCGTCGGGCGCGACGCCCTCGGCGATCGCGCGCTGGAGCGCGACGACGCCCGGCTTGGAGGCGCGCGGCGGATGCAGCCGCGGCACGCCGGCGCCGAACGTCATCAGCGCGACGCGGCCGGCGCGGCGGATCGCCAGCCGCCCGATCACGTGCGTGACGCCCTCGGCGACGTCGAACTTGAGCCGGTCGGCGGTGCCGAACGCCATCGAGGGGGAGAGGTCGAGCGCGATCCAGGTCGTCAGCGTCCGCTCCGGCACGTGCAGCCGCACGTGCGGCTCGCCGGTGCGGGCGGTCGCGGCCGCGTCGATCTGGCGCACGTCGTCGCCGACCTCGTACGGGCGCAGCTGCGCCAGCTCGGTGCCGGCGCCGAGGCCGGCGGCGCGGCGATCGCCCGGCAGCGCGCCCGAGGCGCGCCTGGCGACGATCAGGTCGAGCCCCTCCAGCAGGCCGTGCGGTATCGGGCCGGGGCCCTGGCTGCCGGCGGGACGTGTGAGGCGCGGCGCGGGCATGACGTTCCTCAGGCCGCGGCTTCCGGACGGCGGAGGTGGTCGGCCGGCGGCTCGTCGACGGCGCTGAAGACGCGGCCGAGCACGTCGTCGGCGGAGACGTTCTCCGTCAGCGCGTCATAGGAGAGCACGATCCGGTGGCGCAGCACGTCGAGCGCGAGGTCGCGCACGTCGGCGACGGCGACGTAGCCGCGGCCGCGCAGCAGCGCCAGCGCGCGCGCCGCTCTGACGAGGCCGATCGGCCCGCGCGGGCTGGCGCCGTACTCGACGTAGGGGGCGACGTCGTCGAGGCCGTAGCGCTCGGGCCGCCGCGTCGCGTCGGCGAGCGTGACGGCGTACTGGATCACCTCGCGGTCGACCAGCACCCTGTCGGCGGCCGCGGCGAAGCGGTCGAGGTCCGCGATCGACAGCCGCTCGCGCGGCGCGGCGGCGTGGCCGAGCGAGCGGTCGACGACGGCCGCCTCCTCGCTCATCGTCGGGTAGTCGACCAGCACCTTCATCAGGAAGCGGTCGACCTGCGCCTCGGGCAGCGGGTAGGTGCCCTCGGACTCGATCGGGTTCTGCGTCGCGAGCACGAGGAACGGGCGGGGAGTGGGATGCGTCTCGCCGCCTATCGTCACCTGCTGCTCCTGCATCACCTCCAGCAGCGCCGACTGCACCTTCGCGGGCGCGCGGTTGATCTCGTCGGCGAGCAGGAAGTTGCCGAAGACGGGGCCCAGCTCGGTCTCGAAGCGGCCCGTGTCGGGGCGGTAGACGCGCGTGCCGATCAGGTCGGCCGGGACCAGGTCCGGCGTGAACTGGATCCGCTTGAAGCTGCCGCCGAGCACCTGCGCGAGCGTCTTCACCGTCAGCGTCTTGGCGAGGCCGGGAACGCCCTCCAGCAGCACGTGGCCGCCGGCCAGCAGGGCGACCAGCAGCCGCTCCAGCATCGCGTCCTGGCCGACGATCACGCGCTTGATCTCGTGCAGCGCCTCCTCCAGCGCGTCGCGCGGCGCCTCCCTGCGCGGGAAGCGGTCGGCCGGCGGCTGCTCCTGGGGCTGCTCGGGAGTGGGCGGGATGTCGAAGCTCACGGGTCTCTGCTCCTTGTCAGTGTCAGATGGGGCGGCCGAACATGCCGAGCGAGAGGCCGGCGCCGACCAGCAGCAGCACCAGGCCGGCGCCGGCGAACCAGACGGTGATCTGCCGCGTCTCTTCTCTCGTCCCGAGCTGCGAGCCGAGTCTCTCGTAGACGGCGTTGAGTCTGCCGGCGTCCTGCGCGCTGAACGTCTCCGCGCCGGTCACGTCGGCGATTCTGGCGAGCGCCTGAGGATCGGGCGGGACGCGCTCGACTCTCTCGGTGCCGCCGGGTCCGGTCGTCGTGATCGTGCCCTCGTCGGTGCCGAACGCGACGGTGTAGATCGGGATTCTCAGTCTCGCGGCCTCGGCGGCGACGGTGACCGGGTCCTCGCCCTGGACCGACTTGCCGTCCGAGATCAGCACGATCGCCGACGGCGGCATTCTGCCTCTCTCGCCGGGCTGCGTCTTCAGCACCGACAGCGCGGTCCGGATCGCGTCGCCGGTCGCGGTCGTGCCGCGGACGGAGAGGCGGTCGATCGCGTTGTCGACGTCGAGCCGGTCGCGCGTGGGGCTCTGCAGCACGGTCGCGCTGGAGCCGAAGGCGATCACGCCGACGTTGACCTCTCTCGGCACTCTCTCGACGAAGCGGCGCGCGGCGCGCTTGGCGGCGATCAGCCGGTTGGGGTCGACGTCGGTCGCCAGCATCGAGCCGGAGACGTCGGTCAGCAGCACGATCGAGGCGCGCTCGACCGGCACCTTCTTCTTCGTCTCAGGCCGCGCGACCGCGATCAGCAGGGCGGCGATCGCGAGCAGGAAGAAGACGATCGGCAGGTGCCGTCCGCCGCCCGGCCGCCGCGGCGCGATCGACGACTGCATCCGCGGCGCGGCGAACGAGGCCGCCGCCGCGCGCCGGTTGCGCTGCGCCAGCACGTACCAGATCGCCAGCAGCGGAATGGCAAGCAGCAGCAGGAGGAGCCAAGCGTCCTCGAAATGCGGGAGGTGCAGGAAGCTCACGGCGCGTCGGCACGATCTCCGACCGTCACGTCGAACGTCAGCGTTCTGCCGTTGCGCTCGACCTGCATCTGGATTCTGTCGCCGGGCTCGTTTCTGCTGATGTTGGCGGCGACGTCAGCCGGCTCGGTGACGCTGCGCCCGTTGACGCTTCTGACCACGTCGCCGACCTGGATGCCCGCTCTCTGCGCCGGGCTGTCTCTTCTGACCTGGGCGACTCTCGCGCCGGTGCCGGCGGCGGACGTCGGCGAGGTCGAGATGCCGAGGTAGGGACGCGAGATCTTCTCGCCCTTCTCCAGCTTCGGCACGATCTGGCGCGCGGTGTTGGAGGGGACGGCGAAGCCGATGCCGATGTTGCCCTGCGAGCCCATGCCGCTGGTCGCGATCTGCGAGTTGACGCCGATCACGCGGCCGCCGGAGTCGAGCAGCGGGCCGCCCGAGTTGCCGGGGTTGATCGGGGCGTCGGTCTGGATCACCTGGTCGATCTCGAAGCCGTTGGGCGCCTGGATCGAGCGGCCGAGGCCGGAGACGATGCCCTCGGTGACGGTGCGGTCGAGGCCGAACGGGTTGCCGATCGCGACCGCGAAGTCGCCCACCTGGACGTTGCGCGAGTCGGCGAAGGCGAGCGGTCTGACGCCTCTCGGTATGCGGCTGGGCTCGATCGTGACGACGGCGAGGTCGGACGACTCGTCGGTGCCGAGCACGTCGCCGTCGATCGCGGCGCCGTCCTGGCCGAACTTGACGACGACGTGGCTGGCGCCGTCGGTCACGTGGTAATTGGTGACGAGCGTGCCCCTGTCGTCGATCAGGAAGCCGGTGCCCTGACCGGTGTTGGTGCGGATCGAGACGACGGCGGGGCTGGCCTGCGCGTAGATCGCGCCCGCGCGCGTCTGCCCCTGCTCCGGTCTGATCGGCTTGCTGGAGAGGGCCGGCAGCGCGTCCGGGGTGTTGCTGTCGTTGCCGCCGAGCAGGAAGAAGCCGGCGGCGACCCCGCCGCCGACGGCGAGCAGGACGACCAGCACGCCGACGATCCACAGCCCGGTGCTGCTGCGCTTGGGTGGCGCGGAGGGCGGTTCCTGCGGCGTCTCGGTCGCGGGTCTCGGCGGTGGCGTGCGGTTCAGCGCGGACGCGCCGTCATCACGTGATTGATCGGACTCGGCTCGCCACGTGCCGGTCCACAGATGTCTCGGTGACCCCATCGGTAGGAACGAGGCTACCCGCAGACCCAAAGCCAACGTTAAGCGTTTCCCAGTGATTCCTGAGTGTTCGGTCAGCCCGGGCGGGAGGCGGGGCCGGGGGCGGGGTGGAGCGGCAGCGGGTCGGGCGGCAGCGGGCGCTGGCGGAAGTCGAAGGCGCTGCGCAGATCGCCGAGCTGGGGGACGGTCTCGCGCACGTCGGGGCGCGGGTCGGGGCGGCCGTCGCTGCGCGGGTCGATCCGCCGGCCGTGCAGGAAGTCGTCCTCGACGAAGCGGTTGAAGGCGTCGAACGACATCGTCACGTGGTCGACGTGGCCGCGGCGGGCGTACGGGCTGATGACGATCCCCGGCACGCGCAGCCCGTAGCCGTTGACGTCGACCGGCGGCGGCGCGACGTGGTCGTAGAAGCCGCCCCAGTCGTCCCAGGCGACGACGATCGCGGTCGAGCTCCAGTCGGGCCCGCGCATGACCGCGTCGACCAGGCGCGTGACATAGGCCTCGCCGGTTGCCGGCGTCGCCGGCGGGTGCTCGCTGTGGGTCTGGTCGGGCACGACCCAGCTGACGTTCGGCAGGTGGCCGCGGCGGGCGGCGCGCAGGAAGGCGCGCGTGTCCTGGATGTCCTTCAGCTGGTGGTCGGCGCGGACGGTCGAGAACGACGGCAGCGGGTTCCAGATCTCCGGCGTGGTCAGCCGCTGCGGGCCGGGCTTGCAGTTGTCGTCGCCGTCGGCGCAGTCGGGCTGGAGACCGGTGTGGACGTAGTAGCGCCAGCTGACGTGGGCTCTGTGCAGCAGCCAGGTGAGGTCGGTCCAGGCGTAGTTGGCGCGCTTGCGCAGCAGCCGCAGCTCGTGCGCGCTGCGCGGATGGTGGCCGTCGATCTCGCCGGGGTGGAAGCCCTGCAGCTCGTCGTCGTTGACGCACGACATCGGGTCGTCCTGTCTGCTGCAGCGGGCCGACCAGCCGGAGACGAGGAAGAGGTGCGACGGCAGGCTCCACGAGGCGACCGACTCGAACAGGTGGTCGGTGAGCGTGTAGTCGTGCGCCCAGCGCCAGTAGTTGGGGATCTCGCGCGCGTCGTGGTAGCCCATCACGTCCGGCGGGGTCGACGACTCGCAGGCGAGCGCGACGCCGCCGCAGCCGCGCCCGGCGGCCGACTCGGCGACTCTGACGAAGCCGTCCATGCGGCCGCCGTCGGCGTCGGCCTTGGCCGGCGCGGCGTCGTGGGGGCCGCCGCCGTTGATCTGCTGCGGGTCGTGGTAGGGCCGGTCGCAGCGGCCGCGGCGCGGATCCGGCACGCAGACGCTGAAGCGGCCGTCGCGCGCCGGTATCCCGTCGGCGCCGGGGAAGGTGCCGAAGTAGGAGTCGAACGAGCGGTTCTCCTGCATCACGACGATCACGTGTCTGATCTTGTGGATCCCCGCGCCGGCCGCCACCGGCGCGCCGTGGACCGCGGGGGTCGAGCCGCCGCAGCCGGCGAGCGCCAGCGCGGCGGCCACCGCGCCCGCGCTCGCCGCGGCGACGGTGCGTCGTCGGGGCCTGATCGCAACCACGCCAGCGATCGTCCGCCCGCATTCTCAAGCTGCGCTCAGCTTTCCGGATGGCTCCGGTATGAGCAGGCTGGCTAGAGTGCCGGCCATGCCCTGGCACGTCTACCTCTCCGGCGAGATCCACTCCAGCTGGCGCGCGCGGATCGCGAACCAGATCGACGAGGAGGAGCTCGACGTCGAGCTGAGCGCTCCCGTCACCGACCACGCCAGCAGCGACGACTGCGGCGTCGCGATCCTCGGCGAGCAGCCGAACAGCTTCTGGAAGGACCACATCGGCGCCGGCGTCAACGCGATTCGCACGCGCACGCTGATCGAGCAGGCGGACGTGGTCGTCGTCCGCTTCGGCGACCAGTACCGCCAGTGGAACGCTGCCTTCGACGCCGGCTACGCCGCGGCGCTCGGCAAGCCGCTGATCACGCTCCACCCCGAGGAGCACGACCATGCGCTGAAGGAGGTCGACCGCGCCGCGCTCGCCGTCGCGCGCGAGCCGGAGCAGGTCGTCGACATCCTCCGCTACGTGCTCGACGGGACGCTGCCGCGGCGACGCTGACGCGCCCGCGCGGGAGAATCGCTCACGTAAGAGGGGCGGGGGCGAGTAGGGTTGGGGCTACAGCACGTCCTGCCGCTCCCAATCCCTCGAGCAACAGCGCCGCGCATCACCTGGAGCAGAGGAGCCGTTCGATGACCATCTCGCCGCCGACCCAGCCGTTGGAGCTGACCGTCACGCCCGATCGCGAGCGCGCGATCGTCGCCCCGCACGGCGAGCTCGACATCGCGACCGCGCCGGCGGTCGAGCAGGAGGTCGTCGCACTCTGCGAGCGCGGCTTCGCCGAGGTCTGCCTCGACCTGCGCGGCGTCACCTTCTTCGACTCCAGCGGCCTGCGGCTGCTGATGCGCCTCGACGACCGGCTGAAGAGCGACGACTGCCGCTTCTCCGTCGATCCGGGCGACGGCGCCGCCGCGCGCGTGCTGCGCCTCACCCGCCTCGACGGCCGCTTCGCAGCGCCGTCGCGTCGCTGAACCGCCGCCAACTGACAGTCAAATAGTGCATCCCGCCACAGCAGTGTGGGACGGGATCTTTTCAGCGTATACGCGCCAGTCAGGATCGAGTACTGTCGCCCTCGAGCAGGCGTCGGGCGCCTCCAGAATTCGCGTCGGCGATTACCGGCGCGCGGGCCTCGCGGCCTGAGAAAGGAGGTGGTTGCCATTGAGCAACTCCTGCTTGGGATGCTGCTCCTGCTGCTGATCCTCGTGGTCGTCACCAGGTAGCACGTCCCAGAAGAGCGAAGAGCCCGGCACCCAACGCCGGGCTCTTCTTTTGAGGCGGCTGCCTCGAGTAACTCCTGCTCGGAATGCACGCACAGTGTACGCCGCTGCCATATCTGTCTTGTAGGCAGCAGTCATTGCAGCCGCGCGTGTGACTGGATGGTGCCAGCCAGTGCTCTTGTTGTCAACGGTTCGGGCGTTCAGACTGGACGTATGGCAAACGCCAGCCATTCGGTGAGCAATCTCCCAGCCCCTGAGGCGCTCAGGGCGCTGATCGCGGAGAGACGGCTCTCGAATCGCAAGCTGGCGCGGCTGACCGACGAGGTCAACGCCCCGGCGAGAGGACTCTCTCCCGGGCACATCGGCAACATCGCCCGCGGGGCCGACAGGCCGAGCCTGGCCGCGCTCGCGCTGATCGCGCGGGCGGCCGGCGTCGCGCCGAGCTACTTCGTCGAGCATCGCCTCTGGAACGCGCGCAGCCGGCTCGACGAGCGCGTCGTCGGGGTCGAGGAGGCGCTCGCCGCGTTCAACCGCGTGCAGGCGCTGCTCGATCTCGAAGAGGCGGCGGCGGAGGCGCAGCGCCGCTTCGGCTGAGCGTCCGCAGCAGCGGCCGCCGCACCGCCAGCAGCCCGCTCCGCACCGCCGACGACTGCGGCAGTCTCGCCGCCGCCCGCCCGATCGCCTCGACCACCTCGGCCAGCGCCGCCAGCTCCGTCTCGCTCAGTCCCGTTCGCATGACCTCTTGAGGCCCGCGCGCCGGATCTTCGCCCCGCCGCGCCCGCGGTCCGGCCGCGGCGCCGGCGTCTGCGTCGGCCGGGTGGGCAGCCGCCGCTCAGCCCGCGGCGGCCGCCGCGGGACCGGGCGGCGCGGCCGTGCCCGCCGCCGTCAACGCGGTCATCTCGCGCAGCAGCGTCCCCATCCCGCCGATCGCGTGCAGCGCCCGCTGGCGGCCGGCGCCGCCACCCCGTTCGAGCAGGCCGCGGAGGCTGTCGAGCTCGGCGCCGCAGTCGAGCTCGCGGGCGGTCGGGGCGAGCGTCGCGAGCAGCTCGTCCAGCAGCTGCGAGACGGGGCGGAGGGTGCCGTCGGCGCCGGGCAGCCGCGCCGTGACGCCGAAGCGGGCGGCGCGGAAGACGCCCTCGTCCAGCAGCTCGCCGGGCGGGTCGGCGCTCGCGTCGCCGTTGGTCTCGTCGGCGGCGTGGCGGGCGAGGCAGTGGACGAGCGCGACGAGGCCGGCGAGGTCGTCGAGCGAGGCCTGCGTGTCGAGCGCGCGGATCTCGACGGTGCCCAGCCGCGGATGCGGCCGCAGCTTCCACCAGAACCAGGTGTAGTCGGGCACGTCGGCCGCTCTCGTCAGCAGCGCGGTGATCGCGTCGAAGTCGTCGAAGTCGCGCAGCGCGCGCGGGACGCCGGAGCGCGGCCAGCCGCGCATCGTCACCTCGCGCACCGACGCCAGCCCCGTGTCGCGGCCGTGGCGGAAGGGCGAGTTGGCGCCGAGCGCCTGCAGCAGCGGCAGATGGCGCCGGAGGCCGTTGAAGGCGCGCACGGCGGTCTGCGCGTCCGGCATGCCGACATGGACGTGGAGGCCGCTGACGGAGGTCGCGACGGCGTCGCCGAGCAGCTCGCGGATCCGCTCGTAGCGCTCCTTGTCGGTGATCTCCGCCTCGCCCTCGCCGGCGAGCGGATGGGTGCCGGCGCCGAGCAGCCCGGCGCCGGTCGCGATCACCGCCCGCCGCAGCCCGCCGAGCGTCCCGACCGCCTCGCCGACGGTGCGGCAGACGTCGGTGATCAGCTCGACCTGGCAGGCGTGCAGCTCGCGCTCGACGCGGCCGTCGTGCGGCCCGAGCCGCTCGATCACGGCGGCGGAGCTGTTGACCTGCGCGCCGCTGACGGGGTCGACCAGGAACAGCTCCTCCTCGACCCCGAGCGAGAACGGCGTCCCGTCACCGAAGCGGTTGTCGTCGCTCATGCTGGGAGGGAGTACCCGCCAGCCGGCAAGGCGACGCCGTCCGTCAACGTTTTCGCCGCTCGCTTCACGGGCAGCTCATAACGACTGAAACTTCTCTGAATCGGAGCAGACATTGATTGCGCTGGGATTGATCCTGTTGTTGATCGGGCTGCTCGTGAGCAGCGGCATCCTGTGGACGATCGGAATCGTCCTCGTGCTCGTCGGGATCGTGCTGTGGATCCTCGGCGCCACCGGCCGCGCGGTCGGCGGACGCGAACGCTGGTACTGACGCCCGCAGACGGCCGCCGCTAGCCGGCGGCCGGTCTGCTGGAGCCTTCCACCGCCGCCTCGGCTGCGTCGCCGCGGTCGGGCAGGGTGCCGGCGGGGATCGGCTCGCGCCGCTCCGCGAGCGCCTTCAGCCGCCGCAGCGACTCGTGGTTGCGCAGCCGCACGAGCGGGTCGGTGAGCGCGTTCATGAACAGGCGGCTGCGCCCGTCGGCCGGGCCCTCGTCCATCTCGACCCGCGTGCCCGCAGGCGAGGGGTGCAAGCGCAGCGTCACGTGCGCTCTCGTGAACGGCCGCGCCTGCACCAGCAGTCTCAGCAGCCGCGGTCGTTCGCACTGCTGCACGGCGCTGTGGTCCTTCAGCTGCAGCGGGCCGAAGCCGATCGCGTGGTCGAAGGCCGAGCCGGGCGCGGGGAAGTGCGCGTCGGCGCGGCGGATCCGCTTGGAGCCGACGACCCAGCGGGCGTAGGCGCGCGGATCGCTCAGCACGTCGAAGACCCGCTCGGGCGGCGCGGCGACGTCGATCTCGTTGTGCGCCATCAGGCGGCCGTCGCGATCTCCGCGCGCGCCAGCTGCGGCGCGGTCGTTCTGTCGAGCATCGTGGATTCTCCTCGTTCGGTGTCGTGAGACTGAGCTGCCCGGCGCGCCGCGGGAGAAACAGATCTCGCGATCTTCCGCCTGCAGCACCTCGGCGCGCAGCAGCTCTTCCGCGCGGGGAGCGCGCCGGCGCCGCCGGGCGCGAGGTACCGCTGTCCTGCGCGCGCCGCTTCAAACAGCGCGCGTCCGCCGTCTACAGCAGCCCGTGCCGCGGCGGCGGGGTGCCGTTGAGCACGTGGCGGCCGATGTGCTGGAGCTTCCAGCGGGGCGGGTCGTGGAGCGTGTGGGTGCGGGCGTTGCGCCAGTGGCGGTCGAGGTTGAGCGCCGCCAGGCTCGAGCGCGTGCCGGAGACCTCGAAGAGCGCGTTGGTCAGCTCGATCGCGGCGCGGTCGGCGGCGACCTTGGCGGTCGCGACGGCGATCGAGGCGGCGGCCGCGGCCTCCTCGGTGACGCCCGCGCCGCGCGCGGCCGTCGCGCCCTGCGCGTCGTCGCCGCCCGCGCGCGCCGCGTCGATGCTGGCGGCCGCGTCGGCGAGCAGGACCTCGGCGGTGCGCAGCGTCAGCTGCAGCTCGCCAAACCGCTGCAGCAGCAGCGCGTCGTCGCTGGCGAACTCGACGCCGGCCTCGAACCACGGCCGCGCGTAGTCGCGCACGAAGCGGACCGCCTCGCGCAGCGCGGCGCCGGCGATGCCGGTGTCGATCGCGGCGTGCAGCAGCTGCGCCTGCGCGCCGAACAGCTGCGGGCCGTCGAACGTGCGGTGGTGCTCGACGACGTGGCCCTCGGCGACCGTCACGTCGGTCAGCCTGACCGTGCCGGAGGCGGTCGTGCGCTGGCCCATCCCGTCCCAGTCGTCGACGATCTCGACACCGGCGGCGTCGGCCGGCACGAACGCGACGACGGCGCGCTCCTGCGCGTCGAGCGCGAGCACGCCGAGCCAGTCGGCGAACAGCGAGCCGGTGCAGTAGTGCTTGACGCCGTCGAGCGCGAGCCGGCCTCCGTCGCGTCGCGCCAGCCGCGTGCGGTAGTCCTGCACATGGCGCGTGTCGCGCTCGGACTGGGCGTTGGCGATCTGCGCGCCGGCCAGCAGCTCGCCGAAGAAGAACGCCCGCTGGCCGGGGTCGCCCTGCTGCTTGAGGACGTTGACGTAGACGAAGTGGCTCTGCGGGATCTGCGCGACGTTGGGGTCGCCGGCGGCGAGCAGGCGGAAGACCTCGGCGAGCGTCGCGGCGCTCGCGTCGATGCCGCCGTGCTCGCGCGGGACGGTGATCGCCAGCAGCCCGCTGGCGGCCAGCTCGCGCACCTCGGCGTGGGGGAGGCGGCGCTCGGCGTCGCGCTCGGCGGCCTCGACCGCCAGCTCTCTGCCGAGCCGGGCGGCGGCCGCGACGGCCTGCGCCTCGTCGGCGATCAGGTCGGCCGGCGGGCGGGTGGGACGGGAAGACGAAGACACGGTCGCGACAACTTATACGGGTAGGTGGAAGAAAACGGAACCATTCCGGTCGACATCGTACGATTCACCCGATGGGTACCGAACCGGAAGCGGTCGCGCCGGGATTCGACGGGCGTGTCGACGTGCTCGTGGTCGACGAGCACGACCCCAGCCGCCTCGGCCTCGCGCTGCTGCTGCGGCGCCAGCCGTGGGTCCGCCGCTGCGCGCTCGCGACCGACCAGCGCGAGGCGGCCGAGCTGGTCCGCCGCGACCGGCCCGACGTCGCGGTCGTCGACATCTCCAACGCCGGCCCGTTCGTCGGCCTCGTGGTCGAGACGCTGCGCGCGCCGCACCCCGGTCTGCGGCTGCTGCTGACCGCCCGCTGCGCGACCGTCTCCTGCGCCCTGCTGCGGCACGTCGACGCGCCCTTCCTGCCGTATGGAACGCCCGGCAGAGAGCTGGTCGAGGGCGTGCTCGCCGCCGTGCGCGAGGCGGCGCCCGCGGCTGCGAGCGGCCAGCCGGTCGCCGACGATCCCTTGACCCCGCGCGAGCGCGACGTGCTGACGCTGCTGGCGACAGGCGCGACCAACCGCGAGATCGCCGCGCAGCTGCATCTGGGGCCCGACTCGATCAAGAAGCACGCCTCCGCGATCTACCGCAAGCTCGGCGTCCGCAACCGCACCGAGGCGGTCCAGCGCTACGCCCAGCTTCCCCGATCGGGTACTCCTCGGGCATAAACCTGACAAAAGCGATCGACAAAGCAAGGATGAGCGCATCATGTCGCTCACCTTCCACTGGTTCCTCCCGACGTACGGGGACAGCCGCCACCTCGTCGGCGGCGGTCACGGCCTCCAGGCGGGGACCGCCGGCGGCGCCCGACCGGCGACGCTCGACTACCTCGGCCAGATCGCCCGCTCGGCCGAGCAGCTCGGCTTCGACGGCGCGCTGACGCCCGCCGGCGCCTGGTGCGAGGACGCCTGGCTGACGACCGCGATGCTGGTCGAGCAGACGCGCCGGCTGAAGTTCCTCGTCGCCTTCCGCCCCGGCCTGCTGTCGCCGACGCTCGGCGCGCAGATGGCGGCGACCTACCAGCGCCACTCGAACGGCCGCCTGCTGCTGAACGTCGTCGTCGGCGGCGAGTCGCACGAGCAGCGCTCCTACGGCGACTTCCTCGACAAGGACGCGCGCTACGCCCGCGCCGACGAGTTCCTGACGATCGTCCGACGGCTGTGGGCCGGCGAGACGGTCGACTTCGACGGGGCGCACGAGCGGGTCGAGGGCGCCGTCCTCGGGCGCCTGCCGGAACCGGCGCCGCCGATCTACCTCGGCGGCTCCAGCCCCGCCGCCGGCACGGTCACGGCGAAGCACGTCGACGTCTACCTGACGTGGGGCGAGCCGCCGGCCGCGGTCGCGCAGAAGATCGCCTGGATCAGGGCGCTCGCCGAGGCCGAGGGCCGCACGGTCCGCTTCGGCATCCGCCTGCACGTAATCACGCGCGACCGCTCCGAGCAGGCGTGGGCGGAGGCGCAGCGGCTGCTCGACGGGCTCGACCCGGCGACGATCTCCAGAGTCCAGGCCGGCCTCGCCAGAAGCGAGTCGGAGGGGCAGAAGCGGATGCTGGCGCTGCACGGCGGCAGCAAGGACGAGCTCGAGGTCGCGCCCAACCTGTGGGCTGGCGTCGGACTCGTGCGCGGCGGTGCCGGCACGGCGCTCGTCGGCTCCCATGAGGAGGTCGCCGAGCGGATCGCCGAGTACCACGCGCTCGGGATCGACGAGTTCGTGCTCTCCGGCCATCCCCACCTGGAGGAGGCCTACTGGTTCGGCGAGGGCGTGCTGCCGCTGCTGCGCCGGCGCGGCCTGTGGGAGCACCCGGCCGGCGCCGCCGACGTCGACGAGCGCGCGGCGGTGCCGTTCGCGCCGACGGCGCGGCCGAAGGCGGAGGCGGCGTCATGAGCGACACGCTGCAGCCCGCGAGCGCCGCCGCCGCAAGCGACGTCGCCGCGTCCGCGACGAGCGAGTCGCGTCCGCCCGCCGCCGTCATCGCGACCGCGGAGGAGGCGCTCGCCACCACCCGCGCGCTCGCGGCCGAGTTCGCCGTCGACGCGACCGCGCGCGACCTCCAACGGCGCCTCCCGCGCGCCGAGCTGGACCGCGTCAGCGCGGCCGGCATCACCGCGATCACCGTCCCGGCCGAGCACGGCGGCGCCGACGTGCCGACGCGCGTGCTCGGCGAGGTGATCGCGACGCTCGCCGCCGCCGACGCCAGCATCGGCCAGATCCCGCAGAACCACTTCTTCTTCGTCGAGGTGCTGCGGCAGAACGGCACGCCCGAGCAGCAGCAGCGGTTCTTCGCCGAGGTGCTCGCCGGCAAGCGCTTCGGCAACGCGCTCGCCGAGCCGGGCGCGACCCACGCGCTGGAGTTCAGAACGACGATCCGCCCCGACGGCGACGGCTGGTTCCGGCTCGACGGCGCGAAGTACTACTCGACCGGCGCGCTGCTGGCCGACTGGGTGCCGGTCTACGCCGTCGACGAGCAGGGCCGCGTCAACGCCGCCTACGTCGAGGCCGGCGCCGACGGGCTGGAGATCGTCGACGACTGGGAGGGCGTCGGCCAGCGCACGACCGCCAGCGGCACCGTACGGCTGAACGGCGTCCGCATCCCCGCCGACCAGGTCGTGCCGCACTGGAAGACGTTCGAGAAGACCGAGGCGTTCGGCGCCTACGGCCAGTTCCTGCACGCGGCGATAGACACCGGCATCGCGATCGGAGCGCTCGACGCCGCGCGCGAGTTCGTGCAGACGAAGGCGCGGCCGTGGGCCGAGGCGGGCGTCGCGCGCGCGGCCGAGGAGCCGCTCGTGATCAACCAGTTCGGCGAGCTGGCGCTGCGCGTCCGCGCCGCCCGCGCGCTGCTGCGCGAGGCGGCCGAGGCGCTCGACGCCGCGCGCGCCGCGATCGCGGCGCAGGCGTCTGACACGCCCGCGCCCGCGCCCGCCGCCGGCGCCGCCGACGCCGAAGCGCTGGCCGCGGAAGCCTCCGCCGCCGTCGCGGCCGCGCGGGCGCAGGCGGACATCAGCGCCGTCTCCGTCGCGAGCGACTTCCTCGCGCTCGGCGGCGCCCGCGCCGCCTCCACCAGAGGCGGCCTGGACCGCTTCTGGCGCGACGCGCGCACGCACACGCTGCACGACCCGCGCCGCTGGAAGCTGCAGCACCTCGGCAACTACGAGCTGAACGGCGTCGCCCCGCCGCGCAGCGGAATCGTCTGAGAGCACGACCGTGACATCGACCACGCCGAGCGGCACGACGCCGCGCACCCACGACGACTGGCTCGCGACCGCCCGCACGGTCGCCGCCGAGCTGGCGAGCGACGCGCTCGAACGCGACCGCGCGAACACGCTCCCGCACGCGCAGATCGACCTGTTCCGCAGCAGCGGGCTGCTGAGCCTGCTGGTCCCCGCCGAGCAGGACGGGGGCGGCGGTGACTGGCGCACCGCCTACCAGGTGATCCGCGAGATCGCGGCCGGCGACGGCTCGCTCGGGCAGCTGATCGGCTACCACTTCCAGATCTCCTGGAACGCGGGCTTCTTCGCGAACTGGGAGCTGCTGGCCGAGCTGAGCCGCGAGGGCGCGGCGCAGGGCTGGTTCTGGGGCGGCGCCTTCAACCCGCGCGACGCCGACCTGAAGCTGACCCGCACGAGCGGCGGGTATCGCCTCGACGGCCGCAAGAGCTTCGCGACCGGCGCCCGCGTCGCCGACCGCATCGGCGCCTCGGCGATCGACGCCGACACGGGCGAGCCGCGCTTCATCGTGCTCGACCCGGCGCAGCCCGGCGTCCGCTTCGGCGACGACTGGGACAACCTCGGCCAGCGGCTGACGGCCAGCGGCAGCGTCAGCTTCGACGACGTGAAGGTCGCGCCCGAAGGCGTCGTCGCGTCGCTCGCGCCGGAGGCGCTGGCGCCCTTCGGCACGCTCGTCACGCCGGCGATCCAGCTCGTCTTCATCCAGTTCTACATCGGCATCGCCGAGGGGGCGCTGGCGCGGGCGCGCGAGTACACGCTCGCGAGAACGCGGCCGTGGCTGCTGAGCGGCGTCGACGCGGCCGCCGAGGACCCGTACATCCTCCAGACGTACGGCGAGCTGGTCGCCCACCTGAAGGCGGCCAGAGCGCTCGCCGACGAGGGGATCGAGGCGCTCGCGCAGACGATCGAGGCCGGGCCGGACGCGCTCACGTGGGAGGGGCGCGGCGAGCTGGCGGAGCTGGTCGCGGCGGCGAAGGTCGTCGCCACGAGAGCGTCGCTGGAGGCGACCTCACGCATCTTCGAGCTGACCGGCGCGCGTGCGACGAGCAACGCCGTCGGGCTCGACATCCACTGGCGCAACGTGCGGACGCACACCCTGCATGACCCCGTTGCCTACAAGCAGCGGGAAGTGGGGGCTCACTTCCTGACCGGTGAGCACCCGCCGTTCACCCTCTACACCTGACCACCGGGGACCAGACGACCAATGACCACCTCCCGCCGGGACTTCCTGCGCGGCGGCGTCGCCTTCGGCGCCGCCTTCGCGACCCTGCCGCTGCTGTCGGCCTGCGGCAGCGACGACGCCGGGGCGGCGCTCGACCCGTCAAAGAGCGCGACCGACCTCGACGGCGTGAAGCTGAAGGTGCTCGTCAACCAGCCGAACCTCGGCGCTTGGAGAATCGCCGCCAGACTGTTCGAGCAGGAGACCGGCGCGACCGTCGAGCTGACGCCGATCCCGTACGACAAGCTGACCTCGAACGCGATCCGCGACGTGCAGTCGGGCGCCGGCGAGTTCGACGTCTTCCAGTACTGGTACGTCGGCCTCGGCGACCTCGTCGACGCGGGCGCGCTGGAGAACCTGACCGACTTCATCGACGAGCGCAGAGCGGAGATCAGACCGGAGGACTTCCTCCCGTCGATCTACGACCCGTACACGCTGATCGACGACAGACGCTGGGGCCTCCCGTTCGACGGCGACACCTTCCTGCTGTTCTACAACCAGGAGCTGTTCGACAGATTCGGCGTTCAGCCGCCGCAGACGTGGGAGCAGTACGCCGACGTCACCAGAACGATCACCGGCAGAGGCGGCGGCAACGTCTACGGCGCGGCCGTGATGGGCCAGCAGGTGCCGATCATCCTCGGCTGCACCTTTGCCGACCGGCTCGTCGGCTTCGGCGGCAGATTCCTCGACGACAGCGGCAAGCCGGCGCTCACCTCGCCGGAGGCGGTCGCCGCCGCCGAGGCGCTGTTCGCCGTCTCGCCCGACGCGCTGCCGACGCCGCTGCAGACCGGCTTCGACCAGGCGATACCGGCCTTCCTCTCCGGCAGAGCCGCGATGATGGAGTTCTGGACCGACCTGTCGGTGATGGCCTCCAACCCGGAGCAGTCGAGAATCGTCGACAGCTGGAGACCGATACAGCTCCCCGTCGGCGGCTCCAACACGACCCACGGCACCTCGCTCAACGCCGGTTTCGGCGCCGCCGTCTCGACGCTCTCCAAGCACAAGGAGGCGGCCGCGGCACTGGTCCAGTTCCAGGCCTCGCCGAGATCGCAGGAGACGGTGATCGGCAACTTCGGCACCGGCGCCGACCCGATCCGCAGATCGACCTTCGCCGCGCCTGAGTTCAGAAGAACGTTCGGGCAGGCGGCCGGCGACGTGCAGGCCGGCCTCAGCGGCCAGCCGCTGGTGTGGCCCAACTCCGTCGGCGCGGTCGACCGGCTGCAGACGCTGGTCGACGAGCTGGCGCTCGGGATCCAGGGCAAGCAGAGCGCCAGAGAGGCGCTGCAGAAGGCCCAGGACGCGTGGGAGCGGGGGTGAGGAAGACGCCGGCCAGCCTCAGCTGGCCGTTGATCGGGGCGCTGCTGCTGTTCAGCGCCTTCCCGTTCGCGTACCTGATCGGTCTGTCGCTGACCGACTCGACGCTGGCGAGACCGCTGAACGGCTTCAGCGGTCTCGACAACTACGCCGACGCGCTCGCCTCGACGGCCTTCAAGAGCTCGTTGTGGCGCTCGGCGCTGTTCGCCGTCGGCGCGGCGCTGCTGCAGCTCGCGCTCGGCACCGCGCTGGCGCTGCTGCTGGCGATCCGCGGGCGCCGGCTCGGCTGGCTCGGCGTCGCGCTGCTGCTGCCGCTGGTGACGCCGCCGGTGATGGTCGGCGTCGCCTGGAAGCTGCTGCTGGCGCCGGTCGGCGGAGCGCTGCCGGAGATCGCCGACACGCTCGGGTCCAGCGGCTTCAACCCGCTCGGCTCCTCTCTCGGTGCCTTCGTCAGCCTGCTCGCGATCGACACCTGGCAGTGGACGCCGTTCGTGACGCTGCTGCTGTACGCGGCGCTGCTGGGCGTGCCGCGCGAGCTGCTCGACGCGGCGCGGATCGACGGCGCGAGCACGCGCCAGCTGCTGCGCCACGTGATCCTGCCGCTGATCGCCGGGACGCTCGTCGCCGTCTTCCTGCTGCGGCTGGTGATCGCGTTCAAGGTCTTCGACATCGTCTACGTCGTCACCTCGGGCGGGCCCGGCTTCGCGACGACGCTGTCGGCGTTCGACATCTACCGCACCGGCCTGCAGGACTTCCAGGTCGGCGAGGCGGCGGCCGCGACGGTCGTCTTCTCGCTGCTGGTCGGGATCTTCGTGACGGTCGTCTCGCGGCTGCACAAGCGGGTGCGGGAGGTGGCGCCGTGATCGCCAGACCGCGCCGCTGGGCGACCGCCGTCGTGACGGTCGCGATCGCGCTCGCCTCGCTGCCGCTGCTCTACCTCGCGACGCTGTCGGTGCGCTCGCGCGACGACGTGCTGTCGGGCTCGCTGCTGCCGTCGAAGCTGTACTGGGACAACTGGCCCGACACGTTCGACGCGATCGACCTGACGCGCTTCCTCGTCAACTCGTGGATCGTCGCGCTGCTCGCGGTCGTGCTGACGATGGCGCTGGCGTTGCCGGGCGCGTACTACGTCGCGCGCGCCGGTCGTGCCGGCGACCGGCTCGCCGCGATCACGATGGCGAGCTACTGCGCGCCGCCGGTCGTCGCGGTGCTGCCGCTGTTCTTCATGCTGCGCTGGGCCGGGCTCAACAACACGCTGCCGGGCCTCGCGCTCGTCGTCGGGCTCGCCAACCTGCCCGTCGCCGTCTGGCTGCTCGACGGCTTCCTGCGGCGCGTCCCGCGCGAGATCGAGGAGGCGGCGTGGCTCGACGGCCTCGGCCACTGGGCGACGCTGCGGCGGATCGTGATCCCGCTCGCCTCGCCCGGGATCGTCGCCGCCGCGCTGATCTGCTTCTTCCTCTCCTACAACGAGCTGCTGTTCGCGATCAGCTTCCAGCAGCAGCAGAGCACCCAGACGCTCCCCGTCGCGCTGTCGCTGTTCCAGGGCGACCGCAACATCGAGTTCGGCCAGCAGGCGGTCGCCTCGCTCGTCGGCATCGTCCCCGTGTACCTGATCGCGGTGCTCGCGCAGCGCCGGCTCGTCGCCGGGCTGGTCGCGGGCGCCGTGAAGTGACCCCAGGAGCCTCGTGATGTCCTCCGCCAAGCGGATCTACCTGAACGCGTTCGAGATGGCCTGCGTCGGCCACCAGGCGCCCGGCCTCTGGCGCCACCCCGACGACCAGGCCCACCGCTACACGCAGCTCTCCTACTGGACCGAGCTGGCGAGGCTGCTCGACCGCGGCGGCTTCGACGCGCTCTTCCTCGCCGACGTGCTCGGCGTCTACGACGTCTACGAGGGCTCGCACGCGGCGGCGGTGCGCGAGGCGACGCAGGTGCCGCTGCTGGACCCGCTGCCGCTGGTCGGCGCGATGGCGGCGGTGACCGAGCGGCTCGGCTTCGGCGTCACCGTCTCGCTGACGTACGAGCAGCCGTATGCGCTCGCGCGCCGCCTCACGACGCTCGACCACCTGACCGGCGGCCGCGTCGCCTGGAACGTCGTCACCTCCTACCTGGAGAGCGCCGCCCGCAACCTCGGCTTCGACGCGCAGCGCAAGCACGACGACCGCTACGACGTCGGCGACGAGTTCCTCGACGTCGTCTACCAGCTGTGGGAGTACTCGTGGGACGACGACGCGGTCGTGCGCGACGCCGCGCGCGGAGTCTTCACGGACCCGGACAAGGTGCGCCCGATCGATCACCACGGCAGGTACTACGACGTGCCGGGGATCTTCCTGTCGGAGCCCTCGCCGCAGCGGACGCCGGTGATCTTCCAGGCCGGCGCCTCGACGCGCGGGCGGGCGTTCGCGGCCAAGCACGGGGAGGCGATCTTCATCAACGCGGTCGACGTCGCGGCGACGAGACGGCTCGTCGACGACATCCGCGCGAGAGTGGCGGAGGGCGGGCGCGACCCGGCGTCGGTGAAGATCTTCATCCTGCTGACGGCGATCGCGGGGGAGACCGACGCGGAGGCCGAGGCGAAGCTGGCGGACTACTACGCGCACGCCTCGATCGACGGCGCGCTGGCGCTGTACGGCGGCTGGAGCGGGCTCGACCTCTCCGGCCACGATCCCGACACGCCGCTCGCCTACCAGGACACCGACGCCGCCCGCTCGGCGCTGGAGATCTTCACGAAGGCCGACCCGACGCGCACCTGGACGCCGCGCGAGGTCGCCAGATACCTGACGCTCGGCGGCATCGGCCCCGTCGTCGCCGGCTCGCCGACGACGATCGCCGACGAGCTGGAGCGGTGGGTCGACGCGTCCGGCGTCGACGGCTTCAACCTCGCCTACGCGGTCGCGCCGGGGACGTTCGAGGACTTCGTCGCGCTGGTCGTGCCGGAGCTGCGGCGGCGCGGGCGGATCCCCGACGCGGAGGACGCCGGCGCGGCGCTGTCGCTGCGCGAGCGCCTGACCGGCTCCGGCCCGCACGTCGCCGACGGCCACCCGGCGGCGGTGCACCGGGCGCGGCGGCTGGCGGCGGGCGGCGCGCCCACCGCGGCCGCGCCGAGCGCGGAGGCGGCCGCGTAGAACTCGCCGCGTGCGCGATGATGCGCCGATGACCGCCGCGGATGCGATCGGCCGCCACGTGCTGGAGCTGGAGACGCCGGCGCTCGTCGTCGACCTCGACCTGCTGGAGGCCAACATCGCCCGCGCGGCGGCGTACGCGGAGCTGCGCGGGCTGGCGCTGTGGCCGCACCTGAAGACGCACAAGACGGTCGAGGTCGCGGCGCGCCAGCGGGCGGCGGGGGCGGTTGGCTTCACGGTCGCGAAGTCGCGCGAGGCGGAGCTGTTCGCGGCCGCCGGCTTCGGTCCGCTGCTGCTGCACTACCCGGCGTGGGGCGAGGAGAAGTGGCGGCGGCTGGCGGAGGTCGCCGGCCAGGTCCCGCTGACGGTCGCGCTCGACGGGCTCGGCGCGGCCGAGGGTCTGGCCCGCGCCCTGCGCGCCCGCGGGACGCGCGCCGACGTGCTGGTCGAGCTGGACGCGGGCATGGGCCGGACCGGCGTCGCCGACGCGCACGAGGCGCTCGCGCTGGCGCAGGCGATCGAGCGGATCGCGGGCGGCGGCGCGGCGGCCGGCGGCGGGCGCGGCGCGACCGGCTCCGGCGCGACCGGCGGCGGCGTGCTGCACGTGGCCGGCATCTCCTGCTATCCCGGCCACGTCCGCGGCACGCTCGACCAGGTGCGGGCGAGACTGGCCGAGGTCGACGCGCTGCTGTGCGCGACCCGCGATGCCTTCACCCGCGCGGGCATCGACTGCGCGCGCATCTCCGGCGGCTCGACCGCGACGCTGCAGCTGTCGCACGAGACCTGCATGACCGAGGTCCGCGCCGGCAACTACGTCTTCCTCGACCGCAGCGAGGCGCGCGGCGGCTGGAGCGCCGCCGACGCCGCCCTGCGCGTCCACGCCGCGGTCGTCTCGACGGCGGTGCCGGGCCGGATGGTGCTCGACGCCGGCGCCAAGACGCTCAGCGAGGCCGGCCCGCCCGCGGGCCTGACCGGCTGGGCCCAGGTCGCCACCGCGCCCGGCGCCGAGGTCGTCGCGCTCAACGAGGAGCACGCCGTCTGCGTCCTCCCGCAGGGCGCCACCGCCCGTGTCGGCGACCGCCACGAGCTGGTCCCCAACCACGCCTGCACCTGCGCCAACCTCCACCCCTTCCTCTACGCCGCCCGCGGCGGCGTCGTCGAAGAGGTCTGGCCCCTGATCGCCCGCGGCGAGGTGCGGTAGCCCGCTGGCGGGCGCTCGCACGCGTGATCGCCTAACCGGCCTCCGCCTCCTGCTGGCGCAGCTCGATCCGCCGGATCTTGCCCGTCAGCGTCTTCGGCAGGTCGTCGACGAACTCGACCTTGCGCGGGTACGCGTAGGCCGACAGCCGCCCGCGCACGTGCGCTCTGATCGAGGCCGCCAGCTCGTCCGAAGCGGAGAACCCGTCCGCGAGCACGACGAACGCCTTCACGACGTTGCCCTTGACCGGGTCCGGCGAGGCGACGGCGGCCGCCTCTCGCACGGCCGGGTGCTCAAGGCAGGCGGACTCGACCTCGAACGGGCCGATCCGGTAGCCGGCGGCGATGATCACGTCGTCGGCGCGGCCCTCGTACCAGTAGTAGCCGTCCGCGTCCTCGGAGGCGGCGTCCTTGGTGTGGAACCACGCGCCGCCGAAGGTCGCGCTGGTCGCCTCGGGCTGGCGCCAGTAGCCGAGCGGGTAGTGCGGGTTCGACCGCGCCCGCAGGCAGATCTCGCCCCGCTCCCCGCGCGCGACCGGTCGCTCGTCCTCGTCGAGGATCGCGACCTCCCAGCCGGGCATCGGCTTGCCCATCGACCCCTCGCGCACCTCCATCCAGGGGAAGTTCCCGACGAGCGGATACGACTCGGTCAGCCCGTAGTAGTCGAGCACGGTGACGCCGTACTGCTCGCGGAACCAGCGGATCGCCTCCGGGTTCAGCGGCTCGCCGGCGCTGCAGACGCGCCGGAAGACCTGCGGGAAGCGAGCGCCCGCATCCTCCAGCGTCATCATCGCCCGCATCGCCGTCGGCGTCGTGAAGACGTTCGTGACCCGATGGCGCGAGAGGAAGGCGAGCTGCTCGGCCGGGTCGAAGCCGCCTCTGCGCTGGAGGACGACCTGCGTCGCGCCGAGCCGCCACGGCCCCAGCAGCGGCGCGATCCCGGCCGCCCACGCCCACTCGCCCATGCCGTGGAAGCGCTCGCCCTCCTGCACCTCGTGCGACCAGGCGAACTCCTCGTGGCCGAGGATGTAACGGTGGGCGTGGACGATCCCCTTCGCCAGCCCGGTCGTGCCGGAGGTGTAGTAGAGCTGGGCCGGATCGTCGGCCGAGGTGTCGGTCGAGATCGGATCGGCCGGCGCGGTCGCCAGCAGTCGCGCGCCCTCCTCGCTGTCGAGCACGAGCAGCTCCTCGGCGAGCGCGCTGTCGAAGCGGCCGACGTTGGCGGCGTCGGTGACGAGCAGCCGCGGCTGGCTGTCCTGCAGCCGGTGGCGGATGCCGTCGTCGCCGTAGAGGACCGACATCGACAGCAGCACCGCGCCGAGCTTCCAGGTCGCGAGGAAGACGGCGGCCGTCTCCGGCGTCGGCGGCAGCACGACGGCGACGCGGTCGCCGCGCCCGACGCCGTGCGCGCGCAGCACGTGCGCGGCCTGGTTGGCGAGGTCCTGCAGCTCGCCCCAGGTGAGGTCGCGGCGGGCGCCGTCCCAGCGCTCCCAGATCATCGCGAGGCCGTCGCGCGGGTGCTTGTCGCAGACGTCGAAGGCGATGTTGTAGCGGTCGGGCACGAGCCATCTGTGCTCGGCGCGGATCTGCTCGTAGTCGGTGGTGACGGTCGTCATCGGGTGGGGCTCCTTCACAGCGCGAGATCGGTCAGCACGATCGCGGTCGTCATCAGCGCGATCGCGAGCGCGGGCGGGTCGACGTGGGTGTCGGCGTGGATCAGGAAGAGGCGGGCGCACAGCTCGCCCAGCAGCGCGCCGAGCAGGCCGCAGAGCGCGCCGACCGCGACCGCCGTCAGCGCGCTGCCGCCGGCCGCGAGGACGAAGCCGGCGGCGACCGCGGCCGGCAGCGTCATGTGGTGGGTGACCGGCACCGAGGCGCCGACGACGAGCAGCGCCAGCAGGCTGGCGGAGACGCCGAAGCCGATCAGCGTCGCCGCGCCGGCGTAGGCCGCGTCGACCTCGGCGAGCGACGCGACCACCCATGCCGAGGCGAGGCCGGAGACGAGTCCGAGCAGTGCGGCCATCGACCACGCTCTCTGCCACGGCACCCACGTCGCCTCCTCTGGCGGCGCATCGGCGCGCCTGCCGGCGTCCTCGATCGCTCGCGGGCTGGCGCCCGCCACGCTCTCTGCGTCCTTGGCAGCCACGCCGATGCTTTCGCCAGAGAGCAGGAGGTCCGCCTCCTGCGACCCGCCGGCCATGATCGGCCGTGCGCGCCGCGTGGGGCGGGTGCCGAGCAGGCCGCCGGCGCCGAAGGCGAAGCGCGCCACCACGGCGGTGACGCCGACCGACAGCGCGACCGTGTCGGTGTAGAAGCCGGTCCCGTCGCTCTTGGCCAGCAGCTCCGCGAACAGCTGCTGCAGCGCGTAGCCGCCGATCCCGAACAGGCCGCCGACGACGATCGGGTCGGGCCGCCCGAGGCTGACCAGCGGCGTCGCGATGTCGCGCCCGCTCTCGGCGTAGCCGCGCCGCGCCGCGTAGGCGACCGCCGCGACCGCGCCCGCGAACGCGACGTGCGGGCCGAAGACCGGCCCGAACGCGACCGTGCCGAGCACGTCGACTCTGCCGCCGGCAAGCGCGACGGCGGCGCCGAGCAGGACGATCGCCCCGGTCAGCGCAAAGGCGATCAGGGCGCCGCAGAGCGCCCCGAAGCAGCCGCCCGCGAACGCGGCGAGCAGCATGGACAGGCTGAAGTCCATTCGTTCACTCTCCTCTTTGACGGTGACCCGTCGCTCCGGGAAGTGACGCTAGGCAGCGCGGTGTTGCAGGAGAGATGCCGCGCCCAAACGTTGCGGGAGTGTTGCAACGGAGCTTGCCTCTGACCACAGGCGTCCGCAACGATCGCTCACAGTCGGATTGGGGTCAATCAATTCCAGTCCGCCGAGGAGAGAGAGTTGATGATGACCCTGATCGTCGGTGTCGACATCGGGAACTCGACGACGGAGGCATGCGTCGCCGCGGTGCGGGAGGGCGAGGTCGCCTATCTCGGCTCCGGCCTCGCCGCCACGACGGGCGTGAAGGGCACGGTCCCGAACGTGACCGGCGCCGTCCGCGCGATCGACCGCGCGCTCGGCCGCGCCGGCCGCACCTACGCCGAGGTCGACACGATCCTGCTCAACGAGGCGACCCCGGTGATCAGCGGCCTCGCGATGGAGACGATCACCGAGACGATCATCACCGAGTCGACGATGATCGGCCACAACCCGCAGACGCCCGGCGGCGAGGGGCTCGGCGTTGGCGTCACCGTCGCCTTCGAGCAGCTCGGCACGCTGCATCCCGGCGGCGACGACCTGATCTGCGTGATCCCCGCCGCGGTCGACTTCGAGGAGGCGGCCGCCGCGATCGAGGCCGCCGCGCAGCGGGGCGTCACGGTCAGCGGCGCGATCGTCCAGCGCGACGACGCGCGCCTGATCGCCAACCGCCTCACGACGCCGATCCCGATCGTCGACGAGGTCACCCACGTCGAGCGCGTCCCGCTCGGGATGGCGGCCGCGGTCGAGGTCGCGGCGCCCGGCCGCAGCGTCCGCACGCTCGCCAACTCCTACGGCCTCGCGACCGTCTTCACGCTGACGCCGGAGGAGACGCGCGTCGTCGCGCCGGTCGCACGGGCGCTGATGGGGACGCGCTCGGCGGTCGTCGTGCGCACGCCCGGCGGCGACGTGACCGACCGCCGCATCCCCGCCGGCACGCTCGAGCTGCACGGCGAGCGCGCCAAGAAGGCGGTCGACGTCAACGGCGGCGCGGCCGAGATCATGGACGCGCTCAAGCGCGTTCAGCCGCTCGCCGACGTCGTCGGGGAGACCGGCTCGCACGTCGGCGGGATGCTCGCCGGCGTGCGCGAGACGATGGCCGACCTGACCGGCGACGAGGTCGCGACGATCCGCATCCGCGACGTGCTCGCCGCCGACACGTTCGTCCCGCGCGAGGTGCGCGGCGGCCTCGCGGGCGAGTTCGCGCTGGAGAACGCGGTCGCGCTGGCGGCGATGGTGCGCACCAGCCGCGGCCCGATCGAGCAGGTCGCGCGGGCGCTGCAGGAGGCGGCGCGCGTCACGGTGCGCGTCGGCGGCGTCGAGGCGGAGATGGCGGTCCGCGGCGCGCTCACCACGCCCGGCACGGCGACCCCGGTCGCGGTGCTCGATCTCGGCGGCGGCTCGACCGACGCCGCCTTCGCGCTCGGCGACGACGCCTCCGCGACCTACCACGCGGCCGGCGCCGGCGACCTCGTCACGAAGCTGATCGGCTCCGAGCTGGGGATCGACGATCGCGAGCTGGCCGAGCACGTCAAGACCTCGCCGCTGGCGAAGGTCGAGTCGCTCTTCCACATCCGCCTGGAGGACGGCACCGTCCAGTACTTCGACAAGGCGCTGCCGGCCGAGACGTTCGCGCGCGTCGTCGCGCTGACCGAGCAGCAGGGGATGGTCCCGATCCCGGTCAGCCACGGGCTCGACCGCATCCGCCGCGTGCGCCGCGACGCGAAGCGGCGCGTCTTCGCCGTCAACGCCCTGCGCGCGCTGCGCGAGGTCGCCCCGCACGGCAACGTGCGCGGGATCGACTTCGTCGTGCTGATCGGCGGCTCGGCGCTCGACTTCGAGATCCCGGAGCTGGTCGCCGAGGCGCTCGCCGACTTCGGCGTCGTCTGCGGCACCGGCAACGTGCGCGCCGTCGAGGGGCCGCGCAACGCGGTCGCGACCGGGCTGGTCGAGGCCTACGTGCGCGAGGAGGTGCTCGCATGAACGGCCCCGCGGTCTTCCTCCACGTCGCCGCCTCCGAGGCCGACGCCGGCCCCGCCCTGCGCGAGCTGCGCGCCGGCCTGGAGGAGGAGGGCGTGCCGTGCCGGCTGCGTGTCGTCGAGGGCGACGCCGCCACGATCGCCTGGATCGCCGCGCGCGCCTCGCCCGTCTCGGTCGGGATCGGCCTCGACGCCGAGTCCGTCTGCCTGCACCTGCCGCAGCTGGCGCCCGAGTCGCCGCTGCTGCGCCTGCCCGTCGACCACCTCCCGGAGCGCCTGCGGGCGCTCGGTCACAACGCCGCGCGCCTCGTCAAGGGCGCACCGCTGAAGGAGCTGCCATGAGCGCGACACGATCCCGCACGAAGCCCGCCAAGGTCACCCTCGCCGCTGCTGAGGCGGTGATCGCCGCCGCCAAGGAGAAGGCCGAGGAGCTCGGCCAGCCGATGAACATCGCGGTCGTCGACGCGGGCGCGCGGCTGGTCGCCTTCGCGCGCATGGACGGGTCGATCATGGCCAGCATCGACATCAGCCAGCGCAAGGCCTACACGGCGATGATGATGAAGCTGCCGACGCACGCGCTGGCCGAGATCACGCAGCCGGGCCAGCCGCTCTACGGCCTCGAGCACAGCAGCGGCGGCCTCGTCAGCTTCGGCGGCGGCGTGCCGCTGATCGGCAGAGGCGGCGAGGTCGTCGGCGCGGTCGGCGTCTCCGCCGGCTCCGTCGAGCAGGACCAGGAGGTCGCGGAGGCCGGCGCGGCCGCCTTCGCGTGAGCGTCCCAGAGGAGAGAACGATGAGCGACCAGACAAGCACCGTCACCGCCGCGGACTACCCGCTCTCCAGCCGCCGGCCGGAGCTGCTGCGGACGCCGAGCGGGAAGACGCTCGACGAGATCACGCTGGAGGCGGTGCTCGACAAGCGCGTCACCGCCGAGGACCTGCGCATCACGCCCGACACGCTGGAGCTGCAGGCGCAGATCGCCGAGCAGACCGAGCGGCCGCAGATGGCGGCCAACCTGCGCCGCGCCGGCGAGCTGACGCGCGTGCCCGACGAGCGGCTGCTGGAGATCTACGCCGCGCTGCGGCCGGGCGCCAGCACCAAGCCGCAGCTGCTGAGCATCGCGCAGGAGCTGGAGGGGCAGTACGACGCCCCGGTCAACGCCGCGCTCGTGCGCGAGGCGGCCGACGTCTACGAGCGCCGCGACTGCCTCGCGGCCGACGACTGATCCCGGGGGAGGAGAACCGCCATGACCGCCTTGCGAGCACCCGATCCGCAGACCAAGACCTCCAAGCGCACCGCCGCGCTGGAGGCGCGCCCCGTCAACCTCGACGGCTTCGTCGACGAGTGGCCCGAGGTCGGCCTCGTCGCGATGGACAGCCCCAACGACCCGCAGCCGAGCATCCGCATCGAGGACGGCCGCGTCGTCGAGATGGACGGCCGCACGCGCGAGCAGTTCGACTTCCTCGACCAGTTCATCGCCGACACCGCGATCGACGCGAGCAGCGCGGAGAGATCGATGGCGATCGACGCGGTCGAGATCGCGCACATGCTGGTCGACCCGCGCACCCCGCGCGAGACCGTGCTGCGGACCGTCCGCGGCCTCACGCCGGCGAAGATCCTCGCCGTCATGAAGACGATGAACGTCGTCGAGATGATGATGGCGATGCAGAAGATGCGGGCCCGCCGCACGCCCTCCAACCAGGCCCACTGCACGAGCGCGCGCGACAACCCCCTGCAGGTCGCCGCCGACGCCGCCGAGGGCGCGCTGCGCGGCTTCGACGAGGTCGAGACGACGCTCGGCATCGTCCGCTACGCGCCGCTGGTCGCGCTCGGCCTGCAGGTCGGCGCGCAGGTCGGCCGCGGCGGCGTGCTGACGCAGTGCGCGCTGGAGGAGGCGACCGAGCTGCGGCTCGGGCTGCGCGGCCTCACCACCTACGCCGAGACGATCTCGATCTACGGCACCGAGAGAGTCTTCATGGACGGCGACGACACGCCCTGGTCGAAGGCCTTCCTCGCCTCCGCCTACGCGAGCCGCGGCATCAAGATGCGCTTCACCTCCGGCACCGGCTCGGAGGTGCAGATGGGCAGCGCCGAGGGCAAGTCGATGCTGTACCTGGAGATCCGCTGCATCCTGACGGCGAAGGGCGCCGGCGTGCAGGGGCTGCAGAACGGCTCGATCTCCTGCATCGGCGTGCCCGGCGCCGTCCCCGCCGGGATCCGCGCCGTGCTGGCCGAGAACCTCGTCGCCTCGATGGTCGACCTGGAGGTCGCCTCCGGCAACGACCAGACCTTCTCGCACTCCGACATGCGCCGCACCGCGCGGCTGCTGATGCAGTTCCTGCCCGGCACCGACCTGATCTGCAGCGGCTACTCGGCCTGCCCCAACTACGACAACATGTTCGCCGGCTCCAACGTCGACTGCGAGGACTACGACGACTGGAACACGATCCAGCGCGACCTGCAGGTCGACGGCGGCCTGCGCCACGTCGACGAGCGCGAGATCCTCGCCGTTCGCGACAAGGCGGCTCGCGCGATGCAGGCGGTCTTCGAGCAGTTCGGCCTGCCGGCGATCAGCGACGCCGAGGTCGAGGCCGTCACCTACGCGCACGGCTCCAACGACCTCCCGCCGCGTGACGTGCTGGAGGACCTCAAGGGCGCGCAGATGATCATGGACGAGGGCATCACCGGCCTCGACGTCGTGCGCGCGCTGGAGGCCGGCGGCTTCCGCGACGTCGCCGAGTCGCTGCTGGCGCTGCTGCGCCAGCGCGTCGGCGGCGACCTGCTGCACACGGCCGCGATCGTCGGTCGCGACGGCGAGGCGGTCAGTGCCGTCAACGCGCCCAACGACTACGCCGGACCCGGAAGCGGGTATCGACCCGAAGGGGCGCGCTGGGAAGAGATGAAGCGGCTGCGGCACACCGTCAGCCCGAGCAACCCGGAAGCCTGAGGCGGAGGAGAGCAATGAGCCCCACCACGATTTCAGCGCCGGTCCACGAGCTGAGGCTGGCCGAGCTCGGCCCGGCCGAGCAGGGCACGCGTCATGACGAGGTCGTCGTCGCGCTGTCGCCCGCGTTCGGCGAGTTCTTCACCAGAACGATCGTCGACGTGCCGCACGGCAGCGTGCTGCGCGAGCTGTTCGCCGGCGTCGAGGAGGAGGGCGCCTCGCTGCGCGTGATCCGCGTCACCCACAGCGCGGATCTGGCGATCGTCGCGTTCACGGGCGCCAAGCTGAGCGGCTCCGGGATCGGCGTCGGCGTGCTCTCGCGCGGGACGACGGTGATCCACCAGCGCGACCTGCCGCGGCTGTCGAACCTGGAGCTGTTCCCGCAGGCGCCGCTGCTGGACCTGGAGACCTTCCGCGCGATCGGCCGCAATGCGGCGCGCTATGCGAAGGGCGAGACGCCGCAGCCGGTGCCGGTCCGCAACGACTTCATGGCGCGGCCGCGCTGGCAGGCGAAGGCGGCGTTGCTGCACAATAAGGAAATGGAGTTCGTGCGAAGCGGCAAGCCCGTCCAGCTCGAAGTCACGATCGGCCGGTAGGGTCGACCCTCCGGCCGGAGGAGAGCGAGCGCACCATCCATGCGGAACCCATGGGTCGCGATCGAAGCGTCGGTTGAACCCGTCTCGCAGGCACGGCTGATCGCTCGCGCGCGCGAGCACGTGCTGGAGGGCAACCCGCCGCCGCGCGTGCTGCGGCCGGTGGTGCTGGAGTCATGGCAGCGCTCGGCCAGAGCCGGCGTCTACGCCGAGCACGACGAGCTGCCGCCGCAGCTGACCTACGAGGAGCTGGAGGAGCGGCGCGCGCGCCATCCGCTGGCGGTCGCGATGCCGCTGATCCGCTCGCTGCTGGTCGACGTCGCCGAGGAGGCGCGTCACGTCGTCGCCGTCTGCGACGTGACCGGCCACCTGCTGTGGGTCGAGGGCAGCCGCGCGACCCAGCGCGCCGCCGAGGGGATCGGCTTCGTGCCCGGCTCCGACTGGAGCGAGGGGACGACCGGCACCAACGCGCCCGGCACCGCGATCGAGGCCGACCATCCGATCCAGGTCTTCGCCGCCGAGCACTACCACGCCACCCACGCCTCCTGGATGTGCGCCGCGGCCCCGATCCACGATCCCGAGGACGGCAACCTGCTCGGCGCCGTCGACCTGACCGGCTCCTTCGACACCGCTCACCCGTCGACGCTGGCGCTCGCGAACGCGACCGCGAGAGCGGTCGAGGCGCACCTGGCGGCGCTGGCGGCGTGGAAGGACGCGGCCGCGCTGGAGGCGGCGCGCGGCCAGATCGGCGCCGGCTCCAGCGTCACCGTCGTCTCGCCCGGCGGGCGGCTGCTGGGCGACGACATGGGCCGCCGCCGCGTGCCGCCGCCGACCGAGGCCGGCCGCCTGCGGATAGGCCGCACGGTCGTCGAGGCGGAGCAGCTCGCGGGCGCGCCCGGCTACTGGGTGCTGCATCCCAACAGCCGCCGCCGCGCCGCGCCGTCGCTGAGCGAGGTCGCCGCGGGCGGGCGCGCCGCGATCGCCAGCGCCGGCGGCACGCTCGACCTGCGCCTGCTCGGCACGCCCGCCGACGCGCTCGTCGCCGCCGGCCGCCGGCTGACGGTGACGCCGCGCCAGCTGGAGATCTGCGCGCTGCTGGCGCTCCACCCCGACGGGCTCGGGAGCGGCGAGCTGCGCGAGCTGCTGTACGGCGACCAGGACGTCGCCGACGTGACGATCCGCAGCGAGCTGTCGCGCCTGCGGCGGACGCTCGGCCCGGCGCTGGCGGCCCGCCCGTACCGCTTCTCGGCGCCGGTCGCGACCGACGTCGAGCACGTCGAGCGGCTGCTGCACAGCGGCGACCTGAGGGCGGCGGTGCAGGCGTACGCGGGGCCGGTGCTGCCGGCGTCGCAGTCGCCGCGGATCGTCGACCTGCGCGACCAGCTGCACTACGAGCTGCGCGCCGCGCTGCTCGCCAGCGACGACGCCGACGCGCTGTTCCAGTGGATCCGCGCCCCGCACGGTGCGCGCGATGCGGCCGTCGCGCGCCGCCTGACCACCTTGATCTCAGCCCGTGACCCCCGCCGCGCGACAGCCGTGGCGGTCGTCGAAGCCGATCTGTTCGCGCGGCGCTGAGCGAGCCGCGTGACGTTACTGTCGATAAACCGCAGTAACTTCACGCAGCTCGGCGGGAACTAGGCCGTCTGCGCCTCCTCCGCGGCCTCCGCCGGCGCGAGCGCGCGGCGGTAGCCGTCGGCGAGCTGGCGCAGGGCGCCGCTCCAGGAGCGGTGGCGGACGGCCTCGACGCCGGCGGCCGACAGCCGCTCGCGCAGCGCCGGCCGGCGCGCGAGGTCGACCAGCGCCGCCGCCAGCAGGTCGGCGTCGGGCGGGCAGAGCCAGCCGCTGCGCGTGTGCTCGACCAGCTCGGCCGGGCCGCCGGCGTCGACCGCGATCACCGGCAGGCCGCTCGCCTGCGCCTCCAGGATCACCTGGCCGAAGGTGTCGGTCTCGCTCGCGAACAGGAAGATGTCGGCGTCGGCGTACGCCTGCGCGAGCGCGTCGCCGTCGAGCCAGCCGAGGAAGCGCGCGCTGTCGCCGAGGCGGGCGCGCAGCGTCTCCTCCTCCGGGCCGCCGCCGGCCAGCGCGAGCTGCAGCCGCGGCTCGCGCGCGTGGGCGCGCAGGAACGCGTCGGCGAGCAGGTCGGCGCCCTTCTCGGCCGTCAGGCGGCCGGCGTAGAGGACGGTCAGCGGCTCGCGCGCGCCGACGCCGCTGAGGCCCTCGGCCGGCTGCGGGCGCGTGCGCTTGGCGGGCGAGAAGCGCGAGAGGTCGACGCCGCGGTCCCAGCGGCCGATCTGCTCGCGCGCGATCCCCAGCTCGGCGAGCGAGCTGTCGGCCGCCGCGCTCGGCGACAGCACCTGGCCGCACTGCCCGTAGAAGACCGCCAGCGCCATCTGCACGGCTGCCTCGATCCGCTCGTCGGCGGTCCGCAGGCGGGCGTAGGCGGCCAGCTCGGTGTGGTAGCTGCCGACGACCGGCAGCCCCAGCAGCCGCGCCATCAGCGCGGCGCCGATCCCGGCCGGGCCGGGGGAGACGAGGTGGACGAGGTCGTAGCCGCCGTCGGTCAGCGCCTCGGCGATCGTCGGCAGCGACGGCACGCCGACGCGCAGGCCGGGGTAGAACGGCACGTCGACCTCGGCGACCGCGGCGAGGCGGCGGTCGACGTGCGGGTCGGTGCCGACGACCTCGACCTCGAAGCCGGGCAGCCCGTGCTCGCGGATCTGCTGCAGCGTGTGCGTGACGCCGTGCATCGAGCCGACGCCGTCGGCGACGAGCGCCACGCGCGTGACGTCGCGCTCGCGGGCCGACAGCTTGTCCTTCTCTCTCGCGAGGAAGGCCTGCGCCGGCACGTAGGGGATCGCGGGCAGGCAGGCGGCGAACAGCTCCAGCCCGACGGCGCCGATGCGGTCGATGTCGCCGGCGCTCGCGAGCGCGTTCTCGACGGCGCGCGCCAGCCGCTTCTCGTGCACGCGGCGGGCGCGGCGGGCGAGGTCGGAGTGCGAGAAGTCGTCGCGCTGCATCAGCGCGACGAGCGCGTCGGCGTCGGGCGCGAGGTCGAGCGCGTCGAGCCACGCCGACAGCAGCCGGCGGCCGTCGTCGGGGCCGAGGCCGCTGCCCTCCTCGCCCTTGCGGTCGTCGGCCTCGAGCATCATCCGCTCGCACATCTGCAGGACCGCGAACGGGTCCGGCGCCTCCGTGCGGTCGGCGCCGATCGAGCGCGCGGCGAGCGCGATCGCGGCGTGCGACCACTTCGCGGCGCTGCCCTGTCTGCCGTGCGCGGCGACGCGGCCGGCGCGGATGTGGGCGAGAAACTCGTCGGGCGTGGCGGCGGCCGGAGCCTGCGTGCACGTGCGACCGATGTCGACGCCCGCATGGTCGTCCGAGCCGCCGACGCCCGTTCCCCCGTGGGTCTCGATGTAGATCGCGGCGGGAGCGTTCAGCTCCGGTGCGCGCGACCCGTTGCGGACCTCCCAGACGGGGAAGAGCTGCGCGAGCCGCCGTCGGTGGCGCGGAGCCAGTGGCGCCTCGACGGCGTAGAAGGGATGCGCGAGCGCGCACGCGATCTCGTTGCCCTGCAGGTACTCGGCGACCGCCTCGACGTCGCGCGCGTTGGCCTGCAGCCAGGCGTGGTCCGCGGGCGTGATCCCCCAGCAGAGGACGTGGACGGCCTGCGGCTCGCCGCGGAACCAGGTCGTCAGCTCCTCCGAGACGAACACGTCCGGCAGGCCGAGCCGCTGCAGCTCGAGACAGCCGTCGATCGTGTCGTGGTCGGTGATCGTGACGAAGTCCATCCCCCGCAGCTTCGCCAGCTCGTAGACGGCCTGCGGCGGCGTGGCGCACTCCGGCAGCCCGACCGCCCGCTGCACGCCGAGCTTCGACAGCTGGCTCGCCGTCGAGTGGCAGTGCAGATCGGCTCGCGTCACCTGGTTCTCGCGCATGCTCACAAAATGGCGTGCAAATCAGCGCCTTTTGTGATCAGCAAGCGAAGATCGTGTGGCCGGGGAGTGAACGTGCACCCGCCGCAACGTTGCATCGCAACGGTTCCGCAACGTCGGCCGGCGTACTGTCGATGGCAGGAGAACCCGACGAAGGAGAGATCGTCATGGCTGTTGCCGTTTCCATGGCCGACGCGACCCGCCGCTTCACCTCCGAACCGCGCAAGCTGCTGATCGGCGGCGAGTGGCGCGATTCCGTGAGCGGCAAGACGTTCGAGACCTACGACCCCGCGACCGGCGCCGTGCTGGCGACCGTCGCCGAGGGCGACAAGCAGGACGTCGAGCTGGCCGTCGCGGCCGCGCGCAAGGCGCTCGACGGACCGTGGGCGAAGCTGAACCCCTCCGAGCGCGGCCGGATCGTGCACCGCATCGGCGACCTGATCATGGAGCACGCCGAGGAGCTGGCCGAGCTGGAGACGCTCGACAACGGCAAGCCGAAGGGCGTCGCGCTGGCCGCCGACGTTCCGCTCGCCGCCGACCTCTTCTGGTACATGGCCGGCTGGGCGACGAAGCTCAACGGCGGCACGATCAACCCGTCGGTGCCGTACATGCCGGGGGCGGAGTTCCACGCCTACACGCTGCGTGAGCCGGTCGGCGTCGTCGGCCAGATCATCCCCTGGAACTTCCCGCTGCTGATGGCGGCGTGGAAGCTCGGCCCGGCGCTGACGACCGGCTGCACGGTCGTGCTGAAGCCGGCGGAGCAGACGCCGCTGAGTGCGCTGCGGCTCGCCGAGCTGATCCAGGAGGCCGGCGTCCCGGACGGCGTCGTCAACGTGATCCCCGGCTTCGGCGAGACCGCCGGCGCCGCGCTCGCCCAGCACCCGGGCGTCGACAAGGTCGCCTTCACCGGCTCGACCGAGGTCGGCAAGCTGATCGCCCAGCAGGCGACCGGCAACCTCAAGCGCGTCTCGCTGGAGCTCGGCGGCAAGTCGCCGAACATCGTCTTCAGCGACGCCGACGTCGACGCCGCGATCGCCGGCGCCGCGCAGGGGATCTTCTTCAACCAGGGCGAGGTCTGCTCGGCCGGCTCGCGCCTGTACGTGCAGGAGGATCAGTTCGACCGCGTCGTCGAGGGCCTCACCAGCGCGGCCCAGTCGATCAGAGTCGGCCACGGCCTCGACCCCGACACGGAGATGGGCCCGCTCGTCTCGCAGGAGCAGTTCGACCGCGTCACGAGATACCTCTCGATCGGCGAGCAGGAGGGCAACCGCGCGACCGCCGGCGGCAGCGCGATCGACGGCGAGGGCTGGTTCGTCCAGCCGACCGTGCTCGTCGACGCCAAGCCCGAGCACACGATCGTGCAGGAGGAGGTCTTCGGCCCGGTGATCGCGGCGATGCCGTTCAGCGACGTCGACGACCTCGCCCGCCAAGCCAACGACTCCCACTACGGCCTCGCCGCCGGCGTCTGGACGCGCGACATCTCGAAGGCGCACAAGCTGGCGAAGCGGATCAAGGCCGGCACCGTCCACGTCAACTCGTACCACGTCTTCAGCGCCGAGCTGCCGTTCGGCGGCTACAAGCAGTCCGGCTGGGGCCGCGAGATGGGCGAAGAGGTGCTCAACAACTACATGGAGACCAAGTCGGTCATCGTCGGGCTCTGAATTCCTTTCCCAGGGGGCGGCGCGCTGGTTCCCGCTTGCGCCCGCTCCCCGGGGAGGCGTAGCGTGATGCGATGTTCGACAGAAGATCTGCACTAGCCATCCTGGCGACCGCCATGCTGCTCGCGGTTGCCGGATGTGGGAGCTCGGGCGGCGACGACTCCGCCACCGTCGCGACGGCGGCACCTGACGGCAGCGCCGCGTTCGTGAGAGCGGCTTGGGACGTCTGCGACGGGTTGAACGCCGAGATCGCGGCCGTGCCGAGATCGTCGCTGACGCAGCAGGACCCGGCCAGAGACACGGCCGTGTGGCTCGAGCAGGTGATCAGAATCCGCCGCGACGGCGCGAGCAGACTTGCGCAGGTGGAGGTGCCTGCCGACGCGAAGGGTGAGTACGACCAGTTCGTCGCGCTGATCGGAGAGCAGACCGACAGCTTTCAGAGAATCCACGACGCGATGGCGTCGGGCGACAGAGCGACCGCGGACGCAGCCTCGACCGACAGCGCGGTCGCCAACGAGAAGCAGAACGCGATCGCCAGAAGACTGGGGATAGACGGCTGCGCGGGCGGCTGAGCGGGAGGCGCGTCAGGCCTGCGGGGCGAGGGTCGTTGCGAGCCAGCTCCAGAACCGCTCGGCCTGTCTCGGCAGGGCGCGGCGGGGGTCACGGACGGCGCGCAGCTCGCGCGCCAGCGGGACGTCGCGGAGGGGGACGGTGCGGAGGGTGCCGTTGCGCTGCTCGGCGTCGACCGCCAGGCGTGACAGCAGTGCGAAGCCGCCGGCGGCGAGCGCGCGCTTGACGCTCTCGGCGCTCGCCAGCTCCAGCAGCGGCTCCAGCGCGACGTCCTGCTCGGCGAGCGCGGCGGTCGCGACCATGCGGGTGCCGGAGCCGGCCTCGCGGGCGACATAGGGCTGGCCGCGCAGCTCAGCCGCGCGCAGCGATCTGCGGCGTGCCCAGCGGTGCGCGGTCGAGACGACGACGGCGATCTCGTCGCGGTGGACGACGAGCGGCTCGAGGCTGCCGAGCGGGTCGCGGCCCTCGACGAAGCCGATCTGCGCGCGCCGTTCGCGCAGCGCCGCGATCACGCCCGCCGAGTTGACGATGTCGACCTGCGCGTGGACGGTCGGCAGCTCGCCGCGGAAGCGCGCCAGCCAGTCCGGCAGCAGGAACTCGCCGACGGTGTGGCTGGCGGCGAGCGCCAGCGAGGGCCCGCCGTCGCGCTGGTGGCTGGCGAGCGCCTCCTCGGCGTCGCGCAGGGCGGCCAGCACGCGCTTGGCCTCCGGGTAGAGGACGCGGCCGGCGCCGGTCGGGCGGACGCCGAAGCGGCCGCGCTCCAGCAGCGTCGCGCCGGTGCGCCGCTCCAGCGCCGCGACGCGCTTGGTGACCGCCGACTGCGTCAGCTCGAGCGTGTCGGCGGCGCCGCGCATCGTGCCGGCCTCGAAGGCGGCGACGAACGCCGCCAGGTCGGCGCTCGGGAGCGGGTTGGCGGTCAGTTCGCCCATCTCGTCATCATCGCAACAATTCCAATTCGGAATACTGACCCATTCCACATCGGAATCGATCGCGGCCGATGTCGACTGGTTCCGAGCCCCGTCCGGGCGCACCATGGATGACGTGAGGGTCGCCCCCAACTGGTTCACCGCCGCGATGGGCACCGGCATCGTCGCCAACGCCGCCGTGCTGCTGCCGCTCGACCTGCCCGGTCTGCATGCGCTCGCGCTCGCCGCCTGGGTCGCGGCGGTGCTGCTGCTGGCGAGACTGCTGGCGCTCTGCTTCCAGCAGTGGCGCAGCGGCTGGTCGCTGCCGAGCGTCACGCTCGCCAGCGCGCCCTTCTGGGGCGCCCCGCCGATGGCGCTGATGACGATCGCCTCCGGCACGCTGCTGGTCGGCCGCGACCTGCTCGGCGAGGACGCCGCGCTGGCGGTCGCGGCGGTGATGTGGAGCACCGGCACGATCGGCGGCCTCGTCGCCGTCTGGGCCGTTCCGCGCTGGCTGCGCAACCATCCCGACAGCCGGCTCGACGACGTCTACGCGACCTGGCTGCTGCCGGTCGTGCCGCCGCTCGTCTCCGCCACCAGCGGCGCCGCGCTGATCGCCAGAGCGCCCGCGGGCCCGCTGCGGACCGGTCTGCTGCTCGCCTGCTGCGCGCTGTTCGCGCTCAGCATCACGGCCGTGATCGCGACCAAGCGGCTGCTCGTGCGCCGTCTCAGGCGGCACGGCGCCGGCCCCGCGCGGATGGTGCCGACGCTGTTCATCGCGCTCGGCCCGCTCGGCCAGTCGGTGACCGCGGCCTGCCTGCTGGCGGCGGTCGCGCCGGTGGCGGTCGGCGCGCGGCTGGCGCACGGCATCGACGTGTTCGCGCTCGTCTTCGCGATACCGGTCTTCGCGCTCGCGCTGATCTGGCTGACGGTCGCGGCGACCGTCACCGCCCGCACCGCGCGCGGCCCCGGCCTGCCGTTCGCGGCGACCTGGTGGAGCTTCATCTTCCCGCTCGGGACCTGCGTCACCGGCAGCTCCGGGCTGGCGCAGCGGCTCGGCGCCGCGCCGCTGACGTGGATCGCCGGGCTGCTGTTCGCGGCGCTGCTGGCGGCGTGGGTGACGGTCGCCGCGGCGACCGCCCGCCATGCCTACACGCGCCGCGCGGGCGCTACTCCAGCTCCGACGCCTGCGTGAGCGCGGCCAGCTCGTCCTCGGCGAGCCTCAGCTCGGCGACCGGCAGCAGCTGCGCCAGCTGATCGGTCGTGCGCGCGCTCGCGATCGGCGCGGCGATGCCGGGCTGGGCGAGCGTCCAGGCGAGCGCGACGGCGGCGACGTTCGTCTGGTGCGCGGCGGCGATCTGGTCCAGCGCGGTCAGCACGGCCGGGCCTCTGGCCGTCTCCAGGTAGGCGGCGGCGCCGGCGGCGCGGGCGCTCTGCACCTGCTCGCCGCCGGGCCGGTACTTGCCGGCGAGGAAGCCCATCGCGAGGCTGAAGAAGGGGAAGACGTCGACGTGCTCGGCGACGACGTAGTCCTGCAGCGGGCCCTCGTAGGGGATCTCGTCGTGGCGGCGCTCGACGAGGTTGTAGTACGGCTGCAGCGCGACGTAGGCGGCGAAGCCCTCGCGGGCGGAGACCTCGCGCGCCTCGGCGAGCCGCGCGGCGGTGAAGTTGGAGGCGGCGATCGCGCGCACCTTGCCTGCTCTGACGAGCGCGTCGAGCGCGCCGAGCGACTCCTCCAGCGGCACGTCGCTGTGGTCGTCGTGCATGTAGAAGAGGTCGATGTAGTCGCTCTGCAGCCGTCTCAGCGAGGCGTCGGCGAACGTGGCGATGTTGGCGCCGGTCAGTCTGCCGAGTCTGCCGGCCTTGGTCGCGACCATGATCTGGTCGCGGTTGCCGCGCGCCTTCATCCAGTTGCCGATGATCGTCTCCGACTCGCCGCCGGAGTTGCCGGGCACCCACGCCGAGTAGGAGTCGGCGGTGTCGATGTGGTTGCCGCCGGCCGCCGCGTAGGCGTCGAGCACCGCGAACGACTCAGTCTCGTCGGCGGTCCAGCCGAAGACGTTGCCGCCGAGCGCGAGCGGGAAGAGCGTGAGGTTCGTCCATGCAGTGTTCGCCATCGCTCGAACCTATCAGCAGGGTCTGTACCATCTCGACCCAAATGGTCGAGAACACCGTGAGAGTGACCGTCGTGATCGGCAGCGCGACGCCGCCCGGCCGCCTGCGCCGCGCCGTCGCCGAGGCGCTGGAGCGCGCTGAGCGCACGGGCGCGATCGCGCCGGCCCTGATCGACCTCGCCGAGGTCCGGATCGCGAACGCCGACGGCACGCCGCCCGAGCAGCTCGGCGACGACACCGCGGCGACGGTCGCCGCGATCGCCGCGGCCGACGCCGTCGTGCTGGCGACGCCGGTCTACCGCGGCTCGTTCACCGGCGTGCTGAAGAACCTGCTCGACCACGTGCCGGTCGAGGCGCTGCAGGACACGCCGGTCGGGATCGTCGCGATGGGCGCGACGCCGCACCACTTCCTCGGCGCCGAGAGCCACCTGCGCGACGTGCTCGCCTTCTTCGGCGCGCTCGTCGCCCCGGTCGGCGTCTACCTGACCTCGGCCGACTTCGCCGACGGCGTCCCGACCGAGCACGCGGCCGCCGACCTCGACACGCTGCTGGCCGCGGTCGCGACGCTCGCGCGCGCGACCGACGGCCTCAGCCTCGGCGGCGCGCGCCCGCTGCCGCGGCGGCCGAAGCCGCCGAAGCCCTCCTAGGCGGCGGCGACGAAGCGCAGCCCGTTGCCGAACGGGTCGGTCGCGAACAGCGCGCCGTCGCTCTCCAGCGCCGGCGTTCTGGCGGCGTCGAGGCGGTCGCGCAGGTCGGCGAGCGCGGCGGCGTCGGGGAGGACGACCTCGAAGCGGTCGAGGCCGCGCGTCGCCGGCGTGTTGGCGGGGGCGCCGGCGCTGGCCCAGGTGTTGAGGCCGAGGTGGTGGTGGTAGCCGCCGGCCGAGACGAACAGCGCGCCCGGGTAGCCGCGCACGACGACGTCGAAGCCGAGCACGCCGTTGTAGAACGCCTCCGCCTGCTCGAGGTCGGAGACCTGCAGGTGGACGTGGCCGAGCACGGTGCCGTCGGCGACCGGCGCGTTGGGCGTGCTGGCGTCGATGCCGGCCGGCATGTCGTCGATCACGCTGTCGAGGTCGAGCGGAAGCGTCGCCATTCTGATCTGGCCGTCGGCCTCGCGGCCCCACTCCGAGCGTGGGCGGTCGCGGTAGATCTCGATCCCGTTGCCCTCGGGGTCGCTGAGGTAGAGCGCCTCGCTGACGAGGTGGTCGGAGGCGCCTTCGAGCGGATAGCGGGCGCTCGCCAGGCGCCGCAGTGCGAGCGCGAGGTCGGCGCGCGTCGGCAGCAGGATCGCGAGGTGGAAGAGGCCGGCGGAGCGGCGCGGGCGCTGCTCGGCGTCGGCGCGGCCGACGAGCTCCAGCAGCGGCGTGCCGTCGGGCGTGCCGAGGGTCGCCTCGTCACCGTCGTGGCGCAGCGGCACGAGCCCGATCACCTGCTCGTAGAAGGCGGCCTCGGTCGCGAGATCGTTGACCGTGAGGCGGATCGGGCCGAGGGTTGTCGCAGCGGGGAGTGAAGGAGGCATGTTCACGCTCGTCATCAAGGTTGCTTGCGCAATCAACAATAGCAAACGACGCCACCGCCGCGGGCGCGGCGGGCGCGAGGCCGGAGCGCGGCGTTTCAAGAACGCCGACGTGCCCGAGCGTGAGCGACCTCACACGCTCTATGGGCAGACGTTCGGGTTGCGTTAATTCTCCTCTCATCAACTGCGGGAACAGTCGAATTCATGGCTTTCCCCCCGGGCCGCCGGAACGCTCGATGAGCGTCGACTTCATCGCCGCCTACGCGGGCAGCTCCGTCGCGCAGGCGGCACTCGTCGCAGGCGCGACGGCGACGGCGACCCCGGTCTGGATAAAGCAGCTGCGCCACCGCCTGTTCGCGCTCGTGCCGTTGCTGTCGCTCGTCGGCGTCGTCGTGCTGCTGCGGCTGCACCCGGAGTACGCCGACAGCTTCGCGACGGTCGCGCTCGTCTGCGTGCCGCTGCTGGCGCTGCTCGGCGCGGCGCGCGTCGGCGCCCCGGCGCTGCTGATCACCTTGACCGCGATCGCGCTCGTGCTGCACGACACCCACTCGCTGCTGGGCCAGGTCGCGGCGCTGACGCTGATCGGCGGCAGCTGCCTGCTGCTCGGCACGCTGCTGGTCGCGCTGACGCCGCCCGAGTGGCTCGGCGCCGGCATCATCGCGATGGCCGTCGCCGATCTGGTCCTCGTCGCCAGCGGCCTGCTCGGCCCGGCCAGCGACGTGCTCAACGCAGCCGGCGTCAGCGACCACCTGCCGCAGCTGCAGCGGGTCGAGATCGGGCCGCTGGAGATGGGCTACGGCGACATCTTCCTGCCGGCGCTGGTCGGTGCGCTGCTGGCCGCGCGCGCCCGCCCGCGCACCTGGGCGGCCGGCCTCACGCTGCTGTTCGCGCTGCTGGCGGGGCTCGTCTTCCTCGCCTTCGACCGCCTGCCCGCGACCGTCCCGGTGGCGCTCGCGCTGCTCGTCGTCGAGGCCGCCGGCGCCGCCCGCCTCGCCTGGCGCATCCGCCGCGGTCGCCGCCGCCGCGCCGGCGGCCGCCCCGAGCGCGAGCCCGCCGCCGATCCGATCGCAACCGCGATTGAACCGGTGCCCGCCCCGGCTAGCCTCTGACGCATGGCACCTCTCGACGTCGCGATCGCAGGCGGGCACGGGCAGATCGCCCTCCGCCTCGGCAAGCTCCTGTCCGCCCGCGGTGACCGCGTCCGCGGCCTGATCCGCAACCCCGACCACGCCGACGACCTCCGCGCCGCCGGCGTCGAGCCGGTCGTGCTCGACCTCGAAGCGGCCGGTGCGCAGGCCGTCGCCGACGCCGTCGAGGGCGCCGACGCGGTCGTCTTCGCCGCGGGCGCCGGCCCCGGCAGCGGCGAGGGGCGCAAGCAGACGATGGACCGCGACGGTGCCGTCAAGCTGATCGAGGGGGCGAAGGCGAACGGGATCGAGCGCTACCTGATCGTCTCCTCGCGCGGCGCCGACGCGCAGGCGCAGGGCGACGGCTTCTCCGCCTACCTGCGCGCCAAGGGCGAGGCCGACGAGGCCGTCAGAGCGAGCGGCCTGAGCTGGACGATCGTCCGCCCCGGCGCGCTCGTCAACGACTCCGGCACGGGCCGGGTCCGCACCGACACGGGCGAGGGCGAGATCTCGCGCGACGACGTCGCCGCGACGCTCGTCGCCGTGCTCGACGAGCCCGCGACGGCCGGCAGAACCTTCCTGCTGGTCGGCGGCGACACGCCGGTCGCCGAAGCGGTCCAGCAGATCGCCGCCGGCTCCTAGCGCGAGCTACCCCTGCCCGATCGTCGCCGCGATCCGCTCGCGGAAGGCGACGAACGCCGGCGTCGCGCGCAGCTCGGCGGTGCGCGCGCCGGCGTCGAAGGGAACCTGCTCGTCGAGCACGATCCGCCCCGGGCGCGGGCTCATCACGAGCACGCGCGTGCCGAGGTAGACCGCCTCCTCGACGCTGTGGGTGATGAAGAAGGCGGTCTTGCCGGAGCCGCGCCAGATGCGGTGCAGCTCGTCCTGGAGACGGTCGCGCGTGAGCGCGTCGAGCGCCCCGAACGGCTCGTCCAGCAGCATGATCGCCGGGTCGTTGGCGAGCACGCGCGCGATCTGGCAGCGCTGCTGCATCCCGCCCGACAGCTCGTAGGTGGCGGCCCCGCCGAACTCGCTCAGCCCGACCAGCTCCAGGTACCGCTCGGCGATCCGGCGGCGCTCGGCGCGTGGGACGCCGCGCAGCCGCGGCCCCAGCTCGACGTTGCCGCGGACCGTCATCCACGGGTACAGGTTGGCCTGCTGGAAGACGACGCCGCGGTCGGGCGAGGGCGCCGTGACCGGCGCGCCGCCGACCGTCACCGTCCCCTCGGTCGGCGTCAGGAAGCCGGCCAGCAGCTGCAGCAGCGTCGTCTTGCCGCAGCCCGACGGGCCGACGACGGCGACGAACTCGCCGGCGCCGATCTCCAGCTCCAGCGGCGCCAGCGCCTGCACGTCGGCGTCGCGCCCGCGGTAACGGTGCGCGACGCCGCGCAGGACGACCGTGTGGTCGCCTGAGACGCTCACTTCGACGCGGCCTCCACGAATCTCGTCGTGACGGCGTCGAGGTATCTCTGCTCGTCGAAGACCGACGGGATCTGGCCGAGTCTCTGGTTGAAGGCGGCCGTCGCGAAGAGGTTTCTGCCGACGCCGCCGCCGAGGTACTCGGGGCCGGCCTGGTCGGCCGCCGTCACGAAGATCAGGTCGGCGACCTGCGCCTTCGCGTCGGCCGGCTCGATGTTCAGCTCGGCCGCGATCGATCTCGCCGCCGCGTCGGGGTCGTCCTGGATCAGTCTGACCGCTCTGTCCTGCGCTCTGACCCAGGTCGTGACCGCGTCCGGGTACTTGTCGGCGAAGGAGTTCGTGACGACCGCGAGGTCGTACGTCGTCTTGCCCTCTCTCGCCAGCTCCTCGCTGGAGATCAGCACTCTGCCGCCGTCGGCGACGATTCTCGCCAGGTTCGGGTTCCAGACGTAGGCGCCGTCGATGTCGCCACGCGTCCAGGCGGCGTAGATGTCGTCGGGCTCGGCGTCGATCACGTCGACGTCTCTCTCGCTCAGCCCGGCTCTGTCGAGCGCGGCCAGCAGCGAGTAGTGCGAGGTCGAGGCGAGCGGGGTCGCGATCTTCTTGCCCTTGAGGTCCTCGATCGAGCCGATGTCGTCTTTGACGACGAGCGCCTCGGCTCTGCCGATCACGTCGTGGATCCACGGCACCTGGTACTCGATCGGCGTCGAGAGGCCGCGTGCGACGGGGCTCGAGCCGGCGAGGCCGATGTCGATCGAGTTGGCCAGCACCGCCTCGTTGACCGTGCCGCCGGAGTCGAACAGCTTCCACTCGATCTGCGTGTCGGGGAAGGCCTCCTCCAGCCATCTCTGGTTCTTGACGACGAGATCGCCGTTGGGGATCGCCTGGTAGGCGATCGTGATCTTCTCGGGCGCGCCCGAGCCGCCGTCGCCGGAAGCGGCGGCGGCCGTGTCGGCCCCTCCCTTGTCGTCGTCGGACGAGCCGCACGCGGCGACGCCGAAGACGAGCAGCGCGGCGAGCAGCAGCGCGAGCAGCGGCCTGAGCGGGCCGCGTCTGACGGTGGACATGCGACGTACCTCCTGGTGGGTTCTCACGCCTTGCCGTGCCACGGCAAGACACGCTTCTCCAGCTGCTTGACGAGCTGATCGAGCGCGATCGCGGTGAGGCCGATCACGATGATGCAGAGGACCGCCACGTCGGTCTGCTGGAACTTCTTCGTCTGCCATGCGAGCCCGCCGATCCCGGGGATCCCGTCGACGGTCTCGGCCGCGACGATCGTCGTCCAGGCGAAGCCGAGCGCCAGCCGCGTGCCGGTGAACAGCTGCGGCAGGATCGACGGCAGCGTCACGAAGCGGACGACCTGCCAGCGGCTGGCGCCGAGCGCCCGCGCCGCGTCGACCCGCTCGCGCCTGATGCCCTCGACGCCCGCCAGCACCGACAGCGCGATCGGCGGGAAGGCGGCCAGGAACAGCAGCCAGATCTTCGACGTGTCCTCGATCCCGAACCAGATGATCAGGAGCGAGAAGTAGGCCAGCGGCGGCAGCGAGCGGATGAAGTTGACGTACGGCTCGACGACCAGCCGGAACGGCTTGATCGTCGCCAATGCGAGGCCGAGCGCGACGCCGAAGACGAGCGCGAAGGCAACGCCGCGGAGGATCCGCCAGAGGCTCGCCCAGAGGTGCTGGTGGAGGTAGTAGCCCGACAGGCCGACCTGTCCGTCGTGGACCGATTCGCCCTCCTTCAGCCGCTCCCAGACGCTCGCCGGGCTCGGCACGAAGACCTCCGACCACACTCTCAGCTCGACCACGAGCCACCAGACGCCGAGCAGGATCGCGAGCGACAGCAGCGGGATCGCAAGCCGTGTCGCCACCCGCCGCACGGAAATCCGCGGAGCATTTTGCACAATCTCGACCAAGATAGGCGGGATTAATACAGCATAAGCGGCGGTGGCGCGTACGCAGTCGTCCGTGCGAAGATTCCGGCCGATGGAGACCACAGCTCAGCCGCCTCTGCTCACGCCGCGGCAGAAGGCCTTCTCACTCGTGGGCATGCTGCTCGTCGCCGTCGGCGCCGTGCTCGCCTACGTCGGCATCTTCCTGCCGTTCTTCTCGACGCCAGATCCGGCGGTGACGATCGTCGACAACGCGGCGATCTCCGGCGCGGCCGGGCCCGGCGTGCTGACGATCGTCGGCGCGACCTGCGCGCTCGCGCTCGCGATCGGGCGCTGGCGGGGTGTGCCGATGCCGGCGTGGATCCCATCGTCGATCGGCGTCTGGGGGCTCTGCTTCGTCGTCTTCTGGGTCGTCGACATCAACAACCACGACCTCTACAACGTCGCCTACCGCGGCCCGTACCACGCCTCCAGCTCGGAGCTGTCGCCGGGCTCCGGCATCTGGCTGATCGGCGCCGGCGCGCTCACGGTCGTGCTCGGCGGCGCCTTCTTCGCGGCGATCCCGCTGAAGCTGATGAAGGCGGTCGCGCCGGCGCCCGCGCGCGTCCCCGCCACCCGGCCGGACACGTACGGCGGGCCCTATGGCGGCGCCCCGCAGCCGGCGGCGTTCGGCGGGCCCTACGGGGGCGTCCAGGCGGCGCCGTCGCGGCAGCCGCAGCCGCAGCCGCACCCGGCCTACGGCGCCCCCGCGGCGCCGCCGAGCGCGCCGCCGCCGCGGCTCAGCGCGCCGCCGCCGGCCCAGGAGGCACCTGCCAGAAGATGGGCGCCGCCGAGCGCTGCGGGTAGCCTGCCTCCATGGGACGACTCGACGAGACCGACCTCTCACTGACGCTCGACAAGGCGGAGGGCGAGCGGCGGCTTGCCGAGGAGCAGCGCCGCCTGCTGGCGCTGCGCCTCCAGCTCGGCGGCCTGATCGGCGACGGCTGGCTCGGCCCGCCGCTGCTGGTCCTCTTCGAAGGCTGGGACGCCTCCGGCAAGGGCGGCGCGATCAGACGGCTGGTGACGCCGCTGGATCCGCGCCACGTGCGCGTCGTGCAGTTCGCCGCGCCCTCCGCCGACGAGAAGCGCCACCACTTCCTCCAGCGCTTCTGGCCGCCGCTGCCGGGCTGGGGCGGGATGGCCGTCTTCGACCGCTCCTACTACGGCCGCGTGCTGGTCGAGCGGGTCGAGGGCTTCGCCGACGAGGCCGAGTGGCGGCGCGGCTACGACGAGATCGCGGCGTTCGAGCAGATGCTCCACGTCGAGGGCACGACGATCGTCAAGTTCTGGCTGCAGATCAGCGACGAGGAGCAGAAGCAGCGCTTCGAGAAGCGGGCGCAGGATCCGCTCAAGCAGTGGAAGCTGACCGACGAGGACTGGCGCAACCGCGAGAAGCGGCCGCAGTACGAGGAGGCGCTGGAGGAGCTGTTCGCGCGCACCGACCGCCCGGCGGCGCCGTGGACGGTCGTGCCGGCGGAGTCGAAGGCGTACGCGCGAGTCGCCGTTTTGGAGACTGTCAACGCGGCAATCGTGCGAGCTTTGCGCGCACACGGCAGAGAGCCGATATCTTTCCCTGCACGAGAAGGGAAGTAGCCCTGCGACACGGCGCGTTCGTCAACACGGTTCCCCAGATGGGAGCCCGGCGCGCCGGCTGCAGCCCCGCGGCGGGTCAAACCTTCGAGACCATCGAATCGTTCTCGAAGGAGTCCCAATAGATGTTGATCCCCTGGCTCGGCCTGGTCGTGTTCATCGTCGTCTCGCTGACGATCGACCTGCGCGGCCACGGCGGCAGACCGATGACGCCGCGCAACGCGCTCATCTGGTCGATCGCGTGGACGGCGATCGGCGCCGCCTTCGCGATACTGCTGGCCGTCTTCGACAGCGGCGAGTCGGCCGGTGAGTACCTCTCCGGCTTCCTGATCGAGAAGTCGCTCTCGCTCGACAACCTGTTCGTCTTCGCGATCCTCTTCTCGTTCCTGCAGGTGCCGGACACGCAGCGGCTGAAGGTGCTCGTGTGGGGCATCGCGGGCGCGATCGTGCTGCGCACGATCTTCATCCTCGTCGGCGCCGCCGCGCTCGACGCCTTCCACGCGACGACCTACGTGCTCGGCGCGCTGCTGCTGCTGACCGCGATCAGAATCGCCAGAAGCGGCGCCGAGGAGATGGACCCGGACAGAACGCTGATCATGCGCTGGCTGCGCAAGCTGCTGCCGCTCTCCAGAGAGTTCGACGGCGACAAGCTGTTCACGGTCCAGAACGGCAAGAGACTTGCGACGCCGCTGTTCGCGGCGCTGGCGCTGGTCGCCGCCTTCGACGTGATGTTCGCGATCGACTCGATCCCGGCGATCTTCGCGATCACGCGCGACACCTACATCGTCTTCGCCGCGAACGCCTTCTCGCTGCTCGGCATGGTGTCGCTCTACTTCCTGCTCGACGGCCTGCTGGACCGCTTCCGCTACCTCCACTTCGGCCTCGCGGTGATCCTCGCCTTCGTCGCCGCCAAGCTGCTGCTCGTCGACGTCTGGCACCCGTCCAACGGCATCTCGCTGATCGTGATCGCGCTCGCGCTCTCCGGCGCCGCGCTCGCCTCGATGATCGTCGAGAGAAGAGAGATGCGGCTGGCGCAGGAGCGCCGCGAGCGCGAGCAGGAGCGCGTCGAGAAGTAGCGCTCAGCGCCCGCAGACCGACGATCTTCGGGAACACGACGACCAGAGCGCAGCGTCCTCTCGCTACATCGCCGCTTGACGGGACCTCCGTGGCCGGCATATAACACGAGTTGGCGCTGCGTCCAGCGGCGCCGGGGGAACGATCCGAGGAGCAGCTCGTGGAAGGTGCCGACCGAGTCCGCAAGCACAGGGGGCCGGCAGGTTCGAGCTGCGTGAAAACGATGTCGGGGGACGACGGCACGGGCGCACGACGCGTCACGGTCGCTCCTGCCCGGAGGACGAGGTGAGCGGTTGATGACTGACGTCCAGCCAACGCTGAAGGCCGAGCAGGAGGGCGCCGGCGACGGCGTTCGCCCGGTCTTCGAGTTGTTCGAGGGCTTCGCGCTGACGAGCGTGCTCGCTTCGTTGGAGCGCGCGGGGCTGCTCGAGCGGCTGGAGGGCGGCGGTCTGCCTGCCGACGCCGACGACGGTCCCGACGGACTGCCGCTGGCCACGCTCCGGTATCTTGCTCAACGTGGCATCGTTGAGGAGAGCGACGGAACCTACAGTCTTTCGGACCGCGGTCGCGCGATCGTCAAGGACAAGGGCTACCTCGTCTGGCTGCAGGGCGGCTACGGCCACGTTCTCGCCGCGCTGGGCGATTTCTCTACCGGCGCCAGACGCTACGGGAGCGACGTGATCCGCGACGGTCGCTGGGTCGCCGACGGCTCCGCCCTGATCGGGCGCGACGACGTCTCGCCGCACGCCACCGCGGTGCTCGAGACGATCGACTTCTCGCACGTCGTCGACCTCGGCTGCGGCAACGCCCGCTTCCTGATCGCCGCCGCCAGACGGTTCGGCGTCAGCGGCGTCGGCGTCGACCTCGCGCCGGAGGCGTGCGAGGACGCCGAGCACGCGATCGCCGCCGCCGGCCTCAGCGATCGCCTCACCGTCCGCTGCGGCGACGCCGGCGACCTCGACGCGATCCCGGAGCTGGAGCGCTCCGATCTCGCCGTCGCCTTCTTCCTGCTGCACGAGATCTTCGAGCACGGGCGTGACGCGCTGATGGCCTATCTGCGCAAGCTCGGCACGCTGATGCCGAAGGGCGCGCACATGCTCGTCGCGGAGGTGCAGCCGGCAAGCGGCGCACCGGAGGAGCGCTGGCGGCCAGAATTCACGCTCTTGCACGCGATCATGCGTCAACAGCTGCTGACGGAGCAGGGCTGGCACGAGGCGTTCACCGAGGCCGGCTGGAGCCGCCACGAGGTCGTCGAGCTGGGCCTGCCGGGCGCGATCCTGCTGCTCTACCGCAACGAGAACGGAGCGGAGGCGTGAGCGCGCAGATCACCAGACGCGCCGGCGTCCTCATCACCCAGGGCCTGCCGGTGCCGGTCGAGGTCGACGGCCACCACGGCCCGACGCCGTTCATGGTCACCCCGGAGACGCTGCCGGGCACGCCCTTCAGCATCGCCGTCGTCGACGCCGCGAGACTGGTCGGCGCGCCGCACGCGGACCTGCACGTCCACGACGACCACGACGAGCTGTACCTCGTCGCGACGCCGGGGCTGCGCTTCACGGTCGAGACGGAGGAGGAGCGGATCGAGCTGAACTCGCCGGCGACGATCTCGATCCCCGCCGGCGTCAGGCATCGGTTGATCTGCCACGAGGTCGAGGGCGACCACTGCCCCTTCCTCGGGATCCTGGTCGAGAAGGGCACGCTCCCCGCGTAGGGGGGGAGAGGGGCACGAGGGGAATGGAAGCTTCGGCGATCAAAGGAACGACGACGGAAGCCGAGACGCGCCGGCCACGGCTGCGGCTCGCCGGTCCGGGCAGGCGCGGACGCCTGCGCGTCGCGATCATCGGCACCGGCAACATCGGCACGGACCTGCTGCTGAAGGTGCAGCGCTCCGAGCTGCTCGACTGCGAGCTGTTCGCCGGGCGCAGCAGCGGCTCGGCCGGGATACGCCGGGCCCAGGCGATGGGCGTCGAGACCTCCGACCGCAGCATCGACGCGCTGCTGGAGGAGCCGGAGCGGTTCGACCTCGTCTTCGACGCCACCTCGGCGGTCGACGCGCGCCGCCACTACGAGCTGCTGAAGCCGCACGGCATACCGGTGATCGACCTGACGCCGGCGAAGCTGGGGAAGATGTGCGTGCCGGCGCTCAACCTCGCCGACTGCGTCGGCGAGCCGAACCTCTGCATGGTCACGTGCGGCGGGCAGGCGGCGGTGCCGCTCGCCCGCACCGTGATGGAGACGCACCCGCAGGTCGACTACGTCGAGATCGTCTCGACGAGCGCGTCGGCCTCCGTCGGGCCGGCGACGCGGATCAACATAGACGAGTACCTGGCGACCACCGAGGCGGCGCTGAGCCACTTCAGCGGCGTCGGGCGCTGCAAGTCGATCCTGCTCGTCAACCCGTCGACGCCGCCGATCATGATGCAGAACACGGTCTTCGCGAAGGCCGACGAGACCGACCTGCCGGCGCTCACGACGGCGGTCGAGCAGATGGTCGAGCGGATACAGCGGTACGTGCCGGGCTACCGGCTCGTCGTGCCGCCGCTCTACGAGAACGGGCGCATCGCGATGACGGTCCAGGTCGCGGGCGCCGGTGACTACCTGCCGGCCTATGCCGGCAACCTGGACATCATCACCTGCGCCGCGGTCGCCGCGGCGGAGGAGAACGCGCGCGTCCTGCTGCAGGACGCCGCGTCAACGCAAGCCTGAACGGTTCTTGGGGGAACAAGGGGGAACCAGACAGATGGCACAGATCTTGATCAGCGATCCGACGTTGCGAGACGGCAACCACGCCGTCCAGCACCGCCTGACCGCAGAGCAGATCCGGCGCTACGCGGCAGCGGCCAACGCCGCCAGAGTCGCGATCGTCGAAGTCGGGCACGGCAACGGGCTGGGGGCGTCCTCGCTGCAGGTCGGCGAGGCGCTGCTGAGCGACGAGGAGATGCTGCGGATCGCGCGCGAGGAGCTGTCCGACGTGAAGCTGGGGGCGTTCGGCATCCCCGGCTTCGCGACGATGCGGCGTGACCTCGATCTCGCGATCGACGTCGGCGTCGACGTCTTCCGGGTCGGCGCGCACTGCACCGAGGCCGACCTCACGGAACGTCACATCACCTACCTGCGCGAGCGCGACAAGGAGGTGTACGGCGTCCTGATGATGTGTCATATGGCGACGCCGGAGCAGCTCTGCGAAGAGGCGCTCAAGATGAAGTCCTACGGCGCCCAGGGGGTCGTCGTGATGGACTCGGCCGGCGCCTTCCTGACGCGCGACCTGCAGGACCGAATAGCGCGCATGGTGGACGCGACGCAGATCGCGATCGGCTTCCACGGGCACAACAACCTGTGCCTGGCGGTCGCCAACTCGGTCGCGGCGGTCGACGCCGGCGCGACGATCGTCGACGGCACGGCGCGGGGATTCGGCGCCGGTGCCGGCAACACCGCGCTCGAGGTGCTGGTCGCGGTGCTGGCCGAGCTTGGCCACGACACGGGGATAGACCTGTACAAGGTGCTCGACGCGGCCGACCTGGCCGACGCCGAGCTGGTGCAGCAGCTGCCGACGACGGACTCGGTCGGCATCGTCAGCGGGCTCGCGGGCGTCTTCTCCGGCTATTCGAAGCCGGTGCGGCGGATCGCGAGAGACTTCGGGATCGACCCGCGCGACGTATTCTTCGCGCTCGGCAGACGGGACGTGATCGCCGGCCAGGAGGACGTGATCCTCGAGGTCGCGATGGCGCTGCGAGATGCAGTGGAGAACCAGGGGCTGGAGCAGCAGGACGACGAGATCAGCGATGCCGAGGGGGACAAGGCATGACTCCGCACACGATCACGAGGACCTTTGACGGCGACCGCCCGGCGCTCCTGGAAGCCGCCGCGCTGACGCCACATCACGAAGCGCTGGCGCGGCTGCTGTGGCACGCCGAGCTGCGCGGGGAGGCGATCGAGCCGCTCAGCGGCACGTTCCCGGACCTGACGCTCTGGGACGCCTATCGAATACAGGCGATCGGCCGCACCCTGCGGACCGCCGAGGGCGAGGAGCTGCGCGGCTGGAAGGTCGGCCTGACGAGCGTGGCGATGCAGGAGATGATGGGCGTCGACCAGCCGGACTCCGGCTACCTGCTGGAGTCGATGGTCGTCCACAGCGGCGCGCAGCTGCGCGCCTCGCGCTTCATCCAGCCGCGCGTCGAGGCCGAGATCGCCTTCCTGCTGAAGTCGCCGCTGGAGGGCCCCGGCGTCACCCGCGAGGAGGTGCTGGAGGCGACGCACGCGCTCGCGCCGGCGCTCGAGGTGATCGACTCGCGCATCAGCGACTGGCGGATCGGGATCGTCGACACGGTCGCCGACAACGCCTCCTCGGGCATGTGCGTGATCGGCGACTGGGAGCCGGCCGAGGACGTCCAGGCGGAGACGCTCGGCGTCTCGCTGGCGGTCGGCCCGGAGCTGGTGCGCGGCCGCGGCGACGCGGTCCTCGGCCACCCGGCCGAGCCGGTCGCGTGGCTGGCGCGGATGCTCGCCGAACAGGGCGAGCGGCTGGAGCCGGGCGACATCGTGATGCCGGGCTCGGTCTCCCGCGCCGTCCCGATCGCGCAGGGCCAGACCGCCTACGCGACCTTCGACCGTCTGGGCGAGGTGAGCGTCGGCCTTGTCTGAGAGCACCACTGGCACCCGCGAGTTCCCACCTGCCTCTGGCGATCAGGGCCAGACGTGGAACTCGCAAGGCGCAGCCCGGGCGCCTGCGGACGCACCGCCGTACCAGGTCAACGCCTATCAGCGCTCCTTCTCCGCGCGCGTGCTGCGTGCGGAGGGGACGGCGGTGCAGCTGGAGGGGAGCGCGCTCTTCCCCGGCGGCGGCGGGCAGCCGGCCGACCGCGGCACGCTGCGCGACGGCGACGCCGTCTGGCAGGTGACCGGCGCCAAGCTGGCGCGTGACGACGCCGATCCGGCCTTCCCGGCGGCCGGCGTCTGGACGCTGCTCGACAGAGCCGCGCCGGCTGCCGGCAGCGACCTCGAAGGCGAGGTCGAGTGGGAGCGGCGCTACCAGCTGATGCGCACCCACACCGCGCTCCACATCCTCTGCGCCGTCGTCTGGCGCGACTACAGAGCGAAGGTGACCGGCGCCAACATGGAGCCGCTGCGCGGCCGCATGGACTTCGAGTTCGACGCGCTCTCAGGCGAGTTCGTGGCCGAGCTGGAGGAGAAGGTCAACGCCGAGGTGGCCGCCGCGCGGCCGACGCGCGTCGACTTCCTGACACGCGCCGAGGCCGACCAGGACCCCGAGCTGATCCGCAACAAGGTCAGCCTGCTGCCGCCCTCGATCACCGTCGTCCGCGTCGTCGGGATCGATGGGCTGGACCTGCAGGCGGACGGCGGCACGCATGTCGCCAACACACGCGAGGTGGGCCGGATCGCCCTCCCCTCGTACAAGAGCAAGGGCAAGATCAACAAGCGCGTTGAACTCATGCTGACAGGGGGCTGAAATCATGCGCGAGCCGCACCGGCCAGTTGACGGACGACCCGACTTCCCGCAGATCGAGGAGCGGGTGCTGGAGCGCTGGCGCGACGAGCGCACCTTCGAGCGCGCGCTCGCCCAGCGCGAGGACGGCGAGGTCTTCAGCTTCATCGAAGGTCCGCCGACCGCCAACGGCAACCCCGGCTCGCACCACGTCCTGCTGCGCTCGTTCAAGGACTTCTACATGCGCTACCGCACGATGTGCGGCTACCGCGTGCCGCGCAAGGCCGGCTGGGACTGCCACGGCCTGCCGGTCGAGCTGGAGGTCGAGAAGCAGCTCGGCTTCGACTCCAAGCGCGAGATCGAGGAATACGGGATCGCGGCCTTCAACGAGCGCTGCCGCGAGTCCAACCAGCACTACATCGGCGCCTGGGAGCGGATGACCGAGCGGGTCGGCTTCTGGATCGACCTCGAGAACGCCTTCCAGACCGGCACGCCCGAGTACATCGAGTCGGTCTGGTGGTCGCTGCACGAGCTGTGGGACAGAGGGCTGATCTACGAGGGCCACAAGGTCGTCCCGTACTGCCCGCGCTGCGGCACCGGCCTCTCCTCGCACGAGGTCGCGATGGCCTATCGCGAGATCGAGGACCTGACCGCGACGGTCAAGCTGCCCGTCGTCGAGCGCCGCGGCCCGCTGCAGGTCGGCGACGCCTTCCTGATCTGGACGACGCAGCCGTGGACGCTGTTCGCCAACTGCGCCGTCGCGATCGCGCCCGACGTCCGCTACGTGCGCGCCCGCCGCGGCGACGAGGTGTTCGTGCTGGCGGAGGAGCGCGTCGCCGCGACGCTCGGCGAGGAGGGAGTCGAGATCCTCGACCGCTTCCCCGGCCGCACGATCGTCGACGCCCGCTACGAGCCGCCGTTCGACCTGCTGACCGACCACGGCCCGCGCAGTCACACGCTGCTCGCCGCCGACCACGTCGGACTCGACAGAGGCACCGGCCTCGTCCACACGGCGATGGCGTTCGGCGAGGAGGACTTCGTGCTGTGCGAGCGGCACGGGATCCCGCTCGTCAACCCGGTCCGCGAGGACGGCACCTACGACGAGCGGGTCACCGGCTGGGAGGGCGAGTTCGTCGGTGACGCGACGCCGAGAGTGGTCGAGGCGCTGCGCGCCGCCGGCAAGCTGCTGGAGGCCGAGCCGTTCATCCACTCGCACCCGCACTGCTGGCGCTGCGACTCCAAGCTGCTCTACTACGCGAAGGAGAGCTGGTACATCGCCACGCGCGACCGGCGCCACGACATGCTGCGGCAGAACACGCGCATCGACTGGCGTCCCGAGCACGTGCGCGACGGCCGCTTCGGCAACTGGCTGCAGGGCAACGTCGACTGGGCGCTCTCGCGCGACCGCTACTGGGGCACGCCGCTGCCGATCTGGGAGTGCTCCTCGGCCGGCTGCGACGCGCGTCACTGCGTCGGCTCGATCGAGGAGCTGAGAGCGCTCACCGGCGCGCTCCCGAGAGACCTCCACCGGCCCTACATCGACGAGGTCACGTGGGCCTGCTCGGTCGACGGCTGCGGCGGCGAGATGCGCCGTGTCAGAGCGACGATCGACACCTGGTACGACTCGGCCTGCATGCCGTTCGCGCAGTTCCACTACCCGTTCGAGGGTGTGGAGCAGTTCAGAGCGGAGTTCCCGCCCTCGTTCATATGCGAGGGGATCGACCAGACGCGCGGCTGGTTCTACACCTCGCTCGCGGTCTCGACGCTGCTGTTCGACGACATCCCCTTCCAGACCGCCGTCTGCGTCGGCCACGTGCAGGACAGAAACGGCCACAAGATGTCGAAGTCCAGAGGCAACGCGGTCGACCCGTGGGACGTGCTCGAGCGCCACGGCGCCGACGCCTTCCGCTGGTACTACCTCGCCTCGCAGCAGCCGTGGGCCGGCTACCGCTTCTCCAGAGAGGCGGTCGCGGAGGCGGTCAAGCAGGTGCTGCTGCCGCTGTGGGAGATCTACCGCTTCTACGTCCTCTACGCGAACATCGAGCGCTTCGACGCGCGCGCCGCGGCCGCCGCGCCGCCGCCGTCGCGCCGCTGCGAGATGGACCGATGGGCGCTGTCGCGGCTGCAGACGGTCGTGCGCGAGATGCGCGAGCGGATCGACGCCTTCGACGCCCACGGCGCGACCCACCTCGCGCTCGACTGGCTCGACGAGCTGTCGAACTGGTACGTGCGCCTGTCGCGCCCGCGCTTCTGGGACAGCGCGACCGCCGCGCCCGCGCTGGCGACGCTGCGCGAGTGCCTGCTGACGACGGTCAAGCTGCTCGCGCCGGCGCTCCCGTTCGCAACCGAGGAGCTGTACGAGAACCTCGTCGGCGGCGTCAACGGGACGTTCCGCGCGGAGCCGAGATCGGTCCATCTGTGCGACTACCCGCAGCCCGACGCGGCGCTCGTCGACGCGCGCCTGGAGCGCGACATGGCGTTCGCGCGCGAGACGGTCGAGCTGGGCCGCTACGCGCGCGACAGAGCGAGAGTGAAGACGCGCCAGCCGCTGCGGCGCGCGATCGTCTGCGCGCCGGCGAGAGCCGATCGCGAGGCGGTCGAGCGGATGCAGGCGCTGATCTGCCGCGAGCTGAACGTCAAGCAGCTCGAGGTCGTCGCCGACGAGCTGGTGCTGGAGCGGCCGCTGGTGCTGCCGAACCTGCAGAAGCTCGGCCCGCGCTGCGGCCGCGACATGGGCACGATCGTCTCGTCGCTGCGCACGCGCGACGGCGACGAGGCGCTGCAGGCGCTGCGCGAGCACGGCGTGCTGACCGTCCGCGTCGGCGACCCGGGCGATCTGCACGACCCGCCGCGCACCTACGCGCTGGCCGAGAACGACCTGATGGTCAGAAGAGTCCCGCGCGAGGGGCTGGTGCTGTCCGGCAGAGGCGCGCGGCTCGGGCTCGTCGTCGCGATCGACACGCTGCTCGACGACTCGCTGAGGCGCGAGGGCTGGGCGCGCGAGATCGTGCGCGCGGTGCAGGCGCAGCGCAGAGCGGCCGGCGTCGGCGTGACCGACCGGATCGAGCTGCAGCTCGGCGGCAGCGCGGAGCTGCTGGCGGCGGCGCGCGAGCACGAGACGTATGTCGCAGCCGAGACGCTCGCACCGGTCGTCGTCTACGACGGCGGCGAGGGCGCGGGCGCCGAGGTCGACGGCAAGCCGCTGACCGTGCGCGTCGCCGTGATGACGCCGGCCTGAGGCGCCCGCACCGGCGGCCGGCGGCCGGCCGCCGGCGCTGAAGTCTGCGGCTTTTGCCCCGCATCGGAGGGCAAGAGCCGCAAGCTTCCGGTGTGTGAGAGGTCGCACGGTTGGGTGTGACATGGATCGGTGTAACATCTGCGCATGTTCGCCGTCATCGAAGACCCTGCCGGCGGCGCGGCGATAGGAGAGGTGCTGATCGCCTCCTCGGCCGCGCTGGTCCTGACCATCGGCCTGCTGGTGCTCGGGATGGGGCACCGCACCGGCCGCGTCGCCCTGCTCGGCAACCTCGCCGCGTTCACCGAGCGCCGCAGCGGCCTGCCCGGCTGGGTCGGCCTGCCGTCCGCGATCGCCGGCGCCTCGCTGCTGGCGGCGGTCTTCGGCATGTACTGGGACATCTCGCTGCACATCGACGTCGGCCGTGACGCCGGCCCGCTCGCCAACCCGGCCCACTACTTCATCCTCGGCGGCCTGTTCGGCATCTTCGCCGCCGGCGTCGTCGCGATCGTGCTGCCGGCGGGCAAGCCGAGCAGCTCCTCGATCGAGATCGGCGAGAACTGGTACGCGCCGCTCGGCGGCCTGCTGATCTGCGCCGCCGCGGCGTTCGCGCTGCTCGGATTCCCGCTCGACGACGTCTGGCACCGGCTCTTCGGCCAGGACGTGACGCTGTGGGGCCCGACCCACCTGATGCTGATCGGCGGCGCCTCGCTGACGCTCGTCGGCATGGCGGTGCTGCTGGTCGAGGGTCAGCGCTTCAACAAGGCCGCCGCCGAGGCGCGGATAGCGGCGAGAGTCGTCGGCCGCCGCGGCGCGGACACCGAGGCCGGCTGGGTCGACCTCACCCGCCGCACCGCGCTCTGCGGCGCCTTCCTGCTCGGCCTCTCGACCTTCCAGGGCGAGTTCGACTTCGGCGTGCCGCAGTTCCGCTTCGTCTTCGGCCCGCTGCTGATCATGCTCGCCGCGGGCGCCGGCATCGTCGCCGTGCGGCTGTGGGCCGGGCGCGGCGCGGCGCTTGGCGCGGTCGGCTTCTTCCTGCTCGTGCGCGGCCTGCTGGCGCTGCTCGTCGGGCCGGTGCTGGGGGAGACGACGCCGCACTTCCCGCTCTACGTCGCGGAGGCGCTGGTCGTCGAGGCGATCGCGCTGGCGGCGCCGACGCTGCTGCGGCGGCCGCTCGCCTTCGGGCTCGTCTCCGGGCTCGGCATCGGCACGATCGGCCTCGCCGCCGAGTGGGGCTGGACGCACGTCTGGTCGCCGATCCCGTGGAGCTCGAACCTGCTGCCGGAGGCGATCGTCTTCGGCCTCCCGGCTGCCATCGCCGGCGCGCTGATCGGCGCCTGGATCGGAGACCGCCTCGCGCTGGAGGCGCGCGACCACGACCGCCGGCTCGACGTCGCGGCGCTCGTCGCCGCGCTCGGGGCGACCGCGCTGGTCGGGATCGCGCTCTACAAGCCGGGCGTCGAGGGCGTCAGCGCGCAGGTGACGCTGACCAACGTCCAGAGCGGCCCCGACCGCACCGTCGAGGCGGTCGTGCGGATGCAGCCGGCCGACGCGGCCGACGACGCCGAGTACCTGACCGCGACCGCCTGGCAGGGCGGCGGCTTCATCGTCGACAGGCTGCAGCGGATCGACGAGGGCGTCTACCGCACGACGCAGCCGATCCCGGTTCACGGCGGCTGGAAGGCGCTGATCCGCATGTCGCGCGGCAACACGCTCAGCGCGATCCCGATCTTCCTGCCCGAGGACCGCGCGATCCCCGCCAGAGGGGTGCCGGCGCCGCAGTCGTTCACGCGCACCTTCGTCGCCGACCACAGACTGCTGCAACGCGAGCAGAAGACGGCGCAGGGCTGGCTGTGGGCGGTCGCCTACACCGTCGTCGGGCTGATCTTCCTGTCGCTGCTGGCGCTGATGGCGTGGGCGCTGCGGCGGCTGTCGGATGCCGCCGGCGAGCCGCCGGTGCCGCCGGCCGAGCGCCGCGCCGCAGCCAGCGCGCCCGCGCCGCGACCGACGCCGCAGCTGGGCGGGGCGTGATTCGATGGAGGGCATGAGCGAGCGCGAGCAGGACGGCGCGGGCCGCCGCAGCGAATGGGGCGGCGCGCGCCGCTGGGTCGAGGCAGGCGCGCTGCTGGGCGTCGGCGCCGGCGTCGCCGCGTGGGAGGCGGCGCGTCGCCGCGACCTGCGCAGGATCGCCGCCGATCCCAACCACGACCTGCTGTTCGACGTGCCCAGCGGCGAGCGCCGCGAGGTCGTCTCGCGTGACGGCACGACGCTCGCGGTCGAGCTGTTCGGGCCGCCGGACGGGCCGCCGCTCGTCTTCATCCACGGCTGGACCTGCGCCCGCCGCTTCTGGACCGGGCAGCTGCACGGCCTCACCGACCGCTACCGGATCGTCACGTACGACCTGCGCGGCCACGGCGACAGCGGCCTGCCGGCCGGCGACGACTTCTCGACCGACGCGCTCGCCGAGGACCTGCAGGCGGTGCTGGAGGCGACCGTGCCCGAGGGCCGCAAGGCGCTGCTCGTCGGCCACTCGCTCGGCGCGATGACGATCGCCGCCTGGGCCGGCCGCTTCCCGCGCGAGGTGGAGGCGCGCGCCGCGGGCGCGGCGCTGCTCAACACCGGCCTCGGCGACCTGATCGACCAGGCGCTGATCCTCAAGCTGCCGGCCGGGATGAGACGCACGAAAGCGGTCGCGGGCGGCATCTTCCTGTCGGCCAGCGCGCCGCTGCCGCCGGCCTCGCCGGTCAGCCTGCGCGCCGTCCAGTACGTCGCCCTGTCACCGAGCGCGACGCCGGCCCAGGTCGCCTTCTGCCAGCAGATGGTGATGGAGTGCCGGCGCGAGGTGCGCGCCGGCTTCGGCCGCACGATGACGCGGCTGGACCTGCTCGACGCGCTCGACAACCTGACCGTCCCGACGCTGCTGCTCGGCGGCGGCAGCGACCGTCTCACACCGCCGCCGCACGTCGAGCGGATGGCGGCCGCGCTGCCGCAGCTGGCGGAGCGGGTCGAGCTGCCAAGCTCCGGCCACATGAGCCCGATCGAACAGCCGGACGCGGTCAACGCCGCGCTCGAGCGGCTGGCCGAGCGCGCGGGGCTCGCGCCCAAGAAATCCCACGCGGCCGCGTAGCTGCACTAAGGTACAGCTTTCCGGAGTCACCGGGCGGGTCATGGGGTCCCGCCCTCGGGGAAGGGGAGATTTCAGATGCCGAACAGCATCCGCTGCCGGTCGCTTTCGCCTGTCCGCGCGCTGCTTGCGCTCGTCACGCTGCTCGCTGCGCTGGCCTGCGCCGCGACGCCCGCGCTCGCGCTCGACCCGCCGTCGGGCAACGCCTTCTACACGCCGCCGAGCCCGCTGCCCGCGGGCAGAGCCGGCGACGTGATCTGGTACCGCGTCGCCAACACCTCGATCGCGAGAGACAACAACGCGAACGCGTACGAGGTGCTCTACCGCTCGACCAACGTCGCCGGCAACGCGATAGCGGTCTCCGGCACCGTGCTCGTGCCGAGAGCCGCCTGGACGGGCAGAGGCACGCGGCCGCTGACCGCCTACGCCAGCGGCACGCAGGGCTGGGACGACTCGTGCGCGCCGTCGCGCGAGATGACCGCCGGCAACTTCGACGAGAGCTTCGCCGTCTCGAACCTGCTCGCGCGCGGCTGGGCCGTCGCGGTGACCGACTACCCGGGCCTCGGCACGCCTGGCGACCACCAGTACAACGTCGGCATCTCCGAGGGCAGAGCGGTCCTCGACATCCTGCGCGCGGCGACGCGGCTGTCGCCGGCCGGCATCAGCGCGACGACGCAGGTCGGCGTCGAGGGCTACTCGCAGGGCGGCGGCGCGGCCGGCTGGGTGATCCAGCAGGAGGCGACCTACGCGCCTGAGCTGAACGTCGTCGGCGTCGCCGGCGGCGGCACGCCGGCGAACCTGCAGGCGGTCAAGAACAACATCGACGGCTCCGCCTTCTTCGCCTTCCTCGCCGGCACCGCGATCGGCTTCCGCGGCGGCTACCCGGCGCTCGACGTCAACAGATACCTGACGCTCTACGGCAGACTGGCGATCTCGACGCTCAACTCGCTCTGCCAGCTGCCGGCGCTCGCGCTCTACGCCGCCCACCACCTGACCGAGTACACGGTCGGCGGCATCGACCCGACGGTGCAGCCGGCGTTCAGAGCCGCGCTCGACGCCAACAACCTCGGCGGGATCAGACCGCAGGTGCCGGTGCTCCAGTACCACGGCTCCTACGACGAGGTGATCCCGTACTCGGTCGAGCAGAACCTCCAGAGACAGTGGTGCGCGCTCGGCGCCAGAACGAAGCTCTCGGCCTACCCGCTGGAGCACGTCTCGACCCAGCTCGGCGCTCAGATAGAGGTCGTCAACTGGCTCGCGGACCGCTTCGCCGGCGTGGCTGCGCCCAGCAACAACTGCTGAATCCGGATCGGTGACGCCCGGGGCCGGGGCTCAATTCAGCCCTGGGCGTTGCCGTAGTATCTGCCGTTGAATCTGACGGTGCCGCACGATCCGCCTCTTGCCGTGCTCGTCCCCACGACGCGATTGGCCTGGAATCTGCCGGTGATCAGCATCTTCGTCTTGAAGTCGTCGAAGCCGCTGGAGACTCTCACCGTGCCGTCGATCTTGAACGTGCCGTTCGCCTTGATCGGCACGTTTCTGACGTTGATCGTGCCGCCCGGTCTGCCCGCGTCGTTGAGACAGGCGACCTGGAATATTCTCAGCTTGTTCAGCTTCGGCGTCACCTGCAGCGTCATGCCGCGGTCGGCGGTGGTGTCGGCGTAGACGCCGACCTTCGCCTTGTTGGCGGATGCGGCGAACGCGGCGGTCGGGACGGCGACGGCGGCGAGCGAGCTGAGCGCGGCGAGCGCGAGGGCGGGGCGGTGCATCGATCCTCCTGGTCGAAGACGAACCAGACCATTTTTCCGGCGCGTGGCCGTTCTGGCGCCGGTTGCGTGGGAACTACGTAGCCGCGGCGGGCTCGGTGACCGCCTTCAGGTGGCGGAACGGTCTGCCGTCGCGCAGCTCGCGCACGACCTCCTCGACGAGGCTGTCGCCGTCGAGCCGGCGGCCGTCGGTGACGGCGGCGACGATCCCGCGCTTGCGCTGGATCAGCCGCGCCATCGTCTCGTCGATCGTTCTCGCGGCCAGCAGGTACCAGGCGGTGACCGCGTCGTGCTGGCCGATGCGGTGGCAGCGGTCCTCGGCCTGGTCGTGCATCGCCGGCGTCCACTCCAGCTCGAGGAAGGCGACGTTGGAGGCGCGCGTCAGCGTGATGCCCTGCCCGGCGACGCGCGTCGCGGCGACGATCAGCTGCGGGCCTCTGGGGTCCTGGAACTGCGCGACCGACAGCTCGCGCGCCCGGATCGAGTCGCGGCCGAGCAGGTGGAGCGCGTCCGGGAAGCGTCTCAGCACCGCCTCCTGCACCTCGACGTGGCGGGCGAAGACGACCAGCGCCTCGCCGCTTGCGAGGAAGTCGTCGATCCACGCAAGCGCCGCCGCCAGCTTGCCGCGCGCGGCGATCTGCTGCAGCGCGCCGAGCTGCGCCAGCCGCTTGGCGCGCAGCGTCGCGGCGATCTTCGCGTTCAGCTCCGACAGGTCGTACGGCTGCTCGCGCAGCCACTTGATCACGTCGTCCTCGGCGAGCCGGTACTCCTTCATGTTGTCGAGCGCGACCGGCACGACCGTCTGGCGCTTGGCCGGCAGCTGCGGCAGCACCTCGCTCTTGAGGCGCCGCACGAAGCAGCTCTTGCGCAGGTGCCAGTGCAGCCGCTCCTCGGTCAGCGGGCCGCGGAACTGCTGCTTGAAGCGGGCGCCGGAGCCGAACTCGTCCAGCCGCCCGAGCACGCGCAGCTGCGAGATCAGCTCGTCGGGGTGGTTGAGCACCGGCGTGCCGGTCAGCGCCAGCCGCAGCTTGTCCGGCCCCATCGACTCGGCCAGTCTGCGCACGGCGCGCGTCCGCTTCGCCGACGGGTTCTTGCAGTAGTGCGCCTCGTCGAGCACGAGCGCCTTCGGCCGCAGCCGCGCGAGCGTCTCGCGGTGGTGGTCGATCAGCTCGTAGTTGAGGATCGTTATCTCGTTCGTCCTCGGCACCGCCTGGCGGCCCTCAACGACGCTGACGCCGCGGTGCGGCAGCCAGTCGCGCGCCTCGCGCTCCCAGTTGAGCTTCAGCGAGGCGGGGCAGACGACGATCGCCGGGTAGGCGTCGTCGGCCTCCAGCGCGGCGAGCGCCTCGACCGTCTTGCCGAGGCCCTGCTCGTCGGCGAGGAAGGCGCGGCGGGCGTCGAGCACGTACCTGACGCCGGCCCACTGGAACGGCTCCAGCTCGCCGCCGAGTCTGGCGGCCGTCGCCTCCAGCGGCGGCGCCTCGGTCGCGCGCGAGGCTCTGATCTGGGCGGCGGCGCGCGCGTGCTCCTCGCGCAGCCTGCGCAGCGCGCCGCTGGCGGAGAAGCTGACCTCGACCTCGTGCAGGCGGATGAAGTGCTCCAGCGGCTCCAGCAGCCACGGATCGACGGGGACGGTGCGCTCGCCCTCGTTGCCGGGCAGGTCGTCGAAGGCGAGGCCGGCGGTCGGGTCCCACAGCGCCTCCAGCCGCAGCCGCGCGCCCTCGACGCCGTGGGTGCCGATCAGCCGCGCCGGCGGCGGCACGTCGCCCAGCTCCAGCGCCGAGACGGTGCGGTCAGCGGCGGCGTCGAGCTTGGCCGACTCCTGCTCGCGCAGCAGGTGGGCGTGCTCCTCCGTCAGCGAGATCAGCAGCGCGCCGTCCTCCTCGCGCGTGACCGAGCCGTCGAGCAGGCCCGCGGGCACCTCGCCGGCGAGCGTCTGCAGCACGAACCAGCCGCGGCCGTCGTGGCGGGTCGTGCGGACGTGGCCGAGCCAGCGGCGCTCGATCGCGTCGAGCCATTCGGCGACGCGGTCGCTCGGCGTCAGCTCCGGGAACCGTCTCAGCAGGTCGGCGACGTGGAGCGCGACCCAGGCGTCGATCGGCGCCCACCATTCGTACGTGTCCCAGTCGAAGCGGCGGTGCGGGATCCCGCGCACGGCCTCGACCAGGTGGCGCTCGTAGGGGAACGCGAGCACGACGATCCGGCCCCGTTCGGCGTCGTCGCGCAGGTCAACGTTCGGGCGTTCGGGGACAAGCTCCATCACAGACAAGGCTAGAGACTGCGAAACTGTCTGGATGACAGAGGGCTATGCCATCACGCAAGAGGGTCTCGACGCGCTGCGCGCCGAGCTGGAGCAGCTGGAGGGGCCGGCCCGGCGCGACATCGCCGAGCGCATCCGGATCGCGCGCGAGTGGGGCGATCTGAAGGAGAACGCCGAGTACCACGCCGCCAAGGAGGAGCAGGCGCACCTCGAGACGCGGATCCTCAAGCTGAACGAGCGTGAGCGCAACGCGGTCGTCGTCGCGGCCGCCTCCGACGCCAGCGTCGTCGCCTTCGGCTCGACCGTCGAGGTGCGTGACGAGAAGTCCGGCAAGGTCGCGACGTACACGCTTGTCGGCGCTGCCGAGGCGAGCGCGAGAGACGGCAGGCTGTCGATCGAGTCGCCGGTCGCCAGAGCGCTGATCGGCGCCGGCGAGGGCGAGGACGTGAGAGTCCACACGCCCACCGGCGTGCGCACGCTGCACGTCGTCAGAGTCGGCTGAGCGGCGCGTGCCGAAGCTCGACGTCCAGTTCTCACACGGCGCGCTGCCGGCCGCCTCGCTCGGCCCGCTGACCGGCGAGCTGACCGAGCTGCTGCTGCGCCATCGCGGCTGGGAGGCGAGCGACGAGAACCGCGCGAAGGTGTGGGCCTTCGCGCAGGAGCAGCCGGCGTTCGTCGCCGGCGCCGCGCCCGCGCTGCCGCTGGTCGTCGTCACGATCGGCCTGATCGCGGGCGGCCTCGACGACGCGGCCGCCGCCGCGCTGATCGCCGACAGCACCGCGAAGGTCAAGGCGATCGCGCCCGAGGCGCGCGTCTGGGTCGTGGTCGACGAGACCCCGAGCGGCCGCTGGGGCGTCGAGGGGAGAGCGTTCTAGCGGCGGCGCCGTGAGGCGCCCGCCGCCGCGCCTACGCGAACAGGTCGGCGGCGGTGACGAGCAGGATCCGCTCCCGCTGCGCCCGTTCGCGCAGCTCGTCGCTGAAGCCGCGGCGGGCGAACAGCGCCAGCCGCGCGCCCATCGCCTTGCCGCCGAGGGCGGCCTGCGCCTCGTGCAGGTCGTCGAGCACGTCGGCGCCGACGGTGCGGCGCCACTTGCACGAGCCCAGCAGCGCGTAGCGGCCCTTGCGCACGCCGACGACGTCGATCTCGACGCTGCCGTCGCGCGACCACCACGAGCCGAGCTGCTCGCTGCCGCCGACCTCCGGCTCGTCGGCGTAGCTGCCGACCCAGGTGCGGCAGGCGTCCTCGAAGGCGCGGCCCATGATGTTGTCGAGGTCGGCGCCGATCTCGCGTGCGACCTCCTCGACGAGGCCGCGCTCGAGCCGGCTGCGGTTGGGAAAGACGTAGCGGAAGTAGAAGGCGAAGTAGGGGTCGGCGATCCGCCAGCTGGTGCGGCGCGGCTCCGGCCCATCGGCCGACAGGGGCGCCCAGCCGGTCAGGTAGCCGAGGTCCTCCAGCCGCACCAGCCGCGCGCCGAGGTTGCTGCTGGCGATGTTGGTCTGCGTCGCGATCTGGTTGTGCTGGGTCGCGCCGCCGGCGATCGCGCGCAGGATCGAGAAGTAGGTCGCGGGGTCGCGCACGCCCTCGCCCTCGCGCAGCAGGTGCAGCGGGTCCTCGTAGAGCGGGTGGTCCTTCGCCAGCACGGCGCTGCGCAGGACCGTCTCCAGCCGCCGGTCGCCGGCCCACGCCTGGTACTGGGGCGTGCCGCCGATGACGGCGTAGCGGCGCAGCAGCGCCTCCGGATCGCTGGCTCTGACGAAGCCGGCGGCGTCGCGGTAGTCGAGCGGGCCGAGGAAGGGGCGCTGGGTCGCGCGGCCGTAGAGCGGCGCGTCGTGGCCGAGCAGGCCCTCCATGAACGACAGCGCGCTGCCCGACAGCACGAGCGTCAGCGGCAGCTCGTCGCGATCCCAGCGATCCCAGTGGCGCTGGATGATCGACGGCAGCGCCGGCTGCGCGCTGCAGAGGTACTGGAACTCGTCCAGTATCACCGTCACCTGCGCCTGCTCGGCCTGCGTCGCGAAGAAGCGCAGCGCCTCGTCCCAGTCGCCGAAGTGCAGCGGGGGAGCGCCGGGCAGCAGGCGCGCCGCCTCGACGGCGAGCAGGTCGAGGTGGCCGCGCTGGTCCTGCTCGTCGGCCTGGAAGCTGACGACACGCTCGCCGTCGAGGACGCGCGCGAGCAGGAAGCTCTTGCCGATGCGGCGGCGGCCGCGGAGGATCGCGAGGCTGGGCGGGGCGGCCTGCGCCTGGCGCAGCAGCTCAGCCTCGTGTCTGCGGTCGACCAGCTCGCGTGCCATGCACCACAGGGTAGCGCAGCTAAAACCGCTATGTCATGAGTTGCTATTTCAAGGAATACTATGTTGCGATATAGCAAGTGGTGAGATAGCGACTGTCGAGACGGTCTATGGGGCGATGATCAGGAGGCTGCTGCTGGCGCTGGCGAGCAGGGCGCCGTCGGCGGAGCGGACGTCGCCCTCGGCGAAGGCGACGCGGCGGCCTGGCTTGGTGACCCAGCCGTGGGCGTGGATCTCGCCGCTGTCGGCGCGGACGGGGCGGAGGTAGCTGACCTTCAGCTCGATCGAGGTGTAGCCGGTGCCGGCGGGCAGCTGGCTGTGGACCGCGCAGCCGACGACCGAGTCCAGCAGCGTGCAGACGAGGCCGCCGTGGACGAGGCCGATCGGGTTGTAGGCCGACTCGTCCGGGACGACTGCGAAGCGCGCCTCGCCGTCGCCGACCTCGGTGATGCGGAAGCTGAACAGCGAGGCGATCGGGGGTGGCGGCAGCGTGCCGTCGGCGATCGCCTCCAGGTAGGCGCGGCCGGGCAGCTGCGCGCCCGTGGCCGCGGCCTGGAGCGGGTCGAACCAGGTGACGGTGCGCGTGCGCGGCTCGCCCCAGCTGGCGGGTGGTGCGGCCGCGGCCGCGTCGGTGGGGCCGGCCGGGTCGCGCGGGTCTGTGTCGAGCGTCATGCGTGGTACTGTGGCGAGTGCCCTTGCAAAATGCAAGCTGCAACGAGACGGCGACCGCTGACGCGGTGGCGGCTCGCGCGGTGCGGGCGCATCCACGAAGGGAACGGTCATGGAACTGTCTGGAACCGTCGCGCTCGTCACCGGCGCCAATCGCGGGCTCGGCGCCGCCTACGTGCGGGCGCTGCTCGACGCCGGCGCGGCGAAGGTCTACGCCGCCGCGCGCGATCCGCGCAGCGTCGCCGCCGACGACCCGCGGGTCGTGCCGCTGGCGCTCGACGTGACCGACGCCGCGCAGGCCGAGGCGGCGGCGCGGGCGGCCGGCGACGTGCGGCTGGTGATCTCCAACGCGGGCATCGCGAGCGGCACCTCGCCGCTGGACGAGCACGCGATCGACGGCGCCCGCGCGGAGCTGGAGGTCAACTACTTCGGCCTGCTGAACGTCGCGCGCGCCTTCGCGCCGGTGCTCGCCGCCAACGGCGGCGGCGCGCTCGTGCACATGCACTCGGCGCTGTCATGGGTCCACTTCCCCGGCAGCGGCACCTACGCCGCCTCGAAGGCCGCCGCGTGGGCGGCGACCAACGCGCTGCGGGTGCAGCTGCGCGGCCAGGGGACGCAGGTGGTCGGCGTCCACGTCGGCTACGTCGACACCGACATGACGGCCGGCGTGAGCGACCCCAAGAGCACGCCGGAGGAGGTCGTCGCGGCGGTCCTCGCGGGGATCGAGGCCGGTGCCGAGGAGGTCCTCGCCGACGACGTCAGCCGCGCGGTCAAGGCCAATCTCGCGGACGACCTCGCGACGCTCTACCCCGGCGTGCAGGCGCGCTACGACGCGGCGACGGCGGCCGCCTGAGGCCGCGTCCGCGGGCGGGGCGCGGCGGCGCGGCGGGCGCGGGACGGCGGCGGGCGGCGGCGTCAGCCGGTGACGACGAGCACGTCGAGCGTGCGCGGGCCGTGGACGCCCTCGACGCGGTTGAACTCGATGTCGGAGGTCGCCGAGGGGCCGGCGACGATCGTCATCGGCTGGCCGGCGAGGGCCGCCTCGCGCAGCCGCGCGATCCCCTCCGGCACCAGCTCGACGACCTGCTCGGCGTGGACGACGCAGAGGTGGTAGTCGGGCAGCAGCGTCAGCGCGCGGCGGCCCTGCGCGACGCCGCCGTCGAGCGCGATCGTCCCGTTCAGCGCGACCGCGACGGCGCAGCCGGTGACGACCCCGTCGACCGCGCTCAGCGCGTCATGCGAGAGGCCGTGGTCCTCGACCCACTCGACGCCGTCGCCGGCGCGCCACTGCGCCGGCAGGTCGGCGGGGATCGCGAGCCGTCTGGCGCCGCGTGCGGCGAGCGCCTCGGCGATCGCGCCCGGCAGCCCGGCGGCGTCGACCTCGCGCACGTTGGCGCGGTAGTCGGCGCAGTTCTCGGCGAACAGCGCGACGACCTCCGCATGCGGCAGCGTGCCCTCGGTGCGGTAGTCGCGTGCGACGGCGACATCGTCCGCTCGCTCCGCCTCGGGGACGTCTCTCAGCGCAGCGCGCACCCGCGCGAGGATCGCGTCACGGGCGGCATTCATCGTGAGGCCTCCCGCTCCACCCACCACTCGCGGAAGGTCTGGTCGGGGATCGGCATCAGGTCGCGCGCCTTCGTCCAGCCGCCCAGCTCGCCGGGCAGCCTCTCGATCTTGCCCTTGCGCGCCAGCGGCCACTGGCCCAGCCGCCCGAGCTTCTGCAGCCGCTCGTAGCGGCCGCGCGTCGCGAAGCCCTTCGCGACCGCCTTCAGCGCCAGCCGCTCCGGGTCGAGCCGCCCCTTCAGCGACGCCGCCGCTCTCTCCTTGTTGGAGCGGTCGCGCAGGTGCACGAGCACGGTCGGTATGTCGATCTTGACCGGGCAGACCTCGTAGCAGGCGCCGCACAGCGAGGAGGCGAACGGCAGCGACCCGGCCGCTCTCATGCCGGCCAGCTGCGGCGTCAGGATCGCGCCGATCGGGCCCGGGTAGACCGAGCCGTAGGCGTGGCCGCCGGTGCGCTCGTAGACCGGGCAGACGTTGAGGCAGGCCGAGCAGCGGATGCACGCGAGCGTCTGGCGCGCCAGCTCGTCGGCGAGCGAGTCGGTGCGGCCGTTGTCGAGCAGCACGAGGTGGAACTCGCGCGGGCCGTCGTCGTCGCGGGCGCCGCTCCAGAGCGTCGTGTACGGGTTCATCCGCTCCGCTGTCGAGGAGCGGGGGAGCAGCTGCAGGAAGACCTCGAGGTCCTGCCACGCCGGCACGAGCTTCTCGATCCCGCAGACGGTGATCAGCGTCTCCGGCAGCGTCGTGCACATGCGGCCGTTGCCCTCGGACTCCAGCACCGCGATCGCGCCGGTCTCGGCGACGGCGAAGTTCGCGCCGCTGACGCCGACTCTCGCGCGCAGGAATCTCTCGCGCAGGAAGCGGCGCGCCGCCTCGGCCAGCTCGGCCGGCTCGTCGGTCAGCGTCTCGGGCCCGATCGTGCGGCGGAAGATGTCGCGGATCTCGGCCCGGTTGCGGTGGATCGCCGGCACGAGGATGTGCGACGGGCGGTCTCTGCCGAGCTGCACGATCAGCTCCGCGAGGTCGGTCTCCAGCGCCGTGATGCCGGCCGCTTCCAACGCCTCGTTGAGCTCGATCTCGACCGTCGCCATCGACTTGACCTTGACGACCTCCGAGACGCCCTTGGACTTCGCGATGCGGGTGACGATCGCGTTCGCCTCGTCGCCGTCGCGCGCCCAGTGGACGACGCCGCCGGCGCGCGTGACCGACTCCTCCAGCGTCAGCAGGTGCTCGTCGAGGTGGCGCAGCGTGCGCTCCTTCAGCGCCCGGCCGGCCTCGCGCAGCTGCTCCCAGTCCGGCATCTCCTCGACCACGCCGGTGCGCTTCTCGCGGATCGTCGAGGTCGCCATGCCGATGTTGCGGCGCATCTGCGCGTCGGCGAGCGCGCTCTTGGCGGCGAGCGGGAAGGCCGGGACGTCGGGCCAGGAGGCGCTCGTGGTCATGCTCTCACCACCGTGATCGCGTCGCCGGAGCCGACGGCGGGGACGCCGAACGGCTCGGCCTCGGTCGAGGCGAGGATCTCGGCGAGATGGACGGCGCTGACGCCCGCGCGCTGGCGCGAGAGGCCGCCGCCGATGTGCATCAGGCAGGAGTTGTCGGCCGCGGTGCAGACCTCGGCGCCGGTCTCCTGCACGTTCGTCAGCTTGTCGTCGAGCATCGCGATCGAGGTGTCGGCGTTCTTGATCGCGAAGGTGCCGCCGAAGCCGCAGCACTGCTCGGCCGCCGGCAGCTCGACCAGGTCGATCCCTCTGACCGCCCGCAGCAGCTGCAGCGGCTTGTCGCCGATGTGCAGCATCCGCAGCGCGTGGCAGCTGGGGTGGTAGGTGACGCGGTGCGGGTAGTAGGCGCCGACGTCGCCGAGGCCGAGCACGTCGATGAGCAGCTCGCTCAACTCGAACGTTCGCTCGCCGAGCGTGCGAACAGCCTCGATCAGCTCGGGATCGCCCGACTCCTTCGCGACGTGCGGGTAGTGGTCGCGCACCATCGCGACGCAGGAGCCCGACGGCGAGACGATCAGCGGCTCGTCTCTGAAGACGCGTGCGAAGCGGCGCACGAGCGGCAGTGCCTCGTCGTGATAGCCCGAGTTGAAGTGCATCTGGCCGCAGCAGGTCTGTTCGAGTGGGAATACCACCTCGTGACCCAGCCGTTCGAGCAGGCGCACGACCGCCTGCCCCGTCCGAGGAAAGAGCGTGTCGTTGAAGCAAGTGATGAAGAGCGCGATCCGCACGAGAGAAGCTCCTCCGCCGGGAATTGGTCGGACCATATCGCGAAGACAACGAGCGAAGGGTGTTCGATCAGCGTGATCGAGTTCGATCGCGTCTGTGCGCCAGGCCGGGCGGGAGAAAAGGGAGTGGTCGAGTGTGACCAACCTTACTCGACTTGACGTGCGGATATGTTCTGTGCTCTGATTGCTTTTGTCCATTTGGACAGAGAGATGGCAGCAAACGAACAAACAAGCACAACCGGCCGCCCGGTGATGGCGGCCTCGCGGCGTCGCTCGATCGTCGACCTGCTCCACCGCGACGGTGAGGTCACCGTCGCTGCGCTGGAGGAGCAGTTCGGCGTCTCCTCGATGACCGCCCGCCGCGACCTCGCGGAGCTCGAGCGCCAGGGCCTCGCCCGCCGCACGCACGGCGGCGCCGTGCTGCCCGGGGTCGCCGCGCACGAGGACTCCTTCCAGCACCGGCTCGGCGTCGACGCCGACGCGAAGCGCCGCCTCGGCGAGGCCGCCGCCGCGCTCGTCGCTCCGCACGAGACGGTCTACATCGACTCCTCCTCGACCTGCTGGCACGCCGCGCAGGCGATCGTCGCCGCGCGCCTGCCCGTCACGATCGTGACCAACTCCGTGCCCGTGATGGAGCTGGTCGGCGCCGCCGACCAGGCCAACGTCGAGCTGATCGGCGTCGGCGGCTCGATGCGCAGGCTGACACGCTCGTTCGTCGGCCCGCACGCCGTCCGCACGGTGCTCGAGCACTTCGCCGACAAGGTCTTCCTGTCCGTCAAGGGACTCTCCCGCGACGGCACCCTGACCGACGCGGATCCGCTGGAGGCGGAAGTCAAGCGCGCCATGATCAGCCACGCGGAAGAGCCCGTGCTGCTGATCGACGGCAGCAAGCTGCACACGCGCGGCCTGGCCGCGATCACCAACGTCGACCAGCTCGCCTGCGTGCTCGTCGACGAGGCAACGACCGAAGACGTCGCGTCTCTGCGCGCGACCGGCATCGAGGTGCGTCGGCTCCCGTCGGGACGCGCGCGCCGTGGGAGCGAGGTATGAGCAACGAAACGATCGACGCGGCGCAGCACGGCGGCGGCGACGGCGGAGCGCCCGCGGGCGAGACGCCGCGCCTCGCGCTGAGCGGCGCCAGCAAGAGCTTCGGCGCCGTGCACGCGCTGCGCGACGCGACGCTGGAGCTGTACGGCGGCCACGTGCGCGCGCTGCTGGGCGAGAACGGCGCCGGCAAGTCGACGCTCGTGAAGACGCTCGCCGGCGTCTACCGGCCGGACGCCGGCACGGTCCTCGTCGACGGTGAGCCGACCGAGTTCCACGGCCCGCTCGACGCCCGCGACAAGGGCATCGCGATCATCTACCAGGAGCCGACGCTCTTCCCCGACCTGACGGTCGCCGAGAACGTCTTCATGGGCCGCCAGCCGCTGTCGGCCGGCAAGCGGATCGACAAGGGCGAGCTGAACAAGCGCACCGCCGAGCTGTTCAGACAGCTGGGCGTCGCGATCGCGCCGGAGCGCCCGGTCCGCGGCCTCTCGATCGCCGACCAGCAGCTCGTCGAGATCGCCAAGGCGCTCTCCTTCGACGCCCGCGTGCTGATCATGGACGAGCCGACGGCCGCCCTCTCGGGCACCGAGGTCGAGCGCCTCTTCCGCGTCACGCGCACGCTCAGAGAGCGCGGCGCGGCGGTCATGTTCATCTCCCACCGGCTCGAGGAGATCTTCGCGATCTGCGACCACGTCACGGTCATGCGCGACGGTGCGGTCACCTACAACGGCGACCTCGTCGGCAAGACCAGCGACGACCTCGTGCGCTGGATGGTCGGCCGCGACATCGACCAGCTCTTCCCGAAGGTCGCGTCGGAGATCGGCAAGCCGGTCCTGAGAGCGCAGCGGCTGACCCGCGAGGGCGTCTTCTTCGACGTCAGCTTCGAGGTCAAGGCCGGCGAGATCCTCGCCCTCTCGGGCCTCGTCGGCGCCGGCCGCTCGGAGGTCGCGCGCGCGATCTTCGGCATCGACAGACTCGATGCCGGCCACGTCGAGATGAACGGCAGAAGGCTGCCGACGTTCAAGCCGACCGCGGCGATGAAGGCCGGCATCGGCTTCGTCCCCGAGGACCGGCGTCAGCAGGGCCTCGTGATGGACCTGTCGATCGCGCGCAACGCGACGATGACGCGGATGCGGCAGCTGTCGGCCGCCGGCATCATCCGCGCGGCCAGAGAGAAGGCGCTCGCGTCCGAGTGGGCGACGCGCCTGCAGCTGAAGTACCACAAGCTCGACGACCACGTCGGAACGCTCTCCGGCGGCAACCAGCAGAAGGTCGTGCTGGCGAAGTGGCTGGCGACCCAGCCGAGACTGCTGATCATCGACGAGCCGACCCGCGGCATCGACGTCGGCACCAAGGCGGAGGTCCACCGGCTGATCTCCGAGCTGGCCTCCAGAGGCCTGGCGGTGCTGATGATCTCCTCCGAGCTGCCCGAGGTGCTCGGCATGGCCGACCGCGTGCTCGTGATGCACGAGGGCCGTCTGACCGGCGAGTTCAGCCGCGAAGAGGCCGACGAGGAGCGCATCATGCGCGCCGCGACGGGACAGAAGGAGGAGCAGGCGGCATGAGTACCGCTGACGTCGCCATAGACAGAACGGAGGCGGGGGAGAGAGCCCGGCGCCTCTCCGAGGTCGTCTTCCGCATGCGCGAGCTGGGCATCGTGATCGCCCTGCTGCTGCTGATCGCCGTCACGGCGATCCTCGAGCCGCGCTTCATCGAGCTCGACTCGATCAAGGACCTCGCCCGCAACGCCTCGATCATCATGGTGATCGCGGCCGGGATGACGATGGTCATCCTGACCAGAAACATCGACCTGTCGGTCGGCTCCGTGCTCGGCCTCGCCGCCTTCTTCTGCGGCGACATGCTCAGCAACCACGGCACGCCGATCATCGTCGCGATCCTCCTCTGCGTCGTCCTCGGCGCCCTCTGCGGCGTCATCAACGGCGTCCTGACGACCTTCGGCAGAGTGCCGGCGCTGGTCGTGACGCTCGGAACGATGTACGTCTTCCGCGGGATCGCGTTCGTCTACACCGACGGCCGTCAGATCAACGCCGAGACGCTGCCGGACGGCTTCCTCAACATCGGCACCGGCACGATCCTCGGCGTCCCGACGATCTTCGTCATCGCCGTCGCGATCGTCGTCGTCGTCGGCCTCTTCCTGAGCAACTACCGCAGCGGCCGCGAGCTGTACGCGATCGGCTCCAACGAGGCCGCCGCCAAGCTCGCCGGCATCCGCGTCGACCGCCGCGTCGTCGGCGCGTTCGTCGCCTCCGGCGCGCTCGCCGGCCTCGGCGGCGCGCTCTACTGCGCCCGCTTCGGCACCGTCGACGCGACCGCCGGCACCGGCTACGAGTTGACCGTCATCTCGGCCGCCGTCGTCGGCGGCGTCGCGATCAACGGCGGCGTCGGCTCGGTCTACGGCGCCGCGATCGGCGCGATCCTGCTCGGCTGCATCACCTCGTCCCTGATCGTGCTGCGGATCGACTCCTTCTGGCAGCAGGCCGCCGTCGGCGCGCTGCTGATCGCCGCGATCGCCTTCGACCGGCTCGTCGGGCTGCGACTCGACGCCGCCCTGCGACAGCGGAGTGCCCGCCGTGCCTGAGCTTGCCACCACCACCCCCCAGGCCGGCGGCACGCCGCCGGCCGCGCCGAGCGGCAGAGCCGGCGCGAAGTTCGAGGCCGGCGCGCTCGTGCGCTGGGAGACGCTGATCGTCGGTCTGATCGTCGTCGTCCTGTTCGTCGGCTCCGGCCTCTCCGACAAGTTCTTCACGTCGGCGTCGTTCACGACGGGCTCGTTCGACATGATCGAGGTCGCGCTGATCGCGCTGCCGATGACGCTCGTCATCATCACCGGCGAGATCGACCTGTCGGTCGCCTCGATCCTCGGCCTCTCCAGCGCGCTCATGGGCGAGCTCTGGAACGCCGGCCTGCCGCTCGAGCTGATCATGCCGATCTGCATCGCGATGGGCGCGGTCTGCGGCGTCTTCAACGGCTTCCTCGTGACGCAGCTCGGCCTGCCGTCGCTCGCCGTCACGATCGGCACGCTCGGCCTCTACCGCGGCCTCGCGCTCGTGATCCTCGGCGACGAGTCGGTCACGTCGTTCCCGTCGAGCTGGACCGAGAGAGCGTTCGGCACGATCGGCGGCGGCTGGTTCCCGAACGTGATGGTCATATTCGTGATCCTCGCGATCGTCTTCGCGATAGCGCTGCACGCGACGCCGTTCGGCCGCTCGATCTACGCGATCGGCGCCAACAAGGAGGCCGCGCGCTTCAGCGGCATCCGCGTCAAGCGCGTCACGCTGTCGCTCTACGTCCTCGCCGGCATGGTCTCCGCGCTCGCCGGCATCATCATGACGCTGCGCAACTCGACGGCCGCCGCCAACGTCGGCGTCGGCCTGGAGCTGACCGTGGTCGCCGCGGTCCTGCTCGGCGGCGTCTCCATCTTCGGCGGCAAGGGCACGCTCTTCGGCGTCATCCTGGCCGTCTTCCTCTTGGGCTCGATCCAGAAGGCTCTGCTGCTCGCGGACGGCGTCTCGTCCTACTGGATCCAGATCGTCACCGGCACGCTGCTCGTCGGCTCGGTGCTCGGCCCCAACCTCGTCGTGCGCGCGCGGGATGCCCGCGCTCGCGCAACGCGCTCGCGTGCCCCTGGGGCTGGACGCGCGACGACCACCACGACCAAGCCCCGCAAGGAGGAGGATCGATGAGTTTGTTCCATCGGTCGCGCGCGCTGTGGGTCGCCGTTCTGGCGATCGTGCTCGCGATGGTCGTCGCCGCCTGTGGCGACACCAAGGACGACACCGAGTCGAACGCGAGCAGCACGCCTGCCGCGTCGTCCACTGACGGTGGTGCCGCGGCGAACGCCGACGGTGAGTACAGAAGAGGTCTGAAGGCCATCGTCATGCCGAAGCAGCTCGGCAACCCGTACGAGGAGCTCGAGGACAGCGGTACGGTCGAGGCGTTCAGCGAGCTGGGCGGCGAGGCGACGATCGAGGGTCCGACGGACGCCGGCGCTTCTTCGCAGGTCCCGCTGCTGCAGTCTGCGATCCAGAAGCAGCCCGACGCGATCATCCTCGCGGCGAACGACCCGAACGCGGTCGCCCCGGTCCTCAAGAGAGCGATCGCGGGCGACATCAGAGTCGTGACGCAGGACTCTGACGCGGCGCCCGACGCGCGTCAGATCTTCATCAACCAGGCGACGACCGAGGGCATCGGCGAGGTGCTCGCGAGAATGTCGAAGGCCGTCGTCCCGGGTGGCAGAGGCGAGATAGCGGTCCTGTCCGCGACCGCCAACGCGACCAACCAGAACGCCTGGATCAGAGTCCTCCAGGAGAGACTGAAGACGCCTGAGTACAGCGGTCTGAGACTCGTCAAGGTCGCCTACGGCGACGACGACGACCAGAAGTCGTTCCAGGAGGCCCAGGGCCTGCTGTCGGCCTACCCGAACCTGAGAGCGATCGTCGCGCCGACCACCGTCGGCATCGCGGCCGCCGCCCGCTACCTGTCGACCTCCCCGAAGAAGGGCAGAGTCGCCGTGACCGGTCTCGGCACGCCGAACCAGATGCGCAAGTTCGTGAAGGACGGCACCTCGCCGGTCTTCGCGCTGTGGAACCCGAAGGACGTCGGCTACCTCGGCGGCTACGCGGCCGCCGCTCTGGCCTCGGGCATCATCACCGGTGCCGAGGGCGAGAGATTCGAGGCCGGCCGCCTCGGCGAGAGAGAGATCCTCGCCAACGGCGAGATCGTCCTCGGCCCGCCGACGGAGTTCACCAGAGACAACATCGACGACTTCAGATTCTGATGTCGTCCACGACCGTCAGCAGCACCAGCACGGTCGTGACCGAGACCCGACCCGCGCAGCGTGCGCGGGTCGGGGTCTTCGGGATCGGCCTCGAGGCGTACTGGCCCCAGTTCGCGGGCCTCAAGGAGCGGTGCGAGGGCTACCAGGCGCGCGTTGAGGAGCGTGTGCGCGAGCTTGGCGCGGACGTGGTCAGCGCGGGCCTGGTGGACACCGCGCAGGGCGGCCGCGCGGCAGGTGACCTGTTCGCGCAGAAGCAGGTCGACCTCGTGCTCTGCCACGCCGTCACGTACGCGACCTCCTCGGTCGTCATCCCCGCGCTCCAGGAGGCCGGCGTCCCGGTCGTCCTGCTGGGGCTGCAGCCGACCAGAACGCTCGACTACGAGGCGACCGACACGGGCGAGTGGCTGGCCAACTGCGCCGCCTGCTGCGTGCCGGAGATCGCCGGCGCCTGCGTCCGCGCGGGCATCCAGTACGACACCGTCGCCGGCACGATCGACGACGACGAGCGCGCCTGGGACAAGATCGCCGCCTGGGTCCGCGCCGCCGGCGCCGCCCGCGCGCTGCGCCGCTCCCGCATCGGCTTCATGGGCCATGCCTACGCCGGCATGCTCGACATGTACACCGACTTCACGATGGTCCACGGCCAGCTCGGCGCCCACGTCGAGGTGCTCGAGATCGACGACCTCGGCGCGCGCGTCGCGGCCGTCACCGAGCAGGAGCGGGCCGCGAAGGAGTCGGAGATCCGCGCGCAGTTCACGTTCGCCGACGCCTCGACCGACCCGATCGCCGCGCCGATCGAGCAGGAGCAGCTCGACTGGTCCGCGCGCGTCGCCGTCGGCCTCGACAAGCTCGCCGCCGACTTCGAGCTGGACGCGCTGACGTACTACTACCGTGGCGTCGACGGCAACGAGTCCGAGCGGCTCGGCGCCGGCGTGATCGTCGGCAACTCGCTGCTCACCGCGCGCGGGATCCCGACGGCCGGCGAGGCCGACATCAAGACGAACATCGCGCAGCTGCTGCTCGACCGTCTCGACGCCGGCGGCTCCTACACCGAGTTCTACGGGCTCGACTTCGACGAGGACTTCATCCTGATGGGCCACGACGGCCCCGGGCACCTCGCGATCGCGCAGGAGCAGCCGACGCTGCGCAACCTGAAGGTCTTCCACGGCAAGCGCGGCGCCGGCCTGTCGGTCGAGCAGAAGGTCCGCTTCGGCCCGATCACGATCGTCGGCTGCACGCAGACGGCCGACGGCAGGCTGAAGCTGATCGTCGGCGAGGGCGAGTCGGTCCCCGGCGCGACCTTCAAGATCGGCAACACCAACTCGCGGCTCGTCTTCGGCAGCAAGCCGGCGGACTTCTTCGAGCGCTGGTGCGAGGAGGGCCCGACCCACCACGTCGCGCTCGGCGTCGGCCACGTCGCCGCCGAGGTCAGAAACGTCGCGAAGCTGCTCGGCCTGCAGTACGCGGAGGTCAAGTAGCGATGCCACGCGTGTGCTTCACGTTCAACGTCAGCGTCGAGCACCTCGACGTCTACAAGACGGCCCACCAGAACGTCTGGCCGGAGATGCGCGAGGCGCTCTCTGCCGCCGGCTGGAGCGACTACTCGCTGTTCCTGCGCGAGTCGGACGGGCTGATCGTCGGCTACCTCGTGACCGACGACTTCGAGGCGGCGCAGGCGCGCATGTCGGCGACGGACGTGAACACGCGCTGGCAGCAAGAGATGGCAAAGCTGGCCGGCGGCCGGCCGGACGACAACTTCGTCGTCCTCGAGGAGGTGTTTCACCTTGAGTAGTGCTCAGGCGCTGGCTCGATACATCGCGGTCGACCTCGGCGCCGAGTCCGGGCGGGTCCAGCTCGGCACGGTCGCGAGCGGCCGCGTCAAGCTGGAGGAGATCCATCGCTTCCCCAACGGCCCGGTGCGGCTGCCCAACGGGCTGCACTGGGACGTGCTCGGGATCCATCGCGAGATCCTCACCGGCATCAAGGCCGCGGCGCGCCGCGCCGACGGCCCGATCGACGGCATCGCCGTCGACGCGTGGGGCTGCGACTACGGACTGCTCGACCGCGACGGCGACCTGCTCGGCAACCCGTTCCACTACCGCGACCGTCGCACCGACGGCGTGATGGAGCGGGTGCTGGAGGAGATCCCGGCCGAGGAGATCTACGCCGCGACCGGCATCCAGTTCATGCCGTTCAACACGATCTTCCAGCTCGCCGCGCACAAGGGCAGCGCGCAGCTCGACGCAGCCAGAGCGCTGGCGACGATCCCCGACCTGCTCGCCTACTGGCTCTGCGGCCGCCTCGCCGGCGAGCGCACCGCCGCCTCCACGACGCAGCTGCTCGACGTCCACACCGGCGACTGGGCGCGCGAGCTGGCCGTCCGCGTCGGGATCCCGGCGCAGATCCTGCCGCCGCTCGTCGACGCCGGCACCGTGCTTGCGCCGCTGCGCAGCGAGATCGCGACCGACGCCGGCCTCGACCCGGTCCCCGACGTGATCGCGATCGGCGGCCACGACACCGCCTCGGCGGTCGTCTCGGTGCCGGCCAGAGGCAAGGACTTCGCCTACCTCTCCAGCGGCACCTGGTCGCTGCTGGGGATGGAGCTGGACGCGCCCGTCACGAGCGAGGAGGCGCGCGCCTACAACCTCACCAACGAGGGCGGCGTCGACGGCACGATCCGCCTGCTGCGCAACGTGATGGGCCTCTGGCTCGTGCAGGAGTGCCGCCGCCAGTGGGCGCGCGAGGGCGTCGACCACGACTACGACGCGCTCCACCGGATGGCGCAGGCGACCCCGCTCGGCGGGCCGCTGATCGACCCCGACGCGCCCGAGCTGCTGCCGCCCGGCGACATGCCGGCGCGAATCGCGGAGCTGTGCGTCCGCAGCGGTCAGGAGCCGCCGCGCGACGCCGGCGCGACGATCCGCACGGCGCTGGAGTCGCTCGCCTGCAAGTACCGCCTCGTGCTGGAGCGGATCGAGCGCGTCGCCGGCCGCCGCGCCGAGGTCGTCCACGTCGTCGGCGGCGGCTCGCGCAACGCGACCCTCTGCCAGCTCGCGGCCGACATCCTCGACCGTCCCGTCCACGCCGGCCCGATCGAGGCGACGGCGCTGGGCAACGTGATGACGCAGGCGCTGGCGCAGGGCAAGGTCGCCTCGCTGGAGGAGATCCGCGAGATCGTCGGCGCCTCCTTCTCGTCCGACGTCTACGAGCCTTCCTCCGATCGCGCGCCCTACGAGGAGCTGTACGCGCGCTTCCTCTCCGTCACCGGGTTGACGCCCGTTGCCGACCTTGCACCGACCCAAGGAACCAACCCCTGATGTCTGACACCAGCAGTGTCGATTACGACCGCCTGGTCGAGCGCCTGACGGCGCGCGGCCTGGACGTGTCGGTGATCGAGCAGCGCCTTGCCGACCACCGCATCGAGACGCCGTCGTGGGGCTACGCGAACGCGGGCACGCGCTTCGGCTCGTACCCGCCGGCGGGCCTGCCGGGCAACCCGTTCGAGAAGTTCGACGACGCCGCCGAGGTCCACCGCCTCACCGGCGTGACGCCGTCGGTCGCGATCCACATCCCGTGGGACCAGCTCGACGACTACGGCGAGCTGAAGGCGCATGCCGAGTCGCTCGGGCTCGAGGTCGGCACCGTCAACCCGAACCTGTTCGGCGACCAGCGCTTCAAGCTCGGCTCGCTCGCGAACCCGGACGCCGCCGTCCGCCGCGTCGCGACCGACCACATGCTCGAGTGCATTGAGATCGCCCGCGAGGTCAGCTCCGACGCGATCTCGCTGTGGCTGCCCGACGGCACCAACTACGCCGGCCAGGACTCGTTCGTCGCGCGTCGCCGCCGTCTGCACGAGTCGCTCGCCGAGGTCTACGCGGCGCTCGACGCCGACATGGAGCTGCTGGTCGAGTACAAGTTCTACGAGCCGGCCTTCTACGCCTCGGAGCTGGGCGACTGGGGCGCCTCACTGCTGACCTGCCAGAAGCTCGGCCCGAAGGCGAAGGTGCTCGTCGACCTCGGTCACCACGCGCAGGGCGTCAACATCGAGCAGATCGTCGCCTTCCTGGAGGACGAGGACCGCCTCGGCGGCTTCCACTTCAACAACCGCAAGTACGGCGACGACGACCTGATCGTCGGCTCGGTCAACCCGTTCGAGCTGTTCCTGATCTACACGGAGCTGGCGGCGATGCCGAAGCTGCCGCGGCTGACGATCGACCAGGCGTTCGTCATCGAGAGCAAGATCGAGGGGATGGTCCTCTCGGTCGTCAATCTGCAGGAGGCCTTCGCCAAGGCGCTGCTCGTCGATCGCGTCGCGCTCGCCGAGCGCCAGGCGAACGGCGACGTCCTGGGCGCGCACGAGCTGCTGCTCGACGCGTTCCGGACCGACGTGCGCCCGCTGACGGCGAAGGTGCGTGAGGAGAAGGGCGCGGCGGCCGACCCCGTCGCCGCGTTCCGCGACGGCGACTGGTGGGAGCGCGTCGGTTCGCGACGCAACGCCGCCGCCACGACGGGAGGACTTGGCGCATGAGCCACACGACTGACACAGCAACTCCGGTGGCGCCGCGCGCCGAGAGCCTCTACGACGCCTCCAAGGCGCCGAAGGGCGGCCTCGACGAGCTCGTCTACCGCTCGAACCTGCTCGGCGCCAACCGCGCGGTCTCCAACTACGGCGGCGGCAACACGTCGTCGAAGTCGAAGGAGATCGACCACGCCGGCCGCGAGGTCGACACGCTCTGGGTCAAGGGCTCCGGCTCGGACCTGGCGACGATGGGCGCGAAGAACTTCACCGGCCTGCGGCTGGAGGAGATCCTGCCGCTGATCGAGCGCGACGAGATGAGCGACGAGGAGATGGTCGAGTACCTCGGCCGCTCGCAGGTCGCGCCCGACATGCCGCGCTCGTCGATCGAGACGCTGCTGCACGCGTTCGTGCCGGCGCCGCAGGTCGACCACACCCACCCCGACACGATCAACATGCTGGCCGGCTCGGTCAACGGCGAGCAGTTCGTGAAGGAGGTCTTCGGCGACGAGGCCGTCTGGGTCCCCTACATCCGTCCCGGCTTCACGCTCGCCAAGCAGGTCGGCCTCGCCGCCCGCGGCGAGGGCGTCCGCTTCGTGATCCTCGCCAAGCACGGCCTCGTCACCTGGGGCGAGACCGGCGAGGAGTCGTACGCGAACACGATCGAGGCGATCAACCGCGCGGCCGACTACGTCACCGCGAAGGCGAAGGTCCGCTTCGGCGGCCCGGTGCGCGAGCCGCTCTCGGGCGAGCAGCGCGACGAGCTGCTGGCCGAGCTGCTGCCGGCGATCCGCGGCGCGGTCTCCAGCGAGCGCTCGAAGATCCTCCAGGTCGACGCCTCGCCGTCGACGCTGGAGTTCGTCTCCTCGGCGGACGCTCCGACGCTGTCGCAGGTCGGCGCCGCCTGCCCGGACCACCTCGTGCGCACCAAGCGCGTGCCGCTGTGGGTCGACTACGACCCGGCCGCCGACGACGTCGAGACGCTCGCCGCGCGCATCCGCGAGGGTGCTGCGACGTACCGCAAGGAGTACGTCGAGGACTACTTCACGCCGAACGCCAACGACGGCGAGCAGCTCAGCGACCCGGATCCGCGCGTCGTCCTGATCCAGGGCGTCGGCATGGTCTCGGTCGGCAACACGCTGAAGGACGCGCGCCTGGCGCGCGACCTCTACCAGCGCGCGATCGAGGTGATGGGCGGCGCCTCGGCGATCGACTCGTTCACCTCGCTGACGGCGCCCGAGTCGTTCGCGGTCGAGTACTGGCCGCTGGAGCTGTACAAGCTGGCGCAGGCGCCGGCGCCGAAGGAGCTGCAGGGCAAGGTCGCCGTCGTCACCGGCGCGGCCGGCGGCATCGGCGGCTCGATCCTCGGCGCGCTCGCGTCGCAGGACGCGATCGTCGTCGCGGCCGACATCGACGCCGACGGCGCGGCGCGCGTCGCCGCCGAGTACGGCGACTCCGGCCTCGGCGTGGCGATGGACGTGACCAGCGAGGAGGGCGTCCAGGCCGCCTACCGCGAGGCCGTCCTGACCTACGGCGGCGTCGACATCGTCGTCTCCAACGCCGGCATCGCCTCCAGCGCGCCGATCGAGGAGACGAGCGTCGAGATGTGGGATCGCAACCACAACATCCTCACGCGCGGCTACTTCCTCGTCGCGCGCGAGGCGTTCAAGCTGCTGCGCCGTCAGGCCAGCGGCGGCGGCGTCGTCTTCGTCGCCTCCAAGAACGCGCTCGTGGCAGGCAAGAACGCGGCTGCCTACTCGTCGGCCAAGGCCGCCGAGCTGCACCTCGCCCGCTGCCTCGCCGAGGAGGGCGGCGCGGCCGGCATCCGCGTCAACACGGTCAACCCGGACGCGGTCCTGCAGGGCTCGAGAATCTGGGGCTCGTCGTGGCGCGAGGAGCGTGCCGCGGCGTACAACATCGACCCCGACCAGCTCGAGGAGCACTACCGCGCTCGCACGACGCTGAAGGTCAACATCCTGCCGGAGGACATCGCCCAGGCGGTGCTCCACTTCGCCTCGCCCGTCCGCTCGGGCAAGTCGACCGGCAACGTGCTCAACGTCGACGGCGGCGTGCCGGCGGCGTACTCCCGCTAGGAGTCTGCCTCCCGCTCTAGAATCAGGCGGGAGACATACGAGCTTGGAGCCGCGTGCGCCGGTCTGCCGCGCGGCTCCGAACCCCGGGCTCGCGCCCCTTGGTCTCGCGCGAGCCCGGATCCCCCACACGAGGCCCGCGTCACCCCTCGATCCCGGCGCGGTCCTCAGGCCGGAAGCCCGCTCGCCCCATCCGCGACGGCCTCCGAGCACGTGAGCCACCCGCCCCGCGCCTCCCCCGGCGCGGGGCGGAGCGCTCGCGCGCTCGCCGTAATGAATCGCTTCCTGCCGGCAGAGATCCGGTGTGAACAAGATCAGGAAGGGAACGACCGGGGCGCTCGCGGTCGGCGGGCTGCTGGCGCTCGCCGGGCTTGTCCCCCCGGGGGCGCACGCGATCGTCGACGGTGAGCGGGTCACGAGCGCGCAGGCGCCGTGGGTGGTGTCGTTCGTGTCGGAGACCGGCGAGCGCAGATTCCACACATGCAGCGGGACGGCGGTCGGGCCGCGGCGGGTGGTGACGGCGCGGCACTGCGTCGAGCACAGCGGCACCTGGCGGGACCTCGTCATCAGCGGCAGCGATCGGCCCGAGAGCGCGCCCGGCAAGGGGATCGCGCTCGCGCACGTGTGGGTGCCGGTGCTGATCGACGAGCTGCGCGGCGACATGAGCGACAGCGACCTCGCGGTCGTCGAGACGGCGCGCGACCTCGGCGTGCCGGCGTTGCCGCTGGCGGCGGCGGGCTTCGCCGCGGCGCCCGCCGAGCCGGTCCACGCCTACGGCTTCGGCGCCAGCGATCGCAGCGCGGCACGCGACGAACCGGCGCTGCTGCGACGCGCCGCGATGCGGATGCACACGCCCGCTGAATGCGGCGAGTCCGACTTCGGCAACAACCTGACCGCGATCTGCGCCGAGCGCCTCGTGGGGCCCGGCGGAGGGAACGTCTCGTTCGGCGACTCCGGCGGCGGGCTGGTGCGCGAGGGCGCCGGCGGGCCGGAGCTGCTCGGCGTCAACTCGGTCATCACCGGCGGGATGCACAGCGACGACCTCGCCGGCTTCGCCTCCGTGCCGGCGCTGCGCGGCTTCCTCGACGCGCCCGAGCGCGGCTACGAGCTGCCGCGGCCGCTGTCGGCCGCACGGCTGCGCGGCGCGGCGCGCGTCGGCGGCACGGCGCGCTGCGAGGTGCGCTGGTCGCTCGCGGTGAAGCGCCGCAAAACCGTCTGGAGGCTCACGCGCCGCGGCGCCAGAGAGCGCCGGATCGAAGGCCGCGCGCTGACGCTGAAGCTGCCGGCGAGCGCGCGTGGCTGGAGGCTGTCGTGCGCGGTGTCGGGAGGGTTGAGCGAGCTGTACGGCTCGACCAGCGAATGGTCGCGGGAGATCGAGGTGAAGCGATGACGTTCAAGACGATCGCGCTGTCGGCGGCGTTCGCGCTGATGGGGGCCGCGCCGGCTGCCGCCGCTGCGCCGCTCGCGTTCGCGCCCTGCGCGGAACCTGACCAGGCCGGTTGGGAGTGCGCGACGCTGATCGCGCCGCTGGACCACTCCGGTGCGACCCCGGGCACCGTCGAGCTGCGCGTCGAGCGGCTCGCGCACGACGGCCCGCCGCGCGCGAAGGCGCTGGTCAACATGGAGGGCGGGCCGGGCGGCTCGACGACCGCGCGCTCGGCGCAGACCAGACGCCTGCTCGGGGCGGTGACGGCACGCAACGGCTACGACCTCGTGCTCGTCGACCTGCGCGCCACCGGCGCCAGCCGACCGCAGAAGATCCCGCTCGGCACCTCGCGGTACTACTCGACCGCGGACAACGTGCGCGACCTCGAGCTGGTCCGGCAGGGGCTCGGCGTCGAGCGGCTGGCCTTGATGGGCACCTCCTACAGCACCTTGACCGCGGCCGAGTACGCGCGCACCTTCCCGGAGCGGGCCGATCGGCTCGTGCTCGACTCGCCGATGGCGCCCGGCGGGCCCAGCTCGTTCGGCGAGGAGACGGTCGCCGCCGCGCTGCCGGCGCTGCGCGACGTCTGCCGTCACGGCGGCTGCCCCGGCGGCATGAGCGGGCTCGACGCCGACGTCAAGAGCGTGATCGCGAGAGCGCGCGGAGGCCAGTTCATGGTGCCGCACGCGATGGTCTGGCTCAACAGAGGCAGACCGCAGCGCGAGCAGGGCGAGATGGGGATCGACGGGCTGACGCTGCTGCGCGAGCTGCTGCCGGCCGACGAGACCAGCGCTCGCTTCGCGCAGCTGCCGGTCGCTCTCCACGACGCCGCGCGCGGCGACTGGCGGGCGCTCGCCCGCCGCAGCCCGCCGGCTGCCGGGCCGGAGGGGACGCCGCCGATCAACAGCGACCTGACCCGCATCACCGCCTGCCTCGACCTGCGCCCGCCGTGGGCCCACGGCGCCGACTCGCCGGTGCGCAAGGCCGGCCTGTCGAGCGCGTTGGCGGCAGTGCCGGCGGCGGCCTTCGGGCCGTGGGGCAAGCAGGCTCAGTGGCTGATGCGCGCCGTCGGCTGCAGCGAGTTCCCGCTCTCGGGGCTGCCGGGGGCGATCAAGGGCGGGCCGATCCCGTCCGCGGTGCCGGGCGTGATCCTCCAGGGTGCGTGGGACCTGCGCACGCCGCCGGCGAACGGGCGCGCGCTCGCCGCGGCTTGGCCGGGCGGGACGCTCGTGCTCGCGCCCGGGATCGGCCACGGTGTGCTGCGGTCGGCGACCGCCTGCGCGACCGGCGCGGTCGACGCGCTGCTGGCGGGGCGCACGGTCGACGGCGACGCCTGCGCTGAGGCGCGCCCGGTGGCGCCGCCGCTGAGCGCCGGCGCGCGGCCGGCCGACCTGCGCCCGCTGCCGAACCTGCCGCGACCGATCGCGCTGACGGCAGCGGCGGTGGTCGCGTCGTTGCGCGATGCCGAGGTCGAGCTGGCGGTCAGCGCGCCGCGCGGCGGCAGCGGCGTCGCGGCTGGCGTCGCCGACGGCTGGGCGACCGGAAAGCGCACGCCGCCGTCGCTCGCGACGACGATCCGGCTGCGCAGATTCGCGCTCCAGGACGGCCTGCTGCTCGACGGCACGCTGACGATCAGATCGGCGACCGCCTACGGCGCGAACGTGCGCCTCTCCGGTAGACACAGCGGCCGCGTGAAGATCGCCCGCGGCCGCCTGCGCGGCACGATCGACGGCAGCCCCGTCGCGGTCAGACTGCCGGCCGCGCTGGCCCGCCCTGCGGTGACCCGCTTCGGCTGACGATCAGGACGACACCGCGGAGGCGCGTCTGGACCGGCAGTCGACGGGCATCCGAGGCGCACTCCGCAAAGCGGTGCGCTGGTTCGTCGTAGCGGCGGCGTCAGCGGGTCGCCAGCGCGGCGGCGGCGGTGTAGAGGGCGGTGAGGTGGGTGACGAGCTCGTCGGGGTCGGCGGGGGCGCGGCCGGTGGCGGAGGCGATCAGGGCCTCGGCGATGCCGCCGGAGACGATCAGGGCGCTGAGCTGGAGGCTGCGCGCGTCGACCGCGCTCGGGTCGGGGGCGAGGCCGACCATCAGGCGGGCGGCGAGCGCGCTGAAGCGCTCGACCAGGACGGCGCGACGGGCGCGGAAGGCCGGCGTCGCGAACGACTCGACGAGCGTCACGCGGACCGTGCGGGGATCGGCGGCGAAGTGCTCGGCGAGCGCGCTCAGGACGCCGTGGGCCTGCTCCTGGGCCGAACGGCCGGGAGCGTTGGCGGCCGCCTGCACGACCGCTTCGATCTGCTCCGCGGCGCGGTCGACGACGGCCAGGAAGAGCGCCTCGCGGCTGTCGAACTGCTCGTAGAAGTAGCGTTGGCTGAGCCGCGCCTCTCTGCAGACGTCGGTCACGGTCGTCGCGGTCCAGCCGCGCGCGGCGAACAGCTCCAACCCCGCCGCGAGGAACTGCTCGCGCCGCCTCAGCTCGCGCTCGGAGCTGGTCATGCCGCCCCAGACGCGGCCCGGATCGGCGCTCATCGGCTGATCGTCGCACAGCCCCTCCCCAAACAACAAGAACGAGCGCCTTCAACTTGAACTACCGCGTTCCAGATGCGTAGGATCCGGGCAATGTCACGCGATCCGCACCTGCCCGTGCTCGTCGGGGTCGGCGAGGTCGTCCGCCGGCCCGGCGACGACGGACCGACCGAGCCGGCCGCGCTCGCGGTCGAGGCGATCCGCGCCGCGCTCGCCGACGCGGGCGCCGGCGACGCGCTGCTCGGCCGCGTCGGCGCGGTCGGCGCCGTCCCGTCCGCCGCCTGGACCGACGGGGATCCCGGCCGCCGCATCGCGGAGCTGATCGGCCGCGGGGACCTGCCGACGCTGCGCTCCAGCATGCAGGGCGGCAACGGCCCGCAGCTGCTCGTCAACGTGCTCGCGGAGCGGATCCAGGCCGGCCGGATCGACGCCGCGATCGTCTGCGGCGCCGAGGCGCTCAGCACCGTCGCGCGGCTGGCGAAGCAGGGCCGGACGCCCGGCTGGCCGGCCGCCGACCCGGCGCGCGAGCCGGGCGAGACGCTGGAAGCCGACAGGCCCGCCAGCACCGCGGCCGAGAACGCCGTCGGGATGATCGCGCCGATCATGGCCTACCCGCTGATCGAGAACGCGATCGGCCACGCCGCCGGCCGCACGCCGGCGCAGCAGCTCGACCGCGCCGCGCGGCTGTGGTCGCGCTTCAGCGAGGTCGCGACGAGACAGCCGGCGGCGTGGGGAAGACCGCAGGCGCGCAGCGCGCAGGAGCTGGCGACCGCGAGCGCCGGCAACCGCCGCGTCACGTACCCGTACACGAAGCTGCTCAACGCCAACATCCAGGTCGACCAGGGCGCCGCGCTGATCCTCTGCTCGGCGGGCGCCGCGGCCGCGCTCGGCGTCCCGCGCGACCGCTGGGTGTTCGTCCACGCCGGCGCCCGCGCGACCGACGAGTGGTTCATATCCGAGCGGCGCGAGCTGCACCGCTCGCCGGCGATCCGCGCCTGCGGCGAGGCGCTCTTCACGCGCGCCCACGTGCGCGCCGAGGAGCTGGGCCCGATCGACCTCTACTCCTGCTTCCCGGCGGCCGTGCAACTGGCGGCGCGCGAGCTGGGGCTGCCGCTCGACGATCCCGCGCGGCCGCTCACCAGCACCGGCGGCCTGACCTTCTTCGGCGGCCCCGGCAACAACTACGCGACGCACGGCATCGCGGCCGTCGCGCGCCGGCTGCGGGAGGCCGAGCCGGGCACGCACGGGCTCGCGACCGCGCTCGGCTGGTACGCGACCAAGCACGCGCTCGGCCTCTACGGCAACCAGCCGCCGAGACGCGCGTTCGCGTCGCTGCAGCCGGCGCCGGCGACGCCCGCGCCGCGGCGCGTGATCGCGCCGGCCGAGACGACCGCGGTCGCCGAGACCTGCACGCTGATCTGCGACCGCGCCGGCGAGCCCGCCTACGGGATCCTCTTCGCGCTGACCGAGGCCGGCGATCGCGCGCTCGCCAAGACCGACGACCCTGCGGTGATGGCGGCGATGAGCGGGGACGGCTTCCTCGGCGCCCGCGTCGCGCTCCACGCCGACCGCAGCTTCGACCTCGTCCAGGAGGCCACGCATGCCTGACACCGACAGCACCCCGCCGATCCGCGTCGAGCGGCGCGGCGCCGTCCAGCTCGTCACGTTCGAGCGGCCGCAGGTCCGCAACGCCTTCAACCGCGAGATGTCGGAGCTGGTCGCCGCCGCGATGGACGAGCTCGACCGCGACGACACGCTCTCGGTCGGCGTCGTCACCGGCGCCGGCGGGTGCTTCAGCGCCGGCATGGACCTGAAGGCGTTCGCGCGCGGCGAGTTCCCGGGCGTCGCTGTGCGCGGCTTCGCCGGCATCACGCAGAAGGCGTCCGACAAGCCGCTGATCGCGGCCGTCGAGGGGCCGGCGCTGGCGGGCGGCTTCGAGATCGCGGTCGCCTGCGACATGATCGTCGCCGGTCGCTCCGCGACGTTCGGCGTGCCGGAGGTGCGGCGCGGACTCGTCGCGCTCGCGGGCGGGCTGCGCCAGCTCGCGCGCCGCGTGCCGCGCGGGATCGCGAAGGAGCTGGCGCTGACCGGCGCGCCGATCGACGCCGAGCGGGCGGCGCAGCTGGGGCTCGTCAACCAGCTCGTGGACGACGGGAGCGCGCTCGACGCGGCGCTGGAGCTGGCGCAGCGGATCGCCGCCAACGCGCCGCTGGCGCTGCGCGCGACGAAGCGGATCCTCGACGAGCAGGACGCCTGGGACGGCGACGACTTCTGGGCGCGCCAGGGCGAGATCGCCGGCCCGGTGATCATCAGCGCCGACGCGCGCGAGGGCGCCGTCGCCTTCGCCGAGAAGCGCGACCCGGTCTGGCAGGCGCGATGAACGTCCCGTCGTTGCGCGCCGTCGGCGACCTCGGCCGCGGCGCGAGAGCGCTGGCGGCGGCGGGGATAGTGACGCCCCGCGTCGGCGAGCTGGTGCAGCGCGTGAAGGCGCTGCGCGCCTGGGGCCACGTGCCGATCGCCGGCTTCGTCGCGGCCGCCCGCTCGCGACCGCACCAGCCCTTCCTGCACGACGACGAGGGGACGCTCACCTACGCCGAGGCCGACCGTCGCAGCGACGCGATCGCGCACGGGCTGCGCGCCTCCGGCCTGCGCGAGGGCGACGCCGTCGGCCTGCTCTGCCGCAACGGCCGCGCCTTCGTCGAGGGCATGCTCGGCTGCTCGAAGGCCGGCCTGACGATGCTGTTCCTCAACACCGACTTCGCCGGCCCGCAGCTGCTCGGGACGCTGGAGCGGGAGGGCGGCAAGGCGCTGATCGCCGACGCCGAGTTCGACGCGCTGCTGCCCGCCGACGCGCTCCCGGGCCGCCGCTTCGTCGGCCACGGCGCGCGCGACGACGACCCGCTGGCGCTGGAGCGGCTGGCGCAGCGGCCAGGCGGCGGGCCGCTCGCGCCGCCCGCCCAGCCGGGCAAGCTCGTGATCCTCACCTCCGGCACGACCGGCACGCCGAAGGGCGCGGCCCGCAGCGGCGCGCCGATCTCCGCCGTCGCCGGCATCCTCGACCGGATCCCGCTGAAGGCCGGGCAGACCCACCTGATCGCGGCGCCGCTGTTCCACGGCTGGGGGCTGCTGCACCTCACGCTCGCGCTGGCGCTGCCGGCGACGGTCGTGCTGCAGCGCCGCTTCGAGCCGGAGGAGCTGCTGCGCGTCGCCGCCGCCCGTCGCGTCGACTCGATCGTGCTGGTGCCGACGATGCTCCAGCGGATCATGCAGCTGCCCCCGGAGACACGCGCCCGCCACGACCTCTCCTCGCTGAGCGCGCTGCCGCTGTCGGGCTCGGCGATCCCCGGCGACCTCGCGACGCGCGCGATGGACGCCTTCGGCGACGTCGTGCTCAACTTCTACGGCTCGACCGAGACCGGCTGGGCGACGATCGCGACGCCGGCCGACCTGCGCGCCGCGCCCGGCACCGCCGGCCGGCCGCCGATGGGGACCGACCTGCTGCTGCTGGACGAGCACGACCGGCCGCTTCCGCAGGGCGCGACCGGCCGCATCTTCGTCGCCTCGCGGCTGCGGATGGAGGGCTACACCGACCGTGCGCTGCGCAAGGCGGAGGTCGACGGCCGCATGTCGACCGGCGACGTCGGCCACCTCGACGCGAGTGGGCGGCTGTTCGTCGACGGCCGCGACGACGAGATGATCGTCTCCGGCGGCGAGAACGTCTTCCCGCGCGAGGTCGAGGACCTGCTGGTCGCGCACGACGCGGTCCTCGAGGCGGCCGTGATCGGCGTCGATGACGAGCAGTTCGGCCAGCGGCTGCGGGCGTTCGTCGTGCTCGCGGAGGGGGCGCAGGTGGACGGCGAGGCGCTGCAGGCGCACGTCCGTGCCAACCTCGCGCGGTACAAGGTCCCGCGCGAGGTGGTGGTGCTGGCGGAGCTGCCGCGCAATCCGACCGGGAAGGTGCTCAAGCGGCAGCTGGCCGCCTGGACCGACCCCGCGTAGGCGGTCGGTCCAGGCGTGAGCGGGTCAGGTCAGGCGAACGAGATCTCGCCGTCCTCGACCCAGGCGGTGCCGTTCCAGCGCACCGCTCTTCTGTCGCCGATCGAGGCGCACAGCGTGCTCGACGCGCACGAGCCGGCGAACGCGAGGCCGGACGCCGGCTGGTACGCCGCGCTCGGCGAGCCGCTGCCCGTCCACGTGTAGATGTTGGCCGAGCTCTCCAGCCCGGCGAACATGCAGAACGAGCCGGTCGGCGCGCAGCTGATCGGATAGGCGGGCCGGCCGCCGGCCGCTCTTCCGGCGCTCCAGCTGGAGCCGTCGAACAGCGTGTAGTCGCCGAACGTGCCGCCGGCGACGCATCTGCCGCCGGGGGTGCACGCGACCTGCTGGACGTAGCTGATTCTCGACGTCAGCGACTCCTCCGCGGTCCAGTTGACGCCGTTCCATCTGGTGATCGACTGGCGCGAGCCGACGGCCGCGACGCAGTTGGTCGCCGTGACGCACTGCACCGACGTCATCTGGTTGTCGGAGCCCTCGCCGGCCGGGAACGTTCTGATGCTCCAGGCGCTGCCGTTCCAGGTCCAGATCGCCGCTCTGTTGGCGGAGCTCTTGCCCGCGAACATGCAGAAGTCGGCTCTGACGCAGGAGACCATCTTGCCGTAGTACATCGAGAGGCCGTCGGTGACGGTCGGGCCAACGCTCCAGGTGCCGTCCACGCGCGTGTACGCCTTGCCGGCGTTGTCGACGACGAGGCAGGAGCCGTCGGCGGCGCAGCCGATCACGCCGTCGGTCGTGGTCCAGGCCGGGAGCTGGATGCGGTCTCCCCATCTGGTGCTGGTCGCGTCGTACGTGACGACGCCGCCTCTGTTGTCGAGCGCGGTGCACGAGTCCCCGGCGCAGGAGACCGAGCGCAGGTACTGCGCCGTGTTGCCGGCGATCGTGAACGTGACCGTGCCTCTGGCGACGACGCTGTCGGCGTCGCTGACCTGGAACGTCACGCTTCTGCTGCCCGACGCCGTCGGCGTGCCGCCGATCGCGCCGGTCGCTCTGTCGAGCGTGAGCCCGGCCGGCAGCGAGCCGCTGGCGACCGTCCAGGTGAACGGCGCTCTGCCGCCGCGCACCTCGAGCGTCTCGGCGAAGGCGGTGCCGACTCTGCCGCCGAAGGCGCTGGAGAGCACCTCGAGCGCGTTCGGGACGACCGTCAGTCTGATCTCCAGCGTCGCTCTCTGACCGAACTTGTCGGTCGCCTCGACGGTGAAGATCGCGTCGCCCTCGGTCGTGGCGGTGCCGCTGATCGCGCCGTCGGTCGCCAGCGAGAGACCGGCCGGGAGCGTGCCGCCGGTGACCGCCCAGGTGATCGGGCTGCCGCCGCCGGTCGCTCTCAGCTGCGCTCTGTACGACTGGCCGGCCATCGGCGAGAGCAGCGACTGCGTGCCGAGCGAGAAGGCCGGGTAGGCGCTTCTGATCGTCAGCTCGCGCGTCGCTCTCGTGCCGACGGCGTCGGTCACCGTGACGGTGAAGCCGCTCTCGCCGGGCGCGGTCGCCGAGCCGCTGACGACGCCGTCGGCCGACAGCGTCAGGCCCTCCGGCAGTCTGCCGGCGGTGATCGCCCAGGTCAGCGGCGCGACGCCGCCGTCGGCGTTCAGGGTCGCTCTGTAGGCGCTCTCGACGGTCGCCGCCGGGAGCGTCTGCGCGGGCACCGACAGCGCCGCGGCGTCAACCGCGATCGACAGCGCGCGCGATGCCTTCTGGCCGTCGGCGCCGGTCAGCTCGACCGTGAACGAGCCGGTGCCGACGCTGCTCGGGATGCCGGAGATCGTGCCGGTCTGTCCGTCGAGCGTCACGCCCGCCGGCAGGTTGCCGGCGCTGATCGCCCAGCGGTACGGCGCGGACGAGCCGCTGCCGGCGAGCGCCGTCGTGTACGGCTTGCCGGCGGTCGCGTTCGGCAGCGAGGCCGTCGTAATCGCCGCGGGCGGGGTGGCGACCGCGATCCGCAGGTCGCGCGTCGCCGTCTTTCTCTTGCTGTCGGTGACGGTGACGGTGAAGGCGGAGACGCCGGCGGAGGTCGGCGTGCCGCTGATCTGACCGCTCGACGGGTTGAGCGTCAGGCCGGCCGGGAGGCTGCCCTTCGTGACGCTCCAGGTGAACGGTCTGGTGCCGCCGATCGCGGCCAGCGTCTGGCTGTAGGCGCGCGTGGCGACCGCGTCGGGGAGCGTCGAGGTCGACACCTGCGGCGGCGCGGAGCCGCTCGCCTTGGCGATCGTCCAGTCCTTCGAGAAGAGGTCGGGGACGTTTCTGTCGAAGCTGAATCTCCACACCTGGAAGGCGATGCCGGCGCCGGCCTGGAAGCCGCCCGACAGACGCCACCACGGATCTCTGGTCGAGTCGACGTCGAATCTGATCAGCGCCTCGGCGGTCAGGTACGGGCCGCCGACCTCGTAGACGTCGAACATCAGCTTGGGGCCGATGCCGGCCATGATGCCGGCGTTGAACTCCGGCTCCGGCGGGGTGAATCTGAAGTCGTTGTCGAGCGACTTGACCGGGATCAGCTTCTTGCCGTCCCACTGCAGGCCGACGCGCGCGTCCATCGCCTGGCGGACGCTGGTGCTGACGGCACCCTCGACCGAGCCCTCGGCGATCACGTGGAAGTTGAGCTTCGGCGTGATCACGACCGGCACGGGGCCGACCGAGAAGGTGATCGGGCTGTAGCGGATCGGTCTGCTGAGCAGGTCGACGTCGAGCTCGCACTTGGCCTTGCCGGAGACGCGCAGCGCCAGCTGCGACGACTGCTGCAGGCGCGCGACCGCGATCGCCTCGATCGTCAGCGGATGCCAGAGGCCGCCCCACGAGATGCCGATCTCGGCGCCGGCCGAGAGGCCGAGCGAGCCCTTGATCGACGCGTCGACGCCGCCGGAGCATCTGTACGGCTTGTCGACGCCGCCCTCGGGCTGCTGCGCGACCGACGACTTGGCGCCGAGCTTGCCGGGGCCGACCTGCAGCTGCGGCTCGACTCTGATGCGCGCCTGCGGGCCGATCGCCGACAGCGGCGCCTGCGTGCCGGTGACGGTCGCGCTGTCGCCGCTGCGGTTGACCGACGCGACGACGATCAGCAGGCCCTGCGGGGTTGCCTTGCCGGGACCGGCCGCGAGCGTGTCGCCGACGGCGACTCTCTTGTTCGGGTCGTCGAGCGTGACGGTGTAGGTGCCGTTCGTCTTGACCGACGAGGTGATCGCCGACGGCTGCGCGACGCGGGTCGTGTTCGAGACCCGCTGGACCCAGCGCACGTGCGCGGTGCCGCGGCCGCCCTTGCGGACCTTCACGATCGTGCTGCGGTACTGCGGGAAGGTGACGGTGGACGTGCCGGCGATGCGGTTGCCGGTGACGGTCCAGCGGCCGAAGACCTTCGGCTTGAAGGTGCGCGATCTGGCGATCCGCCAGCGTCTGCCGCTCGGGCTGACGACGTACGCGCGACGAGCGCTGGTGCCGCCGCTGAGCTTGACGACCAGGCGCGAGGGGCGCGCCTTGGCGCCGCGCTTGGCCGCGCCAGCCGGGCTGCCGAGCGTGATCACCTGCGGAGCGCCGGCTGCGGGGCAGTCGGCGGGGGCGCAGACCGGCGGCGCCGTGGGCGCGGCGGTCGCGGCCGGGACGCGCTGCGCGCACCACGCGAGCAGCGCGACGAACAGCAGCAACGCGATGCGTGCCGTCCGTGGCGTGGAGAGACGTCCTTGTCCAGTCATGTGGCCAGATGATCGACCGCTTGAGGAATTGTTTAAGTACCGTCTCCGTTTTCAGACAGGCGCGCTCAAGCTCCTTTCCAGGCACGTTCCACGCCCGCTGAGAGCCCCTGGTAGGGTCGGGCCGAATTGCGGGGGTTTGAGTGATCGTGCGGCGAATCGCCACTGTCGCGGTGGCTGCGCTGGCGTGCGCGGGGACGCTGCCGGCGGCGGCCGCGGCGCGTGCCGCGTACGTGCCCGGCGAGGTCGTGGTCGCCTACGCGTCAGGCGCCGGACCTGCGGCGCGGGCGGCGAGCGCGGCCGGCGCCGGCGCGGTCGCGAGCACGGCGCCGACCGGCGACGCGCACGTGCATGTGCTGCACGTCGCGCCCGGTCGCGAACGGGCGGCGATCGCGCGGCTGCGGCGCCAGGGGCGCGTCCGCTGGGCGGCGCCGAACCCGGTCGCGCACGCCTCGCAGCTGGCCGAGCCGCTGAACGACCCGGGCCTGCCGCGGCTCGGCGGGCTGATCGGCACGCAGTGGAACTTCTTCGGCCCGTGGGGCGTGCAGGCGACGCAGGCGTGGGCCAACGTCGCCGCCGTCGCGCCCGGCGGCCGCGGCGTCCGCGTCGCCGTGCTCGACACCGGCATCGCCTACCGCGACTGGCGCCGCTTCCGCCGTTCGAGCGACTTCGCCGCGACCCGCTTCGTCGCTCCCTACGACTTCGTCGCCGGCAACCGCTTCCCGCTCGACCGCGACCGCGCCGGCCACGGCACCCACGTCGCCGGCACGATCGCCGAGACGCCCGGCAACGCGGTCGGCGTCACCGGCCTCGCCTGGGGCGCCTCGATCATGCCGGTGCGCGTGCTCGACGGCTACGGCTACGGCGACGCCGTCAACATCGCCCGCGGGATCCGCTGGGCGGCGCGCCATGGCGCGCGCGTGATCAACCTCAGCCTCGAGTTCTCCGGCAGCGTGCGCGCCTCCGAGATACCGGGGATCGTCGACGCGATCCACGACGCCGACCGCCGCGGCGCGCTCGTGATCGCCAGCTCCGGCAACGAGGCGCAGCAGCGCGTCGCCTACCCGGCGCGGACCGACGTCGCCGTCGCGATCGGCGCGACGACCGACGCCGGCTGCCTCTCCAGCTTCTCCAACGACGGCCCCGGGCTCGACCTCGTCGCACCCGGCGGCGGCGACAACGCCGACATCGCCGACGACCCCAACTGCACCTTTCCGCACAGCGGCCGCGACATCGTCCAGCAGACCTACGACGGCAGCTTCGCCAGCTTCGGCCTGCTCGGCCTCGGCGGCACCTCGATGGCGGCACCGCACGTCAGCGCGGCCGCGGCGCTGACGATCGCCAGCGGCCTGCTCGGCGCCGCGCCGACGCCGGCGCAGGTCGAGTGCCGGCTGAAGCTGACGGCGACGAGACTGGGCCTCGCCGCGCCCAACCGCGTCTACGGCTACGGCCTCGTCAACGCCGCCGCCGCGACCGACCCGCAGCTCGCGACGCCGGCCTGCACCGCCGGCAGTGCGCGGCTGCGGTAGGCGCGCACGCCGGCCTCGTCGCGCGGGCGCTCCGCGCGCGGGCGCTCAGAGCGCGAGCCGGCGGTACTCGATCGCCGGGCAGCGGTCCATCACGACCGTCAGGCCGGCGGCGGCGCCGCGCGCGGCGGCCTCGGCGTCGATCACGCCGAGCTGGAGCCAGGCGACCGAGGCGCCGATCGCGACCGCCTCGTCGACGTGCTCGCCGGCCTCCTCCGAGCGCCTGAAGACGTCGACGACGTCGATCTCGACCTGCTCGCGCGCGTCGGCCAGGGTCGGATAGGCGCGCTCGCCGAGGATCTCCAGCGCGGCCGGGTTGATCGGCACGATCCGGTTGCCGCGCGACTGCAGCAGCGCCGCGATCCGGTGGCTGTCGCGGCTGGCGCGCGGCGAGCAGCCGACGACCGCCCACGTGCGCGGCGTCGCCAGCAGCTCGCGGATGACGTCGTCGCCGGGGTTGGCGAAGCCGCCGCTCATGCTCTTCTGCCCGGCAGCAGCTGCTTGACCTTGTCGGCGCCGCCGCGGGCCGTCTCGCTGACCTCGTGGGCGCCGCCGCGCAGGCGTCTCGCCGCCTCGCCCGCCCATCTGCGCGCTCTGCTGACCGGCAGGTCCTCGGGTCGCGTCAGGTCTCTGCGCGCGTGCGTTCTCAGCTTCCGCGCCAGGTCGCCCTCGACCGGCGGGTAGGAGGAGATCGGCTCGCCGTCCTTCCACACGACGACGTGCCGCTCGCCGTCGATGATCGCGGCGCTGAACATCCCGTCGATCTGCCGCGCCTCGCCGATCGCGACCTGCCGGTGCCTGACGCGCTCGATCCAGACGAGGAACAGCGCCAGCGCTCTCGGCCCGGCGGTCGCCAGCAGCCACGCGCGGAAGCGCTTGTTCCTCAGCAGTTTCCAGAGCCAGGCGACCCACATGGCCTTCACGCTACCCGCTCGGCGGGACGGTCGACGCGGGGCGTGGTTCAGTCTCCGCCGTAGATCAGCAGCGTTCCCGCCACGTGGTCGGCGATTGCCAGCGCCGTAGCCGCCGATTTCGTTTCGGCGCGCACGGCCAGATTGCCGCTGCCGTAGGAGGCGTAGTACGTCGCCGTGTGGAGGTCTCCGCTGCTGGCGGTGCGCAACGCGACGTCACTGAACACGCCGACCGAGGCCGGGCGGATCTCGCCGCCCTCGGCCTCGCGTGCGTTCTGGATCGCGCTCAAGCCGTACCCCGGCATCCAGTCGATGACGACAGCGCACCCGCATTCGTCGCTCGACCACTCGGAGCGGTACCGCGGGGGATCGTCGCTCTCCGTCACGTCGGTCTTGACCTCGGACCAGCCGCGCGGCCGCTCGACGCTGTAGTCGAGACCGCTGTGGAACGCGTACTCAGCGGGCGGTCCTGGGGCCGCCGGCGGCGCTGCCGCCGTAACCGTGCGCGTGCGTTTGCGGGGCGCTCTCGCAGCGGCCGCGGTGGTTCGCTGGTCGTCGCGCGACGGCGTCGTCGCGGCGACGGCAGGACGTCTCGTCGCAGGTTGAGTCGCGGCGACCGTCTCCGCGAGGTCGGACGGGCTGCCGCGGAGCGCAAGCGCGGTGACGCCGCCGACGACGAGCAAGACGGCGACGAGTGCGAGCAGCACCGGCGTTCGCGCCGAGCGCTTGCGCGCCGCGGGCGAAGGCGGCAGCAGCGGCTTGCGCAGCGTCGCATCGACTGCGCTGGCTGGGGCGTGCGGTTGTGGCAGCACAGCCGTCGCCCCGTCCTCCTCCGGCGGCGCATCGTCATCGGACGTCGGCTCCACATCGTCGGCGGATACCGGTGCGGCGGCGCCGATCGCGACGCTGCGATCGTCAGCGGGCAGCTCGCGGTCCTGCACCGCGGCGAGCACGGCACGCGCGAGCCCTCCGGCAGAGGCGTAGCGCGCGTCTGGATCCTTCGCCAGCGCTCTGCTCAGGACGGTCCCGAGCGCCCGCGGCAGCTCGGGCGCGTGTTCTGACAGCGACGGCGGGTCGGCGTTGACGTGGGCCCACACCTTCGCGATCTCGTGCTCGCGCGGAAACGGGACCGAGCCGGTGAGCGCCTGGAACAGCAGGCAGCCGAGCGCGTAGACGTCGGTGCGCGCGTCGAGCCGGCGACCCTCGATCTGCTCGGGCGCGACGTAGTCGATCGTTCCGATCCACTGACCGGTGCGCGTGAGCCCGGACGACGAGGCGCTGACGAGCTTGGTGAGGCCGAAGTCGGACAGGTAGGCGTGCTCGCGCGAGGCCGTCACGAGCACGTTCGCGGGCTTGACATCGCGGTGCACGAGCCCGCGCGCGTGAGCGGCGTCGAGCGCGTCTGCGACCTGGGTCAGGAGCGCGACCGCGCTCTCTACCGGCAGCGTTCCGCCGTTCTCGCGCAGCAGTGCGCGCAGGTCGAGACCGTCGACCCAGCGCATGACGATGTAGAGCTCGCCGTCGCTCTCGCCGGCGTCGTGGATCGGCACGACGTTGGGATGGTCGAGCGAAGCGGCGATTCGCGCCTCTGACTGGAAGCGTTCGCGGAACTCCGGATCCTGGGCGAGCTCGGGCGACAGCAGCTTCAACGCGACGCGCCGCTCGAGCGCCTCGTGCTGGGCCAGGTAGACGACGCCCATGCCGCCCCGGCCGATCACGGAGATGATCCTGCAACCTGCCACGACGGTGCCGATCCGCGCGTCCCCTGCCATTGGACGCACTCTAATACGGCGGTTCGCTCACGCGAGCCAGACACGCAACGCGATGACGATCGCGATCAGCAGGATCAGCATCAGCTGGCGGATGAACAGGCGCCGCTCGGCGCGGTCCTGCTCGCGCGCTTCGAGGTCGCCGCCGTCGATCAGAACGGGGAGAGCGCGTCATGCCAGCTGCCGCTTCTGCGGTCAGGTGGTCGCACCGGCGGCGGCCGGCGCGACGATCCCGTAGTCGACGTCGGGCGCCGACTCGAGGAAGTGGACGGCCATCGCGCGCGCGGCGGCGTCGCGATCGCCGCCGGCGACGGCGGCGGCGATCGCCTCGTGGTGGGCGATCGTGCGGGCGAGCGCGTCGTCCCTGTCGGCGATCCGCCGCCACAGCTCGCCGAGCGAGTGCGACACGACGGTGTTGAGCGCCTCCAGCAGCAGCAGCAGCGCCTGGTTGCCGGCGAGGCCGGCGAGCGCGAGGTGGAAGGCGAGGTCGGCCTCGCGGAAGGCGTCGAGGTCCTGCGCGGCGCGCATCGCGTCGAGCGCGGGCGTCAGCGCGGCGGCGCGCGCCGCGGCGTCGGGCGCGGTCGCGGCCAGCACCGCCGACTGCGCCTCCAGCGCCGCGCGACACTGCTGGAACTCGTCGACGGCGATCCCGTCCTGACGCATCCGCACGCGCAGGATCGAGTCGAGGATCTCGGCGCCGGGCCTGCCGACGACCGTCTCGCGCCCCTGGCTGCGGACGAGGATCCCGCGCCCGGCGAGCGCGGCGATCGCCTCGCGCACGACGACGACGCTGACGCCGAACCGCTTCGCCAGCTCGCCGGCGGCGGGCAGCGCGTCACCCGCGCCGAGGTCGTCCTCGTCGATCAGGGCGAGGATCGCCTCGGCCGCCTGATCGGAGAGCGAGCTGCGGGGGAGCGTGGACACGCGAGCAGTGTAGTGGGGGTGACGGCTGCTCTTCATCTTCTTAGCTTGACAGCTTCTAATAGAAGTAGCTAGGGTGAAACGAAGAGAGGCGCCGCGAACCCCCGAGCGGCGCGAGGAGGAGAAGGACCACGTGCCCGAGATCGAAGGAAGGGACGGCGCTGCCGTCCCGGTTCTGGAGGCGCGCGCCGTGTCGAAGGTCTTCGGCGGCACGGTCGCGCTCGACCACGTCGACCTGTCGCTGCGCGCCGGCGAGATCCATGCGCTGCTGGGCGAGAACGGCGCCGGCAAGTCGACGCTGACGCGGATCCTCTGCGGCGTTCACCGCCCCGACACTGGCGAGCTGCGCGTCGACGGAGCGGTCGTCGACTTCCACACGCCGGCGGCGGCGCAGGAGCACGACATCGCGATCCTGCATCAGGAGCCGTCACTGTTCGGCGACCTCGAGGTCGCCGAGAACGTCTTCGTCGGGCGCCAGCCCAAGCACGGCCGCCCGCCGCGGATCGACCGCCGCGCGATGCGCGCCGAGGCGGCCGCGCTGCTGGCCGAGCTGGGCGCCGAGCTCGACCCGGCGGCGCGCGTCGCCGACCTCTCGCTGGCCGAGGCGCAGCTGGTCGAGATGGCCGGCGCGCTGTCGCGGCGGGCGCGCGTGCTGATCGTCGACGAGCCGACCGCCGCGCTCACCCCCGGCGAGGTCGGCGACCTCTTCCGCGTCCTGCGCGGCCTGCGCGACCGCGGCGTCGCGATCCTCTTCATCGGCCACCGGCTGGAGGAGATCTTCGCGCTCGCGGACCGCATCACCGTGCTGCGCGACGGCCGCTTCGTCGACTCCAGAGCGGCCGCCGACCACGACGAGGCGTCGCTGATCCGCGCGATGGTCGGCCGCGACGTCGCCGCGCTCCACGTGCGCACGCGCGTCGAGCCCGGCGAGCCGCTGCTGCAGGTCCGCGGGCTCGCGCGCGCCGGCGTGTTCGAGGCCGTCGACCTCGACCTGCGCAGCGGCGAGATCGTCGGCCTCGCGGGGCTCGTCGGAGCAGGTCGCACCGAGGTCGCGCGCGCGGTCTTCGGGATCGACCGCCGCGACGCCGGCACCGTCGAGCTGGCCGGCGAGCGGCTGCGCACGCCGCAGCAGGCGATGCGCGCCGGGCTCGCGTTCGTGCCCGAGGACCGTCAGCGCGAGGGCGTCGCCGTCGAGCTGCCGATCGCCGCCAACGTCGCGCTGCCGATCCTCGGCCGCGTCGCCTTCCACGGCTGGCTGCGGCCGGGCCGCGAGCGGGCGCTGGCGCGCGAGTGGGGCGAGCGGCTGCGGCTGAAGGCGCGCGACGTCGAGCAGGCGCCGCGCGAGCTGTCGGGCGGCAACCAGCAGAAGGTCGTGCTCGCGAAGTGGCTGGCGACGAGACCGCGCGTGCTGATCCTCGACGAGCCGACGCGCGGCGTCGACGTCGGCGCCAAGGTCGAGATCCACCGCCTGATCGACGAGCTGGCGGCGGCGGGGATGGCGATCCTGCTGATCTCCTCCGACCTGCCGGAGGTGCTGGCGCTGAGCGACCGCGTGCTGGTGATGCGCGAGGGCCGCGTGACGGCCGCGCTGCACCACGCCGAGGCGACGCCGGAGCGGGTCATGCAGGCGGCGACGGCCGAGGCGCAGGCGGTCGCGGCATGAGCGCCGTCGCTCGTCTCGCACGCGTCCGCGAGCTGGCGCTGGCCGGCTTCATCGCGCTGCTGGTGATCGTGATCGCGGCGCAGAACGGCGACTTCCTGTCGGGCTCCAACCTGCGCAGCATCCTGCTCGACATCACGCTGATCGCCGCGCTCGCCTCAGCCCAGCTGATGGTGATGCTGACGCGCAACTTCGACCTCTCGATCGGCTCGACGGTCGGGCTCTCGGCCGTCACCGTCGGGATGATCTGCCAGCAGCACGGCGCGCTGCCGACGCCGCTGGCCTACCTCGTCGCGGTCGCGGTCGGGCTCGTCGTCGGGCTCGTCAACGGGTTCGCGATCGCGCGCCTGAGAATCCCCTCGATCATCTTCACGCTCGGCATGCTGAGCGTCGTCCGCGGTGCGGTCTACCTCGTCGCCGACGGCGGCCAGGTCAACAGCGAGGACGTGCCGGCCGGGATGACCGACCTCGCCACCGGCGGCCCGTTCGGGATCCCGCCGCTGGTGCTGATCGCGCTCGCCGTCGCGCTCGCCGCGTTTGCCTTCCTGCGCTGGACGCGCAGCGGCCGCAACGTCTACGCGGTCGGCTCCAACCCCGACGCGGCGCGCCTGCACGGCCTGCCCGTCAGCCGCACGGTCGTGCTCGTCTTCGCCCTCAGCGGCGCCGTCGCCGGCCTCGCCGGCGCGCTCTACCTGAGCCGCTTCGGCTTCGCGCAGATCACCGCCGGCAGCGGCCTCGAGCTGACGGTGATCGCGGCCGTCGTCGTCGGCGGCGCCTCGATCTTCGGCGGCTCCGGCAGCATCGCCGGCACGCTGCTGGGCTGCCTGCTGCTGGGCGTGATCGGCAACGGCTTCGCGGTGCTGGGCGTCTCGCAGTACTGGCAGGACGCCGCCTACGGCGCGCTGATCCTGCTGGCCGTCATCGCCGACGCCCGCCTGCGCGCCGTGCGCCGGCCGGCGCGCTCGGCCGCCGCTCCCAAGGAGGCAACCGCATGAGCTCCCGCGCCGCCCGCCGCTTCGCCTTCTCGCACGAGGCGTTCACGGTCGTGCTGCTGGTGGTCGCCGTCGTCGTCGTGACGCAGCTGTCGCCGTACTTCCTCGACGCGCAGAACTTCTCGCAGATCGCGACCGACTCGCTCGAGATCGGGCTGATCGCGCTCGCGATGACGCCGCTGATCGTCGTGCGCGAGATCGACCTCTCGGTCGGCTCGACGCTGGGCCTCGCGGCGGTCGTCTTCGGCGAGCTCGCCAGCCACGATGTGCCGCTGCTGGCGGCGGTGCTCGCGACGGTCGCGACCGGCGCGCTCGCCGGCCTGCTCAACGGCCTGCTGGTGACGCGCTTCGGGCTTTCGTCGATCGTCGTGACGCTCGGCACGATGGCGCTCTTCCGCGGTCTCGCGAACGCGATCGTCGGCGACCAGACGATCACGACGCTGCCCGACAGCTTCACCGCCAGCGACACGCGCTACGCGATCGGCACGCTCGTGACGATCCCGCACGTGCTGTTCGCGCTCGCGGCGCTGGCGGCGGCGCTGCTGCTGCATCGCTCGACCGTCGGCCGGCGGATCTTCTTCGCCGGCTCCAGCCCCGACGTCGCGACCCACTCGGGCGTCCGCGTCGACCGCCTCAAGGTCGGCCTGTTCGTCGCCTCGGGCACGCTCGCGGCGATCGCGGCGCTGTTCATGACCTCGCGGCTGCAGTCGGTGCGCGCCGACACCGGCAGCGGGCTCGAGCTGCTGGTGCTGACGGTCGTGCTGCTCGGCGGCGCCGACATCCGCGGCGGGCGCGGGACGATCTTCGGCACGCTCGTCGCGCTCGCGCTCGTCGGCGTCGTGCGCAGCGGGATGGCGCTCGGCGACCTGCCCGACCAGGCCCGCGTCGCCGTCGTCGGCGGGCTGCTGCTGCTGTCGATCTGCGCCGGCGTCGCGATCGAGGCGCTGCGCAGACGCGCGGCGGAACGTCGCACCACCCGGAGGATCCGCGGCGGCGCGGAGCTCCGACCGACCCCCACCACGTAGCAGGAGGAGAGAGAGATGGTTCGCACCGCTGGGCGCCTCACGGCGCTGGGTCTCGGCATGGCCGCACTGACGTTCGCCGGCTGCGGCGAGAAGTCCGACGGCAGCTCCGCCACGAGCGGATCGGGCAGCTCCAAGAGCGGCCCGACGCGCGTCGTGTTCATCCAGCAGAACTCGGGCAACCCGTACTTCGACAACATCGCCGAGGGCTTCAAGGCCGCCGGCGAGAGACTCGGCTACGAGTTCACCGCGACCGGCCCGTCGACCGCCGCCGCGGCCGACCAGGTGCCGCTGATCCAGGACCAGATCCAGAAGCAGGTCGACGCGATCGCGATCCAGGCGAGCGACCCGAAGGCGGTCCTGCCGGCGCTCAGACAGGCGAAGGCGAAGGGGATCAAGATCATCGCCGTCAACTCCGACCAGATCGCGGAGGTCCGCGACGCGGCCGTCACGCCGGTCGACTTCGAGAGAGTCGGCGAGGCGCAGCTGGCGCTGCTCGGCGAGCTGATGGACTACAGCGGCGACTTCGCCGTCCTCAGCGCGACGACGACGGCCCCGTTCCAGCTGACGGTCATCGACCACATCAGAAGACTGCTCGCCTCTGACCCCAGATACAGAGCGATGAGACTGGTGAAGGTCGCCTACGGCAACGACGAGCCGCAGAAGTCGACGACCGAGACGCAGGGCCTGCTGACCAGCTTCCCGCAGCTTAAGGGGATCCTCGCCCCGACGACGGTCGGGCTGCCGGCTGCCGCGCAGGCGATCGCGACCGCCGGCAAGGGCGGCAGAGTCGCGCTGACCGGCGTCGGCCAGCCCAACCAGATGCGCAAGTTCGTCAAGGACGGCGTCGTCGAGAAGTTCCAGCTGTGGGTCCCCTACGACCAGGGCTACGTCGGCGGCACGCTGCTGAAGGGCCTCGTCGACGGCGAGATCGAGGGCAGACCGGGCGTCTCCTTCGACGCCGGCAGATACGGCACGCAGAGAATCTCGGAGACGGGCGTCGTCTACGTCGCGCCGGAGATGACGGTCTTCGACAGAGACAACATCGACGACTACGACTTCTAGGCGGCTCCGGTGCAGATCGACCACAGACCGCTGTTCGCCGCGCTCGGGCTGCCGCCCGGCGACCTGCACGACCGGCCCGACTCGCCGCTGACCTTCCCGGACGGCGGCGCGTACCGGATCGAGATCGCGACCGCGGAGGGGCTCGCCTCGCTGCAGGCGATCGTCGCGACCGCGCGCGAGCTGGGCGTGCCGGTCCACCGCGTCACGCAGGGCAGCGGCGCGATGCTGCTGACCGAGCGCGAGCTGGCGGAGATGGCGGCGCTCGGCCGCGAGGAAGGGGTGGAGGTCTGCATCTTCGCCGGGCCGCGCGGCCCCTGGGACGGCACCGCCTCGCCGAAGACGCCGCAGGGCGGCGTCTTCGGCTGGCGCAACTTCGGGCTCGACCAGCTCGGCTACGCCGTCCGCGACGTGCAGCGGGCGGTGCGGGCCGGCGTGCGCTCGATCTGCGTCGCCGACGAGGGGCTGCTGTGGCTGCTGGCGAGAGCGCGCGAGCGCGGCGACCTCCCGCCCGAGCTGGTGCTGAAGGTGAGCGCGCTCACCGGCATCGCCAACCCGCTGCAGGCGCGCATGCTGGCCGGGCTCGGCGCCGACACGATCAACGTCGCCTCCGACACCTCGCTGGCGCGGCTGGCGGCCTTCCGCGCGCTCGTCGACCTGCCGCTCGACCTCTACATCGAGTCGCCCGACGCCTTCGGCGGCTTCGCGCGCTACTGGGAGATCGGCGAGATCGTCCGCGTGGCGGCGCCGGTCCACCTCAAGTTCGCGCTCGTCAACGCTCCCAACCACTACCCGGCGGGCCGTCACCACGAGGCGGCGGTCGTCGCCGGCTCGATCGAGCGCGTCCGCCGCGCGGCGGCGGCGCTGGAGATCCTGCGCGACGTCGCGCCCGCCGCCCGCCGCTCGCCCGGCGGCGCCGGCGGCGCCGTGACCTCCAACGAACCCAACGGACATGTCTGAACATCGCATCGCCGACATCCGCGTCCGGCGGATCGGCTTCTCGCGCACGCCGCAGACGCTGCGCGCCCACCTCGTCAGCCCGCTCAGTGCCCACCCGGGCGCCGAGCCGGCCGGCGGCGGCAGCTGGTTCGGCGGCTGCGCGCTCGTCGTCGTCGAGGTCGAGACCGACAGCGGCCTCGTCGGGCTCGGCACGGCAGGCGGCTTCAGCGCCGTCCCCGCGACCGTGATCGAGGAGCACCTGCGCCCGCTGATGCTCGGCGCCGATCCGTTCGCGGTCGAGCGCAACTGGGACCTGATGTACCGCTCGGTCGCGCGGCTCGGCGTCAGCGGCGCCGTGCTGGCCGGCGTCAGCGGCATCGACATCGCCTGCTACGACATCATGGGCCAGGCGCTCGGGGTGCCGGTCTACGAGCTGATCGGCGGCCGCACGAGCGAGCGGATCCCCGTCTACGCGAGCCGTCTCTACGCGCTCGACGACCTCGACGAGCTGGCGCAGGAGGCGCGCCGCTGGCGCGACGCCGGCTTCAGGCTCGTCAAGCAGCGCTTCGGCTTCGGCGCGCGCGACGGCCTCGCCGGCATCCGCCGCAACGTCGAGCTGGTGCGGACGGTGCGCGAGGCGATCGGCGACGACGTCGAGCTGGCCGCCGACGCCTACATGGGCTGGGACGTCGAGTACGCGCTGGAGATGGTCAAGCGGCTGGCCGAGTTCGACCTCAAGTGGCTGGAGGAGCCGCTGCTGGCGCACGACGTCGGCGGCTACCGCCGGCTCTGCCGCGAGAGCCCGATCCCGATCGCCCACGGCGAGCACCAGTTCGGCCGCTACGGCTTCGCGCGCGTGATCGAGGCCGAGGCGGCGCACCTGCTGCAGCCCGACGTCAACCGCGTCGGCGGCATCACCGAGGCGCGCAAGATCTTCGCGCTCGCCGCCGCCCACGACCTGCCGGTGATCCCGCACTCGAACGAGCTGCACAACCTCCACCTGGTGATCTCTCAGCAGAACGCACCGATGGCCGAGTACTTTCCGGATGTCGAGCCGGACACAGGCAACGAGCTGTTCTGGAAGATCTTCGAGGGGGCTCCGGTCGCCCGGGACGGACATGTCGAGCTGAGCGAGCAGCCGGGACTCGGGCTGGCGCTCCGCACGTCCGCGATCGAGCAGCTGACGACCCATGTCTGAGAAGGAGAGCCCCGTGAAGTGGAGCGTGCGCGCGATGAAGGTCGGCCACTGGACGGCCGTCCCCGGTCCCGAGCTGCACTGGATGTCGCACTGGGACGAGTGGCAGCAGGTCGACGTGCTGATGCTCGTCGCCAGGAGCGACGACGGCAGGGTCGCGCTCGTCAACACCGGCCCGGGACAGGACTACCTGCCGTTCATGAACGCCCACTGGGCGAGAGTCGTGCGCGAGGACTGCAGCTTCGACGTCGCGCCGGAGCAGCGGATCGAGGCGATCCTGGCCGCCAACGAGCTGACCCCCGACGACGTCGACTACGTCATCTGCACGCCGTTCCAGGCGTACACCGTCGGCAACCTGCCGCTGTTCGAGCGGGCGCGGATCTGCCTCTCGCGCAGAGGCTGGGACTTCTTCTTCCAGAACCCCTATCCGAATCACCCGCACGACTACCGGCCGATGGTCTTCCCGCCGCGCGTGCTCGAATGGCTCGTCTACGAGGCGCACGACCGGATCGTGCTGCTCGACGACGAGCACGAGCTGGCGCCGGGCCTGCGGACGTTCTTCACCGGCGCCCACCACCGCGCCTCGATCGCGGTCGACCTCGACACCGCCAACGGCCGCGTGATCGCCTCCGACGCCGCCTTCCTGTACGAGAACGTCGAGCAGAGCACGCTGCTCGGCATCAACGAGAGCATGTACGAGGCGCTCGACGCCTACGCGCGCTTCCGCCGCGACGCCGACCACTTCGTGCCGCTCTGCGACGGCCGCGTCTTCGACCGCCACCCGGGCGGGGTGATCGCGTGACCGTGCCCGTCAGCGAGCGCGTCGCGCTCGTCACCGGCGCCGCACGCGGGATCGGCCGCGGGATCGCGCTGCGGCTCGCCGCCGACGGCTACCGCGTCGCCGTCAACCACCCGAGCGACGACGACGGGCCGCAGGAGACGCTGCGGCTGATCGCGGCGGCCGGCGGCGAGGCGATCGGCGTCAAGGCCGACGTCGGCGTCGCCGCGCAGGCGCGCGGGCTCGTCGCCGAGGTGGTCGAGCGGCTCGGCCGTCTCGACGTCGTCGTCTGCAACGCCGGCGTCTGCCCGTTCGGCCCCTTCGACGAGGTCACCGAGGAGACCTGGGACCGCACCCACCAGGTCAACCTGAAGGGCACCTTCCTCGTCAGCCAGGAGGCCTCGCGCGTGCTGATCGCGCAGGGCGACGGCGGCCGCATCGTCGCGATCTCGTCGATCTCGGCGATCGCCGGCGGCTCGATGCAGACCGCCTACACGCCGACGAAGGCGGGCCAGGTCTCGCTGATGCGGTCGCTGGCGATCGCGCTCGGTCCGCACGGCATCACCTGCAACTGCGTCGAGCCCGGCACGATCGAGACCGACCTCAACGCGGAGGTGCTCGCCGACCCGGCGATGCGCGAGCACTATGCCTCCCGCATCCCCACCCGCCGCATCGGCGCGCCGGCCGACATCGCCGCCGCCGTCGCCTTCCTCGTCTCCGACGACGCCGCCTACGTCAACGGGACCGAGATCCTGGTCGACGGCGGCGCGCTCGTGAACCTCGCCTAGCAGGGAGAACCACCGATGAGCATCACCAGCACCGACGCCGACGCCCAGTTCGCCCGTGTCGAGCCGCTGCTCGACGAGCTGGAGGTCGTCACCGCCTCGTGGGCGTTCGGCAACGCCGGCACCCGCTTCAACGTCGTCCAGCATCCCGGCTGCCCGCGCAACGTGTGGGAGAAGCTCGACGACGCCGCGACCGTCCACGAGCTGACCGGCGGCGCCGGCAGCGTCGCGCTGATCGTCCCGTGGGACGTCGTGCCCGACCCGCAGCAGCTGGTCGATGGGCTGGCGCAGCGGAACCTCAAGCCGGGGCCGGTCCGCACCAACCTGTTCCAGGACGACGACTACATGCTCGGCACGCTCTGCCACCCCGAGCAGCGCGTCCGCGACAAGGCGATCGGCCACATCCGCGAGTGCGTCGAGCTGGCCCAGGCGGTCGGCTCCGACGTCGTCGGGATCTGGCTGCCGGACGGCACCAACTACCCCGGCCAGGACTCGATCATCGAGCGCAAGCGGCGGCTGGAGGCGTCGCTGGACGAGGTCCACGCGCTCTTCCCGCAGGAGCTGACGCTGCTGCTGGAGTACAAGTTCTTCGAGCCCGCCTTCTACTGGACCGACCTGCCCGACTGGGGCACCTCGCTGATGCACTGCCAGCGGCTCGGTGACAACGCGAAGGTGCTCGTAGACATGGGCCACCACGCCGCCCACACGAACGTCGAGGGCGTCGTCGCGCAGCTGCTCGACGTCGGCCGCCTCGGCGGCTTCGACTTCAACAACCGCGCCTACGCCGACGACGACCTGATCGTCGGCTCGGTCGACCCGTTCGAGCTGTTTCTGGTGATGGACGAGCTGGTCTCCAACTGGGGCAGAGCGAGAGAGGTCGTGCTCGCGCTCGACCAGAACCACAACATCGAGGAGAAGATCCCCGCGGTCGTCCGCTCGGTCCTCAACATCCAGGAGGCGGCCGCGAAGGCCGCGCTCGTCGACCGTGAGGCGCTCGCCGTCACGCAGGCGGCCGGCGACGTGCTCGGCGGCCACGAGCTGATCCTCGACGCGTACAACACCGACGTGCGGCCGCTCGTCGCGCGCTGGCGCGCGCAGCACGGCGCGCCCGAGCAGCCGCTGCGCAGCTATCGCGAGAGCGGCCGCAGAGAGCAGCTGATCGCCGAGCGCGGCAGCGCCGGCGACGGCGGCTGGGGCTGATCGCCGTGAGCGCCCAGATCGCCACCTTCCGCTCCGCCGACCCGCGCAGCGGCGCGCCGCTGGAGCCAGCCTTCGCCGACGCGCAGCCGGCGGCGGTGGTCGCCGCCGCCGACCGCGCCGCGGCCGCCTTCGCCGCCGAGTGGGAGGCGCGCAGCTTCTCCGACGCCGCGCTGCTGTGCGCGATCGCCGACGGCATCGAGGCCTCGGCCGCGGCGCTGCGCGAGCGCGCGCAGGCCGAGACGGGCCTGCCGGCGGCGCGGCTGGAGGGCGAGCTGGCGCGCACGGTCGGTCAGCTGCGCGCCTTCGCCGCCGTCGCCGAGCGCGGCGACCTGCTCGACCCGATCGTCGACCGCGCCGATCCCGGCGCGACGCCGCCGAAGCCCGACCAGCGGCGCGCGAACGTGCCGATCGGACCGGTCGCGGTCTTCGCCGCCAGCAACTTCCCGTTCGCCTTCAGCGTCGCCGGCGGCGACACCGCCGCGGCGCTGGCGGCCGGCTGCCCGGTCGTGCTGAAGGCGCATCCGGCGCATCCGCGCACCTCCGAGCTGACCGCCGCGGTCGTCGCCGAGGCGGTCGCGTTCGCGGGCGCGCCGGCGGCGTGGTTCCAGCTGCTGCACGGCAGCGGGCCGGCGGTCGGGCAGGCGCTCGCGCGCGCCGACGCGATCGAGGCGGTCGCCTTCACCGGCTCGTTCGCCGGCGGCAGCGCGCTCGCGCGCGCCGCCGCCGAGCGGGCGCGCCCGATCCCGGTCTTCGCCGAGATGGGCTCGCTCAACCCGCTGCTGGTGACGCCCGCCGCCGCGGCCGCGCGCGGCGAGCAGATCGCCGACGGCCTCGCGGCCGCGGTCACCGGCTCGGCCGGGCAGCTGTGCACGAAGCCGGGCCTGATCGCGCTCGTCGACGACGCCGCCGGCCGCGCGCTCGCGGCGCGGTTGGCGCAGCGGCTGGGAGAGGTCGAGCCGGCGGCGATGCTGACGGCGCGGCTGCGCGACGGCTTCGCCACCGCGGCGGCGCTGGCGCTCGGCGACGAGCGCGTCGAGACCGTCGTCGCGGCCGCCGCCGACCGGCGCCCCGGCGCCTGGCAGGCGCCGCTGCTCGGCGCCGTTCGCGCACGCGCGCTGGAGGCCGGCGACGCGCTGCTGGAGGAGCTGTTCGGGCCGGCCGCGCTGATCGCCTGGTGCGAGGACGCCGCCGAGCTGGCGGCGCTGCCGGCGCGGCTGCCGGCGGCGCTGACCGGCAGCGTCCACGGCGAGCGCGGCGAGCCGCTGCTGGCGACGCTCGTGCGGAGGCTGGCGGCGCGCGTCGGCCGCGTCGTCGTCGACGGCTACCCGACCGGCGTCGCCGTCGGCTGGGCGACCGTCCACGGCGGCCCCTGGCCGGCGACGAGCGCGGCGGCGACGACGTCGGTCGGGATGACGGCGGCGCTGCGGTTCATGCGCCCGGTCGGCTACCAGGGGCTGGCGGACGAGCTGCTGCCGCCTGCCCTGCGCGACGCCAACCCGCTCGGGCTGGTGCGGCGGCTCGACGGCCGTCTGACCGACGCCGCCGTCGAACGGCGCTGAGCGCTCACACGAGCCAGACGCGCAACGCGACGACGAGCGCGATCAGCAGGATCAGCAGCAGCTGGCGGACGAACAGGCGCCGCTCGGCGCGGTCCTGCTCGCGCGCCTCGAGGTCGCCGCTGTCGATCAGGTCGGGGAGCGTCATGTCAGCTCCCCGACCGCACCGACCTTCTCCGTCTTGTCCCATCTCATCTCCGCACCGCGCGCCTCCTTGACGTAGGCGGCGGCGGTGATCGCGCACAGCAGCGGGCCGTAGCCGACGATGTAGATGCCGGGTGCGAGCAGGCCGCGCAGCCGTCTCGGCAGCACGCTGTCGAGCAGCTTCAGCAGCCACGCTGCCAGCATCGAGGCCGACAGCCAAACGTAGGCGAACAGCAGGATGCCGGTCGCGAGGCCGTCGGCGGGGTCGATCCCGGCGTCGCGCAGCCAGCCGGCGAAGGTGTCCTCGAACAGCGGCGGATAGAGCGCGTAGAGGATGATCAGCAACGCCACCAGGCCGGGGAAGAAGATCCCCTCGCGCCAGGTCCGGCGGGCGGTCGCGGGGTCGATCGAGAAGCTCGACAGCGTCACGAACAGGTACGTGACGACGTTCAGGAACCAGAGCGTGCGGAAGACCTCCAGCGAGGTCCCTCTGTCGAGGAACCACAGCCCCAGCAGCGCGCCCGAGGAGGTGAGCATGAAGACCGGCATCAGGAAGACCGAGAACCAGATCAGCGCGAAGCCGATCCCGCCGAGCGAGCCGGCGCTGCCGCGCCGCAGCCAGATGCGGCGGAAGCGGCGCGTCACCTGCACGTTGCCGCGCCCCCAGCGCAGCCGCTGCTTCCACAGCCCGGTGATCTCGCGCGGCTCTTCGGCCCAGACGATCGCGTTGGGCTCGAACACGACCCGCTTGCCGGCCAGCTGCACGCCGAGCGTCGTGACGGTGTCCTCGGCGAGCGTCGCGGTGTCGATCTGGCCGCCGACGGCGTCGAGGCTCTGGCGCCGCAGCAGCTGCGCGCCGCCGGCCAGGCAGGCCTGCGCGCCGAGCACGTTCTGCGCTCGCCGCGCCGCCGCCTGCGCGGTCACGTACTCGAACGAGACGAAGCGGTTCATCCAGTTGCCGGGGCGGCTGCCCTCCTTGATGTAGCCGGTGACGGCGCCGACCTGCTCGTCGGCGAGGTGGCGCGTCATCCGCCGCAGCGACGGCGGCGTGAAGATCACGTCGGCGTCGATCACCAGCACCGCCTCGTACCAGCCCTCGGCGCGGATGATCCGCAGCCCGTGGTTGATCGTGTGGGCCTTGCCCTCGCCGCCCTTCTCACGCCGCAGGTGGAAGACCGTGCCCGGGTGCAGCTCGGCCTTCGCCAGCACCTTCTGCGGCGTCTCGTCGGTCGAGGCGTCGTCGACGACGTAGACGCGCAGGCGGTCGCCCGGGTACTCCAGCGCCAGCAGCTGCTCGATCGTGCGCTCGATCACCGCCGCCTCGTTCCAGGCCGGGATCACGATCGCGACGCGCGGATAGAACGGCTCGCGCGGCGTCGTGCGCCGCAGGCCGTGGAAGCTGGCGAGGAGGAACTGATAGCAGCCGGCGATCAGCGGGATCGCGCCGACCAGCACGAGCGCGACGAGGATCGGCCGGAGGACGTCGTCGACCTGCAGGAGAACTCCCGGATCGCGGCGCGCGTCAGCGCGCCGCGGCCTCCGACAGCTCGCGCACGACCCGCAGGCAGTGGTCGTAGCGGCCGATCGTGTCGCGTCTGTGGCTGTCGGTGCTCATCAGCAGCGGCACGCCGCGCGCGACGAACGGCGCCAGCGTCGCCGCCGACGGCGTGCGGTAGCGCTCGTTGACCTCGATCCGGTTGCCGGTGTCGTAGGTCGTCTGCGCGAGCGACTCGATCAGCTGCAGCGGCACGTCCTCCTCGCGCACGCCGATCTTCGGCAGGATGCTGAAGATGTGCGCGATCACGATTCTGCCTGGATGCTGCGGCAGGCAGCTCTCGGTCGCCTGCAGCAGGCCGGCGACGACCTCCTCGGCGCGGTAGCGGCCCGACTCGATCCCCTCGCGCACCTCGTCGGGGTGGTGGACCCCGTCGGCCATCGGCACCTGGTGGTCGGCGGCGTAGATCCAGCTGACGCCGTCGAGCGGGCCGTCGGGCATGTCGAGCGTGCCGGCGGTGTCGAGCAGCTTCGCCTCGATCCCGCAGTGGAGCGTCAGCGGCGTCTCGGTCTCCAGCGCCGCGACCGCCGCCGTGTACTCCGGCAGCCAGGCGGTGTCGCGCCGCACGTGGTCGACGCAGCACAGCTCGACGAGGCCGAACGCCTCCGCCTCGGCGACGTTGGCCTCGATCGTGTCGGCGCCGTCGGAGAAGGTCGAGTGGACCTGCATGTCCTGCGTCGCGGCGGCGATCATGCTCCGCTCCCGACGCGCGCGGCGGCCTCGCGCAGCGCGACGATCTCGCCGAAGTCGAAGAAGTGCTCGGTGAACGTCCGCACCATCGCGATCTCCTCGAACGGCAGCGGCCCCTGCGGCGGCGGCGCGCCGAGCGCCTCCGCGACCGCCAGCGACGGCATGTCGATCCCGGCCGCGATCGTCAGCGGCATCGTGCCGGGGAAGCGCGGGTTGACCTCCAGCAGCGCAGGCTCGCCGCTGCTGGCCTCCTTCACCTGCACGTTGGCGACGGTCGTCAGGCCGATCAGCCTCGCGACGGCGGCGCCGAACGCCTCCAGCGCCGGGTCGTGGACGGTGCGGCCGGTGATCGCGATCCCGGAGTCGACCTTCAGCCGCTCGCGCGGGACGACCGCCAGCACCTCGCCGTCCTGGCCGCAGAGCACGTCGAGCGAGTACTCGGGGCCGGGCAGCAGCTCCTGGATCAGCAGCGTCGCGTCGCGCTCCAGCGCCGCCAGCTCCGCCTCCGTGGCCAGCAGCGCGATCCCGCGCGAGCCGCTGCCGCTGCGCGGCTTGACGATCACCGGCAGGTCCGGCTCGGACGGGTCGAAGGAGCCGTCGACGAGCCAGCAGCGCGGCGTTCGCACGTGTCTGCGGCAGCGCGCGTCGAGCGCCCACTTGTCGAGGCAGACGGCGAGCGTCTGCTCGTCGGCGAGCACGAGCGTGACGCCGGCGGCGGCGAACCGCTCGCGCTCGCGCGCCAGCGGCAGCAGCTCGCTGTCGACCGTCGGCACGAGCACGTCGACGGCCTCGCGCTCGCACAGCTCGAAGATCCGCTCGGCGAAGGCGGGGTCGTCGCCGCGCGGAAGGATGAAGCGCTGCCCCGGCGGGACGTGGTAGAGGCCGGCGGCGTACGGGTCGATGTCGCCGGCCAGCAGCGTCAGCCTGTCGCTGGCGATCGACTGCATGACGGCGATTCCGGAGGGGCCGCCGGCGCCGGTGACGAGCACGCGGCCGGGCAGGTCAACGGGCATCGGCTACCTCCTGAGGGAGCGTGGAGAGGGAGTCGTCGGCGCTCGTGTCGGCCTCGCGCACGACCTCCAGCGGCTCGACGTAACGGGCTTGGGTGAAGCGCGACCAGTAGCGGGCGGTCGAGCGCATCAGCTCCTCGTCGAGGTAGGCGCGGACGGCGGTCTGCGAGGCGAAGGCGCGGATCACCTCCAGCTTTCTGTCGACGTAGGGGTCGATCGCGACGAACTTCGTCGGCTTGAACTCGACCGTCGTCGAAGGCGCCTGGTAGCAGTAGACGCGCGGGATCCCGCGTGCGGCCACGAGCGTCGCGTGGTGGACGTTGCGGTGGTCCTGGTGGACGTCCTTCGACGTGTGCGTGTAGACCGTCGTCGGCAGCACCTGGTCGATCACGCGCTTGATCACGCTGATCGTCGTGCCGCCGTCGCTGACGCTCGTGTCGGACAGGTCGGTGTGGAACAGGCGCGCGCCCATCAACTCGGCCGCGAGCTGCGACTCGGCGGCGCGCTCGGCCGCCTCGCCGCCCTGCTCGCCGCCGGTCAGCGTCAGCACCGCGACCTCGTGGCCGGCGGCGCTGTGGCGCAGCAGGATCCCGCCGACGCCGATCTCGACGTCGTCGGGGTGGGCGCCGACCGCGAGCACCCGCTCGCGCCCCTTCGCGCGCCGGTCGCGTGTCAATGCCATCAGCTCACGCGCCTTCGCGACCAGCTTCGGCGGCTGCACCGGCTTGGTCAGGTAGTCGTCGGCCCCGGCGCGGATCGCCTCGACGGCGTGGTCGAAGCTGGCGTGGCCGGACAGCATCAGCACCGCCAGGTCGGGCTGCGCCGACTTCGCGTGGCGGACCATCTCGTGGCCGTTCATGCCCGGCAGGTCGATGTCGGACAGCAGCAGGTCCCACGGCCGCAGCGAGAGCTGCGCGACCGCCTGCTCGGCGCTCGGCGCCCAGACGATCTCGCCGAGCGGCGTCAGCAGCTCGATCACGACGGCCGCCAGCACGTCGTCGTCCTCGACGAAGAGGATCAGCCCGTCTTGTCCCTGCGTTCCCGCCATGCCTCCGGTCACCATTCCCTGCTTGACCGGAACCTAGCGCTCCGATCGCCGATTCGGGGAGTGGGATGCCGCTTCGCGTGGCATCATCGGCGCAAATGCACACGGAACCGCTCGATCAGCAGGTCATCGGCTCGCTCTCAGCCGAGCTGGGCGACCCGGCGACCTTCGCCCGCCTCGTCCGGCTCTACCTCGATCGGCTCAGCGACCGGCTCGAGAACGTCGTCAACGCCGAGGACGCGGCCGCGATGGCCGCCGCCGCCCACTCGCTGAAGTCCGCCAGCGGCACCTTCGGGGCCGCGATCGTCGCTGACATCGCCGGCCAGCTGGAGGCGATCGGCGAGCGCGGGGAGGAGGCGCCGGCGCCACTGATCGACGGCATGCTCGACGCTGCCGAGGACGCCCGCAGAGCGCTCACCCAGCTCGTCGCCGACGCCGAGGCGGAGGCCGACGTCGAGGCCGACAACGCGCCCGACGACGCCGGCTAGGCCGCGTCGGCGTCGGCGAGGTCGAGCAGCGTCGCGACCGTTCTCCAGTTGCGCGACGTCACTCTGGCTCTCAGCGGGCGCTCGGTCAGCACTCTCGCCAGCTTCGACTGCGACAGCCCCTCCGGCGTCTTCAGGTACAGCTCGCGGCCGACCAGCGCGTAGGCCTCCGGCGCGGGGTCGTCGGGGACGAGTCTCGCGACGGCCTCGGGGTCGACGGCGTCGGAGAGGAAGTTGACGTGGAAGAACCTGCCCTCGGCGACGGAGGCGCCGAGCGGGTTGGCCGCCACGATCGCCGCCAGCTCGTCGCGCGTGCGGACGGTGACGAGGCTGTCGAAGCCGAACTCGGCGACGATCGCCTGCTCCAGCGCGTCGGCGAGCGCGCGCGGCGCGCTGCCGCCGGGCGCGCTGAAGACGACGTTGCCGCTCTGCACGTAGGTCTTCACGTCGCTCCAGCCGAGCTGCTGCTCGCAGAGCGCGCGCAGCTGCGCCATCGGCACCTTCTTGGCGCCGCCGACGTTGATTCCTCTCAGCAGCGCGATCGCCCTCATACCGGCGGCCCGCTCGCGATCCGCGCGCGCATCTGCTCCAGCGGCGCGCGGTACCAGCCGATCTTCTCGACCCACCAGGTCAGGCCGGCCTGCTCGTAGGGCGCGATCAGATCGGGGTCGGGACCGTCGGAGACGCCTTCGAGCACGACGTCGAAGTGCGAGTCGTCACCGCGCTGCTCGCGCACGTAGGCGACGACCTCGGCCAGCGCGCTCGCCGGCACCGTCTCGTCGCGCAGCGCGTCGGCGAAGGTCGGGAAGACGCCGTCCCAGCGGGCCGCGCGTCTGAACGGGCGCGTCCCCGGCCAGCGGCCGGCGATCCAGATCGGCGGGCGCGGCCGCTGCACCGGGCGCGGCAGGAAGCCGGGCGTTCTCGCCTGCAGGTGGGCGCCCTTGAACTCGAACGGCTCGCCGCTCCAGAGGCCGTCGACGATCTCCAGGCCCTCGTCGAGCTTCTGCGCGCGCGTCTTCGCGTCGCCGTCCTCGCCGAACCAGGTGAACTCCTCGTCGGCCTGCGAGCCGAGGCCGGCGCCGACGACGAGGCGGCCGCTGGAGAGCACGTCGAGCGTCGCCAGCTCGCGCGCGAGCTTCGTCGGCCGCCGCCGCGCGACCGCGGAGACGAGCACGCCGAGACGGATCCGCTCCGTCTGGGCGGCGATCGCGGCGACGGTCATGTACGGATCCGCGACCGGCCAGCCCGGTTCGCGGTAGGCGACGTGGTCCCACACGAAGGCGCCGGCCCAGCCGGCCGCCTCCGCGTCGCGGGCGAGCTCGACGAGCAGCAGCGGATCGCCGTACTCGCCGATGTTGGGAAGGCCGACAGCGCAGGAGACGGGCATGCCTCCGACCCTATCGCCCGTGAGCCGGCACCCATCTGATCCGCGTGAAGTTACTGGTCTGGGGGACCAGCAACTTCACGGGGATCACTGCCGCCGCGGCTCGATCGCGCGTGAGCTGCGCAGCGGTCTGCCGTTGGGGCCGATCGCGCGGACGGCGACGAAGCGCGCCTGCGTGCGGACTCTCAGCGCCGTCTCGAAGCCGGTCCGCCGCAGCGGTCTGCCGATCGGTCTCAGCTCGCCGCGCTTGGGCCCGGCGAGCACGCGCCAGCGGCGCACCAGCGTCGCGCCGTTCCAGCTCGCCCAGACGGTCGTTCTGCGCTCGCCGCTGCGGTGCGCCGCGACGGCCGGTCTGGTGAGCGGGCGGCCGCGCCAGGGGAAGCGGAAGGCCTGGTAGCTGTCGGCGCCGGCCGGCAGCGCGAGGTCGAGCAGCAGCCTGCCGTCGCGGCTGAACTCCGAGACGCGCTCCTCCGGGCCGTACGACGCGAACACGTCGCCGTTGGGCAGCGTCTGCACGTTGCCCTCGGCGCCGGCCAGCAGCCTGTCGGGGTGCTTCCAGACGCGCACCAGTCTCACGCTTCCGCGGCGCGGGTGCAGCCGCAGCCGCAGCAGCCGTGACTGCGGCGCCTTCGGCGGCGTCGCCTCGTTGTCGAACAGCGTCAGCGTCCCGTCGGGCTGGAGGCGCGCGTCGTGCTGGAAGGCGAATCTGGTGCGGCGCGTCTGCTTGAAGTCGCTGACCTCGCCGCCGAGCCTCCAGACGACCCTGCCGCTCGCCTTGTCGAGCTTGTAGACCGCGTGCATGTTGCGGGCGCTGACGATCACCTGCCTGCCGTCGGGCGTCTCCTCGACCGAGTTGACGTGGAAGAAGTCGTGCGGCTTGCCCGCCTTCGGCGCCGTCACGCCCTCGCTGACGGCGAAGTGGTCGGCGGCGCGCCACTCCCACAGCAGTCTGCCGCTGGCGACGTCGACCTCCTGGATGCGCGAGTCGACGATCGTGCCGTCGGCCGGGCCGCCGACGCTGGTGAGGTCGGCCGGGCGCTCGACGTAGAGCGTCATCAGCGCGGTGCCGCGCGGGGTCAGCTGGAAGTCGTGGTGGTCGCCCAGCTCGCTCGCGACCGTCGTGACGCGTCTGATCACGCGGTAGTGGTTGTCCATCACCACGTAGGTGCCGTGGCCGTGGCCGAGATGGGTGTTGCCCTCCCACCACGTCAGCACCGGTCTGCCTCTGTAGCGCTGGACCTGGAAGGCGGTCGCGGTCTTGTCGCCGCCGACCGGGTGGAACCAGACCGGCCGCCCGCGGTCGTCGGCGATCATCGGCCCGTCCTGCCCGGGGCCGCGCTTGACGGCGAGGAAGATCGACCCGCGCGCGACCGCGGCGGCGGCCGGCGTCGCGACCGTCAGCGTGTCGGGGTCGAGCCGGGGGCGCGAGTGGAACTGCTTCGGCGCGACCGGGATCGGCTCCGGCTCCGGCGCGGGCGGCTCCTCCGACAGCTGCCACGCGACCGCGCCGCCGGCGACCAGCGCGAGCGCCAGCACGCCGAGGCCGGTGCGCGTGCGCCGCGGCGTGCGCGGAGGCGGCGGCGCGGGCGGCAGCGTCGGCGTCCCGGTCACGGTCATGCGACGAGCAGTCTGCCTGCTCTGCATAAGGCCACAGTGAGAGTGCTAAAGTCATCAAACGATGTCTTCGACTGATGACTTACAGCAGCGGCGGATGATCGGGGCGCTCGTCTTCGCCGGGCTGACCGTCTCGGTGATGTCGACGCTCGGCACGCCGCTGATCCCGACGATCGCGCAGGCGCAGCACGTCTCGCTGGAGACGGCGCAGTGGATGCTCACGGTGACGCTGCTCGTCGGCGCGATCGCGACGCCGGTGCTCGGCCGGCTCGGCGACGGTCCGCAACGGCGCACGGTGCTGATCTTCACGCTCGCGATGACGCTGCTGGGCTCGGTCGTCGCCGCCACCTCGACGCACTTCGTGCAGCTGCTGATCGGCCGCGCGCTGCAGGGCATCGGCTACGGCACCGTGCCGCTGGCGATCGCGCTCGTGCGCGAGCACGCGCACGGCGAGCGCCAGCGCTCCGGGATCGCGACGCTGTCGATCACCGTCGCCGTCGGCGCCGGCCTCGGCTTCCCCGTCACCGGGCTGATCGCGCAGGTGCTCGACTTCCACGCCGCCTTCTGGTTCGGCGCGCTGTTCGCGGCGGGCGCGACGCTCGCGGTGATCCTGCTGGTGCCGAAGGCCGGCGGCAGAGCGAGAGCGATAGCGCTCGACGTCCCCGGCGCGCTGCTGCTGGCCGGCGGCCTCGCCGCGCTGCTGCTGGCGATCTCGCAGGGCGAGACGCTCGGCTGGGGCTCGGTCACCGTCGTCGTCTGCTTCGCGCTCGCGTTCGCGCTGCTGGCGACCTGGACGCGCGTCGAGCTGCGCCGCGCCGACCCGCTCGTCGACCTGCGGCTCGTCTCTCAGCGCGCGATCGTCGGCGCCAACATCGCCGCGCTGCTGCTGGCGATGGGCATGTACATCGCGATGTCGCTCGTCAACCGCCTGATGCAGACGCCGGAGTCGACCGGCTACGGCTTCTCCGCCTCGCTCGTCACGACCGGCCTGATGCTGCTGCCGCTGTCGCTCGGCTCGCTCGTCTCGCAGCAGATCACCCGCCGCGTGATCGCCCGCTACGGGATCCGCGTCGTGCTGCCGGCCGGCGCGCTGATCGTCGCCGCCACGCTCGTGTGGCTGGCGCTGATGCACGGCCACCTGTTCGACGTCGCGATCGCGACCGCGCTGCTGGGGATCGGCATCGGCTGCTCGTTCGCCGCGATGCCGGCGCTGATCGTCGCCTCCGTCCCGGCCGAGCGGACCGGAAGCGCGACCAGCCTCAACCAGGTCCTGCGCAGCGTCGGCGGAGCGCTCGGCAGCGCCGTCGGCGTCGCCGTCCTGTCGGCCCACCATCCCGCCGGGCTGGCGTTCCCCGAGGAGTCGGGCTACACCGTCGCGTTCCTCGCCGGCGCCGTCGTCTGCGTCGCGACCGCCGCGCTTGCGATCCTGCTCGCGCCGCCGCGGAAGGTGGCGGACGAGGTCGAGGCGGAGGTCGGCGATGCGAGTGAGCAGCTGCTGATGGAGGAGGTCGCGGTCGGCGCCGGCATCGGGCCGAGCGTCTTCGATGGCGAGGAATCCCGCGGCCAGGGGCCTCGGATTCCTTTCGAGAACTCGCCTGGCGGCTCGCTCTCGGCGTCCCGCAGGGAAGCGGCCGAGGCTGCGCGATGAGCGCCGCGGCCGAGCGCAGACCGGCGCGCAAGCGCGACGCGGAGGCGACCCGCCGCGCGCTGCTGGACGCCGCCGGGGCGCTCTTCGACGAACGCGGCTACGAGCGCGCGACGATCCGCGAGATCGGTGAGCGAGCCGGCGTCGACGCCGCCCTGATCGCGCGCTACTTCGGCTCCAAGGAGGCGCTCTACCTCGCCGTCCTGACCGACGAGGAGCGGATCGCGCGGCGCCAGCCGGCGGTCGCCGACATGCGCGTGATCGCCGAGCGGATGCTGTCGCGCTGGGACAGGGGCGACGCCTCGCCGGTGCGGCGCGCGCTCGCCGACCCGGCGCCGCCGGAGCAGGAGCGGGTCGCGCTGCTGCGCAGCATCATGCGCGCGGTCGTGCTCGACCCGGGCGCCGCGGCGGCCGGCGGCGGCGAGCTGGGGGAGCTGCGCGCCGAGCTGATGCTGGCGTTGCTGATCGGCGTCTCGGTGACGCGCTCCAACGGCGCGCTGCCGGCGATCGCCACAGCACCGCGCGAGCGGCTGCTGGAGGAGCTGGGCCCGCTGCTCGACGCGCTCGCGCGCGGGGGCGGCGCGGACGTGGCGGCGGACGCCTCCTAGCGCGCGGGCCGCGGTCGCAGTCCGTCGAGCACGATCTCGACCGACCGTCTCCAGTCGAGCACGCCCGCCTGCACGATGCTCGCGAGCGCGGCGTAGAGCGGCGGCATGTCGCTCGCCTTCAGGTCGGCGCGCACGACGCCGGCCGCCTTCGCTCTCTCGACCCACGCGGCCGTCAGCCCGAGCAGGCCCTCGACCTGCTCGACCGACGGGCCGAGCGGGCCGCCGGACAGGTGCTGCGCCGGCGCGGCGCCCGCGAGCGTGCCGACGATCTCGGCGTAGCCGCGGTCGCGCAGCTGCATCTCGGCGCACCACTGGAAGGAGCGCTCGAGCGCCCGCCACGGGTCCGGGTCGGTGAGCATCTCGCGCGCGACCCAGTCGCTGATCGCGTCGAAGCGCTGCTCGACGATCGCGACCGCGAGCGACTGCTTCGTCGGGAAGTTGCGGTAGACGGTCCCCACGCCGACACCGGCGCGGCGTGCGATCTCGTCCATCTGGGCATCACGCCCGTATTCGGAGAAGACCTCGCGCGCGGCGTCGAGGATCTTCGCGCGGTTCCGCGCGGCGTCCGCGCGCAACGGCTTCTGTGGCTGCGCGCCGGAATCCGGCTCGGGTCTGGACGTCGAGGTTGACAAGCGGAACCGCGCCTCCGTATCGTTCAAGCGGAACCGGAACTCCGTTTCCGGTCAGGCCTATCTTACCCCTTGGAGAGAAGGACGCGCATGAGCTCCGCCGCACCGCAGTCTGGGCCCGATCCGCTTCGCTGGAAAGCGCTCGTCGTGCTCGCGATCGCCCAGTTCATGGTCGTGCTCGACGCCTCGATCGTGAACGTCGCGCTGCCGTCGATCCAGAGAGATCTCGACTTCTCCGACGCGAGCCTGCAGTGGGTCGTCAACGCCTACACGCTGATGTTCGGCGGCTTCCTGCTGCTCGGCGGCCGCGCCGCGGATCTGTTCGGCCGCCGGCGCGTCTTCATCGCCGGCCTCGGGCTGTTCTCGGTCGCCTCGCTGGTGGGCGGCTTCGCGACCTCGTCGGAGTGGCTGATCATCGCCCGCGGCGTGCAGGGCCTCGGCGCCGCGATCGTCTCGCCGGCCGCGCTGTCGATCGTCACGACGACCTTCACCGAGGGCGCCGAGCGCAACAAGGCGCTCGGCATCTGGGGCGCGCTCGCCGGTGCCGGCGGCGCCGTCGGCGTGCTGCTCGGCGGCATGCTGACCGAGTGGGCCGGCTGGGAGTGGGTGCTGTTCGTCAACGTCCCGATCGGCCTGCTCGCCGCCGTGCTGGCGCCGCGCTTCGTGCGCGAGAGCCGCGGCCACGAGGAGACGAGCATGGACATAGCGGGCGCGGCGCTCGTGACGAGCGGCCTCGTCGTGCTCGTCTACGCGCTCGTCGACGCCGAGAAGGCCGGCTGGACCTCGTTCCAGACGCTCGGCCTGATCGGGCTGTCGATCGTGCTGCTGATCGCGTTCGTGATCGTCGAGCAGCGGCTCGTCAAGCACCCGGTGATGCCGCTGAGAATCTTCCGCAACCGCAACGTCGCCAGCGCCGACGCGGTCGCGCTGCTGGTCGGCGCGTCGCTCTTCTCGATGTTCTTCTTCATCTCGCTCTACCTGCAGCAGGTGCTCGGCTACTCGGCGCTGAAGGCGGGCCTGTCGTACCTGCCGCTGGCGCTGACGATCATCGTCTCGGCCGGCGCCGCCTCGCAGCTGGTGACGAGAGTGGGGCCGAAGCCGATCCTCGTGCTCGGCCTGTCGCTGACGGCGATCGGCCTGCTGCTGTTCACGCAGGTGTCGGCCGGCGGCTCGTTCCTCGGCGACGTGCTCATACCGTCGCTGGTCGTCGCGGCCGGGCTCGGCTTCTCCTTTGTGCCACTGACGATCACCGCCGTCGCCGGCGTCAGCCACCAGGAGGCCGGCCTCGCCTCCGGCCTGATCAACACCTCCCAGCAGGTCGGCGGCGCGCTCGGCCTGGCGATCCTCTCCTCGATCTCCAACTCGCGCTTCAGCGATGTCCTCGGCGCCGGTCCCCCGACCGCGGGCGCAGTCAGAAACGCGCTGACAGAGGGCTTCCAGCTCGCCTTCGCCGTCGGCGCCGGCTTCGCCCTCGTCGGCGTCCTGCTCGCCCTCCTCGTCGTCCCCCGCGTGCGCAGCGAGGACATGCCGCAGGAGGTCGCGGTCGGCGCGTGAGGGCGATCCAACACAGCTGGTGTTGAGACGGGCGGAGCGAGGCTCTAGCCTCGTCAGGGTGCTCCCCGGGCCGGCCCGGAGCCGACTCCGGCCCGAGGAGCGTGGTGGGAACCGCCAAAAACACGGCAGCGAATGCGCTCCATGTCCGGCGTTGGCGCTACTTGCTGTGCATCCGGTCTATGACCAGGATTGCCAGCAGTAGCGCCACCGCCAACACGGCAGCAATTGCTTCCATGTTCACTCCTCTCTTGTCGTGGAACCGCCGTTCGGCTCCGTACCGGCGGCTCAGGAGAGGAGGTCGTTTCCCACGCCGACGATCCTTTCGAAAAAGGTGCTACGTGTCTGTCGCGGGCTGTAACAATTGTCGCGCGGGTGTGTGAATCTTCTCGCGCGATAGGCTCGGCGGATGGCCAAGCAGCCGCCTCTTCGTGCCGGGGACGCAGATCGCGAGCAGGTGATCGCGCTGCTGCGACAGGCGTCGGTCGACGGGCGGCTGACGGTCGAGGAGCTGGCCGACCGCGCGGAGGAGGCGCAGGAGGCGAGAACGTACGACGAGCTGAGAGCGATCGTCGCCGACCTGGTGCCGGGCGGGCGGCTGCCGACGGCGGCGGCGCCGGCCGCGGGCGTCGCGGCGGAGGCGGTCGAGCGGCACCGGGCGGTGCTCTCCAGCCTCGACCGGCGCGGGCGCTGGGTGCTGGCGCCGCGCAGCCGCTTCGTCGCGACGCTCGGCTCCGTCTCGCTCGACCTGCGGCAGGCGGTGCTGCCCGGCCCGGAGGTCGAGATCGTGCTGAAGGCGGTGCTCGGCTCGGCCGAGCTGCTCGTGCCCGAGGGGACCGACGTGCGCGTCAGCGGCGGCAACGTGCTCGGCTCCTGCGAGCTGCACCTCGGCGCCGAGGCGCCGCCGCCGGGCGCGCCGATCGTGCGCGTGATCGTCCAGGGCGCGCTCGGCTCGGTCGAGGTCCGCAGCGAGCCGCGCCTGACCGACCGCATCAAGGCCGAGGCGAAGAAGCTCGCCGAGCGCTGGATCAGCTCGCCGGCGGCGCCGCGTCCGCCGAAGCCGCCGCGCCCGCCGGGCTGAGCCGCGTCGCCTGAGGCACGCCCGCCGCGCTGGGCCGCGTCGCGCGTGGCGGCAGCGCCCGCGCCGGCTACTCCCGCGTCGGCGCGCCGCCGATCAGGTCGAGGAACTGGTTGCGGCGGACGGCGAAGGGGCGGTCGGGGGCGAAGCGGCGGCGCGAGCGGGCCAGCTTTTCGCCGCGGTAGCGCCAGCGCGCCCACGGCGAGTCGGGCGTGCCCAGCCGGCAGGCGCAGTAGAGCGCGACGAACGGGATGTGCAGCGAGACGATCCCGAGCAGGAACCGCCCCTTCATGAAGCACAGGCCCGACAGCAGCACCAGCAGCATCACCGCGCCGATCGAGGCGAACGTGCCGCCGGTCCCGCCGAGGCCGACCGGGCGCACGCCCATCGCCACGATCGTCGCGAAGACGGCCGCGAGCACGACCGCGTCGAGCGAGCTGCGGCCCTCCTTCGCCCAGTAGACGTCCTCGAGGTGGAGCCAGAGCGCGAACTCGTCGAGCGTCAGCCCCGCGCCGATCCCGAAGCCGATCGCGGTGATCTGCATCCACGGGTGCTTGAACTCGGTCGCGTAGCCGACGAAGCCCGAGATCAGCAGCAGCGAGATCCCCCACACGAGGTGGTGGATGTGGACGCCGCTGCCGGTTCTGACGCTCCCCGGCCACCACGTCACGCGCGCGCTGCGCGTCAGGCGCGCGCTCGTGCGGATGAAGCCGAACGAGAGCAGGAACGAGACCAGCACCAGCAGCGCCGGCCCGCGCGGCGAGTCGGGCGAGATGTCGAGGTCGAAGTAGAGCGAGCCGTAGATCGGGTCCATCCTGCGCGGAAGGGTAGGGCCTCGGGCGCGCGCGCCGTGCGATCGCCCGCCCAGCACGCGGCTGGCGGGCGGGGTGCGCGCGAAGCTGGCGCGTCAGTCGCGCGCGGAGGCGAAGTCGGTGACGGCGTAGACGTGGCAGCCGACGTGATCGCGCACGGCGGCGTCCGCATCGCCGGGGTTGCCGCAGTGGATCACGTACGGCTCGCGCCGCCCGAGGTCGAGGATCGCGAGCACCGTCAGCCCGTGGATCGGGTCGGCTCTGCCGACCTCGGTGATGCAGTCGCGCCCGCTGCGCCGCGCCCACAGGCGGAAGATCCTGCGCTGGCGCGGCTCGATCCCTGAGTCGGCCGCGGCGCGGCGGCGGATCTCGGCGTAGGCGGCCTCGGCGTCTGCGTCGCTGGCGTCAGCGCCCGGGACGAAGAAGTCGACCGCCTGCTCGGTGGCGGTCATGCCGCGCCCCGGCGGCGCGGCTGGGGCGCGGGCTGCTGCTGCGGACGGGACAGCTCGGCGCGCTCCTGCGCACTGCGATCGCGTTGCATTCCGCGGTCGCGCGCGCGCCTTGCGGCGATCATCCGCCGGATCAGGTCTGTGGCTCTGGCCATGGGCCTCTCCCACCTCTGTTAGCTGTCGCGCGGGAGGACGAGGAGGCCAAGCGTGCGTTGATCGCATTCCAGTCTACTGGCTCTTCTGCGCCTCGATCCGGCGTTGGCGATCCAGCTCGGCGTCGAGCTCGACGCCGAACAGCAGCGCGAGGTTCGCGATCCACAGCCAGATGAGGAAGATGATCACGCCGCCGAGCGCCCCGTAGGTCGCGTTGTAGGAGCCGAAGTTGGCGGTGTAGAAGGCGAAGCCGACCGAGGCGACGATCAGGATCAGCAGCCCGACGGCCGCGCCGGGCGTGATCCAGCGCAGCTTCGGCTGCTTGACGTTCGGCCCGACCCATGTCAGCAGCGCGATCATCACGACCGCGATCAGCAGCATCACCGGCCATTTGGCGATGTTCCAGACGGTCACCGCGCTGTCGCCGAGGCCGATCACGTCGCCGAGCGAGCGCGCGACCGAGCCGCTCGCGACGAAGCCGATCGCCAGCACCGCTATCAGCACCACCATCACCGCGGTGATCGCGAGCTGCAGCGGGCGCAGCTTCCAGAACGGGCGCGTCTCCTCGACGTCGTAGACGCCGTTGGCGGCGCGCATGAACGCGCCGATGTAGCCGGAGGCCGACCACAGCGCGGTGACGAGGCCGACGCCGAGCAGCGCGCCCGCGCCGCCCTTGTCTCTGACGACGCCGGTCAGCGAGGTCTCGACGGTGTCGGCGGTCGAGCCCGGCGCGATCTCGCGCACGATGCTGAGCATCGAGTTGACGGTGCGCGGATACTCGCCGAAGAGGCCGATCAGCGCGACCATCACGATCAGCAGCGGGAACAGCGACAGGACCGAGTAGTAGGTCAGCGCTGCCGCCCAGTCCTGCAGGCCGTCCTGCTTGAAGCCTCTGCCGGCGCGCTTGAAGGTCGCGACCCAGCCGCGCGGCTCGATATCCGTGGGGGAGTCGGGCTCTGACGATTCCGCGCGCGAGGTTCGGGCGGGCGGGGGCGGCTCGGCGGACGCGGCCGGCGGGGTCTCGGCCGGCGCTGCGCCTGCTGCGTTGTGCGGGGAAGGCGGCGGGGCATCGGCGGCGGGCGGCGCGGGCGGCGGCGCGGCGTCGTCGGCGGGCGCGCCGCCGCCGGGGTTGCGCAGGCGGCCGATCAGGCCGCCTTGGCGGCGTCGGGAGCGGGCGGCCATCGGTTCAACGCCGTGCGATCCGCAGCGCGACGAGGCCGGCCGCGACGACGCCGGCCGCCACCAGCGGCAGCGGGTTGCTCTTCGCCTTCGTCTTCAGCTGCTCGACGCGGTCGTGCGCCTGCGCCTTCACGTCGGCCTTGATCGCGAGCGCGGCGACGGTGTCGCCGAGGTCGCTGCGGGTCGCCTCGATCTGGCGCCGCAGCGCGACCGGGTCGCCCTCCGCCAGCACGACGACGTCGGCGGCGGCGTGGCCGTTGCTCAGTGCTGACGTGCCGTTCGCGCGCGGGTCTTCGCCCATTGCACGTCCTCCTTCACGGTCTCGACGGTCTGTTCCGGCACTGGCGGGGTCGCCTGCTGGACCTGCTTCTTGCCGGCGAGCGCGGCGATGCCGGCGAGCGCGAACAGCACGATCGCGACGATCAGCGCCGCCAGCCAGGTCGCGACGGCGAGGCTGAGCGCGACGATCGCGGCCGTCACGAGCGCGCCGACGCCGTACAGCCCGAAGACCGCGGCGCCGCCGAACATGCCGGCGCTTCTGCCGGCGTGCTTGCCCTTCTCGGCCAGCTCGGCCTTCGCGAGCGCGACCTCTTCCCGCACGAGCAGCGACGCCTGGTCCGACAGCCGCCGCAGCAGCTGCGCCACCGGCAGCTCCGCGAGCTGCTCGTCGTGCGTCGGGTCGTGCGGCCCTGCTGCTCCGTTGCTGCGGATGCTGCTCATCTGGGCGCAACCTCCTGCCGTTTGTCGACAGTGGAAGCGATACCCGCTCGGGCGCAGGGCACACGCGCGGGTGAGCGCGCGTGCGCCCGCTGGTCCGTTCAGGGAGTGACGGAGAAGAGCTTGTCCGGCAGCGGTCTGACGCGCTTGTCGGCGGCGTAGCCGAGCGGGTCGGTGCCGAAGATCTGCTCGATCGTGCGCAGCAGCGTGAAGGCGTTGGACGGGGTCGTGTCGACTCTGCCCGACGGCGTGAAGGGCGAGATCAGCAGCGCGCCGACGCGCTTGCCGCCGCCGGCTGCGAGCGCGTCGCCGACGTTGGGGTAGGTCGCCGGGCCGGGGCCGAGCTTCGGCGCGGGCGCGGCGGCCGGGGCCTCGCCGGCGGCGGCGCGGGCGACCGGCGGGGCGGTCGGCGTCGTCGCGGCGCCGGGTGCGAAGCCGGGCGTCGTCGTGGTCGGCGTCGTCTGCGTCGGCGTGGTCTGCGTCGGCGTCGTGGTCGTCGGGTCCGTCGGCGTGGTCTCCGTCGGGGTCGTCGTGCCCGGATCGGCCGGCGTCGTCGGCGTCGTCTCCGTCGGCGGCGTCACGGGCGGATCGACCGGGGTCGTCGGCGCGGGGGCCGGGGCCGGCGTCGTCTGCGTCGGAGCGGGGGCCGGCGCCGGAGCGGCGTCGGCCGGCGGCTGGTCGCTCGTGATCACGATCAGGCCGGTGTTGAAGGCCGGCGCGTTCTGGATCAGCGGGACGACTCTTTCGAGGAAGGCGTCGGCCTCGGCCGAGCCCTGCTGCGCGTCGCTCGCGATCCACGACAGCGCGGCCGTCGTGTCCTCGCTTCTGAGGTCTCTCTGCAGCTGCGTCAGCGGCACGTTGCGCTCGTCGCAGTCGTCGGACTCGAAGGTGCCGTGGAACCACAGGAAGGGGTTGCGGCGGGTCGTGCCCGCGTCCGGTCTGCAGGCGGCCGCGGCGCGGGCGCGCGGGCCGGCGGCGGCGCGGTCTCCGGCGGCGGAGGCGGCGGTGCGCGCGCGGGCGCTGCCGGCGGCCGGCTCGGTGTACGCCTTCCAGGTTCTCTCCAGCGCGCGCAGCTGGTCGCCGACGTGGCCGGTCTCGAAGCCGTAGACGCAGCCGTCGCCGCCGGTCTGGCCGCCGTCGAGCGCGTCGGCGGGGGCGACGTCGCCGTAGGTCGTGCAGTCGGCGAGCGTCTGTCTCGTCGGGCCCTGGCCGCTGACGAGCGCGATCCGGTTCGCGAGCGAGCCGCCGGCGACCGTCGTGTAGTCGCTCAGCAGCGTGCCGCTCTTCGCGAGCGTGCCGGCGACGTAGGGGGCGGCCGTCTCGTCCTGCGCGAGCGCCGCGACGTCGGTCGAGCCGAGCACGATCATGAAGACGTGCTTGACCGGCGAGCCGTCGTCGGCCGGCATGTCGCCGGGGTTGGTCGTGGGGGCCTCGTCGCCGTTGTCGGCGGGCGTGTCGGCGGCCGGCGTCTCCTCGACGGGCGTGTCGTCGTAGACGCTGTCGTCGACCGGCGTGTCGTCGATCGGCGCGTCGGCGACGGGCGGCGCGGCGGCCGGCGGCGCCTGCGCGATCTGCTGCGCGACCTGGGCCGGCAGCACGACGGTGAACGGCGGCTGCGAGCTGCCGGCGAGCGCCGAGACCGACGTGCCGGAGACGACGAACAGGCCGACGAGCGCGGCCAGCGCGGCCGGCACCGCGGCGCGGCGGCGGCGGGCGGCGACGAGCGGGGTGACGGCCGCGGGCGCGGCCGCCGCGGCGCTTGCGGAGCCGCCCGGAGCGGCCTGCGCGCCGGAGGCCGCCAGCAGCGCGGCAGCCTCGGCGACACGTCGCTCCGCGAACAGCAGCGCGAGCGCGTCGGTGCGCGCGCTCGCCTGGCGAGCGCCGCAGACGACGCACCAGTGCTGGCCGGCCGCGAGCGGCGCAGCGCACTCGTGGCAGGCCTCGCCGCCTGCTGCCGGTCGCGGCGGGAGCGTCATCGCGCGGTCGGGTCCTGGCGCTCGAACGGGATCGTGTGGTCTTCCGCGTGCGGCGCCTCGAGGTCGCCGCGGCCGACGCTGCCGGCGCCGGGCGGCTGCGTGTCCTCGGCGCGCGGCTCGCGCAGGCCGCTCGGCATCTCGTCCTCGTCGCCGGCGTGGATCAGCGAGCCGTTCGGCGCGACCTCGTCGGCGAGCGGCAGGTGCACGTGGTTGGACGGGTGCGGAGCGGCGGCGGGGGAGGCGGGCGGCGGCGTCATCGGGCCGCCGACCGGCTGCACGCCGACGAGCTGGAAGGCGCACTGCGAGCAGAACAGGGCGCCGCGCGCGTAGAGCGTGCCGCACTGCGGGCAGGCGCCGGCCGCGCCGGTCGTGTCGAGTCGCAGCAGGTGCTCGATCTCACCCAGTCTCGCGTCGATCTCCTGCAGCTTGCCGGCCTGGCGCATCAGCACGTCGAGCCGGAAGTGGTCGCGGATCGCCATCTCGTAGGCGAGCCCGCCGAGGTCCCACTGCAGCTCCGCCAGCTCGCGCGCGAGCGCGTCGCGCTGCTCCTGCAGCGCCGACGGCGCGACCGCCTGGCCGCCGCCGGGCGGCAGCGGGCTGGGGGGCGGGGGCGGGGGATCGCCGGCGATCAACCGGCGCAGGTTCAGCCTTCTGCTCTGCTCGCTCATCCTATGGAGGTCCCTTCGCTGCCCCCGCCGGAGGGCTCGTTGTCTCTCGGCGGTGGGGCGCCGGGGGTGGCCGTCTCGATCGGCTCTCTTCTGAGTCTGTTGATGTCCCCGCCGGCGTTGGAGCCGGTCGACTTGGGGATGTCTCTCGTCGACTGCTCGACTCTCGCCGCGTCGGCCGCGGCGTCTCTTCTTCTCGCGCCGGCGTCGGTCGTGCCGCCGCCGTTCGTCGCGCCGCTGTCGCCGCCGGTCGCGGCGGCGTCGTCGCTCGTCGACGGGGTCGTCGCAGCGCCCGCGGCGGGCAGGCCGCCGCCCTGGATGTTGACGACCGGCGCCTTCTGCGCGGCCGGCTGCTCGTCGCCGCCCTGGCCGATCAGGAAGCCGACGCCGAGCGCGACGAGCACGACGGCGGCGGCGCCCATCGGGCCGCCGATCTTGTCCAGCCGCGACTGCGCCGGGGCCGCCGCGGGCGCGGCGGAGGCGGTCGCGAGCGGCTGCGTCGGCGCGCCCGCGCCGTTCGTCGCGCCGGCGGGGACGCCCTGCGGCGGGGTGCCGCCGGCGGCCTCGACCCGCTCCATCTCGGCGATGAAGTCGAGGCGCGGCGCCGTGATGCGCGTGCCGCAGCTGAGGCAGTAGCGCTGGTCTGTCTGGAGGGAGGCGCCGCAGGTCCGGCACGTCGTGGACTGGCTCATCACTTTTTCTCGAGAGTCGAAGGTTGCGCCTCGAAGAGTAGCTCGGCGCCTCTGGGATTGCCGATAAAGTAGATGTGAATGGTCGCCTTACCGTTTGCTCTCAAATTCGGCACGATCGCGCGACCGGCCGCGACGACTCTTCCGCCCTTGCGCGCGATGCACGCGACGATCAGGTCTCTCTGCGCGACGCCGGAGTGGTTGACGACTCTGCCGACGGCCGTCACGCCGCTCGCCGGGTCGCCCTCGAGGACCGGGTTCTCGACGCTGATCTCGATCGGCTGCGACGGCCCTTCGCCTCTCGACTGACCGGGGGTCACCGCGACTCTGACCGGTCTGTCGCCGTCCAGCGTCAGCTGGTCGTTGACCCACACGACCTCTCTGCCGGGCGGCAGCAGCGCGACGTGGGTGAGGCCGTGCTCAAGGCCCGGCAGGTCGTTGCGAGCGGTCGCTCTTCCGCTTCTGTCTCTGGCGACCATCTGCAGCGGCACGTCGACGAGCGCTCTCGGGCCGTTGTTCTTCAGCACCGCGGCGACGGCCGAGCCGTTGACGTCCGATATGACCGCCGTCGAGACGACGCTCACCGCTCTGTTGGCTCTCGCGACCGCGAGCCCTTCCTGTCTGAAGGCGGAGTCGCCCGACTTGGCCACCCGCGCCGCCTGCTCGCGCGTCGTCTCGCAGCCGCTCGCGCCCAGTCCGAGCACGGCGGTCGATGCGAGCACGAGCGCCATCCGCGACGGAATCCGAGCCGCCAGGCGAGGATTTCGCCTCACCCGAAGGCCCCGCCGACGTAGTCGCGCGTGCGCTGCGCCTGCGGCGCGTTGAAGAGCTGCTCGCCGGGCGCGTACTCGACCAGCTCGCCGAGGTACATGAAGGCGACCTTGTCGGCGACGCGCTGCGCCTGCTGCAGGTTGTGGGTGACGATCACGACCGCGATCTGCTCGCGCAGCTCGAGGATCAGCTCCTCGATCTTCGCCGTCGAGATCGGGTCGAGCGCCGAGCAGGGCTCGTCCATCAGCAGCACCTCGGGCTGGGCCGCGAGCGAGCGCGCGATGCAGAGGCGCTGCTGCTGGCCGCCGGAGAGGCGCAGGGCCGGGTGGTCGAGGTTCTCCTTCACCTCGTGCCAGAGACCGGCGCGCGTCAGCGCTCTCTCGACCGGCTCCATCAGCTCCTTCTTGCGCGGGCGCTTGCTGCCGCCCTCGCGCAGGCCGTACGCGACGTTGTCGAAGACCGACATCGGGAACGGGTTCGGCTGCTGGAAGACCATCGAGACGCGCTTGCGCAGCGTTGTCACCTCGAGCGCGTCGATGTCCTGCCCGTCGAGCAGGATGCGCCCGCCGCGGGAGGCGGTCGCGGTCAGCTCGGTGAGGCGGTTGAGCGAGCGCAGCAGCGTCGTCTTGCCGCAGCCGGAGGGGCCGATCATCGCCAGCACCTCGCCCTGCGCGATCGGCAGGTCGACTCTGTTGACGGCGACCTTCGGGCCGTAGGCGATCGTGACGGCGTCGCAGCGCATCCGCTCCAGCACCGGCGCCTCTGACGGCGGCGGGCCGGGCGTGTGGACGCCGCCGGCGGGACCGGCGTGTCCGTTGCCGTTGCCGTCGAGCGGCACCGGCGGGACGTGCACGACCGTCGGCGGTGCGTCGAGCGAGATCTTGCGAATCGGGGGAGGTGGCATCAGCGGATCCACGCGGTGTCCTTTCCACGCCCGCGTGCGATGCGGGTTGCCAGGGCGTTGAGTGCGACGACGATCAGCAGCAGCACGAAGGCGGCCGCGTACGCCTTCTCCGGCGCGTTGCCCTCGCCGGTCGGCGAGTTGCCGTAGATGTAGCTCGTCAGCGTCGAGCCGGTGCCCTGCAGCAGGCCGACGACCGGGGCGGCGCCGTCGCGCGGCTGGATCGTCAGCGTATTGCCGAGCAGCAGGATGACGATCGCGGTGTCGCCGATGATGCGGCCCATGCCGAGCGCGGTCCCGGTCGCGATGCCGGGGCGGACCGCCGGCAGCAGCACCGCGCGGATCGTCGACGCCTTCGTCTTGCCGAGCGCCAGCGACGCCTCGCGCACGTGGTTGGGGACCTGCAGCAGCGCCTCGCGCGTCGCGCCGACGACCAGCGGCAGCGCGATCAGCGACATCACCGTGCCGGCGATCATGAACGAGCGGCCGAAGGCGGCGTCCTCGGCGTGGAACGACATCCACGAGAGGAAGCTCTCGGAGAAGAACGAGAGGCCGAACAGCGCCAGCACGACGCTGGGCGAGCCGGCGATGATGTCGACGGCCGACTCGACCGCGCGCGCCAGCGGCGCGGGGCGGCCGTACTCGACCAGCCAGAGCGCGACGCTGACGCCGATCGGGACGGCGATCGCGATCCCGATCGTGGTCAGCATCAGCGTGCCCTGGATCGGGTCGAGGAAGCCGCCGGTCTGGCTCTGGTCGACGTCGGAGCTGGGGTGGGTCCACAGCATCGCGGGTCTCAGCTGCGTGATCCCCTTGAAGCACATGTACAGCAGCACGCTGCCGGCGACGAGCGTCAGCGTGATGCCGGCGCCCCAGCAGAGCGCGAGGCCGATGCGGTCGCGCAGCGGCCACGAGCTGGCGCTGTCGCGCGCCTTCGTCCGTCTCGGGCCGGGCAGCGGCGCGCGCGGGTCGCGCGGGGGTGTCGCAAGTGCGGACATCAGCGGGCGGCGTACTTGCGCAGCGGCTGGCGGACGGCCCAGCCGGCGAACGAGAGGATCGCGGAGGAGACGAGCAGGACCGCGGCGATCGCGTACAGCGTCTGCCCGAGCGGGACGGCGGAGAAGCCCTCCTGCTGGCCGACGATCGTCGCCGCCAGCGGCATGATCGGCTCGAGGAAGAAGTTGAGCCCGTCGAGCGGGTTCGGCGCCCAGATGAAGGAGCCCGAGACCATCGCGAGCATGATCGCCTCGCCGAGCGCGCGGGCGGTCGCGAGCACGACGGCGGCGGCGATCGCGGGGCGGGCGGTGCGGACGGAGACCTTCCACATCGTGCGCCAGCGGTTGACGCCGAGCGCGGCCGAGCCCTCGACCCACGAGCGCGGGACGGCGCGCAGCGCGTCGCTGATGATCGCGATCATGATCGGCACGATCATCACCATCAGGATGATCGAGGCCAGCAGCAGGCCGCCGCCGGAGACCGGGACGATCGCGTTGACGTCGAGCTTGAAGCTGGCGGAGACGAGGTGGCGGTCGATCCACGGCGCCAGCACGAGGATGCCGATCAGGCCGTAGACGACCGACGGCACGGCAGCGAGAAAGCGGACGACCGGGGTCATGATGCGCTTGAGCCCGGGAGGCGCGAACTCGACCATGAAGAGCGAGCAGAGCAGCGCGAAGGGGAGGCCTATGAGGACGGCGAGCCCGGTGCTCAGCAGCGTTCCGTACAGCAGCGGCCAGGCGCGCAGGTGGTAGACGTACTCGTCCGGGTTCGCGGGCGACTCGTAGATCGCGGCCAGCTGCTGGCCGGTGTTGCCGCCGCTGCCGAACCAGGCGAGGCCGTTGTGGCTGAACGAGGGCCACGCCTCCTTGAAGACGAAGGCGAGCATCCCGGCGATCAGCAGCAGGAGTGTCGCCGCGAGCGCGCCGAGCCACAGCTCGGCGCGCTCCGGAGGGCGGCGCGGCGCGCCGCGCCTCCGTGACGACAAGGCGCTCACCGAACGGGGATCCAGTGCTGGTTGATGACCGCCTTGGCGGCGGAGCTTGTCTGGACCCACTTGATGAACGCCTTCGAGGCGCCGGTGGGCTTGCCGCGGGTGACGAGCGAGAAGGGACGGACGCCCTTGTACTGGCCCGACTTGGCGTTGCGCAGGGTGCAGCCGACGCCCTGGTAGTTGACCGTGCGCAGGTCGGAGTCGACGAAGTCGAGCGAGACGAAGCCGATCGCGCCCTTCGACGCCTCGACGGTCTGCTTGACGAGGCCGTTGGACGACTTGACCTGGGCCGAGGCGGCGATCGACAGCTGGCCGCCGAGGAAGATCTCTCTGAAGGCGTCCGCGGTACCCGACGTGGCGGTACGCGAGACGAGCTCGATCGAGCCGGTCGCTCTCGCGCCCGGGACCTGGCTCCAGGAGCGCGTGCGGCCGGTGAAGATCGACTCGACCTGCGCTTGCGAGAGCGTGCCGATCGGGTTCGACGCGTTCGTGATGATGCAGACGGCGTCGTACGCGATCTTGTTGAAGACGATGCCGCCCGGATCCGACGGCTGCTGGGCGCGCGAGGCGTTGCCGATCGTGACGCGGCCGCGCGAGACGTCGGTGATGCCGGTGTCGGAGCCGCCCTGCTGGACGACGAAGCCGACCTTGCCCTTTCCGGGGCCGCTCGTGACGTAGCTTCTCGCGAGCGAGGTGATCAGCGGATAGACCGACGTCGAACCACTCATGGTGATCGTCGTCTTCGCCTGCGCGACAGGCGCGGCGACCGCAGTGGCCGCGATGGCGGCAAGGGCGATTGTGGTTGCGCGTTGACGCACAGGACCTCCATGAGACGGTTTCGTGGTGACGGATGCGCGCGGGCTGCGACGCACCGCAGTCGGGCACGCCAGGCGATGGTGGCGCATCGATTACGAGGTCCCGTTACCGACTCGTGAACGCACGTTTGACGTTCTCAACTTCTTCACGATCGTGTTATCAACTTCTTCACCGAATCGGGGAGGGGACGCCTCATCCTGCGCTTTCGTGCGCCCGTTCGCTCTTCGCCGCCTGCCGGCGCCCGTCCTCTCCTCGCTGCTCGCCTGCGGACTCGTCGGCGTCGCCGCGCAGCCCGCCCACGCGACGATCTCCGCCGCCACCACGATCGACGGCCCGTCCGCCGACGTGATGGGCGTCGACGGCGTCGCGATCGCCCAGGACGGCACCGGCGGCATCGTCTACCGCAAGCGCGTCGACGGGCGCACCCACATCTTCGTCAGCCGCTACGTCAACTTGAGATGGCAGGCGCCGCAGCGCGTCGACGTCGGGCAGAAGTTCGACTCCTCGTGGCCGGCGATCGGCGCCGGCAACGGCGGCCGCCTCGTCGTCACCTGGATCCAGCAGTACGGCGGCGGCGTCCAGAACCGCATGTACTCGGCCTCGCTCGACCCGGGCGCCTCCAGCTTCCAGGCGCCGATCGCGATCGACCTCGACGTGCGCGAGGGCCTTGACGCCTACCCGTCGCTGTCGATGGGGCCGGGCGGCGTCGCCTACCTCACCTACCGCGTCGTCTATCTGCGCCAGAGCCCGACGCTGCCGCCCGGCACCGTCGACGCCGACATCCGCGTGCAGCGCTACTCCGGCTCCTTCTGGTCGCAGCTCGGCCAGCCGGTCGACCGCATCCAGAGCCAGCCGCAGGTCGCGCCGACCGCGAACAACGGCCCGCAGATCCGCAGCGACGGCAACGGCAACGCGGTCGTCGCCTGGATCGAGCCCGACGACGAGCTGGTGCCGCGCGCCTACGCGCGCCGCGTCTTCGGCGCGGTCCTCGGCAACGTGCTGCCGGCGAGCCCGACGACGGTCGACGGCAAGCCGCTGCGCAACGGCGTCGACCAGATCTCGCTCGCGGTCGCGCCGTTCGGGGAGACGATCGTCGGGATGCGGCAGCTGGGTGAGGCGCAGAGCGCCTGGACCCGCTCGCGCGCGCTCGTGAACATGCTTCCGTCGACGCTGGTCGAAGGCGCCGGCAGCTTCCTCGGCTTCAGACCGGTCGACGGCGGCGGCGCCGACGGCCCGGCTGCCGGGCTCGGCACGATCGACGTCGCCGTCGACGACGCGGGCGGCTTCGACGCCGGCATCTCGCTCGACGCGCAGGCGCTCGACGTGCCCGGCGACGAGACGACCGTCGGCACCCCGTCGCGACTCGACGACGGCTCGCCGCGGAGCGCGCCGAACCCGCTCGTCGAGCGCGGCACCGAGGGGTCGCTCGCAGCCGCCTGGACGGTCGACCAGGGCGGCACCGCCGGCGTCGGCCTGTTCGAGCGCCGCGCCGACGGCACGCCCTTCACCCGCATCGTCTCGGGCGCCAGAGGCGGCGCCGTCAGCACGCTGCGCTTCGAGGGCTCCTCCTACGGCGGCGCGCTCGCCGGCTTCCTGCAGGGCAGAGAGGACGGCAAGCAGGTCGTCGCCGCGTCGATCGACGCGCCGCCGGTCGACTTCCTCGTCTACCCGGGCTCCGGCTGGACGCGGGCGAAGACCGTCAACGTCTCGTGGGATCGCGCGCGCAGCTCCTCGGGCGGCGTCACCTACGCGCTGCAGATCGACGGCGAGGACGTCGCGACCGGGATGACGACGCTCAGCCGCACGGTCAGAACGGCCGTGATCGGCGACGGCAACCACGAGATCTCGGTGATCGCGACCGACGCCGCTCAGCAGACCACGACCAGCCTCGTGCGCCGCCTCAGAATCGATCGCACCGCGCCCGCCGCGCAGATCGGCAGACGCGGACGGCGCGCGGTCCGGGTGACGGTCAGCGACGGCGTCAAGTCGGAGAGCTCCGGCGTCGCGAGCGTCGCGATCGCCTGGGGCGACGGCAGACGCGGCAAGGGCCGCAGAGCGACCCACCGCTACAGAAGAGCCGGTCGCTATGCGATCAGGGTCACGACCAGAGACAAGGTCGGCAACCGCAGAACCGTCGTCAAGAAGGTGGTCGTGAGATGAGACGCGCCGTGCTGATCGCGCTCGCCGGGGCCGGCGTCGTCGCCGGCGCGCTGCCGGCCGCCGCGAACGCCGCCTGGAGCGACCCGCAGCTCGTCTCGGTCGACAACGGCCGGCTCGAGCAGGCCGACGGCCCGACGACCGCGGTCGACGTCTCCGCCGACGGCCGCTGGGTCGTCTTCCAGACGCGCGCGACGAACTTCTTCGCCGACGACGACGCCGACGCCCCGGGCACGATGCGCCGCGGCGGGATCTTCCGCTTCGACCGCACGACCGGCGCGATCGCGCTCGTCGCCGACGGCGACCTGCTCGACGACGACAGCGGCGACACGCTGCTGCGCGGTGCGACCGATCCGTCGGTCAGCGACGACGGCCGCTTCGTCGTCTTCGCGACGGCGCAGCAGCTCGTGCCGCAGGACGACAACACCAACATCGACGTCTACCGGCGCGACATGTCGGTGCCGCTGAGCGCCGACCGCGCCGGCGGCGGCGCCTACACGCTCGTGTCGGCACGCGACGGCGGCGACGAGCCGGCCCATTACGCCGCCGGCCCTGAGCCGGTCGCCAGCGGCGACCCCGGCGCGAGCGTCTTCGCCGGCCAGTCGCTCAGCGCCGACGGCCGCTTCGTCGCCTTCCGCACGACCGAGCTCGCCTCCGACCTGCCCGCGCTGCAGACGACCGATGCCCCCGGCGGCAGCGTCTTCGTGCGCGACATACAGCAGCAGCGCACCGTCGCCGTCAGCGTCAGACTCGACGGCAGCGGCAGCGCCGGCGGCGCGCTGCCGCCGGTCGTGATGAGCCGCGACGGCAGCACGGTCGCATGGGTCGGCGAGGACGGTCCGCAGCAGACGCCGATGCTGACGGGCGAGTCGCTCGACATGACGCAGCGCTACTACCTGTGGCGCCGCTGGGACGACGCCGGCGCGAGCACGCGCCGCATCACCGGCCTTGCCGATCCCGACGACAGCGCCTGCCCGCCCGGCGGCGGCATCAGCTTCAACCCGGTCGCGACCGGCCCCTGCTATGGGCCGCTGACCGACGCCGAGGGCAGCTTCGGCGACATCTCCGGCCGCGCCCCGGCGCTCAGCGCCGACGGCTGGACGGTCGCCTACCTGACCGCAGCCGGCGCCCGCCCCGCGGCCGCCGACGACGGCTACCTCGACGTCTTCATCACGTCGATGCGCCCCGGCCTCTCGCGCAAGGCGGCGACGACCGTCGTCACGAAGGGCACGACCGCCAACAACGCGCGCGCCAACGGCGACGTGCAGTCGCTCTCGCTGTCGGCCGACGCGAGACGCCTCGCGCTCGTGACGGCGCGGCGCGAGTTCCTGCCGCCGGCGCCGACGCTCGTCAGCCCGGCGCGCACCTCGCCGCCGACCGCCAACGAGCTGTACGTCTTCGACCTCGGCGCGGGCGGCCGCATCCGCCGTCCGCTGATGCCCGGCGGCGGTGAGATCGACGGCAGCGTCGACCCCAGCTTCGCGCTGTCGGCCGACGGCCGCACCGTCATCTTCCTCACGCGCGCCGGCAACCTCATCTACGGCGACGCCAACCAGCAGCCGGACGCCTTCGCCGTCACCGAGACCGACGACCAGCTGACGGCGCCGCCGCCGGTCGGCCTCGGCGACGACCCGGTCGACGTCGACCTCGACGGCGATGCGCAGTTCGGCGCGCGCGCGACCTCGCGCAGAGACGGCGCGCTGGTGCTGCGCGTGACCGCTCCGGTCGCCGGCGCGGTCAGAGCGATCGCCAGAACGATCGCCGTCAAGGCGACGCCGAGACGCGGCAGAAGAGCGGCCAGAAGAGCGGTCAAGGCGCGCCAGGTCTCCTCCGTGCGCGGCAGCGCGAGCAGACCGGCGACGGTCAGATTCGTGCTGTCGTTGAGAGGCAGGGACCGCTCGCGGGTGCGTTCAGGGAGACCGCTGCCGGTCCGTGTCACGGTGACGCTGACGCCGGCGACGAAGGGTGAGAGAGCCCGCAGAGTGACGGTGTCGGGGACGTTCCGTGTGCCCAGAAGAACGGCCGCGTCCAAGAGCAAGGGCTCGAAGAGAGCTCAGAAGAGAGGGTCGACTCGTTCCCGGTGAACGAGGCGTGAACAGAGTGACATCAACCTGTGAACCGACGTTAGGAATCCTGTGAAGGACCCTGGCGAGCGCGGTTCGTGCAGGTGAGAGTCACTTCGCCTCTACGGCATCGTTTCGACGCGAAAGGACCACCCTTCTCATGGCAACACCTGAAGCGGCACACGTGCTGCGCCGGACGCTCCTCGCGGGCACCGCAGTCGCCGCCCTCGGCGCTGGTGCACTGGCCGCCCAGGACGCGCAGGCGGCGTTCTCCCTCAACAGATGCCAGGGCGCCAGCGGCGTCGTCGGCCGAGGTGCTTCGTTCCAGAACACCCTGCACTCGAGATTCAAGACCTTCTTCGAGACCTCGAACGGCTGCAACGGCAGCCCGACGGGGCCGACGTACACCTCGACGGGCTCCGGCGACGGCCGCGCGGCGATGGGCGCGGGCGGCGGCGACCTCAGCCTCAGAGCGGGCGAGCGTCTCGCCACGGTCTCGTTCGCGGCTGCTGACGAGGCGCCGACGCCGGCGCAGGTCAAGCTGATGAACGACGGTCCGACCGCGAACACGGCGGACGACGGCGTCGTCCACACGATCCCGATCGCGACGGGCGCCTCGGCGTTCATCCTGCACGTCCCCGAGGGCTGCAGCATCTCGGCCGTCACGAACAAGACCAACGCCGCCGACGGTGCCTACAACGGCGCGACGACCGGCGACAGAGCCGACAACTTCACGCAGCGCGTGCGCGTCACCAACAGACTGATCGAGGCCGCCTTCGGCGGTGACTCGAGCGCCGCGACGTGGGGCCAGATCGTCCCGAGCATCAGCGGCACCCCGACGGGCATCCCGTCCGGCGACCAGACGAACGTCGGCGTCGCCAGCTGCGCCAACGTCCCGGTCCGCCGCATCGTGCGTCAGGACTCGTCCGGCACGACGTACGGCTGGAAGGCGTACCTGAACCTGATCGCCCCGTCGCGCAGATGGACGGGCGACGTCTACGGCGCCACCAACACGAGATGGCCCGCCGCTGGCGGCTCGGGCGTCGGCACCGTCGTCGCTGCCGCGACCGGCACCGACTGCACCGGCACCGACCGTCTCTGCTCGCCGACCGCCAGAGGCGGCGGTGCGCTGGCGAGACTGGTCGCCTCGACCGACGGCTCGATCGGCTACGTCGACCTCGCGACCGCCCGCAGCAACGGCTTCGAGGTCACGCCGGCTGCCTCTGAGGCCGCGAAGGACTACACCTACTGGTCGCCGCTCGAGGTCATGAGCGGCTCGAGAGCCGGCAGCTACGCCGAGCCGACGGTCTTCGCGACGTCGCACGTCGCCGGTGGCGACAAGGGCGCCGCCTGCGCCACCGCGCCGATCAGCGCCGGCCCGGCCGCCAGCGCCGACCCGACCCTCGGCGACTGGTCCAACGCCTACGCCGCCGGCGGCGACGCCTACCCGGCCTGCGTCGTGACCTACGCGCTGGCGTGGGACGACAACGCCCCGGTCTACGGCAACACCGCTGACGAAGAGGCCAAGGCCCGCACCGTCAAGGACTACCTCTCGCTGATCGTCTCCGACGCCGGCCAGACGTTCCTGCTGACCTCGGACTACTCGGCGCTGCCGACGCAGACGCAGACGTGGGCGCGCACCGGCGTCGACGCGATCAACTGGAACAAGTCGACGACCGTCGTCGACCCGCCGAGAGAGAACCCGCCGGTTGTCAACCCGCCGGTCGTCAACCCGCCGGTCGTCAACCCGCCGGCTCCGGCCCCGGTCAGCAACTCGTTCTCGATCCCGTCGAGCAAGACCGCTCCGACGCTGCTCACCTTCACGGTGCAGCTGCCGGGCGCGGGCGCGCTGAAGGCGACCGCGACGACGAAGGTCGGCAAGAAGAACGTCAACGCTGGCTCGGCCACCGGCTCCGTCAGAGGCGCCGGCAGAGTCACGCTGAGAATCAAGCTGTCGTCGGCCGCCAAGAAGGCGCTCGCGAGAGCCAAGAGCAAGAAGATCACGGTGAAGGTCGCCTTCACCTACACCCCGACGGGTGGCACGGCCAAGACGGTGACGAAGAACGTCACGGTCAGAGCGGCCAAGAAGCCCGCCAAGAGAAAGGCCGCCAAGCGCTAAGACGCCCGGCGGAGCTGTAAAGGCAGGCCGGCCTCGCCGCAGTCGCGGCGGGGCCGGCCTTCTTCCATTCCCACACCCACAAGTGCAGGACCGCGTGACCGACGATCAACAGGCCCCCAAGCAGGACCCCCAGCCCGACGGCGAGCGTCCGCTGGGCACCAGACGCGCAACCCGCGCCGACGGACTTCCGAGAGCGAGAGTGCGCTCCGGTCTCGCCGAGCGCAGAAATCCCGTCGCGGTAGCGCTGCGCGATGGCTCCGCGCGCGTGCTGAGATTCCTGCTGAGAGACCTGTTCGCGCTCGGTCTGATGATCGCGGCCGTCGCGATCGTCATCCTCTTCTTCACGCTGCTCGGAGCGACCAAGCCCTCCAGCAGCGGCACCGGCGTCCCGCTGAGCCAGATCTTCACGCTCGCGAGAGCGAGAACGATCACGGAGGCGACGCTGCTGGACCAGGACAACCGCGTCCAGGTCCTGACCAGAGACGGCTCCGAGTTCTGGTCCGCGTACCCCAGCTCCGGCGCCCAGACGCAGCTGATCTCGACGACGCTCGAGAGAGGCGGCGCGGTCGTCGCCGTCAAGCAGCAGCCGGGCAAGGCGCAGCTGGCGATCGTCGTCCAGTTCCTGCTGCCGATCCTGCTGCTCGTCTGCCTCTTCGCGCTGTTCATGCGGATCGGCCAGGACGGCGGCGCCGGCGGCATCGCCTCCTTCTCCAACTTCACCGGCAGAGGCAAGAAGAAGGGCAAGGGCACCGCCCACAAGGTCACGTTCGCCGACCTCGCCGGCGTGCCCGAGGCGGTCGCCGAGCTGGCCGAGATCCGCGACTACCTCGACGACCCCTCCAGATACCTGGAGCTGGGCGCCGCGGCGCCGAAGGGCGTGCTGCTGGTCGGTCCTCCCGGCACCGGCAAGACGCTGCTTGCGAAGGCCGTCGCGGGTGAGGCGAACGCCGCCTTCTTCTCGCTGTCGGGCTCGGACTTCGTCGAGTCGCTCGTCGGCGTCGGCGCCGCCCGTGTGCGCGACCTGTTCGCGAAGGCGCGCAGAATGTCGCCGGCGATCATCTTCATCGACGAGTTCGACGCCGCCGGCCGCAAGCGCGGCGCTGGCATCGGCCAGGGCAACGACGAGCGCGAGCAGACGCTCAACCAGCTGCTGGTCGAGATGGACGGCTTCAGCGGTGACGGCGGCTTGGTCGTGATGGGCGCCACCAACCGCCCCGACATCCTCGACCCGGCGCTGCTGCGCCCCGGCCGCTTCGACCGCCAGATCACCGTCGACACGCCCGACATCCACGGCCGCGCGGAGATCCTCAAGCTGCATGGCGGCAAGCGCCCGATGGGCCCCGACACCGACCTCGACGAGATCGCCCGCCTGACGCCCGGCTTCTCCGGCGCCGAGCTGGCCAACGTCGTCAACGAGGCCGCCCTGCTGACGGTCCGCGCCGGACAGCGCGAGATCACGCAGAAGCTGCTGGAGGAGTCGATCGACCGCGTCGTCGCCGGCCCCGCCAAGAAGCATCTGCTGACCGAGCGCGAGCGCTGGATCATCTCGATCCACGAGTCCTCGCACGCGGTCGTGACCGAGTCGATGGGCACCGGCGCGACTGCGCGCAAGGTCTCGATCGTCGCCCGCGGCCGCACGCTCGGCACCGCCGCGCACATGCTCACCGACCGTGATCAGACGATCATGGAGGAGCCCGACCTCGTCATGCAGCTGGTCGCGATCCTCGCGGGCGCGGCCGGCGAGCGGCTGGAGTTCGGCCACCTCTCGACGGGCGTCCACGACGACCTCCACGAGGCGACCTCGCTGGCGCGCTCGATGGTGACGAGCTTCGGCATGTCCGAGGAGCTCGGCCCGGTGACGATCGGCGAGAAGGCCGGCGAGGTCTTCCTCGGCGCCTCGCTGCAGGAGCTGGGCTCGGTCGGCCCCAGAACGCTCGACATGATCGACCTCGCCGTCGAGCGGCTCGTCAAGGACGCGGAGCTGGTCGCGCGCGCGATCCTGCGCGAGAACGTCTCCGCCGTCCACGAGACCGCGCAGGCGCTGCTCGAGCACGAGACGCTCTCGGGCGTCGCGCTCGAGGCCGTCCTCTCGACTGTCACGAACGTCGATCCCGAGGAGTTCCCGCAGCTGCTCGAGCGCGAGCGTTCCTCCCGCTGATGAAGGGCTGCGCCATGCGAGTTCCCCGTCGGCGGACGTCGGCCGCGCCGCTGCGGGAACTCGCGCTCGGGCTGCTGGCGGCGGTCTCGCTCGGCGCTGTCGCGGCAGCGCCCGCGGCGGCTGAGTCGAGCTGGCGGCTGGAGCAGCCGGCGCCGCCGGCCGGCTCGCCATACAAGGTTCCGCTCGGCCGCCCCGGCGACCTCTCCTGCTGGTCGGCGACGCGCTGCCTGCTGGCGATCGAGGGCAACGCGGTCGTCGCGCGCGGCCTCTACAGCTACGACGGCGTCGAGTGGAGACAGCTGTCGACCGTCTGCGGCGGCCCCGCCGACACGACCCGCATCGCGTGGGCGAGCGCGACCGAGTTCTGGGTCGTGACGACCCCGAGCCTCCCGCGCAGCGGCGGCGGCCTCGGCCTCTGCCGCTTCCGCGACGGCCAGGTGATCGCCTCCTACTCGACCGCTCCCGAGAGCCCCGATCCGTTCCGGGCGATGACGGCGGCCGCCTGCAACGGGCCGAACGACTGCTGGTTCGCCGGCGTCGGAGCACAGGACCCCTCCGGCCAGCGGGTCGGCGCCTACCACCTGCGCTGGAACGGCGAGACGCTGACCTCGACCTACGCGCCGCAGGGGCGTGGCGTCAGCGACCTGATCTTCGCCGACGGCCGCTACTGGGAGACGACCTACGTCGGCATCCAGCGCGAGGACCGCACGAGCAGAGTCACGCTCGCCGAGGAAGAGGCCTTCCCGTATCTGATCCACACGATCGACGGCGCCGGCTTCCACAACGAGCTGTTCGGCGGCGGCGCGCGCGTCGGCGTGCCGCTCGACGGCACCGAGCTGCTCGCCGCCGACGCGGCCGGTGGCGCGCCCTGGTTCGTCGGCGGCGGCGCCTCCTCCGGCCCGTCCGCGCCGGAGGAGGGGATCGTCCCGCGGCCGCCGCTGGCCGCGCGCAAGGACGGCAACTGGTACAGCTCCGTGCAGATCGACGAGAGCCAGTTCGGCGACCAGGACCGCTTCACCGACGTCGCCGCGCTGCCCGGCGGCGGCTCCGCGTGGGTCGCCGTCCAGGCCTTCCGCGACCGCGTCTCGACGACCGCCCGTGCGCGCGTCGCGCTGCTGCAGGCCGACGGCACGACGAGCGTTCAGCGGCTTCCCGCCGGCGGCGCCGGCCGCGGCTCGGCCGCCAGAATCGAGTTCACCAGCGCCGACGAGGGCTGGATGATCACGAACGCCGGCTGGCTGTTCCACTTCACCGACGGGCACGCGCACGCGCGCGACACCTCGCCGGCCTTCTCGACCGTGATCGGCTACCGGCCCAACGAGGCGATCGCGCAGTCGATCCCGGACCTGCCGCCGGTCGACGACTCGCAGCTGTTCGCGCCGCCGGCCGTCGAGCCGGAGCCCGAGCCCGGTCCGCCGGTCACGAGAACGCAGAGAATCCCGGCGCTGATGACGAAGATCAGCAGACCGAGAGTCGACAAGAGACTGCGTCTGCACCTCTCGTTCACGCTCCGCCGCAAGGCCAGAGTCCAGCTGCAGGCCTACCACAAGCGCAAGCTCGCGGCGCGCACGAAGCTGCGCGTCCTGAGACCCGGCCGCCACACGCTCGTCTTGCAGCTGTCGCGCAAGAAGTGGCCTGACAGACTGAGATTCCGCACGATAGAGAGCAGAGCGAGATGAGCCGCATCAGCCGCCTCGCCATGGCCGCGCTTGCGCTCGCGGCCGTGGCGACCCCCGCCCGCGCGCTCGCCAACGAGGCGCAGCCGGTGCTCGGCTTCGCCGACCGTCAGACGACGATCATGGGCGCCGCCAGCGAGGGAGCGCCCGGCGAGACGTGGGCCTTCCGCCTGCTGCCGCTCGGCACGCCGCCGCTGCTCGACGGCAGCGGCCTGCTCGGCTTCGGCCAGGTCACCAACGCCGCCGCGCCGGCGCCGCAGCTCGTCTTCGGCCGCGCGACCGACGACAGCGGCGTCTGGTCGCCGGTGCAGACCCCGGTCGACGAGAACGGCGCGCCCTACCGCGGCCCGCAGCCGAACGTCGCGACCGCGCGCGTGACCGCCCGCGGCGGCGGCGTGCTGGTCGGTCGCGACAGCAGCCGCGACAGCGGCAGACAGGCGGTCGTGCTCGTGCGCGACGGCGTCGCCGACAGCGCCGCCGGCGGCCGCTTCAGACCGCTGCCCGCACTGCCCGACGGCCTCGCCCAGCCCGACGAGACGATCGCGCGCGACGAGGGCTCCGGCACCGTCCCGATCGCCGCCTACGACGAGCTCGGCGGCGCCGCGCCGCGCACCGGCGTCTTCCTGCCGCTCGTCGGCGCGGCCGTCGAGAGCGGCATCGCACACTGGGACGGCAGCGCCTGGACGCGCGAGCCGATCGAGCTGCCGACGACGCCGGCGCCGGTCAGCTTCAGAGTCGTCGCGCTCGCCGCCAGCGGCGCCGACGACGCCTGGATGCTCGCCCGCACCGAGGCCGACCGCGGCGACGGGATCCTCCTGTTCGCACGCGTCGACGACGCCAGAGGCGTCCGCTGGGTCCCGCAGGACCTCGGCACCGCCGCTGCCCGCTTCTCCGTCGCGACGACGACAGCCGAAGGGATCGAGCAGGTCGCGCCGCTCGACGGCGAGGCGCAGCAGCCGCTGACCGCGGCCGTCGACGGCGTCTGGATCGACGGCTCGATGAGACTGTCCGGCGGCCTCCAGCGTGACTTCACGCTGCGCTACGGCAAGAGCGCCAGAAGAGTGATCGGCAGCTGGTGCGACGCGACCGGCACCGACGGCGCCGCGCTCTGCGACACGCCGCTGGAGTTCAGATTCGGCCGCCGCGCCGGCTACCGCTCGTTCGCGTTCGCGGGCGACGGCTATGGCCGCCGCGTGATCACCAACCCGCTCACGCCCGACGGCGACGACACGACCAACGCGGGCAGCTGGGAGAGCTTCGACGGCAGAGCGTTTGCGCGCAACGCCGGCGCCGGCGGCAACTACGCCGCCAGCGGCGGCTTCGCGACGCCCGACAGAGGCTGGATCGAAGGCCCGGTGCAGGTGACCGACGCCCCGCGACCGGCGCGCTTGGCCGACTGGCCGGTGTCGCTGCGCTCGCCGCTGCTGGCGATCGCGACACAGCCGGGCGGAGCGCGCGGCTCGCTCGCCAGCGGCGCGCTCGCCGTCGGCGCAGGCGGCGCCGTCGCCCGCTACGCGCAGGCGACCGGCTGGCAGCGCGAGTACCTGCTGACCTCGACCGGCGCCGTCAACGCCGCGACGCTGCGCGGCATCGCCTGGCCCGAGGCCGGGCGCGCGTACGCCGTCGGCGACCTCGGCGCGATGTGGCTGTGGCGCAGCGAGACCGGCCTGTGGGAGAGAGACGCAGCCGCCCCGATCGCCTTCGACGGCAACCTGATGGGCGTCGCCTTCGACCCGGCCGATCCGCAGCGCGGCTACGCCGTCGGCCGTGACGGCGTGCTGCTCGCCTACGGCAAGACGTGGACGCAGGAGACGCTGCCGGCCGGCTTCGAGAGAGCCGACCTGACGGCCGTCGCGTTCGCCGGCCGGCAGGCGCTCGTCGTCGCCGACGGCGACCTGCTGCTCAACGACGGCGACGGCCGCGGCTGGCGCGTCGACACGAGCCTCCACGCGCTGCTGGCGCAGGCCGCGGCGAGAGCGCGGCTGGTCACCGTCGGCGCGCTGCCCGACGGCGGCGCCGTCGTCGCCGGCGCGGGCGTCGTCTTCGCGCGCGACACGGCCGGCGGCGGCTGGCGCCCCGCCGCGGCGCCGCTGCCGAGCTCCTCGGTCGTCGCCGTCGCGCCGCTGCGCGTCGGCAACAGCGTCAGAGCGATCGTCTCGGTCGTGCCCGACAACGAGTGGCCGCCGCCGACGATCCTGCCGCCGCCCGACCCGGACGTGCCCGATCCGCTGCTGCCGCCGTTCCAGCTCGCCGGTGACGGCTACGTGCTGCGCGAGACCGACAGCGGCTGGCGCGACGAGCAGCGCGCCGCCTACGCCGGCGTCAGCAACGACAAGCCGGAGAAGGCCGATCCGATCGCCGCCTTCGCGCTCGATCCCGCCAGCGGCGACGGCTGGGCCGTCGGCGGCTGGTCGGGCTACTCCGACAACGCCGGCCGCGGCACCTCCGCCAGCGGCATCGGCGCGACCGTCCGCGACCGCACGCAGACGGTCGCGATCGAGCGCTACTCGCGCGACGGCACCCCGGCGGCGGCGCCGTCGAGCGGCGACGCCGCGGTCGCGCTCGACCCGACCGGCGTCACCTTCGCGGTCGCCGGCCACGCGACCTGCGACGGGCCGTGCGCGCTGCTCGCGGGCGGCGGCCTCGGCCCCGACCGCGCCGTCAGCGCGCTGCTCGACGCGCTGCGGCCGATGGCCGGCCAGGCCGGCAGCCCGCGCGCGCTGCTGTACACCGGCGGCCGCCTGCCGACGACCTCGACGACGCAGACGCCGGCCGCCGACTCGACGCGGCTGGCGGGGATGCTGTCGCAGGCGTCGCTGCCGGTCTTCGGCACCGTCTCGGCGGCCGACTCGCTCGGCGACACGGTCGGCGGCTTCCGCGCGGCCTACGCGGCGCTGCCGGCGCCGTTCGGCACGGCCGCCAAGCCGGCCGGCGTGCTGCCGGTCGGCAGCAGCGACAGCTCGCTCGGGACCCGCACCCACTACGCCTTCGACTCCAGCGGCGGCAACGGCCTCGTGCGCGTGATCGTGATCGACAACTCGCGCGGCTCGCTCGCCGCCTCCGATCCGTACCAGGTGCCGCTCGAAGCGCAGGAGCAGTGGCTGTGGACGACGCTGCGCGACGCCAGATCGCAGGGGATCCCCGCGATCGTCGTCGGCAGCCGCGACCTCAACACCCGCTTCGTGCCGTCCAGCAACGTCGCCGCCGACGGCGACGCGATCGCGAAGCTGCTCGTCGACGAGGGCGCCAGCGCCTACCTCTACGAGCGGCCGGAGGAGCAGCGCGTCTCGCAGATCCCGGCCGGCGGGACGACGACGATCCCGGCCTACGGCACGGGCACGCTCGGCTACCGCTCGCCGATCGCCAACGCCGTCGGGCAGGACCAGGCCGACGCGCTCTTCGGCGACAGCGGCTACCTGCTGATGACGGTCGACGTCGCCAGACGCGACCAGACGACCAACCGCGCGCCGGTCACGGTGCGGATGGAGCCGCTGATCAAGCGGCTGTCGCTGGCCGCGGTCGACGGCACGCTGCTGCGGCGCTCGAGACCGGCGCTGTTCCAGGGGCTCGGCCGGCGCCCGCTCGGCGGCGACCGCTGGGGGCCGATCTCGGCCTCCGACGGCTCCCCGAACCCGACTGGCTCGGACCCGTACATCGCCTTCCCGGCGGCGCTCTGCCAGCAGGCCAACTGCGGCACGCGCGTCACGCCCGACTACAGATTCACCAGCTCGGACCCGGACATCGCCGACTTCGTCGCGGTCGACCCGAACACGTCGAACCTGCGCAAGCCGCTGCAGACGAGAGACGGCAAGACCGTGACGGACTCCCGCTCCGGCCTGCTGTGCGCCTTCAACCCGGGCAGAGCGACGCTGACGGTCAGCGCGGGCGGGATGTCGTACTCGCAGGTCGTGACAGTGCAGACCGGCTCGGTCCAGCAGCCCTGCGGCACGCGTCCGCTCGACCCGGCCCGCTTCAGAAGAGAGACGGCGCCGAGCGAGAACACGACGCCGCCGCCGTCGCTGGCGCCGACGCCGGTCGTGAACGCGAGCCCGTCGCCGGCGCCGCCGCCCCCGCCGCCGATCGTCCCCGCGCAGATCCCGCCGCCGGTCGTCAGAGCGACGCCGAGAGCGCCGAGACCGAGACCGGCCGCGATCCCGTTCGTGCCGCCGCCGCTGATCCCCGGCGAGGTGCCGTTGCAGCCGCCGACGCAGCGGCCGATCGTCGGCGTCTCGCCGCCGCCGCCGACGACCTCGTTCACCTCGCCGACGCCGCCCGGCGGCGCGACGATCCGCGTGTACGAGGAGAAGAGAGAGGAAGAGGTCGCGCCCGAGTCGTCGCAGGCGTTCGCGCGCTACGACCCGGACGAGCACGTCCCGCTCGCGCCCGCGCTGCTGGGCGTCGCGATGCTGGCGGCCTTTGCCGGCACGGCGCTGACGCTCGGCGTCCGGCGGCGTGACCGCAACGGGCCGCGCCGCGTCGCGCCGCTGACGGCGACCGCGCGCGCACGTGCCCGCGCCGACCAACGACAGAGCCCCATGAGGAGGCGCCGATGATGGAACGACTGAACAGAAGTGCCGGCTTCGCCGCCCTCTTCGTGGCGCTGCTGGCGCTCGTGCTGGCGGTGACGGTGCCGGCGCTCGCGCAGAAGAGCAAGCCGAAGAAGGCCAGAAAGGCCACCACGGTCACGCTGGTGAAGGGCAAGATCCCCGCCAGATACCTGCCGACCGCGCCGCGCGCCAAGCGCGCCGACCGGCTCGGCGCCGACGGCGCCACGGCCGAGTCGCTGAAGGGCAGCTGCGCGCCCGACACCGTCGACCTCGGCACCTGGTGCCTGTCGTCGGCGCTCTACCCGCTGCAGGACGACGAGGTCGGCAAAAACGACTACCTGTTCGCGACGCAGAAGTGCGTCGACCTCGGCGGCTGGCTGCCGACGGCGGCGCAGCTGGTCGGCGCCGCGCCGCGCGTCAAGCTCGCCTCGACGATCGACGACAGCCGTCTGACGGCGACGATCGACCTCGACGCGTCCGACGGCATGAAGGACCGCCGCGAGATGTCCTCGACGCTGATCACGACCGCCGCCGGCGCCTCCTCGGCCGGCTCGCAGGGCGTCACCGACGGCTCCAAGGGCGACCCGAAGACGGGCGAGCCCGACCCGGTCACGCTGCCCGCCAACCCGCTGCCGGAGACGCTCCAGTACGTGACCGTCTACGACAACAAGGACAAGGGCGGCTTCGCCGGCAGCAAGCCGGTCAGCGCCCCGGAGAGCTTCCGCTGCGCCTACGCGAAGGTCGAGGGCGCCGAGTCGAGAGAGATCGGCTGACGCGCCGCACGCCTCGCTAGTCTGATGAGACGCCCGCGCTCTGTTGCCGCCGCGCACGGGCTCCCGTCATGCGTCTCGTCCGTCTGCTCGTCCCACTGCTGCTCGCGTCCGTGCTCGTCGCGGCGACGACCCGTGGGCACGAGCAGCATGCCGCCGGCGCCAGGCTGGCGAGCGCCGCGCAGCTGCCCGCGGCGCTGACGCCGGCGCCCTTCCCGCAGCCGGCGGCGACGCCGGCCGCCGCCCGCGCGCGGCAGCGCGACACGGCGCTCGCCGGCGCGGCCCGCGCCGGCGCCGACCTGCTCGTCGACAAGCGCCACGGCCTGCCGGCCGGCTATCGCCCGCGCGACCTCGTCGTGCCGCGCGTCGCCTTCCTCGGCGGCGTGCCGGAGGAGCGCCGCAGCCTGCGGCGCCCCGCGGCGCGCGCGCTGGAGCGGCTGTTCGCCGCCGCCCGCCGCGACGGCGTGCCGCTCGCGGGCGTCTCGGCCTACCGCTCCTACGTCTCGCAGCGCGACCTGTTCGCCGGCTACGCGAGCGAGCGCGGGGCGGAGAACGCCGACCGCGTCAGCGCCCGCGCCGGCCACAGCGAGCACCAGACGGGGCTCGCGATAGACGTCTCGGGCGCCGACGGCCGCTGCGCCGCGAGCCGCTGCTTCGGCGCCACGCACGCCGCCCGCTGGCTCGCCGCGCACGCGCCCGAGCACGGCTTCGTCGTGCGCTACCCGCGCGGTCGCGAGCGCCTCACCGGCTACGAATGGGAGCCGTGGCACCTGCGCTGGGTCGGCGTGACGCTGGCGCGCGAGGTCGCCAGCAGCGGTCGTACGCTCGACCAGCTGCTGACGGTGAGATCGCCGGTGCAATAGGCGATCCCACCATCATCTCTCAGGCTCGACCTGAGGCTGAGGGTTATCTGATCTGGACGCCGGAGATCGCGCGTGCGATCACCAGCCGCTGGATCTCAGAGGTGCCCTCGAAGATCGTGTAGATCTTCGAGTCGCGGTGCATCCGCTCGACCGGGAACTCGCGCGTGTAGCCGTTGCCGCCGAGGATCTGGATCGCCCGCTCGGTGACCCAGACCGCCACCTCGCCGGCCTTCAGCTTCGACATCGACCCCTCGGCGTTTCTGAACGGGATCTGGTTGCGGCCCATCCACGAGGCGCGCCAGACGAGCAGGCGCGCAGCGTCGATCTCGAGCTTCATGTCGGCGAGCGCGAACGCGATCGCCTGGTTCTCGATGATCGCGCGGCCAAACTGTCTGCGCTCTCTGGCGTAGTCGAGCGCGTACTCGTAGGCGGCGCGCGCGATCCCGAGCGCCTGCGCGCCGACGGTCGGCCGCGACGCCTCGAAGGTCGCCATCGCCGCCTGCCCGCGCGACTTTCTGCCCTCGCGGGCGCGCGCGAGCTTCTGGTCGAGCTTCTCCTTGCCGCCGAGCAGGCAGGAGCCCGGGACGCGGCAGTCGTCGAGGAAGACGTCGGCTGTGTGCGAGGCGCGCAGGCCGTGCTTCTTCAGCTTCGTGCCCATCACGAGGCCGGGCGTGTTCGGCGGGATGATGAACGACGCCTGGCCGCGCGAGCCCAGCTCCGGGTCGACCGAGGCGACGATCACGTGGACGTTGGCGATGCCGCCGTTGGTCGCCCACGCCTTCTGGCCGTTGAGCACCCAGGTGTCGGTCGCCTCGTCGTACTTGGCGCGCGTGCGCAGGGCCGAGACGTCGGAGCCGGCGTCGGGCTCCGAGACGCAGAAGCAGGCGATCTTGGGATCGTCGGCGGTGCCGAAGCACTGGGGGATCCACTCGCCGATCTGCTCGCCGGTGCCGTTGGCGAAGATGCCGGCGGCGGCGAGGCCGGAGCCCATGATCGCCATGCCGATGCCGGCGTCGCCCCAGAACAGCTCCTCGTTGACGATCGGCAGCGACAGGCCGGTCGGGTCGGCGAAGAACTGCGCCAGGCCCTCGAAGCCGTAGAGGCCGATCTTCGCGGCCTCCTGGATGATCGGCCAGGGCGTCTCCTCGCGCTCGTCCCACTCGGAGGCGGCGGGGCGCACGACGTTCTCGGCGAAGCCGTGCACCCAGTCGCGCACGTCCTTCTGATCCTGCGTCAGCTCGAGCGAGAAGGCGGCCTCGGCCGTCTCCTCGGGTTCCGTGATGGCTTCCATGAGACGCCAGCGTACCGTTGAGCCCGCGCCCGCTCGCCGGTTGCGGTCAGCCGGCCCAGCCGCGCGGGACCGGGCGGCCGAAGCGGAAGCGCTCGTCAGGGTCGTATCTCGCCTTCAGCCGCCCCAGCCGCGCGCGCGTCGCGGCCGGGAATGCCTGCTCCAGCCGCTCCGGCCCGGTCTCCAGCTCGCCGAGGAAGCTCGGCAGCGGCGGGCCGGCGACGTGCGGCGCGAGCGCCTGCGCAAGTCGCGCCAGCTCCGCATGCGCGGCGGCGCCGGCCGGGCCGGGCGGGACGACCGTCTCGGCGTGGAAGAGGAACTCGCCGGCGGGGCGCGGGATCGGCCCGGCGTCGGCGCCCGCCCGCGCGAGCGCGCCGCCGAGGTGGCGCAGCTCGGCGATCACGAGCGGCCGCTCGCCCTCCGCGGTCTCCGCCAGCAGCGCCTGCAGCTCCGGCGTCAGCGTCGCGACGACCTCGGCGTGGCCGGCGGCCGGCATCGGGTCGACCGGATCCATCGCGATCGTGCCGAGGTCCTCGGGCAGCAGCGGGCGGAAGCTGCCGGCGAGTGGCGCGCCGAGCGTCCGCAGCGGCGCCAGCAGCGCCTCCGCCGCGGCCGCGTCGCGCTGCACGCAGGCGGCGATCGAGACGGCGGTGAGGCCGCGCAGCGGCTCCGGCACCTCCGGCAGCGGCGGGAAGCGGACGACGGCGACCGAGCTGGTGACCTCCTCCGGCGCGGTCGCGGCCCAGTCGGCGTAGGCGGCGATCGCCTCGGCGGCGCGCGCGCCCGGGTACAGCACCATCCCGCCGAACAGCTCCGGCGTCTCGATCAGCTCCAGCTCCAGCGCGACGACGACGCCGAAGGCGGAGGCGCCGCCGCGCAGCGCCCAGAAGAGGTCCGGCTCGGCCGCCGCCGTGACGCGCAGGTGGGTCGCGTCGGGCAGCACGACGTCGAGCGCGCGCACGCTGTCGACGGCGAGGCCGTGTCTGCGCGCGAGCCAGCCGAGCCCGCCGCCGAGCGTGTAGCCGACGACGCCGACGTGCGGGTTGAAGCCGAGCAGCGGCGCCAGCCCGTGCGCGGCCGTCAGCGGCAGCACGTCGGTCCATCTGGCGCCGGCGCCGATCCGCGCGATCCGCAGCACCGGGTCGACCTCGACCTGCGTCAGCCGCCCGGTCCGCAGCAGCAGCCCGCCGTCGCAGGCGACGCCGGTGCCGTGGCCGGTCGACTGGACCGCGACCGGCAGCTGCTGCTCGTGCGCGAAGCCGAGCGCCGCGACGACGTCGTCGCCGTCGGCCGCCTCGACGACCAGCGCCGGCCGCTGCTCGAAGGTCAGGTTCCAGCTCGCGCGGAGCGCGTCGTAGCCGGCGTCGGCCGGCGTCGCGAGCGTGCCCTCGAGCTGACCCCGCAGCTCGTGCACCGCTGTCGCGTCGGGAGTGGGTGAGGCGGTTGTCATGGCGGTCACCGTACGGTTGCCGATGGCCGCCGGCATCGGGGAACACCCCAGAGCCCGCCCCGGGCACAGCGATCGACTGCGTTAGTCCACCTATACATGTGGCATGCTCGCTGCTCGGCGCGCCGGTCCCTAGGCTCGCCCGTGACCACGAGGAAATGGGGAGCGATGGGACCACTCCAGGAGCGGTCGCGCGGGCCGCTGCGCCTGCTGCTGCCGCTGCTGCTCGCGCTGCTGCTGCCGGCGCTCGCGAGCGCCGGGGCACGGGCGGCGACGCTCGGCGGCATCGTCACGAAGCAGAACGGTGGCGAGAGACCGGTCGCGCTCGCGGGCGCGACCATCACCGCCGCTGACGCGAGCAGCGGCACCGCGGTCGCGACGACGACGAGCGACCCGCTCGGCGGCTACCTGCTGACGCTGCCCGCCGGCGACTACGACGTCGCCGTCACCGCTGCCGGCCGTGAGCCGGTCGCGCGCAGAGGCGTCGCGGTCAGCGGCGCGGCGCAGCTCGACACGACGCTCGTCCCGACCGGCTGGGGCCGCGTCTTCGGGACCGTCGCCGACGCCGGCGGGCTCCCCGTCGCGGGCGTCACCGTCGGCTTCCTCTACCGCTCCGGCGCGCCCTCGACCGTCAGCGACGCCAGCGGCCGCTTCTCGCTCGCGGTGGCGGGCAGCGGCGACCGCTGGCTGGAGCTGTCCGGTGGTCCGGCCGCCACTAGCTGGAAGGTCGACGTCGACGGCGGTGCCACGGCCGGAGAGCAGCGCGAGCTGACGATCAGCGTGCCGCCGATGACGACGCTGACCGCGCGCGTGCTCGGCAACGGCGACAGCCCGCTGGCGGGCGTCCCGGCGCAGCTGCCGGAGCTGCGCGTCGACGCGCCCGTCGGCAGCGGCTTCACCGGCACCTTCTCCAACGAGCTGCGCGAGGGCGTGACCGACGCGAACGGCGAGTTCAGCGGCCAGGTGCTGTTGCATGGGACCGGCTTCCTGAGCGACGTGGTCCTCGCCGTCCCGGACAGCGACACCTTCTACTGGCAAGGCGGCGTCCAGCCGGGCTCGATCGACGGCCCGACGGTGGCGACGCTGCGGCTGACGAGATTCGGCTCGCTGAGCCTGCACATACGCGACGCGGACGGCCAGCCGATCGACGGCGGCGCCTGGAGCGACGAGGGCGGCTGGGTCTACGGCAGCGACGTCGGGGTGAGACGGTCGGAGGGCGCTCACGACCTCACGATCAGACCGAAGACGCTCGGGAACCCCGCGCCGTGGATCTTCACCTCGGATGCATATCCGTTCGCCGGCGCCCACGAGGAGACGCTGAGACTGCCGGCGGTGACGCCGAGCACGATCCGCGTCGTCGACGACAACGGCGACCCGGTCGTCGGCGCGAGCGTGACACCGCCCGTCTTCGAGGTCGTTTGGGGGCCGAGCACGATGCCCGGCACGCTGACGGTCCCGCTCAACAGACTGCGGACGACGAACGCGAACGGCGAGATCACGGTCGACACCTACGCCGGCATGACCGCGGATCCGGGGACGCCCGGGCTCGTCGTGCCGCCGGCCGGCCTTGGCTACGGCTCGGAGCAGGAGTTCACGGTCACCGCCGTCGGCGGTACGACGACGGTCGTCGTGCCGCGCGACCTCGTCCACGTCGACGGCACGGTCTTCGACCCCGACGGCGATCCCGTCGCCGACGCGAGATTCCTCGTCCCCGGCGGCTTCGAGACGACGACGCTCGCCGACGGCAGCTTCGCGCTCGACGTGCCGGCCGGGACGGCGGGCTTCCAGCTGTTCGTCGCCGGCGGCCGCTTCGACGCGACCGCGGCCGTCTTCGACGACGACACGACGCTGACGTTGAGACTGCCGAGACCGGTCCGGCTGAGCGTCGAGGTGACCGGCGACGGCGGCAGACCGCTCGCGGGCGCGAACGTCAACCTCGTGCTGCTGCGGGCGGCCGGACTCGATCTCGGCGGCGGCCTCCTGGCAACCGGCTGGACGTCCGAACGCAATCTGACGACCGACGCCTCCGGCACGGCCGTCTTCCCGGTCTTCGCAGGGAGCGTCCGCTACCTCGGCTCGAGAGGGATCACCGTCACCGGCCCGGCCGGAACGACCTACCTCGCGCAGAGACCGGCGCTGCCGGCGTTCGCCGCTGACGAGACGGTCGCCGTTCAGCTGCTGAGACCGGACCCGTCGGCCGCGCCGCCTGCCGAGGAGCCGCCCGCCGAGGAGCCGCGGGTGGAGGAGCCGCCCGCCGCTGAGCCGCCCGCCGCCGCGCCGGTGATCCCGCCGCCGGCCGCCGTCCCGCCCGTCGGCACCCCGCCGGCCGCCGTACCGCCGGCCCCGGCGCGGCAGCAGCAGCAGGCCAGACGCGCGAAGGCGAAAGCGAGAGCGAGAAGAAGATCGAGAGCGCCGCACCGGCGCGGCCACACACGGGCGAGACAGCGCCCGCGGCGATCGGCGCCCGCGCCGAGAAGAGCCGCGCGCAGAACGAGAGGGCGCGGCACGCGCCGCTAGAGCCAGCCGCGCTCCTCGGCTCTGCGGATCGCCTCGATCCGGCTGCCGGCGCCGAGCTTGCCGATGATCGCCGAGAGGTGGTTGCGGACGGTGCCGGGGGAGAGGTGGAGCGCGCCTGCCAGCTCGGCGATCGTGCCCTCCGTGCGGGCCGCCGCGAGCACCTCCCGCTCGCGCGCGGTGAGCGGGTTCTCGCCAGCGCTCAGCGCGGCGGCGGCGAGGCCGGGGTCGACGATCCGCTCGCCGGAGACGACGCGGCGGATCGCCGCCGCCAGCTCGCTCGCGGGCGCGTCCTTGAGCATGAAACCGGCGGCGCCCTCCTCCATCGCGCGGCGCAGGTAGCCGGGGCGGCCGAAGGTCGTCAGGATCACGACGCGGCAGTCCGGCAGCGCCGAGTGGAGCGCCGCGGCGGCGTCGAGGCCGGTCATCCCCGGCATCTCGATGTCGAGCAGCGCGACGTCGGGGCCGGTCGTCGCGGCGGCCGCGACGACCTCGTCGCCGCGCCCGACCTCGCTCACGACGACGATGTCGTGCTCGAGCCCGAGCAGGCTCGCAAGCGCGCCGCGGACCATCGCCTGGTCCTCCGCCAGCAGCACGCGGATCATCGCGCCGCGCCCTTCAGCGGCACCGACACGGCCAGGCGGAAGCCGCCCTCCGGCAGCGCCGCGGCGTCGATCTCGCCGTCGAGCTGCGCGGCCCGCTCGCGCAGCCCGTCGAGCCCGTTCCCCGGGCCTCCCGGCCCTCCGCCGTTGCCGGCGACGCCGCGCCCGTCGTCCGATATCTGAGCTCGCGCGACGCGGCTGCCGTTCGCGCCCGCGGGCGCGATCTCGATCTCGCAATGGCGCGCGCCGCTGTGGCGGATCACGTTCGTCGTCGCCTCGCGCACCGTCCACGCCAGCAGCGTCTCGACCGCGGCCGGCAGCTCCGCCTCGCCGCGCTCCAGCCGCAGCTCGATCCCGGCTGCGTCGAGCGCCATCCGCGCGCCCGCCAGCTCGCCGGCGAGCGTCGGTCTGCGGTAGCCGCTGACGGTCTCGCGCACCTCGCCGAGCGCGTCGCGCGCGACCCGCTCCAGCTCGCCGACGTGGCGCTTGGCCTCGCCGGGCCGGTCGGGCAGCAGGCGGCCGGCCAGCTCCGCCTTCAGCGTGATCACCGAGAGGCTGTGGCCGAGCAGGTCGTGGAGGTCGCGCGCGAACCGCTCGCGCTCGGCCTCGATCGCGAGCTGCTCGATCCGCTCGTGCGCGCTCGCCAGCTCTATGTTGGCGGCGATCAGCCGCCCGAGCGCGAGCATCAGCGCGCCGACGCCGAGCGCGCTGACGCCCCACGAGAAGGCGTCGGAGGCGCCCTCGTGGAGGTTGAGCCCGATCGCCAGCGCGACGAAGACGAACAGCAGCGGACCGGCCTGCTGCGGCGGCAGGTGGATGCCCGTCAGCACCGAGCAGTAGGTGAAGAGGATCGCCCACGCCGGCGAGACGACGATCGTCAGCACGACCCCGCAGGCGACCATCACGGCGATCCCGGCGTAGAGGCGGTTGCGCTGCCGGCAGCCGGCGACGCCGCCGATGTTGCCGACGTAGGCGACCATCGCGGTCGGGAAGAGGACGACCGTCAGCGCGACTCTCCACGCCGACTGGCTGCTGGTGGCGGTGTCGATCAGCGGGATCGCGAGCCACGCCATCCCCAGCAGCACGCCGATCAGATGTCTGCGCGGCGTGTCCTGCGCGTCGTGGAACGGTCCGCCTCTGGCCGACAGGGGCATTGGTCTCACTGCCATGATCGAACCACAGTACGCAGCAGCTTCCGCGCGCGGAAGTGGCGGCCGTCCGGACCTGTCCATGACATCTGTCACGGATCGGCGAAGGATCCGCACGCCGCCGCCGTCCAACTCCCGCAGATGACCCGAACACCGACGACGCCCGCCGACCGGCGCCTGCTCCAGCGCGCCCAGGCCGGCGACCCAGCGGCGTTCGAGACGCTGATCGAACCGCATGACAGGCAGCTGCGGCGACTGGCCTTCCGGATGCTCGGCGACCGCGGTGCGATGGACGACGCGCTCCAGGAGGCGTATGTGAAGGCGTACCGCTCACTCCCCAGATTCGCCGGCGACGCGGCCTTCGGCACGTGGCTCTACCGGATCGTCGCCAACGCCTGCAACGACGAGCTGCGCCGCGGCGCGCGCCGCCGCGGCGACACCGTGCTCGACGAGGCGCGCGACGTCGCCGCCGGCGCGCCCGGCCCCGACCGCGCCGCCGCCGCCCACCTCGACCTCGCCGCCGCGCTCGACGCGATCCCGCCCGACCTCCGCTCCGTCGTGCTGCTGGTCGACGCCGAGGGGATGTCCTACGACGAGGCCGGTGAGGTGCTCGGCGTCCCCGCCGGCACCGTCGCCTCCCGCCTCAACCGCGCCCGCGCCGCGCTGCGGCCGGCGCTGGCCGGCTACGGCGAGGTGCCCTCATGACGCGCGAGGAGGAGCGCGACGAGCGGCTCGGCGCCGCGCTGCGCGGGCTCGACGTGCCCGAGCACGGCCCCGACTTCGCCGCGAACCTGCGCGCGCGGCTGGAACAGGAGGAACCCGCCGCCGACGCCGACGCCGACTCCGCGCCCGGCGCCGCCCGCCCGCGCCGCCGCCGCGCCGCCGTCGCGGACGCCCCCCGCCGCCGCGTCCGCATCCCGCGGCTCGCGCTCGGCGGCGGCCTCGCGACCGCGCTCGCCGTGCTCGTCGCCGCCTTCCTGCTGCTGACGCCCAACGACGGCGGCAGAGCACCCGGCGGCCTCGGCGCCGCGCCGGTGACGGCGGCCGAGCTGGGCGCCCGCGTCGGCGACGCGCTCGCGCGGATCGAGACGCTGCAGGCGGTGCTGGTGGTGACCGAGCGGCCGTCGCCCGACCTGCCGCTGAGAACGACCCGCTACCGCCTCCTGCGCACCGACGCGGGCGATGAGCGGCTGATGCAGATCGGCGGCGGCTTCGACCGCGCCTACGACGCCTTCCGCGGCGTCGAGCGCGAGGCCGCCGACGCCTCCAACGGCGACCAGGCGACCGTCACGAGCGGGCTCGCGCCCGGTCCGCCCGACCGCCCGCTCGGCGACCTGCGCGCCCAGCAGCAGCTCGGCGGCGTCGCACGCGCGCTGCGCGCGGCCGGCGCCGCACCCGTGCGCGAGGTGACCGACGGCGGCCGCCCGGCGTGGCGGATCGCGGTCAGAGCCGAGCAGGACGTCCACGCGCTCGCGGGCGACACCGGCGACCGGCTGGAGCTGACGATCGACCAGGGAACCGGCCTGCCGCTGCGGATCCGCGAGACCTACCGAGGCAGACTGGTGGCCGAGCGGCGGCTGCAGCGGCTGCGGATCGACGCGCCGCTCCCGGAGCGCCAGTTCGACCCGTCGCTCAGCGGTCCCGCGACAGAGCTCGACGGCGGCTTCGCGCAGGCGACGCTGCAGCAGGCGAGCGCGCGCTTCGGCTACGCGCCGCTGGCGCCGGGCTGGCTGCCGCAGGGCTTCAGACGGGCCGAGACGGCGATCGCCGCGACGACCCCGTCGCCGACCGGCGCCGAGGGTCTCAACCCGCCGACCAGGGACGCGGTCTCGACCGCCTACCGCCGCGGCCTCGACACGCTGGTCGTGTCGACCCGCAAGGTCGACGGGATGAAGTGGAGCGATCCGGTCGCGCTGCCGGAGGGCTTCCTCGTCAGACCGCAGAGAGCGTGCTTCAGAACGGGCGCGCTGGCCGGCAGCTGCGGCGAGCTGATGGTCGACCCGCGCGCGACCCCGCACGTCTGGGCGATCGCCGGCGGCCTCGTCGTGACCGTCGCCGGCGACCTCACCCAGGGCGAGCTGGAGCGCGTCGCGGGCTCGCTCGCGCCGATCGGCTGACGATGACCCCTGCGATACTCGAACGATGTCGATCGACTCCCCCGCCGACCTCGCTGGCCTCAGAGCGGCCGGCGCCGTCGTCGCAGCCACCTTGAGAGAGTGCCGGCGCGCCGTCCGCCCCGGCCTCACCACCGCCGAGCTGGACGCCGTCGCGGCGCGCACGTTCGCGCGCCACGGCGCGCAGTCGGGGCCGTGGCTGACCTACCGCTTCCCGGGCGCGATCTGCATCTCCGTCAACGACGAGGTCGTCCACGGCGTGCCGAGAGCGCGCCGGCTGCGCGACGGCGACATCGTCAAGATCGACGTCACCGCGGAGCTGGACGGCTACTACGCCGACGCCTGCATCACGGTCCCCGTCGGCAGACCGAAGCCGGCCAGCGCCCGCCTCGCCGCCGCCTCGCAGGCCGCGCTGCGCAAGGGGATCGAGGCGGCCGTCGCGGGCGCGCCGCGCAACGCGATCGGCAGAGCGGTCGAGACCGAGGTGCAGAAGCGCGGCTTCCACGTGATCCGCGAGCTGACCGGCCACGGGATCGGCAGAAGACTGCACGAGAAGCCCGACGTGCTCAACTGGTGCGACCCGCTCGACGACGAGCCGCTGACCGACGGCCTCGTGATCACGATCGAGCCGATGATCTCCGCCGGCTCGACCGAGCTGGAGGAGCTGGAGGACGGCTGGACGCTCGTCACCGCCGACGGCTCGCGCTCGGCGCACTTCGAGCACACGATGGTGATCCGCCGCGACCAGCCGCCGCTCGTGCTGACGGCATGAGCGAAACGCCGGTCGATCGGCCGCTCGCCCCGTAGCATTGGGATCGATGAGCGAGCAGACCGCTGACGAGCTGACGATCGACGAGCTGGCGCGCGAGACCGGGATGACGGTCCGCAACATCCGCGCGCACCAGTCGCGCGGGCTGCTGCCGCCGCCGGTCGTGCGCGCCCGCACCGGCTACTACGGGCCGGAGCACGTCGCGCGCCTGCGGCTCATACAGGACATGCAGGCCGAGGGCTTCAACCTGAAGGCGATCGAGCGGCTCGTGACCGCCTCGCCGGGCGGGGGCGAGCAGCTGCTCGACTTCGGCCGCGCGGTCCTGTCCGCGTTCGGCGACGAGGAGCCGGAGCTGCTGACGCGGCTGGAGCTGGAGGCGCGCATGGGCGGCCCGGACCCGAAGGCGCTGAAGAAGGCGCAGAGACTGGGCGTCGTCAGGCCGATCTCCGACGACATGTTCGAGGTCCCGAGCCCGACGCTGCTGAAGGCCGGCACCGAGCTGGTGCGGATGGGCGTCCCGCCGCTGCACGCGCTCGCCGTCGCCGAGCAGATCCAGCGCAGCACGCGCTCGATCGCGGAGGCGTTCGCGAGGCTGTTCATCGTCGACCTCGCCGGCGGCAACATCGACCCCGAGAGACGCAACGCCGGCGAGTGGGCCGAGCTGAACGAGGCGCTCGCGCGCCTGCGCCCGCTCGCGACCGAGGCGGTCGCGGCGGGCTTCCAGCAGGAGATGTCGCGCGTCGTCGAGAAGCAGCTGCAGCGCGTGCTCAAGCATCCTGAGGTGATGAAGCGCCCCGAGGTGCTGAAGCGGCTGGCGGGCTGACGGCGCCCGCGCCGCCGCTCGCCAGCGCGACGAACCCCTCGCGCCAGCTCGGCCAGCGCGGCTGCCAGTCGAGCTTCGCCTTCGCCTTCGCGTTGGAGGCGCCGCGCGCCTCGCACATCATCGCGATCACGTGGCCGCCGAGCAGCCGCCCGACCCAGCGCGGGACGGTCCGCGGCGGCGGCGCCCCGATCGCCTGCGCCAGCAGCGGCAGCCACTCGCGCACCGGCGCGGGATCGTCGTCGACGACGTTGTAGAGCTCGCCCGGCGTCCAGCGCTCGAGCGCGGCGACGGTCGCCGCCGCCGCGTCCTCGATCTGGACCAGCGACCAGATCCCGCCGCCGTCGCCGACGATCGGGAACTTGCGCCGGTGGACCTGCTCCCACTGCTCGCCGCCGGGCGCGATCCCGGTGCCGGGCCCGTAGAAGCCGCCGTAGCGCAGCGCGACGCCGCCGGCCTTGGTGACGCGCCGCTCGGCGTACGCGATCGCCGCCAGCGCGGCGCGCAGCTGCTTCGGCGGGCTCGGGTCGAGCGGGTCGGACTCGCTTTTCACCGGTCCGCCGACGCGCGCGTACGGCCAGCTCGTGAACGACTGCGCGACGACGCGCTCGACGCCGCCCGCGCGGGCGGCTGCCAGCAGGTGGTCGAGCGCCTCGGTGCGGAGCCGGTTGGTGGTTTCGAACGACTGCGCGGCCTTGCGCGGGTTGACGGCCGAGAGCGCCGTCAGCTCGTGGACGATCGCGTCGGGTCGCGCCTGCGCGACGGCGGAGAGCACGGCGTCACGGTCGAGCGCGTCGACGATCGCCGGCTCGGCGCCGAGCTCGCGCAGCCGCTGCGCCTTCGCGCCGCTGCGGGTGGTGCCGACGACGCTGTGGCCGGCGGCGGTCAGCTGTGGGATGAGCGCGGAGCCGATCGCCCCGGTCGCTCCTGCGAGAAAGATCTTCATGCCCCTCCGACGAGAGAGCGCGCGCGTCTGTGACCGCTCCCCGCGATCCGCCCGCCCGCGCCGCTGCCCCAGCGCCCGTGCGATGCTGCTCCCGATGGAGACGAACGAGCGACTGCGCCGGCTCGCGTTCGAGGTCGGCTACCGCATGCTCGGCAGCGCCGCCGAGGCCGACGACGTCGCGCAGGAGACGCTGCTGCGGCTTCACTCGGCCGCGGCCGCCGACAACGACGAGGCGTTCGCGACGACGGTCGCGACGCGCCTGTCGATCGACGTGCTGCGCTCCGCGCGCGTGCGGCGCGAGCAGTACGTCGGCGAGTGGCTGCCGGAGCCGCTGGTCGAGCTGGCCGCCGCGCCCGCCGTCGCCGCCGCCTCGCCGCCCGACCCCGCCGCGCGCGTCGAGGCCGACGAGACGATCTCGCTCGCCTTCCTCGCGCTGCTGGAGCGGCTGTCGCCGGAGGAGCGCGCGGTGCTCGTGCTGCGCGAGGCGTTCGGCTACGGCTACGACGAGATCGGCGCCGTGCTCGACAAGGGCGAGCCGGCCTGCCGTCAGCTGCTGAGCCGCGCGCGCAGACGCGTCGACGCCGAGCGGCCGCGCTTCGACGCCGACGCCGAGCGCCGTGACGCGCTCGCCGCCCGCTTCCTCGACGCCGCCCGCGGCGGCGACCTCGACGGCCTCGTCGCGCTGCTCGCCGACGACGTCGTGCTGGTCGGCGACGGCGGCGGCAAGGCGCGCGCCCTGCCGCGCCCGTTCGTCGGCGTCGCGGCGGTCGGCAAGGCGCTCGCCGCGTTCGTCCGCATCGGCGTCGAGCAGCGCGTCACGTTCACCGCGGCGACCGTCAACGGCCAGCCGGGCCTGCTGATCCACGACGCCGACGGCGCGCTCGCCGCCGTCATGGGCCTCGACGTCGCCGACGGCCGCATCGCCCGCGTCAACTCCGTCGTCAACCCCGACAAGCTCGCCCGCCTCGGCACCCGCTCCACGCTCGCGCTGCGCCCCTCGGCGAGACGCGGCGGGTGAGCCAATACGGAGAGAGCGGATCTCCACATATGAGCAGTATTCCGCTCAACTGAGCATTATTACGCTCGCTGGCGCGCTATGGTGCGGAGCCGATGGACCTCTCTCGCCCGTACAGTGCCGTCGTCCCGAGCCTCGACGGCGACGTGCTCGCGGCGTTGGCTGGGACGTCGCAGCCGCTCTCGGGGCGTGAGGTCGCAAGACGGGCCCGGCGCGGATCTCAACGCGGTGTGCTGACCGTCCTCGACCGCCTCGTCGAGCAAGGTCTGGTGAGGCGGCAGGAGGCCGGCGGAGCATTGCTGTTCACGCTCAATCGAGATCACGTCGCCGCCGGCGCGGTGGCGGCTCTTGCCGAGCTGCGCGTGGAGCTGCTGCGGCGCATCCGCGACGAGATCGGTGGATGGGCGATCGCACCGCGCTTCGCGGCGGTGTTCGGCTCGTTTGCCCGTGCCGACGGCGGAACCGAGAGCGACATCGACCTGCTCGTTGTCCGCTCACGGGCCACGAGGGCCGGCGAGCCGGGCTGGCAGGCTCAGCTCGACGGGCTCAGCGAGTCGATCGCCCGCTGGTCGGGCAACCACGCGGGCCTCGTAGAGCTTTCCGAACAGGAGCTTCCGCGCCTCAGGAAGCAGCGCCCGCCGGTCGTCGCGGAGTTGCTGCGCGACGCGGTCGTCGTCCATGGCCCGCCTGTGACCGCGATCCTCGGCGAGGAGGCATGATGGCGCGCAAGCCGGGCCGCACCCAGTTGTGCACAGCCGCCGACGCACGCGCCCGCCGGGAACACGCGCGGAAGTTCCTGGAGGTTGCGGAGCTGGTGGCGCTCGAGGAGCCTGACAACCCCGAGTCGTGCAACGTCGCCGCGTCGCTGGCGGTCTTGGCGGGGATCGCGGCGTGCGACGCGGCGTGCTGCGACGCGCTGGAGGGTTCGCGCGGTCAGGACCATCGCGATGCCGAGGCGCTCGTCGCGCAGATCGAGCCGGATGGCGAGACGGCGTCCCGCCAACTGCGGCGGCTGCTCAACGTCAAGGACACCGCCCAGTACGGCTTCATCAACCTCGGCGGCGCGGAGCTGCGTGGTGTGATGCGCCAGGCGGCGCACCTGCTCTCGTTCGCCGAGCAGGTGCGCGGGCGCTGAGCCGACTCGCTAGGAGGGGAACTTCGGCAGCGGGCCGCCGGCGTCGCGCTTGATCATGCCGTTGTACATCTTGCGCGCCTGGCTGCTGTTGGAGCCGGCCAGGTTGCGGACCTCGCGGCGGTCGCGGCGGAGGTTGTACAGCTCCGGTCTGCCGCCCTGGTTGTCGGCGACGTAGGACCAGTTTCTGTCGCGGGCGAAGACGATCGAGGAGTAGGCGCCGGTGACGTAGTCGCGTCTCTTCTTCGGCTGCTTGCCCTCGGTCAGCGGCATCAGGTCGGCGCCGTCCATCCACTCCGGCTTCTCGACGCCCGCGGCCGCCAGCAGCGTCGAGGCGACGTCCTCGGTCTGCGAGTAGTAGTCGGTCGTTCTGCGCGCGCCCTTGCCCTCGGGGTGGCGGATCATCATCGGCACGTGGATCAGCTCCGGGTGCAGCTCCCAGGCGAACTTCGCGACGTAGCCGCGCTCGCCGAGCAGGAAGCCGTGGTCGGAGAGGAACATCACGACGGTGTCTCTCTCCAGGCCCAGCTCGTGGAAGCGCTGCATGAAGTTGCCGAACCAGCGGTCGGCCATCGTCAGCTCGGCGTAGTACAGCGCCTGCATCTGCTTGACGTCCTTGGGGCCGAGGCCGTTGGACTTCGAGGTGCCGTTGAGGACCGTGCCCGGGTTCCAGGCGCGGTTGAGCGAGCCGCCGTGGAGCTTGATGTATCTCGGCGACGGATCCCACGGCTCGTGCGGGTCGAAGCAGTCGATCGCGACCGCGAACGGCTTGTCGGACTTCTTGCCCTCCTCGATCAGCTTCATCCCGGCGGTGAAGACTCTCGCGGGGAGGAAGTCGTCGTCGGTCTTGCGGCTGGCCATGTTCGCCAGGTACTGGCGCATCTTCTGGCCGGAGGAGGAGGTGAGGATCTTCGGCGCGACCCACTTCGCCAGCTCGGCGTCGCTGATGATGTTCTCGTTGGCCGTGACGGTGCCGGTCTGGCCGGGGATCGGCACGTATCTGTCGAAGTCGGCCTGGAACGGCTTCTGCGAGCCGACCTGGACCCACGGCGTGTCGACCGCGTAGCCGGTCCAGTAGCCGGCCCGTCTCAGCGTCGAGATCAGGTTCTCGTCCGGGACGGGCTGCCAGCCCGGGGTGGAGGGCATGTCGGTCGGCTTCTTCCAGTCGCGGAACGGGAAGAGGCGGCTGCCGCCGAAGATCGTCGCGCGCGCCGGGCCGGTCGGGAAGGCCTCCGGATAGCACTCGGTGAAGCGCAGCGACTCGCGCGCGAGCGCGTCGAGGTTCGGCGTGTGCGCGTTGCGGCGGCCGTAGGAGCCGAGCGCGTCGGCGCGGACCGAGTCGATGATGACGAGCAGCAGGTTCGGGACCTCGCCCTTCTTGACCTTTCTGCCGTAGCGCTTCGGCGTGCGCGGTCTGGCGGCGACGGTCGCGGTCGCGGCGGCGGTCGCGGTGTTGGAGCCGCTGTCGGCGCAGCCGGCGGCGAGGCCGACGACGCCGAGCCCGGCGCCGGCGACGCCCGCGCGGCGCAGCAGTTCTCGTCGATCGATCTCGTTGCCCATTGAGGAAATTGCCTCCAGCGGCTTCGCTTGCGTCGTGGGGGATTCCTCGATGGAACCCGGCGGGACGCGCAGCGATTCGGCGCGTCCCGCTGTCCATGTTATGAAACCGTCGCCGGACGGGTCGGCGGCAGCGGTGTCAGATTGGCCTCGATCTGCGCTCGCTGGGACTCGAAGCGGGGCGGCAGCACGAGCGACTGGCCGAGCGTCTCCAGCGGCTCATCGGCCGTGAAACCGGGGCCGAGCGTCGCCAGCTCGAACAGCACGCCGCTCGGCTCGCGGAAGTAGACGCTTCTGAACCAGTAGCGGTCGACGAGGCCCGAGGTGTGCGAACCCGCGGCGCGTACGCGCTCGTCCCACGCCTCGATCTCGGCGTCGTAGGCGGCCCAGGCGACGTGGTGGACGGTGCCCGCGCCGCCGATCCCGCGCTGCTCGGGCGCGGCGTCGTAGGCGTAGAAGCCGCCGCGCCGCGCGCCGCGCGCCTCCCAGGCGTCAGCGTCGTCGTCGGCTCGGAAGCCGAGCGTCTCGCGCAGCAGCGAGGCGCTGCGGGCCGGGTCGGCGGAGTAGGCCCGCACGCCCGCGAAGCCGCGGATCGCGTGCTCGGCGGGGACGTCCGGCGACTGCGCCGCGAGCGGCGCGTCGCCGCTCTCGTCGACGATCAGCTCGTAGCCGAGCCCCTCCGGGTCGGCGAACCGCAGCGACCGCTCGCCGCGCTCGCTGTCGACCTGCTCGTCGGCGAGCCGCAGGCGCCAGAAGTCGAGCGACGCCTCCGCGCCGACGCGCAGCACGATCGTGTGGATCATCCCCGCGCCGGCACGCCCCGCGCGGGCGCCGGGGTACTCGAAGAAGGTCAGGTCGGCGCCGGGTGAGCCCTGCTCGTCGGCGTAGAAGAGGTGGTAGACGGACGGGTCGTCCTGGTTGACCGTCTTCTTCACCATCCGCAGCCCGAGCACGCGCACGTAGAAGTCGACGTTGCGCGCCGCGTCGGCGGTGATCGAGCTGATGTGGTGGATGCCTTCGAGCTGCATGGCTGCCCTCCGCTGCCGCGGTGGAAGAAGTTGTTGACTACGCAACTACTTTACCACGGCGGCGGAGCGGCGCCGTGCTCAGTCCTTCGCGATCAGAGTCCCCTCGGCCCCTTCGAGCTGCTTGACCGACTGGTCGAACTTGCGCCCGGCCGCCTTCAGCGTCCTTCTCGCCTGCTCGGCCTTGCCCGCGAGCAGCTGGCCGATCCCTCGGTCGTAGATCGTCAGTCCGGCGAGCTGCGTTCTGAGGCCCTTCAGCAGCGCCTTGCGCGCTCTCGCGAAGCGCGCGCTCGAGGCATCCTCGGCGGCGACGCTCTCGGCGTATCTGGCGACCGCGGTGCGCAGCTTGCGCGTGGCGACCTGCACGTTCCTGGCGCTGCTCGGCCGGTCGGCGTCGAGCGTGTCGAGCGCCTTCTGGAAGCCGCGCAGCGGCGCCTTGACGCCACGCTGGCCCTGCTCGGTGGCGCGCTTCAGCGAAGCGTCGTCGGCGATCGCCGGCGCGGCGGCGGCGCCGCACAGCGCGAGCGCGGTCAGGATGGCGGTCAACGTCCGCTTCACGGCGAACCTCCAGCTTCCGGGTGGGTGGTGTCGGGTGTGACGGTTCCGCGAGTTCCGACGCGCCAAACGCGATCTGCTGCGCGCGAACCCCGGCGGTGTGAGCCCGGCCCGCCGCGGGGACGTATCCCTCTCATGACCACCGTCCTGCTGACCGGCGCCTCCGGCTACGTCGGAGGCCGCCTCGCGCCCGTGCTGGCGCAGCGCGACAGCGACGACGACGCGAGCGAGCTGCGCCTGCTGATGCGCAGACCGGACCCGCGCCGCGCGCCGGCCGGCGCGCGGATCGTCAGAGGCGACGCCGTCTCCGGCGCCGGACTGGAGGAGGCGCTCGACGGCGTCGAGACCGCCTACTACCTGATCCACTCGATGGGCCGCGGCGGCGACGGCGACTTCGCCGCGCGCGACCGCCAGGCGGCGAGCACGTTCGGCGCGGCCGCCAGAGCGGCCGGCGTGCGGCGGCTGATCTACCTCGGCGGCCTCTCCGGCAGCGGCTCCTCCGAGCACCTGCGCAGCCGCGACGAGGTCGCGACGACGCTCGCGCCGCACGCGCCCGAGTTCGTGCACGTGCGCGCGGCGATGGTGATCGGCGCCGGCAGCGCCTCCTTCCAGATGCTGGAGGCGCTCGTGCGGCGGCTGCCGGCGATGGTCTGCCCGCGCTGGATCGACACGCGCACGCAGCCGATCGCGGTCGACGACGTCGTCGGCGCGCTGGCCGCGCTGCGCGACCGCCACGACGTCAGCGGCGACGTCGAGGTCGGCGGGCCGGAGCCGCTCAGCTACCGCACGATGATGGAGCAGACGGCGCACGCGCTCGATCGCCGCCCGCCGCTGATCGTGCGCGTGCCGGTGCTGTCGCCGCGGCTCTCCTCCTACTGGGTCCAGCTCGTGACGCCGGTCGAGTCCGCGCTCGTGCGCCCGCTCGTCGACGGCCTGCGCGAGGAGATGCTGGTGCGCAGACCGCCGCCCGCGGGGATCAACGACGACCCGCGCGACTTCGCGACCGCCGTGCGCGCCGCCGTCGACGGACGCTGACGGCCGGCGCGGCGGTCGCGGAGGCCGCTGGTAAGGTCGGCGGCACGCTCGCGGACGAGGGGGTTTGGCGGATGGGGATCAAGGCGGCAGTGCTCGGGCCGGGCAACATCGGCACCGACCTGCTGGTCAAGCTGCAGCGCAGCACGGCGGTCGAGACGGCGCTGATGGTCGGCGTCTACGAGGACTCGCCGGGCCTGGCGCGGGCGCGCGAGCTGGGCGTCGAGAGCAGCGCGCGCGGGATCGACGCGGTGCTCGAGCGCGACGAGATCCAGCTCGTCTTCGACGCGACCGGCGCCAGAGCGCACCGCGAGCACGCGCCGCTGCTGGCCGCCGCCGGCAAGGTCTGCGTCGACCTGACGCCGGCCGCGCTCGGCCCCTACGTCGTCCCCTGCGTCAACCTCGACGCCCACCTCGACGCGCCCGACCTCAACATGGTCACGTGCGGCGGGCAGGCGACGATCCCGATGGTGCACGCGATCGACCGCGTCGCCGACGTCGCCTACGCCGAGATCGTCGCGACGATCTCCTCCCGCTCGGCCGGCCCCGGCACGCGCCAGAACATCGACGAGTTCACCGAGACGACCGCGCGCGGGCTGGAGCGCGTCGGCGGGGCGGACGAGGGCAAGGCGATCATCATCCTCAACCCGGCCGAGCCGCCGATCCTGATGCGCGACACCGTCTTCGCGCAGGTGCGGCGGCCCGACGCGGGCGCGATCGAGACCTCGGTGCTGGAGATGCTGGAGCGGATGCGCTCCTACGTGCCGGGAGTGCGGCTGCGGCTGTGCGACGTCGACGGCGAGCTCGTCACCGTGCTGCTGGAGATCGAGGGCGCGGGCGACTTCCTGCCGCCGTACGCCGGCAACCTCGACGTGATGACGGCCGCCGCGGCCGAGGTCGGCGAGCGGCTGGCGGAGCGGCTGCTGAGCGGCGCGGGAGCGACGGCATGATCACGCTCGTCGACTCGTCGCTGCGCGACGGGATGCACTCGGTCAGACACTCGTTCTCGCCCGAGCAGGTGGCAGCGGTCGCGGCCGGGCTCGACCGCGCCGGCGTCGACGCGATCGAGGTCTCGCACGGCGACGGCGTCGGCGGCTCCTCGATCCAGTACGGCCGCTCCGTCTTCCCCGACGCCGCGCTGATCGAGGCGGCCGCGGGCGCGGTCTCGCAGGCGCGGATCGCGGCGCTGCTGCTGCCCGGGATCGGGACGTTGCGGAGACTGCGCGAGGCGCAGGCGCTCGGCGCCTCGATCGCGCGGATCGCGACCCACTGCACCGAGGCCGACATCGCCGAGCAGCACATCGCGTGGGCGGCGTCGCACGGGATGACGGCGGTCGGCTTCCTGATGATGAGCCACATGATCGAGCCGGCGGAGCTGGCGACGCAGGCGCGGCTGATGGAGTCCTACGGCGCCTCCGTCGTCTACATCGTCGACTCGGCCGGGGCGCTCGTGCCGAACACGGCGGCGGCGCGCGTCGCCGCGCTGCGCTCGGAGCTGCGCGCGGAGACGGCGGTCGGCTTCCACGCCCACAACAACCTCGGCTGCGGCGTCGGCAACGCGCTCGCCGCCGCCGACGCGGGCGCGAGCTGGCTCGACGGCTCGCTGCGCGGCCTCGGCGCCGGCGCCGGCAACGCCCAGCTGGAGGTGCTCGCCGCCGCGCTGGAGCGCTCCGGTCACGAGACGCGCGCCGAGCTGTTCCCGCTGATGGACGTCGCCGAGGAGGTCGTCGCGGAGCTGATGGAGCGCCCGCAGATCATCGACCGCACGGCGCTGTCGATCGGCTACGCCGGCGTCTACAGCTCGTTCCTGCTGCACGCCGAGCGGGCGGCGGCGAAGTTCGGCGTCGAGCCGCGCGACGTGCTGATGGAGCTGGGCCGCCGCCGGATCGTCGGCGGCCAGGAGGACATGATCATCGACGCCGCCGCCGAGCTGGCCGAGCAGCGCGGCTGACACACCGTCGCGTGGTCGCGCGCGCCGGCGGCGCTACGCGCTGCCGGCTTCCGCTCGGTCGCCGGCGTCGATACGGCGGCCGCCGATCCAGACGGCGCGCACGCGCAGGTCGTCGTCCCACCAGACGAGATCGGCGCGGCGGCCGGCGGCGAGGTCGCCGCGGCCGGCGTCGCCGAGCGCGGCGGCGGGGACGGCGGTCGCGGCGGTCAGCGCGGTCGCGCGGTCGATCCCGAGCGCGACGCTGTTGCGGACCGCCTCGTCCAGGTGCAGCGCGGAGCCGGCGAGCGTGCCGTCGGCGAGCGTCGGCGGCCCGTCCGCGTGCGCGAACGCCTCGACGTTGCCGATCCTGAACGGCCCGCTGGTCATGCCGGCGGCGGCGACGGCGTCGGAGACGAGCGCGATCCGCCCCGGCGCGGCCGCGAACGCGAGCCGCACGGCGTCGGCGGCGACGTGGCGGAGGTCGACGATCAGCCCGCTGACCAGCAGCGGGTCGACCAGCGCCCGCGCCGGCAGACCCGGCTCGCGATGGTTGAAGGCGCGCTGGGCGTTGAAGAGGTGGGTCACGAGCCTCGCGCCGTGGCGCGCGGCGTCCGCGGTCTGCGCCGCGGTCGCGTCGCTGTGCCCGAGCGAGACCTGCACGCCCGCCGCCCGCAGCCGCGCGATCGCCGCCTCCGCGCCCGGCAGCTCCGGCGCCAGCGTGACGAACGCGAGCGCGCTCAGGTCGGCGCCGTCGAGCAGCGCGTCGAGCGCCGCCGCGCTCGGCTCCCGCAGCAGCGTCGGGTCGTGCGCGCCCGGCCGCAGGGGAGAGAGGAACGGCCCCTCCAAGTGCGCCCCGATCGGCTGCGCGACGGGCGCATCCGCGCCAGCATCCGCATCGCCCGCGCCGCGATCTGCGGCATCTGCGCCAGCAATTGCGTCATCCGCGCCGCGATCTGCGGCAAGCGCGCGCATCGCCGCGCCCGTCGCCGCGATCGCCGCCCGCTGACGCTCCACCGGCGCGGTGATGAAGGTGGGGCAGAAGGCGGTCACGCCGTGGGCGGCGACGTGGGCGGCGACGGCGCGCCAGCCGGCGGCGTCAGCGTGCGCGAAGTCGACCCCGACCGCGCCGTTGAGCTGCAGGTCGACCATGCCGGCGGTCAGCACGCCGCCCTCCAGCACGAGGTCGGCGTCGCCGGCGGGCGACGGCGCGACGGCGGCGATCCGGTCGCCGCCGAGCGTGATCGAGCCGGGGCCGGCGAAGCGGCCGCCGACGAGCAGCTGCGTGCAGGTGAGCGTGGTCATGTGCGGGAGCCTATGGACGAGGTCGATGCCTGCGGGCGGCGCGTCGAGGCGACGCGAGCGGGCGAAGCCGATCGAGTCTTCCGACGCGACGTTCGCCGGTCTCGCGAGCGACTGCTCTTGACAGCCGCACCTCTCCTCCGGCACGATTCATTATAACATCCTATCGTCATTCCCTCCGAGTGCGGCCGATGCGGCCGTCGAGCCCGCGGACCGGGCCGGAGGACGATCAGTGGAGAGGGAGAGGGTCTGTGAGAAGAACGTCCCGATATGTCGCGCTGCTGCTGCTGGCGGTCTGCGCGCTCGTCGTCGCCGCCTGCGGGTCCAGCGACGACGACAAGGGGGCATCGACCGCGAGCGGGGGAGGCTCCGGCGACAAGGTCAAGATCTCGTTCCTGACGCATTGGGCGCCGGAGACGGTCAGAGCGTTCGAGAGAGTCACGGCCGCCTACACGGCCGACCACCCGGACGTCGAGGTCGAGATCCGCGCGGTGCCGTTCGCCGATCTGCTGACGACGCTGCGCTCGCAGGCCGGCGGCGACAACGGGCCGACGATGGCGAGCATCTACGACCTCTGGCTGCCCGAGCTGGTGCGCGACGGCGTCCTGTCGAGAGCGCCCGCGGCCAACGCCGCCGAGGTGACGAAGGAGTGGCCGGCCAACCTCGCCGGCGCGGCCAGCGTCGACGGCAGCACCTACGGCTACCCCAACGAGGTCGACCTCTACGCGCTCAACTACAACAAGGCGCTCTTCAGAGCGGCCGGCATCGCCGATCCCCCGAGAACCTGGGACGAGCTGATCGCCGACGCGAAGAAGCTGACGAAGAAGGACGGCGACCGCATCACGCAGCAGGGCTTCGGCCTGATCAGCTCGTGGGCCGCCGGCACCGTCCACCCGTTCACCTCGCTGCTCTACTCCAACGGCGGTGAATTGATCGCCGACGGCAGAGCCGCGCTCGACTCCCAGCAGGCCGGCGAGACGTTCGACCTCGTCGACCAGCTCGCGAACAAGGAGAAGGTCTCCAGCGCGCAGATGAGCACGGCCGACGCGAACACGACCGGCCCCTACCTGGAGAACTTCGTCTCCGGCAAGACGGCGATGATCATCATGGCCAACTGGTGGGAGTCGGCGCTGAGAGCCGGCATGAGAGGCAGATTCAGCGACATCGCCACGGCGCCGATCCCGGTCGGCCCCAGCGGCGACGCCCCGCATTCGGTCTCCTACTCGTGGCTGACCGTCGTCAACGGCAAGGCCGGCGAGGCCGAGCAGAGAGCGGCGTGGGAGTTCCTCGCCTACCTCAACTCGCCCGAGTCGGGCGAGGAGGGCCACTCGGCGATGGCGGCGCTGCTGCAGTCGATGGGCATCCTGCCGAGCCGCACCTCCGACCTGGAGGCGTACAGAGGCGACCTCAGCCGCGAGTTCCTGAAGGCCTACGTCGAGGAGCTTCCGAACGCGAAGCCGTTCCCGATCGTGCTCGGCGGTCAGGAGTTCACGGAGTCGCTGCAGAGAAACCTGGAGGCCCTGCAGGCCGGCCAGATGAGCGCCGGCGACGCGCAGGAGCGCTCGCAGGCGGACGCCGAGTCGGTCCTGGAGACCGCCGCCGGCTGATGACGCACCGCGCGGGCGGGACCACCCCCAAGCTCCCGTCCGCGCTCTGCCTCACCTTCTGAATTCACATGCGCACTGCACGACAAAACTGGTGGGCCGCAGGGCTCCTGGCACCGAGCGTCGGCCTGATCGGCGTCTTCGTGCTGATCCCGATCGTCCTCACGCTGTGGCTCTCGCTGCACAGATGGTCGACCGCGACGCCGTTCGGCGACGCCGAGTGGGTCGGCCTCAGAAACTTCGACGCGCTCTTCAGCTCCGCGCTGGTCGGGCGCGACTTCCGCCAGGCGCTGCGCAACACGTTCGTCTACGCGGGCCTCTCGATCGCGCTGCTGATCCCGCTCTCGATCCTCTTCGGCGTGATCGTCCACCGCGCCGCGGTGCGCGGCACGACCTTCCTGCGGACGGTCCTGTTCGCGACCTACTGCGTGCCGATGATCGCCGTCGCGATCGTCTGGTCGAAGCTCTACTCGCCGACCGAGGGCCCGGTCAACCAGGCGCTCGGCTGGTTCGGCATCGGCCCGCAGCCGTGGCTGTCGGACACCGGCACCGCGCTGATATCGCTCGTCTTCCTCAACGTCTGGCAGCAGCTCGGCTACTTCACTGTGCTGGTCGTCGCGGGCCTCACGCAGATCCCGCCGTCGGTCTACGAGGCGGCCGCGCTCGACGGCGCCCGCAACGTCAAGCTGCTGTTCAAGATCACGCTGCCGCTGCTGCGCCGCACGCTGCTGTTCTGCGTCGTGATCGCGCTGATCAACGCGATCCAGGTGTTCGAGCCGGTCGCGACGATCACCCAGGGCGGCCCGGTCGGCTCGACCAACGTCCTCACCTACCACATCCGCCAGGTCGGGATCGAGCGCTCGCAGGGCGGCCTCGCCTCCGCGATGGCGGTCACGCTGCTGCTCGCGCTGATGGCCGTCGTGACGCTCGTGTTCGCGCTGATGCGCAAGGGAGACGACCGATGACCCGCCGCGTCAGCATCACCCGCCGCGCCGCGCTGCTCAGCTTCATGCTGATCGCCTGTGTGATCACCGCCTTCCCGATCCTGTGGATGGTCGCGACCGCGTTCAAGTCCTCCGACGAGGCGCTGCAGACGCCGCCCGTGTGGGTCCCCGGCCACCCGACGACCGACGCCTTCAGCGCGGTCAACGACGTGATCGACATCCCCCGCAGCTTCATCAACTCGCTGCTGATCGCGGGCCTCACGACGACCGGCATCCTGCTGACCTCGCTGCTGGCCGGCTACGTCTTCGCGAAGTACCGCTTCCGCGGCAAGAACGCGCTCTTCGCGGTGCTGATCGGGACGATGTTCCTGCCGCCGATCGTGACGCTGATCCCGCTCTTCCGGATCGTCACCCAGCTCGGCTGGGACGCGTCGCTGGTCGGCGTGATCGTGCCCAACCTCGCCAACGCCTTCGGCATCTTCCTGATGCGCCAGTTCATCGCCGGCGTCCCGGACGAGCTGATCGAGGCGGCGCGGCTGGACGGCGCGAGCGAGCTGCGGATCGTCTTCCGGATCGTCGCGCCGAACGTCCTGCCGGCGCTCGCGGCGCTGGCGATGTTCGCCTTCGTCTACCACTGGAACAGCTACCTGTGGCCGCTGACGGTGCTGCAGGGCAACGAGCAGGCGTCGCCGATCGTGATCTCGCTCGCGCGGCTGCTGACCTACACCGGCTCGGCCGCGAACACGCCGCAGGTGATGGCCGGCGCGACGCTCGCCGTGCTGCCGCCGCTGATCCTGTTCGTGATCCTGCAGCGGTTCTTCGTCAACACGATGTCGCGCGCGGGGATGACCGGCTGATGTCGCCCGTGCTCGGCATCGACCTCGGCGGCACGCGCCTGCGCGCGGCGTGGTCCTCACAGCCCGGCGACGCGCCGCGCGCGCTCGGGGAGGAGCCGGCGCCGCGCTCGGCCGGCGACCTCGGCGCGCGCGTCGCCGCCTACGCCCGCCAATTGCCGCAGCCGCCGACGGCGATCGGGCTGACGATCCCCGGCCTCGTCGACGGCACCGTCTGCCGCTGGGTGCCGAACCTGCCGTACCTCGACGGCGTCGACCTCGCCAACCTGCTGAAGCCTGTTTTTGCTGACCCACCCACCCAGCACGGCCACGTCGTCGCGGGCAACGACGCGCAGCTCGCGCTGCTCGCCGAGGCGGCCGACGGGGCCGCTTCCGGGACCCGAGATGCGATCCTCGTGGCCGTGGGGACCGGGATCGGGTCGGCTGTGCTCAGCCAGGGGCGGATCGCGCGCGGCGCGCATGGCGGCGCGTGCTCGTTCGGCTGGGCCTGCGCCGATCTCTCAGATCCCGGTGACGAGCGACTCGGCTGGCTCGAGCGCAACGCCTCCGGGACGGCGCTCGACGCGGCCGGCGCGACGTTGGATCCTCCGCGCGACGGCGCCGGCCTGATCGCGGCAGCGCGCGCGGGCGACGCTGCGGCGCTGCGCGCGCTGGAGCCGGCGGTCGCCGCGCTCGGCGCGACGCTCGCCGGCGCGGTCGCGCTGCTCGACCCCGAGGTCGTGCTGCTCGCCGGCGGCGTCGCCGCCGCGACCGACGTGCTGGAGCCGCTGCTGCGGGAGCAGCTCGCGCCGCGGCTGCCGCGCCACCTGCGCGCCGTCCCGGTGCGCGCGGGCGCTCATGGACCCCGTGCCGGCATCGCCGGCGCGCTGATCGCCGCGCATCGCGGCCCGACCTGGTGGGAGCTTCACAGATGACTGCGAAAAGCTGCGGCCTGCGGCCTTGCTTTCCGTGGACGAACTCGCCTGGCGGCTCGTTCATCCGGCGGAGAGGGGATCTTCGATGAGCGTTCCTCCTCTCGGTCCGCTTGACCGCAGCCGTCCGGAGCCGCTCTGGCACCAGCTGGCCGAGGCGCTGCGCGCCCGCATCACCGCCGGCGAGTGGCAGGCCGGCTTCCAGATCCCGACCGAGGACCAGCTCTGCGAGACGTTCGGCGTCTCGCGCATCACGGTCCGCCAGGGCGTCCGCCAGCTCGAGTCCGAGGGGCTGCTGCGCCGCGACCAGGGGCGCGGGACGTTCGTCCGCGACGCGCGCCTGATCGCCGGCGACTCGGGCCTCACCAGCTTCACCCAGGAGGTCGTTCGGCTCGGCGCGAGAGGCAGATCGCGGCTGCTGGGCGCGACCGTCGTGCCGGCCAGCGAGGCGGTCGCGATCGCGCTCGGGATCGCCGAGGGCGACGACGTCAACCAGATCCGCCGCCTGCGGATCGGCGACGACGAGCCGATGGGCGTGCAGACCGCGCACGTGCGGATCGACCGCGCCCCCGACCTCCACATCGCAGACCAGGACGACGCCTCGCTCTACGAGCGGCTGCGGACCGTCTACGGGATCGTGCCGAGAGAGGCGATAGAGGTCTATCGCGTCGGCTCGGCCGGCCCCGACGACGCCGCGATCCTCGAGATCGAGGCAGGCACGCCCGTCTTCATCGTCGAGCGCACGACGCACGACCACGAGGGTCCGTACGAGTTCACCGTCTCCACCATGCGCGGCGACAAGTACGAGATCCGCTCGACGCTCCGCACCTTCTAGCCCCACCCGAAAGGACCCACCACACCATGGCGAACCTGTACCTGCCGCGACTCGTCGCGCTGCTCGAAAGAGCTGGCGAAGTCAACAGCGAGGCGCTGGAGCAGGCCTCCGCCGCGATGGCCACGTCGATCGCCGGCGGCGGCCTCGTCCACCTCTACGGCTCCGGCCACTCCGTGCTCCCGGCACAGGAGATCTTCCCCCGCTACGGCTCCTACGTCGGCCTCAACCCGCTGACCGACCCGCGCGTGATGTGGCACAACGTGCTCGGCGCCGGCGGCGTGCGCGAGCTGCTGTGGCTGGAGCGGACCGAGGGCTACGCCGAGAAGTTCCTCGCCCACCAGCCGATCAACCCCGGCGACGCGCTGATCGTCTTCGGCCACTCCGGCCGCAACGCCTCCGGCATCGAGACCGCGCTGTACGCGAAGAGACGCGGCCTGTTCGTGATCGCGATCACGGCGAAGGCGATGCTCGACCAGCCGGCCAGACACTCCTCCGGCAACCGCCTGCCTGACGTCGCCGACGTCGTGATCGACACCTGCGCGCCGGTCGAGGACGCGATCGTGGACGTCGACGGCTGGTCGCGCCCGGTCGCCGGCTCCTCGACGGTGCTGGCGATGTCGCTCGCGCACGAGCTGGTCGCGCGCACGGCGACCTCGCTCGCGGAGCGCGGCGTCGAGATGCCGACGTTCGCCTCGCCGACGGTGCCGGGCGTGACGCTGACCGACACCGACGAGGTCTACGGCATCTACCGCGAGCGCATGATCGAGGCGCAGAGCAAGCACCTCGCGTCGTTCAAGGAGGAGATGAAGGGGTGAGCGGATCCGCCTCCCGGACGGGCGGCGGGGCCCCGGGCGCGCCGCGCGCCGGCGCCGGCGCGACGCCGGGCCTGCTCGGCGTCGCGATGGCGGTCGAGATCGAGCAGACGCCGGCCGTCGTCGACGGCGCGCTGGCGGCGGCGGGGGAGTGGACGCGCGCGCTGCGCGCGGCGCTCCCGTCGCCGTTGCGCGGCGTCGCGCTGACGGCGCGCGGCTCGTCCGACCACGCGGCCGCGTACGGCCGCGTGCTGCTGGAGAGCGCGCTCGGCGTGCCGGCGTGGTCGACGGCGCCGTCGATCGCGACCCGCTACGGGTTGACGACGCGGCTCGACGGCGTGCTCGCGATCGCGGTCTCGCAGTCGGGCGCGACGCCCGAGATCGTCAGCGCGCTGGAGCGCCAGCGCGTCGGCGGAGCGGTCACGCTCGCGATCACCAACGACCCTACGAGCCCGCTCGCCCGCGCCGCCGACGTGGTGGCGCCCCTGGGCGCCGGGGTCGAGACGGCGGTGCCGGCGACGAAGACGTTCACCGCGACGCTGCTCGCGTTCGCGCTGGCAGCCGAGGCGCTCGACCTCACGCGGGACGCGTCGGGCGCGCGCGGGGCGTCCCTCATCGACGACCCGCCGCGCGTCCCGCTCGACCCCGCGGCGGTGTCGGCGGCGGTGCGCGCGTGCGTCGCCGACGGCGACGCGGTCCTCCCGCTCGCCCGCGCGGTCGCCTCCGCCGACGTCGCGCTCCACCTCGGCCGTGGTCCGCTGCTGCCGATCGCGCGCGAGGCGGCGCTGAAGCTGATCGAGACGACCGGCACGGCGCAGCTCGCCTGGTCGACCGTCGACGTCCGCCATGGCCCGCTCGCGCTCGCGCAGCCGGACCGCCCGGTCGTGCTCCAGCACGTCCGCGGCCCGGTCAGCGAGGACGCCCGCGAGGTGGCCGCTCTGCTGGCGGCCCGCGGCGTCCCCGTCCACGTGATCGGCGACCCGCTCGACGCGCCCGGCGACGACGTGCCCGGCGCCACCGCGCCCGCCGCCATCGCGCCCGGCGCCGCCGCGAGCGGTCTCCACGTCAGCGTCCCCGGCGAGCTGCCGGAGCACCTGCGGCCGCTGGTGCACGCGGTGCGGCTGCAGCAGCTGTCGCTGGCGGTCGCGCGCGAGCGCGGCGTCGACCCGGATCACCCGCCCGGCCTCTCCAAGGTCACCGCGACCGCCTGAGCGCGTCGACCTCTGTGAGATCGGAACCCTTATAGGGCCCCGATTTCACGGAGTCGCGCGTCCGACACCGGCCGCGGCGGCGACGCGGAGGCGGTGGAGCGCCAGCGTCGGGCAGGCGTCGGCGGCGCGGCGGGCGAGCGCGGCCAGCTCGGGCGGCACCTCGCCGCCGTTCGCGAGCAGCGGGTAGCCCCAGTCGTCCAGCTCGATCAGCTCCGGCAGCAGCTCAGCGCACAGCCCGTGCCCTGCGCACGCGATCGGATCGACTTCCAGCCGCTCGGCCTGGTGTCCATCGCGGCTCATGCAGCCACCTCCTCGGGTGTCGCGGCGTGCGCGGGCAGCGGCAGCAGCGACGGTGCGGCGCAGCGCTCGCAGGCGCCGTGGCGGACGTGGTCGTCGAACTCGGCGGCGAAGACGCGCAGGGCGCTCGCGAGCATCCGCAGCGCGCCGTCGGGATGGCGGCAGGCGCCGCGCCCGTCGATTTGCCCGCACCAGCGGCGCACGCGCGGCAGCGGATCCTCGCGCGGCCTGCGCGGCGCCGACAGCGGTTCCAGCGCGGTCGCGATCGCGTCGAGCCCGTAGAGGCACGGTCCGCATTGCCCGGCCGACTCGTCCGCCAGCCAGCGCATCAGCCGCACCGTCTCCGCGACGCCGCAGGAGCCGGCCGGCAGCGCCACGATCGCGCCGCAGCCGACGGTCGCGCCGAGCGGCCGCAGATCGGCCTGCAGCAGCCGCACACGCCCCGCCGCCGCCCCGTCGACCCACCCGCCCGCATAGCCGCCGACGAGCAGCGCGCGCACACCCGCCCCACCATTTGCGTCACCCTCGCCGCGATGTGCGTCGCTCGCGCCGCGATTCGCGTCGGACGCGCCGCGATTTGCGTCGGACGCGCCGCGATTTGCGTCACTCGCGCCGCGATTTGCGTCGGACGCGCCGGGCATGAGCTCGCTCAGCGGCGTGCCGAGCGGGACCTCGCGGACGACGGCGGCGTCGAGCGTGACGAGCGTCGTGCCGGGCTCGGCGGCGGTGCCGGCGGCGCGGAACCAGTCGGCGCCGTGGGCGGCGATCAGCGCGAGCTGGGCGAGCGTCTCGACGTTCTGCACGAGCGCCGGCCGGGCGCCCTCCCACGGCCGTCGCACGGTCGGCAGCGGCGGGCCGCCGGCGAGCGCGTTCAGCACGGCCCGCTCCTCGCCCGCGACGAAGCCGGCGGGGACGGGGAAGACCTCCACCGGCACGCGATCGCGTCCGGCGGCGGTGCGTTCCGCCAGCGCGGTGGCGAGCGCGGCGCGGGCGCTGCCTGCGCCGGCCCGTACCGCGACCACCGCCCGCTCGGCGCCGAGCGCGAGCGCGGTCAGCTGGAGGCCGTCAAGCACGAGGTGGGGGGAGCGGGTCAGCAGCGTGCGGTCCTTGCCGCTCGCGGGCTCGCCCTCGCTGCCGTTGGCGACGACGAACGGCGCCCGCCGCGCCTCCGCGAGCGCGCGCAGCTTGCGATCGGTCGGGAAGCCGGCACCGCCGCGCCCGCGCAGCCCGGCGCGTTCGGCGAGGTCGGCCAGCGCCCCGGCGCCGAGCCCGCTCTCGAGCGCAGGCAGCCCGTGCAGCGCCAGATGGTCGCCGAGCGCCACCGTCCCGCGCCCCGGCCCGGCCATCAGCCGCGGTGTCGAGGCAGTCATCGCGCCACCGCCCGCGCTCGCGTGCGGCCCGTGGAGGTCGTGCGGCCGGCGGCGGGCGGGGCCGGCGGCGACGGGTCGCCGCGCAGCACGCCGAGCCGGGCGACGACCGCCGCCGCGACCGTCGCGCAGCAGAGCGCGATCACGGCCAGCAGCCAGACGCTGCCGCTGTCGCTGCCGGTCCCGATCGTGTGCACGAGCGCGATCGGCCAGCAGGCGTACGCCGCCCAGTGGATCGCGCGCCAGGTGCGGTGGCCGATCCGCTGCCGCAGGATGCCGCTGATCGCGAGCGCCAGCAGGATGTCGAAGGCGACCGCGCCGAGGCCGACGAAGAAGGTCCGGTAGCCGGAGGCGAACGGCACGACCGCGTCGATCCAGCGCACGTCGACGTAGCCGTCGAGCACGGTCGTCGCGACGTGCACGCCGACGAAGACGAGCGCCAGCAGCGCGGCGCTGCGGTGGATCGCGTCGAGTGCGAAGCGGGGCCAGCCGCGCGCCTGCAGCCGCAGCACGCCGGCGACGCCGAGCGCCATCGTCGTCGTCAGCAGCAGGAAGGCGACGACCCCGGCCCCGCGCGTCGCGAGCCACATCGGGGAGATGCTGGCGAAGAGCGTCATCACGCTGCCCCTTCCAGCGGCGTGAAGCGCACGCGCGGAGCGCTGCCGGCCGCGCGGCGCGGCGGGTTCGGCCAGGCGCCGACGTGGAGCGTCGCGCCGTTGCGCGCGACCAGCCGCGCCGGCAGCCCCAGCGCGGCGAGCCAGCGGGGTGCGTCGGCGCCGCGGACGAGCGCGGCGGTCGCGGCGGCGTTGGCGTCGACGCAGGAGGCGGCGGCGACGGTCGCGGTCCGCCACGGCGTGCGCGCCGGCAGGCCGCTGCGCGGGTCGATCACGTGGTGGCGCAGCTCGCCGCCGGCGACCCAGCGGCGGACGGTCGTGCCGGAGGTGGCAAGGCCGCCGACGCGTATCGCGATCGTCTCGCCGGCGCCCGCGTCGTCGGCCTCGGCGGCCACGTCGCGGTGGTCGTCGCGGACGCGCACCGTCCAGCCGCCGTCGGGCGCTTCGCCGGCGATCGCGACGTCGCCGCCGAGCGCGACCAGCACGCCCGCGCCGGTCCGCAGCTGCGCGGCCCTCGCGGCATGGTCGGCCGCGAGCGCCTTCGCGCTCGCGCCGAGGTCGAGCTCGACCCCGGCCGGCACGCGCACGATCCCGGCCAGCTCGTCGACCTCGACCTGCCGCCAGCGGGGGATCTCGGCGCGCGCGTCAGCGGGGGCCGGCCGCGCGGGGGAGGCGGGCGCGTCGTCGTTTGCGGAGCCGGCGCCGTCCCCCGGCCGGCGCGGGCGCTCGCTGCCCGCGCCGGCCGGCGCGCTGGCTGGGTCCGCAGGCGCGGCCAGCAGGTCGAAGTCACGGTCGTAGCCGGCGCGGCGCAGCGCGGCGCCGAGCGCCGGGTCGACGAGGCCGTCGGTCGCCCGCGCGACCCGCAGCGCGACCGCGACCGCATGCGCGAAGGTGCGCGACACCGCGACCGGCGCGCCGCCGGCGGCGTTCACGGTCGACAGCTCGGAGTCGTCGCGGAAGCGGCTGCAGGCCAGCTCGAAGGCGGCCAGCTCGCGCTCGACCGCCGCCCGCGCGACGGGCAGCGCGCGCGGGTCGGTCACGACCAGGCGCGCCGTCGAGCCGAGCGCGCGCCAGCTCGCCGTGGCTGTCGCCGGGGCGCTCATGACGCACCCGACGAGGCTTGCGGCGTGCTGCTCGACGACTGCGGGGAGGAGGACGGCGCCTGCAGCGTGGCGCCGCTCTGCGACTGCGTCGACTGCTCGTTCGAGGTCGAGCCGGAGGTCGAGGAGGTCGACGACGAGCCCGTCGTGGAGGAGGCGGTGGTCGACGTGGTCGAGCCGGTGTCGCGCGCCGCGAGGCCGGCGAAGGCGCCGGTCAGGATGACGGCGCCGCCGACCATCCAGCGGCGTGCGGTGCGCACGCGCTGGAGGCCGGCGTCGCGGCGGGAGGCGCGTTCGGCGGCCGGCTCGCTGCCGGCGCCGGCGTCGCCGCGGGAGGAGCGGGGATCTGGCGTCTCGGACATGAGAACAGCGTCCGCCCGCCGTGCAAAGAAGCCCTAAGCGGAGCCTCAGAGTTGCCTGGGAGCGCGCGGCGCGTCAGCGCTCGCGCTACTGCTCGCGGCAGTCGCTGCAGGCGCCGTGGAGCACGACGTCGTGCTCGTCGACGGCGAACGAGAGGCGTCTGGAGACCTGCTCGATCGCCTCCTCCAGCGACGGGTCCTCGAACGGCTCGATCGTGCCGCAGTTGTCGCAGACGAGGTGGTGATGGTGGTCGCCGTCGGGCTGGTGGCGCTCGTAGCGCGCGATCCCCTGGCCGACCTCGATCTTCTGCACCAGTCTCAGCTCGGTCAGCAGCTCGAGCACGCGATAGACGCTGGCGCGGCCGACCGCTCTGCCGCCGTCGCGCAGGCGGTCGTCGATCTCCTGCGCGGTCAGCGCGCAGTCCTGCGCCGCCAGCAGCTCGACGACGGCGTTGCGCGCGCCGCCCTTGCGGTGCCCGGCGTCCGACAGCGTCGCGAGCGTGTGCTGCTGCCAGTCGAGGCTGGGATGCAGGTGCGAATGGGAGTGCGCGTGCGGCTCCATCACCTCCGATGCTAGCGGCCGGAGAGGCACCGCAGGGCTGCGAGACTGGTTCTCATCTAGACTCGGCAGCCGTGTTCGAGGCGTTCGACTACCCGTTCATGCAGAGAGCGCTCGTCGAGCTGCTGCTGCTGTCGCTCGCGGCCGGCACGCTCGGCACCTGGATCGTCGTCCGCGGCCTCGCCTTCTACTCCCACGGCGTCGCCGCCGCGGCCTTCCCCGGGCTCGTGCTCGCCGACGGCCTCGGCTTCAGCGCGACGCTCGGCGCCTTCGGCGTCGCGCTGCTGTTCGCGCTGACCGTCGGCCAGCTCGCCGCGCGCACCAGCAGCGGCCATGACGCGCTGACCGCGCTCGTGCTCGTCGCCGCGCTCGCGATCGGCGTCGTGCTCGCCTCCGACGTGTTCGAGTCGGGTGCGAACGTCGAGACGCTGCTGTTCGGCTCGCTGCTGGCGATCGGCCCCGACGACGTCCGTCTCGCCGCGCTCGTCGCCGTGCTCGCGCTGCTCGCGACCGCCGTGCTCGGCCAGCGCTGGCTGGCGGTCGGCTTCGACCCGGCCGCGGCGCGCGCGCTCGGGATCCGCTCGCCGCTGGCCGACCTCGTGCTGCTGGTGCTGATCGCGCTCGCCGCGGTCGCGACGCTGTCGGCGGTCGGCACGCTGCTGGCGACCGCGCTGCTGGTCGTGCCGGCGGCGACGACGCGGCTGCTGACGAAGCGGCTGCTGCCGTGGCAGGCGGCGACGGTCGTGCTGGCGGCGGTCGAGGGGACGGCCGGCCTGTGGCTGTCGTTTGAGACCAACGCCCCGCCCGGGGCGACGATCGCGGTGATCTCCGGCGGCCTGTTCGCGCTCGTCGCGCTCGGCCGCGCCGCCGCCGGCGCGCTCGCGCACGCCCGCGCCCGCAAGGTGGCGGTCGCGTGAGCGAGCAGCCGAAGCGGCCCGCGCCCGGCGCCGAGCCCGCGCCGCCGGCGCCGCCCGCGCCGGAACGCAGAGCCACCCTCGTCGCCGCCGAGCACCTCGCGGTCGGCTACTCGGCCGCGCCGGTTCTGCAGGAGGTCGAGTTCCAGCTGCGCGCCGGCGAGCGGATCGGCGTGCTCGGTCCCAACGGCGGCGGCAAGACGACCCTCTTCCGCGCCCTGCTGGGCGAGCTGAAGCCGCTCGCGGGCGAGCTGCGCGTCGCCGTCCGCGCCGGCACCGTGCCGCAGACCGAGCGCTCGCGGCTCGACTTCCCCGTCAGCGCGCTCGACGTCGCGCTGATGGGCGCGATCGCCGGCCGCCCGTGGTGGCAGCGGCCCGGCCGCAGAGAGCGCGCCGCCGCCCACGCGGCGCTCAGACGGGTCGGGCTCGACGGTCTCCACGACCGCTCCTTCGGCGAGCTGTCGGGCGGCCAGCGCCAGCGCGTGCTGGTCGCGCGGGCGCTCGTGCAGGACGCGCGCGTGGTGCTGCTGGACGAGCCCTTCACCGGCCTCGACAACGTCTCGACCGCGCGCCTGGAGCAGCTGCTGGACGAGCTGGCGCAGGAGGGCCGCGGCGTGCTGATCGCGACCCACGACGTCGAGCAGGCGCGCGCGTGGGATCGCGTCCTCTGCCTCAACCGCCGCCAGATCGCGTTCGGCCCGCCGGCGCAGACGCTGTCGCTGGAGGTGCTGGCGAGCACCTACGGCGGCTCGATCGTGACGCTGGAGGAGCGCGACGGCGAGCGGCTCGCGATCCTCCCGCCGCACCACCATCACCACGACCACTGAGCCGCGACCGTGGACGTCCTGACCGACCCCTTCAGCGCCGGGATCATGCAGCGCGCGCTGCTGGAGATCCTGATCCTCGGCGCCGTCGGCGGCGCGCTCGGCTGCTGGATCGTGCTGGCGGAGCTGTCCTACGGCGCCGAGTCGCTCGCGCACGGGATGTTCCCCGGCCTCGTGATCGCCGCGCTCGCCGGCATCCCGCTGCTGCTCGGCGGCGCGATCGGGATCGTCGTCGCCGCGCTCGCCGTCGCGCTCGCGGGGCGGATCCCCGGGATCGGCCGCGACAACGCGGTCGCGGTCGTCGTCACGACCCTGTTCGGCCTCGGCGTGCTGCTGGCGCTCAGCCCCGACGTGCCGCCCGGGATCCAGGGCCTGCTGTTCGGCGACATCCTCGGCACCTCCAAGCGCGACCTGATCGCCGGCGCGGCGCTGGCGGCGGCGCTGCTGGTCGCGCTGCGGCTGATGCACTGGCGACTGCTGGCGGTCGGCTTCGACCGCACCAGCGCGCGCTCGCTCGGCGCCTCCCCGCTGCTCGCCGACGCGGTCCTGCTGGTGCTGATGGCGGGCGCGGTGCTGGTCGCGGTGCAGGGGCTCGGCAACCTGCTCGTGGTGGCGGTGCTGGTGGCGCCGGCGGCGGCCGCGCGGCTGCTCTGCCGGCGGCTGCTGCCGATGATGGCGGCGGCGGTCGCGATCGCCGTCGTCGCTGGGATCGCCGGCCTCTACCTGAGCTACTACGCGAAGGTCGCGGCCGGCGCCTCGGTCGCCGGGCTGATGGTCGCCGCGTATCTGCTGGCGCGGCTCGGCGCGCTGGCCGCGAACGTGACGGCGCGCACGTAGATCCTTGCGCCGCTGGCTACATTGAATCCATGCGATTCCTGACTCGAAAGACCGACATGGTGGACGCCGAGCGCGCGCTGGTTGGGCGCGAGCAGGCGATTCCGACGGCGACGACGCACACGGTGCTCGGAACGCCGCTGAAGCCGCCCTTCCCCGAGGGCTACGAGACGGCGATCTTCGGCCTCGGCTGCTTCTGGGGCGCCGAGCGCGTCTTCTGGCAGGCGCCGGGCGTCTACACGACCGCGGTCGGCTACTCCGGCGGCATCACGCCGAACCCGACCTACGAGGAGGTCTGCTCCGCGCAGACCGGCCACACGGAGGCCGTGCTGGTCGTCTTCGACCCCGCCAGAACGAGCTACGAGCAGCTGCTGAAGCTGTTCTGGGAGAACCACGACCCGACCCAGGGCATGCGCCAGGGCAACGACGTCGGCACCCAGTACCGCTCGGGGATCTACTACACGAGCGAGGCGCAGCACGAGGCGGCGCTGAAGTCGCGCGACGCCTTCCAGCAGAGACTGCAGCAGTCCGGCTACGGCGAGATCACGACCGAGATCGCCGCGGCGAGAGCGTTCTTCTACGCCGAGGACTACCACCAGCAGTACCTGCAGAAGAATCCCAACGGCTACTGCGGCCTCGGCGGCACGGGCGTCTCCTGCCCGATCGGCGTCGCCGCCGCATAGACCCCAAGGAGGTCAGATAACCGACATCGTTCGTTTGAGAACGGTGTGGAACGCTGGGAAGTTGTCGTCCCGGCGCTAATGCCGAGTGCCCTCGCGGCCGATAGGCCCGGCAAATGGGCACTATCGGGACCGAGGGGGACGAGGCCGGGCTTGCCGACGCCGGGCTGCTCGTCAGCGCCGTCTACCAGCCGGTGATCGAGCTGGCGAGCGGCGGGGTGGTCGGCTATGAGGCGCTCGCGCGCGGCCCGCAGGGCGGCGAGCTGGAGCGCCCCGACAAGCTGCTGTCGGCCGCGCGCCGCGCCGGCCTGCTCGCGCAGGTCGACTGGGAGTGCCGCCTGGCGGCGGTCTCCGGCGCGCTCGACGCCGGGCTCGACCGCTCGACGACGCTCTTCCTCAACATGGAGCCGGAGGCGGTCGGCCCATCCGCGCGCGGCGACGGCCGCACGCCGGAGCTGTGGCAGCGGGCCGAGCAGGCGCTGTCGGTCGCCGTCGAGCTGCCGGCCGGCGCGCTGCGCGCCCGCCCGCGCGAGCTGGTGCGCGCCGCCGACGCCTGCCGCGACCGCGGCTGGAGGGTGGTGCTCGACGACGTCGGCGCCGACCGCGGCTCGCTCGCGCTGCTGCCGCTGGTCGCGCCCGACGCGATCAAGCTCGACCTGCGCGCCGCGCGCGCCGCCGACGCCGGCGCGCCCGCGCTGAGCGACGTCGCGACCGCCGTCTGGGCCGAGCAGGAGCGGACCGGCGCCGCGATCGTCGCCGAGGGGATCGAGACCGAGCGCCAGCTCGAGCAGGCGCGCGGGATCGGCGCGACGCTCGGCCAGGGCTGGCTGTGGGGCCGTCCCGGCGCGCTGCCGGCCGAGCGCGCCGCCGCCTCGCCGGACGTGCTGCCGCAGGGCGGGATCGCGCTGACCGGCACCCCGTTCGAGCTGGTCAGCGCGACGCGCCCGCCGCGCGAGGGCAGCGCCGCGGTGCTGGCCGCGATGAGCCGCCATCTCGAGCAGCTCGCCGGCGGCCTCGGCGCCGGCACGATCGTCTTCGCCTCCTTCCAGGAGGCCGCCAACATGGGCGCCCGCGTCCGCAACCGCTACCGCCAGCTGGCCGCCGACGCGACGCTCGTCGGCGCGCTCGGCGCCGGCCTCGGCCCTGCGCCGGCGGTCAACGTCGTCGGCGCCGACCTCGCCGCCGACGACGCGCTGCGGCAGGAGTGGACGGTCGTCGTGCTGGCGCCGACCTACGCGGCCGCGCTCGTCGGCCGCGACCTCGGCGACGACCCGCTCGTCACGCCCGCGAAGGAGCGCCGCTACCGCTTCGTGCTGACCCACGACCGCGACCTCGTCGTCGCGGCCGCTCGCTCGCTGGCGGCGCGCCTGGGGTGAGCATGGGGCGGCTGTGCGACATCACCCGCCGGCTGGCGGAGGACCCGCGCGACGAGGGCGTGCTGATGAACGTCACCTCGGGCCTGATGTGGTTCTCGGCAGGGATCGGCGGCACGCTCGCGCTGGCGCTGCCGGGCACGTCGCACGACCACCTCACGGTGCTGCTGGGCCTGTCGCTGACGGCGTTCGCGTGGGGCGCGCTGCTGATGTCGCTGCGCTTCCCGAAGCCGGGGACCTGCCTGGAGCTGCGCGCGGTCACGACCGCGGTGCTGATCGCCGTCGTCGGCGTCGCGCTGTGGGCGACCGGCGGCGCCGACAGCTTCCTGCAGCCGATCCTGCTCTTCACCGGCCTCCACGTCGCCTACTTCTACCCGCCGCGGCTGGCCTTCCCGCTGCTGCTGCTGTTCGTCGCGACGTACGCGACGCCGCTCTTCTACGACGCGAGCGCGATCGACGACGCCTACCCGGCGCGGGTGCTTCTGTTCACCGTCTCGCTCGGCTCGACCTACGCGATCATGCGGCTGCTGAAGCGGCGCCTGGTCGCGGCCGAGCAGCACCAGCGGGCGATGGCCGAGCGCGACGCGCTGACCGGCCTCGCCAACCGCCGCGCCTTCGACAGCGCGCTGCTGACGGCGGTCGAGCAGCGCGACCGCCACGGCCGCTCGGCGGCGCTGCTGCTGATCGACTTCGACGACTTCAAGGCCGTCAACGACACCCACGGCCATCCCGTCGGCGACGAGGTGCTGCGGACGGTCGCGGCCGCCTGCGAGCCGCAGGTGCGCGGCGTCGACTGCCTCGCGCGGATCGGCGGCGACGAGTTCGCCGTGATCGCCCCGGGCGCCGGCGCGGTCGGCGCCGAGCGGCTGGCGGGCGCGCTGCAGACGGCGATCGCGTCCGCGCCGCACGTGTCAGGGATCGGGCCGATAGCGGTCACGATCGCGTGGGCGACGGTGCCCGACGACGCGACCACCGCCGAGCACCTCTTCCGCGTCGCCGACCGTCGCCTGATGGACCGCAAGCGCGAGCGCAAGCAGCACGCCCCGCGCAGACTGCGCGGCGGCGTCCGGCTGCGCCCGCTGCCGCGGATGCCCTGACCTGCCCTGACGGCCGCGCGCCTCCCCGCGCGGCCGCTTCGCCCGCCTACGCCGGTGCGGCCGCCCCGAGCTGCGTCCGCATCGCGGCGCCGACCCGTCCCAGCCACGCGACGGTCGCCCGCAGGTGCTCGGACTCGGCGTCACGCACCATCGCGGCGGCGAGCGCCGGCCAGGCGGCGTTGCGCTCGGCCAGCTGCTCCAGCGGCGTCGCGTCGGCGTGCTCCTCCAGCCGGCGGCGGCAGATCTGCTCCTGCTCGGCGACCAGCTCCAGCAGCCGCGGCAGGTCGTTCTTGCGCGACAGCGCGAGCTTCAGGTGCAGCTCCTCGCGCAGCGGCGCGAGCGCCGACGGCTCCTTCATCCACTCGTCGAACCGCTCCATGCCCCGCTCCGTCGGCTCGTAGACGACGCGCGGCGCCCCCCGCACCGTCCGCCGCCGCGTCGGCGCGATCGCGTCTTCGGTCGCGATCGGGCGCACGAGCCCGTCCTGCTCCAGCTTGTCGAGCGCGACGTAGATCGCGCCCGCGTTCAGCTGCCAGCCGGGCCCGATCTGCTCCTCGAACCGCTGCACGAGGTCGTAGCCGTAGCCACGCCGCTGCACCAGCAGTCCGAGGACCGCGTATTTCACTGACATGCCAAGCCTCGCACCTGGTGAATTCCCCTTGCTCGCCCCGTGGAACGCGAGCGTATCTCAAGGTCCCGACGCCCGCCAGCGATCGTGCCCCGGGGCTTTGGCGTGGGAAAACGCGTTCGCACACCCGCGAGCGCCCGCGCGATCTGGCGCCGCTGGGTCGCTCGCTACGCTCCTTCGATGCCACGACCCACGCTTCTCCGCCTCGTCCCGGTCCTGCTCGCGCTCTCCGTCGGCGTCGCCGCCTGCGGTGGCTCCGACGACCCCGAGCCGGCCGACGCGACGGTTGCGAGACCGCGGACGACCGCGACCCAGCAGACGACGACGGTGCCGACGAGAACCATGACGACGCCGACGGTGACGACGCCGCCGCAGACGACGACGGCCTCGCCGCAGACGACCACGACCGCCCCGCCGCAGACGACGGCGACGACCCCGCCCGACGCCGGCGGCTCGACCGTCCCCAGCGACGGGCCCAGAACGACGCCGCAGGACAGCGGCGGCGCCGCGACGCCGGCCTCGTGCGGCAACGTCGCCGGCGGCTTCATCTCGGGCGTCCAGGCGACCGGCGCCGACTGCGGCGAGGCGACCGGCGTCGCCAGCGCCTGGATCGACGCGATCGGCGAGGCCGGTCCGGACGCCGACGTGAGCGCCGCCGGCTTCGCCTGCAGCGGTGCGCTCAACGGCCAGAAGACGAGCGTCACCTGCACCGGCGAGGGCGGCAAGCGCGTGACGTTCAGCGCCCAGCCGTAGCGAGCTGCGAGCGGCGCCGCGCCCGGCGCTGCTACTGTCGAAGGCACGGGCGGCACCGTGCCGCCCGTGAGGTTCTGGTCTTCGAGGTGCGCCCAAGCGCGATTCGGGTCAAGGAATCTCCCGAATCGTCCGCGTGCACGAGCAGGCATCCCGCCCGCTCGCCGCGAGAAGGAGCACCAACAGAATGTCCATGTCCTTTGCCGATCTCGGCAGTTCGAACGCTGTCGTCAACGCTCTCAGCGAGCGCGGGATCGACACCGCCTTCCCGATCCAGCAGCTCGTCGTCCCGGACGTCCTCGACGGCCACGACGTGCTGATCGAGTCGCCGACCGGCAGCGGCAAGACGCTCGCGTTCGGCGTCCCGATGGTCGACCGCATCGAGGCGACCGACAAGCGCCCGGCTGCGCTCGTGCTGGCGCCGACGCGCGAGCTGGCGACCCAGATCGTCGAGGAGATCCGCGAGCTGGCCCATGCCCGCGCGCTCTCGATCACCGCCGTCTACGGCGGCGTCGGGCTGGAGAGACAGTCGCGCGCCGCCGCCAGATCGCACATCCTCGTCGCGACCCCCGGCCGGCTCGAGGACCTGCTCGCGCGCAGAGCGTTCACGCTCGCGAACGTGAGACTGCTCGTGCTCGACGAGGCCGACCGCATGCTCGACATGGGCTTCCGCCCGGCCGTCGACCGGATCGTCCGCGCGACCAACGAGGACGACCGCCAGACGATGCTCTTCTCGGCGACGCTGAGAGGCGAGGTCGACCGCATCGCCAACGAGTACACCTACGAGGCCAGACGCCACGAGCTGGAGCGCGAGCCGGAGAGAATCTCCGCGATCGACCACCGCTTCCTGCCGGTCCTGCACGAGCGCAAGCTCGACCACCTGGTGAAGGAGCTGCGCCACCACGAGCGCGGCCTGACGCTCGTCTTCGTCCGCACCAAGCGCGGCGCCGACCGTCTCGTCAAGCGCCTGAGAGCGCAGAACGTCGACTCGGTCGCGATGCACGGCGACAAGACGCAGGGCCAGCGCGAGCGCGCGCTGGCGCGCTTCGAGCGCGGTGAGGTCGACGTGCTCGTCGCGACCGACGTCGCCGCCCGCGGCATCGACGTCGACGGCGTCAGCCACGTGATCAACTTCGACGCGCCCGCCGACCGCGAGGGCTACGTCCACCGCATCGGCCGCACCGGCCGCGCCGGCGCGACCGGCGTCGGCATCACCTTCGTGATGGCCGACCAGGCCAGAGACATGGGCAAGGTCGCCGTCGAGCTGGGCCTCCAGCACGAGTTCGCCGAGACCGGCTTCGCCGTCGACGTCGCCCCGCCGCGCCAGCAGCGCCAGGGCGGCGGCGGTGGCAACAGCACCGGCACCGGCCCCGGCCGCAACCGCAACCGCCGTCGCCGTGGCCGCGGCGGCAGAGGCGGCCCGAGCAGCGGCGGCCAGGGCGGCGGCGCGCAGGGCGGCGGCCGCTCCGGCGGCGGCTCGCGCGGCAGCCGCTCCTAACAGCGAGACACGGCGTCCCCGGCGCCGGCGGCCGGTCGGCCGGCGCCGCGTCAGGCGGCGTCGCCGAAGGTCGCCGGCTCGCGCGGCAGGCGGCGGGGGGAGAAATGCGCCTCCAGCAGTGCCGGCGTGACCTGCTCGCCCGGCTCCGCCAGCCCGAGCGAGCCGGCCATCCAGGCGAGCGCGTCGGCCGGCTCCCAGCCGCGCGACGCGTCGAGGTCGGCGAGCGTGACGGCGCCGTGGCGCTTGGCGAGCCGTCTGCCGTCGGGGCCGAGCACGAGCGGCACGTGCGCGTAGGACGGCTGCGGCAGGCCGAGCAGCCGCTGCAGCAGCAGCTGGCGCGGCGTCGAGTCGAGCAGGTCGTCGCCGCGCACGACCTCGCCGATCCGCTGGTCGCCGTCGTCGACGACGACCGCCAGGTTGTACGCCGGCGTGTCGTCGTTGCGCCACAGCACGAGGTCGTCGACGACGCCCTCGACGTGGCCGTGGAGGCGATCGTCGAAGGCGAGCCGCTCGCCGCCGGCGTCGAGCCGCAGCGCCGGTCTGCGTCCGCTCGCCGCGCGCTCGGCTCGCTGCGCGGCCGTCAGCTCGCGGCAGGTGCCGGGATAGGCGCCCTCGGGCAGCGGGCCGTGCGCGGCCGAGGCGGCCTCTCTGATCTCCGCGCGCGTGCACCAGCAGGGGTAGACGCGATCGTCGTCCTGCAGCCGCCGCAGCGCCTCCCGGTGCAGCTCCCGCCGCTCCGACTGACGCTCGACCGGCCCGTCCCAGTCGAGCCCGATCGCGGCCAGGTCGGCGAGCTGCCGCTGCTCGTGCTCCCGCCGCGAGCGGCCCGGGTCGAGATCCTCGATCCGCACGAGGAAGCGCGCGCCGGCCGAGCGCGCGAACAGCCACGCCAGCAGCGCGGTCCGCAGGTTGCCGAGGTGGAGGGTGCCGGAGGGACTCGGCGCGAACCGCCCGTCGCGGCTCATCCGCCGCTCTCGTCCCGGTCGGACCAGCGAGAAGGAGCCTCAGGCGAGTTCTCGCAAGGCGTTCGAGGGCTCTGCCCGCTGAACGCCCCGTGGCGCCCCGCGCCGGCGGCGAAGCGGGCCGCGCCCGGCAGCGCCTCGTGCTCCAGCGCCACGAGGCCGTGGCGCAGCTCGTTCGCGAGCGCCTCCTCCAGCCCGAGGTCGTGCTGCTCGTACGCGGACAGGCGGTCGTGGCGCATGCAGAGCTGAGGGAATCTCGCCAGCTCGCGCGCGAGCGCCTCGGCCGCCGTACGCGCCTCGCCGGGCGGCACGACGAGCGTCGCCAGGCCGATCGCGAGCGCCTCCTTCGCGCTCACGGGCCGGCCGGTGAGGATCAGGTCCAGCGCGCGCCCGAGGCCGACGATGCGCGGCAGCCGCACCGTCCCGCCGTCTATCAGCGGCACGCCCCAGCGGCGGCAGAAGACGCCGAGCGTCGCGTCCTCCTCGACGACGCGCAGGTCGCACCACAGCGCCAGCTCGAGCCCGCCCGCGACCGCGTGGCCGGAGATCGCCGCGATCACCGGCTTGCTCAGCAGCATCCGCGACGGGCCCATCGGACCGTCGCCGCCGGGCTCGACGCGGTTGCCCTCCGCGGTCCCGACCGACTTCAGGTTCGCCCCGGCGCAGAACGTGCCGCCCGCCCCCCACAGGACCGCGACCGACGCCTCGTCGTCGGCGTCGAAGGCGCGGAAGGCGTCGGCGAGCGCCTCCGCGGTCGCGCGGTCGACGGCGTTGCGGACGGCGGGTTCGTCGAGGATCACCGTCGTGACGGGTCCGTCGCGCTCGACTGTGACGGGCATCGCGCGAGCCTAGCGTGCGCCGCGCCAGTCAACCGCAGCCGCCTGCCGTCCGTAGGACATGTCGTGAAGATCGCGATCATCGGCGCCGGCGTCTCCGGTCTCGTCGCCGCCCACCTGTTGCACGGCAGCCATGACGTGACGTTGATCGAGGCGAACGACCACGCCGGCGGTCACACCAACACCGTCCGTGTCGAGAGCGACACCGGCGCCTGGAACGTCGACACCGGCTTCATCGTGCACAACGACCGCAACTACCCGCGCTTCCAGGCGCTGCTGGCGGAGCTGGGGGTCGCGACGCAGCCGGCCGAGATGAGCTTCGGCGTCTCCGACGCGGTCGGCGACTTCGAGTACAACGGCTCCTCGCCGAACGGCCTCTACGCGAAGCGCTCGCACCTGCTGACGCCGTCGTTCCAGCGGATGATCGCCGACATGGTGCGCTTCAACCGCGAGGCGCGCGAGCTGCTGGAGACGAGCCCGCAGACGTGGGATCCGTCGCTGCGCGAGTACCTCGCCGCGCGCGGCTACTCGGACGGCTTCGTCGAGCGGCTGCTGGTGCCGCAGGCGTCGGCCGTCTGGTCCGCCGACCCGGAGCAGATGTGGAGCTTCCCGGCCCGCTTCCTGGTCGAGTTCTTCGACAACCACGGGATGCTCGGCTTCCGCGACCGGCCGCAGTGGCGGACGGTCGTCGGCGGCTCCGCGCGCTACGTCGAGGTGCTGCTCGACCGCCTCGGAGACGAGCGGCTGCGGCTGTCGACGCCGGTCGAGTCGGTCGCGCGCGACGACGACGGGGTGACCGTCACCGCGCGCGGCGGGGAGCCGGAGCGCTACGACCACGTCGTGCTCGCCGTCCACTCCGACCAGGCGCTGCGGATGCTCGCCGACCCGAGCGAGCGCGAGGCCGAGCTGCTCGGCGCGATCCCGTACCAGCGCAACGACGTCGTGCTGCACACCGATCGAGGGCTGCTGCCGCGCCGCCGCCGCGCCTGGGCGAGCTGGAACTACCACCTCGGCGAGCGCACGACCGGCCGCCCGACGGTCACCTACCACATGAATCGCCTGCAGCAGCTCGACGCCGACCGCGAGTTCTGCGTCACGCTCAACCGCGGCGGCGACGTCCGCCGTGAGCACGTGATCGAGGAGATCGCCTGGGACCACCCGGTCTTCACGGCCGCCGGCCGCGTCGCGCAGGAGCGCTGGGACGAGATCGACAACGTGCGGCGGACCTCCTACTGCGGCGCCTACTGGGGCTGGGGCTTCCACGAGGACGGCGTCGCGAGCGCGGTGCGAGCGGTCGCCAAGCTCGGCGGGCGGTCGCTGTCATGACGCGCGCGCCGGCAGCCTCGTCCCCGCCGCGGCCGCGCGTCTCCGCGCTCTACGAGGGTGTCGTCAGCCACCGCCGCCGCACGCCCGTCGAGCACGCCTTCCGCGCGCGGATCTACCTGCTCTACCTCGACCTCGGCGAGCTGCCCGCGCTGTTCGACGGCCATCCGCTCTGGTCGGCGCGGCGCTGGGCGCCGGCGCGCTGGCGGCGGGCCGACTACCTCGGCGACCCGGCGGTCCCGCTCGACGAGGCCGTGCGCGCGCTCGTGCAGGAGCGGCTCGGCTTCCGGCCCGGCGGGCCGGTGCGGATGCTGGCGCAGCTGCGGACGTGGGGAGTCGGCTTCAACCCGGTCGCCTTCTACTGGTGCTTCGACGCCGCCGGCGAGCAGGTCGAGGCGGTCGTCGCCGAGGTCACGAACACGCCCTGGGGCGAGCGCCATGCATACGTCGCCGGGGCCGATGGGAACGATCCGGACATGCTCGTCAGCCGGCAAGCGAAGGCGCTCCACGTCTCGCCGTTGATGGGAATGGAGCAGGAGTACGTCTGGCGGATCGCACGGCCGGGCGAGCGGATCGCGGTCTCGATCGCCAACGAGCGCGACGGCGAGGTCGTCTTCGACGCCGGCCTCGCCCTGCGCCGCCGCGAGCTGACCCGGCGCCGGCTGACGACGACCCTGCTGCGCTTCCCGTTCATGACCGCGCAGGTGCTGGTGCGGATCTACCTGGAGGCGCTGCGGCTGCGGCTGAAGGGCGTCCCGTGGCATGCGAAGCCCGCGTCCCCGCCCGCCGGCGCCGCGCTCGCCGCCGCCCCCGCGCCCGCCGCCGCCCCCGCGCCCGCCGCCGCCCCCGCGCCCGCC
>NZ_JAUTDN010000060.1 GCF_030646155.1 Conexibacter sp. CPCC 205762
GCAGCCGCTCGGCGCCGCAGGCGAGCAGCTCGGCCTCGGCGGCGCGCAGGACGGTCGCGGCGCCGTCGCGGTCGCCGGCGGCGATCAGCGCGCGGCCGGCGAGCAGCCGCGCGCGGCCGCCCTCGACCGGCGCGCCGAGCGCGGTCAGCGCGTCGGCGGCTGAGGCGGCGAGCGCGGCGGCGTCGGCGGCGGCGTCGGTCGCGAGCAGCAGCTCGGCCTCCGCGCAGGCGGCGACGGCGCTGCCGAAGGGGATCGGGAAGTCGCTCGACGCGGCGCGGGCGCGGGCGCTCCAGCGCGCGGCCGCGACGTGGTCGTCGTGCGTCAGCGCCGCGCGCGTCAGCAGCGCGAAGCAGACCGCGCGCCAGCCCGGGTAGCAGCGCGGCAGCTGCTCGCCGCCGGCCAGCTCCAGCAGCACGGCGGCGGCGCGCTCGCCGCTGCCGTGCGCGATCAGCACGCTCGCGAGCGCCCAGCCGCAGCCGGCGCCGATCGTCGAGGGGCCGAGTCGCCGCGCGAGCGCGACCGCCTCCTCACCGGCCTGCAGCGCGCTGCCCAGCTCGTCGCGCGGCTCGCGCGTCATGCAGAGCGCGTACAGCGGCCACAGCAGCGGCGGCTCGCTGCCGGTGCCGCGCGCCTGCTCGACCGCGGCGTCGGCCAGCTCGACCGCCTCCGGCAGCCGGCCGCAGCTGCCGAGCGCGACCGCGTGCCCGACCAGCAGCTCGGTCGTGAGCGCGCCGCGCCCGCTCGCCCGCGCGATCGCGACCGCGCGCTCGAAGCTGTGCGCGGCGGCGGCGAAGCGGCCGCTGAACCAGTCGCACCAGCCGAGGTAGAGGAAGGTCTCCAGCCGCGGCGCGAGCGCGGCGTCGTCGAGCCTGGCGACGAGCGCGGCGGCCGTCTCGCCCAGCTCGACCGAGACGGCGACCGCGCCGAGCGAGTACTCGGCGAACGCGAGCGCCGCCGCGGCCGTCGCGCCGGCGGCGTCGTCCCCGAGCTGGGCGGCCGTCTCCCGCGCCCGCGCCGCGCAGTCGCGCATCAGCGCGAAGTCGGCCTCCAGCGAGGCGTGCGCGGTCAGCTCGAGGCGCAGCGCGAGCGCGAGGCGGGCGGGGGCGGGGGCGGCGGGCGCGGCGAGGGCGGCGTCGGCGGGCGCTCCGGCGGCGCCGGCCGATGCGGGCGCCGCCTCGTCGAAGCGGGCGAGGGCGGCGAGCAGGCGGGTGCGGGCGATCGCGTGGCGGCCGAGCAGGCGCTCGACGGCGGCGCAGCCGGCGGTCGCCTCGACGTGCACGGGCGAGTCGGGCGGGGTCGCTGCCAGCAGCTCGAGCAGGACCGCGTGCGCGGCGTCGAGGCGGCCGGCCGCCGCGAGCGCCTGCGCCAGCGGGCCCAGCAGCGCGATCCGCTCCGGGGCGCTGTCGCCAGGCGGCAGCAGCCGCAGCGCAGCCTCCAGCCAGCCGGCCGCGGTCGCCGGGGCACGCGGCGCGACCTCGGTCGCCGCGGTACTCAGCAGCGCGACCGCCGCGCGGTCGCCGCGGGCCGCCGCCTGCTCGACGTGATGCGCCTGAGCCGGCGCGCCCGCGCCCCACTCGCGCAGCAGCGCCGCGGCGCGGCCGTGGGCGGCGCTGCGCCAGCCGGCGCTCGTCGCCGTGTGGACCGCGCGGCGCACGAGCGGATGGCGGAAGCCGACCCAGCCGGGCGCGGCCGGAGCCGCGGCGGATGCGGGGGTCGCGCGGGAGCCCGCGCGCGCGACGGCGGATGCGGCTGCCGACGGGAGGGCCGCGCGCGCGGCGGCGGATGCGGCTGCCGACGGGAGGGCCGCGCGGGTGGCGGCTGAGGCGGCTGCGGCCGGCAGGGCCGCGCGCGCGGTCGCGGAGGCGGTCGCCGCCGCCGGGCGCAGCAGCTCGGCGGCGAGCAGCGCGTCGAGCGCCGCCGGCAGCCGCTCGGCGTCGAGGCCGGCGACCTTGGCGGCGAACGAGGCGTCGGTCGGATCGCCCGCGACGGCGGCGCCGCGCAGCAGCGCCAGCGCGTCGTCGGGCAGCAGCGCCAGCTCCGCCGCGAGTGCCGCCGCGACGGCCGGCGGGACCTCGCTGTCGAGGTCGCCGCCGCCGGCGGGCACGGCGCCGGCACGCGCCCGTGCGCGAGCGAGCTGCAGCAGGTAGAAGGGATTGCCGCCGCTGTCGCGCAGCAGCTCGTCGCGCACGTCGGCGTCGAGCTGCGCCGCACGCGTCGCGCCGGTCGCATCGACTCGTGCGCCGTGCGCCGCGCCCGCGTCGGCGTCTCGCGCGCCGGCATCGACCCGTGCGCCGGCGGCGTCGGCGTGCCCGAGCAGGTCGCGCAGCAGCCGCTCGGCCGCGCTCGCGTCGAGCGGGGCGAGCGGGAGCGCGAGCGCCTGCTCCTCGGCGCGCGCGGCGGCGAGCGCGCCGGCCAGCCGCGGGTCGAGCTGGGCCGAGCGGTGGGCCAGCACGAGCACGACCGGCGCGCGCGGCGGGCGCCGCACGAGCGCCGCGACGAGCGCCGCGGTCGCGCTGTCAGCCCATTGCGCGTCGTCGAGCAGCAGCACCAGGCCGCCAGGCACCGCGAGCCGCTCCAGCAGCCCGCGGACGGCGCGCTGGAGCCCGTGGGGCGTGCCGGCGCCGTCGGCGAAGGCGCGCAGCGACGGCAGCGCGATCGCCAGCTCGGCCAGCTCGTCGCGCTCCAGCCGCGCCAGCCGCGCGGGGTCGAGCGCGCCGAGGTGGTCGTCGAGCGCGTCGGCCAGCAGCGCGTAGGGCAGCTCGCGCTCGAACTCCGAGCCGCGCCCGGACAGCACGAGCGCGCCGCGGGCGCGGGCCTCCTGCGCCAGCCGCGTCAGCAGCGCGGTCTTGCCGATCCCGGGCTCGCCGGAGATCGCGACGATCGTGCCGTCGCCGGCCGCCCCGCCGCCGGCCGCCCCGCCGCCGGCCGCGACGCCCCCGCCGCCCCCGAGCCGCGCGAGCACGTCGTCGAGCAGCGCGAGCTCCCGCTCGCGGCCGGCCAGTGGTTGCACGTTCTCGCGATCGAGGCGCATCGACGCTCGCGAGTGTGACCCTCACCGCCGCGGATCACAAGCCGGTTCGCCGCCACGGCCCGGCGCGGGCGGTTCCGGGAGCGGTTCAGGGGCGCGGCCGTTGTGCCGAACCGCCGCCGGCCCGACGATCGACCGATGCGTCTGATTCCGTCCGCCGTCCTCGCGACGGCGCTGATCTCACTCCTGCCCACCGCCGCCGCCGAGGCGAAGGACTACTGCGTCGCGAAGCCGAGATGCACCGGCCCGAGCGTCCCCGCCGCGCAGCTGCAGGCGTCGCTGACGGAGGCGCAGTCCAACGGCACCGCCGACCGCTTCTTCCTCGGCGACGCGATCTTCGCCGCCGGCCCCTACGTCTACAACTCCGCCGAGCCGGTCGAGATCGCGGGCGTCAGCGGCACGACGCTGCAGTCGAGAGTCGACGACAGAACCGTGCTGTCGGTCTTCGGCACGGCGGCGACGGTCCGCGGCCTGAAGCTCGAGCTGGTCCGCCCGGCCGGCGCCGCGCTGCAGCTGGTCGGCGCCAGCGCCAGCGACATCACGGTCGTGCAGACGCTCGGCAACTCCGCCGGGGTCGGCGTCGTGCTCAACGACGGCGCCTCGCTGACCGGCTCCTCGATCGCGATGCACGAGGGCACGACGCCGGCGGTCGGGACGCTCTCCGGCGCCGGCTCGGTCAGCGACTCGATCCTCTCCTCGGCGGGCGCCGGCGCCGCTGTCGTCCAGGGCGGGCAGCTGACGGTGCGCCGCGCGACGATCGCCGCGTCGCTCGGCGTGCAGGCGTTCGGCGGCAGAGCGATCGTCCGCGACACGCTGATCGACGGCCGCGCCGGCGCTCCGGGCGGCATGACCGCCGGGCTCGCGGCGCTGGCGCAGAGAGGCAACGTCGCGGACCTCGACGCCGCCCGCGTCACGATCGTCGGCGGCAGAGAGGACGGCAACGCGGCGATCGGCGCCTACGCGGTCGGAGCGGACGGCGGCGTCAGCACGCTGCGGATCGCCGACAGCGCGATCAGCGGGACCGGGGTCCCGCTCGTGCGCGTCGCGGAGAGCGGCGGCAGCGCGACCGTCGTCGCCGACCGCGTCGCTCATCGCGACCGCGTCCCCGGCGAGCCGTTCGAGGGCGGTCCCGGCACGACGACCGAGACCAACCGCCTGCCCGCCCCGACCGGCTTCGCCGACGCCGCCAGAGGCGACTTCCACCTGACCGCCGGATCGCCGCTCGTCGACGCCGGCGACCCGGCCTTCGCGCCCGACGCCGTCAGCGACCGCGACGTCGCCGGCGCGCCGCGGCTCGCCGACGGCGACGGCGACTGCACGCCGCGCGTCGACGTCGGCGCCTACGAGTACCAGCGCGTGCTGCCGCACGCACGCGCCACCGCCGCCAGCGCGAGCGCGCAGACGGGCGCCGCCGTCGCCTTCTCGGCCGCCGGCTCGTGCGCCGCCGACCCGGCCGCGCCGCTGACGTTCGTGTGGCAGTTCGACGACGGCGGCAGCGCGGCCGGCGCCGAGGTCGCTCACGCCTTCGCGACGGCAGGCGCCCACACGGCGACCGTGACCGCGATCGACCCGGCCGGGAAGAGCGCCGCCGCCAGCGCACAGGTGACGATCGCCGCCCCGCCCGCGCAGCCGGGCCCGGGGCCGAGAACGGGCAGAGGCGCCGATCGCACCCCGCCGCGGCTGACCGCGCTGCGCGCGCCGAGACGGATCGCGGCCGGCAGAGCGCTGCCGCGGCTGCATGCGCGCAGAGGCGCGCCCGCGTTCGCGTTCACGCTCTCCGAGCGCGCCACGGTGCGGCTGCGGTTCGCGCTGCGCGGGCGCGGCGGGCGCTACCGCACGCTCAGAGCGGGGCTGACGATCAGCGCCGCGAAGGGCGCCAACCGGCTCGCCTTCGGCGGCCGGCTGAGCAGACGCGCGCGGCTCGCGCCCGGCAGCTACCGCGTCACGCTCGTCGCGACCGACGCCGCCGGCAACCGCTCCAAGCCGGCGACGGCGACCTTCCGGCTCGCGCGCTGATGTTCGGGCGCGATCGCAGAGTGCGCAAGCACGGCCTGCCGGCGGAGGCGACGGTGCTGTCGATCGAGGACCGCTCCGGCCGCTCGGCCGACACGCTGCGGCGCTGGCGCCATCGGCTCGACGTGCGCCCGGCCGACGGCAGCGAGCGGTTCGAGGCGGAGGTGACGGCGGTCTTCGGGATCTCCGGCCTGCGCCCGCGCGAGTACGACGTGCTGCGGGTCAGATACGACCCGGCGACGCGGCGGGTCGTCTTCGACCTCGACGGCGACCCCCGCTACGACCTCGACGCGAGCACGCGCCAGTCGCTCGAACGGCTGCGCCCGCGCGGCTGAACGCGCCATCCCGCCGGCAGAAGCAGACCCAGGTCCCCTGTGCCGGCGGGCGGTCGTCTTCTAGGCTGGCGCGATCGCCGCTCTCGACGCTCCTCCCGCCTCCGCGCCGTCCCGCGCGGCGATCCCGGCACGGCGCCTGACGCTGCTGCTGTCGGTCGCGCAGGTGACGGTCGCCGTGCTGCTCGCGGGCCTCGGCGAGCTGGCGCTGCTCTACTCCGGCGCGAACGCGCCCGACCCGCCGTTCGCGGCGGCGCTGTTCGTGCTCGGCGCGTGGATCTATGCCGCCGCCGGCGTGATCGCGTGGCTGCGGCGGCCGAGCAGCCTGATGGGGCTGCTGCTGACGGGCGGCGGCTTCCTGTGGCTCGGCGCGGGCCTCAACAACACGACGGTGCCGGCGCTCGTCGCCGCCGGCCAGATCGTCCAGACGCTCCCGATCGCGCTGCTGATCCACCTGCTGCTGGCGTTCCCCTCGGGCCGGCTGCGCAGCACCGCGGCGCGCGTCACGACGCTGGCCGCCTACGTCATCAGCCTCGTCGGCCAGATCCCGCTCTACCTCTACAGAGCCGGCAGCCCGCTGATGGTCGCCGATCGGCCCGACCTCGTCGATGCCGGCCGCTGGACGCAGCGCGGCTTCGGGGCGGTCGTCGTGCTGAGCGCCTGCGTGCTGCTGGCGCGGCGGTTCCTCGCCGCGCCGCCCGCGCAGCGGCGCGTGCTGGCGCCGCTGTCGCTGTACGGGATCGTCGCCGTGCTGGTGATCCCGTTCAACTCGCTGCTGAGCGAGCTGATCGCCGACCCGATCATGCGCGCCAACGTGCAGCTGACGGTGATGGCGCTCGTGCCGATCGCGTTCGTGCTGGCCGCCACGCTCGGCGGCTTCGCCCGCACCGGCGACGTCGAGGAGCTGGGCGCCCAGCTCGGCACCGGCGGCCGGCGGCGGCTCACCGACCTGCTCGCCGAGACGCTCGGCGACCGCAGCCTCGAGCTGCTGTTCCGCGTCCCCGACACCGACGGCTGGGTCAACGGCGACGGGGTCTTCGCGGTGCCGCCGTCGGCCAACGGCCGCCGCGGCGTCGTCGAGGTCGAGCTGGCGGGCGAGACGATCGGCGCGATCGCCTACGACGCGACGCTGCTGACGCGGCCGGCGGAGGTGCGCGAGGCGGCGCGCGTCGTCGCGCTCGCGCTCGACCGCGAGCGGCTCACGGTCGAGCTGCGCGTCTCGCGCGCGCGGCTGGTCGAGGCCTCCGACACGGAGCGGCGGCGGATCGCGCGCGACCTCCACGACGGCCTCCAGTCGCGGCTCGTGCTGCTGGCGGTGCAGGCCGGCGTCGCCGGCGGCGCGGCGGCGGAGCTGCACGACGAGATCCAGACGGCGATCGACGAGCTGCGCGCGCTGGTCGACGGCGTGATGCCGGCGGAGCTGACCGAGCGCGGGCTGGCGGCGGCCGTCGAGGCGCTCGCCGACCGGATGCCGACGGCGGTCGCGCTCAGCTTCGAGAGCGCCCACGCCGACCGCCTGCCGCCGCTGGTCGAGAGCACCGGCTACCTCGTCGTCGCGGAGGCGCTCGTCAACGCCGTCAAGCACGCGCGCGCCGACGAGCTGGCCGTCAGCCTCCGCTGCGGCGCCGACGACTGGCTGCGGATCGAGATCAGCGACGACGGCATCGGCGGCGCGCGGATCGGCCGTGCCGGCGCCGGCCACGGGCTGCGCTCGATGGTCGATCGCGTCGAGGCGCTCGGCGGCCGGCTGCGGATCGACAGCGCGACCGGCGCCGGCACGTGCGTGCGGGTGGAGCTGCCGTGCGCGTCGTGATCGGCGAGGACCAGCTGCTGATGCGCGAGGGGCTGTCGCTCGTGCTGGAGCGGGCCGGCTTCGAGATCGTCGCCGTCGCCAGCGACGGGGAGGAGCTGGTGCGCAAGGCCTCCGCCCACCGCCCCGACCTCGTCGTCGCTGACATCCGGATGCCGCCGACGCACACCGACGACGGCCTCAGAGCGGCGCTGGAGCTGCGCCGCAGACGCCCGGGGCTGCCGGTGCTGGTGCTGTCGCAGTACGTCCAGCGGCGCTACGCGGTCGAGCTGCTGGAGAGCGGCGAGGAGGGCGTCGGCTACCTGCTGAAGCAGCGGATCGGCGACATCGACCGCTTCGTCGGCGACCTGCGGCGGGTGATCGCCGGCGGCTCGGTGCTCGACAGAACGGTCGTCGCCGCGATGCTCGACCGGCCGCGCCGCAACGACCCGCTGGAGCGGCTGACCGAGCGCCAGCGCGAGGTGCTGGAGCTGATGGCCGAGGGCCGCTCCAACGCCGCGATCGCCGAGCTGCTGTCGATCTCGGAGAAGGCGGTCGTGCGGCACGCGTCGCACATCTACGACGAGCTGGGGCTGGAGCGCAGCCCCGACGACCACCGCCGCGTGCTGGCGGTCGTGCGCTTCCTGTCGGCGTAGCGATGAGTTTCGGCGGCGGCGGCCGTCTCTGCTCGCGAGACCTCGAACCGAACGGAGCGCGAGCGATGTCCCTCAACGGCAAGAACGCAGTCGTCTACGGCGGCGGCGGAACGATCGGCGGCGCCTGCGCGGAGGCGTTCGCGCGGGCCGGCGCGCGCGTCTTCCTGGCCGGCCGCACGGCGGCGAGACTGGAGGCGGTCGCGGCGCGGATCGAGGCGGCCGGCGGCCGCGCCGAGACGGCCGTGCTCGACGCGACCGACGAGCAGCAGGTCGACGAGCACGCCGACGAGGTCGCCAGGAGCGCCGGCTCGCTCGACATCTCGATGAACGTGATCCAGCACGGCGACGTGCAGGGCACGCCGATGGCGGAGATGGCGGTCGAGGACTACCTGCAGCCGGTCGCGACCGCGGTCCGCACGAGCTTCCTGACCTGGCGCGCGGCGGCCCGCAACATGGCCGGCAGCGGCGGCGGCGTGATCCTCGTCTTCGGCGGCTCGGGGCCGGCGATGCGCGGGTACTCGCTCGGCGGGCTGCAGGTCGCGTTCGAGGCGATGGAGTCGATGCGGCGGCAGCTGTCGACCGAGCTGGGGCCGCAGGGCGTGCGCGTCGTGACGCTGCGCAGCGGCGGGATCGCCGAGTCGTTCCCGGCCGGCTTCGACGGCCGCGAGCAGCTCGTCGCCTCGCTCGACGCGATGACCCTGCGCGGCCGCGCGGCGACGCTGTGGGAGGTCGGCGAGACGGCCGCCTTCTGCGCCTCCGACGCCGCCGCCGCGATGACCGGCGCGACGATCAACGTCAGTGCCGGCGCGTTGATCGACTACTGAGCGCCTACGCGCCCGGTACGCGGCGGTACCGGCGCCTGACGCTCGCCACTCGGGCACCATTGAGCAATGGAGCCCGAACATCTCGACGTGCTGATCGTCGGTGCCGGCCTCTCCGGCATCGGCGCCGCCTGCCACCTGCAGGCCGAAGCGCCCGGCAAGTCGTTCGCGATCCTCGAATCGCGCGCGAGACTGGGCGGGACATGGGACCTCTTCCGCTATCCCGGGATCCGGTCCGACTCCGACATGTTCACGCTCGGCTACGACTTCAAGCCATGGACGGCGGCGAAGGCGATCGCCGACGGCGACTCGATCCTCGACTACATCGCCGCGACCGCGCGCGAGCACGGCGTCGAGCAGGCGATCCGCTTCAACCACCGCGTCGTGCGCGCCGAGTGGTCCTCCGCCGACGCGCGCTGGACCGTCACCGCCCGCCGCACCGACGGCAGCGACGCCGACCCCGGCGCGGGCGAGCTGGTCACGCTCACCTGCGACTTCATCTTCGGCTGCACCGGCTACTACCGCTACGACGAGGGCTACGCGCCGCAGTTCGCGGGCAGCGAGCGCTTCAGAGGCGAGCTGATCCACCCGCAGCACTGGCCCGAGGGCTTCGACCACAGCGGCAAGCGCGTCGTCGTGATCGGCTCCGGCGCGACGGCCGTCACGCTCGTCCCCTCGATGGCCGAGCGCGCGGCGCACGTGACGATGCTGCAGCGCTCGCCCAGCTACGTCCTCTCGCTGCCGGCGAAGGACCCGATCGCGGACGTGCTGCGGCGGCTGCTGCCGCAGAGAGTCGCCTATCCGATCGTGCGCTGGAAGAACGTCTTCCTCAGCTCGCTCGTCTTCCAGCTCAGCCGCCGCGCACCGAGATTCATGAAGAAGGTGATCCGGACGGGCGTCGCACGGCAGCTGCCGGACGGGTACGCCGTCGACACCCACTTCGCGCCGACCTACTCGCCGTGGGACCAGCGCCTCTGCCTCGTCCCCAACGGCGACCTCTTCAGATCGATCCGCTCCGGCCGCGCCTCGGTCGTCACCGACCGCATCGAGACGTTCACCGAGCGCGGCCTCAGACTCGCCTCCGGCGCCGAGCTGGAGGCCGACGCGATCGTCACCGCGACCGGCCTCAACCTGCTGCTGCTCGGCGGCATGTCGATAGCGGTCGACGGCCAGGAGGTCGACCTCGCCAAGACCGTCGGCTACAAGGGCATGATGTTCAGCGGCATCCCCAACATGGCGCTGACGATCGGCTACACGAACGCCTCCTGGACGCTCAAGGGCGACCTCGCGGCGCACTACCTCGCGCGGCTGCTGAACCACATGCGCGACAACGGCTACGACAGAGTCGAGCCGCTCGCGCCCGACCCGACGCGGCCGACCGAGCCGTTCATCGACCTCAGATCGGGCTACGTGCTGCGCTCGATCGACGAGCTGCCGCGCCAGGGCGAGAGAGCGCCGTGGCGGCTGCACCAGAACTACGTGCTCGACGTCGCGCTGCTGAAGCGCGGCGCGATCGAGGACGGGGCGCTGCGCTTCACGCGGGCGGGCGCGACGACCATGGCGACGCCGCCCGCGCAGGCCGTCGCCTGAGCCGCGCGGCGCCGACCGCGGCGCCGCGTAGGCTGACGCCCCACGATGGCCGCCGACGGCGACACGCCGCAGCCGCCGCGGCAGCAGCTGTCGGCGCGCGAGCGCAGCCGCGCGTGGCGGCTGCGCTTCCGCCTGCGCGAGACGAGCGCGCGCAGCCTCGTGCTGCTGCCGTGCCTCTATATCGTCGCGGCGCTGCTGCTCGGCTGGGGCGTGCCGCGGCTGGAGGGCGAGCGCGACCTGCTCGGGCTCGACCTCGACCCCGACACCGCCCGCACCTTCCTCTCCTCGCTCGCGAGCGGGATGATCGCCTTCGCCGGCCTCGTCGTCTCGATCGCGGTCGTCGTCGTCACCTTCGGCGCCAGCCAGTACACGCCGCGGCTGCTGGCCGTCTTCCGCCGCGACCCGGTCGTCAAGCACGCGCTCGGCGTCTTCGTCGCGCCGACGATCTGCGCGCTCGTCTCGCTGCGCGACATCGGCCGCGACGGCGCCACGACCGTCCCCAGCCTCACGCTCGGGATCAACCTGCTGCTGCTGATCGCGGCGCTGCTGGCGTTCTTCGCGCTCGTCAGCCGGCTGATCGACCTGCTGCGCCCACGGCGGGTGATCGCCCAGGTCGTCGCGCGCGCCGGCGCCGCGATCGCCGAGACCTATCCGTTCCCGCTCGCCGACGGTCCGCCGCTGCCGCTGCGACCGCTGGCGCCGCCGGGCGCGCTCGTCCGCCACGAGGGGACGGCCGGCGTGCTGAGCGCGCTCGACCGCGGCCGTGCGGTGCGGGCCGCGCAGGCGGCCGGCGTCGTCGCCGAGCTGGCGGTCGGGATCGGCGGCTTCGTGCCCCGCGGGGCGGTGCTGTTCCGCGTCCACGGCGACGCCGCGGGGCTCGACGCGGCCGAGCTGCGGCGCGCGGCGCTGCTCGCCGACGAGCGCACGATCGGCCAGGACCCGGCGTTCGCGCTGCGGGCGATCGTCGACGTCGCGCTGCGCGCGCTCTCGCCGGCCGTCAACGACCCGACGACGGCGGTGCAGGCGCTCGACGGGCTGGAGGAGCTGCTGCGCGAGCTGTCGACGCGCGACCTCGAGCGCGGCCAGCTCGCCGACGCGGCCGGCGAGCTGCGGCTCGTCGTCCCCAACCCCGGCTGGGAGGCGCTGCTCGACCTCGCCGTCACCGAGATCCGCGTCTACGGCGCGGAGCAGCCGCAGGTGATGCGGCGGATGCGCTCGCTGCTGCTGAGCCTGCGCGAGCAGTCGCCGCCCGTCCGCGCCGCCGCGCTCGACGCCCAGCTGGCGCGGCTGGACGCCGTGCTGGAGCGGGCCTATCCCGACCCGGTCGAGCGCTCCCACGCCGCGCAGGCGGACCACATCGGGATCGGCGGGGAGGGCACCTCTGCGCCAGACTGAGACGCCTACGCGCCAACTTCGTGGCGAACCACCGCCGGAAGGTCGATAACCCGGTCGACGCCGCCCGGTCGGTGGCGGCGAGACCAGGAGGTAGTTGCCTATGTATCCCGTGGCCTACGAGGCCGATTACGTCGAGCGCCAGAGCCGGCTGATCACCTTTTTCCGCGGCCTGCTCGTGATCCCGTGGCTGCTCGTCGGGATCTTCTGGGGGCTGGCGGCGTATGTCTGCACGTTCATCGCGTGGTTCGCGATCGTCTTCACCGGTCGCTACCCCGACGGCCTCTACCAGCTGAACGCGAAGGCGCATCGTTTCGCCGCCCGCGTCAACGGCTTCTACAACCTGCTGACCGACGAGTGGCCTGCCTTCGACGGTGACGAGCACCCCGAGTACCCGGTGCGGCTCGTGATCCCGGCGCCGCTGCCGGAGTACAACCGCGTGAAGACGCTGTTCCGGATCTTCCTGATGATCCCGGTGATGATCATGGCCTACATCTTCAGCCTGCTCGTCAGCATCATCGTGATACTGAGCTGGATCGTGATCCTGTTCACCGGCAAGCAGCCGCGCGGGCTGTTCGACCTGATCAAGATGGGGCTCACCTACATCGCGCGCGCCGGCGTCTACTACGGCCTGCTGACGGAGGCGTTCCCGCCGATCTCCGGCGAGGACCAGGGCGACCCGCTGCCCAGCTCGCCGCCTCCGGGAGGGATTGCGCCGACGGCCTGATCGGGTAACACCGGAAGATGGTTTTCCGGGGACGGCGGGTGCGCCGGCGCTGCGGGTCGGGAGTCGCTCTCCTGCTCGCCGCGCTCGCGCTCGCGCCGCCCCCGGCGACGGCCGCCGACGACTCCTCCAACCGGCTCGTCACGTTCGCGGCGCGCTACTGCCGCGCCTACACGGACATCGCTGCCAACCGCGCCCGCAACAACATCCAGGAGAGCCTGCGGGACCTCGGCGCGGACACGCTCTACGTCGGCGGCGAGGCGGTCAAGCCGTCGAAGGAGCTGCTGCAGCAGCCGAACTGCATACCGCTGCCGAACTGGCGCTTCACGCTCGGCACGGGCTATCGGACGAGAGCGGTGACCGGCCCCTGGGGCGCGCTGTCGAAGGTCACCAGCCCGTTCGCGACGAGCATCGTCACGAGAGACGCGATCGCCCTGCTCGACGTCGACGGCCACGACACCGGCGAGACGCTGCGCGGCGCTGTCACCGTCGAGCTGACGCCGCAGCAGGCGAGACTGGCCGCGCAGGGCAGCACGCTGTGGCTGCAGGGCGGCCTGCCCGACGACCCGGTGCTCGACAGAGCGTTCCCGTCGCAGTACGGCTTCGGCGCGCTGCGCTGCGCGATCGACAACCTCAACGGCGACAACGTCGAGTTCGTCGCCTTCCCGAGCGGCGCGCGCCACGTCTTCTGTTACGCCTACTACGTCACGCCGCCGCCGACGGCCGGCACGATCGTCGTGCGCAAGGAGGTCGACGCCCCTGGCACGAACGCGCTGACGCCGTTCCACTTCAGCGGCAACATCTCCTACACGGTCGACCACGACTTCACGCTCACCGCGGCTGACGGCAGGCCCGACGCGGCGACCTTCCACCGCGCCGCGACCGGCGCCGGCGACGCCCCCTGGAGCTTCTCCGAGGACGGCCTCTCGGGCTGGCAGCGCGAGGCCGTCCGCTGCGTCTCGGAGACGAGACAGAGCGCCGTCGCGATCGCTCCCGGCGGCGAGGTGCAGGTGAGGCTCGCCGCCGGTGACGTCGTCACCTGCACCTACGTCAACCGCGTCGCGCCGCCGCCCGCCGGGCTGGCGCTGTCGAAGGTGACCCAGGGCGGCGTCGGCAGCTTCCCCTTCACGCTCGCCGGGCCGCAGGACGCGCGCCAGACGCTGACGACGCGCGCCGAGGACGTGCCGGTCTCCGGCGACCCGCTCGCGCTCGCGGCCGGCGCCTACCGGCTCGACGAGACGCTGCCGAGCGGGCCCGGCGGCAGCTGGGCGGTCGAGCGCGTCGTCTGCGACGGCAGGACGGTCGGCGACGCGCTGCCGCTGACGGTGACGCTGCGCTCCGGCGAGGGCCGCGCCTGCCTCGTCGCCAACCGCTTCACCCCGTCGGGCTCGATCGTGCTGCGCAAGACGACGGTCGGCGCGACCGGCACGGCCGGCTTCGTCGTCCGGCCCGCCGGCGCCGACCCCGGCGGCGACACCTGGGTCCAGCGCGCGAGCACGACCGCCGCGGGCGTGCCGGCGACGGCGAGAGGCGAGGACACGAGCGCGCTCCCGCTCGGCAGCTACGAGATCGTCGAGACAGACCCGCCCGGCAGCGCCGGCGGCTCGTGGGCGCTCGACGCGATCGTCTGCAACGGGCAGCCAGTCGGCAGCGCGCAGGGGCGGGTGGTGCTGACGCTGACGGCCGCCGCGCCCGACGCCGACTGCACCTTCGTCAACCGCTTCGCGGCGACGCCCGAGCCGCCGCTCGTCGTGCCGCCGGCGCAGCCGCCGACGCCGCCGACGACACCGCCGGAGGAGCAGGGCAGAGGCGGCGTCGCGGGCGTCGTCGAGGCGAACGGGCCGATAGCGCGGCTGTCGATCTCCAAGCGCGTCTCGCCGGTCGTCGCGCGACCGGGCCAGCTCGTCCGCTACACGATCGTCGTCGTCAACCGCGGTCCCGACCCGGCGACGGAGGTGAGCGGCGTCGAGGTGCGGCAGGCGCCCGTCGACGTGCTGCGCGTGCAGATCTCGCACGGCCGCTGCGACGCGCGCAGACGGCCGGTCGTCTGCCGCGTCGGCCGCCTCGGCGTCGGCAGACGCGCGCTCGTGACGGTGCTGACGCGCGCCGGCAGACCAGGCCGCTTCGTCAACCGCGTCGCCGTCAACGCCGCCACCGCCGACCCGGACCTGCGCGACAACAGAGCCGCCGCCGCGCTGCGCGTCGTGCGCCCGGCCCCGCCGCGCTACACCGGCTGAGCAGCCACTTGTGAAGAAACGGCTGCACGCCGCAACGTCCCGTGAAATCTGGTGTTGTCTGTTCACGTGCGGGATACGAACGAGACGACGGGACGCGCGCGGCGACGCGTCCCGCTCGCCGCGGCGCTGCTGGTCAGCCTGCTCGCGGCGATCATCACCACCGCCGCGGCGGCGCCTGCCCGCGCCGTCGAGCTGGGCATATCGGACTCGAACGCGACGACGCTCGCGGAGCGCTGGTGGGACGGCCTGAACGTCAAGCGGATCCGCGTCGTGCTGCCGTACGACGTCGCGCTGGAGAGCGTCGGACCGGCCGGCGCCAGACGGCGTGAGGAGTTCGACCAGCTGCGCGCCGCGGCGCCCGCCAAGGGCGTCAGCCTGATGGTCTCGTTCGGCCCCTCGGCCGACCTGCGCGCCCCCAGCGGCGACGCGCTCGCGCCGACGCTGCAGCAGTTCGCCGAGGGCTTCGCCGCCTTCCGCACCGCCTATCCGGACATCACCGAGATCGCGCCCTGGAACGAGCCGAACAACCCGGACGGCCGCACCTATCCGCTCGCCTCCGACCCGGCGCTGGCGGCCTCCTACTTCCTGCAGGTGCAGGCGACCTGCGCCGGCTGCACCGTGATCGCCGGCGACTTCGCCGGGATCTCCGGCGACGACGCGTACTTCAACGCGTACGCCGCCGCGCTGAACGGCGCGATCCCGGCCGTCTGGGCCTTCCACGCGCACAGCGACGTCAACTCGTTCCAGCAGCCGAACGGACCCGACTCGGCCCGCGTCGCGCGCTACTACCTCGGCAAGCTGCAGGGCCCGTACGCGAACGCGCGCATCTGGATCGACGAGGTCGGCGCGCGCTACCGCGACGCCTCCGGCCAGCTGTGGGGCGACGACTCGCAGTCGGCCGCGACCCAGTTCCTGCTCGGGCTCGGCACGCTCGACCCGCGGATCGACCGGATCTACTACTACAACTTCTCCAACCAGTGCACGACCGCCGGCCGCTGCGCGATCCAGGACCGCGGGCTCGTCTCGCCGGCGCCGATGGACGGCAGCCCGCTCGACTACGACACGCCCGACCGGCCGCGCAGCGCCTACAACGTCTACGCCGCCGGCGGCCCGGTGATCCAGCCGGCGCAGCTGGTCCCGCCGGTCGTCACGATCGACACGCTGCCGCAGGCGGCCTCGGTCCGCGTCCGCACGCCGCTGCTGGGCGGCGCCGCCGCCGTCGGCGGCCGCGCCGCGACGACGCTGTCGCTGCAGATCTTCTCCGGCGTCTCCGGCACCCAGAGCAGCACCCCGCTGCAGACGCTGACCGCGACTGTCGGCCCCGACGGCCGCTGGTCGGTCAGACCGACCGCGCTCGCCGACGGCGCCTACACCGCGCGCGCGACGCAGGTCGGCAACCCCAGCTCCTCCGGCGTCAGCCAGGACCTCGCGTTCAGCATCGACACCGTCCGCCCGACGGTCAGAGTCGCGACCGCCCCGCCGGCGCAGACCGGCGCCCGCACGGCGACCGTCAACCTGACGCCCTCCGACGCCGGCTCGACCTTCCAGTGCAAGCTCGACAGCGCCAGATGGGCGCCCTGCACGTTCCCGCTGCAGCTGACCGGCGTCAGACTCGGCGCCCACGCGCTGCAGGCGAGAGCGACCGACCCGGCCGGCAACGTCCAGCGCAGACCGACGGTCGTGAGCTGGCGCGTCGTCTCGCTCCAGACCGCCCTGCTGCCGCGCGTCGCGAGCCTCTCCGACGCCGTCCGCGACGGGCTGCCGCTGTCGACCTCCTGCGCCGACAGCTGCCGCATCGACGCGCGCGTCTACGTGCCCCGCAGCGAGGCCGCCTCGGTCGGGCTGACCGGCCGCGGCCTGTCGAAGAACGACCCGGCGCGGCCGAAGGGCGACTACCTCGTCGTCGGCGGCGCCTCCGCCAAGCGCTCGCGCGCCGGCGCGGCCGAGCTGGCGCTGAGACTGCGCTCCGGCTCCGCCGCGCGGCTCGGCCGCACGCGCCAGGTGACGGTGCGGGTCGGCTTCACGCTGACGCCGAAGGGCTCCAAGCCGACGGCCGTCTCGCGCACGGTCGTGCTGACGCGCGGCGGCGCGGTCAGACTGCTCGCGACGCAGGGCTACCCGGTCACGGTCGCCTGCGCCAGCTCCTGCGCGGCGCGCGCGACGCTCTACGCGCCGGCCGCGCTGGCGAAGGCGCTGCGGCTGTCGACGCTCTCCGGAAGCGGCAGACTCGGCCTCCCGCGCGGGCGCTACGCGAAGCTCGGCGAGCGTGTCGTCAGACTCGCCAGAGGCGGCGGCTACGACGTCTCCATCGAGCCGGCGCTGCCGAGAGCGGCCCGCACGCGGCTGGCGCGGCAGGGCGTCGTGGCGGTCCGCGGCGTCGCCCGCACGCGCCTGGTCGGCACCGACCCGCGGCTCGTCGGCTGGCCGCTGCGGCTGCCGCGCTGAGGCCGGCGCGCGGCGGTGCGCCCGCCGCGCCGCCCGTCGGCGCCGCTCCGCGCCGTGCCGTGCCGCGGCGCCGCGCCTACGCCGCCTGCCGGTGCTGCTGCGGCGAGATGCCGCGGACGCGCTTGAAGGCGGCTGACAGCGCGAAGGCGCTGGAGTAGCCGACCTGCTCGGCGACCGAGGCGATCGTCGCGCCCGGCTCGCGCAGCAGGTCGGCGGCGAGCGCGATCCGCCAGTCGGTCAGGAACGCCATCGGCGGCTCGCCGACCAGCTCCGCGAACCGCCGTGCCAGCGTCGCGCGCGAGACGCCGACCGCGTCCGCGAGCGAGGCGACCGTCCACGGCTTCGCCGGCTCGTGGTGCAGCAGCCGCAGCGCGGGCCCGACGATCGGGTCGCCGTTGGCGCGGTACCAGGCCGGCGCCTGCGCCTCCGGCCGCGCGAACCAGGCGCGCAGGACCGCGATCAGCAGCAGGTCGAGCAGACGGTCGAGGACCGCCTCCTGTCCCGGCTCGTCCTTGACGATCTCGTCGGCCAGCAGCGGCACCAGCGGGCAGCTCCACTCGTCGGCGGCGAGCACGATCAGCCGCGGCAGCGCCCGCAGCAGGCGCAGGCTGACCTCGCCGTCGAGCGCGTAGCTGCCGGTCACCAGCACGGTCTCGCCGTCGGCGACGTTGCCCCAGGAGCGGACGCCCTGGATCTCCATGATCGGCACCGCGACGCCGTCGGGCGTGCGGCAGTCCTGGCCGGGATCGACGACCGCCTGCACCGGCGTCGCCGGGTCGTCGGCGACGAGGTACGGGTCGGGCCCGCGCATGACCGCGACGTCACCCGGGCCCATCCGCACCCGCTCGCCGTCGTCGTAGACGACCCACGCCGACCCGCGCACGACGGCGGCGAGCGTCAGCGGCGCCTCGTCCTCGATCCGCAGCGACCAGGGCGGATCCATCGTCGAGCGCAGCAGGAAGGCCCCGCGCGCTCGCGGTCCGTCGAGCAGGCCGGCGACGGCGTCCATGACCGGGATCGTAACGTCGCGGCCGCCGCTGCCGATAGACAGGGAGACGACGGGCGAACCGAACGGAAGGCAGGAGAGAGGGATGGCGCAGATCGGCAAGGCTGTGATCGCGGGCGGCGGGGTCGGCGGGCTGACGCTCGCGCTGGCGCTGACGCGCGCCGGCGTCGAGGTCGAGGTGCACGAGAAGTACGACCACCTGCAGAGCCGCAGAAGCGGCTTCACGATCTGGTCCTACGCGATCAGGCACCTGCTCGACCTCGGCGTCGACGGCGACCGCCTCGCGCAGGAGGGCTCGGCGATCGAGCGGACCGAGATCCGCTCCCGCCACGGCAGACTGATCGAGTCGCTGCCGGTCGGCGAGGCGTCGCGCAGACTCGGCGCGCCGACCTACGACATCCAGCGCGCCGGCCTGCAGGCGGCGCTGATCGAGGCGCTCCCCGACGGCGTCCTGCGGCTCGGCTCCGAGGTCGTCGGCGTCGAGCAGGACGGCGACTCGGCGACGCTGCTGCTGGCCGGCGGCGGCCGCGCCAGCGGCGACGTCGCGATCGGCTGCGACGGCGCGCATTCCGTGCTGCGCGACCTCGTCACCAGGCACGAGCACGCCTTCCACTACTCCGGCTTCGGCGGCTGGTCGGCGGTGATCCCGTTCACGCACGAGCTGCTGCCCGCGCGTCACCACGTCGAGATCTGGGAGAAGGGCTCCAAGGGCGGCGTCGCCGACGTCGGCGGCGGCAGCGCGCGCTGGTACGCGCTCCACCGCGCACCCGAGGCCGACAAGGACAAGCCGGTCGTCAAGGACGAGATCCTCGCGCACGTCGAGGGCTGGTACGAGCTGCTGCCGGCGGCGATCGAGACGACGCCGGTCGAGCAGATCGTGCGCACCGCGCCCGGCGACATGGACCCGCTCACGAGCTGGGTCGACGGCCGCATCGCGCTGCTCGGCGACGCCGCCCACGCGACCACGCCGTTCGCCGCGATGGGCGCCTGCATGACGATCGAGGACGCCGCGACGCTCGCGCCGCTGCTGGTCGCGAGACCCTACGCGGAGGCGTTCGCGGAGTATCAGGAGACGCGCAAGCGAAACGCCGACGCGGTCGTCAAGCACGGCCGCACGATGGGCCACGTCTCGCAGCTGAAGAACGGCTTCGCGCTGTGGCTGCGCGACGAGTTCCTCGCGCACGTCCCCGACAACCAGCTGGAGCAGATCGCGACCGACATGGCGTCGGGCAGATAGCGACCTGCCGGCGGCGCGCGCCCGCGGGCGCGCGCCGCCGTGTGAAGCCCGCTTGTCAGCGCGCGCGGGAGTGCTAGCTTCACCCCCGCATGAGTTCGCTCGCTGACACCACCACCAACACCGGCGAGCGCGAGCGCGAGCGCCGCCCGGTGATCCTCGCCGTCGACGACGAGCCGGCGGTCCTCGCCGCCGTCGCGCGCGACCTGCGCCGCGGCTTCGGCGAGCGCTACCGGATCATGCGCACCTCCAGCGGCGCCGAGGCGCTCGACGTGCTGCAGCAGATCCGCGCCCGCGGCGAGCAGGTCGCGCTGCTCGTCGCCGACCAGCGGATGCCCGGCATGGAGGGGACCGAGTACCTCGCGCAGGCGCGGCAGATCGTCCCCGACGCCAAGCGCGTGCTGCTGACCGCCTACGCCGACACCGAGGCCGCGATCGCCGCGATCAACGAGGTCTCGCTCGACTACTACCTGATGAAGCCGTGGGACCCGCCGGAGGAGCAGTTCTTCCCCGTGCTGGAGGACCTGCTGACGACGTGGGAGTCGGGCGCGGCGCTGGAGGCCGGCGGCGTGCGCGTGCTCGGCCACCGCTTCTCGAAGGAGTCGCACGACCTGCGCGACTTTCTCGCCCGCAACCGCGTCCCCGCGCGCTGGCTCGACGTCGAGCGTGACAGCGAGGCGCGTGAGCTGCTGAGACTGGCCGCCGTCCCCGCCGACCGCCTGCCGGTCGCGCTGCTGGAGGACGGCACGGTGCTGGAGCGGCCGTCGGTGCTGGAGCTGGCCGAGCGGCTCGGCGTCGTCGGCGTGCCGGCCTCCGACCACTACGACCTCGTGATCGTCGGCGGCGGCCCGGCAGGGCTCGCGGCCGCCGTCTACGGCGCCTCCGAGGGCCTGCGCACGGCGCTGGTCGAGCGCGAGGCGCCCGGCGGCCAGGCCGGCCAGTCGAGCCGGATCGAGAACTACCTCGGCTTCCCCGCCGGCCTCTCCGGCTCCGACCTCGCCCGCCGCGCCGCCGACCAGGCGAGGCGGCTCGGCGCCGAGCTGCTGACGATGCGCGACGCCGCCAGGCTGCGCGTCGAGGGCTCGGGCCGGATCGTCGAGCTGACCGGCGGCGCGGAGCTGAGCGCCAACTGCGTGCTGATCGCCTCCGGCGTCTCCTACAACCAGCTGCGCGCCCCCGGCTTCGCAGAGCTGACCGGCGCCGGCATCTACTACGGCGCCGCGCTGACCGAGGCGCGCTCCTGCCGCGACCAGCACGTCGTGATCATCGGCGGCGCCAACTCCGCCGGGCAGGCGGCCGTCTACTTCGCCAGCTACGCGAAGCAGGTGACGATGCTCGTGCGCGGCGCGTCGCTCGAGACGTCGATGTCGCACTATCTGATCGAGCAGCTCGCGGCGCTCCCCAACGTCGACGTGCGGACCGGCACGCAGGCGATCGGCGCCGAGGGCGAGGACGACCACCTCGCGCGCCTGACGATCCGCGGGCCGGACGGGTCCGAGACGACCGAGCAGGTCGACGCCTGCTTCGTCTTCATCGGCGCCGCGCCGCGGACCGACTGGCTGGAGGGCGTCGTCACGCGCGACCAGAGAGGCTTCATCCTCGCCGGGCCCGAGGTCAAGGGCAACGGCTGGCCGCTCGCGCGCGACCCGTTCCTGTTGGAGACGAGCGTCCCCGGCGTGTTCGTCGCCGGCGACGTGCGCGCGCGCTCGATCAAGCGCGTCGCGAGCGCCGTCGGCGAGGGCTCGATGTCGGTCTCGCTCGCGCACGAGTACCTGGCGGAGGCATAGACGATGACCGCGCACGCGACCGCGACGATCGAGGACCTGCGGACGATCGACCTGTTCGAAGGGGTCGACGACGAGACGCTGCAGCGCTGGGCCGACGCGACCGAGGTGCGCGAGCTGCCCGACGGCGAGGTCGTCGCCGAGGTCGGCCAGGAGGGCCACGGGCTGCAGCTGATCCTGACCGGCCGGCTGCGCGTCTACTCGGTCGGCGAGGACGGCCGCCACGAGCCGGAGGGCGACCAGCTCGCGCCGACCTGGATCGGCGCGATACCGACGCTGACCGGCGGCTGGCACAAGGTCCAGATGGTCTGCGCCGGCGACGTGCGCGTCGCCCGCATCGGTCGCGAGCCGTTCGTCGAGCTGGTGCTGCAGACGCGCCCCGTCTTCGACCTGCTGATGCGGACGGTGCGGCCGGTCGTCAGCAAGGCGGCGCAGCGGGAGGCCAACCGCGAGCGGCTGGCCGCGCTCGGCACGATGGCCGCCGGCCTCGCGCACGAGCTGAACAACCCGGCCGCCGCCGCCAAGCGCGCCGCCGCCGACCTCGCCGAGACGCTCGTCACCTTCGAGACGTTCGTCGGCAAGCTGGTCGAGGCCGGCGTCGAGCGCGGCGAGGCGGCGAAGGTCGTCCACCTCAAGGACGAGCTGCTGGAGCGCTCCAGAGAGTGCGAGGAGAAGAGCACGCTGGAGGCCGCCGACGCCGAGGACGAGCTGCTCGACCGGCTGGAGGAGCTGGGCGTCAGCAACGCCTGGCGAGTCGTCGGCCCGCTCGCCGCCGCCTGCGCCGACGACGACTGGCTGACGCGCACCGCGACCGTCGCCGGGGACGTCCTCGACGAGGTGATCATGTGGGTCGCCGCCTCGCTGCAGGCGCACACGCTCGCCGACGAGCTGGCCGAGTCGACCGACCGCATGTCGGAGCTGGTCAGAGCGGTCAAGTCGTACGCCTACATGGATCGCGGCGAGGTCGTCCAGGCCGACGTGCACGAGGGGATCGTCACGACGCTGATGGTGCTGAAGCACAAGTGGAAGCACCAGTCGATCGCGCTGGAGAAGAGCTTCGACAAGACGCTGCCGAGAATCACGATGTACGGCTCGGAGCTGAACCAGGTCTGGACGAACCTGATCGACAACGCGATCGACGCGATCGGCGAGTCCGGCACGATGACGATCACGACCCGCCGCGACGGCGACTGCATCGTCGTCGACGTCGGCGACGACGGCCCCGGCATGCCGCCGGAGGTCGCGAGACGGATCTTCGACCCCTTCTTCACTACGAAGGAGGTCGGCAGCGGCACCGGCCTCGGCCTCGACGTCGCCCGCCGGATCGTCGTCAACCGCCACGGCGGCAGCATCAGCGTCGACTCCGAGCCGGGCAGAACCGTCTTCCACGTCTGGCTGCCGATAGACCAGAAGAAGAAGCTGGCGAAGTAGCGCGGGAGCTCCCCGATGCGAGCGGGCGGAGGCGCACCTAGCGTCGCCGCCCATGTCCAAGAAGATCTGTTCGACCGTCGCGCTGGGTCTCGTCGCCGCCGGCGCGGCGCTCGCGGCGCCGGCCGCCTCCGCCGCCCCCGTCGCCGAGCTGAGACTGTCGCAGGCGAGACCGTCGCCGGCGCTCACCGAGCTGACGCTGCGCGCGACCTGCGCCGAGGCCTGCACGCTGAGACTGACCCAGCTCAACGTGATCCCGTTCAGCACCCGCGGCGGCGTCGAGCAGCTGGCCAACGCGGCGACCGGCGAGCTGTCGGCCAGCCGCAGGCTGCCGGCCAGAAGAACGGTCACGATCACCGTCGCGGTGCCACGCGAGGTCCAGCGCGCGGCCGCGACGGCGGCGCCGAGAGGGATCGCCTTCGTCGGCCACCTCGTCACCGAGGTCACCCCGGCCGGCGGCGGCGAGCCGGTCGAGCTGCCGCGCCAGTTCACCGTCACCACCCCCGGCACGCCGTCGCCGGTCCCGGCCTCGCCGTACGTCGACGCGATCGCGCTGCCGAGACAGACGACGAGAAGAACGCCGAGCGCGCCGCCGCGCTACTCGATGACGCTCACGGGCGTGCAGACCTCGTCGTGGTCCTACGACCGCACCCGCACCGACGGCGGCTGCACCGTCCTCGACCGCGGCAGCGGCAGACAGACGCTGCGGTTCAGATCGATCAGACCGAAGACCGTGCAGCAGGTGTGGTGGAGAACGGGCGAGCTGGAGCTGCAGCAGGTCGGGATGAGCTTCAGCGGCATCTTCATGCCGATCCGGATCGAGGCCGAGCGCGACAGCAGCGCCGACAAGGGCGCGCAGGGCGACTGCGGCGGCCCCGTCGGCGGCGGTGGCGGCGATGGCCAGCGGGAGTGCGTGAGAAGAGGCAGCGCCGAGATCACGCTGATGGCCGGCTACCTGGAGAAGAAGCCGGTCTTCGACGTCGGCTCGACGGTGCTCAACTGGAGAGAGCCGTCGAGCGTGCCCGACTGCCCGGTCGAGTACGCGGGCGCGCCGACGCTGCGCGACCCGCTCGACATCCTCAGCGCGAGCACCAAGCCCGGCGAGGACCTGACCAGAGGCGGCAGCCCCGGCAAGGTGATCATCGTGCTGAGAGCGAGAGACGTGACGAGACTCGACGGCGGCTCGGTCACGACGAACGTCCGCACGACGGTCACGTTCAGAAAGCTGAAGTAGCCGGGCGAGGGTCGCTCCGCGCGAGCCGGCGGGCGGCGGGCGGCCTCAGGCGGGTTCGTCGGCGCCGCGCGCGAGCCGTTCGAGGCGCGCGCGGCGCTCGTCGTCGAGGTCGCCGACCTGGCGCGCGAAGTGGACGAGCGCGGCCTCGCCGTACTCGCCGACGAGCGCGTCGACCTCGGCGCGGGCGCGTGCGGCGCGCCAGGCGTCGCGGTCGAGCGCGGCGGCGTAGCGGTCGCTGCGGCCGTCGCGGCGGCGGACGAGCAGACCCTTCTCGTGCAGGCGCGTCAACATCGTCATCACGGTCGTGTAAGCGCGCTGCTTGCCCTCGCCGGCGTTGAGCGCGTCGAGCACCTCGCGCACCGAGACCTCGCCCCCGGCGGCCCAGACGGCCTCCATCGTCTCGCGCTCGGCGCCGACGACGTTGGGCGGAGGCGTGCTCATCGGCGAGACGCTACCGCGAGCGTGATCAGGGCGGCGGCGAGGCAGGAGGCCGCGAGCAACGGCGCCGGACACAGCTCCATCCCGAAGGCGGCGACGTGCAGCAGGTGCCCGCTCGTGTGCTCGAACGCGACGACCGGCAGCGCCAGCAGCAGCCCCAGCAGCGCAAGCGTGGCCGCGAGCGCCGTCCCCAGCGGCGTCCAGCCGAAGCGCGCGCTCAGCCCTCGCGCGCCGGCACCGTCGCGCGCGTCCGCGCCGGCCGGGCCAGCATCGCCCGCGCCGCCTACACCCGCGCCCGCGCCGCCCGCGCCCG
>NZ_JAUTDN010000061.1 GCF_030646155.1 Conexibacter sp. CPCC 205762
GGCGCGGCGCGGCCGCCGCGTGCGGCGCGCGGCGCGTGCGGCGGGGCCGGCCGCCGCCCCGCGTGACGCCCCTCCCGCGGGATGCCGACCGCCGTCGCGGGCATGGTTGACGTCGTGGAAGTCCGCGCCGCCCGCCCGATCGCCGCCGCCCCGGAGGCGATCTTCGCGTTCCTCGCCAACCCCGATCGCCACTGGCAGCTGCTCGGCCGCCGGCTGGAGCCGCTGCGGGCCTACGACGGCGAGCGCTCCCAGGTCCGCCTCCACGGCCCGCTGGGAATCCGCCGCACGCTCTGGATCCGCCTCGCCGCCGAGCGCCCGCCGCACGAGCTGGTCGGCCGCGTCGAGGCCGGCCGCGGCGCGACGATCGGCAGCGTCCGCTGGACCGTGCGCCCGGCCACCGACGGTTCCAGCGTCGTCGAGCTGACCGCCCGCACCGAGCTCGCCGCCCCGCTCGACCGCCTCCTGCTCGCCGCCGGCGGCGCCCGCTGGCTGCGTCAGTCGCTGGAGCGGGCGCTGGCGGCGCTCGATCTCACGCTCACGCGTGGAGGTCGCGGCGATTCAGCTTGCCTGGCCGAGCAGGCGCAGCCAGGTGCTCGCGACCGGCGCGCCGAAGGCCCTTGACTGCCCCAGCAATGCGACCACATCAAGTCGTCCGACCCAGTCCGGCACATCAGCGATCGGGGCGATCGTGCAGCACAGGTAGGCGTCGCCTCCCGGTCTCGGATAGCTGTCATCCAACAGCTCATCGCCGCTCACCGTCATCCAGATCGAGACGCGCCGGTAGAGGATCGGTCTGCGCCGCGTGCCTCTTCCATAGAGCAGCAGGAAGCGCGCATCAAGCTCGACGGAGTCCAAGCTGAGCGAGCCACGACGGAGCCCATACCGAACGTTGTAGCGCTGTCTCGCCTCGATCCAGTTCAGCTGCTCCCGGCTGCGCACGTACCCAAGCAGAATGCTCGTGTCGGCGGCCGGTCTGGTCAAGAACGAAACGGGATCACGCCGCGTGACCTCGGTCCGCACATCACCGTAGGAGCGGTCAGTCCAATAGCGTGCCCGCCGCAGCCGCGACGTCTGGTCGAGCACCTGCTCGAACGCCTCTTCGAGGAACGCTCTCAGTCGCAGAGCTCCGCTGTCGGAGCCGTCAGGTCGCAACGGCAATGCCCCAATCGCGGGCAGCTCTTCACGCTGGTGCTCGTCGAGCGTGTAGCTGCATGGGTCGACGCCGGGAAAGAGCACAAACGCCGCGACGCTGTCGCGTATTGCACCACGATACGCGTGCATCTTCACGAGGTCGGCTGATCGCGCGTCGCCGGTTCCATCAGCATGCTCCACTCGGTATTTCGTGTCGAAATGGAACCACCAGTCGTCATGGCCGCCCCACTCTCTCGTCCGCACACGCAGACGCAGCGAACAGTCCGGTTTGAGATCCCGTCCCCACACCGCCTCTCGTGTGAAGGAGTGATTGTTGACCAGCGTCGCTTCCACCCGGTACCCGCGCAGCCGCCTGACGAACGTCAGCGAGGAGTCTCTGCCCTGTTTGAGCTTGAGCGTCATACCGCCGTCTCTCAACTCGAACAGCTCTCTCACTCTCGACTCACCGCACAGCGCACCGAGCTGTTGAGCGAGCTTCATGTAGCACCAGTACTCGTACAGCTTCTCAACGTTGCGGCGGGAGATGAGAAACGGATCCTCAACGGTGAGATCAAGTCCGAGCGAAGCATCGACGATCCCCGCTGCGGCGATGACCTGGCGGTATCCGTCCTGCTTCAACAGCACCTGGTTCGCCCGCGGCATGGTTCGCTGTCCGCGTACCTCCCTGAAGATCGGATGGGCGAGCAGCTCGTCCAGCACGTCAAGCGTGCGATTGACCTGGTATCTCCCGCGCTGCCACGGTGCCGGTCCAAGCCGGTTCGTCGCGATCGCCTTGTCGGTCATGACAGTCAGCGCGCGCCAACGCTCCAGCACGAATCTGACATGGCGATTGGGGACGTCGTCGTAGGTGCTTTCCGTCCGCTCGACTGCGAGCGCACGCGGGACGGTCGGCACGAGTGCACCGTCCGGGAGCGGTCGGCGGGGCCCCCCTGCTCCGATCTGACGGGCCAACCGCCCGCCGCTCTTGAGCGGCATTCCCGGGCGGATCGGCTCTTCCACGGTCTTCCAGACACGATGCGGGTGGGCCAGGATCCGTCTCAGCGCGCGATGGACATCGCGACTGAAGAGCTGCTGATGCAGCAGCGCGAACTGCTGGTAGAGCAGACGCGGCTCGCTCGTCGGCAGCGCTACGAAGCCGCCCGTCGCCGGCGCGAAGCCTTGGTGGAGCAGCTCAACGGCAACGTCTGCGATCTCGCACAGCATCGCCTGGAAGGCGTCCTCATCGAGCTTGCTCGGACGTACGCTCACGGCCGCGTGAGCCCGTTTCGTCTCGCCGTGCTCCCGGTAGACGACTTCGATGACGACCTGCCCGACCGCCCCTCTTGTGTTGAGCCGACCTTTCGTCGCGGTATCGCGATACAGCAGCTCGCTCGGCTCAATGGTTTCGATCTCGCCCTCAAGGTCGACGACCTCGCAGGCGTAGACGGCGCCCTCATCGAGGTCGTACCGCGGTGCCCCACGCAGTCGACTCGAGTCGATCTCCGTGTCGTGGATCGCATCGTTGCGTCTTGGCCGCACGCTGAGGACGACCGTCGCTCCGACCTCTCGCTGCTGGTCGTCCAGCAGTCGCAGCCGAGCTTCTCGCGTCATTCGGTGAAGCTGACGAACTGGTTGAGCCGGACTGCCGTGAGCATCCGACCGACCTTGTCCGCAGTCAGCGGCAACCGCCATCTCGTCTGCTCGCGCTGCTCGGCTCGCAGCGTCTCGACGTCGCGGTCGGGATCGCGTGCAAACGCGAGCAGGCTCAGCAGCAGCGGCTCGACGCGAGCACGTGCGCCGTGGATACGGGGGAGGATCTTCAGCAGCGTGATCTGATCGATTGCTGCGTCCCCGCCACTGCTTCCCGCGGCCTCCAGCGCAGCAGCAAGGCGCAGGCTCTCACGGTAGGAGCGATGGCCGAACTCATCACTAGTGAGGGAAAGCAGCTCGTGCAGCGTTCTCAGCCATCTGTCCAGCTGCACCAGGTCCGGCGACGGGTTTCTGAGGTGCCAGTCGTCGTTCGTGACGATCGCGACCAGACCGGCGAGCAGATCTTGCGCCGCCTGTCTCGCTTGCGACGGCATTCTTCGTCTTGGATCCAGCTCCGCCGTGGTGGTGCGCAACTCGAACGTGGTGGCACGATCCAGCACCTTTGGCGAGAAGAGGTACGTCGTCTCGTCGACGTTCACCGTGCCGATCACGAACAGGTTGCGCGGCAGCGGCAGCCGCCCCAGCTGAACGTCGCGCGGCCGCCAGCAGCGTGCCTCATCGTCGTAGCCAAGGTCGGGAATCACCGGCTGGCGAGACTCGATCCCGGAGAGAAAGTCGGAGAAGTACCGCTCGACGTGCGCAAGATTCATCTCGTCGAGCACCAGCAGATGCGGCCAGTCCGGGTTCTGGGCCGCGGCGAGGATGAACTCAAGCACTTCCGGGACCACCCACCGTGGCGGATGCAGCGCGTCCTCGTACCCGAACAGCGCGTCAGGGCCGGTCCAGTCCGGCCGGACCGCCACAACGCAGGAACGGTCAGGCCCAAACCACTCGCCAAGACGCAGCGCGCGCTGGGTCTTTCCGCTGCCGGAGAGACCTGTGAGGATCACGAACGGCTTCGTGACCAACGCCGCGAGCAACGTCTGCACCCCATCTGCAGGTCTTCTGGGCACGGAGACTCTGGTGCGATCGATCTCTCTGCGGAACGCACGGGCAATTCTGTCGAGCGTCGCGACCGGGCCTCTGTACCGCGTGACCGCTCGCCGCGCGATCGGTTTCGCGGTTGGTTTCGCGGTCGGTCTCGCAGGCGCAGCCGACTGCCGAGGTCGGTGCTGCTGGGGTCTCTGCGAATCGGCCCCGATGTAGCGATCGACCACGGCAAGCGCCGCCTCGAGGTCCTGCTCCAGCACGTCGTCGGCGGGGACCTGGCCTCTCTCGTAGAGCTTGAAGGCGGCGGTGCCGCGCTCATACCCGCGCGGACGAGCTGCCGCGGACCGCAGCTCAAGCGGAGCATCGATCACGAAGCCGTCAGCAGTCAGCTCGTCCCCGAATCGACCCCGGATGTCGGCCACCACGACGTCGAGTCGCGCGCGTCTCGTCGGGCCGCCGGCAGATGGCGCGGTGATCCCTTGCGTCACGCACAGCGCGACAGCTGACATATCGGCACGAAAGAGGTACGCGACGTAGGTGCCGGTCGTTGTCGATCTGGTCTCGCGCGAATCGAGCAGCGCGATCCACGGCACGACGGCCCAGGAGCCTCTCCCCACCGACCAGCTCGTCGTGACCGTGCTGCGATGCGTGACCGGATCGAGCGTCCAGAGCGCGTTCTCAGCTCCGACAAAGCTCTCCCAGACCGGAGATCCCTTCCCAAAAGGGCCTTCTCTTGCGCGCTCGTACGTCGCGAGAATCTCCTCCAACCGGGCTTGGAAGTCGCTCACAGCCGCTGCTCCGCCAACGCGTCCACCCGCTTCCCCGGCTGCGCGCAGCGCCTCCGCCCCTGTCGATAGCCATACCCCACGCGGGCAGCATATTGCCAGCTCCGGCTGGCACATTGCCGTTGTTTGGACGGATGCGCGCGCGAGACGCGCTTCCGCGATGATCCAGCGATCCTCGACGCGATCCTCATCGGTCTCGGCGGTCTGCTGATCATCCTCGCGGTGCGGGTCGTGGCCGATCGCAGCGGGCTCCCCGCCGCCGTGCTGTTCGTCGTCACCGGGACGGTGCTGTCGCTGCTGCCGGGGCCGACGGCGCACCTCGACCCCGACGTGGTGCTGGAGCTGCTGATCCCGCCGCTGCTGTACTCGGCGGCGCTGAACGCGTCGCTGCTGCAGATCCGCTCGCACATGCGGCTGATCGCGTCGCTGTCGATCGGGCTGGTGCTGGTGACGGCGATAGCGGTCGGCGGGGTGCTGACGTGGGTGGTGCCGGGGCTGGGCTTCGCGGCGGCGCTGGCGCTCGGCGCCGCGGTCGCGCCGCCCGATCCGGTCGCGGCGCTGGCGATCGGGCGGCGGGCGAAGATGCCCGAGCGGCTGACGACGCTGATCGAGGGCGAGGGGCTGCTCAACGACGCGACCGCGCTGACGCTCTACGGGATCGCCGTGACGGCCGCGATCGGCGACGGCTTCGCGCCGCCGGAGGGGATCGGGCGGTTCCTGTGGGCAGTCGCGGGCGGGGCCGGCGCCGGGCTGCTGATCGCCTGGCTGGTGCGGCTCGCGCGCAGCCGCCTCGACGACCCGCTGATCCAGAACGCGCTCTCGCTCGCGACGCCGTTCGCGGCCTTCGCGCTCGCGCAGCGGTTCGACGCCTCGGGCGTGCTCGCGGTCGTCGTCGCCGGCCTCTGGCTCGCCCACCAGTCGCCGAGAACCGACAGCGGCGAGACGCGGCTGCAGGAGCGCTCGGTCTGGCAGCTGGTCGAGTTCCTGCTGGAGGGCTACGTCTTCCTGCTGATCGGCCAGCAGGCGCCCGATGTCGTCAAGGGGCTCGGCGAGTACTCGACCGGGACCGTCGTCGCGGCCGCGCTCGGGACGGTCGGCACCGTGCTGCTGATCCGGCCGCTGTGGCTGCTGTGGCTGCGGCGGGTCACGATGGCCTCGCACACGGTCACGCTGGGCCTGAGGGAGGTGACCGCGCTGTGGTGGGCCGGCACGCGCGGCGTGATCACGCTCGCGACCGCCTTCGCGCTGCCGCTCGCCTTCCCCGACCGCCACCTGCTGCTGTTCTGCGCCTATCTCGTCGTGCTCGTCACGCTCGTCGGCCAGGGGCTGACGTTCGCGCCGCTGCTGCGCGCGCTGAGGCTGCGCGCCGACGAGACCGAGGAGCGGCGCGTGCGCGCCGAGGCGCGCGTCGCGGCGGTCGCGGCGAGCCTCAGACGGCTCAACGAGCTGCTCGACGACGACCGCATCCCGCCGGAGGTCGCCGACCGCCTGCGCCGCTCCTACGAGGAGCGCCGCAGCCGCGCCGCCGAGCGCGTCCGCACGCTCGGCGACGACGAGGCGATCGACAAGCTGACCGCCGGCGTCGAGGCGGTCGGCCGCGTGCGGCGGGAGATGATCGACGCGCAGCGCGACGAGCTGATCCGCTGGCGCGACGCCGGCCGCCTGCCGGACTCGGGCCTGCGGATCCTGCTGCGCGAGCTGGACCTGCAGGAGGGCTCGCTGCCGGGCTGAGCCGGGATCCGCGCCGCGCGCCAGGCCCGCGTCGCGCCCCGCGCGAGCGCTACTTCAGCGGCTCGCGCACGAGCACGACGTGCGCCGGCGCGAGCGCGATGCGGGCGCCGTCGTGCTGCTGCGTGACCTCGGCGAGCCCGCCGGCGGCCGACGCCGCGCGCAGCCGCTCGACGACCTGCTCGTAGGACTCGGCGACCATCAGCTTGACGCTGTCGCCGGCGTTCGTCGCGGTGGTGTGGATGACGGCGCCCATGCGGCCCGCAACGCTACTACGCCGCAGCGCGGGCGGGCTCGCGGCGGGGCGTCACGCTCTGCGCGCGAATCTGAACGAGCGCTCGCCGCGCGTGCAGGCGATGCGCGCGCCGCGCGTCGTGCAGCGCCAGCCGCGCGTCGCGAAGCGGCCGTCGCGGAAGCCGCCGCGCGCGACCACGCGCCGCGCCGTCGTGCACGCGATGCCGACGGTCTCGACGACCCTGCCGCCCGCGCTCGCCGGCGCGCCGCAGGTCAGCCCGCGCAGCGGCTTCGCCGGCGCCGGCCCCATCGGCATCCCGGAGCCGCGCTTCGCTCTGATCTGCATCCAGCCGAAGTAGCCGCCGTCCGTCTCCGGGTAGCCGGTCCAGTGCCAGCCGAGGTCGACGTCGGGCAGCGTCGTCGTGCCGTCGCTGAAGACCGGCTCGAGGTAGCCGCAGGCGCCGGTGGGGCACTCGGCCCGCACCGCGAACGTCACCTGGCCGCGCTTGACGCCGTCGCGGTACGCGTCCCAGATCACGCGCCCCCACGTCCCCTTGCGATCGGACTTCGTCACCCAGCGGATCGCGACCGAGCGGCCGAACGGCGCGATCGTCGCGACCGACGCCGGGATGTCCGGCGCCTGCAGCCAGGTGTCGATGTTGTGGGCCTGGGTCGTGACGTAGCGCAGCTCGTAGGGGCTGTCGTTGGTCACTTCCATCCCCATCCGCCAGTCGCGCGCGCCGGCGGGCGCCGCCCAGCAGGCGAGCGCGGCCAGCGCCGCGATGGCCACGATGATCGATCGCATCCGTGCTCCAGAAGGTCCGAGGTGCTTACTGAACGATGTACGGCACATCGGCACGCGGGCGCGCGAACCTGAGCGACGCAGCACGCGAATGGACGGACGCAGGAGGCCGCGCAGCACCCCGGAAACGCGAAAAGCGCCCTCACCAGGCGCTTTCCGAAGCCCTCTGACGGACTCGAACCGTCGACCCCTTCCTTACCATGGAAGTGCTCTACCAGCTGAGCTAAGAGGGCAGCGGATGCCAGCGTAGCGGACCGCGGCGCGACGCGCAGCGAGACCCGTCTCAGCGGCGCCCGGCGGTCCGCAGCAGCAGCGCCGTCGCGTCCTCGGCCGTCAGCGCCCTCGCGAACTGGAAGCCCTGCGCGAGCGGGCAGCCGCGCTCGACGAGGAACCTGCGCTGCGCGTCGCTGGTGACGCCCTCGGCGATCGTCACCATCCCGAGCGCGGCGCCCAGCTCGATGATCGCGGTGATCATCGCCGCCGCCTGCGTGTCGTCGGGCACGCCGCGCAGGAACGCCTGGTCGATCTTCAGCGTCTGCACCGGCACGTCGCGCAGCCGCACGAGCGACGAGTGGCCGGCGCCGAAGTCGTCGATCGCGAGCCGCACGCCCAGCTCGTGCAGCGCCAGCACGATCGGGTTCGCGCGCTCGGCGTCGAGCATCGCGGCCGACTCGGTGATCTCCAGCGTCAGCGCCGACGGGTCCAGCCCCTGCTCGCCCAGCGCCGCCCGCACGACCGACGGGAAGTCCGGTCTGCGCAGCTGCCGCGGCGAGACGTTGACGTGCACGTGCGCCGCCAGCCCCTCGTCGAGCCACGCCCGCTGCTGCGCGCAGACGGCGTGCAGCACCCAGCCGCCGATCGCCTCGATCAGGCCGGCGTCCTCGGCCAGCGGGATGAACTCGTTCGGGCTGACCATGCCGCGCTCGGCGTCCTGCCAGCGCACGAGCGCCTCGAAGGCGTGCAGCGAGCCGTCGACGGGCGCGACGATCGGCTGGTAGTGGACGACGAAGTCGTCGCGCTGCAGCGCCCGCCGCAGCTTGCTCGTCAGCGACAGCCGCGCGAGCGTCTGGCGCGAGTCGCCGCCGTAGCTGGCGATCCCGCCGCGGCCGGCCTGCTTGACCTCGTACATCGCCGCGTCGGCGTGGCGCAGCAGCGTGTCGGCGTCGCCGGCGTCGTCGGGGAAGATCGAGATGCCGATCGAGGCGCCGACCTCGAACTCCGCGTCGGCGAGGTGGAACGGCTCCAGCAGCGCCTGCTCGATCTGCTTGGCGACCGTCTCGGCCGACAGCCGCGGGTCGCGGTCGAGGTCGGTCAGCAGGATCAGGAACTCGTCGCCGCCCTGGCGCGCGATCAGGTCGCTGGAGCGCACGACCTTGCGCAGCCGCACCGCGATCCGCTTCAGCAGCTCGTCGCCGGCGGCGTGGCCGAGGCTGTCGTTGACGGCTTTGAAGTCGTCGAGGTCGACGTACAGCAGCGCGACCGCCGCGCCGCCCCGTCTCGCGCGCGCGAGCGCGAGCTGCAGGTGCTCGTCCAGCAGCGCGCGGTTGGGCAGCTTCGTGAGCGAGTCGTGGTAGGCGAGGAAGGCGATCTGCTCCTGCGCGCGGCGCCGCTCGGTCACGTCGATGAAGACCGACACGACGCCGTAGGGGCGCGTCTCGCCCTCGCGGAAGATCGGGTGGCTGGAGACCGTCGCCCACACCTCCCAGCCGTCGTCGCGCTCGAAGTGGACCGTTCTCTCCGGCTGCCGCAGCCCGCTGACGAGCGCGCGGTGGGCGGTCGACGTCTCGCGCGTCACCTCGCTGCCGTCCTCGAACGTCATCCGCACGCCGAGCGCGGCCGTCTCCCCCTCGCGCACCTGCGCCTGCGTCTCGACGCCGAAGATCCGCACGGCGGCGTCGTTGCAGGAGATCACGCCGCCGTCGGGGCCGTAGATCAGCAGCCCCTCCTCCAGCGCGGCGATCACCGCGCGGCCGCGCTCCTCGCTCTCGGCCAGCGCCGCCTCCGCGATCCGCGTCGCGGTCACGTCGGTGATGATCCCCTGCGTCAGCCGCGGGACGCCGTGCTCGTCGCGGATCACCGTGTCGTGCTCCCACACCCACACGACGCGGCCGTCGCGGTGGACCATCCGGTACTCGCAGTCGAACGACTTCTGCTCGCGGTAGGCGTAGCGCGTCTCGGCCTGCACGCGCGCGAAGTCGTCGGGGTGGATCTGGTCCTCCCACAGCGTCGTCGGCCCGACCCAGTCGTCGGCGGGGAAGCCGAGCAGCTGCTCGATCTGGGGGCTGACGTAGAGGAAGGTGCCGAGCTCGTCCCACGCCGCGATGTAGGTGACGGCCGGGATCGTCTCGATCAGCGTGCGGTAGCGCGACTCGGTCTCGGCCAGCTCGACGGCGGCGCTGACGCGGGCGGTGACGTCGTGGAGGATCCCGATGTAGCGCCGCACGACGCCGTCGTCGTCGCGCACCGGCATCAGGAAGATCTCGTTCCAGAACGGCGAGCCGTCGCGGCGGTAGTTGCGCACCGTCACCCAGCACTCCTCGCCGGAGCGCACCGCGGCGCGCATCTCGGCGACCGCCTCGGGATCGGTCTCCGCCCCCTGCAGCAGCGCGAGGCTGCGGCCGAGCACCTCGCCGGAGCGGTAGCCGGTGAGCTGCTCGAACGCCTCGTTGACGAAGCTCGCCGGCCAGCCGCCGCTGCCGTCGCTGTCGGCGATCACGATGCCGTTGTTGGTCGCCGCCAGCGCGCGCTGGTGGAGGTCGAGCAGCGCCGCGCCGCGGCTGTGGCGCAGGTGGACCGCGACCTGGCCGGCGAGCGGGGCGACGTCGGCGACGAGCTGGTCGTCGGCGGCGGCCGGCAGGTGCAGCTCGATCACGCCCTCGCAGGCCCCGCCGGCGACGAGCGCGAGCGCCAGCGAGCTGCCCTCGGCGAGCGTCTCGCGCGCGGCGCGGGCGCGCGCGGCGAGATCGCCGTCGGCGGCGGCGCCGGCGAGCACGCGCCGCCGTTCGAGCGTGCCGCGGCTCGCCTCCCAGGCGATCCCGCCGACGGCGCCGAACAGCTCCGCCAGCAGCTCCAGCGCGTCGCTCAGCAGCTGCTCCGGCGACGGCTCGGCGGCGAGCCGGTCGGCGAGCGCGCGCTGCGCGTCGAGCAGCGCGCGGGCGCGGCGGACGGCGCGGCGGTCCGCGTCGGCGCCGGAGACGACGATGTCGAAGCCGCCCTCCTCGAGCGCGGCGGGCAGCTCGCTCGGGTCGTGCAGGATCACCGCCTCGATCGGCGCGCCCGCCCCCTGGAGGGCCGCGACGAGCTGCGAGGCGACGACCGGGTCACGATGGACGACGAGCGCGCGCACGATGGGGGGTCCCTGACGACCGCGCCCGGGCGGACACCCGGACGCAGACGTTCAACTTTCGGGTCGAGCCGAGTATTCCTGCACGCAGCGTGGCGGAATCGGGCGCGTGGAGCGCCAGTCCGGGCGCGCGGCGCGTACGATCTCAACGGATGACCGATGATCGCGAGGCCGCGCTCGAGGCGCTGAAGGACCAGCTGAGCGAGCTGCTCGCCGCCCAGCGGCGGCTGCGCGGACGTGACGCCGGCCAGCGCAAGGGCGGCCTCAGCTTCCCGCAGTACCGTCTGCTGCGCGAGCTGGCGAGAGCGCCCGGCGGCGAGCTGCCGGCCAGCCAGCTGGCCGCCGCGGCGGAGCTGTCGGCGCCGACCGTGACGCAGATGCTCGACCAGCTCGCCGCCTGCGGCGTCGTCGAGCGGACCCGCTCCGACAGAGACCGCCGCGTCGTCAGCAACCGGCTGACCGACGAGGGCCGCAGACGGCTCGCGCAGAAGGACGCCGACCACGACGTCAAGTGGCGCGAGATCTTCGCTTCGCTCGACCGCGACGAGCTGCTCGCCGGCGCCGCCGTGCTGGCGCAGCTCGCGCGCCTCTACGACGACCTCTGAGGCGCCGCGGCGCGTATCCTCGGAGTCAGCTCCTTTTGGCTCCCCCGACCGAGGAATCCGCCCGCATGACCAGCACGATCATCGTCGGCTACGACGGCCGCGACCACGCCACCGACGCGCTCGCGCTCGGCCAGCTGCTCGCGCGCACGACCTCGTCGCGGCTGGCGGTCGTCTGCGCCTACCCCGAGGACCCGCTCGGCCACGGCGGCGCCGTCGCCGACATCGGCTCGGCGGTCCGGCACGACGCCGAGGCGGCGATCGCGAGAGCGAGAGCGCTGGTCGGCGACGGCGGCGGCGTCGAGGTCGAGTTCCACGCGCTCGCCGGCTCGAAGCCCTCGCAGGTGCTGCACGACGTCGCCGAGGAGCGCGAGGCGATCGCGATCGTCGTCGGCGCGACCCACCACGGCGCCGCCGTGCGGCTGCTGACCGGCTCGACGCCGGAGCGCGTGCTCGACGGCTCGCCCTGCCCGGTCGCGGTCGCCCCGGTCGGCTTCGCGGCGAAGAACGCCGACCACACGACCAGCGGCGTGCTCGGCGGCGCCGGCGGCAGCTCGCTGCAGGTCGCGGTCGCCTTCGACGAGTCGCCCGAGGCCGGCCAGGCGCTCGCCGCCGCGGCCGACTTCGCGCGCCGCGCCGGCGGCAGGCTGCGGGTCGTGACGGCCGTCAACAGCGCCGTCGGCATGTACCCGCCGCTGGACCCGACCGCCTACGCGGAGATCGCCGACATCGCCCGCAGAACCGCGACCGAGCGGCTCGACGAGGCGGTCGCGCGGCTGGAGGGGCTGACGGTCGACGCGGCCGTGCTCGACGGCGACCCTGCCGGCGTGCTGCTGGACGACTCCGAGCACGACGACATCCTCTTCAGCGGCTCCAGCGGCAAGGGCGCCTTCAGACGCGTGCTGCTCGGCTCGGTCTCGACGACGCTGCTGCGCGAGGCCGCCTGCCCGGTCGTGATCGTCCCGCGCGGCAACGGCGAGGGCGGCTCGGCGTGAAGCAGGCGCTGGTCGTCACCCGCTACGTGCTGCCGGCGGTCGTCGTGCTCGTCGGCGTCGTCTTCGTCGCGGTCGACCCCAGCGGCAACTGGGAGGGCGCGGCCTGCCTGATCGGCGCCGGCCTGTCGATCTCGCTGCTGAACATCCTCCACCGGATCGGCGTCGACGGCGACAGAGCGCGCGACAAGGAGCAGGCCCAGCGGCGCTACTTCGACAAGCACGGCCACTGGCCGGACCAGCGAAGACCGTGACGCCCGCGAGTTCCCGCGGGCGCGGATCCTGAAGCCCGCTGCCGTGGAACTCGCAATGTGGTTCACCACACGCATTCCATCGTCTTGACCGCGTGAATGAAGCCGGGGGTGCGGTAGAGCGTCGGCTCGCCGGCCTCGATCCCCGGCAGCGTCCGCAGCAGCTCGCCGAACAGCGCGCGCAGCTGGGTGCGCGCGAGCGAGGCGCCGAGGCAGTAGTGCGGCCCGCCGCCGCCGAAGCCGAGGTGGTGGTTGGGGTCGCGCGTGACGTCGAACCGCCACGGGTCGGCGAAGGCGCGCTCGTCGCGGTTGCCGGAGTGGTAGAAGAGCAGCACCTTCTCGTCGGCGGGGATCTCGACGCCGTGCAGCTCGACGGCGGTCGTCGTCGTGCGGCGGAAGGTCAGCACCGGGGTCGCCCAGCGGATGAACTCCTCGACCGCGGTCGGCAGGCGCGCGTCGAGGTCCTCGATCAGCAGCGCGCGCTGGCCGGGGTTGGTCGTCAGCGCGCGCAGCGCATGCGAGGTCGTGTGGCGGGTGGTGTCGTTGCCGGCGACCGCGAGCAGCACGAAGAAGGCGGCGATCTCGGCGTGCGTGAGGCGGTCGCCGTCGACCTCGGCCTGCACGAGCGCGGTCATCAGGTCGTCGCGCGGGTCGTGCTCGCGCTCGGCCGCGAGCTGCGTCGAGGTCTCGGTCAGCGTCCACAGCGCCTGGCCCATCTTCTGCAGCGGCGGGATCCCCTCCCAGGTGTCCTCGTCGAGCGCGGTCACGAGCACGTCGGCGGCCTCGACGACGCGCTCGCGGTCGGCCTCCGGCACGCCGACCATCTCCGAGATCGTCAGCAGCGGCAGCCGCTTGGCGATCAGCTCGACGAAGTCGCCGCCGCCGCTCCCGCCCTCCGCCGCCTCGCTGACGACGCGGCGCGCGTTGGCGTGGATCCCCTCCTCTATCCGCGCGATCTGGCGCGGCGTGAAGGCGGCCGAGACGAGCCCGCGCAGCTTCGTGTGGCGCGGCGCGTCCATCGCCAGGAACGACATCGACGCCTCCAGCATCTGCGGCGGCGCGTCGCCGAACAGCACGCCGGCGCCGGAGCGGAACGTTCTCGGATCGCGCGAGACGCGGCGGATGTCGTCGTGGCGGACGACCGCCCAGAAGGGCCGCTCGTCGCGCTCGCCGATCCCGAGCATGTCGTCGGGCGCCGGGTGGCGCGAGAGCGGCTGCTCGGCGCGGAGGCGGGCGAAGACCTCGTCGCGCTCCTCGGCGGGGCGCTGCCAGAAGTCGGCCGTGCCGAGGCGATGGTCCTCGACCGGCGGTGCGCTGGGCGGTTCCATGCGTTCGACGCTAAATCAGGAACCACGGTGTGTCAACATTGAAGGCGATGAGCCCGACCGACTCGACCAGCGAGCGCCCGGCCGGCGACGACGCGGCGGCGAAGAGCGGCGGCGCGGCCGCATCCGACGGCGGCGTCGTCCGCCCCTACCGCGGGATCCCCGCCGACGCGCGCGTCGCGCAGCGGCGCGCGCGGCTGCTGAGCGCGGCGCTGGAGGAGATCGCGGCCGGCGGCGTCGCGGCGTTGAGCGTGCGCGCGACCTGCACCCGCGCCGGCCTCACGCGGCGCTACTTCTACGAGAGCTTCAGCGACCTCGACGCGCTGCTCGTCGCCGCCTTCGACGACCTCCACCGCGAGATCGCCGACGCGATCGTCGCGGCGCTCGCCGCCGTCCAGGGCGCGCCGTTCGACGCGCGCGCCCGCGCCGCGATCGGCGCCGGCCTGACGATCGTGCTGGAGACGCCCGCGAAGGCGCGCCTGCTGGTCGCCGCCGGCGGTGAGCACGGCGCGCTCGCGGCCCGCCGCGCCGACGCGGTCGACGCCTTCGCGACGCTCGTCGCCGACGCGATCGCGACCCCGCCCGGCCCCGCCGCACCCGCCTCCCCGATCGCCGCGCGGATGGTCACCGGCGGCCTGATCGAGACCGTCGACGCGTGGCTGCGCGGCGCGGTCGAGCTGACGGAGCAGGAGCTGGTCGCGGAGGCGGCGCGGCTGGCGAGCGCGCTCGCGAGCGCCGGCTAGATCTCGTCCATCAGCAGCGCGAGACGATCGAGCAGTCTCGTCGCGTCGCTGCGCTCCCTGACGCTGAGCGAGGCGCTCGCGCGGGTCAGGCCGTCGTGCAGGTCCGACCACGACTGCTCGACGACGCGGCGGCCCTCGTCGGTCAGCGAGACGAGCACCGCGCGGCGGTCTCTCTCGCACTTGCGCCGCAGCACGAGGCCGTCGCGCTCGAGCGCGTCGAGCATCCGCGTCGCGGTCGGGTTGGAGACCATCGCGTGCTCGGCGAGCGCGCCGACGGTCAGCTCCGGCTCGTGCAGCAGGCCGCTCAGCAGCAGCGCCTGCGGGAGCGACAGCGTGTCCTCCCCCGCGCCGCAGCGGCGCCGCGACTTCGCGCGCTGCTGCGCGCGCGAGAAGCGCCGCAGCGATTCGATGAACGCCTCATGCCCGGAGTCGGGGGCGGGGATGACGGCGACGGCCATCGCTCACGCCTCCGCTCCGGCCAGCGCGGCCTGCTCGGAGGTCACGCCCGCGCCGGCGCGCTCGGCGGCGGCGGCGCGTGCGCGGCGCGGGATCAGGACCGCGATCCCGCCCGCGACGAGCCCGGCGACGCCGGCGATCAGGAAGGCGAGCGTGAAGCCGCTGTCGCTCGACATGCCGGTCGAGGTCAGCACGTGGCTGGCGAGGATCGTGCCGGCGATCTGCGAGCCGATCGAGGCGCCGACGTTGCGCAGCAGCGTGTTGACCGCGGTCGCCTCGCCGGTCTGGTGCTGCGGCACCGCCTCGATGATCAGGTTCGGCATCGCGGCGAAGGCGGCGCCGATGCCGGCGCCCTGGATCGCGCCCCAGACCAGCAGCAGCGGGGCGCTGCCGTGGGCGGCGGCGTAGAGGAAGAGCGCGGCGGAGGAGAGCAGCGCGCCGACGACCAGCGGCCCCTTCGAGCCGCGCCGCGCGCCGATGCGGCCGGAGACCGGCGCCGAGATCAGCATCATCAGCGTCGAGGGCAGCATCAGCAGGCCGGCGACGGTCGCGTTCGTGCCGAGGCCGAAGCCGGTCGACTCGGGCGCCTGCGCCAGCTGCGGGACGAGCACGAAGCCGGCGAACATCGCGAAGCCGACGAAGATCGTCGCGACGTTGGTCAGCAGGACCGGCTTGAGCGTGAAGGTGCGGATGTTGACGAGCGGCTCTCTCTGGCGCAGCTCGTAGGCGCCGAAGGCGACGAGGATCGCGAGGCCGGCGAAGATCAGGCCGAGCGTTCTCGGGTCGCCCCAGCCCCAGCTGCCGCCCTGGCTGACGCCGATCAGCGGCGCCGCGAGGCCGAGCCCGAGCAGGCCGGCGCCGCCCCAGTCGATCTTGCCGGGCGCGCGGACGGGCGACTCGGGCACGAGCAGCTCCGTCGCGATCACGGCGACGACGGTGATCGCGAGGCCGAGCCAGAAGATCCAGTGCCAGCTGGCGTGGTCGACGAGCAGGCCGCCGATGACGAGGCCGAAGCCGGCGCCGACGCCCATGATCGAGGAGATCAGGCCGATGCCGCCGGCGACTCTCTCGCGCGGGAACTCGTCGCGGACGATGCCGAAGGCGAGCGGGAAGAGGCCGCCCGCGGCGCCCTGCACGACACGACCGACGATCAGCACGCCGATCGACGGCGCGAGCGCGCAGATCGCCGAGCCGACGCCGAAGGCGATCAGCGTCACGACCAGCACGCGCTTCTTGCCGAGCATGTCGCCGAGCCGGCCGATCACCGCGGTCATGACGGAGGCGGCGACGAGGTAGGCCGTCAGCGTCCAGGCGACGGCCGAGGTGGTGATGCCGAGCGAGTGCTGGATGTCGGGCATCGCCGGGGCGATCATCGTCTGCGAGAGCGCGTAGGCGAGGACGCCGAGCGCGAGCACGGCGAGGGTCGTTCCAGGATTGCGGCGGGCTGCGTCTGCGGGTGGCAAGGGGAGGGCTCCGGGGGCTCGGGTCGGTCTGGCCGGGTCGCGCGGGAAAGGCGATCCGTAGGTACCTAAGGTTTAGCACGCTAAGAATGTTTCGCAAGCGCTGTGTGATGCAGCGCACACCTAGACTCGACCGATGCCGAACGAGCAGCACGAGACCAATCGCGCCTCCTGGAACGCGGCGACCGCCCGCCACATGAGCCACCGTGACGACGCCGCCGTGCTCGCCCGGCTGCAGGTCGGCGAGCCGATCCTCTTCCCCGAGGAGCTGGGACTGCTCGGCAACCTGCGCGGGTTGCGCGTGCTCCACCTGCAGTGCAACGACGGGCTCGACACGCTCGCGCTCGCGCGCGAGGGCGCCGCCGAGGTCGTCGGCGTCGACATCTCCGACGTGGCGGTCGCGACGGCCTCGCGACGCGGGCGTGCGAGCGGGCTGCCGGTCCGCTTCGAGCGCGGCGACGTGCTCGACTGGATGGCGACGGCGGCCGCCGCAGGCGAGCGCTTCGACCGCGTCTTCGCCTCCTACGGCGCGCTCTGCTGGATCGCCGACCTCGACGCCTGGATGCGCGGCGCCGCGGCGCTGCTGGCGCCCGGCGGGCGGCTGGTCGTGGTCGAGTTCCACCCGCTGTTCGCCGTCTTCGAGCCGGGCTGGGTGATCGAGCGGTCGTACTTCGGCGCGGCGGGCGGCTGGCGCTTCGAAGAGGGGATCCAGGACTACGTCGGCTACCTCGCGTCCGATCCGGAGGAGGCGGCGCGGGCGCGCGCGTGGGTCAACCCGAACGCCTGCGTCGAGTTCCAGTGGACCGTCGGCGCGATCGTCAGCGCCGTGCTCGGGGCCGGGATGCGGCTGGAGGCGCTGCAGGAGCACCCGTACGCGAACGGCTGGCAGCCGTTCCCCGAGATGCGCGGCGACGACCAGCGCCGCTTCCACCCGCCGGCGGGGAGAGAGCTGCCGATGATGGTGTCGCTGGCGGCGGGGCCGGGCGCCTGAGGGCGACAGGACCGCCCGACACCGGCGGTTCGACGGATTCCCGATTTACGTAACGGGCGCACGTTCAGGATCCACCACTAAAGAAGTGCATTGTGCAGCCGATTTCCCTGGCATGGCTCCCACAACAGAGCACATCAGCGTCTACCTCTTGAAGGACGGCTTCGACGCGCAGGACATCGTCGGCGGGTTCGAGCCGGTTCCCGAGTTGGACTCGTTCCACGAGGTTGTCGCCGAACAGACACGAGGCGTCTTGATCGTCCGACGGAGCGCTTCACGCGAACCCGACTGGATCGACCTTCTTAGGCCCGTGACGGCTCCTGCTGTCAGCGCGGCCACACAAAGCGTGCGCGCAGTTCTCGCGCTCGAAGTCGATGGACGCACGTTCGCGGTCACCTTTGGGAATGGACGGCACCTGCTTCCCTCCGGCAGCTTCGAGAAGAAGTTCGGCCTCAAAGCAGCGCTCAACGGAGTCGATCCAGAGAAGCTCCGCGCGATCGCAGCGCGCACCTTCAACGAGCACGCGCTCCACACAGATCGCCAGCTCTCACAGCTCGCAAGCGTGTCCGGCTTCGAGCTGAACACCCAGCGCGACCTCGTTACATCCATCGAGGGGACAGTAGCGGACGAAGATCTCGGCAAGAAGATCTGGGGTCGTGACGCAGCTCATCTGATCGCCAAGATCGAGCCAGCCGATCTCGCGAGAAAGTGCCGCGAGCTTTACGACCTCAGCCGAGCGCCGCTTTACAGAGAGCACTTTCCGTGGATCGACACGATCGAGGAGATTGAGGATGAGGACGAGGTCGACCGACTTACCAACTACGCGTTGACGCTGCTCGCCAACCGCGAGTTCAGCGGATTCGACCTGATGCCGCCAGAGATCCCTGACCCGTCAATCAGTTATTTCAAGTTCTGGCCTTCTGGCACGCAGGTCGTCGAGCCGACGATCGACCTGCTGAAATACCTCTTCAAGGCCGACGGACGGTTGGCGGCAACATTTGAGCACCGGCTGCGCAACGCTCGCTTGGATGGAGTCGACTCCAGCGGAGAGGTCGTCGCTACGTGGTCGGCATTCGACTGCTTGCATTTCGAGCGCTCCGACAGCAGAGGGCTTTCGGTTCTTGATGACGGAACGTGGTACCGAGTCGAACACGACTTCGCCGCTGACGTGCTCGCCTTCGCCCGGACGCTCCCCTCGTCCGACCTGGAACTGGAAAACGCCAACCAAGGTGAACTGGAAGGCAGATACAACGAACGTATCGCAGCTACCCGAAGAGATCTCGCCCTGCTCGACCAAAGGCTCATTCGCCTTCAAGGGCAGTCTGCGATCGAGCCCTGCGACCTGTTCAGCCGTGAAGGCCACTTCGTGCATGTGAAACGTCGTAAGGGCGGCTCCTCCACTCTCAGCCACTTGTTTGCGCAAGCCCAGGTCTCCGCCGACTCGCTTCTCCTCAGCTCTGAATTTCGCAAGGACCTTCGCAGCCTCCTGCAGCCACACGGCCCTCGTTTCGCGCAACGCATCCGCCAGCCAGGCCGCCCAGGCGACTACAAGATCGTCCTTGCGCTCATCACCCAAAAAGAGGTAGTCGGCCCCGTGGCAGCTTCGCTCCCGTTCTTCGCGAAGGTCAATCTCCGCATGGTTGTGCAACGGCTGAGACTTTCTGGCTTCCAGGTTTTCGTCGACCAGATTCCGACTCTCGTAACTACTGGGACCGGGGCGAGACCAGTGCACAGACCGCGCCGCGCCCGACCGTCCTCGAATCGGCGAGTCGTAACCCAGGCTTAGGGCTGGACGAGCCCGCGGCGGATCGCGTAGCGCGTCAGCTCGACGCGGTCGCGCATGTGCAGCTTGCCGAGGATGTTCGCGCGGTGGCGCTCGACGGTCCGTCTCGCGATCGCCAGCTCGCCGGCGATCTGGTCGTTCGTGTGCGCCTCGGCGATCAGCTTCAGCACCTGCAGCTCGCGCGTCGTGAGCGGATCCTCGGGCACGTCCTCGCCGGCGCCGGCGCGCTCGATCCAGTCGCGCACGAGCGCCGCGGTCGCGGCCGGGTAGAGGAACGACTCGCCGCGCATCGCGGCGCGGACGGCGTCGACGAGGTCGCGGTCGGCGGCGGTCTTCAGCACGTAGCCGGAGGCGCCGGCCTTCAGCGCCTCGAACAGGTACTGCTCGTTGTCGTGCATCGACAGCATCAGGATCCTGATCGCGGGCGCCGTGCGGGTCAGCTCGGCGGCCGCCTGCAGGCCGGTCAGCCGCGGCATCGCGACGTCGAGCACGGCCAGGTCGACGTCGCCCGCGCGCGCCCGCTCGACCGCCTCCGCCCCGTCGGCCGCCTCCGCCACGACGCGCATGTCCGGCTCGCCGTCGAGCACCAGCCGCAGCCCCGCCCGCACGACCGCGTGGTCGTCGGCGAGCAGGATGCGGGTCGTCAGCGGGGTGCTCATCGCGCGCCGCCCTTTGCGTCAGCCGCGCCGGTGTCTGCGTCAGCCGCGCCGCGATTTGCGGCGGACGCGCCGGTGTTTGCGTCAGCCGCGCCGCGGTCTGCGGCGGCCGCGCCGGTGTTTGCGTCAGCCGCGCTGCGATTTGCGGCGGACGCGCCGCAGGGGATCGTCAGGCGCACGATCGTGCCGGCGCCGGGGGCGCTGTCGATCTCCAGCCGCGCGTCGACCAGCACGGCCCGCTCGCGCATGCCGCGGATCCCGCGCTCGCCGCCGGCGACCGCGGACGGGTCGAAGCCGGCGCCGTGGTCGCGCACGGTCAGCGTCACACAGCCGGCCGGCGCTGCCTCCAGCAGCAGCTCGGCGGCGTCGGCGCCGGCGTGGCGGGCGACGTTCGTCAGCGCCTCCTGCGCGACGCGGTAGACGACCAGCTCGGCGTCGTCGCCGAGCGGCGGCAGCGCGCCGTCGATCCGGTGGCTGACGCGCACGCCGCTGTGGCGCCCGCTGGCGGTCGCGAGCGAGACGAGCGCGCTCGCGATGCCGAGGTCGTCGAGCGCCTCCGGCCGCAGCCGCCGCGCGATCTCGCGCACCTCCTCGGCCGCGTGCCGCGCCAGCTCGCGCGCCTCCTCGACGTGTTCGAGCAGCTCGTCGCGCGCGGGGGCGGCGTCGCTCGGCGCGGCGGCGTCGCGCGGGTGGGGCGCCTCGCGGGCGGCGACGTCGCGGGCGGCGGCATCCCGCGCGGCCCGCTCCAGCTGCAGCACGACGGCGGTCAGCGTCTGGCCGACCTCGTCGTGCAGCTCGCGCGCGATCCGGATCCGCTCCGCCTCCTGTGCCGACAGCGCCTCGCGCGCCGACTCGCGCCGCTCGCGCTCGAGCCGCTCGATCATCTCGTTGATCGCGCGCGTCGTCGCCGCCACCTGCGGATCGGAGCTGCCGACCGCGGCGCGCTCGCCCGGCCGCAGCGGATCGACGCGGCGGGCGAAGGCGGCAAGCCGCTCCAGCGGCACGAAGGCGCGGTGCAGCAGCAGCCACAGCACCAGCAGCACCGCCAGCACGCCGGCGAACAGCGCGGCGATCTCGGCGATCGTCGGCGGGTCGCTGACCGTCACCGGCGTCAGCAGCAGCACGGCGACCGCGACGACGAGCACCACCGCGTTGATCGCCAGCACGCGCCACAGCAAAGGCATGACCTGATGCTATGGCGTCCCCGCCCACGACCGAAGTCCGGCGTGCTAGGATCAAATGCGACCGCGGTATCACTTAGTGCCGCAGGTCCCGGACGAGACGCGCCGTACCCGGCACCGCAAAGACGACGCGCACCGCAGACAGCCGCCCCGGCGAACCCCCGGCGCCGCGCGGCTGGAACCCCCTCGTCCGAAGGGAGCACGGGACATGGCCTGGATTCTTCTGCTCGTCGCAGCGCTGCTGGAGGTGGCGTGGGCGATCGGCCTCAAGTACACCGAGGGCTTCACCAAGCTCGCGCCGACGATCCCCACCGTCGCCGCGATGGTCGCCTCGATGCTGCTGCTGGCGCAGGCGGCGAAGACGCTGCCGATCGGCACCGCCTACGGCATCTGGGTCGGGATCGGCGCGGCCGGCGCCGCGACGCTCGGCATCTTCCTGTTCAACGAGCCGCACAGCGCCGCGCGGATCTTCTTCCTCGTGCTGCTGCTCGTGTCGGTCGTCGGGCTGAAGGCGACGTCGGGTCACTGAGCTGGCGCATCGGCGCTCAATCTGAATCCCCGCAACGTGCGGGGGAATGACGGCGGGGGCGGCGATCGCCGCCCGGTTCGGTCCGATGCCCCGGCTAGGGTAGCGATCCGATGTTGGCCCCCGCCGAGACGATCCCAACGATGAGCGAGATCGAAGAGCTGCTCGCCCTCAACCCTGGCCTGATCGGCGTCTCGACCGGCTACATGACCGGCGCGCGCGGCGACTGGCCGCGGCTCGCCGCCGCCGCCGAGGTCCTCTCCGACGACGTCGTCGAGCTGTCGGCGCTGAGCGCCGGCGAGCTGCCCGGCCTCGTCGCGTTCCTGGAGGACGTGCCGGAGCTGCCGTTCCGGCGCGTCTCGGTCCACGGCCCGTCGAAGGGCTGGGACTGCGAGCCGGCCGCGCTGGCCGCCCAGCTCGCCGAGCTGCCGGCGTGCGTCGAGGGCGTCGTGATGCACCCCGAGACGCTCGGCGACCTCGCCGCCTTCGCCGCGATCGGCCGGCGCCTGCGGCTGGAGAACATGGACACGCGCAAGCCGGACGCGCGCACCGCCGCCGAGCTGGCGGCCTACTTCGAGGCGCTGCCCCAGGCGCGCTTCTGCTTCGACGTCGCGCACGCCCAGCTGCACGACCCCTCGATGGGCCTCGCCCACGAGCTGGTCGACGCCTTCGGCGACCGCCTCGCCGAGGTCCACATCAGCTCGATCCAGCCCAGCGGCGCGCACGTGCCGCTGCAGCCGGAGGACGCCGAGGCGTTCGTGCCGGTGCTGAGCCGCTGCACCGGCGTGCCGTGGGTGCTCGAAGCGCCCCTCCCGCCGCGCTGAGCCACGCTGATCTGGCGTCGCCTCGCCGTCCCTGGCTTTGTCCTCGGTCGCTCACGGGCCGCCACGCTCCCTGCGTCCGCGCCAAGAACGACGATCCTTCCGCCAGATCTGCGTAGCTAAAAGATCGCGTAGTCCTCTGTGACCCGCCGCAGGCCGTCGCCGAACAGCAGCCTGATCAGGCCGCGGTCGATCACCTTGCCGAGCGCGGTCGCCTCCGCGAACGCCTCGGAGCGGTCGGCGGCGGCGCGGCCGTCGATCGCCGCCAGCTCGGCGCGCACCTGCTCGTCGCCGATCATCCGCAGGAAGCGGTCGTAGGCGCTGAAGACGGCGGCACCGTCGATCAGGTTCTCGTAGCGCAGGAAGGCGTCGGCGACGCGGTCGGCCGGCGGCAGCGCGAGCTGGGCGGCGAGGAAGTCGGGGATCTGCGCGGCCGCCAGCTCGTGGCAGCGCAGCACCGGCAGCAGGCCGCTGGCGAACAGCAGCTTGCGTGAGGTGCGCAGCTTCGCGTTGCGCAGCCCCCAGCCCTCGCCGGCGCGGCGGCGGTCCTTCGCGACGAAGTCGACGCCGATCGTGCGCCAGTAGCGGACGAGGTCGTTGAGCAGGAAGCGCGGCGGGCGGAAGTCCTTGACCGAGTCGCTGAGGTAGTCGTCGATCACGTCGCGGCGGGTGCCTTCGAGCACGTCGGCGTTGCAGGCGGCGACCGACTCCAGCATCAGCAGCATCCGCCGCGTCAGGTTCGTGTTCGAGTCGTCGTCCAGCCCGACTCTCTCGACCAGGTCGGCCGAGTAGACGACCTGCGCGAAGATCCCCTCGCGGCCCGGCCTCGTCGAGCCGCTCGGGTCGGCTTCGAAGACCCGCCCGACCGCCTCCGGGATCGGCCGCGGCGGCGCGCTTCTCTTCGCCCCGCGCACGAGCACCATGTAGTCGTCGTCGGAGCGCGGCGTCAGCTCGCGCCGCCCCCACGAGCCCATCAGCACGACGGTCGCGTCGGCGTCGACCGGCAGCGCCGCCAGCAGCTCCCGCCGCTGCTCGATCCGCTCGGCGGTCCGCTCGCGGGCGCGCAGCAGCTCACCGACCGCGGCGCCGGTCATCTCCTGCAACTGCTCGAGCGAGCTTGTCATCCTGATCGCCCATTCGCGCACCAGCGCGCCGATCCTGCCCGCTGGAACAGCGATTCACAGCCTGCTTTAGTGGGCGCGATGCTCGACGCCGCCGCTCGCGCGCGCCTGCTCGCCCGCCACGGCGCGGCCGCGGAGCCCTGGCTCGACGCGCTGCCGACCCGCCTCTCCGCCCTCGCCGAGCGCTGGTGGGTCGCACTCGACCTCGCCTCGCCGCCGCTCGCCGGCCGCAGCTCGGTCGTCGTCCGCGGCCACCGCGACGGCGCCCCGGTGGTGCTGAAGCTCGCGCTCGATCCGCAGCACGCGCGCGTGGAAGCGGCGGCGCTGCGGGCGTGGGGCGAGCCGGCGGGCGCGGGCGCGGCGGGCGCGGCGGGCGCGGCGGGCGCGGGCACGGCGGGCGCGGGCACGGC
>NZ_JAUTDN010000062.1 GCF_030646155.1 Conexibacter sp. CPCC 205762
CGGCGGCGGGCGCGGCGGCGGGGGCGGCGGCGGGGGCGGCGGCGGGGGCGGCGGGGGCGGCGGCGGCATCGCGCGAGGCGGGGTCGGCGTCGAGCCGGCGGTCCTCGACGACGCGGCCGTCGATCAGGCGGATCACGCGGCGGGCGCGCTCGGCGACCTCGGCCTCGTGCGTGATGATCACGATCGTGCGGCCGTGCGCGTTGAGCGTGTCGAAGATGTCGAGCACGTCCTCGGTCGAGCGCGAGTCGAGGTTGCCGGTCGGCTCGTCGGCGAGCAGCAGCGGCGGGCTCGCGACCAGCGCCCGCGCGACCGCGACGCGCTGCTGCTGACCGCCCGACAGCTCCGACGGCAGGTGGTCGAGCCGCTCCCCCATCCCGACCGCCCGCAGCGCCCGCGCCGCGCGGCGGCGGCGCTCGGCGCGGCCGACGCCGGCGTACGCCAGCGGCAGCTCGACCTGCGCCAGCGCGCGCGTGCGCGGCACGAGGTTGAAGCTCTGGAAGACGAAGCCGATCTTGCGGTTGCGGATGTCGGCGAGGTCGTCGTCGTCATAGGCGCGCACGTCGATCCCGTCGAGCAGATAGCTGCCGCTCGTGGGCGCGTCGAGGCAGCCGAGGATGTTCATCAGCGTCGACTTGCCGCTGCCCGAGCTGCCCATGATCGCGACGTAGTCGCCGCGCTCGATCCGCAGCGAGACGCCGCGCAGCGCGTGCACCGTCAGCTCACCCATCGCGTACGACTTGACGACCCTGTCGACGGCGATGACGGGGCGCGCCGCGGGGGCGTCGCGAGAGACGGGCGTCGCCGGGCGGGCGGGTGTCGCGGTGTCTGCGGGGCGCCGCATCAGGGACCGCCGGGCGGGCCGCCGCGGAGCGCGCCCCCGCCGCCGCCGAAGCTGCCGCCGCCGGGGAAGCCGCCCGCGCCGCCGAGGCCGCCGGTCAGCCCGGCTCTGCCGGCGCCTGCCGCCGCGCCGGCGGCGCCGCTCGCGGTCGCGGTCGGGGCCGCGGCGACGACGAGCTGGTCGCCGGCGCTGACGCCGTCGAGGATCTGCGTCGTCTCGTCGCCGACGATCCCGATCGTGACGCGCTGGCGGACGCGCTCGTCGCCCTCTGCGACCGTCACGGTGCCGCTGGAGCCGCGGCCGGAGACGGCGGCGCTGGCGACGTTGAGGACGCCGTCGGCCTGGTCGACGACGACGCTCGCGGAGGCGGTCATGCCCGACTTCAGCCCGCTCGCGAGCTGGTCGAGCCGCAGCGTCACGTCGTAGCTGACGACGGAGCTGTTGGTCGTCGGCAGCGTCGCGACCGAGACGACGTGGGCGGCGAGCTGCTCGTCGGGCAGCGCGTTGACGGTCACGGTCGCCGCCTGGCCGCGTCTGACCTGGCCGACGTCCGACTCGCTGAAGGGGACGACGAGGTTCATCGCGTCGAGGTCGACGAGCGTGATGAAGGAGGACGATCCGCTCGCGCCGCTGCTGCCGGTCGCGCTCGCGCCGGCGGCGCCGGTCGCGGCGCCCGCGCCGCTGCCGCTCGCCGCGCTCGACGAGCTGCTGCTGGACGCGGAGGAGCCGCCGCCGACCTCCTCGCCGGCGCTCGCGCCGACGGAGGCGATCGTGCCGGCGATCGGCGCGCGCAGCTTCGTCGCCGCGAGCGCATCCTGGGCGTCCTCGACGGCGTCTTCGAGGTCGTCGAGCGACTGCGCGCTGGTCGCGCCGGAGCCGGCCGCGCCCGCGGCTGCCGCGCCGGTGCCGGCACCTGCGCCGGCCGCACCGGGCGTGCCCGCGCCGGTGGCCGGCGTCGCGGGCGTCGTCTGGGTCGGCGCGGGGGTGGGCGTGGTCTGCGGGGTCGTCGGCGCCGGAGTCGTGGTCGTCTGCGTCGGCTCCGGCGCGGGCGTCGTGGTCGTCTGCGGCGTCGTCGCGTCGGGCGTCGTCTCCGTCGGCGTCGTCGCGGCCGGCGTCGTCGCGGTGGGCGTCGTCGCGGCCGGCGGCTCGTCGGCGACGGCCGCCAAGCGCGCGCCGCCGGCTGCCGGCGCGGTCGCGTCGCCGGTCGTCTCGCTGTCCGGCCGGTAGACGGCGTCCGAGGTCGTCAGGGTCTCGCCCGCGTAGGAGGCGGTCGTGTTGGAGCCGTCCTCCGCGTCGGCGAGCGCCTGTTGGGCGTCGGCGAGCGTCTTCTCGGCGTCGGTCGGGTCGAGCTGCGCGAGCAGCTGACCGGCGACCACCTTCTGACCGGGCTTGACGTAGACCTTCTGCAACGTCCCGCCGGTCTCGAAGTCGAGGTCGAGCTGCTTCGCCGCCGCGACCGATCCGCTGCCGGAGACGGTCGCCTGCACGACGCCGCGGGAGACCGTCACGAGCCGCTCGCCGGCGCCGCCCGAGGCGGCGTTGGAGGGGCCGACGACGAGGACTGCCGCGACGATCGCGGCGACGCACGCCGCCGCGAGGGCGGCCGTGGTCAGGCTGGCACGTCTGGAGGCGCTCCGCATCGAGGCAGCAGTGTGCGCGGCGCAGCCAAGAAGCAGCTAAGAACCGACGCGACGAGCTCTCGGGCGGGTGGGCACGACGGCGGCGGCGGGCTCAGCGCGGCGGGCGCGGCGGCGGGCTTCAGACCGGCAGGTCGAGCACGAACTGCGGGCCGGCGCCGGGCCGCTGGTAGCGCTCGCCGGTGTCGCGGAAGCCGGCGCGCAGGTAGGCGTGCTGAGCGACCTCGTTGACGTCGTTGACGGTCAGCACGAGCCGCGTCAGCGTCGGGTCGAGCGAGCGCGCGAAGGCCGGCATCAGCGCGAGCGCGCGGCTGCCGATGCCGCGGTGCTGGAGGGTCGCGTCGACGAAGAAGGCGCGCACGAGGAACTCGCTGTGCGGCCGCACGAAGCGGCCGGCGCTGACGCCGCCGTGCAGCACGAAGAAGCCGACCGGCCCGCCGTCGAGCAGGATCGCGACCGGGTGCTGGCGCGGGTCGCGCTCGGCCGGCCCGAGCGTGTCGGCCGGCACGCCCGACCAGGTCCGCTGGAAGGGATGCGGCGCCAGCTCCAGCACGCGCTCGCGCAACTGCGGCCCGACCAGCGCCAGCGTCACCTCGCCGGCCGCGGCGCCGCTGTCGCGGCTGTCGGTGTCGTGCGCGAGCCCGACCATCGCCGCGGATCCTAGGCGTGCCCGCGGCCGGCGGCGGCTTCGGCGTCGGCGCTGACGCCCGGCGCGGCGGCGTCAGCGGCGGCCGCTGCCAGGCGCGCGATCCGGCGGCGGTGCTCGCTCGCCGAGCCGAGCAGGGCGGCGTCGAGCTGGGCGCGCTTGTAGAGCCAGTGGACGTCGGCCTCCCAGGTGAAGCCGATCCCGCCGTGCAGCTGGATCGCGGCCGCGGTGACGTGGCGGCCGGCGTCGGCGGCGGCCGCCTTCGCCATCGCCGCCGCGCGCGGCAGCGCCTCCGGCTCGGCGTCGGCCGCCCAGGCCGCGAACCAGATCGCCGAGCGCGCGCCCTCGGTCTCCAGCAGCTGCTGCGCTGCGCGGTGCGAGACGGCCTGGAAGGCGCCGATCGGGGTGCCGAACTGTCTGCGCTCCTGCACATAGGCGACCGTCAGCTCCAGCGCCCGCTGCGCGAGGCCGGTCAGCTCCGCCGCCAGCACGACCTCGGCGCGGTCGAGCCCGGCCTCCAGCGGCCCGTCGAGCAGCCTGCCGGCGCCGGCGCCGCTCGCGTGGACGGTGACGCGCGCGTAGCGGCGGGTCGGGTCGATCGTCTCGCGCGGCTCGATCGCGACGCCGCCGCCGCGGGCGTCGTGGACGATCGCCTGGCCGCGCTCGACCAGCACGATCCAGCGCGCGCTGTCGGCGTCGGGCACCAGCTCGGCGACGCCGTCGCGCGCGATCCCGACGGTCGCCGTCTCGCGCCCGACCGCCAGCTCCGGCAGCAGCTGCTCGCGCTGGCGCTCGCTGCCGGCGCCGAGCACGAGCTGCGCCGCGAGCGCGTTGGAGAGCCAGCGCGACGGGGTCGCCGCCCAGCCGAGCTGCTCGGCGACGACGGCCAGCTCCAGCAGCCCGAGCCCCTGGCCGCCGTACGTCTCGGGGATCGCGATCCCGGCCCAGCCGAGGCCGATCAGCTCCTCCCACAGCGCCGTGTCGTACGTGCGCGCCGGCGACTCGGCGACGGCGCGCACGCTCGCGAACGAGGAGCGCGCGGTCAGCAGCGCTCTGGCGGTGCGCTGGATCTCGCGCTGGTCGTCAGTCAGGTCGAAGTTCACGTCCGCCCCAGTCGCGGCAGGCCGAGCACGCGCTCGGCGACGATGTTCCTGAGGATCTCGGTCGTGCCGCCCTCGATCGTGTTGCCGCGGGCGCGCAGCAGCTCGAACGACCAGCGCGAGTCGGTCGCCAGCGCCTCCGGCCCGATCAGCTCGACGGCCAGCTCGGTCGCGCGCTGGTTGGTGTCCGACCACATCCACTTCGTCAGCGAGCCCTCGGGTCCGGGCTGGCCGTACTTCATCTGCGCGGTCAGGCCGCGGTAGGCGGTCAGGCGCAGGATCTCGCAGCGCATGTGCAGGTCGCCGAGCCGCTCGGCGACGGAGGGATCGTCGAGCAGGCCGCGCGCGACGGCGGCCGCGGTCAGCTCGTCCAACAGCACCTTCAGCGCCACCTGCAGCCCGAAGGCGAGCCCGGCGCGCTCGTTCATCAGCGTCGTCAGCGCGACCGCCCAGCCGTTGCCGACGGCGCCGATCACGTTCTCGTCCGGGATCCAGACCTCTTCCAGGAACAGCTCGTTGAACTCGGCCGCGCCGGTGATCTGGCGCAGCGGCCGGACCGTGATGCCCGGCTCCCGCATGTCCATCAGGAAGTAGGTGAGGCCCTTGTGCTTCGCCGCCTCGGCGTCGCTGCGCGCGACCAGCATGCACCACGTCGCGTGGTGGGCGAAGCTGGTCCAGACCTTCTGGCCGGTCACCCGCCAGCCGCCGTCGACCTTGACCGCGCGCGTCTTCAGCGCCGCCAGGTCGGAGCCGGCGTCAGGCTCGGAGAAGCCCTGGCACCAGATCTCGTCAGCGGAGACGATCCCCGGCAGGAACCGCTCGCGCTGCTCGTCGCTGCCGTGGACCATCAGCGTCGGCCCGCCGAGCAGCAGGCCGAGCACGTTCGCCGGCTGCGGCGCGCGCGCCCGCGCCAGCTCCTCGTTGAAGATCGCCGACTCGACCAGCGTCGCGCCGCGCCCGCCGTACTCCGGCGGCCAGGAGACCGCGGCCCAGCCGCCGCCGGCGAGCGCGCGCTGCCACGCGACCCGCCAGGCGAACGACGCCTCCTCCCCCTCCGGCTCGGCGCCCGGGTGGTTGGCGGCGATCCAGCCCCGCAGCTCGTCGCGGAAGGCGCGCTCGGCGTCGGAGAAGGTCAGGTCCATGGCCGCCGGTTACCCGTGCTCAGCGGCCGGTGAACCTCGCCGCGCGCCGTTCCAGGAAGGAGGTGAGGCCCTCGGCGCCATCCTCGCTGCGCATCAGCGGCAGCACGTCCGGCTGCAGTCTGTTCGCGGCCTCGCGCTCGGCGTACGGGATCGCGGCGCTGGCGGAGGCGAGCGTCGCGCGCACGCCCAGCGGCGCGGCGACGGTCGCGATCCGCTCGGCCAGCTCGATCGCGCGCTCGACCTGCCGGCCGGGCTCGACGACCTCCTGCACGAGCCCGAGCCGGTAGGCCTCCTGCGCGTCGAACTGGTCACCGGTCAGCAGCCAGCGCATCGCGTTGCCCCAGCCGGCCTCGCGCGGCATCCGGATCGTGGCGCCGCCGAAGGGGTAGATGCCGCGCTGCACCTCCAGCTGCGTGAAGCGGGTGTCGGCGGCGGCGACGCGGATGTCGGAGGCGAGCAGCAGCTCGATCCCGAGCGTGATGCACCAGCCCTGCACGGCCGTCACGAGCGGGGTCGTGTACGGCTCGCCGTCGAGCCGCCACGGCTGACGGCCGCCCTCGGGCACCGACAGCGAGCCGTTGGCCTGGATCTCGGCGCCGACGTCGGCGAGGTCGAGCCCGGCGGTGAAGTGGTCGCCGTGGGCGAACAGGACGCCGGCCCACAGCTCGTCGTCGGCCTCCAGCTCGCCGACCGCGAGCGCCAGCTGTCTGAGCATCTCCAGCGTGAAGGCGTTGCGCTTGTCGGGCCGGTTGAGGCCGATCAGGAAGACGTGCCCGCGCCGCTCGGTGGTGATCAACTGCTCGCTCATCCGTGCTCTCCTCGGTGGCAGTAGGACGGCCATCCTAGTGTTAGCCTCCGCCGCGATGAGCCACTCGACCGAGGCCCGCCCGTTCGACGACGCGACCGCCGTCAGCGCCCTCGGCGCGGGCCGCTTCAGCGCTGACGTCGACCTCGGCTGGGCCGCCCCGACGGCCGCCAACGGCGGCTACCTGGCCGCGATCGTCGTGCGCGCGATCGCCGCCCACGCCGACCCCGCGGGCGCCAGACGGCTGCGCTCGCTGACGCTGCACTACCTGCGCCCGGCCGGCGCCGGGCCGCTGGAGCTGACCGTCGAGACGATCCGCGACGGCCGCCGGATCGCGAACGTGCGTGTCGAGGCGACGCAGAACGGCAAGCCGGTGGTGACCGCGCTGGCGGCGCTCGCGGTGCCGGGCCTGCCGGCCGCCGGCACGTGGATGCCGGACCCGCCGCAGGTCGCGCCCGCGCCGCAGCGCGACGCGCCGCGGCTGGAGGGCCACCGCTGGCGCCGCGACGACGACGCGCACTGGCTCGACGTCCCCGGCGCCGCACCGGCGATCTCCCACCGCGTCCAGCTCGCGCCTCGCTTCGGCGGGATCCCCTTCAGCGGCAGAGCGCCCGCGGCCGGCGAGCCGGCGCAGGCCGGCGGCTGGATCACGCTGCCGCAGCCGCACGCGGTCGACGCCGCCTACGTCGCGCTCTGCACCGACGTCTGGTGGCCGCCCGGCTTCGAGCCGCTCGACCGCCCGGCGGTCGCGCCGACGATCGACCTGACGATTCACTTCCGCGCCGACATCCCGCCGGCCGGCCTGCCCGACCAGGCGGTGCTCGGCTGGTATCGCAGCTCGACCGCGCGCGACGGGCTCGTCGAGGAGGACGGCCTGCTGTTCCTCGGCGACGGCACGCTGCTCGCCCACTCGCGCCAGCTGGCGCTGCTGATACCGGCCTGAGGCTCGCCCAGGAGGCTCGCCTCAGGCTTGCGAGAACTCGCCAGCGGCTCCTTCTCGCGGCGGTTGGCCTGCTCTGGGCGCGGGTAGCGCTCCCGGCATGGCGCGCTCGATCTGGAACGGCTCCCTCGCGGTCGGCGAGCTGCGCGTGCCGGTGAAGCTGTTCGGCGCGATCGAGGACCGCGGCGTCCACTTCCACGAGGTGCACGCGAAGGAGGGCGCGCGGCTGGAGCACCGCCGCTTCGACCCCGGGAGCGGCAGGGAGGTCGCCGGCGAGGCGCTCGTGAAGGGCTTCGAGGTCGGCGACGGCGAGTACGTCGTGCTGAGCGACGACGAGCTGCGCGGCGTCGACGGCAGACACGCGAAGCAGTGCGAGATCGAGCAGTTCGTGCCGGCCGAGCAGGTCGATCCGGTCTGGTACGACAAGCCCTACCACCTCGGCCCGCGCGACGGCTCCGACGACGGCTACGCGCTGCTGCACGCGGCGCTGGCGAAGGTCGAGCGGGTCGGGATCGGGCGGATCGTGCTGCGCACGCGCGAGCAGCTCGTCGCGCTGCGCGCGCTGCCCGGCGGCGTGCTGGGCCTGTCGACGCTGCGCTTCGCCGACGAGGTCGTCGCGCCGGAGTCGCTCGACCCGCCCGCTGACGCGAGAGCGCCGGGCGCGAGAGAGCGGAGACTGGCGGAGGCGCTGGTCGAGGCGCTGTCGGAGCCGTTCGACGCGACCGACTACGACGACGACCACCGCGCCGCGCTGCTGGCGCTGATCGAGCGCAAGGCGGAGGGCGAAGCGATCGAGCAGCCCGAGCGCGAGCCGGCCGAGGCGCCCGACGACCTCTCCGCCGCGCTCGACGCGACGCTGGCGGAGCTGGCGAGACGCAGAAGACGGACGCGCGGGGCGCACGGCGCGAGCGGCTCGTCCAGACGCACGCGCGGCGGGCACGCGCCGAGACGCGGCGCCAGCAGCAGAACCGCGAGACGCAGCGGCACGAGACGCAGAGCCGCGAGACGCAGAGCGAGAAGATCCTGATGGCGCGCCCGCTCTGGTCCGGGTCGCTCTCGTTCGGGCTCGTCAACGTGCCGGTCGAGCTGCGCAGCGCGGTGCGCGATCGCCAGCTCCACTTCACGCAGCTCAACGCCAGAACCGGCCGCCCGATCGAGGTCCGCCGCTGGTGCACGAAGGAGGAGGTCGAGGTGCCGTGGGAGCAGGTCGCCCACGGCTGCAGACTCGACGACGGCCGCGAGGTCGTGCTGAGCGACGAGGAGCTGGAGGCGGCCGCACCGCGCCGCACGCGCACGATCGACGTCGAGCAGTTCGCCGACCTCGACCAGCTCGACCCGCTGCTGTTCGACCATCCCTACCTGCTGACGCCGGCCGGCAGAGCGGAGGGCACGCTGCGCGCCTACCGCCTGCTGCACGACGTGATGGAACGCCAGGACAAGGTCGCGATCGGCCGCTTCGTGCTGCGCTCGAAGCAGTACCTCGCCGCCGTCCGCCCCGACGGGCCGCTGCTGTCGCTGACGACGCTGCGCTTCCACGACGAGCTGCGCGACCCCGCGCAGGCGGGCGCGCCGAGCGGCGCCGCGGCGAGACCGAAGCCGAGAGCGCTGAGAGCGGCGGTCAGACTGGTCGACTCGCTCAGCGGCGACTTCGACCCGTCCGCCTGGAGAGACCGCCACCGCGCGCGGCTCAGAAGAGCGATCGCGGCCAAGTCCAGCGGGAAGACGCTGCGCGCCCCCAGACGCGACGCGCCGGCCGAGCGCGCCTCGCCGGACCTGATGGAGGCGCTGGAGGCGTCGATCGCGAGACTGGCGAAGGCCTAGTGGCGTGACCGGCAACGTTTGCCGGGCACACCACTAGCTCTCCGGGTCCTCGTCCTGCTCCGGGTCGACCTCGGCGGCGACGTCGGTCAGCACTCTGCGCACCGGCACGCGCGCGGCGACGGCGTCGCGGCGGCGGCGGACGACGGCGGCGGCGTCGCCGATCACCGCGCGCTCGGGCGCCGACATGCCCGGCCAGCGCTCGCGCAGCTGGGTGAGGATGTCGTCGGCGCGGTCGAGCGCGTCGCGCGCGGCCTGCGGCTCCGCGTCCTCCAGCGCCGTCTCGGCGGCGCTGACCTCGACGCCGGCGTCGGCGGTCAGCTTCAACAGCTCGTCCATCGCCCGCAGGCTACCGGGCGCTCCCGACCGCAGGCACGCGCAACTTCGCGCCAACACCCTCGTTGATGTTGCTGACGCCGGGCACGGACGCCACGGCGCCACTTCCAGCGGCCGACCGCCACGGCGGGCGGCCTCGATCTCCGATCCACTTCACTCCACCAGGGAGGGAACGATGCGTCGTACCCGCAGACCGGCGGCCGTGCTCGCGGCCGCCGCGACCACGTGCGCCTTGATGGCGCTGCCGGCGGCGGCAGCCGAGCCGATCACCGTCGCGTTCGACTACACCGGCGCCGCGCAGGCGGTGACCGTGCCCGCGGGCATGACCCGCGCGACCTTCGTGCTGCGCGGCGGTGCCGGCGGCGACAACAACCCGCTCTTCGCGCTCGGCGGGATCGCCGCCGAGCTGCGCGCCACGCTGCCGGTGGCCCCCGGCGAGACGCTGGAGCTGAACGTCGGCGGGCGCGGCCTGTCGGGTGCCAACGCCGGCTTCAACGGCGGCGGCCGCGGCGCCGGCGTGGGCCCCGGCCACCAATCCGGCGCCGGCGGCGGCGCGACCGACGTGCGAGCGCCCGGCGGCGGGCTCTCGACGCGGCTGCTGGTCGCCGCGGGCGGCGGCGGCGCCGGCACGAACAACGGCGGCAAGCTGGCCGGCAGCGGCGGCGCAGCCGACGCGGACGGCCAGGACGGCTACTCGTCCGAGCTCGCCACGGGCGGCGGCGGCGGGCTGACGAGCGGTGCCGGCGGCAGCGCCGGCACGGGCCCGTCGCCCGGCATCCCCGGCAGAGCCGGCATGCCCGGGATCGGCGCCGACGGGCTCGCGTCGAACTCCGGCGGCAACAGCGGCGGCGGAGGCGGCGGCTGGACCGGCGGCGGCTCCGGCGGGCTCGGCGGCGTCGCCCCCGGCGACTTCACCAGCGGCGGCGGAGGCGGCGGCGCCGGCGGGGTGAGCTGGAGCGCGCCGCAGGCGCTGCGGGTCGTGCTCGCGCTCGCGAGCCAGACCGGCGACGGCGGCGCGACGATCACCTTCAGCTCCGGCGAGCCGACGCCGACGACCGCGCCGACGATCTCCGGCGCGGCCCAGGTCGGCAGAACGCTGACCTGCGACCCGGGCAGCTGGGCGGAGGCCGACAGAGTCGAGCTGGCGTGGCTGCGCGACGGCGCGCCGATCGCGGATGCGACGGCCGCCGCGCACGAGGTCGTCGCCGACGACGCCGGCCATCAGCTCGTCTGCCGCGTCACCGCCAGCAACGCGCGCGGCTCCGCGACCGCGACCTCGAACGCGATCGACGTGCTGGCGTACGTGCCGCTGTCGCCGCTGGACGCCCCGCGCGTGACCGGCGAGCGCCGCGTCGGCGGCACGCTCACGTGCGATCCCGGCCGCTGGTCGGGCGCGGCGCTCTTCTCCTACCGCTGGCTGCGGGACGGCGAGCAGCTCGCCGGCGCCACCGCCGCGACGCGCGTCGCGACCAGATCCGATGCGGGCAGATCGCTGCAGTGCGAGCTGACCGCGACGGCCGGCTCCGCCGTCGCGGTCGCCTACACGGCCGCCGTCGGCGGCCCGGCGCGGCTGCTGCTGCCGGCGCCCAGCGCGCTCGTCTCGCGCGCCGGCACCGCCGCCGTCGCGCTCACCTGCGCCGGCCCGACCGACTGCCGCATCCCGCGCCTGACGATCGGCGGCGCGGTCCTCGCGCGCGATCGCGTGGTGCGCGCCGGCAGCTCGGCGACGGTCCGCCCGCGCCTCTCGAAGGCGCTGCGCAGACGGCTCGCCGCGCGCGGCTCCGCGCTGACCGCGCGCGTCGTCGCGACGCCGAACGGCGGCTACGGCGGCAACGCGCGCGTCCGCCTGTTCGCCCCGCGCGGCGTCCGCTGAGCGGAAGCGGGTGCGCCGGCGCTCAAGTCGACGCCGGCGCGCTCGATCACTCGCACAGGGGCCCGCGCCGGCGCGCGCCTCAGACCACGCCGCCAAGGAGGCCGCTCGGGTGCAGCAGCAGATCGGAGCCACGTCCCGCATCGCCGTCGCCGTGCGCGCGGCGCTGCTCGCGCTGCTGCTGCTCTCGCTCTCGGCCGCGCCCGCGCTGGCCGGCGCCGGCGACGGCACCGCCTCGTTCAGCAGCGGCGGCAGCGGCAGCGGCGAGGACTGGCTGGCGAAGCTCGAGCTCTGGGTCCTGATCAGCCCGATCGTGATCGTCGCGCTGATCGTGACGGGGGTCGTCGGGCTCGTCCGCCGCCGCAAGCGGCGTCGGCGCGCCAAGCGCGTCGAGCGCGCCGCGGTGACCGTCGCCGTCGCCGACCCGCTGTTCGCGACCGACGCCGTCACCGCCGTCGCCAGAGCGCTGTACCTGGAGGTGCAGGCGGCCTACGACGCGCGCGACGACGCTCGCCTCGCCGCCGTGCTGATGCCGCAGCCGCTGGCGGAGCTGCGCGCGCGGCTGGCCGAGCTGGCCGCCAGAGGCGACCACCACTGCGTCACCCAGGTGGTCTTCGAGGGCGCCGAGTACCTCGGCCTCGTCGACCGCGAGGGCCATGACAGAGACGAGATCCTCGTGCGCGTCTCGGCCGAGGTGCACGACCACATCGAGCACGCCGACGGCACGATCTCGCAGCCCGGCGGACGCAGCGCGAGACGCTACTGGGCGCGCGAGTGGTGGACGCTCGCGAAGCGGCCCGACGGCAGCGGCTGGTGGGTCGCCTCGATCGAGCGCGACGAGCAGGCCGGCCACCAGCTGCTGAACGAGCCGATCGTGACCGCCTGAGCGGCGGGAACGAGGCGGCGCCGCGCGCCGACTAGACTCGCGCGGCGATGAGCGCCCACTTCGCCGACCGCCTGATCGCCCGCATCGAGCAGACCGAGAGCCTGCTCGTCGTCGGGCTCGACCCCGAGCTGCGGCAGCTGCCGCCGGAGCTGCTCGACGGCGTCGAGGACCTCGCCGGCGCAGCCCAGGCGGCCGCTCGCTTCTGCACCGCGGTGATCGACGGGATCGCCGATGTGGCGCCCGCGGTCAAGCCGCAGTCGGCCTTCTTCGAGGCGTTCGGCGCCGCCGGCCTGCACGCGCTCGAGCGGGTCAACGCGCACGCGCGCGCCGCCGGGCTGCTGATCGTCGAGGACGCCAAGCGCGGCGACATCGGCTCGACGATGGCCGCCTACGCCGCCGCGGCGATCGGCCGCGTCGAGGTCAACGGCCGTGCGCTGCCGGTGCACGACTCCGACGCCGTCACGCTCTCCCCCTACCTCGGCCCCGAGTCGCTGCAGCCGATGCTCGACGCCGCCGACGCCCACGGCAAGGGGCTGTTCGTGCTCGTGCGCACGTCGAACCCCGGCTCGGCCCGCGTGCAAGGCCTGGAAACGCCGGACGGGCGCGTCTTCGAGCAGGTCGCGAAGCTCGTCGCCGAGCTGGGCGCGGGGCGTGTCGGCGAGCGCGGCTACGCGAGCGTCGGCGCCGTCGCCGGCCTCACCTACCCCGACGACGCGCGCGTGCTGCGGGCGCTGATGCCGCAGGCGTTCCTGCTCGTCCCCGGGCTCGGCCCGCAGGGCGGCTCGCCGGAGGACTTCCCGCTGTTCGTGGGCGCCGACGGCTTCGGCGCCGTGCCGGCCGCCTCGCGCGCCGTCGCCGGCGGCTGGAAGACGCACGCCGACGGCGCGCTGCCGATCGAGCGGCGGATCGCCGACGGCGCGCGTGCGGCGGCTGTGGAGCTGACGGCCGCGCTGCGCGGCCCGCTCGCCGCCGCCGGCCGCTGGCGCTTCTAGCCGCGCCGCTCGCCGCTCGCGGCTCGCCGCGCCTACAGCTCCAGGTCCGGCTTCAGCCGCTGGATCGTCCACATCCGCTGGCGCGTGACCGTGTACGACGCCAGCGCCAGGCAGACGACGAGCATCCCCGCGATCACCGCGACCGCCCGCAGCAGCGTCGCGTCCTGGCCGCCGGAGATCGTCACGCGGAAGCCCTCGATCAGGTAGGTCATCGGCAGGAACGGGTGGATCGCCTGGAGCGCGCCGGGCGCGGTCTGGATCGGGTAGATGCCGCCGGCCGCGCCGAGCTGGATCACCAGCAGCACGAGCATCGCCGCGTCGCCGACGGCGCCGAAGGCCATCCGCAGCAGGTCCGCGAGCGCGGTGAAGGCGAGCACCGCGAGCAGCATCAGCCCGATCGTGCCGAGCACGTCGACCGGGTCGAGCCCGAGCCCGACGTCGACGACCGCGTAGAGGATCAGCGCCGCGGCGCAGCCGAGCAGGCCGGCCGGCAGCCAGCCACCGGCGGCGACCGTCAGCGCCGGCAGGCGGCTGGCGGCGAGCGCCTCGCCCGCGACCGGGCGCAGCATCAGGTAAGCGACGATGCCGAAGACCCACAGCGCGATCGAGAGGAAGAACGGCGCCAGGCCGCGGCCGTAGACGTGCGCCGGGTGGGCGTTGGAGGACGAGAGCTGGACTGGGTTGGCGAGCACGTCGGCCTGCTCGGCGCGATCGGACGGGTCGCTGGCGGGGACTCTCGCCTGCGCGCTGGAGAGCGCGTCGGCCAGTCTCGTCGCGCCGCTGTCGAGCTTGCGCGCGCCGGGCGGCAGTCTCTCCGCGCCGGCCGCCGCGGTGCCGAGGCCATCGTCGAGCTGGGCGGCGCCGTCGGCGACCTGCTTCGCGCCGTCGGCCAGTCTGTCGACCTGTCTGCGGCCGCTCTGCACCTGCGCCTTCAGCTGGTCGGTCTGGCCGGCGGCGGTCTGCGCCTGCTGCGCGAGCGTCTGCAGTCTGCCGGCCGCCTCGCCGGTGTCGGTCGCGATCTGGCCCGACTGCTGCGCCGCCTGCTGCGCGAGCTGCTGCAGCTGTCTGTAGGCGGGGTCGTCGGCGACGTCCGGCACCGCCTGCGCGAGCGCCTCCACCTGCTGCTCGATTCTGGCGCTGACGTCGGCCGCGCTTCTGGTCCCGCTCGCGATCTGTCTCGCCGCGTCGGCCGCGTCGCCGGCGACGGTCGAGACGCCGCCGAGGCGGTCGAGCCCGTTCGTGACCGCGCCGGCGGCGGTGTCGACGACGCCGGCGAGCTGCTGCGCCCCGTCGCTGACCTCGGCGCTGCCCGTTCTGAGTCTGCCGGCGCCGTCGCTGAGCGTGCCGAGGCCGTCGGAGAGTCTGCGTGCGCCGCTGCGCAGCTCGCCCGCGCCGTCGGCCAGCTGCTGGGCGCCTCTCGCGCCCTCGCCGAGCCCTCTGCGGACCTGCTCGAAGCCGCCGAGCGCGACCTCGGCGTAGGTCGCGTAGGCGGCCGCGTTGACCTGCGTCTGCAGCTCGCTCTCGACCGTTCTGGCGATGATCGAGACGATGAAGCCGTTGGCGTCATCGAGCCGGATCAGCAGTCTCGCCCGCTCCGGCGAGCCGACCGCCGGGCTCGACAGCTTGCTGCTGAAGTCGCTGGGGACGCGGATGATCATCAGGTAGCGGCCGCTCTTCAGACCGTCCTCGGCATCGGCGTCGTCGGTGAAGCGCCAGCCAAGCTCTCTCTGCGCTCTCAGCTGTCTGACGAACTCGGCGCCGGCGTCGACCTCTCTGCCGTCGACCGTCACCGGTCTGTCCTCGTTGACGACCGCGACCGGCAGCTCGCCGGACTTGCCGTACGGGTCCCAGTTGGACCACAGGTAGAGCGAGCCGTAGAGCGTCGGCACGATCAGCAGGAACAGCAGGCCCGCGAGCGGCAGGCGGCCGCGGAAGCGGCGCAGCTCCGCGAGCGCGAGGCGGAAGGGGGCGATCACAGCGGCACGACCACGTCCGCGAGGCCGGCCGCCGGAGCCGCGTCGGCGGCGCTGGCGACGACCGTCGTGCCCTGCTCGGCGAGCGCCTTCAGCAGCGTCCACAGCTCGCGCTCGCCGTCCGCGGAGAGGCCGCGGTCGAGGTCGTCGAGCACGACCGCGGGCGGTCTCTCGAACCACGCCAGCGCGACCGCCAGCCGCGTCAGCTGGCGCGGGTCGAGGTCTTCGATCCGCGCTGCGCCCTCGGCGCTCACGCCGCAGGCGTCGAGCACCGCGGCGGCCTCGCGCGCGTCGATCCGGTGGCCGCGCAGGACCTCCTGCAGGTCGATCGCCTCCTGCACCGTCCAGCGCTCCTGCAGCTCGACGGCGCCGGCCGCGCGCGCGACGCGCACCAGCCGCCGCACCGCGCCGGCCCGCTGCGGCAGCGGCTCGCCGGCGACGGTCGCGGAGCCGTGCGCAGGCTTCATCCGGCCCGCGAGCGTCAGCAGCAGCGAGGTGCGGCCGGAGCCGCCCGGCCCGGCGACCGCGACGAGCGCGCCGGCCTCGGCGCGCAGCGTCACGCCCGCGAAGACGGCGCCGCGCGCTCCATCGACGCCGAGACCGTCAGCCGTGATCGGGACCCCCGGATGCGCCATGTCAGAAGTCATACCCTGCGCGTCAAGGGGACACGCCGGGTTAGGATCGCGACCGAGATCCGGTTCGATGGCCACGCCCGTGACAGAGCTGCAGGACCTGCCCGCGTTCGACTACACCGACGCGGAGCTGCACGGACCGCGCTTCCACGCGACGATGGCGCAGCTGCGCAGCGACGGCGGCTGGCTCGCGAGCACGCCGCTCGGCTACGTCGTGCTGGAGCGGGAGGCGGCCAGCTTCTTCCTCCGCACCCGCGCGTGCGAGTTCCCCGGCATGAAGATCGCGGAGCTGTTCCAGATCGAGGAGGGCGCGCTGCTGGAGGAGATGCGGCGCAACATCCTGCATCTCAACGGCGACCAGCACAGACGGCTGCGCGCGCTCGTCAACCCGGCCTTCACGCCGCGGGCGGTAGAACGCTGGCGACCGCGCATGCGCGCGTTCCTGCAGCAGCTGTGGGACGGGCTGCCCGCCGGCGGCCGCGAGCCGTTCGACCTCGTCGAGGCGTTCGCGAAGCCGTACCCGTCGCTGACGATCGCGACCGTGATGGGCGCGCCGCTGGCCGACGCGCCGCGCCTGCACGAGTGGTCCAACTGGATCCAGCGCCAGTTCGACCCGCCGGTGCTGATGAGCGAGCGGCCGCGGATTGAGCGCGCCGTCGAGCAGTTCTACGCCTACGCGGGCGAGCTGCTGGAGCTGCGCCGCCGCACGCCCGGCGACGACCTGATCTCGCAGCTGATCGCGGCCGAGCAGGAGGGCGACCGGCTGTCCGACGTGGAGCTGGTCAACCTCGTCCTGAACGTGCTGATCGGCGGCGTCGACACGACCCAGTCGCAGCTCGCGCACGCGCTGCGGCTGCTGGCGCAGGAGCCCGAGCAGTGGGCGGCCCTGCGCGCCGACCCGCAGCGGCTGGCGCCGGCGGCGGTCGAGGAGGCGCTGCGCTACGAGCCGATCACGCCCTTCACGGCGCGGATCGTCGTCGAGCCGGTCGAGTACGACGGCGTCCTCTTCCCGCGCGACACGGTCGTGCTCGTCTGCGCCTTCAGCGCCAACCGCGACGGCGTCGGCGACGGCTTCGAGATCACGCGCGCGAGCGGCGGCCCGAGACCGCTGACGTTCGGCGCCGGCGTCCACTACTGCCTCGGCGCGAACCTCGCGAGAGCGGAGCTGCAGGAGGCGCTGACCTTCCTCGCGCGCAAGGTGGAGCGGCTGGAGCTGGCCGGCGCGCCGGTCTTCGAGGGCGTCCAGGGCGTCTACGGGCTGGCGTCGCTGCCGCTCCGCTTCACGCCCGCAACCGACGGGTAGGCTGGCGCGCCATGGCTCGCTTCGATCGCTCTCCGCTCGCAGCGCCGCGCGCCGCCCTGGTCGCGCTCGCGCTCGCTCTGCCGCTGCCCGCGCTCGCGCTCGCCGCCGAGCCGGCCGCCGCGCTGGTGATGTTCAGCTCGCCGTCGCGCAACATCGGCTGCGCGATCGACCGCGGCTTCGCCCGCTGCGACGTCGCCGACCACAGCTGGCGGGCGCCGGCCAAGCCGAAGCGCTGCATGCTCGACTGGGGCAACGGCGTGACCGTCGGCAAGCGCGGGCGCGCGCAGTTCGTCTGCGCCGGCGACACCGTGCTGCAGCAGCGCGGCGCGATCCTCGGCTACGGCAGATCGCGCACCGTCGGCAGCTTCACCTGCACCAGCCGCAGAAGCGGGATGACGTGCAGCCGCGGCGGCAGCGGCCACGGCTTCTTCGTCTCGAAGACGCGCGCGAAGATCTTCTAGGCAGCGAACGCTGACGCGCCAGTCTTACGACACAGGCGTCGTCCTTCCGCTTTCCAGCTTGATATCCCTCCCGAACGCGGTCAGGGTCGTGCGATGTCATGCAGACGGAGGATGGTCGCGGCCGCAGCCGGCGCACTCGCACTCGGGCTCGGCGGCGCCGCTGCCGCCCACGCCGACCCGATCGTCACGACCGGCAGCGGCAGCGTCGTCGCTTTGACACCGACGGTCGACGCCTTCCGCGCCCAGCTCGGGACGCTCAACCCCAACGTCGGCGGCCAGGGACCTGCCGGCCGGCGCGAGATCAACTGGGACGGCGTCCCCGCCGGCTCCGCCTCGCCGACGCAACTGCCGTTCGACTTCTTCAACTCGAACTCGCCGCGCGGCGTGCTGCTGACCTCGGTCGACGGCGCGCCCGGCAGAGTGCTCGTCAGCTCGACCAACGCCGGCAGCGAGCTGTTCAGAGACGTCGACGCCTCCTACGCGGGCCTCTTCCAGGCCTTCTCCGCGCAGCGGATCCTCAGCAGCCAGAACATCCCCATCGGCAGCAACGACCCGAGCATCGACGTCGTCTTCCGCGTTCCCGGCACCGGCGTCGCCGCGACGACGAACGCCTTCGGCGCCGTCTTCACCGGCGTCAACGCCGCCAACCGCAGCTTCCTGCAGTTCTTCAGCGCCGACGGCCGCAACCTCGGCAGCTACGCGGCACCGACCGGGACGCTGTCGTTCGTCGGCGTCCGCTATGACGCCGGCGAGCGGATCGCGCTCGTGCGCGTCCACCCCGGCGACATCCGGCTGGGGAGAGGGATCGCGCAGTCGGGCACCCAGGACCTCGTCGCGCTCGACGACTTCGTCTACGGCGAGCCGCAGCAGCTGCCGGTCCCGGCCGGCGCCGAGAGCTTCGAGAGCGGACTCGGCGGCTTCATCCCCGGCCGGCTCGCCGGCGCGTCGGGCGACCCGACCTTCGCGATCGCCGGCGACGACGCCCACACCGGCGCCAGCTCCGCCTTCGTGCCGAACGCCGGCGCGATCACCGACCTGACGTTGACCTCGCCGGCCGTCGCGATCCGCGGCGGCGGCCCCTCGACGCTGACCTTCTTCCACCGCGACTCGATCGAGAGGGAGTTCGACGGCGCACTCGTCGAGGTCTCCACCGACGGGGGCGTCAACTGGACCGAGCCGACGCCGGCGCAGTGGCTGGAGAACGGGCCGACGCAGAGAATCGCCAACGGCTTCAGCTCGCCGATCGCCACGAGAGTCGCGTTCAGCGGCGCCAGCGCCGGCTGGGTCCGCAGCGTGCTCGACCTCTCCCCGTACGCCGGCGCGACAATCAGATACCGCTTCCGCTTCGCCTCCGACCAGAGCGTCGGGGCGCGCGGCTGGTACATCGACGACGTCAGCGTCGCGACGCCGGCGGCGCCCGTCACGCCTGCGCCGCAGCCGCAGCCGCAGCCGAGACCGCTGCCCCAGCCGCAGCCGAGATCGCCGAGCCCGGGTCCGGGAGCCGGGCGGCTGTCGAGCCTCTCGCTCAGCCCGCGCTCGTTCGCGAGCGGCAGATCGGCGCGCATCCGCTACACGCTCAGCGCCGCCGCGAGCGTCTCCTTCACGGTCACGCGCAGCCAGGCCGGCCGCCGCGTCAGAGGGCACTGCGTCGTGCCGGCGCCGCGCAGAGGCGCGCGCTGCACGAAGACGACGACCGTCAAGCGCCTGAGTGGGCGCGGCACCGCCGGCGCCAACACGCTGGCGCTGTCGCTCGGCAGAGCGGCGCCCGGCAGCTACACGCTGAAGGCGAGCGCCGGCGGCGCGAGCAAGAGCGTGACGTTCACCGTCACGAGAGCGAGCGCGAGAAGAAGAGCCGCGCGCCGCTGAGCGCGCCGCTCAGGGCTCGACCGTGATCGAGGCGATCTGGGTGCCGCTGTGCTCCAGCTCCACCTCGAAGATCCCCTCGATCTCGGCCGGCACGGAGAACCGCACCGGTCTGCCCGGGGAGACGTCCTGCGCGACGTCGTAGCCGTGGAAGTGGATCTCCTCGGGCTGGTCGGAGACGACCGTGAAGCGGATCGTGTCGCCCTTGCGGAAGGTCAGTCTCTTGACGCCGCCGACCGGCTCCAGCCCTCTCACGATGATCCGCGCGCCGGCGGGCTTCGCCGTCGCTCTCGGTCTCGTGGGGGTCGTCTCGGTCGCGCCGCCGTCGGCCGGGGTCGTCTCGGCCGGGGCGGGCGTCGTGGTCGCGGTCGTGTCGGTCGCGAGCGGCAGGCGGTCGGAGTCGTCGGTGCCCTTCAGCACGACGAAGCCGATCGCCGCGACGACGACGAGGCCGACGATCACGATCAGACGCTGGTTGGAGCTCATGCCAGCGAAGGGTACGCGGCGCTACGCGCCGGCTGCGGCGATCGCCTGCAGGCCGGCGACCTCGGCCTGCTCGAGATGCTCGGCCGTCAGCTGCGCGGCGCGCTCGCCGTCCTCGGCCTCGATCGCCTCCACGACCAGGCGCAGCTCCAGCACCGCGGCCTGCGCGCGGCCCGGCTGCGACAGCGACGACGCCCGCAGCACGCGCACGCGCGCCTGCACGCCGGCCAGCAGCGCGTGGAACGATCTGTTGCCGGCGCCCTGCAGCAGCACCTCGTAGAACTCGTCGTTGGCGCGCAGCACGGCGCGCACGTCGTCGGAGCCCTCGGCCGCGACCCGCTCCATCTCGTCGACGGCGGCGCGCAGCGCCTTCAGCTGGCCGGGCGTCGCGTTTCTGACGAAGCGGGTGACGGCCGCCGCCTCCAGCACGAGCCGCACGTCGTACAGCTCGGCCGCCTCCTCGGGCGAGGGGACGACGACGATCGCGCCCTTCTGCGGGATCGTCGTGACGAGGCCCTCGGCGGCGAGCTGGCGCAGCACCTCGCGGATCGTCGTGCGCGAGACGCCGATCTGCTCGATCAGCTCGCGCTCGATCAGACGCTGGCCGGGCTTGAGGCGGAAGTCGAGGATCGCCTCGCGCAGCACGTCGACGACCTGCTCGCGCAATGGCGCGGCGACGCGGCCGACTCGCAGCGAATCGCCGCCAGGAGTGGAGAGATCGGCGAGTCCGGACATCCCCATCAGGGTATCGGATGGCCGTCATACAACGATCCACGCTCAGTCTCGACAGAATGAGTCGGGAAAGGAGCACGCGTGACCGCAGAGAACGCCCACGACACACCCCTCCGGCCGCTCGAGCCGAGTGCCTTCCGCGACGTGATCGGCCACTTCGCCAGCGGAGTGACGGTCATCACGACCGCGCTCGACGGCGCGCTCCACGGCACGACCGCCAGCGCCGTCAGCTCGCTGTCGCTGGAGCCGCCGATGCTGCTGATCGCGATGAACAGATCGTCGGCGACCGGCCAGGCGGTGCTGAGGTCGGGCGCCTTCGCGGTCAACATCCTCGGTGAGGGCGACGACGAGCTGGCGCGCCGCTTCGCCGCCAAGGGCGACGACAAGTTCGACGGCGTCGGCGTCGAGATCGGCGACCACGGCCAGCCGCTGCTGGTCGACGCGCTCGCGCAGCTCGTCTGCAGAGTGACCCAGCAGGTCGAGGCGGCGACCCACGTCGTCTTCTTCGCCGCGGTGCACGAGGCGACCGCGCGGCCGGGCGCGCCGCTGGCGTACTACCGCGGCAAGTTCGGCAGATTGTCGTTCGACTGACGCCGTGGAGTTCACGCGATCGTCACGGCGTCCCTGGTGCTCACCGGCGGCGTCGGGTACAACCCATGCAGGGTCCGCGCGGGGACGGCACGAGCCGCCCCGACCGGACGAGGCGCCAGAGGGTGAGACCGAGATGACCACACGAGACTCCCAGCACACGATCCGCACGCTGCCGATCGCCGAGCTCGACGAGCTGGCGCCGCTGTGGCGCGCGCTCCAGGACCACTACGCGGCGATCACGCCGCTGCTCGGCAACGCGCTCGCGCGCAACCCCGAGGCCTCTTGGCACAACCGCCGCGAGAAGTACGCCAAGTGGCTGACCGACCCCGACGCCTTCGTGCTGATCGCCGAGGACGCCGGCGGCCCGATCGGCTACGCCTTCGTCACCGTCGGCCCCGGCTACGCCTCCTGGTGCACGGGCGACCGGATGGCGACGCTGCAGTCGCTGTCGGTGCTGCCCGACCTGCGCGGCAGCGGCATCGGCTCGGAGCTGCTCGACGCGGTCGAGGGCGAGCTGCGCACGCGCGGCGTCGGCGACCTCGAGATCACGACGGCGGCGACCAACGCGGACGCCGAGCGGCTGTACGAGCGGCGCGGCTACACGAGAGGCTTCGTCGTCTACGTCGGCTCGATCGACGAAGCGGTCGTCGGCGACTGACACCGCCTGCGCGCCCGCCCGCCGCGGGCGCGCCGCCCTCGCCTCGTCGCGCTCGCGCGCGTCACTCCTCCAGCGTCCACGCGCCGTCCACTCCGACCCTGTTCGTTCGTGATGTGAGTGGTCGATCATGGGTGCTTAATCGCTTTTGCTGGCGCGCCTGCGATTCAATCCACCAGTTCACGGTTAATATCGCGTAGGAATGGTGACTGACGCCTTTACGACGGCGTCATAACCCAGCAAACTCGCCGCCATGGCACGACTCACCCTCCCGTCCGCGGGGCCGGCTTCGACGCTCGCAGCAGAGCTGGAGCAGCAGCGCCTCGCGCACCGTGCGGCACGGATCCGCCGCGCGCTCTCGGCGATGCGCAGGCTCGCCGACGCCCGCCACGACGACGTCCCGATGCCGCTGCTCCTCGGCATGAGCGACTTCGACCGCGAGCTGTCGCGCGTCGAGCAGCGGATGCGCGAGCTGAACAGCAGCGACGCGCTGCTGTAGCCCGCGAGCGGCCGCCGCGCTCGTGCGCGCGCCGGCCGCTCGCGCCCGCCGCCTACTCCTCCGGCTCGACCGCCGAACGCGGGAGCAGCAGCAGCGGGCCCTCGGCCTCGCGCACCAGCCGGGTCGTGACCGAGCCGAGCAGGACGCGCTTGAGCGGGCCGTAGCCGCGCGAGCCGGTCACCAGCAGGTCGACGTCGCCGCTGACGTGCGCCAGCTCCGTCGCCGGGTCGCCCTCGCGCTTGATCGACTCGACGTCGCCGCTCGCTCTCACCGCCGCACCGGCCTCCTTCAGCTCCAGCGCCGCCAGGTCGCGCACCGCGTCGACGTACTGCTCGTAGCCGTAGCCGATCGTCGTCGGCGTGCGCAGGTCGACGACCGACACCGGCACGACCCGCGCGCCGGCGGGCTCGGCCAGCGCGACCGCCCGCTCCAGCGCCGCCTTCGCCTCCGGCGAGCCGTCGTAGGCGACGCCGACGCGGCGCAGCGCGCGATCGGCCGCCGGCCGCTGCGCGTAGTCGACCGGCGCGACCGCGACCGCCGTCGGCGCGCCGTGCAGCACCTGCTCGGTCGCGCTGCCGGCCCAGACGCGGCCGAGCGCGTTGCGGTGGCTGGTGCCGACGACGATCACGTCAGCCTCCAGCTCCTCCGCCAGCCGGTGCAGACCGGCGGCGGCAGAGCCAGCGCGGACCGCCCGGAAGGCGCTCTCGGGCAGCTGCGGCGCATGCGATCTGGCGCGGTTCAGCTCGTGCTCCGCCTCGTTCCGCAGGCGCTCCTGGTAGTCGCTCTCGGTCCCGCTCGAGTCCTTGTTGATGACCGCCTTGTAGACGGCCGCGACCGTCAGCTCGGCGCCCTCGCCGCTGCTCGCCAGCAGCTGGCCGAGCGCGAGCGCGTCGTCGCCGTGAGAGGAGCCGTCGTAGCCGATCAGGATGCGTCTCATCAGAGGATGTCCTTCCGCGGGGTCGGGGTTCAGGGCCCTCCATTGACCGTACCCAACTGCTGGCGCGGCGGCATCCGTGATCGGCCGCGAGCGGCCTGCGGTCAAGCCGCGCGGCGCAGGCCGGTCTCGTGCGCCAGCTCGTTCGCCAGCTCCGTGCGCGAGCGCAGGCCGAGCTTGCGGTAGATCTGCGACAGGTGGTGCTCGACGGTCTTGCGCGTGATGTACAGCTCCGCCGCAACCTCCGGGTTGGTGCGCCCCTCGGCGACCAGCAGCGCGACGCGGCGCTCGTGCGGCGTCAGCTCGTCGCGGTCGTTCGCGCGCGGGCGGCCCGGCTGGCCGGAGGCGCGCAGCTCGTCGCGGGCGCGCGCCGCCCACGGCGCCGCCCCGGCCGCCGCGAAGTCGGCGCGCGCGGCCTCCAGCGGCTCGCGCGCGTCACGTCGGCGGCGGCCGCGCCGCAGCCGCTCGCCGAGGCAGAGGCGCGAGCGGGCCGCCTCGAAGGTCAGCCCGGCGGCGTCGGCGGCCTCGACGGCGGCGGCGAGCAGCG
>NZ_JAUTDN010000063.1 GCF_030646155.1 Conexibacter sp. CPCC 205762
AGAGGCCGAGAGGTTCTCCTGGTACACGGACAGGTTGTTGTACGTGTGCTCCAGACGGTTCTGCACCGCACCGAACGAGGAGCGCATGTTCGAGACCGCGTTGATCGACGCGTCGATGTCGGCCAGCACCGTTCTCGAGGTGAGGTCGACTCTTCTGGCCGAGTCGGTCAGTCTCGAGGTGGTCGCGTCGATCGTCTCGGCGTCGTTGGCGCCGACCTGGAACGTGATTCTCGTGACCGTGCCGTCGAGCAGCTGGATGCCGTTGAACTGAGCCGTTCTGCCGATCCGCTCGATCTCGTCCGACAGCTGCTGGACCTCCGAGACGATCGCGTTTCTGTCCTCGGTCGCCAGCGTGCCGTTGCCGTATTGGACGGCGAGCTCGCGCGAGCGCTGCAGCATGCTGTGGACCTCGGTCAGCGAACCTTCCGCGGTCTGGACCAGCGAGATGCCGTCCTGCACGTTGCGACGCGCCTGCGCCAGGCCGCCGATCTGACCACGCAGCTTCTCCGAGATCGCGAGACCCGCGGCATCGTCAGCGGCGCGGTTGATGCGGAAGCCGGAGGAGAGACGCTCCATCGACTTCGCGAGCTTGTTGCTGGTGCCCTCGAGGTTGCGATGCGCGTTGAACGCCTCGACGTTCGTATTGATGCGAAGGGACATGCCGATCTCCTTGATCGTCCCGGGGCGACTCCATGTCACCCAGTTCTGCCTTGTTGGTCGGCAGAACGGCGCCGAGCTTTAGGCGGTCACGTCGACGTGACCGGGCCCGACGTCACGGCGGCGCGGGCGGGCGGCGGGCGCCTGGCTCGGTTCGCGCCGCTCCTCGCGCGGCAGCGGGGCGTCCTCCTCGGCCTCGTGCTCGCGGCGGCGCTGCTCGCGCTCCTCCGGGTCGATCCGCGGCAGTCTCACCGCCGGCACCGGGAAGATGTTCGGGTTGTGCGGCGTGATCTTGATGATCGGCTCGGTCATGCCTCAGCCGCCTTCTCGCCCTGCGCGGCGGCGGCCGTGGCGGCCTGGATCGCGGCGCGGCGCTCCCTCTCCGCCTCCGCCCGCTCCTCGCGCTTGATGTCGAGCTCGCTGACGACCAGATGGCGCCAGACGGCGACCGCGATCGCCCACACGACGAGGTAGGCGACGATGCCGCCGGCGAGCGCGCGCAGGATCAGGTCCTCGGTCGGGACGCTGCTCTCGTAGGAGACGAAGGCGACGAGCGCGAAGCCGATCAGGCCGGCCCAGCCCTTCGCCTGCTTGACCTGCGTGCCGCCTCTCGGGTGGTTGGCGACGCTCGGCCGCTCGGGACCGCCGCGCTTGCGCCCCTTGCGGCCGCTCGCCTGCTGTCTGCCTCTGCCCGCCGCTCTGCCGCCGCGGCCGGCGGCCGGGCGTCGTGCGCGGGTGTCGCTCGCTGCCATCTCTCACGTCCTCCAGGTCACAGCTCGCTGTCGCGCGTCATCCGACGCGCGATCCGCTCGCGTTCGAAGATGAAGGCGACCAGGCGGCGCCGGCTCTCGTCTGACAGCTGCTCTATCGAGATCCCGCGATGGCCCTCGTCGCTGGCGCGGGCGACCTTGCCGACGCCCTCGATCGGCGGCTCGCCCTCGACCAGCTTCACGCGGAAGTGGACCGCCGTCTCCAGCGGGATCGTGTCGGGTCCGGAGGCGAGCACGCCGTTGCCGCTGAGGTTGACGGTCAGCGTGTCTATCCAGGCGCCGACCTCGCCCTCCTCGTCGACCGGCGCGAGCGCCATCGGCCGCACCGCTCTGACGCGCACGAAGTCGCGCCGCTGCATCACCTCGATCGCGCCCGAGAGGTTGAGGATCACGACGTCGTAGGCCTCGACCGAGCCGCTGCCCTCTATGCGCACGAGCCCGCGCGGGCCGGCGAACTCCATCGCCATCGTCGCGACCTCGCCGAGCTGGAGCGGGTCGCGCGCGTCCAGCATCAGCACGAGCACGACCTCCTCCTCGCCGATCCGCGTGACGCGTGCGGCGAAGCGCTCGCGGCCGGGCAGGATCAGGTCGACGTCCTGGCGCACCTCCGGGAGATGCGCCAGCAGCGCCGGCCCGGGTCTCTTCCCGTCGCGCTTGCGCAGGGGGCTCATGACAGCAGCCGCTCCGCGATCCGGGACGGGTCGGCCGGCGCGAAGGAGCCCGGCAGCTCGAGGCCGTCGTTGACGTAGGCGAGCGGCAGCCGCGTCGCGCAGGCCAGCTCGACGACGGCGCCGATGTGGTCGGTCGCGTCGCCGTGGGTCATCGCGATGCCGCTCGGCTGCAGCGGCGCCAGCCTTTCGACCTGCTCCTGCGCGACGGCGGCGCTGAGCGTCGCCGGCACGGTCAGCTGGACCTCGTCCAGCTCGAGCTGCTGCAGCTCGGCGGCGAGCTGCTCGACGCTGGCGGCGTCGGTCACGGCGGGCGTGTCGAGCACGACCAGCGCGCTGTCGCGCAGCTCGCCGATCCGGCGCGCGGCCTGCTCGACCGTCTCGACGACCTCGACGCTGACGCCGTGCGGCTTCAGCAGCGTCGCCAGCTCGGCGCCGTTGTCGGCGGGGGCGAGCGTGAGGCAGGCGACCGGCATCGTCGAGCCGGTCGCGTAGGCGGCGGCGAGCCCGGCGCTGCAGCGCGTCTTGCCGCTGCCGCCGGCGCCGACGAAGGCGACCGCGCGACCGCCTGCGCGCGGCGCAGGCAGCGTCGGGATGCGACGGGCGAGCGCGGCGCGGGCCGCCGCGGCGACGTCGCCGCCGGGCGTGAACGGGAGCACGTGCGCGGTCGCGTCGAGCAGCAGCTCGCGCGTCGTGCTCGACTCGATGCCGCGGATCGACAGTCTCGTCGAGACGGCGACCGCGGCGGGCGTCTCGATCGCGCGGCGCGCTCTCGAGACGGCCGGCTTGCGGCGGCCGAAGAGGCTGCGGCGCTGCGCCTTCGCCAGCGCCGGGGCCGGTCTGCGCGGAGCCGGGACCGGCAGCGCCGGGGCGCCCGTGCGGGCGGCCGCGCGCGGCGCCAGACGCGCCTCCTGCTCGTCGCGCGCCTGCTTGACGGCCGACATGTTGGCGGCGATCGCGGCGGCCAGCTCGAGCGCCTGCGTCGTCTGCGGGCCGACGCCGCTCTCGGGCAGCTGCGGGCCGCCGTCGGCGGGGTCGGTCGCCTCCGGGGCGGCGGCCGGCGCGGGCGCGGCCGGCGCTCTGGCGGCGGCTCTCGGCGCGGCTCTCGCGGTCGCTGCTCTGGCAGCTCTGCGCTTGGCCGCTCTTCTGGCGCGCTTGGCGGGAGCGGGAGTCGGCGCCGGCGCCGGAGCGGCGGCAGCGACCGGAGCGGGCGCGACCTCGGCCGCCGGCAGCGGCGGCGCGAACGCCTGCGGGCGCGCGGGCGCCTCCTCGACGGGCGGCGCGTAGCGGGCCGACGGCGCCTTGCGCGCTCTTCTCGCCGGTGCGGGGGCGGGCGCGGCTCTGGAGACGACCGGCTCGGCCAGGTCCTCGGCGGCGGCGAGCTGCTGCGCGAAGGTCGCGCTGTGGGCGCGCAGGATCTCAGCCGGGGTGCGCGTGTCGCCGGGCTTGGCGCCGGTCGCCTGCGCCAGCAGCTCGGCGGCGCTCAGCTTCGGCTTCGGGCGCGAGCCGGGCACGCGCGCGGGCGCCGGCTCGGCGGCGGGGGCGGCGGGCTCGGGCGGCAGCAGCGCCTCGGGCGCGACCGGCTCGGGCGACTCGACGCTGACCGCGCGCGGGTCGGGCGCGATCCGCGGGGCGGGCGCGTTCGTCTCGTAGTAGGCGCCGGCGACGTAGGGGCTGGCGCCGGCCGGCGCCGGGCTGGGAGCGGCGGCGGGAGCGGCCGGGACCGGCGGCAGCGCGGGTTCCTCGTCGTAGAGGTCGATGCGCGCGGAGCCGGCCCGCGCCTGGACCTCGACGAACTGCTGCTGGAAGAAGCCGCCGATGCCGCCGACGAGCCCGTCGCGCTGACGGATGATGACGGCGTCGGGGCCGAGCTCGGCGCGGATCTGCGGCAGGACCTCTTCAAGCGATCTGCCCCGGAACGTGTGCAGGCCGGAGGCGTCGGCGGCGTGCCCGTTCGTCATCGGCCGATCGTCAACTTGCGAGCTCATGCTCGATCACTCCAATCGTCTCCACAGTGATGCCGGGTGCGATCTCGTTGTACGAGCAGACCGCGAGGTGCGGGATCGCCTGCTCGACGAGCCGCCGCATGTGACGGCGGACACGCGCCGAGCACAGCAGCACCGGTCTGCTGCCACGCGCGACTGCGTGCTCCACCTGAGTTCGGAGCGCGCTGACCAAAGCCTGCGCGCGCACGGGATCCATCGCGAGGTATTCCCCGTCGGAGGTCTGCGAGATCGACGCGGCGATCTCCTGCTCGATGTTCGGGTCCAGCGCGATCGCGCGCAGCCGCTGGCTCTCGTCGACGTACGGCGCGGTGATCGTGCGGCCGAGCGCCTGGCGCGCGTACTCCGACAGCAGCGACGGGTCGCGCGTGAGCCGCGCCTTGTCGCCGATCGCCTCGACGATCGTGCCGAGGTCGCGGATCGAGACGCCCTCGGCGAGCAGGTTCTGCAGCACGCGCTGGATCTCGCCGAGCGTGAGCATGTCGGGCACGACCTCGTTGACGACCGCCTCGTTGGACTCCTTCAGCTGGTCGAGCAGCTGTCTGGTGTCCTGACGCGTCAGCAGCTCGGCGGCGTGCGCGCGGATCATCTCGGTCAGGTGCGTGACGATCACCGACTCGCCGTCGACGACGGTGTAGCCGAGCGCCTCCGCCTCGGCGCGCTGCGAGTCCGAGACCCACGTCGCCGGGAGGCCGAAGGCCGGCTCGGTCGTCGGCACGCCGGACAGCTGGCCGACGGCGTCGCCCGGGTCCATCGCGAGCTGATGGCCGGCCATGATCGCGCCGCGCGCGACCTCGGTGCCACGCACCTTCATGACGTACTCGTGCGAGTCGAGCCCGAGCTCGTCGTGGATGCGGACCGGCGGGATCACCATGCCCAGCTCGGTCGCGATCTGGCGCCGGATGACGGAGACGCGCGACAGCAGCGTGCCGCCCGAGTGCTGGTCGACGAGCCGCACGAGGCCGAAGCCGATCGACAGCTCGAGCGGATCGATCGGGAGCGCCTCAAGCGCCGCGTCGCGCGGCTGCGCGACGGCGCTGCCGTCGGCATCGGCCTGCGCGGCCGCGGCGTCGCTGGCCTCCTTGTCGGCGGCGTCGCCTCTGCGCAGCTGCCAGCCGATGAAGAACAGCAGGCCGCCGATCACGATGAACGGCAGCTTCGGCAGGCCCGGCACGAGCGCGAAGGCGAGGATCGCGCCGCCGGCGACGAGCGGCGCCTTGCGCTGCTTGAGGATCTGGCCGGCGACGTCGGAGCCGAGGTCCTTGTCGGAGGCGGCGCGGGTGACGAGGATGCCGGTCGCGACCGAGATCAGGAGCGCGGGGATCTGCGCGGCGAGGCCGTCGCCGATCGTCAGCAGCGAGAAGTGGTGGATCGCCTCGCTGAACGGCATCCCCATCTGCATGATGCCGACGGCGAGGCCGCCGATCAGGTTGATCAGCACGATCACGATCGCGGCGATCGCGTCGCCTCTGACGAACTTCGAGGCACCGTCCATCGAGCCGTAGAAGTCGGCCTCCTGGGCGATCTCGGAGCGGCGGCGGCGGGCCTCGTCGTCGGTGATCAGACCGGCGTTGAGATCGGCGTCGATCGCCATCTGCTTGCCCGGCATCGCGTCGAGCGTGAAGCGGGCGCCGACCTCGGCGACACGCGAGGCGCCGTTCGTCACGACGACGAACTGGATCACGATCAGGATGAAGAAGATCACGAGGCCGACGATCACGTTGCCGCCGACGACGAACTCGCCGAACGCTCTGACGACGTGGCCGGCGTCGCCGGTCGTGAGGATCAGGCGCGTGACCGAGACGTTGATCGCGAGCCGGAACATCGTCGTCAGGAGCAGCAGCGACGGGAACGAGGCGAAGTCGAGCGCGCGGTTGAGGTAGAGCGTCGCGACGACGACCGCGATGCCGGCCGAGATGTTGAGCGTGATGAAGAAGTCCAGCAGGACCGGCGGCAGCGGGATGATCAGCATCACCACGATCAGCACGACGCCGAGCGCCGCGAGCAGATCGGTCTGCCCCATCACCTTTCTCAGCACGTTGGAGTTCATCGTGCGACGGCCTTCCTGCGGGCGGTCCCCGCGACTCTGTAGACGTGCGCGAGCACCTGCGCGACGGCGTGGAAGAAGTCCTCCGGGATCAGCTGGCCGACCTCGACCGCTCTGTGCAGCGAGCGGGCGAGCGGCTTGTTCTCGACGACCGGCACGTCGTGCTCGGCGGCGATTCTCTTGATCTGGAGTGCGATCAGGTCCTGGCCCTTGGCGACCACCATCGGCGCCGGGCGGGTGCCGTCGTACTTGAGCGCGACGGCGAAGTGGGTCGGGTTGGTGACGACGACGTCGGCCTCGGGGACGGCCGCCATCATGCGGGCGCGCGCCTGCTGCATCATGCGGCGGCGCTGGGCGCCCTTGACCTCGGCCGGGAGCGAGTGCGATCTGAACTCGTCCTTGATCTCCTGCTTGGTCATCCGCAGGCCCTTCTCGTGCTGCCACTTCTGGTAGGCGTAGTCGATCGCGCCGATCAGCAGGTAGGCGATCGCGGCGCGCTGCGCGACGGCGAAGACCATCCCCGCCAGCTCGGAGCCGAGCTGGACCGGGCTGGTGCCGACGGTCGCCGCCAGCTCGGTCATCTTCGGCATCAGCGTCATCGCGACGATCACGCCGACGACCGACACCTTCAGGATCGACTTGCCGCCCTCGAAGAACATCCGCGGGCCGAAGACGTTCTTCGCGCCCTGCAGCGGGTTGATCCGTCTCGGCTGCGGCTTGAGCGCCTCGGCCGACGGCTTGATGCCGACCTGGCCGAGGTTGACCGCCACCGCGGCGACGGCGCAGACGAGGGCGATCGGCGCGATCGCCAGCGCGATCGTCGTCAGCGTCGACATCGCGAGCGCCTCGAGGCCTCTGCCGGTCATGATCGCGCCCGGCGTGGCGGCGTCGTCGAAGGAGCTGCGCATCGCGCTCGCCATCCCGTTGACGATCTTCGGGCCCATCAGCGACAGCACCAGCAGGCCGGCGATCAGCACGACCGCGCCGTTGACGTCCTGCGAGCGCGCGACCTGGCCTCTTCTGCGCGCGTCTTCTCTGCGTCTCGGTGTTGCCTTCTCTGTCTTGTCCTCGGCCACGTCAGATCACCCCGCTCGCAGCACCTGCAGCGCCTGGCCGACGCTGAGCTCGAGCTGGTCGTCGATCCAGCCGCCGACGAACGGCAGCGAGGCCGTCACGACCAGCAGGCCGACGATCACCTTGACCGGGAAGCCGACCGCGAAGACGTTCAGCTGCGGCACGACGCGCGAGACGACGCCGAAGCCGACGTCGGTCAGCACGCAGGCGATCACGACCGGCGCCGCGACTTCGAGCGCGGCCGTGAAGATGTTGGAGAAGACGGCGGTGAGCGCCTCGCCGATCGAGGCGAAGTCGGGCGTCGCCGCCAGCGGCACGATCTCGAAGGTGCGCGACAGCCCCTGGATCAGCCAGGCGTCGCCGTTGATCGCGATGAAGATCGCGACCGCGACCAGCGAGTAGACGCGGCCGAGCACCGCCGACTGGTTGCCGGTGATCGGGTCCAGCGCGCCGCCGAAGGCGAAGCCGACCATGAAGTCGAGGATCGCGCCGGCCGTCTCGACCGCCGCGAACAGCAGCGCGACGCAGAGCGCGAAGGCGAGCCCGACGAGCAGCTCCTTGACGATCAACGGGATGATGTGGAGCACCTCGGTCGGCACCGTCTGGCCGGCGACGGCGATCGGGTACAGCCCGAGCGCGAAGGCGAACGCGACGATCGTTCTGGCGCGCGCCGGGACCTGCCGCGAGGAGAACATCGGCGCGACCAGGAACAGCGGGCTGATGCGCGCCAGCACGAGGAAGAAGCCGACGACGTTTCTCACGCCGAGCGCGGCGAGCAGCTGCTCCGACGTCTGCTGGGTGACGTTCATCCGCCGCCGACCAGGGCCGGGATCGAGCGATAGAGGTTCTCGGTGTACGACAGCAGCTGGTTGAGCATCCACGGTCCCGCGACGACCAGCACGACCGCGGTCGCGATGATCTTCGGGATGAACGAGAGGCTCTGCTCCTGGATCTGCGTGATCGCCTGGAAGACGGAGACGACGAGGCCGACGACGAGGCCGACCAGCAGCAGCGGGCCGCCGATCTTGATCGCCAGGTCGAGCGCCTGCGTCGACAGGTTCATGACGGTGTCTTGATCCATCTCAGATCACCCCGAGAAGCTGCGGACGAGGGAGTCGGTGATCAGCGCCCAGCCGTCGACGAGCACGAACAAGAGGATCTTGAACGGCAACGAGATGAAGACCGGTGGGAGCATGATCATTCCCATGCTCATCAAGGTCGAGGCGACGATCAGGTCGATGATCAGGAACGGCAGGAAGATCATGAAGCCGATCTGGAAGGCCGTCTTCAGCTCGCTGATGATGAAGGCCGGGATCAGCGTCGTCGTCGGGATGTCTCTGTAGGTTCTCGGCTGCGTTCTCTCCTGCGAGAGGCGGACCATCAGCGCGAGGTCCTTCGTGCGCGTCTGCTCGAACATGAACTCGCGCAGCGGCACCTGTGCCCGCTCGACCGCCTGAGCGGTGTCGATTCTGCCGTTCTCGAGCGGATCCCACGCGGTCGTCTTGATCTCTCTGAAGGTCGGCGCCATCACGAACAGGGTCAGGAACAGCGCGATCCCGACGAGCACCTGGTTCGGCGGCGAGGTCGGCGTGCCGATCGCGGTGCGGATGAAGCCGAGCACGATCAGGATCCGCGTGAAGCCGGTGAGGCAGAAGAGGGCCGCCGGGATCAGCGTCAGCGCGCCGATCAGCAGCAGGACCTGGATCGCGGAGTCTCCGCTGACCTCGTTCACCGTCGCACCGTCCACTTCCGCATCTGGCCGACGACCTCACGCGGGTTCTTCAGCTTCGCGCCTGCGGGCGCGTCACCGTCACCGTCGAGCTCGTCGGGGAGGATCAGATCGCCCCATTCGTCGATCAGGCCCGCCTCGCGGGCCTCGTCCTCGCTGTAGGTCTTCACCGGCGTGACGCCGTGCTCGCCGACGCCGACGAGCACCAGCTCGTTGCCGACGCGGGCGAGCTGCAGCGAGCGGCCGGAGCCGAGCGGGACCGAGGCGGCGACCTGGAGGCCGCCGACGGCGCGCCCCTGTCTGCTCGCTCTCAGCTGTCTGAGCACCCAGGCGATGCCGTAGATGACGCCGATCACGATCGCCAGGCCGACGATCGTGCGAACGATCGAGCCGCCGTTGCCGCCGCCGGCGTCGCCGCCGCCGGTCGTGGTCGTGCCGAGGTCGACGGGAGTGTTCTCCACGTCTCTGCTGCCAGCCGCGAGCGCGGGGGCGCAGACAAGGATCATGAGGGCAGCGCAGAGCGCAGCTGCCCGTGTCAGCAGGGAAGCCGTCTTCATCGAGGGAGACTCCGAGGGAAGAGTCGCCCTGATGATCGGCGCCGCGACGAATAGCTTTAGCGGCGATTCGCGGAATTCACATTTGCGGGAACCCGAAAAGCCCCGGCAGGAACCGGGGCTTCGGGTGCGACGTATGAATTCGGTGGCGCCCGGACGGGCGCCGGCGGTGCGTCAGGCGATCGCCTTGGAGACCGCGTCGAGCACCCGCTCGGCCTGGAACGGCTTGACGACGAAGTCCTTCGCGCCGAGCTTGATCGACTCGAGCACCTTCGCCTCCTGGCCGAGCGCGGAGCACATCACGACCTTCGCGCTGGGGTCGATCGCCATGATCTCGCGCAGCGCCTCCAGGCCGTCCTTCTCCGGCATGGTGATGTCGAGCGTGATCAGCTCGGGGCGCAGCTCCTGGAAGCGCTGGATCGCCTCCACTCCGTTGCCGGCCTCCCCGACGACCTCGTGGCCGCCGTTGGAGAGCGCGTCGGTCAGCATCTTGCGCATGAACGCAGCGTCGTCGACGACGAGCACACGTGCCATCAGGACACCATTCCTTCCTTTTCGGGGGTTTTCTCTGACTCGGTATGACCGGCGACCTCGGCGAGCCGCAGAGCCCACTCGCCGTCGTCGGTCAGCACCAGCGTTCCGCTTGCGAAGCGCAAGCCGTTGACATACAGGTCGACCGGCTCGTCGGCCTTGCGGTCGAGCTCGAGCACGTGGCCGGTCGGCATCTCCGGGGCGTCGCCGAGCGGCAGCCTCGTCCGCCCCAGCTCCGCCCACACGCGCACGCGGATGTCGCGCAGCGCCTCGTCGAGCGCGACGCGCTCGTCGATCGCCTCGCCGTCGCCGCCGCTGCCGTGGGCGCCGTCGCCGCTGACGTGCTCGACGCCCATCTCGTCGAGCGCGCGCGTCATGCGCACGACGAAGGCGTTCGGCACCAGCTGCACGAGCCGGCACGCCTCGCCGCAGACGCGGAAGGTCGCGCGGGTGCCGTGCGGCGCCAGCTCGTAGGCGTCGGCCGCCTCCGAGGAGCTGCTGAAGAGACGCGTCTCCGGCGGCGCGATCTCGACCTCCTGGCCGAGCACGACGCCGGTCGCGGCGGCAGCCGCGGCCATCATCTGGTTGGCCGCCTCGGCGACCGCCGACAGCTCCAGCACCGACAGCTCGGTCCCGCTGTCCTCCGGCGCCGGCATGCCCATCATCGAGGCGGCGATGCGGCGCGCGCCGGTCGCCGTCATCACGAAGACGTTGCCGCCGGTGACGCCGTCGACGTAGGCGACCGAGACCGCCACCGCGGGGACCTCGAGCGTCGCGAACGGGCCCGTGTCCGGGTTCAGGACCGAGACGTCGCCGCGCTCGACCTGATCGGGGCAGAGGCTCTCCAGCACCTTCGCGATCGCCTCCGCGGTGGAGGCGCCGAGGCGCATCAGGGCTTCTCTGGTCGTCATGCGAGCGGCTCCTCTCCGGGTCCGCCGGTGATCTGGACGGCGCGGCGGGAGCCGCTGCGGCCCGGCTGGGCGTGGTGGATCGGCACGTCCTCGGCGTAGACGGTGACGCCGTCGGCGGCGAGCGAGCCGAGCTTGACGAGGTCGCCCGGCTTGAAGCCGAGCACGTCGTCGATCGCCAGCTCGGTCGAGCCGACCTCGGCGCGCATCGTCACGCTCGCGCCCGAGAGCGCGGCCTCGATCAGCGCCGCGGCGCGCGGGTCGGCCGCGCGCGTGCGGATGTCGCGGCCGGCGATCTGGTCGGCGACCGCGTCGATCGACGACCACGGGATCAGCAGCGCCAGCGTGGAGGAGTGGCGGCTGATGCGCGACTCCAGCGTGACCGTCAGCGTCGGCTCCGAGATCGCGGCGATCTGCATGCCCTCGACGTGCGAGTCGACCTCCTGCGCCGCGAACGTCTGGCCGCAGAGGTCCTGCCACTGGATCGACAGCTGCGTCGTCAGCGTCTCGAACAGGCGTCTGGAGAGGACCCAGTCGATCTCGCTCAGCTTGCGCTGCCGCGGCGGTCTGTCGGGCGCGCCGCCGAGCAGGTACTCGATCGCCATCACGATGAACGGCAGCTCGGCCGTCAGCAGCATCCGCGTGTCGTGCGGCTGCACCTCCAGCGGCGTGCCGAGCGAGGCCGGCGGCAGCATCGAGGAGGCGGCCGCCCACGTCAGCTGGCTGGTGTTGATGACCTCCAGCTCCAGCGGCACGCGCAGCTCCGCCGTGAGGCGCGCGGCGGCCGTCTGGCAGAACATGTCGAGCGTGCGCACGATGCGCCGCTCCTGCTCGCTGGTGAACTTGGTCGGGCGGGCGAAGTCGACTGTTCTCAGCCGCCGTCCGCGACGGCTGGCGGCGCCCTCGTCGGGCAGCTCGCCGTGCTTGGCGGCCTCGACGAGGGCCGCGATCTGGTCGTTCGTGAGGATCTCGCTCATCGGTGGATCGCCTCCGCGCTCCGTCGTGGGCTGGGCGAGCCGGACCACAGCTCGACCTCTCTGCCGCCGGCCTCCTTGACCGTCACCGTCATCGCGCCGACGTGGACGCGCATCGTGCGGCCGCGTCGGCCGCCCGTCTCCTGCGCGCGCACCGGGATGCGCGCTCTCGCGAGCGCCTCGCGCACCGCGACGGCGTTGCGAGCGCCGATGTCGAGCGTGGAGCCGACACCGACCTCGAACATCTGCGCGCCGCCGACCAGCACCGCTTCGAGGCGGACGCGCCGCGCGCCGACGCGCTCGCTCTGCTCGATCAGGGCGGGGATCGCCGTGTCGGCGAACTTGCCGGCCGGAGCGTTCGGGACCGCGGAGGCGTCGGGCAGCATGACGTGGGCCAGCGCCGCGACGCTCTTGGCCCGGTCGACGACGGCCACGCCGATGCAGGAGCCGAGCCCGATGGTCATCAGCTCGTCCTCTGCCAGCGTCGAGACCGCCAGCTCACCCATGCGCACGATCTTCACCGTTCCCGTCCGGTCATCATGAGCCGACCCCGAGGCGGCCGAGCAGCTCGGCGATGCCTCCGGTCGTGGGCAACAGCAGGAACGACAGCTCGCACTGCACGCCGGCGACGGCGAGGCCGGTGTCGAGCACGAGCGCGGAGTCGGTCTCGCCGACCGTCTGCGACAGCAGCGAGGCGACGATCGCGCCGAGCATGTCGGTGACGACGTGCGGCGGCTTCGGCTCTATCGCCAGCCCGGCCATCGACGCGAGCGCGTTGATGTACGAGGTGCCGAGGATGTTGCCGATCTCGCCGATCGCCGAGTCGCCGACCTCGGTGCCGGCCTCGACCCCGAGCATGCTGCAGAGCGTCGCGGCGTCCTCGGTCGGGAACAGCAGCAGGACGAGCGCGTCGATCTCGCCGAAGATCGGCAGGACGACCGAGCTGACGGTCTTCTCGGCCGGGCCGACGGCGTCGACGGCGTCGGCCAGCGGCAGCGCGAGCGCGCGCGGCACCGACAGCTCGACCTCTTTGCCGAGCATGCTGGCGAGCGCGGTCGCGGCCTGGCCGGAGCCGATGTTGGCCAGCTCGCGCATCGCGTCGAGCTGCATGTCGGTGTAATCGGGCGCGGACACTGAGGGTGCTCCTTCCTGAGGCGGCATCAGGCGATCGGGACGGCGTCGGCCGACCGCGCTGTGAGTGCGTCGCAGTCGACGATCAGGGCGATCTCGCCGTTGGAGAGGACGGCACCACCGGAGACGGCAGCGCGATCGCTGACCTCGGGCGGAAGCGGACGGGTGACCAGCTCGCGCTGGCCGACGAGCGTGCCGACGGCGAGCGCCAGCCGGCGGTCGCGGCCGCGCACGATGACGGCGTGGTCGTGTGCCTCGCCGGAGGGGACGATGCGGCCGGCGAGCGCCTCGCCGGCGTCGATCAGCGGCAGCACGCCGTCGCGCAGCACGAGCATGCGCGAGCCGGCGACCGAGCGGACCGCGTGGTCCTCCAGCCGCAGCGTGCGCTCGACGCGGTCGAGCGGGATCGCGAACGGGACCGCCTCCGCCTCGACCAGCAGCGCGGCCATGATCGCCAGCGTCAGCGGCAGGCGGATCTGCGCGGTCATCCCCTCGCCCAGCTCGGACGAGACGATCACCTCGCCGCCCAGCTCGCGGATCTTCGCCTGGACGGCGTCCATGCCGACGCCGCGGCCGGAGATGTCGCTCGTCTGCTCGGCGGTCGAGAAGCCGGCCGTGAAGAGCAGCTCGGCAGCGCGCTGGGAGTCGATCGTGGGGATCGCCTCCTCGCTGATCAGCCCGCGCTCGAACGCCTTCTGCGCGACCCGCGCGGGGTCGACGCCACGGCCGTCGTCGCGGACGGAGATGATCACGTTGCCGCCGGCGTGGCGGGCCGAGATCTCCAGCACGCCGGTGCGCGGCTTGCCAGCCGCCTCGCGCTCCTCCGGCGGCTCGAGACCGTGGTCGAGCGCGTTGCGGACGAGGTGGACGAGCGGGTCGCCGAGCGCGTCGACGACGGTCCGGTCGAGCTCCGTCTCCTGCCCGACGAGCTGCAGCTCGACCTCCTTCGAGAGCTTCGAGGAAAGGTCGCGCACGAGCCGCGGGAAGCGCAGGAAGACCGCCTCGACGGGGATCATGCGCACCTGCATCACCATCGCCTGCAGCGCCTGCGAGGAGCGCGCCAGGTCCTGGATCGCCTGCTGCAGGCCCGGCACGGCGGCATCGTTGGCGAGCGTCTCGACGACGGTGCGGTGGATCACCAGCTCGCCCATGTGGTGCATCAGCTGGTCGAGCCGCTCGGCGTCGACGCGGACGGTCGCGCCGGCATGCGCGTGGTTGGCGGCGGCGGTGCGCTGGCCCTTGGCGCTGGCGGGCGCCGTCCCGTTGCCGTTGGCGACCGGGGCCGGCGGCTCGAGCACCGGCGGGCCGCCGACGACGGCGGGCTCGGCGTCGGCGTGGGCGGCGGCGAGCGTCTCGCGCGAGGGCGGCGTGAGGTCGTCCTGCGCCTCGTCGAGGAGCACGTCCTCGACGTCGCTGACGTTGCGCGCGGCGGTCTCGATCACCTCGTCCTCGCGATCGCTCGCGAGCCAGGCCTCGAGGCGGCTGCCCTGGAACTGCTCGACGCTGTCCTGCGCCGGGATCGAGCCGACGATCTCGCCCAGCTCGCCGAGCGCGGCGAAGAACATGAAGGCGCGCACCGCCGGCATCAGCGCCTCTTCGGAGAGGTCCGCGACGACGTGCACGATGCGGGCGCCGTCGGCCAGCTCGCGCGCGAGCGGCAGGTCGGGCAGCTCGACGCCGCCGATGCGGTCCAGCTCCTGCTCCGGGGTGCGGTCGCGGATCAGGCCCTTCAGCTGCTCGATCAGCGGACCCGGCTCGAGCCGCTCGGCGCCGTCGGTCGCGATCTCCTCGACCGCCGCCTCGAGCGCGTCGAGGCACTTGAAGAGGACGTCGATCGCCTCACGCGAGAGGCCGTCGGCGCGCTGCCGCAGCAGCTCGAAGACGTCCTCCATCTGATGGGTCAGCCTCGCGATCGCGGCGAAGCCCATCGTCGCGCTCATGCCCTTCAGCGAGTGCGCGATGCGGAAGATCTCGTCGACCGTCTCGCGATCGTCCGGGTTCTCCTCGATGCGCACGACGGCGAGGTTCAGCTCCTGCAGGTGCTCGCGCGACTCGGCGAGGAACATCGGGAGATATTCGGAGGTGTCCATCAGGCGCCCTAGCTCTTGCGGTAGGTGAAGGGATGGGTCGGGACGAGGCCCAGCTCGCGCGGGCGGCTGACGCGCTCGGTGGAGCCGATGACGAAGTAGCCGCCCGGTCGGATCGAGGCGACGAGCCGCTCATGCAGCGCGTCGCGCACGTCCTCGGTGAAGTAGATGACGGTGTTGCGGCAGAGGACGAGGTCGTAGGCGTCCCTGCGCGGCTGCACCCGCAGCAGGTCGCCGACCTCGAAGCGGCAGAGCGCCTGCAGCTCTCTGCTCGCCTGCCACTCGTCGCCGGCGCGCGTGAACCAGCGCTCCAGCACGGTGCGCGAGGCGCTGCGCGCGTCCTCGTCGCTGAAGCGGCCGAGCTTGGCGCGCTCGACCATCCGCTTGTCGATGTCGGTGCCGACGATCTGCGCGCGCGTGCCTCTGTCGAGCTGGCGGAAGAGGGCGGCGAGCGTGTACGCCTCGGCGCCGTAGGAGCAGCCTGCGCTCCACGCTCTGACGCGACCGGCCGGCGCCGCCTTGATCAGCTCCGGCAGCACCTCGCGCTCCAGCACCGTCCACTGCTCCGGGTTGCGCCACAGCTGCGAGACGTTGATCGTGACGCGGTCGAGGAACTCGTCCAGCTCGGCTCTGTCTCTGCGCAGCTGCGCGAGGTAGGCGAGCAGGTCGGTCACGCCGCGGCGCTGCGCGAAGGAGCGGATCCGCCGCTCCATCTGGCCGCGCTTGTACTGCAGCAGGTCGATGCTGGTGAGGCTGCGGATGCCCTCGCAGAAGACCGTGTAGTCGTCCTTCGCGGCGCCGGCGCCGGAGGCCGCGCGGGGTGCGGTGGCGCTCATGCCCCCGCCTCCGCTGCGATCGCGGCGGGCAGCTCGCCCAGCGGCAGGATCTCGTGCGCCAGTCTCGCCTCGGCGACCGCGCGCGGCATGCCGTAGACGGTGCAGGTCGACTCGGCCTCGACGAGGACGCGCCCGCCGCGCCTGCGCACCTCCTGGGCGCCTTCGAGGCCGTCCTTGCCCATGCCGGTCAGGACGACGAGCACGAGCCGCTCGCCGAACGCCTTGGCGGCGTCGACGATCGTCAGGTCCGCGCGCGGGCGCAGACCGCCGATCTCGGGCTCGTCGCTGAGCGTCACGACGCGGGCCGGGTCCGACAGGCGCAGGTGGGCGCCGCCCGGGGCCAGCAGCGCGACCTTCGGGTCGAGCGTCTCGCCGCCGGCGGCCTCGCGCACGTTCAGGTTGGAGGCGCGGTCCAGCCGCGCCGCGAGCGAGTTGGTGAAGCCGGGCGGCATGTGCTGGACGATCAGCGTGCCGGCGCCGAGCGGGGCCGGCAGCGCCGGGACCAGCTCGGCGAGCGCCTTCGGGCCGCCGGTCGAGCAGGCGATCATCACCATCCGGCGGGTGCCGGCGTGGGCGCGGGCGCGGCGCTCGAGGCGGCCGGTGCCGCCGAGGCCGGTGGCGACGCTCGGGGCGGCCAGCGGGCTGCCGGGGCGCGGGCGCGTCAGCGCCGACGGCGCCGCCGCGGCGGCGCGTCCGGGGACGCGGCGGCGCGAGGCGGCGGCGAGCCGCACCTTGTCGCTCAGCTCGGTCGTGAAGCGGTCGATGCCGTCGCCGACGGCGGGCTTGGCGACGAGGTCGAAGGCGCCCTCGGCGAGGGCGTCGACGGCGCGCGCGCCGTGAGCCGGCGAGAAGGCGGAGACGACGACGACCGGGGTCGCGCGATCGCCCTGACGACGCAGGGCTCTCAGGACGCCGATGCCGTCGAGCCCGGGCATCGCCAGGTCGAGCGTCATCGCATCGGGCTGCTCGCGCTCGCAGAGCGCGAGCGCCTCGTCGCCGTCCTTCGCGGCGCCGACGACCTTGAAGCCGGCGTGCTCCAGCGTCGAGGTGACGACGCGGCGCATCAGGCCGGAGTCGTCGGCGACGACGACGCGTGTTGCGGTTGCGCTCGACATGGCGGTGCTCAGGGGGTTCGCTGCGGAGCCGGGACGGCTACGCGACGACGAGGTCGGCGACGCCGTTGCTGCTCGGATCGGCCGCGGCGGCCGCCGAGACGACGCCCGCGGAGCCGGCGAAGATGCCCGCCGGGTTGAGCAGGATCACGAGCCGGTCGTCGATCTTGGCGATCGCCTCGATCGACTCGTTGTCGGCGGCGGGGACGTCCTCGATCTGGCCGGGCTCGACCGTCAGGACCTCCTCGACGTCGTCGACGATCACGCCGGCCATGTCGGTGGTGGTCTCGACGATCACGATCTTCGCGCTCTCCTTGCGCTCGGCGACGAAGCCGAGGCGGGTGGCGAGGTCGTAGACCGGGACGATCTTGCCGCGGAGCGAGATCACGCCCCGAACCCAGTCCACGTCGCTGGCGACGGAGCGGGGCTCGGTGTAGCGGATGATCTCGTGAACCTGCGTGATCGGCAGGGCGTACTCTTCCTCGCCGAGTGAGAAGACGACGAGCTGGCGGGTGGTCTGGCTCTCGGACATGTAGCTCTCCGGCGGGGTTCGGGGTGCTCTCCGGTGATCGGCACCCCGCTGTCGCTCTTGAGGAGCGACAGCGTTCCGTCAGACCGTTCCTGGCGCCTCGGCGGCAGCGTCGGCAGCGCCGTCGGACGCGTCGTCGGACGCGCCCTCGCCGGCGTTGTCGCCGCCGAGCACGTCGGTGATGCGGAGGCCGAACTCCTCGTCGATCACGACGACCTCGCCATGGGCGATCGGGGTGCCGTTGACGAGCAGGTCGACCGGCTCGCCGGCCATGCGGTTGAGCACGACGATCGAGCCGGGACGCAGTTCGAGCGTCTCGCCGACGGTCATGCGGGTGCGGCCGATCTCGACGGCCAGCTCGACCGGGACGTCGCTCAGACGTCCCAGGTCGTTGTTGTGGACGCTGCGTGCGCTGCCGCCGACAGGGCGGTCGAACGCGGGCAGCTGGATCTCTTGGCTCATCGAGGGGTGCCTCCTACTGGACGGCGACGTCCGTCAGCAGGACGTCCTCGGTTCTCACGTCGGTCGTTCTTCTGATCCGCGCGAGGATCGCCTGCTTGATCTCCTCGCGACCGTTCGCCTGGACGAGCTCGTCGCCGTTGGCGTCGGTCACGACGTCCGTGACGATGTCGCGGATGACGGCTTCCTGCTCGAGCGTGCCGAAGCCCTCGGGCGGGGCCCCGCCGCCACCGTGGCCGCCGCTGGAGGCGGTCGCCTGGCTGTGGTCGAGCACCAGCGCGACGTTCAGCTTCGCGTAGCGCCCGTCTCTCAGGTTGACGAGGAACTCCTTCGGCAGCACGTAGACGGTGCCGTCGATCTTGTGTCTGACCTCGTGCTTGGGCTTGGCGAAGGTGTAAGCGGCGCCCGCGCCGACGACGAGGGCGGCCAGCACGAGGATGAGGACGTTCTTTCTCATGGGGTGAGGCCTTCCTCTGAATCGTCTGCTGCGGTCGAGTTGGTGGTGGTGGTGGGCGGCGCGTGGAGTCGTTGCAGCACGACCTCGACGCGACGGTTGCGGGCGCGGCCCTGCTCGGTCGAGTTGGGACCGATCGGGTGCAGCTCGGCGTAGCCGGAGGCGCCGAAGCGTCTGTCGGGCACGCCGCGCCCTATCAGGTAGCGGACCACCTCGGTGGCGCGCGCCGTCGACAGCTCCCAATTCGAGTGGTACTGGGGCGTGTTGATCGGCACGTCGTCGGTGTGGCCCTCGACGAGGATCGGGTGGATTCTGTCGATGTTCAGCAGGTTGCCGACATGGCCCAGCAGCGGCATGCCAGCCGTCTTCAGGACGGCCTGGCCGGAGTCGAACAGGACTCTGTCGGTCAGCAGCCGCACGACCAGCCCGCGCCGTGCGATCACGGCCTCGACCTGGTTGCCGAGCCCGTGCGCTCTCGCGTACTGCTCGATCTGGTGCTTGATTCTCTGGAACTCCTGCTCCTCGCGCCGCGCCTCCAGCGCGGCCGCCTGCTCTCTGTTTCTCGGAGAGGCGAGCTGCGGGGTCGGCGGGGTGATGTTCGGTATGACCGAGTCCGGCGTCTCTCTCGTCGCGCTGCGGCCGGTCTCCATGATCGAGGTGCCGCCGTTGACGACGTTGCCGTTGAAGGCGTCGCGGAGGGAGTCCTGCAGCGTTCTGAACTTCGACACGTTGACCGACGAGATCGCGTACAGGACGACGAACAGCGCCAGCAGCAGCGTGATCATGTCGGCGTAGGTGAGGAGCCAGCGCTCGTCGTCACCGTGGCCGCCGCCGCCTCTTCTGCGGCGACGACCGCCGCCGCGGGCGGCGGACATCGCTAAGCCGCCTCTCGCTGCTGGAGCGGCGTGACGTTGTCGTCGTCGGTGCTGCGACGGAGCGTCGGCGGCACGTACGACGAGAGCTTGTCCGCGACGACGCGCGGGTTGTCGCCGGCCTGGACGGCGAGGATGCCGTCGAGCGTCAGCGTGCGCAGCTCGACCTCCTCGTCGGAGAGCGCCTTGAGCCGCACGCCGACCGGCAGGAAGACGAGGTTGGCGGAGCCGACGCCGAGCAGCGTCGCGATGAACGCGGTCGAGATCGCGGGGCCCAGCGACGACGGGTCGGCGAGGTTCTGGAGCACGTGGACGAGCCCCATCACGGTGCCGATGATGCCCATCGTCGGGGCGTAGCCGCCGGCCTTCTCGAAGGCGGCCGCACCGGCGTGGTGGCGAGCCTCCATGCCGTCGATCTCGGCCTCGAGGATCTCGCGCACGAGCTCCGGGTCGGTGCCGTCGACGACCAGCTGCAGGCCCTTGCGGGTGAACTCGTCGTCGATGTCGCCCAGCTGCGCGTCGAGCGCGAGGAGGCCCTCGCGGCGCGCCTGCTCGGCGATCCCGACGAGCAGCTCGACCCGCTCGCGCAGGTCCTGCTGTCTGGGGCTGAACGCGAGGCCGTAGAGCTTGGGGATCTTGCTCATCGGACCCCAGCCGACCGAGGCCATCGTGGCGCCGTAGGTGCCGACGAGCACGATCAGCATCGCGGGTATGTTGAAGAACGCCATGGGGGTCGTGCCCTCCATCAGCGCTCCCAGCAGGAGCCCGCCGATGCCGACGGCGATTCCGATTGCGGTAGCTGCCTTCATCGTTCCGGGTAGTCGGCGGGTCGGACGGAATCTTCAGTCGCCTGCTCGCCGTCGAGCGCGGTCAGCGGCGGGCGGTCAGACGGGCGCTCGCCGGCACGGCCGGCGACGACGCGGGCCATCGCCGAACCGCGCACGGGCGCTTCGTCACGGCGACGGCCGAGGGCATCCTTGAGGATGTCGGCGCGCCACGTGCGGACTTCCTCCGCGACGCGGACGGGCGACTCGACCACGACGATCTTCGCCCCGGTCGTGAGCGTCACGACCGTGTCGGGCGTCGCCTCGACGGTGAGGATCAAGTCTGGATTGAGGTGGAACTGCTCGGCGTTGTGGCCGAGACGGTGCAGGACGATCACTGTCGGGCTCCTCCATGGATGTGTGTGCAGCCAGCGCCGCCGGCATGGCAGCGCTCGCGCGGCGGTCCCTCATCCGCCGCGCGAGCTCACTGCCGGCTGCGGCGATCAGCGCTTCAGGTTCACCAGGTCCTGCAGCATCTCGTCCGAAGTGGAGATGACACGGGAGTTCGCCTGGAAACCGCGCTGCGCAGTGATCATGGTCGTGAACTGGGTGGCAAGGTCGACGTTGCTCATCTCGAGCATGCCGCCGATCGTCTGACCGGAGCCGTTGACGCCGGGGGTGTCGACCGTGGCGGGGCCGGAGGTGGCCGACTCGGCCCACAGCGAGCCGCCCTCGCGGGTCATGCCGGCCTCGTTGGAGAAGCGGCCGACGGCGAGGTAGCCGGCGGTGACGCGCTGACCTCTGGTCGGCGAGGCCGGATCGCGGTCGATGTAGGTGACGCCGCCGTCGCGGCCGATCGCGACGTCGGTCGAGCCGGGCGGCACGTTGATGTAGGAGTCGGTCGCGTTCGGCGCGTAGGTGAAGCCGCCTCTGCCGTCGGGCGTGGCGGTCGCCGCCTTGCCGATCAGGTAGTGGCCGTCGGCGGTGACCATGTCGCCTTCGGAGTTGGTCGAGAAGTTGCCCGCGCGCGTCCAGCGGAAGTCGGTCGTCGGGACCGCCGGCGGCGTGCCGGTGGCGACGCGGAACCAGCCGCCGCCCTGCAGGTAGACGTCCATCGGGGCGCCGGTCGTCATCGGGGCGCCGTTGGTCATCAGGTTGTCGACCGAGCCGAGCTGGACGCCGAGGCCGATCTGGAGGGCGTTGGAGCCGCCCGTGCCCTGGCCCGGACCGGCCGCGCCGCGCTGCAGCTGCGAGAGCGAGTCCTGGAAGGTCGTGCGGGCCGACTTGTAGCCGACGGTGTTGACGTTCGAGAGGTCGTTGGCGGTCACGTCGAGCATCGCCTGGTTGACCTTCAGTCCGCTGATCGCGGAGAACATGCCACGCATCATGAGGGCATCAGTTCCTTTCGCGGCTTCCTCGGGGAGGTCCGGCCGCTGTTGTCTGCCGCTCGCGTCATGCGATGACGGCGCTGTCGATGTTCGTGAACACCTGCTCGCGCATGTGCTCGGGGTCCACCGCCGTGATGACGGTGCGATTTCTGACGGAGACGACGAAGGCGGTGCCGTCGACGAAGACGACCGACTCGCGCGAGCCCTTGCCGGCGGCGCGGTCGACGCCCTCGTTGAGGCGTGAGAGCGTTCCCTCGCCCAGCTCGATCCCGCGCCGCTCGAGCCGCTGGAGCGCATGGCGCGAGAACTCGACGCCCTGCGTTCTCGTGCGCAGCACCTCCTGGAAGGAGGGGCCGTGCACCGGCGCGTCGCCGCCGGCGCGGCGCGGCGCGCTGGAAGGCGCGACCGGCGCGACGCCGGGCGGGACGAGCGCGGGGTTGTGAAGGTTGACGCTCACTCGCCCGTTCTGGCGGTCGGATCGGTGCTCTGCTCGCTGCCCGGGTCCGGGTCGGCCGGCGGCGGCACTCTCGGCGCGCCGCCCTCGCCCCAGACGTTCAGGACGGAGACGGGCATGACCGGCGAGCTGTCGCCGGTGATGCTCAGCTGCGGGCCGGCGCTGGTGAACTTGACCGACTCGACTCTGCCGCTGGCGGTCGTGATCTTGCCGTCCGCACCGGTTCTCAGGTACGTGATCTCCTTGCCGATCAAGGCGATCGCGTTCTGGTCGTACTCGTTGGAGGCCGCGGCCGACGTCGTCTGGCCGAGGTTGGTGATCTGCTCCAGGATCGAGAACTGCGTCATCTGCTGCATGTACTGCGCGCTGTCTGTGGGGTTCAGCGGATCCTGGTTCTGCATCTGGCCGATCAGCAGTCTCAGGAAGTCGTCCTTGCCGAGGATCGTCGGATCCTTCGGCTTGGCCGTGTCCATCACCGTCGGCGTCGAGCTGGTGGTGCTGTCTGTCGGATTGAGTGGCATCTCGTTCGTTCCTTCCTGATCAGGCGAGCACGTCGACGAGCGCGCCGTTCGGAAGCTGGAGCGACCGCGCCGTGGCGGGCGCATCGGTCGCGACGGTCAGCAGCTCGTCCTCGGGCGCGGCGTCGCGGCGCGCGGTGGCGCTGCCGTCGAGGTCGCCGAAGCCGTGCTGGGCGCCGGCCTCGCCGGCCTGCTCGCCGGAGGCGCCGATGTCGAGCTGGAGCAGGTTGAGGCCCTGCTGCTGGAGGTCGCGGCGGAGGTCGTCGGCCGACTGCTGCAGCAGCTGCGCCGCACCGGTCGTGTCGGCGATCACCTTCGCGACGAGGCCGTCTGCGGTGTGGCGCAGGTGGATCTCGATCCCGCCGAGCTCGGCCGGGCTGAGGCTGATGCGGGCGTGCGTGACGCCGCGCTCGGCGGAGGCGCGCATCGCCAGGCGGACCGTCTCGACCGCGTGGTCGAGCGTGACCGGCCGGGCCGGCGCGGTCGCCGCGGCGGCGTTGGCGGCCGTCGCCGACTGGCTCTGGCCGAGCGGGTGCGTGCTGACCTGGCCGGCGGCGGCCTGCTGACCCTGCGCCGGCTGCGGCGCGGCATGTGCGGGCGCCTGCTCGCCGGGCTTGGCGGCGGCGGTCGCGACCGGGCTCGGCGCCTGCTCGGCGGCCGGGGCGGCCGCGGCGGCCTGCTCCGGGCGCAGCGGCTGGGCCGGCGCGGCGGTCTGGGCTCTCGGCTGCGCGGCGCCGCTGTCGTCGCCGGCACCGTCGCCGTTCTGCTGCTGCGGCTGCGCGAGCGGCGCGCTCGGCGTCGCGGTCGCGGCCGGCTCGGCGGCCGGCGCGCTCGGAGCGGGCTGGGCCGGGGCGGACTCGGCCGCGGCGACGGGCGCCGCTGC
>NZ_JAUTDN010000064.1 GCF_030646155.1 Conexibacter sp. CPCC 205762
GTGCGCGGCCGCCGCCGGGCGCGGGCGCGCCGGGCGCGGCGCCCGCCGGGACGCTGCCGTGCGCGCTCACACCGGCACCGCCGCGGGCCGTCTGCGGGCGTGGCGGGTCGCCGCCTCGAACGCGGCCGCGTGGCCGAGCAGCGCCAGCTCGCCGCGATGGCGGCCGACCAGCTGCAGGCCGACCGGCAGCCCGTCGGGCGTGAAGCCGGCCGGGATCGACAGCGCCGGCAGCGTCGTCGCGGAGATCCGCGAGCACGACCGCATCCACGTGTAGTACCGCTCCATCTCCACCCCCGCGATCGCTCTGACCCACTCCTGCTCGACCGCGAACGGCGGCACCTGCACCGTCGGCAGCGCGAGCAGGTCGAACTCGTGCAGCAGCGCGTTCGTGCGCCGGTACAGCGCGGTCCGCAGGTCGGCGGCGCGGGCCAGCTGGGCCGGGCTGAGCGCGCCGCCGTCGCGGATGTTGCCCGCGAGCGTCTCCTTGACCTGGCCGGGATGCGCCGCGAGGTCGTCGCCGTGGGCGGCGAACAGCTCGAAGGCGCGGAAGGTCTCGAACGCCTCGTCGGCGCCGGAGAGGTCGGGCTCGCGCAGCTCGATCTCCGCCCCCAGCTCGGTCAGCATGTCGCGGGCGCGTTCGAGCACGGCGGTGACGGCCGGGTCGACCGGGAGGCCGTCGGCGCTGTCGCTCCAGGCGATCCGGACGCCTTTGAGCGCGCGCGTCGGCGGGTCCTTGAACGCGGCCGGGTCGTCGGTGAGGGCGATCGGGGAGCGGTCGTCGGGGCCGGCGAGCGCGGCCAGCAGCAGGCCGGCGTCGCGCACGTCGCGCGCGATCGGGCCGAGCAGGCTGAGCGGGTCCCAGGCGTTGCCGGGCCGGCCGCTGGGGATCCGCCCCGGCGACGGCCGCAGCCCGACGACGTTGCAGAAGGAGGCGGGGTTGCGGACGGAGCCGCCGAGGTCGGAGCCGTCGGCGAACGGCAGCAGACCGGCCGCGACGGCCGCCGCCGCGCCGCCGCTGGAGCCGCCGACCGTGCGCGTCAGGTCGTACGGGTTGCGGGTCGCGCCGAAGACGGGGTTGAAGGTCTGCGAGCCGGCGCCGAACTCGGGCGTGTTGGTCTTGCCGATCACGATCGCGCCGGCCGCGCGCAGCCGCTCGACCAGCAGGCTGTCGGCGGCGGGCACGTGGTCGGAGTAGAGCGGCGAGCCGTAGGTCGTGCGGATCCCGGCCGTGTCCATCAGGTCCTTGACCGCGATCGGCAGGCCGTGGAGGATGCCCAGCGGCAGCCCCTGGCGCGCGCGCCGGTCGGCGGCCGCGGCCTCGACCAGCGCCCGTTCGGGCACGAGCGTCGGGATCGCGTTCAGCAGCGGGTCGACCGCGTCGATGCGAGCGAGGAAGGTCTCGACCAGCTCGACCGCCGACAGCTCGCCCGCGCGGACCGCCGAGGCCAGCTCGTGGGCACTGCGCCAGTGCAGCTGATCGGACGACACGCGTGGATCCTATCGTGTTTGAGTTGGATCCACTTGCAGATGTGCAGGCGCGTCGCGGGGCGATCCGCCGACGGCCTCATGCTCGGCGGCAGATGCGTATGACGCGGGCTCGCCTTCCGCATTCGGCGGCGCGGATGCGTCGAACGCTGGCGCGGATGCGTCAGTCGGCGGCGCGGGTGCGTCGCGGGCGCCCCAGATCGCGACGACGCCGACGAGCTGCGCGGCCGCCGCGACCCAGAAGGCGAGCGCCTCGCCCTGCCACGCCGCCAGCAGGCCGCCGGCGGTCGCGCCGGCCGCCATGCCGAGGTCCATGTAGGCGAGCACGGCGCCGGTCGCGGAGCCGCGCCGCTCGGGCGGGACGCTCGCGATCGCGACCAGCATCAGCGACGGGTACAGCACCGCGTAGCCGCCGCCGAGCACGAGCGCGCCGACGGCCGCCAGCCCGAACGAGCGCGCCAGCGCGATCAGCACCAGCCCGCCCGCGACCGCCAGCAGCGAGATCGCGGCGCTGCGGGCGCCGCCGACGCGGTCGGGCAGCGAGCGCAGCAGCAGCCGCGCGGAGATCACGCTCGCGGCGAAGATCGTGAAGACCGAGCCGGGGCCGAGCAGGCCACCGCCGTCGCCGATCCCGCGCGCCTGCAGGTGGAGGATCAGGAACGTCAGCACGACCCCCTGCCCCGCCCACGAGATCGCCCCGCCGGCGCCGGCCCGCGCGACCGCCTTCAGCGGCGCCAGCCACGCGCCCCCGCTCGCGCGCGGCCCGCCGCGCGGTCTCGGCGCGGTCCGCAGCGCGAGCAGCAGGCAGAGCGCGCCGGTCGAGAGCGCCGCGGTCGCGGCCCAGACGGCGGTGAAGCCGAACTGGTCGAGCAGCCGCTCGCCCAGCGGCGGGCCGAGCCCGAGCCCGATCCAGACGCTGACGCCGAAGATGCTCAGCGCCCGCCCGCGGGCGCCCGGCAGAGCGGTTTCGATCACCCAGATCGTGATCATCGTGTTGAGCGTCGCGCCGCCGAAGCCGGTCAGCATGCGGCCGACGCCGCCGAGCGCGAGCACGCCCGCGACGAGCAGCAGCAGCTCGCCCGCGATCGCCAGCAGCGCGCCCGCGATCGCGACCGGCCGCGGGCCGATCCGGTCGGCCAGCTCGCCGAGCGGCGGCCGCAGCACCATCGCCAGCAGCGACGCGACGCCGACGACGATCCCGACCGCCGCCGCGCCGCCGCCGAGCGGCCCGCGCACGTACAGCGGCAGCATCGCGGTCGTGACGCCGGAGGCCAGCACCGACAGCACGTTGATGCCGAACAGCGCCCAGAACGTGCCGCCGAGGCGAGCGTCGCTCGCGCCCGCCGCATCGCCGCCGGCAGCCGCGAGGCCGCCGGCAGCTTCCGCTTGGGCGCCCCCGGTCACCCGCGTTCGGCGAGGATCGAGGCGGCGATCCGCTCGCCGATCACGGTCACCGGCATCGCCGTCGCGGCGCGCGGGACGAACGGCATCAGCGCCGCGTCGGCGACGCGGCAGCCGGGCAGGCCGTGGATCTCGCCGCGCGCGTCGCAGACCGCCAGCGGGTCGCTCGCCGGACCCATTCTCGCCGTCCCGACGGGGTGCCAGTAGCTGTCCGGCCGGGCGCGCAGCCACGCCTCCAGCGCCGCCGGCTCGGTCACGTCGGGGCCGGGCGTCAGCTCGCCGCCGGCCACGTGAGCCAACGACGTCGCCAGCTCCCGCACCAGTGCGATCCCGTCGCGCAGCATCGCGACGTCCTCGTTGCCGGGATCGCTGAGGAAGCGATGGTCGATCAGCGGTCTCGCCTCCGGGTCGCGCGACAGCAGCCGGACGTGCCCGCGCGAGCGCGGCCGCAGCGCGCTCGCGCCCGCGTGCCAGCTCCAGCCGTCGTAGAGGTGGGTCGGGCTGTACGGGAACAGGTGCAGGTCGAACGCCTCGCGCTCGAAGCGCGACGCCGCCTTCGCGATCACCTGCTCGTCGGGCGCCCAGCCGGCCGCGACGGCCGCGTCCATCGCCGCCGCGATCTGCGGCGTGCCCGCGAACCGCAGCATCGCGAACGGCTGATCGTGGAGGTTCTCGCCGACGCCGGGCAGGTCGCGCGCGACGGCGATCCCGAGCGCGCGCAGCTGCTCCGCCGGCCCGACGCCGGAGCGCAGCAGCACCGTCGGCGTGCAGTAGGCGCCGCCGCAGAGGACGACCAGCGGCGCGGCGATCTCGTGCGTCTCGCCCCGCTGCGTCACCGCGACGCCGCGCGCCGCGCCGTCGGCGCCGATCAGCACGCGGTCGACGAGCGCGTCGCCGGCGATCGTGAGCGTGTCGAGGCCGCGGACCGGGTCGAGGTAGGCGAAGGCGCTGTTGAAGCGGATCCCGGCGCCGACGACGTTGACCGACTCCGGCGCCACGCCGACGCCCTCATCGAGGCCGTTGACGTCGTTCAGCTGCGGCAGACCGGCGGCCGGACCGGCGTCGAACCACGCCCGCTGCCACGGCGTCAGCTCGCCGAGCGGATAGGTGCGGACGCGCAGCTGGGTCGACGCTCGCTCGAACAGCGGGGCCAGCTCGTCGGCGCTCCAGCCGGGGTTGCCGAGCGCGGCCCAGCCATCGTAGTCGAGCCGGTGGCCCCACGTCTGCACGGCGCCGTTGTGGGTCGAGCAGCCGCCGAGCACGCGCGAGCGCTCGAACCGCATCGGCTCGCCCTCACCGAGCGTGTCGCCGGAGTCGAAGCCCCAGTCGCAGGAGTGGCCGAGCCGTCTCGCGTCGAGCAGGTCCTGCGGCCAGCGCGGATCGCCGAGCGGGCCGGGATCGGGGCCGGCCTCCAGCACGAGCGTCTGCACGCCGGCCGCGGCCAGCCGCGCCGCGACGACCGCCCCTGCCGTCCCGCCGCCGACGACGATCGCCTCGGCTTCGCGCGGGAGCGGCGTCATCGCGCGCCTCGCGCGAGGCCGCCGCCGAACGCGGACGCGGCGCTCACGCCGGCACCTGCTCGCCCGCGCGCAGCAGCATCCGCGGGATCGCCGACAGCGGCGCGAGCGTGCCGCCGTCCATCACGACGGTGTCGATCGCGGCCACCTCGAAGCCCTCGTCGCGGTCGTAGAGGATCGTCTCGAAGTTGGAGGTCCAGCCGTCCTGCAAGGCGATCCGCTCCGGTCCGTCGTTGGCGAGGTAGGCGTGCCCGACCCAGCTCGGCGGCAGCGCGAGCCCGAGCGCATAGCCGCCGACCCACCAGATCCGCTCCGCCGCGATCCGCTCGCGCACGTGCGCCTCGGCGAGCGCCATCGCGCCCTCCGGCCCCTCCCCCGCGCGGGCCGAGCGGCAGAGCGCGGGCAGCGCGCCGGCGGCGTGGTCGAGCAGCTCGGCCGCGAGCGCGCTCGGCGTCCCGACCGCGAACGTGCGCGAGAGGTTGACGTGGTAGCGGTCGACGACCGCGCAGGCGTCGACGCAGACGACGTCGGGCTCGCTCAGCGCGCGCGTGGACGGGAACGCGTGCGTGTCGCACCATGCGCCCGGCCCCGAGGAGACGAGCGCGGGCTGCGCGGCGACCTCGCTGCCGCGCTCCGCCAGCAGCGTCGTGATCAGCGCGCCGACCTCCAGCTCGCTCATGCCCGCGCGCAGACGCGGCGCGAGCGCGCGGAAGGCGTCGTCGGCGATCTCGCCCGCGCGGCGGACCCGCTCCAGCTCGGCCGGCGACTTGAACAGCCGCGCGCCGTCGACCAGCCAGTCGCCCGCGACGACCTCGGCGCCGGCCGCCGTTAACGCCTGCTCCAGCCCGCGCAGCTCGGCGGCGACCGGGCTCGGCGCCGTCCATTCGAGCGCGATCGTGCCGCCGAGCCAGCCGCGCCGGCCCAGCTCGCGCGTCGCGACCGCTGCCGCCTCGCCGTACTCGAACGTGATCAGCTCGTCGTAGAGCGCGTTGAGGCGGACGTAGTCGACGTGGCGGCTCCAGTCGAGAAAGAGGAGCTGCTCCGTGTCGGCCCGCAGCGCGCAGCCGAGCGGCAGCCGCGGCGGGTACCAGGAGGCCTCGTAGCCGGTCAGCCACAGCACGTTCGCGGGCGAGCTGACGTAGAGCGCGTCGATCCCCCGCGCCGCCATCCGCTCGCGCACGCGGGCGCGGCGGTCGGCGTACTCGGCGAGGTCGAAGGCGAGCGAGTCGGGGACGTTCACGGGGCCTCCTTGTCCAAGAGCCGCCGCGGCGCGGCGACCAGCAGCTCGTCCAGCTCCGCGTCGCCGAGGCCGCGCTCGCGCAGGGCCGGCACGACGCGCGCGGGCAGGTGGGCGAAGCCGCGGCCGCCGTGACGGCGCAGCGCCCCGCGCGTCCACGTCCCGCATGCGAGCGTCTGGCGGGCGCCGGGCTGCTCCTCCAGCAGCATGCAGATCGCGTCGATCCGCTGGGCGTCGGTCGCGGCGGTGAGGCCGGCGCGCGGCGGCGCCTCGTAGCCGAAGCACCACTTCAGCGTGGCGCCGGTCGCGGCCAGCTCACGCACGCGGGCGTGGTCGTTCGCGTAGCCGTCGACGTTGGAGAGCAGCACCCGCCCGGCCCCGATCCCCTCGCGCGCGAGCAGCTCCAGCAGCCGCGACGCGGTGTCGGCGCGCGGGTCGAGCCGCAGGGCGACGGCGGCGCCGGTCGCGGCGGCGGCGGCGCCGGCGGCGCGGACCGCGCGCTCCTCCTCGGGCGCGGGCGGCAGCCCCTCGCCGACGAGGCCGACGATCCCGGCACGGTGCTCGCAGCCGGGCAGCCTGTCGGTCAACGCGCTCACGAACCGCTGCGCGAGCGCGTCGCCGTCGAGCGCGCGCAGCCACTCGGGCCAGGTGCGGCCGAGGTAGGCGCCGACCCCGGCGACCACGTGCACGCCGCTCTCACGCGCGATCTGCGGCAGCCGCGGCGACGGCCCGCCGAACCCCCACACGGTCAGGTCGACGACGGCGCCGAGCCCGGCCGCGCGCGCGTCCGCCAGCTCGGCCGTGACGAGCGCCGCGTCGTCCTGGAAGTGCTCGCGCGGCGGCTCGAGCCCGAGCCCGCGGGCGTCGAACAGCAGGTGCTCGTGCATCGAGGCCGGCCCCAGCAGCGCCGGATCGAGCGGGCCGAGGACCGTCTCGATCACGGCCGTCTCGACCCGTGCCCCGTCGCGGCCTCGATCGCCGCCGCGTGGCGCAGCAGGTCGAGCTCGCCGCGGTGGCGGCCGACCAGCTGCAGGCCGACCGGCAGGCCCTCGCTGCTGAAGCCGCCCGGCAGCGACAGCGCCGGATGCGCGGTGACGACGATCCGCGTCGCGCACCGCTGCCACTCGAAGTAGCGCTCGAAGCGGGTGCCGGCGACCTCCCTCACCCACGGCAGCTCGACCGGCGGCGGCACGACCGGGGCGACCGGCGCCGCCAGCAGGTCGTAGCGCTCCATCAGCGTGCAGGTGCGGCGGTAGATCGCGGTGCGAGCGGCCTGCGCGTCGACCAGCTGCTGCGCCGTCAGCGCTCTGCCCTGCTCGACGTTGCGGACGATGTCGTCGCGCATCGCGTCGCCGAACCGCGCCACGTCGGCGCCGCAGAAGGCGAGGAAGCCGAGCATCTCGATCGTCTCCCACGCCGCGTCGGCGCCGGAGAAGTCGGGCTCGACGTCCTCGACGACGCAGCCGGCCTCGACCAGCGCCGCGCGCATCTCGCCCAGCACGCGCTGCACCTCGGGGTCGATCGGGAGGCCGTCGAGGTCCCAGCTCCAGGCGACCCGCACGCCCTTCAACCCGCTCGGGACGATCTGCGCGAAGGCCGCCGGGTCGTCGTCGAGCGCGATCGGCGTGCGGTCGTCGCGACCGGCGATCGCCGACAGCAGCAGGCCGGCGTCGGCGACGTCGCGAGCGATCGGGCCGAGCACGCCGTGCGGGCTCCAGCCGTCGTCGGGCCGGCTGGAGGGGATCCGCCCCGGCGACGGCCGCAGCCCGACGACGTTGCAGAAGGCGGCCGGGTAGCGCAGCGAGCCGCCCGAGTCGGAGCCGTCGGCGAGCGGCAGCAGCCCGGCCGCGACCGCTGCCGCCGCGCCGCCGCTGGAGCCGCCGGCGTGGCGGTCGAGCGCGTAGGGGTTGCGGGTCGGCCCGAAGAGGTCGTTGAAGGTGAGCGTGCCGAGGCCGTGCTCGGGCGTGTTCGTCTTGCCGATGATCAGCGCCCCGGCGGCGCGCAGCCGCTCCGCCAGCAGCGAGTCGCGCGTGGCGATCCGGTCCTTGTGCGGGACGGCGCCGGCGGTCGTCGGCAGCCCGGCGACGTCCATCACGTCCTTGACCGCGATCGGCAGCCCGTGCAGCGGCCCGAGCGGCTCGCCGGCCGCGACGGCGTCGTCGGCGGCGCGCGCCAGCGCGAGCGCGTCGGCCTCGGGGATCGCGTTGACGATCGCCCCGAGCGCCGGCTCGTGCGCGGCGATCGCGTCGAGGTGGCGCTGCATCGTCTCGACCGCCGAGACCTTCCGCTCGCGAATCGCCGCCGCCTGCTCGCGCGCGCTCAGCATCGCGGCTCCTCCCCTGCCGCCGCTCCGCCGAGGCCCGCCCGCGCGACGGACTCGCCGCCGCTGCCCGCGCCCGCGCCGCTCGCGGCCCGCCTCCCCGCCCGCGGAAGCCTCGCCGCGATCACACCGCGAAAGCCGGCGGCGAGCGCCGAGAGACCGAGTGCGAACGCGGGCGCAGCGTAGGCGGCGACTTCCTCCAGCGGCATCCCGGCGACGTGAGCGAGAACGGGCATGCGGCGCAGTGTATCCACAGATACAACAGTTGGATACAAAACTTCTCACCAGCGTCACGCCCGCCGGGACGCTGCACGCGCAGATCGCCGGCGACCTCGCCTGCCCGAGACACCCGTGACTCGATTCGGCGTTTGACGAACCTGGCGCGGCGGGGAGGCCTCTGCGATGAGCCCCATCCGCAGCACCGCAGTCACGGCGGCGGCGTTGATCGCCGCCGCCTCAGCAGCACCGGCCTCGGCCAAGACGATCACGCTCCCCGCCGGCTTCTCGGCGGAGGCGATGACCGCCCACCGCGGCGCCCTCTTCGTCAGCTCGCAGACGAGCGGCGAAGTGCGCCGGATCGACCCGCGCAGCGGGCAGCAGACCGTGCTCGTCAAGGGCAGAAGAGGCAACCGCGGCAACGGCCTCCGCTTCGCCGGCGACAACCGCCTGATCGTCGCCGGCGGCACGAACGGCAAGATCGACGTCTACGACGGCCGCAGCGGCAGGCTGATCCGCCGCCACAGCGTCCCCGGCGCCGGCTTCCTCAACGGCGTCGCCGTGCAGGGCAAGACGGCCTACGTCACCGACACGCTCACGCACCTGATCCACGCGCTGCCGACCTCCGGCAGGGGCACGGTCCGCACGATCAGACCGGGCGGCGACTTCACGCCCGACAGACTCGACCTCGACGGGATCATCCTCGCGCGGCCGGGCTGGCTGCTGACCGGCCAGTACGGCAGCGGCAAGCTGTTCGCCTTCTCGACCAAGACCGGCGCGACCAGACAGGTCACGCTCAACGCTTCGCTGCCCACCAACGACGGCCTCGCGCTCAGAGGCCGCACGCTGTTCGTCGCCGAGAACCGCGGCAAGGTCCAGGTCGTGAGACTGAGCGCCGACCTCGCCAGCGGCCGCGTGACGCAGACGCTCCCGCGCGGCAGAAGGCTGCGCAACCCGGTCGACCTGGCGCTGATCGGCGGCCACCTGTGGGTGCTCGACGGCCACGTGCCGGGCGACGACCCCGCCAGAACCGCCCGGCAGGTCGACAGAATCATCGACCTCGGGCGGTTCTAGGCGGACCGCGGGCGCCTAGCGCCCGCCGCCGACGAACGTCACGTACGGCGCGTCGCCTTGGCCGCTCACGCCCGAGTTCGGGCCGAGCGCGACGCGCCCCGCCGGCAACGTCTTGCGGAAGACGACGAGCGGGGTGTCCTGCCGCCCGACCGGCTGGTCCCACGCCGACAGGTCACCGTCGAACCGCTCGCTGAAGAGCGTCCGACCGGCGGGATCGCTGACGCGCAGGTCGTCGTACTCGCCGACGTCGCTGCCGCCGAGGCTGACGCCGACGCGGCCGGCGGCGTGCGTCGTGTCGGTGCGCTCGTCGACCAGCTCGCCGCCCAGGAACGTGCGGATGCGGTCGCCGATCGCCTCGATCCGGATTCTCCACTCGTTGCCGGCCGGAGGCTTCAGTGGCATCACCGTGCCGAGCAGCGTCGATCTGCCGTCGACCAGCACGCTCATCCGCAGCTGGCCGAGCCCGCCGGCGCTGCCGAGCGGCCCGCCGATCTGCCAGACGTAGCCGTTTCTGCTGTCCGGCGCGCGGAAGACGACCGCCGCGCCGACCTGGATCTGCCGCACCGTCGCCTCGAAGACGACGTCGCCCCAATCAGCGCCCGCTCGCGTCAGCGTGACACCGCCGCCGGAGGCGCGCAGGCAGCCGTCGACGAGCGTGAAGCGGCGCAGCTGGTCGTGGGTGGCGATCGTCTCGCCGGTCCGCTCGAAGCCCTGCTCGGCCAGCCATGACGGCCACCATCTGCCCTCGCCGCGCGCGTCGAAGGCGACCGACACCGGCGCGGGCCGCGCGAGCTGGAAGCTGAGCGCCTCGGCCGGCGCCGTCGCCTTCGCGTCGGCCGTGAACGGGCGGATCGTCGTCGCGCCCTCCAGCGACGGCGGCAGCGCGGCGATCGTGTCGCCCCTGTCGCTGAAGAGCTGCCCGCCGACGCGCGCCTGCACGAGCTGGTCGAGCTTCTCCGGGGCGACCTGCGAGACGAGCCCCTCGGGCTGCTGCGGCACCCCGCCGGCGACGCCGAGCGTCACCTCCCCGAGCCGCTTGACCGCCCGCGCCGGCGTCCCGCCGACCGCGGCGAAGCGGGTCCGCGCGACCGGCCGCGCGACCCGCTCCAGCGTGTAGGAGCGACCCTGCTTCAACCTGGCTGAGATGACCGCGGCGCGGGTCCCGTCCACGACCACTCGATCGCGGCCATGGCGGGCTTCGAGCAGCTGGACGGGCTGGCCCGGCCACGGGTTCGCGATCCGCACCGTCTCACTCGACCCGGCCTCGATCCCGACGTACGCCGGCACGCCGCCGCGGACCTCTGTCGAGATCCGATGGGCGCCGCCGACGACGACCGTCCCGGCTGCCGACCACGCCTCCGGCCAGGCGCGAGCGACGCGGATCGTGCCGTCGTAGTCGGCCACGAGCGCGTCCTGCAGGGCGCCCGCGACGATCGCGTTCCACGAGCTGTACATGTTGCGCTGCGCGGCGGGGTCGTCGTTCTTGCCGTGGACGGAGAAGCCGTTGGGGTACTTCTGCAGGTCGCGCGTACCCTGCTGCAGCAGGGCGGCCATCGCGTCGGCCTGGCCGAGCCGGGCGGCCCAGATCGGGTCCTCCGACCACTCGCGCGTGAGCGGGAAGACGCGCTGGCGGAAGGTCGCCTGCATCAGCTCGCTGTCGGCGCCGAGCAGGCCCCACGGCAGCAGCGGCTCCATGTCGGTGTTCTGCGTGTTCTTGGCCGGCTCGCCGGTCGCCGACCAGGCCAGCACCCGCTCGCCGTTGCGGGTCGTCGTCGGCAGCTCGGGGAGGCGCGCGGCGGCGGCGCGCAGGCGAGCGGCGAGGTCGCGCTCGCCGCGCTCGGCGGCCAGCCGCGCGAACAGCGGGAACATCACGCGCATGCCGGCGACGTCGGTCGTCGGGTCGGTCGTGTCCCACTGCGTCTCGAACGAGTTGACGTGCTCGAGGTGGAGGCGGCCGTCGGGGCCCTCTCTCAGCAGCGACAGGTAGAACGCGGCGACGTCGCGCATCAGCGGCCAGCCGCGCTGCAGCAGCGACGCGTCGCCCGTGCGGCGGGAGGTCTCGTAGAGCGTGCGCGAGACCTCCAGCCCGCCGGTCAGGATCCGGTTGGTCCAGGTCGGCTCGGCGGCGGCGAGGCAGCCGTCGGCGCTGCCGTCGAAGCGGATCAGCTCCGGCAGGCAGGTGCCGGCGGCGCCGGGCCAGCTCGCGCGTGTCGCGGCACGCAGCCTGTCGAGGCGGTCGAGGTACAGCCGCAGGTACGGCAGGTTGAACGCGGCGGTGCCTGCGCCGAGGTTGGCGAAGCTGCCCTGGCGCAGGTTGAAGTGGAACCAGGTCGGCGCAGAGACGGCGCCGTCCTTCCACGGGTAGAGCATGTTGGCCGCGCCGGCCTGGCCGGTCGGAACGCTCCCGCGCATCGTCGCGGCGGTCGTGTAGAGCTGCTGCGCGCGCAGCGCCTCCATGTACTCGCCGCTGCCGTCGGGCGAGTCGATCCGCAGCGGCGCGGCCTGGCGCGACCAGAAGTCGTGCCACCAGGCGCGGTGGGCGCGGTCGAGCGGGCGCGCGCCGTCGGCGCCGGCGAGCGCGGCGCGGCTGGCGGCGGCGAGGTCGCCGCCGGCGTAGGACGGGACGCCGACGACGACGCGGAAGCTGCCGTCGCGCTTGGGCGTGAAGTCGAGCCGGACGGTGTCGCCGTCGACGACGGTCGCGCGCACGTCGCGGCCGTCGGCGGTCAGCGCCGCGATCGCGCCGGAGGCGAGGCCCGATCTGGCGTCGCTGAAGGTCTCCGCGAGCGCGGCGCGGTCGCCGCTGGCGTACGTCGCCGGTCTGCGCCCCTCCCACAGCGTCAGCTCGGCCGACTGGCGTCTGCCGGCCGGCGCCCCGGTCACCTCCAGCACGAGCTGGTCGCGGTCGGCGCGGACGTAGGCGCGCGCGTTCAGCCCGCCGCCGCGCTGCTGCAGCTCGGCGTCGTGGTAGTCGAGCCGGCCGTCGTAGTCGCGCGCGGTCGCCATGCTCAGCAGTCCCGGCACGACCAGCCGCCCGGCCGACTTCAGGTCGGGGAAGGTGTCGTTGCGGTTGAGCTGGGCGGTGAAGCCGTCGCGCGCCCAGACGGCGGCGCCGAGCGTGCCGTTGCCGAGCGGCATCGCCTGCTCCTCGCGCCACGACGGGTCGTCGAGCACGAGGTCCGAACGCGAGACGACCGCGCCGGCGTCGAGCTGGAGCCTGCCGTCACGCCAGGCGGTCGTCTCGGCGGTGCCGCCGCCGGGGCGCGCGGCCTCGGGCGCGGGCGCGGCGGCGGACGCGGCGACGGCGGTTCCCTGCGCGACCACGGCGATCGCTCCGGCGACGAGCGCGATCACGCCACGACGACTCATCCGCGCGCCTCCGGCGGGAGGGCGGCGCTGCGCGCCGGGGCGGCGCCGGCGCAGAACTGCATGACCATCGATCTCTCCTCAGTCAATCGATTGACCTACGACAACAGGAGAGCGCTTACCCACCTGCACCCTGAATCAATCGTTTGACTCGACGAGCGCCGACACGACGCGCGGCGAGAACGGCCGAGGAGCTGGAGCGGCTCCTCGGCCAGTTCAAGCTCTAGCGTCTGATCCGCGACAGCGTGTCGCACCCCCAGTTTCTGGGGGTGCGACCGCAGAAGTCGATCTTGTCGCGGTTGTAGAAGGCGATCTTCAGCGTCGCGGCCGGATCGGCGTCGACCTTGACGCAGTCGGGCAGTCTCCACCAGCTGAACTCGCTCGTGTAGGAGCCGTCGGCGCCGGCGATCGCGAACTGGCTGCCGGTCGGGCGGTAGACGCAGTCGCCGCCGTTGATCGTGTTCGGGTTGAGCGCGGTGGCGGTGAAGCCGCCGCCCGGGTTGGCCGTGATGCGGAGGTCGCCGCCGCCGTCGTTGTAGCGCCAGTCGCCGAGGATCGGGTCGACGACCTTGCAGCCCAGCAGCGCCATCGGGCCGAGGAACGTTCTGCTGTACATGTCGAACGTGAAGGTGCGCACGACCAGCTCGGCGACGAGCTTGCCCGACAGCTTCGCCTCCGCCTGGCAGGTGCCGTCGTATCTCGCCTGGGCGACCAGCTCCGGGCCCAGCTCGACCTTCACGTTGGCGACCTTCGGCAGCCCGACGCCGGCCTCGACGTAGAAGCCGGCCTGCGCCTGCAGGTCGAGCGCGACCTGGCCGTCGATCCGGCTCTGCGGCGTGGCGGTCGCCTGCAGCCAGTTCGCGACGCCGCGGTCGCTGTCGGCGTCGATCGTCAGCGCGACGGCGTGATCGGCGGTGACGGGGCCGCCGGTCTGCGTCATCGCCGTCTTGATCGCGATCTTGGCGCCGAAGAAGAACGGCACGACGACCGGGCCGATCGGGACCGCGACGATCTGCGTGAAGCCGTCGAGCGTCTCGCTGCACTTGAGCGCGTCGCCGTCGTTCAGTCTCCAGCCGACGAACCACGCGCCGGAGAGGCGGAGGTGGACGCGCGGGTGCAGCACGCCCCATTCGAGCTGCTCGATGCGCGGGTCGCGCAGGCCCATCTGGATGTCCGCCGCGGCGCCGCCCGACTGGCCGACGTTCGTGTCGAGTCTGCACGGCAGCCCCTTCGCGAACTTGATCGCCTTGCCGAGATCGGGCTCGGGGCCGACGGTCGTGCTGCCCGCCGCACGCGCCTGGGTGCTGCTCGTGCCGGCGCCCGGCGCCCAGCCGTGGAACTCCGGCACGACCTCGGTGACCGGCACCGATCTCAGCCCGACGATGACCCCCCGCTTCGTTCTGCGCACGCTCGTGACGCGCGAGATCAGCCCGCTCGGGAGCTGTCTGGTCGGGCCGGAGGTGAAGTACGCGCCCGCTCTGGGGACGGCAGCGCCGCGCGGGAGCACGAGGCCGGTCGGGTCGTCCTTCGCGCCCTGGACGGCGGCGATCCGGCGCGGCGCGGGCTGCACGCCGTCGCGGATGATCGCGCCGTAGGAGGCGGCGAGCGTCGCGCCTCTGCCCGTTCTCTGAATGCGGACGCTGGTACGCGCCTGTGTCGGCAGCGCGACCGAGCCGGCCGGGATCCCCTTGCCGCGCGTCTGCACGCGTCTCAGCGTCAGCACGTAGCGGCCGGGCTTGAGCCCCCGCAGCGTCGTGCTCGCGCGCCGGATCGGCGTCGCCCCTCTGATCCCCGGCCCGCGCAGCGTCGCCGCTGGCGCCTGGCCCTTCGGCAGGCCGCTGATCTGAACCTGCAGGGAGACCCGTGGGGCGGCTTCGGCGGGTACGGCGACGGCCGCGAGCGCGGCGACAGCCAGCGCGACGACCGCCGCGCGCGGGGAACTGCTCGGCATCGAGTGACCTTCCATGGCTCTGCGAGGGACGAGGCGGACCCTAGCGCGCGCCCGCTGCGCCGCGGTTCGGCTGCCCGCACCCTCGCGCGGCAGCCGGCCCCCCGCCTCCCGCGCCAGCCGACCCCAACCTCCCCGGCCGGGCGCGGCCGCCCACCCCCGCCGCGCGCGTCGCCCCGCCTCCCCGCCGCGCGCGTCGGCGCCGCCCACGCTACGCTTGCCAAATGGGTTTGGCAAACGATCGCAAGGGCGCCCACGCGTCGGAAGCGAACGGCGGCGCCGACGGCGGCCCGCTGCGCATGCTCGTCTGGGACGGGATGCCGGCGGCCGAGGCGCTGGCGGTCGTCGCGGAGCGGGTCGGGGTCGCGCTCGACTGCGAGCCGATCGCGACCAACGAGCAGCTCGAGGCGCGGCTGCTGGCGGGCGAGCGGTTCGACCTGATCACGCCCTCTGACTTCATGATCGAGCGGCTCGCCGGGCGCGGGCTGCTGACGCCGCTCGACCCCTCCCTCCTCCCCGGCCGCGACGCGCTCGCGCCGTGGGTGCGACGGCCGCCGTGGGACCCGCAGGAGCGCTGGGCGGTCCCGCTCGCCTTCGGCACGACCGGCTATCTGTACGACCGCGACCGCCTCCCCGGCGCCGGCGGCTGGCGCGCGCTGCTGGCGCCGCCGGCGGGCGTGACGGTCGGGCTGCTGGACGAGCCGCGCGAGGTGATCGGCGCCGCGCTGCTGGCCGTCGGCGAGCGCTTCGAGGCGACCGGCGCCGCCGCGCTCGCACGCGCCCGCGAGCTGCTGCTGGCGCAGGCCGCCGCCGGCGCCTACGCCCGCCGTGACTCGGGCGACTTCGTCACGCCGGTGCGCGACGGCAGCGTCGCCGCCCACCACGCCTGGGGCGGCGCGGCGGCCGCCGCCGTCCGCGCCGAGCCGCGGCGGCTCGCCTACGCGGTGCCGCAGGAGGGCGTCGTCGTGTGGGTGACGACCGTCGCGATCGCCGCCGGCTGCGCCCGCCCCGGCCTCGCGCACGCCGCGATCGCCGCGCTGCTGGACCCGCAGGTCGCGCGCCTCAACGTCGAGCGCGCCGGCCACGCGACCCCGAACGCCGCCGCCCAGGCGCTGCTGCCGCCGCAGCTGCGCGACGACCCCGTGCTGTTCCCGCCCGCGGCCGTGCTGGAGCGCCGCCTGACCGTCCGCGACCTCGACGCCGACGCCGCGGCCCGCATCGACGCGCTGTGGGCCGAGCTCGTCGCCGCCGTCGGCTAGCGGCTCAGCCGCCAGGCTTCGGCGGCGCCCATCTGTGGACCGGATGCTGCTCCGGCGCGGGCTCCGCGGCGGGCGCGGGCTCTGGCGTCCCCTCCTCCAGAGCAACGTCGGCTTCAGCTTCGGCTTCGACCGACGGCTCGTCGGTCGCGTTGAAGAGCGCGACGATCTTGTCGAGCACCGCCTGCTCGCCTTCGCTGATGCGCGTGCCGCCGATGCCGAGGAAGCCGCCCTCCTTGTGCGCGTTCGCGACCGCCTCGGCGGCGGCGTAGACGAAGCGCTTGTACTCGGCGACCTCCTCATAGGTGGCGATCCGTTCGAGGATCAGGACCGCCTGGCGCAGCCGGTCGAAGACGAACCGCTCCAGCTCCTCCGCCGAACGCGGCCGCTCCGCGACCTGGGCGGCCGGCGGCGCGCTGCTCAGCAGCTCCGCCAGCAGCGGGCTCGGCCCGGCCGCGCGTGCCTCCGCGTAGGCGCGCGACAGCGCGACGCTCTCTCTCAGCGTGCCGCCGCGGCTCGCGGAGACGACCAGCATCCCCGTCAGCGCGGGCGCCGCGGCCACTTTCGCCCAATCGTCCGCGCTGAAGGCGGCCTTCCTCGTCATCGCTCCAACCACCTCCGTGTCGCCAGGACCTGCGACAAAGCTAGCGGTCGAGGCCGAGCGCTTCCTGCGCCCGGTCGGCGACCAGCCCCGCGATCGCCAGCGCCGAGGTCGCCGCGGGCGACGGCGCGTTGCGCACGTGCAGCGCGTCCGGCGACTGCGAGAAGACGAAATCGTCGACCAGCCTGCCGTCGCGCGAGACCGCCTGCGCGCGCACGCCGGCCTGGCCCGGCAGCAGGTCGCTCGCCTGCAGCGCCGGCACGTATTCCGCGCAGGCGGCGGCGAAGGCGCGCCTGCTGGCGGCCAGCCGCAGCTCGTCCAGCCCGCTGCGCCAGTATCTCGCCATCACCTTCCAGGTCCCCGGCCAGGCGAGCGTCTCGCGCAGGTCGTCGGGCCGCACCCGCCCGATCGCATAGGCGTCGCGGGCGCCGACCAGCAGCGCGCTCGGCCCCGCCCACACCTCGCCCGAGACGTGCTTGGTCAGGTGGACCCCGAGGAACGGCAGCGCCGGATCGGGGACCGGGTAGATCAGCCCTCTGACGAGCGAGCGCGCGGCCGGCGCGAGCGTCAGGTACTGGCCGCGGAAGGGGACGATCCGCGGGTCGGCGTCGGCGCCGGCCGCGCGCGCGACGCGGTCGGCCCACAGGCCGGCGCAGAAGACCGCGCGGCGCGCGACCGTCTCGCGCCCGTCGGCGCCGCGCAGCAGCAGCCCGGCGCCGCCCGCCCGGCGCTCCGCCGAGACGATCTCGGTGCCGAGCAGCAGCTCGCCGCCGGCGGCGCGCACGTCGTCGGCGAGCGCGCGGGCGACGGCGGGGAAGTCGACGATCGCGGTGTTCGGCGAGTGCAGCGCGGCGACGCCGGCGGCGTGCGGCTCCAGCTCGCGCAGGCCGGCGGCGTCGACCCGTCTCAGCCCCGGCACGCCGTTGGCGCGACCGCGCCGCTCCAGCTCCTCCAGCCGGCCCAGCTCGCGCTCGTGCAGCGCGACGATCACCTTGCCGCAGCGGTCGAGCGCGATCTCGCGCTGCTCGCAGTAGTCGAACAGCGCGGCGGCGCCCTCGACGCACAGCCGCGCCTTCAGCGAGCCCGGCTGGTAGTAGATGCCGGCGTGGATCACGCCGCTGTTGTGACCGGTCTGGTGCGCGCCGACGGCGGGCTCCTTGTCGATCACCGCGAGCCGCAGGCCGGGCCGGCGCGTCAGCAGCTCGCGCGCGACCGCCAGCCCGACGATCCCGGCGCCGACGACGGCCAGGTCGTAGGTTCCCTCCGTAGACACAGACACTGTGCAGCGATGCTACACACGCGAGGCGGCCGTTGTCGGCTCGCCCCCGGCCGCTACCGTGGCTGTCATGCGCGCACCGAAGGGACTCGGGCTGGCCGCCCTCGCAGGGATCGCACTCGCCATCGCGCCGGCCGTCGCCGGCGCCGCCGCCGTGCCGGGCGCAGCGCCGCGGATCGTCGGCGGCCACGAGGCGCCGGCAGGGAGCTGGCCGTCGCTCGTCGGGCTGCTGACGCACGGCACGGCGAACACGTTCGACGCCCAGTTCTGCGGCGGCACGCTGGTCGCGCCGCAGTGGGTGCTGACCGCCGCCCACTGCGTCCGCGGCAAGAGCGCCGGCGACATCGACGTGCTCGCCGGCACGCACACGCTCGGCGACGGCAGCGGCACGCGCGTCGCGGTCACGCAGATCCGCGCGCACGCCGCCTACAGCGACGAGACCAAGCGCAACGACATCGCGCTGCTGCAGCTCGCGACGCCGCTGACGCAGCCGGCGATGGCGATCGCCGGCCCGGGACTGGAGCCGCTGTGGCCGGTCGGCGGGACCGCGCACGCCGCCGGCTGGGGCGCCGTCGCGGAGTCCGGCAGCTACCCGACGAGAATGCGCGAGGTCGACCTGCCGCTCGTCGCCGACAGCGTCTGCGCGGCGAGATACACCGTCATCTACGCCGCCCAGCAGGTCTGCGCGGGCAACGTCGAGAGCGGCGGCGTCGACACCTGCCAGGGCGACAGCGGCGGCCCGCTGACCGTCACCGACACGGCCGGCCGGCCCGTGCTGATGGGCGCCACCAGCTACGGCAGCGGCTGCGCCTTCCCGGGCAAGCCCGGCGTCTACACCGAGGTGCTCGGCTACCGCGCCTGGATCGACGCCGGGATCGGCTGGACCCGCGCCGCCACGACCGACCGCGAGCAGGTCTCGTTCGCCGCGCCCGCGAGCGCCGTGCAGACCGTCACGCTGACCGCGTCCGGCACCGCCCCGCTGGCGCTCGCGAGCGTCGCCGTCGGCGGCCGCGACGCCGCGCAGTTCAGCGTCGGCGACGACGGCTGCTCGCAGACGGCGCTGCCGATCGGCGCCAGCTGCAGCGTCACGGTGACGGCCGCGCCGAGCGTCACCGCCGACTCCAGCGCGACGCTGACGTTCAGCGGCGACATGCCGAGCGGCTCGACCGCCGTCACGCTCGGCGCCGCGCCGACCGCGATCCCCGATCCCGAGCAGCCCGGCGACGGGCAGCCCGCGACGCCCGGCCCGGCCCCGGCGCAGCCCGCGGCCCCGGCGCCCGCCCAGCCCGCGACCCCGGCTCCGACCCCCGCCGCCCCCGCGGCGACGCCGAAGGCCGCCCCGCGCGCGACCGTCGCGCTCGCCGCGCGCCGCGGCGCGACGCGGCGCCTGACGGTGCGGCTCGCCGCCCGCGGCAGCGTCACCGTGACGCTGAGCGCGCGCGTCAAGCAGGGCGGCAAGACCCGCATGATCGCCGCCGGCAGCGCCCGCACGAGCTTCACCGCCGCCGGCAGCAAGCTCGTCGCGATCCGCCTCAGCCCCGCCGGCCGGCGCCTGCTGGCGAGCAGCCGCCGCCTGGCCGTCAGCGCCCGCGTCGTCGTCACGGCGCCCGGCGCGAAGACGACGACGCGCACGCAGCGGCTGACGTTGCGCTGAGGGCGGTGCCCGGCGCGCCGCGCGCCGCGCGCCGCCGCGCCCGCCCCGCTAGCGCGCAGCCAGCAGCGCCAGCAGCTCCTCCGTCGTCCCCGTCTCGCCGAGGCGCGGGAAGACGCGCTGGACGCTGTGGTCGTGCAGCGCGATGTCGCGATCGGTCATCGCATCCGTGACGAGCGCGACGTGGTAGCCGTGCTCGTGCGCGAAGCGGGCGGTCGACTCGACGCCGGCCGAGGTCGAGATCCCGCTCAGCACGACCTGCGTGACGCCGCGCGCTCTCAGCTCGGCCTCCAGCGAGGTGCCGGTGAAGGCGCCCCAGGTCTGCTTCGTCACGCGCACGTCGCTCGGCTGCGCGTCCAGCTCCGGCACCAGCTCGGCCCAGTCGGCCGGGCGATCTGCGCCGAGGCGCGGCGCCTCGGTCCGCCCCGGCGCGCCGCCGGTCACGTTGACGAGCACGACCGGCAGGTCGGCGGCGCGGAAGGCGGCGGCGAGCCGTGCCGCGTTGGCGACGACCTGCTCGGACGGGTGAGCGGCCGGGATCCCGACGATCCCCTGCTGCAGGTCGATCACGACCAGCGCGGGCGTCGGGTCGAGCGTCGAGACGGTCATGCGGGTGCTCCTTCGGACGAGGTGGGCCTTGGGGCGGCGGCGTCGGCGCGGCCGCCGCGCGCCAGCGAGGCGAGCGCGGCGACGGCCGCGAGCGCCGCGGCGACGGTGAAGACGACGATCAGCCCGTCGTGGAACGGGCCGGAGATCAGCTGCGGGAAGAAGGTCGGGCCGGTCAGCGTCGCGGCGCTGCCCGGCGGCAGCGAGGCCAGCGCGCCGCTCGGCTCCAGCAGGTGCGCGATCGGGTTGACGCCGAGCACGGTCGCGAACAGCGACGAGACCGGCGGCAGCGCGGCGACCTGCTGCGCGACCGCGGGCGCGACTCCGTGCGCCTCCAGCCCGCTGCTCATCGTCCCCGGCAGCGTGCTGGAGAGGCCGGCGATCATCAGCGAGAAGAAGACGCCGATCGACAGGGCGGTGCCGGAGTTCTGGAATGTCGCCCGCATCCCCGACGCGGCGCCCCGCTGCGACGCCGGCACCGCGCCCATGATCGCGGAGGAGTTGGGCGCGCCGAACATGCCGGTGCCGATCCCGTTGAGCGTGATCAGCAGCGCGAACAGCCAGTAGGGGAAGTCGACCGGCAGCAGCATCAGGCCGACGAACGAGAGCCCGAAGACGACCATCCCGCCGGTCGCGAAGCCGCGCGCGCCGAAGCGGTCCGAGAGCGTGCCGGCGATCGGGCCGGAGATCAGGAAGCCGGCGGTCAGCGGCAGCATGTAGATGCCGGCCCACAGCGGCGTGTCGGCGAAGTCGTAGCCGTGCAGCGGCAGCCAGATCCCCTGCAGCCAGATGATCAGCATGAACTGCAGCCCGCCGCGCGCGACCGCCGCGACGAAGCCGGCCGCGCAGCCGGCCGTGAAGCTGCGGATGCGGAAGAGCGCGAGCTGGAACATCGGCTCCGCGATCGCCCGCTCGATCAGCACGAACGCGACCAGCAGCAGCACGCCGCCCGCCAGCAGGCCGATCACGAACGGATTGGTCCAGCCCATCGCGTGGCCGCCGTAGGGATGGATCCCCTCCGTGATCGCGACCAGCACGGCGCCGAGCCCGACGGCGAAGGTGACGTTGCCCCACCAGTCGATCCGCCCGCCCTGGCGCTGGCCGTCGTCGCGCAGCCGCAGGTAGGCCCAGATCGTCCCGAAGATGCCGATCGGGACGTTGACCCAGAAGACCGCGCGCCAGTCGAGCGCGGCCAGCAGGCCGCCGGCGACGAGGCCGACGAACTGGCCCGCGAGCCCGGCGATCTGGTTGATCCCGAGCGCGAAGCCGCGCTGGTCGGCGGGGAAGGCGTCGACCAGGATCGCGGCCGAGTTGGCGGTCAGCATCGCGCCGCCGAGCGCCTGGAAGACGCGCCAGACGATCAGCCACAGCGCGCCGTTGCCGCCGTGGAAGGGGTCGAAGCTGAGCGCGACCGAGGTGGCGGCGAAGACCGCGAAGCCGGCGTTGTAGATCTTCACGCGGCCGTACATGTCGCCGAGCCGCCCGAGCGTCACGACCAGCACCGCCTGCACGAGCCGGTAGCCCATGATCATCCACAGCAGGTAGCCGATGTTGCCGGGCGCGAGCGGGTCGAGGCCGATCCCGTTGAAGATCGCCGGCAGCGAGATCAGCACGATCGAGCCGTCGAGCGCCGACATGAAGACGGCGATCGTCGTGTTCGACAGCGCGGTCCACTTGTAGTCGCCCGCGGCTGTCGCGGCGGGCGCCATCAGATCCGCTGCGCGAGCCGCTCGATCAACGGCGCGGCCTGCGCGAGCTGCCGCAGCTCGGCGGGCGTGAAGTCCTGCGCGAGCGCGGCGGCGAGCTGCTCGACGCGCTCGTTGCGGCGGCTGCGCAGCGCGGTCAGCCCGGCGGCGGAGATCGACAGCACGATCCGGCGGCCGTCCTGCGGGTCGGCGGCGCGCTCGATCAGGCCGCGCTCGTGCAGGGCCGCGAGCGTCGCGCCCATCGACTGCGGGCTGATCTGCTCCTGCTTGGCGAGCGCGGCCGAGGTGGCGGGGCCGCTGCGGTCCAGCCGCGCCAGCGCGGCCGACTCGGGCAGCGTCAGGTCGCCGTCGGTCGGGACCTGCCGCATCCGCCGCAGCAGCATCCCGACGCTGACGCGCAGGGCGGCCGCGACGTCGTGCGGATCGGTCGACGTCGCGCCGCCGCCGTGCGCGTCAGCGGTGGTGGGGTACGCGTCCTTCGGGGCCATGTAGTAAGTCTAGCCTTATCAGTCTCCCCTTGCATTCCCGCCGCCCGCACGGGAAGTCTGCGGCGGAGTGCACCGTATGCGTGTACTCCGCCGCAGACTTCCGGGGCGGACTGGCGTCAGCGCGCGGGGAGGCTCAGCTCGAAGCGGGCGCCGGGGGCGGCGTCGTCGGCGGGCAGCAGGGTGAGCGTGCCGCCGTGGGCCTCGGCGACGAGGCGGGCGATCGGGAGGCCGAGGCCGGAACCGCCGGCGGTCGCGGTCGCGCGGTGGAAGCGGTCGAAGACGGCGTCGCGCTGGGCCGGCGGCACGCCGGGGCCGCGGTCGGCGACGAGCACGCGCGCCTCGTCGCCCTCGCGCGTCAGGCTGACCGCGATCTCGCCGCCGACGGCGCCGTAGCGGATCGCGTTCTCGACCAGGTTCGCGAGCGCGCGGGCGAGCAGCCGCTCGTCGCCCTCGACGACGGTCTCCCCCGCGCCGCCGTCGAGCCGCAGCTCCGCGCCGGCCGCCGCGGCGCGGTCGCGATGCTCTTCGGCGACCTGCTCCAGCAGCAGGTCGAGCCGCAGCGGCTCATGCTCGATCCGCCCTCGCCGCGCGTCGAGCCGCGCCAGCTCCAGCATGTCGGCGATCGTCCCCGAAGCACGCTCGGCGGCCTGCTCGATCGCCCGCAGCGCACCCTCGGCGGGTGCCGCGCCGCCGCCCGCCGGGCCGCCTCCCGCCGCGCCGCCCGCCGCCAAGCCGCCGCCCGCCGCCAAGCCGCCG
>NZ_JAUTDN010000065.1 GCF_030646155.1 Conexibacter sp. CPCC 205762
GTGCCCGCCCCCGCGCCGCCGGAGCCCGCGCCCCCAGCAGCGGCGAAGCCGCCGTCAGAGCCCGCCCCGCCGGCGCCCGCTCCCCCGCTCCCGCCTGCGCCCGCTCCCCCTCCGGACCCCGCCCCGCCGTCGCCGCCGGTGCCGCCGCCCCCGCCGCCCCGCTCCCGGTTCTCCCGCAGCTGCTGCTGGATCGCGTCGTAGCAGCCGCTGTACTCGGACAGGTCGCCGCGCAGCGCACGGGCCGCCTTGCGCAGGTCGGCGTTCCCATAGCTGCCGACGAGCAGGCCGGTGCTCGACCGGCCGCAATCTCTCAGGATCGTGTCGACGACGTCACCGCGCGCAGGCGCGGCGGCGAGCAGCAGGACGAGCGCGGTGAGCACGGCGGTCAGCTTCCCCATGACCAGCCCCAACGAGCCGCGCCAGGCGATGTTGCGCTGCGCCCGCGCGGCCGCGGGGTTTCCCTCACGCGCCCAGGAACCGCTCCCACGCCGCGCGCTCGGCGGCAGCGGCCGCCTGCGGGTCCTCACCGCCGTAGCGATAGCGATCGACGACGACGCTCGTTCTGCCGCCGAAGCCGGTGCCGGCGACGCGCAGCACGCCGGCCGCCGGCGCATCGGTGCGCAGCACGAGCCCGTGGTCGACGACGACCGCGACCGTGCCGCGCAGCGGCGGCAGCCCGTCGGCGGCGAGCGCGACCGTGTCGCCGGCCCGCGCGCCGGCGAGGCCGAGCGCGGCGAGGAACGCCGGCCACGCCTCCTCCAGCGTCCCGGCGGCCGGTGCCCACAGCCGCTCGAAGCCGACCGGCAGCCCGTCGAACGCCTCCACGCGCGCGGCCAGCGTCGCGAGCGCCTGGGTCCAGCCGGAGACGAGGCCGTCGGCGAAGGCGTCGTCGCCGCATCCGAGCCCGTGGGTCACGATCCGCACGACGCAGCTGCCGCCCGCGCGCGCCTCGACCAGGTACTCGGTCGCGATCGTCTGGTCGTCCCACGACTCCTCGTAGACGAACCGGCGGGGCGGCTCGAAGGCGGTGATCTCGCCGCGCGCGACGCCCTCCTCCCCGGGCGCATGGCGCTGCTCGATCGCGCCGCCGACACGCGGCTCGACGGTCGCCGGCATGAACCAGGCCGAGATCCCCGGCCCGCTCGCGATCAGCTCCCAGATCTGCTCCGGCGGGCCGGCGATCTCGGCCGACACCTCCAACGGCTCTTCGCTCATGCCTCCTGCTCCTTCGGCTCGCGGGGGATCTCGTGGGCGGCGACGAGCAGCCGGTGCGGCCGGCCGTCGTCGACGTGGTGGCGCTGCACGACGGCGGTGACGGCGTCGGCGAGGTCGGCGGCGAAGGCGGCGCGCGCGGCCGGCGACGCGAGCCGGACCTCGGCGTCGAGCGCGAAGGTCGGCGTCTGCTCGTCGCGCCGCACGGCCGCCCCGACCTCGCGCACGACGCGCGCCGCGCAGGCGATCAGCCAGCGCGCGCCGAGCTTCTCGCGGCTGCGCGCCGGGTCGCCGCCGAGCGGCCCGAGCGCGCCGGGCGAGACGACGTAGGAGGCGGCGGTCGCGACCAGCAGCCGCTCGGTCAAGCCGCCGTGGCGGCGCTCCTCGGCGACGGTCACGAGCCCGTGCCGCTCGATCGCGCGCAGGTGGTAGTTGACCTTCTGCCGCGTCAGCCCGACCCGTCCCGCCAGCGTCGCCGCCGACGCCGGCTGCCGCAGCTCCGCCAGCAGCCGCGCGCGGATCGGGTCGAGCGCGACGACCGCCGCGCGCGGATCCTCGATCACGTCCAGATCGCTCACCATGCGCCGCACGATCGCATTGACAAAAACTTTTGTCAATGGCACGCGGTCTGTGCGCCCCGCACGCACCCTCCGGTCGCGACGGTGACCGGCGCACAAGCCGTGCGGGGCCGCAGCGAAGAGGCTGGCGCGATGGGATCGAACGCGAGGGAGACGCTCGACGTCGACTGGGTGGTCGTCGGCTCGGGCTTCGGCGGCAGCGTCAGCGCGATGCGGCTGGCCGAGAAGGGCTATTCGGTGGCGGTGATCGAGCGCGGGGAGCAGTTCCGCGACGCGAGCGAGATGCCGTCCAGCTCGTGGGATCTGAAGCGCTACCTGTTCGCGCCGCGACTCGGGATGCGCGGCATCTTCCGGCTCAGCTTCTTCAAGGACGCGCTCGTGATGAGCGGCGCCGGCGTCGGCGGCGGCAGCCTCGTCTACGCGATGACGCTGTACGTGCCGCCGCGCGCCTTCTTCCACGATCCGCAGTGGGCGGCGCTGGGCGACTGGGAGCAGGAGCTGGCGCCCCACTTCGAGACCGCGCAGCGGATGCTCGGCGTCACCGACGTGACGGGCGAGGACCCCGCCGACCAGCTGCTGAAGCGCTACGGCGAGCAGCTCGGCGTCGGCCACACGTACCGCAAGGCACGCGTCGGCGCCTACCTCGAGAACCCCGCCAGAGAGGTCGAGGACCCCTACTTCGGCGGCGAGGGGCCGCGCCGCGTCGGCTGCCGCGAGGAGGGCCGCTGCATGCTCGGCTGCCCGCACGGCTCGAAGAACTCGACCGACAAGAACTACCTCCACTTCGCGCAGCGCTGGGGCGCACGGATCATCGCCGGGCGCGAGGTCGTCGGCCTGCGCCCGCTCGGCGGCGCCGACGGCGGCGACGGCTGGCTCGTCACCCACCGCCGCACCGGCAGCCGCGGCGCGCGCGGCGACGTGACGATCCGCGCCGGCGGCGTCGTGCTGGCCGGCGGCGCGCTCGGCACCAACGAGCTGCTCGCGCGCGTGAGACTCGCCGGCGAGCTGCCGGGCGTCTCGCAGCGGCTCGGCAAGCTGATCCGCACCAACAGCGAGGCGGTGCTGGTCGTGTCGGTGCCGGAGGGCCGCGCCGAGGCGATCTCCAAGCGCGTCGCGATCACCTCCTCGATCTACCCGGACGCGCACACGCACGTCGAGACCGTCACCTACGGCGCCGGCGGCGGCGCGATCCGCGGCCTCTTCACCGTCCTGACCGGCGGCGGCAACCGCCTCACGCGGCCGCTCAAGTGGCTCACGCAGATGGTCCGCCACCCCGGCTGGGTCGCGGAGCTGGTGTTCAAGCCGAGATGGGGCCAGCGCTCGATCGTCGTGCTCGTGATGCAGACGCTCGACTCCTCGATGGAGTTCACCTTCCGGCGCAAGCGCGACGGCGGCGTGCGGATGCAGACGCGGCAGGACCCGGAGAGACCGAACCCGACGTTCATCCCGGTCGCGAACGCCTTCACCGCGTGGCTCGCGCGCGAGACCGGCGGCGCGCCCGGCTCATCGGTGCCGGAGGCGCTGTTCGGGATCCCGACGACGGCGCACATCCTCGGCGGGGCGGCGATCGGCGCCGATCCCGAGCACGGCGTCGTCGACCGCGACCACCGCGTCTTCGGCTACGAGAACCTGCTCGTCTGCGACGGCGCGGCGGTGCCGGCGAACGTCGGCGTCAACCCGTCGCTGACGATCGCGGCGATGGCCGAGCGGGCGATGAGCACCGTCCCGACGGCCCCGAACGCGCCCGCGAGAGCGCCGCTGGGCGCGACGCCGATCGCGGGCCGCACGGCCGGCGGCGAACCGGAGCCGGTGCCGCAGGAAGTGCCGACACCTGCCTGACTCTCAGGCTCAGGTCGAGCCTGAGGCTAGAGCCTCAGATCGCCGTCGCCAGCGGCCGATCCGGCGCGTGTCGCGTCGACCAGCGCCAACGCCGTCAGCAGCTCGGCGCTGCGCTCCGCCAGCGGGGCGCCGAGCAGCTCCGCAGCCCGCCGCAGCCGGTTCGCGACCGTGTTGTGGTGGATTCCGAGGTGGGCTGCGGCGGCGCGCAGGTTCGACTCGTGCAGCAGGTAGGCGCGCAGCGTCTCGGCGAGCGCGCGCGAGGCGTCGTCGTCGCCGGCAAGCGGGCCGAGCTGCCAGGCCACGAAGCGCCGCGCCTGCTCGACGTCGGCGCTCGCGAGCGCCTGCAGCGCGACCTGGTCGTAGCGCACCGCCGCGCCGGCCGGCCGCCGCTCCAGCAGCGCGACGCGGCGCGCGTGCATCGCCTCGCGGTAGGACCAGCGGAAGCCGTCGAGGCCCGGGTGGGCGCGGCCGATCGCGAGCGAGACGCCGCGCGCGGCGACGGCGTCGAGGTCGGCGAGCGCGTCGCGGTCGAGGTGGCCGTCGTAGCCGCTCGCCCACACCGCGACCGTCTCGCGGTCGACGTGCAGCGTCAGCGAGCGGACGTGCAGCCGCGTCGCCAGCGCGTTCGCCAGCAACCCCAGATCCGGCGACTCCTCCCCCGCCGGATCGCTCCAGCCGACGGCGCAGATGTGGGTGCGGTCGAGCGGGTAGCCGAGCCGGCTCTCGGCCAGCCGCAGGTCGGTCGGGACGCCGTCGAGCAGCTCGCGGATCGTCTGCGCGCGGACCGCCTCGCCGCTGCGCACCCACGCGCGCCGCTCCTGCTCGTGGATCGCGATCACCCGCTCCGACAGCGCGTTGACGAACGTCAGCATCCAGCGGATCGAGGCGTCGAGCGCGTCGGCGAGCTGCTGCGGCGGAACGCGCTCGCGCAGCAGCCGCGTCCAGCCCTCCCAGAAGCCGTTGAGCGCCAGCCGGTAGGAGGCGGCGACGGTGTCGGCGCCGATCCCGCGGCGCGCCAGCAGCCGCACGAACTCCTCCGCGAGCGTGCGCGGCGCGGCCCGCTCGGGCGGGATCCCGGCGGCCGCCATCGAGGCGAAGAGCCAGATGTTGTCGGCGACGCTGCGGCGGGTCGCCTCGGCCAGCTCCTCGTCGGCGGCGAGCGGCAGGCCCGCGACGATCTGGTCGGTGACGGCGCCCGCGAGCAGGCCGATCCGGTCGCCGTCCTCGGCCAGCTCCGCCGCCAGCTCTCTCCAGTCGCTCACGGCGTGCGATGGTACTCCGCCGCAGCGGCGCGGATGTGCGCTTCGCACAGCGCTCCCCCGGTCCAGCCAGTGACGATTCGACACCATGTCGACCGTCTCCGCATCGCCTCAGACGCTCACCGACGCCGTCGCCGCGATCGTCGCGGCGCGCGGTGAGCAGCTCGCGGTCCAGGATCGCGAGGGCACCGTCCGCTTCACCTGGCGCGAGCTGCGCGACGCCGCCGCGCGCATCGCCGGCGGCCTCGCGGCGCTCGGCGCCGGCCGCGACGCGACCGTCGGGCTGCTGCTCGACAACCGCCCCGAGTTCCACGTCGCCGACCTCGCCGCCGTGCTGCTCGGCGCCGTCCCGGTCTCGATCTACCAGACCTCCTCGCCCGAGCAGGTCGCCCACGTCGCCGCCGACGCCGACCTGCGCGTGCTGATCGTGCAGGCCTCCTACCTGGAGACCGCGCGCGCCGCCCTGCACAGCCGCGAGACGCGGCTGGTCGTGCTCGACGACGCCGAGCTGCGCGCGGGCGAGGTCGCGTTCGCCGAGCTGGAGAGCAGCCCGCCGCTGGAGCAGCCGGTCGAGGTCGGCCCCGAGGACCTGCTGACGATCATCTACACCTCCGGCACGACCGGCCCGCCGAAGGGCGTCGAGCTGACGCACAGAAACCTGCTGACGGCGACCCGCACGGTCGGCGAGTGGAACGGGATCGAGGCCGGCGGGCGCGTGATCTGCTGGCTGCCGCTGGCGCACATCGCCGAGCGGATCGCGTCCTGGTACGCGCCGGTCCTGTTCGGGCTGGAGGTGACGACCTGCCCCGACGCGCGCCAGATCGGCCGCTACCTGCGCGAGGTGCGGCCGAACTGGTTCTTCGCCGTGCCGCGCGTGTGGGAGAAGCTGCGCGCCGGCGCGATGGCGGCCGGTGCGGGCCTGGAGCCGGCGCAGCTGCGCGCCGCGCTCGGGCTCGACCAGGTGCGCGCCGCCAACATCGGCGCCGCGCCGAGCGCGCCCGAGCTGGTCGAGTACTTCCACGCGATCGGCATCCCGCTCGCCGAGATCTACGGCATGAGCGAGAACTGCGCCTGCTGCACCTGCAACCCGCCCGGCGCGGTCAAGGTCGGCTCGGTCGGGCCGGCGCTGCCGGGCGTCGAGCTGAGACTCGCTGACGACGGCGAGCTGCTGATGCGCGGCCCGACGGTGATGCGCGGCTACCGCGGCCTGCCCGAGGCGACGGCTGCGACGATCGACGCCGACGGCTGGCTTCGCACCGGCGACGTCGCCACAATCGACGATGACGGCTACCTGCGCATCGTCGACCGCAAGAAGGAGCTGATCATCAGCGCCGGCGGCAAGAACATGTCCCCATCCGCGATCGAGGCCGCGATCAAGACGCGCAGCCCGCTGATCGGCCACATCTGCGTCGTCGGCGACGGACGCCCGTACAACGTCGCGCTGATCGTCCCCGATCCCGACCTGCTCGGCGAGCGCGCGCCCGGCGACGAGGGCGTGCGGGCGGCGATCGCGACCGCGGTGCAGGAGGGCAACGCGTCGCTGTCGCGCGCGGAGCAGGTGAAGCGGTTCGAGCTGCTGACCGACGGCTGGCAGGCCGGCGGCGAGGAGCTGACGCCGACGATGAAGCTCAAGCGCCGCGCGATCGAGGCCAAGCACGCGCCCGCGATCGAGGCGCTCTACGCGGAGGTCCGTTCATGAAGGTCGCGATCGTCGGTGCCGGCTTCAGCGGCATCGAGACGGCTCACCGCCTGAAGGCGGAGGGTCACGACTTCACGCTGTTCGAGCGCTCCGGCGACGTCGGCGGCGTCTGGCACGACAACACCTATCCGGGCGCCGCCTGCGACGTGCCGTCGTACCTCTACTCGTTCTCGTGGGCGCAGCGGCGCGACTGGTCGCGGCCATGCTCGCCGCAAGAGGAGATCCAGCGCTACCTGCGCGGCGTCGCCGAGCAGGACGGGCTGCTGCCGCACATCCGCTTCGGCGTCGAGATCGCCGCGGCGCGCTGGGACGAGCAGGCGCTGCAGTGGACGCTGACGACCGGGGACGGCGAGACGCACGCCTTCGACGCGCTCGTGCTCGCCTGCGGCCAGCTCAACCGCCCGGCCTACCCGCAGATCGACGGCGCCGACGCGTTCGCCGGCACCGCCTTCCACTCGGCCCGCTGGGACCACGACGCCGACCTGCGCGGCAAGCGCGTCGCCGTGATCGGGACCGGCGCGAGCGCGATCCAGTTCGTGCCCGCGATCGTCGACCAGGTCGGCCACCTCGACGTCTACCAGCGCACCGCGCCGTACCTGCTGCCGCGCCGCAACCCGCGCTACCCGGGCGCGGCCAAGAACGCGATCCGCTTCATCCCGGGCCTGCAGACGCTGCGCCGCTACGGCATGTGGGGCGTGATGGAGACGTTCATCCTCGGCTACACGAAGCTGCCGCCGCTGAAGGCCGCCTTCCGGCTGTGGTCGGCCGGCTTCATGCGGCTGCAGCTGCGCGGCGACCGCGCGCTGCGGAAGAAGGTGTGGCCGACGCACACCTTCGGCTGCAAGCGGATCCTCTTCAGCTCGACCTACCTGCCGGCACTGCGCAGACGCAACGTCGAGGTCGTCAGCGACCGGATCGAGCGGATCACCGCCGACGGCGTCGTGACCGCCGACGGCCGCGAGCGCAAGGTCGACGCGATCGTCTGGGGCACCGGCTTCGTCGCCGACGAGCCGGTCGTGCCGATGCAGGTCCACGGCGCCGGCGGCCACGAGCTGCAGGAGCGCTGGGGCGAGGGCGCCCGCGCCCACCTCGGCATCACCGTCGCCGGCTTCCCGAACCTGTTCCTGATGTACGGCCCGAACACGAACCTCGGCGTCGGCTCGATCATCGTGATGATCGAGGCGCAGGCCGGCTACGTGCTCAGCGCGCTGAGACTGCTGCGCGAGCGCGGCAAGCAAGCCCTGACGGTGCGCCCGGAGGTCGAGCAGGTCTCGACCGACGCCGTCCAGGCGCGGCTCGACGACTCCGTCTGGACCGAGTGCCAGAGCTGGTACCGCAAGGACGGCACGGGCCGCGTCGTCGGCAACTGGCCCGGCTTCATGGTCGAGTACGTGCGCTCGGTCGAGCACGTCAACGCGGGCGAGTACGAGCTGCTGGAGGCGGGCGCGGTGCCGGCCTCGGAGCCGGCCGCTACGGCGTGATCACGATCCGCCGGGCCGAGGTCGCCGCCTCCGTCCAGGCGCGCTCGACGTCGGCGAGCGGCCACGGCTGCGCGTCGATGCCGAGCCCGGCGACCGCCTTCGCGAGCGCCGGCAGCTCGGCGACGATCTCGGCCGTCGGGACCGACCCCTGCCCGCTGCCGACCAGCTGCAGCCGCGCGGCCCGCAATGCGGCCGAGGGGATCGCCGCCGTCGGCCCCGCGACCGAGCCGATCTGGACCCACGTCAGCGGGCGCCCGCGGTCGGCGCGAGCGCGCACGAGCGCCGCCATCGCCTGCGCCGCCGGCTCGCCCCAGAGGTAGTCGAGCACGACGTCGACGTCGGCGGCCGCGCCCGACGCCGCCGCGCCCGCGCTGGATGCGCCGGGCGCGGCCGCGCCCGACGCCGCCGCGCCCGCGCTGGATGCGCCCCCGCCGGATGCGTCGCCGCCCGACATCTCCCCCAGCCGGACGATCGCGTCGGCCGGCAGCGCGGCGAGCTTCGCCGCGTCGCGGCCGGCGGCGACGACGCGGCCGGCGCCGAGCAGCCTCGCGACCTCGATCGCGAGCCGGCCGGCGTTGCCGGTCGCGCCGAGCACGAGCACGGACTGACCGGCGGCGAAGCCGATCCGCCGCCGCAGCGCGATCCAGGCCGACATCGCCGGGTTCATCGCGGCCGCCAGCGTGACCGGGTCGGCGTCGTCGGGCAGCACGACGCTGCGGCGGCGGTCGATCGCGGTCCGCTCGGCGAACGAGCCGAGCGGCGTGTCGAACATGACGAAGTAGCGCAGCCGGCCCTCCGGGTCGCGGCCGACGCCGTCGATCCCCGGCACGAGCGGCAACGCGTCGGTGCTCGTGTAGTGCGACCCGTTCGCCTGCGAGCGCACGCGCGGGTGGAGCCCGGCCGCGAGCACCTCGACGACGAGCTGGTCGTCCCCCTGCGCGACCGGCTCGGGAACGTCGGCGCAGCGCGGCGGCGAGTCGAAGGAGGAGACGACGGCGGCATGCATGGCGGACCTCGCATTCAGTTCGTAATACGAATCAAAATAGTTGGCATAACGAACCATGTCAAGCTATGCTGGCGCGATGGAAGAGGCCGACCCCCTGACCGACGCGCTCGTGCAGTCGGCGTTCGAGACGATCGCCGTGCTCAGCCGCGTCAGCGCCGAGCACGACCTGTCGCTGACGCTCGTGCGCGTGCTCGGGATCCTGCGCGACCGCCGCCTGCGCATCTCCGCGCTGGCCGGCTTCCTCGGACTCGAGAGATCGACGCTCTCGGGTCTCGTCGACCGCGCCGCCAGGCGCGGTCTCGTCGAGCGCCTGCCGAGCGCGAGCGACCGCCGCGCCGTCGAGATCGCCCTCACCGCCGCCGGCCGGCAGCTCGCGACGAGCGTCGCGGCGGAGGTGCGACAGGCGCTCGCGCCGCACACCGCGTCGCTCGCGCCCGCCGATCGCCGCCGCCTCCAGCAGCTGCTGGAGCGGACGCTGACTCAGCCAGGGACCGGCGCCGCGAAGTAGCTGTCGCCGGCGAGGTCCTCCAGCAGCGTCGGGCCGCTCGGCTCCCAGCCGAGCAGCGCGCGCGTGCTGGCGCTGGAGGAGGGCACGTCGAGCGCGAAGAAGCCGCCGACGAAGCCGAGCCGCTGCTGCGCCTCGGCCGCCTCGATCGACGCGGTCGGCAGGCCGAGGCCGCTGCCGATCGCCTCCGCGATAGCGCGCGTCGGCACGCCCTCCTCGCCGACCGCGTGCAGCACCGAGCCGGCCGGCGCCGACTCCAGCGCGAGCCGGTAGAGGCGCGCGGCGTCGCTGCGGTGGACGGCCGCCCAGCGGTTCGCGCCGTCGCCGACGTGGTCGGCGGAGCCGGCCTTTCGCGCCGCCGCGACGAGGATCGCGACGAAGCCGGGATCGCCGGCGCCGTGGACCGTCGGCGACAGCCGCACGACGATCGAGCGCACGTCGCGCTCGACCGCCGCCAGCGCCGCCCGCTCGCCGCCGATGCGGCCTCTGCCGGGGCCGTCGAGGTCGCCGGCGTCCTGCTCGCTCGTGACGCGGCCGGAGCCGGCGGCGGCCGTGCCGGAGGTGACCAGCAGCGGCTTGCCGGTGCCGGCGAGCGTGTCGGCAAGCGTCTCGATCGCAGCCCGGTCGACCGGGATCGAGTCGGCCATCCGCTCGAAGTCGTGGATGAAGGCGAGGTGGATGACGCCGTCGGCGTCGGCCGCGCCGGCGCGCAGCACGTCGAGGTCGTCGAGCGAGCCGCGCAGCGCGGTCGCGCCGGCCGCGGCGAGCTTGGCGGCGGAGGCGTCGGAGCGGGCGAGCCCGACGACCTCGTGGCCGGCGGCGAGCAGTTCGGGGACGACGGCGGAACCGACCCAGCCGGTCGCGCCAGTGACGAAGACATGCATGTGAAGACCTCCAAGGGATCCCATGTCAGTAACTGACATGACCGTAGCAGACCGATGTCAGCCTCTGACATCGACTACGCTCCAGCGATGGCACGGTGGGAACCGGACAGTCGCGGACGGCTCGCCCAGGCGGCGCTCGAGCTCTACGCCGAGCGCGGCTTCGAGCGGACGACCGTCGCCGAGATCGCCGCCCGTGCCGGCGTCACCGAGCGCACCTTCTTCCGCCACTTCGCCGACAAGCGCGAGGTGCTGTTCAGCGGCAGCGAGGAGATCGAGCAGGCGCTCGCCGACGGCGTCGCGCAGGCGCCGGCCGGCGCCGCCCCGCTCGATGCTGTCGCCGCCGCGCTCACGGCGATCGGCACGGTGCTGCAGAGCCGCCGTCCGTTCGCGCGCACCCGCCAGCAGGTGATCGCCGCCACCCCGGAGCTGCAGGAGCGCGAGCTGCGCAAGCTGGCGAGACTCGGCGCACTGCTGGGCGCCGGGCTGCGCGAGCGCGGCGTCGCCGAGCCGGACGCGACCGTCGCCGCCGAGACCGGCATCGCGCTCTTCCGCGTCGCCTTCGAGCGCTGGTCCGAGCAGCACGCGGGCGCCGAGCCCGAGCTGACCGACGAGATCGCGACCGCCTTCGCGCGCCTGCGCGTCGTCGCCGCCACGCCCGCCGACGGCTCGCCCGCCGACGCCCCACCGGCCGCCGGCGCGTCCGCCATCCGGCGGCGCCGATGAGGCGCGCAATCGCACGCGCCGCCGCGCTGCTGACGCTCGGCGCGAGTGTCAGCACCGCCGCGGCAGCGGACGCCGCGCGCGCAGCCGCGCCCGCGCCCGCCGTCCGCATCGACGCCGGCCCCGACGGGCGCACGCGCGACCGCCAGCCGATCTTCCAGTTCAGCTCAGACGAGCGCGGCGCGAGCTTCGACTGCCGCATCGTCGCGGTCGGCGCCGATGCCGAGCGGCCGGCCTTTCATCCCTGCGTCGCGGTCGACCTGCCAGCCGCCGAGCTGGCCGACGGCGACTACCGCTTCGAGGTGCGCGCGACGGGCGCCGCCGGCACGCGAGGTCCGCTCGCCAGACGCCGCTTCACGGTCGAGACGCTGCTGACCACACCGCCGCCGCTGTCGCGCGAATGCCGCGCGAGCCTCTCCTCGCTGCGCGGCGCCCGCCGCGCGGTGATCGGCGGCCAGCGCACGCTCGCCCGCGCGCAGGCGGCCGAGCGGCGCGCCCGCGCCCGCGGCGCCGCAGACGGGCTGAAGCAGGCGATACGCAGACGCACGGGCGCGCAGAGGCAGCTCGCGCGCGCCGGCAAGCGGCTGCTGACGGCGCAGCGGTCGGCCGAGCGGCGCTGCCGCTGAGCCGGCGCCGCGCGTCGCACGTCGGCGCGCGGCAGCCCGCCGCGCGCACCGCCTGCGTCAGGCGGAGGCAGCCGGCGCCGCGGCGCTCGCCTGGGCGCGCGAGGAGGCGCTCTTGAAGCGCCCGGTCAGCACGCCGCCGACGATGATGAAGGCGACGCCGAGCCAGCCCGGCCCCGCGTCGGTCACGAGCACGATCACGCCGATCGCCGTGATCCACGGCGTCACCTGCACGAGGAACTCGCTGACCGAGGGCACGGTCGCCTGCTCGCCGCGCGAGATGTCACCGAGCGCCTCGACGCGGCGCGGGTACCAGAGCGTGAACTGGGCGGCGACGATCAGCGGCAGCGTCTGGACGATCCAGCCGGTCCAGATGTTGTTGGAGTTGTCGAGCACGAGGTCGCCGTAGAAGCCGGAGGCGGCGCCGATCGCGAACGCGATCGCCCACGCCCACGTGATCACGTAGTTGGTGCGCAGGAAGGCCGGGTTGTCCCAGATCTCTCTCGGCGCGTCCTCCTTCGCGTAGGCGAGCGTGAACGGGTTGCGGACGGCGATCGAGCCGGCAGCGATCACGACCAGCGCGATGTTCACGACCTCGCCCGACCAGCGCTCCAGCCACGCGTGCGTGCCGTCGGAGGAGACGGCGACGACGATCGCCAGCGTCGCGAAGAAGACGACGTCGGAGAACTCGAGCAGCTTCGGGCTGCCGCCGCGCAGCTTGTTGAGCACGAGCAGCACGAGCGCGATCCCGAGCGCGACCGCGGCCGACAGCTCCAGCCGCCCCTCGCCCTCGACGAGGCTGTACACGATCCACGGCGCCAGCCCGACGAGCGGGTTGCCGAGCAGCGTGTCGAGCAGGCTGCCTCTCTCTTGGTCCTGTGCTGGTGCGGTCGTCATCGTGCCCATTCAATCGACCGCGAAGCGGGCGGACTTGAGCGCGGCGGTCTGCGCTGGCGCTGCCGCAGCCGCCTGCTCAGACGCTGCCGACGCGGACCAGCGACTTGATCGCGCGGCGCTCGTCCATCGCGGCGTAGGCGTCGCCGATCCCGTCGAGGCCGGTCTCGTAGTCGAGCACGCGGCCGGGGTCGATGCTGCCGTCGAGCACGTCGGCGAGCAGCTCGGGCAGGTAGACGCGGACGGGCGCGCCGCCGCCTCTGACGCCGATCGTGCGGTAGAACATCGACGTCACCGGCAGCTCGACGCCGTGCGGCACGCCGACGTAGCCGACGGTCGAGCCGGGGCGGGCGATCGCGATCGCCGTCTCCATCGCCTGGCCGGTGCCGACGCACTCCATCGCCGCGTCGACGCCGACGCCGCCGGTCAGCTCCAGCAGCGCCGCGACCGCCTCCTCGCCGCGCGCGGCGACGACGTCGGTGGCGCCGAACTCGCGCGCGAGCGCCTGTCGCTCGGGGTGGCGCGAGAGCGCGACGATCCGCTCGGCGCCGAGCCGTCTGGCGGCCAGCACGGCGGAGAGGCCGACCGCCCCGTCGCCGACGACCGCGACCGTCTGGCCGGCTCTGACCGCGGCGCAGACGGCGGCATGGTGGCCGGTCGCCATCACGTCGGAGAGCGTCAGCAGCGAGCGCATCGTCGCGTCGTCGTAGCCGGCCGCGGAGCCGGGAACGGCGACGAGCGTCGTCTCGGCCAGCGGCACGCGGACCGCCTCGCCCTGGCCGCCGTCGACGCCGCCGGCGGCGAAGAAGCCGCCGTTCTGGCAGGCGGTCGTGATGCCGTTCCGGCAATGGGGGCAGGAGCCGTCGCTGTAGGCGAACGGGGCGATCACGAGGTCGCCCCTGGAGACGCTGCGGACCTCGCCGCCGACCTCCTCGACGATGCCGACGAACTCGTGGCCGATCGGCCCGCCGGCCTCAAACGGCGAGTCGCCGCGGTAGTACCAGAGGTCGGATCCGCAGACGCAGGCGAGCACGACGCGGACGATCGCGTCGGTCGGGGCGCTGATGACGGGGTCGGGTCGGTCGCCGGTCTCGATCCGGCCCGGTTCGATGAAGAGAGCTGCACGCATGCACTGCACTCAAGCGCAGCGCTCCGGAAGGTGGGAGTCCCTGTGAAAGGGGTATTGACAGGGCACCCCGGCGCTCCCGCCACCGTCCTACGCTGAAGGTCCGTGGACGCAGCCCGCGACATCTCCCAGTTCCTCACCTCGCGCCGCGCGAAGGTGACGCCTGAGCAGGCCGGCCTGCCGGTCTTCGGCACCCGCCGCGTCCCCGGCCTGCGGCGCGAGGAGGTCGCCTCGCTCGCCGGGCTGTCGGTCGAGTACTACAAGCGGCTGGAGCGCGGCAACGCCAGCGGCGCCTCCGAGCAGGTGCTGGAGGCGCTCAGCCGCGCGCTCCAGCTCGACGACGCCGAACGCGCCCACCTGTTCGACCTCGCCCGCGCCGTCAACCCGATCGCGACGCGCCCGCGCCGCGCCAGCCAGCGGCGCGTGCGGCCGGTCGTGGAGCAGATCGTCGGGCAGATCGCGGCGCCCGCGATCGTCCGCAACGCGCGCGGCGACTACCTCTGCGCCAACGAGCTCGGCCGCGCCCTCTACGCGCCGCTGTTCGACAGCCGCGAGCAGCCGGCCAACAGCGCGCGCTTCACCTTCCTCGACCCGGCCGCGCGCGACTTCTACCCCGACTGGGAGCGCGTCTCCACCGACCTCGTCGCCAGCCTCCGCTCCGAGGCCGGCCGCGACCCCTACGATCGCGAGCTGTCGGACCTCGTCGGCGAGCTGTCGACCCGCAGCGACGAGTTCCGCGTCCGCTGGGCGGCGCACAACGTCCGCTTCCACCACACCGGCGTCAAGCGGATCCACCACCCGCTCGTCGGCGAGCTGACGCTCAACTACGAGTCGACCGAGCTGTCGGCCGACCCCGGCCTCAACCTCAACATCTTCGTCGCCGAGCCCGGCTCGCCCTCGCAGCAGGCGCTCGACATCCTCGCCTCCTGGAGCGCGACGGTCGCGCCGACCTGAGGTCGCCGGCGGCGCTACGCGACGGTCGCGTGCGGGTCGCCGAGGTGCGTCAGCTCGCGCTCGGCGGCGGCGCGCTCGTCGGCCTCGCGCAGCGCGGCGACGACGCCGGCGGCGACCGCCTCGGCCAGCCGCGGCGGCACCGCGTCGCCGATCTGCCGGTACTGCGAGCTGAGCGAGCCGCTGAAGACGGTGCCGAGCGGGAAGGTCTGCAGCGCCGCCGCCTCCTGGGTCGTGATGCGGCGCATCCGGCTCGGCGCCTTCTTCAACGGCCGCTCACCGCGCAGCAGCCGCGCGTGGTAGCCGACGACCCAGGGGTCGGCGCCGTCGTCGAGCTCCTGCTGGTCGACGATCGGCGTGGCGCTGCCGCCGAGCGAGGCGCCGATCGAGCGTGCCTGGCCGTCGAGCTGGAGCGGCCGCCCGGCGCCGTCGAACAGCAGGCTGCCGCGATGGGCGTCGGGGCGCAGCACGGGCACGCGGGCCGGCACGACGCGCGCCTCGCAGACGCCGTCGTTGCCGGGGTCGCCGACGCGCGGCAGGCGCAGCAGCGTCTCGCGCACGGTCGGCGGCGGACCCGCGCTGCACGGCGGCGGCGCCGGACGGCCGTCGAGCAGACCGACGAGGAACGCCCGCTCGCGCGCCTGCGGCACGCCGTGGCCGGCGGCGTCGAGCACGAACAGCTCGACCGCGTAGCCGAGCGCTCGCGCCTGCGCGATCAGCCGCTCGCGCGTCGCGCGCCAGCGCGGGCCGGTTGCGAGCGCCTTGACGCTCTCCAGCACGAACGCGCGCGGCTCCAGCTGCGCGACGGCGTCGAGGAAATGCAGCAGGTGCCCGCTGCGCGCGTCGCCGCGATCCTGCCCCGCGACGAGCGGAAAGCCCTCGCACGGCGGGCTGCCGATCACGAGGTCGGGCCGCGGGCCGGCCGGCAGCGCGATCTCGAGCAGGTCGCGGCAGACGACCGGCGCGTCGACCAGCTCACGATGCGTCGCGACGGCGTCGCGATCCCAGTCGATCGCCCACGCGATCTCGACGCCCGCGCGCACGAAGCCGAGGTCGAGTCCGCCCGCGCCGCTGTAGAGCGAGACAGCGCTGTAGCCGTGGCTGCCCATCCAACCCTCAATTGTGCCGCTCAGCGCGGACGACACCCGCCGATGAGTTTCCGGCGGCCGCCTCGTCTTCTCCTCCAGAGCCGCACACCGCCGAGACGAGGAGAACCACCATGGGCAAGCTGATCGTGACCGAGTTCCTGACGCTGGACGGCGTCGCGCAGGCGCCGGGCGGGCGCGAGGAGGATCAGGAGCAGGGCTTCGAGCACGGCGGCTGGCAGGCGCCGCTGATGGACGCCGCCGCCGGCGCGGCGATCTTCGACAACGCGCGCGGCATGGACGCGCTGCTGCTCGGCCGCCGCACCTACGACATCTTCGCCGGCTACTGGCCGCAGGCGCCCGACGGCCCCTTCACCGAGCTGCTCAACCGCGTGCCGAAGTACGTCGCCAGCCGGACGCTGAGCGAGCCGCTGGAGTGGCGCAACTCCTCGCTGCTCGACGGCGAGGTCGCGGACGCGGTCGCCCAGTTGAAGCAGCGCCACGAGGCGATCCACGTGATCGGCAGCCTCGATCTCACGCAGACGCTGCTGCGCCACCGCCTGATCGACCGGCTCGAGCTGTGGTTCCACCCGCTCGCGCTCGGCTCCGGCAAGCGCGTCTTCGCCACGGGCACCGTCCCGACCGCGTTCCGCCTGCTCGACGCGACCCCATACGCCAGCGGCAGCGTCCTGCTCGCCTACGCGCTGGCCGGCACGCCGACCTACGGCACGATCGGCGCGTGAGCGTCGCCGCGCCACGTTGCCGGACGACAGCGCTCGGACCCACCCGGAATCCGGACTCTCGCGGCCGCTCGGGCGATCCCGTGCGGCCGACAGGCGCCGCCACCGAGCGCTTCAAGCAGCCCTCCGGAGGACCGACAAGATCGGCAGCGCACCGGGTTTCTTTAGGTCTGTCAATTCACACTGACAACACCCCCAATTCAGGGTGTGACAATGGCAGCGGTGCTGTAATGCTGCGCCGATGCGTACACCCCCCTTGCGTGCTGCGGCGCGCGGGGCGCGCCGCCTTGGCTTGCCCCTCCTCACCCTCGTCCCGGCGGCGCTCGCGCTGAACGCCGCGACCGCGTCTGCCGCGCCGGTCAACAGATTCCTGACGATCTCCGGCTGCAGCAACCAGTTCGTCGTGCCCAACGGCGTCACCAGAATGGACGTCACCGTTGTCGGCAGCGCCGGCGACGGCAGCAACGGCGGCCTCGCCGCCCAGGTCTCCGGCACGATCGCCGTCACGCCCGGCGAGACGCTCTACGGCTGCGTCAGCGAGGGCGCCGGCGACGTCGCCGGCGGCGTCATCTACAGCGGCTTCCCGGGCGGCGGCTACGCGCTCCTGAGCCGCAACTCCGACCTCAGCAGCCCGTTCGCGATCGCCGGTGGCGGCGGCGGCGCCGGCGGCAACGATCCCAACGGCGGCAGCGGCGGCGACGCCGGCCTGCCGGGCGGCAACGCCGGCAGCGGCCAGAGAACGGGCGTCGGCGGCGCCAACGGCGGCCAAGGCGCCAACGCCGGCGGTGCCGGCGCGGCCGGCACCAACAGCACCGGCAGCTCCGCCAACGGCAGAGCCGGCACGATCCGCAGAGGCGGCGCCGGTGGCTACGGCGACGTCGGCGGCGGTGGCGGCGGTGGCGGCGTCTGGGGCGGCGGCGGCGGCGCCGGCTCGGTCGAGGTCGGCAACGGCGCCGGTGGCGGCGGCGGCTCCAGCTACTGCGACATGGGCGCGAGCTGCTCCTCGCAGCTGGTGCGCAACAGCGGCTACATCCAGCTCACCTACCCCGCGCCGGACGTCGTCACGACGACCACCGCGCAGACCGGCTCCAACACGCAGGCCGGCAAGCTGACCAGCTACACGGCGACGGTCTCCCCCGTCCCGAGCGGCGGCACGGTCGCGTTCAGCGTCGACGGCACCCCCGTCTGGGGCTGCGAGGCGGTCGCGGTCGACACGACCAGCGGCGTCGCCAGATGCGACCCGTATGCGCCGTACGCGCCCGGCGCGCACAGACTCGACACGACCTACAGCGGCACGACCGGCTTCGCGGGCTCCGGCGACGACGAGGCCTTCACCGTCTACGCCGGCGCGGTCTCGATCAGCCCGAGCCCCGCGTTCGACTATGGCGACGTCGAGCTGGGCAAGCAGGCCCCGCAGCAGTTCACCGTCACCAACAGCGGCGACGGCCAGCTGCAGATCGACGCGATCGACGGCATCTACGTGAGCGAGTACTGGCTCACCTCGATGCCGCCGAGATCGACCGAGTTCGTCGCGACCGACGACCTCTGCAGCGACAGAACGCTCGCCCCGGGCGCAAGCTGCACCGTGACCGTCGCCTTCAAGCCGACGACGCTCGGCGAGCAGAGAGCCGAGCTGCTGGTGATGAGCGACGCGTATGACGGCCCGGACCCGGTCGCGCTGACCGGCGTCGGCATCGAGCCGGCCCCGGAGCCCAGACCCGAGCCGAGACCGGAGCCGACCCCGCAGCCGCAGCCGGCGACGCCGACCCCGGCGACGCCCGCCCCGGCCCCGGCCGTCCCGACCCCGACCCCGGCCGCGAGAAACGACCCGCGGCCGCGAGTGGTCGGCGCGTCGGCGAACGTGAGCGCGAGCAACCCGCCGAAGGTTTCGCCGAGCAACAGCGTGACGCTGCCGCTGGTCTGCCCGGTCGGTGAGCCCTGCCGCGTCTCCGGCACGCTGACGCTGGCGCTGACCGGCGGCCAGGCGCGTGCCTCGCAGGCCTCGACGGTGCGCGTGCTCGCGCGCTTCGCCGGCATCAAGATCGCCGCCGGCAAGACCCGCTCGCTGTCACTGAAGCTGCCGGCGGCTTTCGTCAAGGCCCAGCAGAAGAAGGGCGTGCGCAAGCTGCGCACGACGCTGACGGTCCGCACGACGCTCGGCAGCGGCCAGAGCGTGACCAGACGCCAGGCCGTCACGATCGTCATCCCGCGCGCCAGAGTCGCGCAGAGAGCCGCCCCGAGAGCGGCCCCGGAGCGCCCCGCGTTCACCGGCTGAGCGCCTCCGGCAGACCCCTGCAGCACCGCGCGCCGCCCTTCTCCGGAGGGGCGGCGCGCCGCGTTTCGGCAGCCCCGGCCCGGGGCCTTCCACCTGGCGCTGTTTGACAGAGTGGTAGGGTGATGGCGCACGCGGGACCGTCCGGTCCCGTGAATCCGTGCCCTGCGCTCGTAGTCGTCGCCTCACCGCCGCCTCCGCGTTCGCGTCGCACCCCACGCTGGAGGAAGCACCATGGCAACAGGAACCGTCAAGTGGTTCAACGACGACAAGGGCTTCGGGTTCATCACGCCCGACGACCAGTCGAAGGACCTCTTCGTCCATCACACCGCCATCATCGGCGACGGCTACCGCTCGCTCGCCGAGGGCGCGAAGGTCTCCTACGACGCCGAGCCCGGCGACAAGGGCCCCAAGGCGGTCAACGTCCAGGCAGCCTGATCACCGGACAGGAGGCTCTCAGGCAGCTCTGAGCCTCCTCCGGCATTCGGCCCAGGCGCATTCACGAGGCTGCTCCTCCAACGCAAACCCGTTCGGAGGAGTCCTCGAATGCCCGTGAAGTTCCCCACCCGCACCGTCGCCGTGATCGCCGCCACCGCCGCTGCCGGCCTCTCCGGCGCCGTCATCGCCGGCGCCGCCACCAGCGGCAGCGCGTCGTCCGGCGCCAGCACGCAGCAGCGCACCCACGACGGCCGCGGACCCGGCGGGCCCGGCGGACACCGCCACGGCCCCCACGCCGACCTCACCCAGGTCTCAGCCGCGCTCGGCGTCAGCGAAGCGAAGCTGAGAGCCGCGCTCGACGCCGCCCGTCCCGACAGAGGCGCCAGAGACGGCTTCGCCGCCGCGATCGCCGCCCAGCTCGGCGCCAGCAGCGCCGACGTCCAGTCCGTGCTCGACGCCAACCGCCCCGACAGAGGCGACGACGCGACCGGCGACAGAGACGGCGACGGCCCTCGCGGCGACCACCGCGACGGCGCCCGCCCCGACGACAGCGCGCTCGCCGCCGCGCTGGCGAAGAAGCTGTCGATCACCCAGGCGAAGGCGCAGGCCGCGCTCGACGCCGTCCACACGGCGCACGACGCCGACAGCGGCGACAGAGCCGGCAGAGACGGCGACCGCAGCGACTTCTACGCCGCCGTCGCCAAGGCGCTCGGCAAGGACGCCGCCGCCGTCAAGCAGGCGTTCGAGGCCAACCAGCCGTAGCGCCGCAGCTCAGCGGAGACGCCGGTCACGACCACCGACCGGTGTACGGTTTCTCGCCCGCTTCCAGCGTCAGAGAGGCCCCTTGTGCGTACCGTCCTGCGGATCGTCCGCCGTCATCAGATCGCCCTGTGGGCGGCGCTCGTCGCGAGCCTCGCCGTCGCCGGGACGGCGTTCGCCGTCGGTGCGGTGCGCAGCGCGAGCAGTGCCGAGAGACGGATCTACGCCTGCGTCGCCGGCGCGAGCGGGACGATGCGCGTCACGTCGGAGAAGCGCCCGTGTCGCAGCGGTGAGCGCAAGATCGCATGGAACCAGCGCGGCGCCGCGGGCGCTGTCGGGCCGAGCGGCGCGCCCGGCGCCGCGGGCGCCCCGGGCGCCGTCGGCCCGGCGGGCCCGGCCGGGCCCGCC
>NZ_JAUTDN010000066.1 GCF_030646155.1 Conexibacter sp. CPCC 205762
CCGGCCGGCCGCGCCGCCGCCGCAGCCCCGCCAGCCCGCGCCGACCGCCGCGCGCGCCGCACGCGCGCCCGCCGCCGTTCCCGCCTCCCCCCGATCGCGCCGATGCAGACGGCTGACAGCAGGTAGCTGGCGGCGTCGACCGCGACCGTCACGACCGGTCCGAAGAGGCCGATCGCCGCGCCGCCGAGCGGCGGCCCGAGCGCGGTCGCGCTCCACGTCGTCGACTCGAAGCGGGCGTTGGCGACGAGCAGGTCCTCCCCGGCGACGATCGACTTCAGGTACGCCCCGCTGGACGCGTTGAAGGCGATCTTCGCCGCCGCGACGGCGACCGCCACGATCAGCAGCTGGAGGAAGCCGAGCCAGCCGAGCGCGTACGCCAGCGGCACGCTCGCGAGCGCGCCGAAGCGGACGAGGTCCATCGCGATCATCACCGGCCGCTTGCGGCGGAACTCGATCCACGGCCCCAGCGGCACCGCCACCAGCGCCCCGACCGCGAGCCCGGCCGCCGACAGCGCCGCGACCTGCGCCGGCCCGGCGTCGAGCACGACGATCGCGAGCACCTGAAAGGCGCCGAAGCCGAGCCCCGTGCCGTAGGCGCTGACCGCGTACGCCGCCCACAGCCACCCGAACTGCCGCCCCAGCGACCGCCGTCTCATCCACCCGCCCACGGCGCGATAGGAAACCGCACCAGCGCCCCAGATGCAAACACACGTTCGACGCTGACATGTGAAGATTTGCACACATCCAAGACTTGACAGAGTCCAAACAACTCCGGCATCATCCGCGGCGTGACCGTCGTGCCGCCCGCCCCGACCGCCGACCTGCTGCGCCAGCACGGCCTCAAGGCCACCGCGCAGCGGATGGCGGTCCTCAGAGCGGTCTCCGGTCACGCGCACAGCACGGCTGACGATGTCGCCACGGTCGTCAGAGCGGAGATAGGGACGATCTCCCGTCAGGCGGTGTACGACGTCCTCGGCGCGCTCGTCGAGGTCGGGCTGGTGCGGCGGATCGAGCCGTCGCAGTCGCCCGCCCGCTACGAGGCGCGCGTCGACGACAACCACCACCACCTGATCTGCCGCGACTGCGGCCGCATCGTCGACGTCGACTGTGCGGTCGGTCAGATGCCGTGCATGCATCCGTCCGACGACCACGGCTACGTCATCGACGAGGCCGAGGTCGTCTACTGGGGCCGCTGCCCCGACTGCCGCGCCGCAATCGAAATCGCCTGAACCACCCCCAACGAGGAGAACGATGAGCGCCACCGAGGAGCACGGGGACGTCACGACCAGCGACGTGCACAAGACGATGGGCTGTCCGGTGCACGCCAGACATCAGGACGTCGGCGTCACCGCCAACCAGTTCTGGTGGCCGAACCAGCTGAACCTGCGGATCCTGCGGCAGAACAACCCGCAGGCCGACCCGCTCGGCGCCGCCTTCGACTACGCCGAGGCGTTCAAGCGCCTCGACGTCGACGCGTTGATCGCCGACGTCGACGCGCTGATGACCGACTCGCAGGAGTGGTGGCCGGCCGACTACGGTCATTACGGCCCGCTCTTCATCCGCATGAGCTGGCACGCCGCCGGCACGTACCGCACCTTCGACGGCCGCGGCGGCGGCGGCAGCGGCGCGCAGCGCTTCGCCCCGCTCAACTCGTGGCCGGACAACGTCAACCTCGACAAGGCGCGGCGCCTGCTGTGGCCGGTCAAGCAGAAGTACGGCCAGGCGATCTCGTGGGCCGACCTGCTCGTGCTCGCCGGCAACCGCGCGCTGGAGACGATGGGCTTCAGAACGTTCGGCTTCGCCTTCGGCCGCCCGGACATCTGGGCGCCCGAGGAGGACGTCTACTGGGGCCCCGAGCACCGCTGGCTCGACGACGAGCGCTACAGCGGCGACCGCGACCTGCAGAATCCGCTCGCCGCCGTCCAGATGGGCCTCATCTACGTCAACCCGGAGGGCCCCAACGGCAAGCCAGACCCGCTCGCCGCCGCGCGCGACATCCGCGAGACGTTCGCGCGGATGGCGATGAACGACGAGGAGACGGTCGCGCTGATCGCCGGCGGCCACACCTTCGGCAAGACGCACGGCGCGGGCGACCCCGACGCCAACGTCGGCGCCGAGCCGGAGGGCGCAGCACTGGCCGAGCAGGGCTTCGGCTGGATCAGCAGATACGGCTCCGGCAAGGGCGACGACACGATCTCCTCCGGCCTCGAGGGCGCCTGGACCAACGACCCGGTGAAGTGGGACAACGGCTTCTTCGAGAACCTCTTCGGCTACGACTGGGAGCTGACGAGATCGCCGGCCGGCGCCTACCAGTGGCGCCCGACCAACGCCGAGGCGCAGGAGGCCGTGCCGGTCGCGCACGACGCGTCGAAGCGGACCGCGCCGATGATGGCGACGACCGACCTCGCGCTGATCAGAGATCCCGCCTACCTGGAGATCTCCAAGCGCTTCCACGCGAACCCCGAGCAGCTCGCCGACGCCTTCGCGCGCGCCTGGTTCAAGCTGCTGCACCGCGACATGGGCCCGTCGACCCGCTACCTCGGCCCGCAGGCGCCGAGCGAGGAGCTGGTCTGGCAGGACCCGGTCCCGGCCGTCGACCACGAGCTGATCGACGACGCCGACGTGACCGCGCTGAAGGCGCAGATCCTCGCCAGCGGCGTGTCGCCGTCGCAGCTGATCCAGACGGCGTGGGCGTCGGCCTCGACCTACCGCGACACCGACAAGCGCGGCGGCGCCAACGGCGCCCGTCTGCGCCTGGAGCCGCAGGCCGGCTGGGAGGTCAACGCGGGCGTCGCGCCGGTGCTCGACGCGCTCGTCAAGGTCAAGCAGGAGTTCGACGGCGCGCAGGCGGGCGGCAAGCGCGTCTCGCTCGCCGACCTGATCGTGCTCGGCGGCGCGGCGGCGGTCGAGACGGCGGCGCAGCAGGGCGGCCACGCGGTGACGGTGCCGTTCACGCCCGGCCGCACCGACGCGACCGCGGAGCAGACCGACGCCGACTCGTTCGCGGTGCTGGAGCCGCGCGCCGACGGCTTCCGCAACTACCTGCAGGCGAACCTCGGCGTCCCCGCCGAGCACCTGCTGCTCGACAAGGCGTTCCTGCTGACGCTGTCGGCCCCGGAGCTGACCGCGCTGCTCGGCGGCCTGCGCGTGCTGAACGCGAACGCCGGCCAGTCGGCGTTCGGCGTCTTCACCGACCGCCCCGGCACACTCAGCGCCGACTTCTTCCGCAACCTGCTCGACCAGTCGACGGAGTGGAAGCCGGTCGGCGACAGCGAGGACGTGTTCGAGGGCCGCAGCCGCGAGACCGGCGAGGTGCGCTGGACCGGCACCCGCGTCGACCTCGTCTTCGGCTCCAACTCGGAGCTGCGCGCGCTCGCCGAGGTCTACGCCTCCGACGACGCGCAGGAGAAGTTCGTCGCCGACTTCGTCGCCGCCTGGGCGAAGGTGATGGAGCTCGACCGCTTCGACCTCGCCTGAGGTCTGAACGCAGATGACGCAGTTCGAGGGCCCCGTCGCATGGCGGGGCCCTCGCTCGTCCTAGTGCAGCAGCGACGACGGCGAGGTCGTCTGGCAGCTCTCGCCGCTGCAGCGCGCGAGCCGCCGGACGGTCGCGCTCAGCAGCCGCACCAGCGCCCGCTTGCGCGGATCGGCGTGCAGCGAGCGCAGCTCGTGCGGGTCGCGCCGCAGGTCGTACAGCTCGCGCTCGCCGTCGCGGTACTCGACGTACAGCCAGCGACGCGTGCGAACCGCGTTGTAGGTCAGCACGCGCCGCAGCGCCGGCGGGCCGGCGGCGTCCTGGTCGCGCCGCCGCAGGTAGCGCCAGCCGCCGGTCTCGTGCAGCAGCGGGCGGGTGCTGCGCAGCCGCGGGTCGCGCGCGAACGGCAGCAGCGAGCGGCCGTCGGGCACGCGTCCCGGCACCGCCCCCGCGACCGCGGTGATCGTCGGCGCGAGGTCGGTGTTGGCGACCAGCTCGTGCGAGACGGCCCCGGCCGGGATCCCCGGTCCGCGGATCAGCAGCGGCACGCGCGTCGACGGGTCGTACGGCAGCAGCTTGCCGTTCGGCACGCCGTGCTCGCCGAGCATGTAGCCGTTGTCGGAGGTGAGGATCACGTACGTGTCGTCCAGCTCGCCGCTCCTGCGCAGCGCCGCCACGATCGCCGCGACCGCGTCGTCGACCGACCGCAGCGACGCGCGCCGGTCGCGGAACTGCCGCCGCACGCCGGCGATCGCCGCCGCGCTCAGCGGCCGCCGCTCGCGCACGAAGCGCGGCTTGTCGGAGCGGTCGCGCTCGGCGAAGCCCGGCGGCGTCGGCAGGCGGGCCCGTGCATAGGCGCGCGCGTCGCGCGGCGCCGGCCGTACGAGCCGGCCGGTGATCGACCGCAGCGGCCCGCTCTCGTGGTGCGGCGCGAGGAAGGCGACCGACAGGAAGAACGGCTGCGACGAGGGCGCGCGGCGTCTGATGAAGTCGACCGCCTTGTCGCGGTAGACGTCGGTCTGGTAGAGCCGCGGGTCCTCCTCCAGCGGCGTCCCGTACGTGTGCGCGACGCCGTTCTCGACCAGCGTGTAGCCCCACATCAGATACGTCGAGCTGTCGACCGCGCCGTACCACTCGCTCCAGCCGGGCGGCTGCTCGGCGCCGATGCCGAGGTGGTAGCCGTTCATGTACTTGCCGATGTGGGCGGTCGCGTAGCCGGCCTGCTGGAGCCACAGCGGCAGCGAGTTGGCGTGGTTGAAGCGGGCGTAGCCGCCGGTCGGCGCGTACAGCCCTAGGACGCCGTGGTTGTGCGCGTACTGCCCGCTCAGGAAGGTCGCGCGCGAGGGGCAGCAGACCGGGTACGAGACGTACGAGCGGTCGAAGCCGACCCCCTCCCGCCCGAGCAGCGCGCGGGCACGCGGCATCGCGGCGAGGTCGGCGACGGTCTGGTCGTCGGTCATCAGGACCACCACGTTGGGGCGGTCGGCGGCTGACGCGTTCGGCGCGAACGCGCTCAGCGCCACGGCCGCTGTGAGCAGCCGAGTTGCGAGTGGCACTGCCAGTTCCCCCTGCGCACGGCATGTGCGCTGCCGGTGATTGCGAGCGTCGGGTCAGGAGCCGCGTCGCTCGACGAGCGCCGGGGCTCCTACCGACAGGAGGTGGACTGGAAGCGAATAACCCGCATTCCCGACCAGGTTAGTGGAGATTAGATCGGCCCGCAAGCGGGCGGCGTGCGTCAGTCGGCGGAGAGCCGCTCCAGCCGCTCGACGTCGTAGGCGTCGCGGACCAGCTCGCGGTCGCTGACCGGCCGCACCGCGACCGGCGGGATGTAGAGCGTGCCCGCCTGGAGGCCGGCGGCGAGGCGCTCGGCCAGCTCGCCGAGCGGGAGTCTCTCCGTCCACGCCGGCAGCAGCTGGTAGGAGGCGCTCAGCACCATCGTCGCCTCGTGCTCGGGCGGATAGGTCTCCAGCAGGTACTGCTGCAACCGCGCGAACCGCTCCGCCTTCGCGCGGCGGCGCGTGTAGAGGCCGTTCTCGACGGCCGAGATCTGCCACAGCAGGCACGGCACGTCGGGCTGCAGCGGCCGGCGGCGAGCGAGCGCGTCGGTCGCCTCGTACATCTGCAGGCCCTCGGGCCCCGGGTCGAGGTTGAGGTCGACCATGATCGAGTCGAGCGCGGAGATGCCGGCCAGCACGCGCACCTCCAGACCGAGCGCGCCGGCGCCCGCCTGGATCAGCGTCGTCGGCCGCACGTAGACGGTCGGATGGCCGTAGGAGGCGAAGCAGACCGGCGGTGCCTCCAGCGCGCGGTCGAGCACGCGCGCGGCCATCCGCACGTAGGTGCCGCGCCGTTCGCGGCCTTCGCCGTAGAGGTCGAGCAGCGGGACGGCCTCGGTTCCGAGCGACTCGATGTGCTCCTGCACGCCGAAGCCGTCGTCGACGAAGAAGACCGTCGTGCAGCGGCGCATCGCCTCCTCGACCTCGCGCGTGATCTGCTGGACCGCGCGGATCCCGAGGCCGACGACGTAGACGTCCGGGGCTCTCTCCATCGCGCTCATCCTCCGATCGCCTCCAGCAGCGCGACGATCCGCTCCTGGCGGATCGCGCCCGTCGCCGCCAGCACCTCGTCGCGCAATATCTTGATCTGCTGGATGTCTATGCCGACGATCTCGCCCGGTCTTCTCGGCGGCGGCTCCTCCGTCGGCGGGTGCTCCGTCGGCGGATGCTCGGTCGGTGGATGCTCGGTCGGCGGATGCAGCTGCGAGAGGTCGGGCAGCGTCGTCGGCGGCAGCTCCAGCGTCAGCACGGTGTGCTGCTGGTCGGGCGGCTGGTTGAGCAGGTCGAGCGAGTTCGGCTCCCCCGCGCCGAACTGCAGCGGCCGCTCGCCGATGCGGTGAGCGGGGACCAGAAACGGCTGCAACGACCAGTCGGGCGCGCGCAGCAGCGCGACCTCGGCGGCGTCGACGTCGAAGCCCGCGGCCGCCTCCTCGGGTCTCGCCCGCACCAGCTCCGCGAACGACGAGTCGGCCTGCACCTTCAGCAGCAGCTCACGCATCCCGGCAGCAGACATGGCCGCGCCCCCATTCCCCGTACATTGCCGCCGATCTCTACCAGAAACTGGAGCCAACGGCAGCCGGGATGGCGCCTCGGCGCTCCAACAGATGCGGAGAGCAGGCGGCCGGGCTCCGGTGACGGCGCCCAGCGGTCGATAGCGCCAGCGATGCGGATCACACCCCAAGGAGCAGTCATGAGCAGGAGCCGGAACTGGCTCGTCGGAGCCGCGACGGTGGCGGCGCTCGCCGCCGCGACAGCGGGCGCAGCCGCACCGGCGAGCGCCGCGGGGCCGTTGACCGCGACGTTCGAGAAGACGTCGGACTGGGGCTCGGGCTTCGTCGGCGCCTACGTGATCCGCAACGGCGGGACGACGCCGGTCAGCGGCTGGGAGGTGCGCCTGACGCTGCCGGCCGGCGCGCGCCTCACCTCCGCCTGGAGCGGCGTGCTGAGCGGCACCGGCACCACGCCGGTGCTGAGCGACGAGAGCTGGACGCGCACGATCGCCGCGGGCGGCTCGGTCCGCATCGGCCTGCAGGGCGTCGCGAGCGGGCTCTTCCCCGGCCCGCTCAGCTGCAGCGTCAACGGCCAGCCGTGCGGCCCCGGCGACCCGACCGGCCCGCAGCAGCCGGAGCCGCCGCGCGACACGACCCCGCCGACCGTCCCGGCCGGGCTCGCCACCGCCTCCGCGCCGACGCAGACGAGCGTCGCGCTGCGCTGGAACCCCTCGACCGACGCCGTCGGCGTCAGCGGCTACCGCCTCTTCCGCGACGGCCAGCAGATCGCCGAGACGACGGCGACGAGCGCGACCGCCGGCGGCCTCCAGCCCGACACCGCCTACCGCTTCAGCGTCCGCGCCTTCGACGCCGCCGGCAACGTCTCCGCCGACAGCGCGCCGCTGAGCGTCCGCACCGCCGCGCCCCCGCCGCAGCCGAGCGGCGGCGTGACCGCCGCGCTGACGCTGCGCGACGACTGGGGCAGCGGCTTCACCGCCGACATGACGATCCGCAACCGCACGTCCGCCCCGCTCAGCGGCTGGCAGCTCGAGCTGCAGCTTCCGGCCGGCGTGAGCGTGAGCGGCGTCTGGAGCGCGAAGGCGCCGCTCGGCGGCGGCGTCGTCAGCTTCACGCCGGAGGAGTGGACGCGCACCGTGCCGGCCGGCGGCGCGGTCTCGTTCGGCTTCCAGACGACGGCCCCCGGTCGCTTCAGCGGGCTGCTCGGCTGCTCGCTCAACGGGCGCGCCTGCGACGACGGCGGCAGCGTGCCGCCGCCCGACACGACCGCCCCGACGGCGCCGACCGGCCTGCGCGCCGGCGCCGTCACCGCCTCCAGCGTCGCGCTCAGCTGGAGCGCGGCGAGCGACGACCGCGGCGTCGCCGCCTACGACGTCTACGACGGCGCGCAGCGCAGAGTCGCCACGAGCGACGGCACGAGCGTCGTCGTCGCCGGCCTGCAGCCGAACACGTCCTACGCGTTCGCCGTCAAGGCGCGCGACGCGGCCGGCAACGTCTCGCCGGCCAGCGCGCCGGTGAGCGCGACGACCGCGCGCGAGGAGACGAGCGGCGGCGTCGCGACCGCGCCCGGCTACGCGCCCTACGTCGACATGACGCTGTACCCGCAGTTCCCGCTGGCGAGAGCGGCGACGACGCCCGGCCTGCGCCAGGTGTCGCTCGCGTTCGTCGTCTCCGGCGGCCCGTGCGCCGCCAAGTGGGGCGGCGTGACCGCGCTCGACGACCCCTGGATCAGCGGCCAGATCGCCGCCTTCCGCGCGGCCGGCGGCACGCCGATCGTCTCCTTCGGCGGCGCGATCAACCAGGAGCTGGCGCTGACCTGCTCCTCGGTCGACGCGCTCGCGGCCGAGTACCGCAGAGTGATCGAGGCGACCGGCAGCCGCGACCTCGACTTCGACATCGAGGGCTCGGCGCAGGGTGACGCGGCGTCGCTGGAGCGGCGCGCGAAGGCGATCGCGCGGCTGCAGAGCGAAGGCGCGGCGGCCGGCCGGCCGGTGCGCGTCTCGTTCACGCTGCCGGTGATGCCGAGCGGCCTCACCGCCGACGGCCTGCGCGTGCTGCGCAACGCGATCGACAACGGCGTCGACGTCGGCACCGTCAACGTGATGGCGATGGACTACTTCGACCCGTCGCTGAACGTCACCGGCCGCATGGGCGACCTCGCGATCGAGGCGGCGACCAGCCTCCAGCGCCAGCTGACCGCGCTCTACCCCAACCGCAGCGCCGCGCGCCTGTGGAAGATGGTCGGCGTCACGCCGATGATCGGCATCAACGACAACCCGGCGGAGATCTTCACCATCGCCGACGCGACGAAGCTGACGGCCTTCGCGAACCAGAGCGGCCTCGGCCGGCTGGCGATCTGGTCGGCCAACCGCGACAGCCAGTGCCCCGGCCCGCGCCAGGTGACCGAGAACACCTGCAGCGGCACGGCCCAGCAGACGTGGGGCTTCGCGCAGGCGTTCGGGAGCTTCCCGGCGGCCGGCTAGGAGCGCCGGCGGCAGCAGCGCGAGCCGACGGCGCCGGCGCGGCCTGAAGCCGCGCCGGCGGCCGCGGTCGTCCTACTTCAGCCCGCGCGCCGGCAGCCGCAGCACGACGACCGAGCGAGCGGTCGTGCGCCGGCCCCCGCCGAAGCTCGACGTCAGCGCCAGCCGCGTCCGCAGCCGCAGCGATCTGCTCGCGGCGGCGACCGCGAGGCGGCCCCGTCGCGTCAGCCGCAGCGCGATCGCTCTGCGTCCGCCGGGAGCGATCGTCACCGCCGCCCCGCGCGCCAGCACGACCGGCGCGACCGCTCTGCGGCCGTTCGGCGCCGCGCTCAGCGTCGCGCCGACGCGGCAGCCGCCGGCGACGCGCGGGCAGGCGACCGGGATCGAGAGCCGTCCGGAGCGGCTCAGCTCGAAGCTGCGCGGCGTCACCGCCGCCACCCGCACGCGCGTGCTCGCGCTCGCCTGCGGCAGTCTCGCCGGCGGCGCCGGCACGACCGGCGGGGCGGGCGGCGCCGGGGGCGGCGCGACCGTCACCGTCAGCGTCTGGGCGCCGTCGGGCTCGAGCCCGTTGGCGGCCGTCAGCTGGACCGTGTAGGTGCCCGCGCTGCCCGCCGCCGGCGTGCCGGCGACGGTCGCGCTGCCGTTGCCGTTGTCGCTGAACGCGAGCCCGGCGGGCAGCGTGCCGGTGACGGTCAGCGCCGGCGCCGGCGCGCCGCTCGTCGTGACCGTGAAGCTGCCGGCCTGGCCAGCGGTGAAGGCCGCGCTCGCGGCGCTCGTGACGGCCGGCGCGGCGATCCCGCCGCAGAGGCCGAGCTGCAGGCGGCTGGAGACCGGGCTGCCGAGACCGCTCGCCATGTCGTAGCCGGGCGCCGCCGGGAACAGCCCTCTGTTGACGCCGAGGTAGTCGTTGTCGCCGACGGTGATGTCGTTGAAGGCGCCCAGCGGCGTGCGCGCGAGCTGGTACAGCGCGGGGTTGAGGAAGCCGACGCGGCCGCTCGCCGCGCAGCCGGGCGAGCGCGTGATCAGCGTCGTCACCGCCGCCCACAGCGGCGTCGCCGCCGAGGTGCCGCCGTCGAGCAGCAGGTCGCCTCTGTGGACGATCACGTAGCCGGTGTCGGGGTCGGCGAGCGCCGAGACGTCCGGCACCTGGCGGCAGTAGGCCTCGACGAAGTCGCAGGCCTGCGAGCCGGAGTCGGGGCCGATCACGCCTGGGCCGGACTGGTAGGTCGGCATCGGCCAGTTGCTCGACTGACCGCCGCCGCCGGCGCCGTCTCTGGTCGTCGCGCCGTCGTTCCAGACGTGCTCGACCGGCGGGAAGGCGGCCTGCACGAGCGAGGTTCCGCCGACGCCGGTGACGGTCGGCTGGCTGGCCGGGTCGTCGACGGCCAGCTGCGTCAGCGTCGGGTTGTCTCTCGGGTCGTAGCAGTCGGTCGAGCCGTCGTCGCCGGCCGCGGACAGGATCGTCTGCCCCTGCGCCGCCATCTGCTGGAAGATCAGCGACTCGGCGAGGACCGTGTTGCCGTCCATGAACGGCTCGCACGAGCCCCAGCTGGTGCTGACGACCTGCGCGGTGTTGTCGTCGGCGATTCTCGCGTAGACGTCGGGGCTGCCGTCGTTGGGACCCTGGTAGACGAGCAGCTGCGCCTCCGGCACCAGCGCGGTCAGGATCTCGATGTCGAGCGCCGCCTCGCCGATCTGCGGCCCGTTGCCGGGACCGCCGTTGACGTCGATGTTCGTGATGCTGGTGTCGGTCCCGTAGCAATCCTGGAAGTACTGGATGTCGCTCGGCGTGTACGGCTCGAACTCGACCAGCGCGACGGTCGCGCCGGCGCCGCCGTTGCCGGCGGCGTAGAAGCCGTCGAGGTCGTAGGCGCTGGCGATCTCGTTCATCGTGTAGACGCCGTATCTCTGCGCGACGCCCGCGATCTCCGCGCACGCCTGCGGCGGCGCCGAGCCGGGCGCGAGCGCGGCCGGCGCCGGGGCCCCCGCGGCGCTGCCTGCCCTGCCGGCTCTAGCCGCGACGCGGCCGAGCCCGCGCGGCTGCGGCCGGCTGCGCGTGTCGAGCCCGACGACGGCGGCGACCTGCGGCGCGATCGCGGCCGGCACGCGCGGCGCCCTCGCGGCCGCGATCGCTCCGCTGCCGTCAGCGCGGCGGTAGCGCTCGATCTGCGTGCCGAAGGCGGCCTCGGCCGCAGCGACGGTCGTCGTGACCGGGATCGAGAGACCGCTGCGCGCGGTCGGACCGGGTCTGAGGCCGGCGTCCTCCAGCGCCGCGCGGACCTCGGCGACCGCCGCGTCGGTCGGGCCGAAGCGGCCGCGGAACTCACCGGTCGCGAGAAAGTCGCCGTAGAGCGGCGAGCCGGGCGTCGAGACGGCGTCGACGAAGGCGGTCAGCGCCGCCGGGTCGCGCGGTGCGAGCACGACGTCGAGCTGGACGGTCGCGGCGGCCGGCGCGGCGCCGAGCGCCCGCACGCCGGGGACGGCGCTCGGCGCGGCGCCGACGGCGACGGTCGGGCCCGTCGGGCCGGCGGCGGCAGCCGGGGCGGCGGCCGCGGCGGGCAGGACGGCCAGCAGCGCGGCTGCGGTGGCGAGGGACGGACGGCGCATGTCGAAGAGGGCTCCTGTGCGTGATGCTTCGGACAACTCTTCGGTTGATCGGCCACGCGACTTCCCACCTGAACACCCTGCGGACCGGCCGGTCCGTCCCATGACCGCTCAGGCCGCGACGCCGGCCTCCAGCCCGACGATCAGGTCGAGCAGGCCGTCCGCCTCCCACGCACGGTTGCGCGGCGAGTCGGTGAGACGGCTGAGGATGCCGGCCTCCTCCAGCTGCTCGATCGCGTTCGCGACGGCCGGCTTCGTGCGCCCGGTCGCCGCGACGGCGACCGGAACCGTGATGACCGGGTGCGCCGGCAGGACCGCGATCAGGCTCCAGGCGGCCGCGTCGGCGCGGGGGCTGGCGTGCTCGCGCAGGCGCTCGCGCCACGTCTCCTGCAACTCGCCGACCCAGCCCGCGTAGCGAGCGGCGAGCTGCGCGGCCTCTGCCGTGGCGGCGGCGAACAGCTCGACCCACTCGCTCACCCGATCCTCGCGAAAGGCCGTCAGACCGCGCAGGTAGCGGTCCTTGTCACGCGCGAGCACGACGCTTATCGGCGGCACGAACGCCGGCGTCAGGCCGCGCCGGCGCAGTACGACCTGCACCAGCGCCCGTCCGGTGCGGCCGTTGCCGTCTGCGAAGGGGTGGACCGTCTCGAACTGCGCGTGGGCGATCGCCGCCTGCATCAGCGGCGGCAGCGTGACGTCGCCGACGAACGCGCAGAGGTCGTCGAGCAGGCGCGCGACCTCCTCCGGCGGCGGCGGCACGAACGCAGCCCCGCAGGGGTTGTAGTCGTTGCCGCCGATCCAGTTCTGCGACGAGCGGAACTGACCGGCGATCTCCGAGTTCGGCGCGCGCTCCATCAGCACCCGGTGGATGTCGAGGAAGTCCACGGGGCGGACGCCCCGCAGGTCCGCCGCCCGCTCGATCGAGAGCTGCATCGCGTCGATGTTGGCGAGGATCTCGGCGGCGCTCGCCCCGACCTTGCGCCCAGTCTCCTGGTTGGCCTCGGCGCGCGCGAGGCTGCGCGCGTCGAGCTGCAGCCCCTCGACCTTCGAGGAGGCGATCGACTCGGTCCGCAGCAGCAGCCGCGCGAGCGGCATCAGCGCCGGCCCGGACTCACGGTTCAGGTCGGCGATCGCCTTCTCGGCGTCGGAGACGACGCCGGCGACGTCCCCGGACAGGGCGTACTCGGCGTCCGCGACCGGCTCGGGGACGAAGGCGTCGTACGCGCACGCGCGCCGATAGCGCGGAGGCGCGTAGATCGCCGGATCGGCCTGCCAGATCTGATGGACGTACCGCCCTCGCACCGCGTTCCTTTCCTTGTTCCGAGCATAAGGAAAGGATAGGGTCCTTCCTTTCCTTACCGAGATCCTATCCATCCACTGTCCATAAGGAAAGGATAGGAGCTAAACTTTCCTTATGGTTGACAAGCGGGAGTTGCCGACGACCGCGCGCCGAGGCCGCACACAAGGCCGGCAAGAACGACGAAAGCCCCGCCGAAGCGGGGCTTTCTCGTCAGTACCCCCAGGGGGAATCGAACCCCCGCTACCAGCGTGAAAGGCTGGCGTGCTAACCGCTACACCATGGGGGCGAGGCGGGGTTCGGACATTGTAGATGGCCGCGCCGATTCGCCGAGCGTGCCACCATGCAGGGGCGCGTCTAGCTCATCGGGTTAGAGCACCGGACTTTTAATCCGGCGGGCTGGGTTCGAGTCCCAGGGCGCGTATTCCGCTCACGTTCGCGGCCGCACGCGCCCTGGGTTCCTCAAGATGCGATCTTGACGCCGTTGGCGCCTTCGGGCTCGAGTATGCCCTTGCGCTTCAGCTGCGAGATCGTCGTGTGGACGGTCGGCTTCGCGATGTTGGTGATCTCGGCGACCTCCGCCGCGGAGATGCCGGGACGCTCGCCGACGAGCTTCAGGATCGCCTCGCGGTTGGCGCCGCGCGGCGCGCGACGGGTCTTGCCGCCCGCGTAGGGGGCGCGGCCGGTGGGGGTCGCGGACGTGCGAACACGTGCGCGGCCGGCGGCGCCGCCGTTGGCGGCGGGAGCGCTGTAGTCGCCGCTGAGTGCGGCGAGCACGGCCTCCAACTGTTCCTTTTCTTCGATCAGCGGACGCAGCTCTCTGAGCCGCCGTTCGATGTCTCTTTGAATTTGCCCGACCAGCTCTGCCATATACGTAACTCCTGGTGAGACGAGGGGGTGAGCGAAGGCTACCAATCAGCGCCGATGCATTGAACCCTCGGGCGACCATCGTCAAGAAACATGGCGTTGGCCCGTTACGAATTTGACTGGTGAGGGAAGCCTGACGAATAGCGCGGGGCAGGGCGTGCTTCAGCGTGCCCGCTGACGCTCACGAACTGACGCAATCATGCGCGAGCCGTTCGTGCAGCGGCGCCGGCCGGCCGATGTGAAAGCCCTGAGCGAAGTCGACGCCGAGGCCGCGCAGCAACTCAACTGTCGCGTCGTCGCCGACATACTCGGCGATCGTCTCCTTGCCCATCCCACGGGCGATCTCGACGGCGGCGCGGATCAACAGTTGATCGGTCTGACTGGTCGTGCAGGAACGCACAAACTCGCCGTCGATCTTGAGGATGTCGAACGGCAGATGCTTCAAGTAGTAGAACGAGCCGAAGCCAGCCCCGAAATCGTCGAGCGCGAAGCGACAACCGAGGTCCGCCAGTCGGGATGCAAACTCCTGTGCACGAGGAATATTGGCAACCGCGGTGGTCTCGGTCACCTCCAGCACCAGGTTCGCTGGATCGACGTCGTTCTCTCTCAACTCGCGCTCGATGATCCGCAGCAGGTCGGGATCGCCGGTCGAGCTGCCGGAGATGTTCACCTCGAAGACGAGCTCACGACCGGCGCGGCGCTGCTCGCCCATGTGGCGGATCGCCCTCGCCACCACCCAGCGGTCGATCTCCTGCATCAGGTCGAAGCGCTCGGCGATCGCGATGAAGGCGGCCGGCGGGATCACCTCGCCCTGCTCGTCGAGCATCCGCAGCAGCAGCTCGTGCTGGCGCACCTGACCGCTGGACAGCTCGACGATCGGCTGCGCGTAGAGCGTGAAGCGATCCTCCTCCAGCGCCTCGCGGATCCGCTCCGCCCAGGTGATGCGCGCCTTCATCCGCGACGCGCTGCGCTCCTGCGTCGAGAAGGTCGCGGCGCGGTCGCGGCCGGCCTCCTTCGCGTCGTACATCGCCAGGTCGGCGTTGACGAGCACGTCCTCGGCGCTGAGGCCGTCGCTCTCGCCGAACAGCGCGATCCCGATCGAGGTCGTGATCGGCCGGCGGCGGCCGGCGGTCGTCAGCACCGACTGGGCGCGCACGGAGGCGAGGATCGACTCGGCGACCGCCTCCGCCTCCTCCTGCCCGCCACGCGGCAGCAGCACCGCGAACTCGTCACCGCCCAGCCGCGCCAGCACGTCGCTGTCGCGCAGGCGGGTGCGCAGCGTCTGCGCCACCTTGACGATCAGCTCGTCGCCGACGTTGTGGCCGAGCGTGTCGTTGATGTGCTTGAAGCGGTCGATGTCGAGCACCAGCGCGGCACCCTCGGGTCCATAACGCTGCACACGGTGAATGTGCTGATTCAGCTCGCGTTCGAACGAGCGCCGATTGAGCAGGCCGGTGAGCGGATCGTGATCGGCCATGTGCTGCAGCTGCGCCTCGTAGCGAACGCGCTCGCTGACATCCTGGATCTGGCCGAGGAAGTGAAGCGGGCTGCCGTCGGCCGAGCGCACGAGCGTCGCGTGGACGGCGACCCAGACGACCTGGCCGACGACGTCGACATAGCGCTTCTCCATCCAGAAGGTGCTCTTCTCACCGGACAGGAGCGTCTGCATCATCTCCTCGTCCCTGGCTGTGTCGGACGGGTGACTCAACTCCGGGAAGCTCATCTCCTCGAGCTCCTCGCGGGTGTAGCCGGTGATTGCGCAGAGCGCGTCGTTGACCTGCAGGAAGCGGCCGTCGAGATCCGACAGGGCCATCCCGATCGGGGCCGCCTCGAAGGCGGTGCGGAAGCGTTGCTCGGCCTGCGCGATCCGCTCGACGCTCTCACGCAGCGCCTCCTCGGCGGCGACCCGCTCGCTGACGTCGCGCACGATCGCCTGGCCCTCGCGCATCGCCCCCGTCTCGGGGTCGACGACCCGCCGCACGCGCGCCTCGATCCAGATGAAGCGGCCGTCGCGGTGGCGGATCCGGCTCGTGACGGTGATCGTCCCGCCCTGCTCTATGACGCGCTCGCGCGCGCCGATCACGTCGTCGCGGTCCTCGACGTGGACGAACTCGCGCGGCTGGTGGCCGACCAGCTCCTCCGGCTCGTAGCCCATCAGCTCGCGCGAGGCCGGCGAGACGTAGGTGACGACCCCGTCGGGCGCGAACACCAAGATCATGTCGGTCGAGTTGTCGGCCAGCAGGCGGTGGCGCTGCTCGGCGGCGCGCAGCTCCGCCTCGGCGCGGTCGCGCTCCTGCATCCGCTCGGCGACCAGGCCGAGCGCATAGCGCTCGCGGCGTGAGGCGGTCCAGATCAGCAGCCCGAGCGCGAACGTGACGATCGCGCCGGCGACGAGGATCGTCCAGGTGACGGCGAGGTCGGGGTCGGGGCGGCCGACGGCGATCGCCCACTGCAGGCCGCCGGCGTCGAAGCTGACCGTCATCGGATGCGCGCCGGCGCCGTTGCCGGCCAGCTGCTGACCGTCGACGGTCACCGACAGCGGCACGTCGTTGGGGACGAGGTTGCTGAGCGCCGCGTCGATCGTCGCGGTCGAGAAGGCGCCGGCGACGAAGCCCTCGGTCTGTTCGCGCCGCTGCGCCGCCGTCCGTGCCAGCGGACCGCCGTCGGCGACGACCGGCAGCATGAAGACGAAGGCGTCCCAGCCGGCGACGGGGACCGGGCCCGGCGGCAGCGCCTGCACGGAGCCGGTCGCCATCGTCGCGCCGAGCGCGGCGCGGTAGTCGGGCAGTCTGGCGAAGTCGAAGCCGGCCGGCGGGCCGCTGACGCGCGTCGCGGTGTAGGCGAGGCGGTAGCGCTCGGGCCGGTTGCGGGCGAGGTCGGCGGGCGTGCGGCGCATGAACCAGACGGCGCCGAAGGCGGAGTCGTCGAGCAGCCGCTGCGACGCGATCCCGAACTGCGTCCGATCGACGCCCGGGACGGCCATCAGCGTCGCCAGATCGGTCATCCGCGCGGCCGAGGCTCTCATCGTCGCGCCCAGCAGCGTCTCGGCGCGGTCGCGCACCTCGCGCTGCCGCTGCTCCGCCTGCGCCCGCTCGTGACGGGCGGAGGCGAACGCGCCGAGGATCGTCGCGACGGCCAGCAGGACGACCGCCAGCAGAGCCAGCGGCGCGCGCCTCGGACGCGGCATCACGCGTCCGCTCCAGCGGAGGAGAGGCGAACGCGCATGCGCCAGTTCGACGGGCTGACCGACTTCACCCGGTCCCTATCGGCAGGGTGCCCGGAGAGCTGTAGCGCGGGCAGCGCGGTGGCGCCGGCTCAGCTGCGGCGGCGCAGCGCCTGCGCCGCCTCGGCGCGGCTGGCGACGACCGGGAACAGCTCGTCGAGGCCCATCACGCTGAAGATGCGCGCGTTCGCCTGGCTCGTGTTGACGATCGCGAGCTGGCGGTTGACGGCGTTGAGACGACGGGCGGCGCGCAGCAGCACCTGACAGCCGCTGGCGTCGACGAAGGCGCAGCCGCCGAGGTCGACGACGAGGTCCCTGATCGGGCCGACCGAGTCAGTGTGCTCGCGCAGCCGCGCTCTCAGCTCCGGCGCGGTGAAGAGGTCCAGCTCGCCCTCGACGCTGATCACGACGACGCCGCTCTCGTCGAGCGGCTCCTCGAGCAGGCCGAACGATGTCGTCGGCGTGGCGTGTTGGTGGCTGGATTGCGTCATGACCGGGAGACGGGCGGCGCACAGGCAGTACAGCCGATGCCCACCCGCAGGCTTCCGGCGGCTTCATCTCTACCCTCGCGCCGAGGGCAGAAAACGGAGCCGGCCGAAAAGCGAACTAGTGCTTGAAGTGGCGGCGGCTCGTGAAGACCATCGCAACGCCGGCTTCGTCGGCTGCTGCGATCACTTCTGGATCGCGCACCGAGCCGCCGGGCTGGATGATCGCTGTGACGCCAGCCTTGACGGCAAGCTCGGGTCCGTCGGCGAACGGGAAGAAGGCGTCGGAGGCGAGCACCGCCCCTTCGACAGAACCCTCGCGGGCCTTCTCGACCGCCAGCCGGACAGAGTCGACGCGGCTCATCTGGCCGGCGCCGATGCCGACCGAGGCGTTGTCTCTCGCGAGCACGATCGCGTTCGAGCGGACGTGCTTGCAGACGCGCCAGGCGAACAGCAGCTCCGACCACTCGGCGTCGGTCGGCTGGCGTCTGGTCGCGACCGTCATCTCGGCCCGCTCCTGCGTGTCGACGTCGCGATCCTGCACGAGCAGACCGCCGACGACCTGCTTCAGGTCGGGCTCGGCGAGGTGCAGCGGCAGGTTCTCGTCGTCCTGCATCAGGCGCAGGTTTCTTCTGACGCCGAGGATCTCGATCGCCTCGTCGGAGTACCCGGGCGCGAACAGCACCTCGATGAACTGTCTGACGAGCGCAGCGGCCAGCTCGGCGTCGACCGGGCGGTTGAGCACGATCACGCCGCCGAAGGCGGAGACCGGATCGCATTCGAAGGCGCGCTGGTAGGCGTCCAGCGGGGTGTCGCCGGTCGCCACGCCGCACGGGTTGTTGTGCTTGACGATCACGCACGTCGGCGCCTGGAACTCGCGCACGAGCAGGCGCGCCCCGTTGAGGTCGAGCAGGTTGTTGAACGACAGCGGCTTGCCGCCGAGCTGGCGCACGTTGCTGAGCAGATGCGTCGGCGAGCCGACCTGCGCGTAGTAGGCGGCGCGCTGGTGCGGGTTCTCGCCGTAGGAGAGGTCGGTGACCTTCTCGAAGGCGCGCACGAACAGCTGCGGGAAGTCGTCGTTGCGCTTCTCCGAGAACCAGCGCGTGATCGCCGTGTCGTAGCGGGCGGTGTAGGCGAACGCCTCCGCCGCGAGCGACTCGCGCGTCGTCAGCGACAGCATGTTGCCGCTCTCGCGCAGCTCGTCGAGGACCGCGTCGTAGGAGGCGGGCGAGACGACCGGCGCCGCGAAGGCGAAGTTCTTCGCCGCCGCGCGGATCATCGTCGGGCCGCCGATGTCGATGTTCTCGATCACCTCGGAGTCGGCGACGCCGCGGCGGGCGACCGTCTGCTCGAACGGATAGAGGTTGACGCAGACGAGGTCGACCATCTCGACCTCGGCGTCTCTCGCCGCGCTCAGGTGGGACTCGTCGTCGCGGACGGCGAGCAGGCCGGCGTAGAGCTTCGGATGGAGCGTCTTGACGCGCCCGTCCATGATCTCCGGGAAGCCGGTGAAGTCGGTGATCGAGCGGTGCGGGATGCCCGCGTCGGCGAGCGCGCCGGCGGTGCCGCCCGTCGAGACGAGCTCGACGCCCAGCTCGCTGAGGCCGCGCGCGAAGTCGACGATTCCGGTCTTGTCGGAGACGGACAGCAGCGCGCGCCGGACCGCGACCTTTCCGGGCGCGGTCGGCTGGAGATCGTTGGAGGTCTCTTGCGACATCGGCAGCGGAGTTTAGGCGAGCAGGCCGTCGCGTGACGGCCGCCCGCAAGCGGCGGACCGGTCTCCGGTCAGGCGTCGAGCACGACCCGGCGCGGGTCGTCGGGGTCGATCCGCACCGCCCCGCGGGCGATCAGGCGGATCGCCTCGGGCAGCAGCTCGTGCTCGATCGCGTGGATTCTCCGCAGCACCTCGCCGGCCTCGCGGGCGCGCGGCAGCTCGACCGCGCGCTGCAGGATGATCGGCCCGGTGTCGACGCCCTCGTCGACGAAGTGGACGGTGACGCCGAAGACGCGCACGCCGTGCGCGAGCGCCTGCTCGACCGCTCTCAGCCCCGGGAAGGCCGGCAGCAGGGCCGGGTGGACGTTGACGACCGCGAGCGGGAAGCGGTTCAGGAACGCCGGCGTCAGCAGCTGCATGTAGCCGGCCAGCACGACCAGTCGCGCACCACGGGCCTGCAGCCAGTCGGCGAGCGCGAGGTCGCGCGCGGCGCGGTCGGCATGGTCGGCGAGCGGGAAGGCCGCGGTCGCGACGCCCTTCGCGCGAGCCCGCTCCAGCGCCGGCGCATCGGCCTTGTTGGAGCCGACCGCGACGACCTCGATCCCGTCGCGGCCGTGGACCGTGTCGAGGATCGCCTGCAGGTTGGAGCCGCTGCCAGAGGCGAGCACGGCGATCGGGAAGACGTCGGGGGCGGGCGTCATGCGGCGCTCACCGTACCGTGCAGCGTCGGATAGCGCCCGCCAGAGGAGCGCAGCGTGCCGCGCGCGATCAGCATGTCGATCCGCTGCAGCACCTGCTCGCCGCGCAGGTGCGAATAGCCGCCGTAGGAGGGCAGGCCGTCGTAGGCGTGCTCGCGGATCGCCTGCGTGCGGCTGCCGCGCAGGATCTCGACCGCGCGCGTGCGGCCGACCGGCGGCCTTGCGGCCGTCACGACGGCGACGATCGCCGCGTCCAGCTCGTGGTCGTCGGCGCTCGACTCGCCGCCCCAGGCGCCGCCCGCGCCCCAGGCGCCGCCGCGCCGGCCGCCGGAGCCGCCCGCCGCGCTCCAGCCGCTCGCCCCGGCGCGCGACGCCGCCCGCC
>NZ_JAUTDN010000067.1 GCF_030646155.1 Conexibacter sp. CPCC 205762
GACGATCAAGGAGATCGGCATGTCCCTTCGCATCAATACGAACGTCGAGGCGTTCAACGCGCATCGCAACCTCGAGGGCACCAGCAACAAGCTGGCCAAGAGCATGGAGCGCCTCTCGTCTGGCTTCCGCATCAACCGCGCCGCTGACGATGCCGCGGGTCTCGCGATCTCGGAGAAGCTGCGTGGTCAGATCGGCGGCCTGGCGCAGGCGCGTCGCAACGTGCAGGACGGCATCTCGCTCGTGCAGACGGCGGAAGGTTCGCTGACCGAGGTCCACTCGATGCTCCAGCGCACGCGCGAGCTGGCAGTCCAGTGGGCCAACGGCACGCTCGCGACCGCCGACAGAAACGCGATCGTCTCGGAGGTCAGACAGCTCTCCGACGAGATCGTCCGCATCGGCGACACGGCGCAGTTCAACGGCATCAGACTGCTCGACACCGCCGGTCAGACGATCACGTTCCAGGTCGGCGCGAACGACAGAGAGACGATCACCGTCACGAGCGAGCAGCTGAGAGCGAGAGTCGGCACGATCGACATCACCGACGCCGCCGCGCTGAGAAACCTCGACGCGTCGATCAACGCCATCTCGGACCTGCGTTCGAGCTTCGGTGCGGTGCAGAACCGTCTCGAGCACACGTACAACAACCTGTCCGTGTACCAGGAGAACCTCTCGGCCTCTGAGTCGCGCATCCGCGACGTGGACATGGCTTCCGAGATGGTCAACTTCACGAAGAACAACATCCTGCAGCAGGCCGGCACGTCGATGCTGGCGCAGGCCCAGCAGGCCCCGCAGGCCGTCCTCTCGCTGCTGCGCTAGGACAGATCACCTTCGCCCTCCGGGGCGACGTCATCGGCTCCATCGAGGGACCCGACGCAGAACGAGGCGAGTGGCTCCGGCCGCTCGCCTCTTTTGTTTGTCGAGTGCGCGGATACGCGCCTAAAGATCCCTGGCGCATTGCCGATCATCGGTAGAGAGATGGGTGACATGGAGTCGCCCTGGGACGATCAAGGAGATCGGCATGTCCCTCCGTATCAATACGAACGTCGAGGCGTTCAACGCGCACCGCAACCTTGAGGGCACCAGCAACAAGCTGGCCAAGAGCATGGAGCGCCTGTCGTCGGGCTTCCGCATCAACCGCGCCGCTGACGACGCTGCCGGTCTCGCGATCTCGGAGAAGCTGCGTGGTCAGATCGGCGGCCTCAGCCAGGCGCGTCGCAACGTCCAGGACGGCATCTCGCTCGTGCAGACCGCGGAAGGCTCGCTGACGGAGGTGCACTCGATGCTGCAGCGCACCCGTGAGCTCGCCGTCCAGTACACCAACGGCACGCTCGCCAGAGGTGACAGAGACGCGATCGCCTCCGAGGTCACGCAGCTGACCGACGAGATCACGCGCATCCGCAGAACCGCCCAGTTCAACGGCATCCAGCTGCTCGACGGCACCAACACGTCGATCACGTTCCAGGTCGGCGCGAACGACAGAGAGACGATCACGGCGACCAGCTCGGATCTCGCCAACGCCGTCAGAACGATCACGCTGACGAGCACCGACGTCCTCAGAGACATCGACACCTACATCAACGCGGTCTCCGACATGCGTTCGTCGTTCGGTGCCGTCCAGAACCGTCTGGAGCACACGTACAACAACCTGTCCGTGTACCAGGAGAACCTCTCGGCCTCTGAGTCGCGGATTCGTGACGTGGACATGGCGGCTGAGATGGTCAACTTCACGAAGAACAACATCCTGCAGCAGGCCGGCACGAGCATGCTGGCGCAGGCGCAGCAGGCGCCGCAGGCCGTCCTCTCGCTGCTGCGCTAGGACACACACGGAATCTGCCCTCCGGGGCACCCCTGCCGGCTCCGTCGAGGAGCCGGCGCAGCTGGAGGCGGGTGGCTCATGTCGCTCGCCTCTTCGCGTTCGTGCAGCATGTCGCGAGGCGCTCAAGCTCGCTGGCGCGCTGCCGATGATCTGTGAGAGAAGCGGGTGACATGGAGTCGCCCCGGGACGATCAAGGAGATCGGCATGTCCCTTCGCATCAATACGAACGTCGAGGCGTTCAACGCGCACCGCAACCTCGAGGGCACCAGCAACAAGCTCGCGAAGTCGATGGAGCGCCTGTCTTCTGGCTTCCGCATCAACCGTGCTGCCGACGACGCTGCCGGTCTCGCGATCTCGGAGAAGCTGCGTGGTCAGATCGGCGGCCTCGACCAGGCCCGTCGCAACGTCCAGGACGGCATCTCGCTGGTGCAGACGGCGGAAGGCTCGCTGACCGAGGTCCACTCGATGCTGCAGCGCTCGCGCGAGCTGGCCGTGCAGTGGCAGAACGGCACGCTCGCCAGAGAGGACAGAGCGGCGATCGTCTCCGAGGTCGCGCAGCTCGACGAGGAGATCAGACGCATCCAGTCGACGTCGCAGTTCAACGGCATCAGACTGCTCGACACGGCGGCGCAGAGAATCACGTTCCAGGTCGGCGCCAACGACAGAGAGACGATCACTGTCCAGAGCGAGGACCTCAACGCGAGAGTCGGCGCGATCGACATCACGAGAACCGACTCGCTGTCGAGAATCGACACGATGATCAACAACGTGTCGGATCTGCGCTCGAACTTCGGTGCGGTCCAGAACCGTCTCGAGCACACGTACAACAACCTGTCCGTGTACCAGGAGAACCTCTCGGCTTCCGAGAGCCGCATCCGTGACGTGGACATGGCCGCTGAGATGGTCAACTTCACGAAGAACAACATCCTGCAGCAGGCCGGCACGAGCATGCTCGCGCAGGCCCAGCAGGCCCCGCAGGCCGTCCTCTCGCTGCTGCGCTAGGACACATCACCTTCGCCCTCCGGGGCGTCATAACCGGTTCATCGAGGGACCGATCAGAGAGGCGAGCGGCTACGGCCGCTCGCCTTCTTTGTTGCCTGGGCCAGCGGCTGCGCGCCACAAAGCCTTCACTCCACTTTACGGGTGCCGATGACCCCGAGGGAAAGAGGGCGACACGGAGTCGCCCGGGACGATCACAGGAGTCAGGCCCATGTCCCTGCGTATCAACACGAACGTCGAGGCGTTCAACGCGCACCGCAACCTCGAGGCGACCAGCGGCAAGCTGGCGAAGTCGATGGAGCGACTTTCGTCCGGTTTCCGCATCAACCGTGCGGCTGACGACGCTGCCGGTCTCGCGATCTCGGAGAAGCTGCGTGGTCAGATCGGCGGCCTCGACCAGGCCCGTCGCAACACCCAGGACGGCATCTCGCTGGTCCAGACGGCGGAAGGCTCGCTGACGGAGGTGCACTCGATGCTGCAGCGCAGCCGTGAGCTCGCCGTGCAGTACCAGAACGGCACGCTCGCCAGAGAGGACAGAGCGGCGATCGTGTCCGAGGTCGCGCAGCTGTCGGCCGAGATCGGCCGCATCCGCGACACCTCGCAGTTCAACGGCATCACGCTGCTCGACGGCAGAAACACCACGATCACGTTCCAGGTCGGCGCCAACGACAGAGAGACGATCACGGCGAGCAGCTCCGACCTCAACACGGCGGCGCCGAGAATCGACGTCACGACGGCGACGGCGCTGGCCGACATCGACAGAGCGATCGGCGCGGTCTCCGACATGCGCTCCTCGTTCGGCGCGGTCCAGAACCGCCTCGAGCACACGTACAACAACCTCTCGGTTTACCAGGAGAACCTGACCGCGTCCGAGTCGCGCATCCGTGACGTGGACATGGCGGCCGAGATGGTCAACTTCACGAAGAACAACATCCTGCAGCAGGCCGGCACGAGCATGCTCGCGCAGGCCCAGCAGGCGCCGCAGGCGGTTCTCTCGCTGCTCCGCTGAGCGCATCGGATTCGCCCCTCGGGGCGACGAGACGGTTCATCGAGGGACCGACAGAGGAGGCGAGCGGCCTGGGCCGCTCGCCTCCTCGCTTTGTCGCGGGCGCGGCGTCGCGCCAGCTTGCAGTGCCGCCGCGCCACGAACCCTTCACCAGACGTCTCTGTCTCCGATCACCACGGTTGAAGCGGGTGACATGGAGTCGCCCGGGACGCAAACACAGGAGCAGTTCCATGTCCCTTCGCATCAATACGAACGTCGAGGCGTTCAACGCGCATCGCAACCTCGAGGGCACCAGCAACAAGCTCGCGAAGTCGATGGAGCGTCTCTCGTCGGGCTTCCGCATCAACCGCGCCGCCGACGACGCCGCCGGCCTGGCGATCTCGGAGAAGCTGCGCGGGCAGATCGGCGGCCTCAATCAGGCCCGTCGCAACACGCAGGACGGCATCTCGCTGGTCCAGACCGCGGAAGGCTCGCTGACCGAGGTCCACTCGATGCTGCAGCGCACGCGCGAGCTGGCCGTCCAGTACGCCAACGGCACGCTCGCGACCGCTGACAGAGACGCGATCGTCTCCGAGGTCACGCAGCTGACCGACGAGATCACCCGCATCCGCGACACGTCGCAGTTCAACGGCATCCAGCTGCTCGACGGCAGAAACACGTCGATCACGTTCCAGGTCGGCGCCAACGACAGAGAGACGATCTCGGCCACGAGCTCGGACCTCAGCACCGCCGTCGGCAGAATCGACATCAGAGCCGCGACCGCGCTCGCCGACATCGACAGAGCGATCGGCGCCGTCTCCGACATGCGCGCGAACTTCGGCGCGGTGCAGAACCGCCTCGAGCACACGTACAACAACCTCTCCGTCTACCAGGAGAACCTGACCGCCTCCGAGAGCCGGATCCGCGACGTGGACATGGCCGCTGAGATGGTCAACTTCACCAAGAACAACATCCTCCAGCAGGCCGGCACGAGCATGCTCGCGCAGGCCCAGCAGGCCCCGCAGGCCGTCCTCTCGCTGCTGCGCTAGGGAACCAGCGTCCTTTCGGCACGCCGGCGCGGTCAAGTGATCGCGCCGGCTGCCGATCTACGTGAGTGATGTCCCTCGCCGTCGCCATCGCGCGCATCGAAGAGCTGCAGAGCGCCTTCGCCCCGCGCGACCTCACCCCGGTCCAGCCGAACACCACCGGCGGCGCCTCCGTCCCCGGCGGCGTCACCGCTTCGGCCTCCTCGGCCAACAGCTTCTCCAACCTGCTCAACGGCGCGCTCGGGGGCAACGCGAACCCCGCGCTGGCGACGCAGCTGACGGCGGCCGGCATGCCGGCCGGCTCGACCGTCAACGGCCTCGGCGCGGTCAACCCGCTCTACAGCACCGGCGGCGTCGCCGTCGGCGGCGCGCAGAGAATGATCGCGCTGGCGCAGAGCGAGGTCGGCCAGTCCGAGTTCCCGCCCGGCTCCAACGACTCGCCGCGGATCGCGACCTACCGCGAGGCGACCGCCGGCTCCGGCGTCGGCCCGTGGTGCGCCTACTTCGTCTCCTGGCTCGGTCAGCAGGCCGGCACCCCGCTCGGCGAGAGCGGCCAGGGCTTCGGCCGCGTCGACGACGTCTACGCCTGGGCCCAGAGCACCGGCCGCGCCGTCCCCAACGGCCCCGGCGTGCGGCCGAACCCGGGCGACCTGATCGTCTGGGACGAGCACATCGGCATGGTCGAGCAGGTCCTGCCCGACGGTCGCATCCAGACGATCGAGGGCAACTCCTCCGACAGAGTCAGCCGCAACGTCCACGAGGCCGGGTCCGCGCTCGGCTACGTGCGAATGAGTTGAGCGCCCGGCGTCGAATGACGGGATCGATGGAACCGACCCTCGTCATCGTCGATCCCCACGCCGCGGTCCGCGAAGGGCTGCCGCCGCTGCTCGAACGCGACGGTCTCGCGGTCGTCGCGACGGCCGCCACAGGCGACGGCGGCGAGGCGGTCATCCAGCAGTTCCAGCCCGACGTCGCGCTCGTCGCGCTGACGCTCGCCGATGCCGACGGGATCGTGCTGCTGCGGAGGCTGCTGCAGCACGACCTGCGCAGCGCCGTCGTGCTCTACACCGACGAGGAGGACCCGCAGCAGGCGGCCCTCGCCGTCCACGCCGGCGCGGCCGGCGTCGTCTGCAAGCGCCGCCCGATCGCGACGCTCGCCGGCGCGCTGCGCGTCGTCGCCGGCGGCGGGCTGTGGTTCAACGAGCCGGGCGCGGTCGACACGCCGGCGCCGCCGCGCAGGCCGGCCGACATCTTCGCCGACCTCTGCGAGCGCCGCACCGCGACGCTCTCCGACGCCGAGCTGCGCGTGCTGGCGCTCGTCGCCAGCGGCAGCTCGACCGAGTCGATGGCGGACGTGCTGTCGCTCTCCCCGCACACCGTCCGCACCCACCTGCGCAACGTGATGCGCAAGCTGGAGGCCTCCAGCCGCGCCCACGCGGTCGCGATCGCGATCCGCGAAGAGGCGATCCCGGCCTAGGCCTGGACGAGCCCGGCGGCTTCGCTTCCGCGCAGCCCGATCCCCGGCATCGTCACCACGCCGGCCTCGCCCGTCACGCGGCCGATCCGGCGCGCGCCCGGATGGTGCCCGGCGAGCAGCTCCGCGGCTGCCTCGGCGTGCGCCTCCGGCACCGTCGCGACGAAGCCGCAGCCCATGTTGAAGACCTTCCACATCTCCGCCGGAGCGACGTCGGCGAGCCGTGCGATCAGCTCGAAGACCGGCAGCACCGGCAGCGGCGCGTCGATCTCGTAGCCGATCCCGTCGCCGAGCCGCAGCAGGTTCAGCACGCCGCCGCCGGTGATGTGGGCGAGGCCGTGGACGGGGATCTCGCTGCGCAGCAGCTCGAGCACCGCGCGCACGTAGATGACGGTCGGCTCCAGCAGCGCGTCGGCGACGGAGGCGCCGCCCAGCTCGGCAGGCCGCTCGTCGAGGCCGAGGCCGCCGGCCTCCAGCAGCGCGCGGCGCGCGAGCGTGAGGCCGTTGGAGTGGACGCCGGAGGCGGGGATGCCGATCAAGGCGTCGCCGACGGCGATCTCGTCGCCGGTCACGATCGCGTCGAGCGCGACGGTGCCGAAGCAGGCGCCGGTCAGGTCGAAGCCGTGCGGCGAGGGATGACCCTTGACCAGCTCCGGCAGCTGCGCCAGCTCGCCGCCGGGGATCTCGACCCCGGCCAGCTCCGCGCCCGCCTTCAGCCCGCGCGCGATCGCGCCCAGCACCTGCGGGTCGGCCTGCTCGACGGCGAGGTAGTCGAGCACCGCGATCGGCTCGGCGCCGACGCAGACGACGTCGTTGACGTTCATCGCGATGCAGTCGATCCCGACCGTGTCGTAGCGGCCGGTCTGCTCGGCGACGATCACCTTCGTGCCGACGCCGTCGGCGCCGACGGCGATGCCGAGGTTCGGCGCCACTCTCAGCACGTTGGCGTAGTGGCCGGAGGGGAGGACCGAGCGGGAGGGGCGGCCCGGGTCGATCGTGCGCAGCACGTCGACGAGCGCGCGCACGCCCGCGTCGGCCTCGGCGATGTCGACGCCCGCGGCGGCGTAGTGGTCGCTCATGGACGCGATTGTCGCAGCCGTCGCGCGACCACGGCCGCCAGCCCGAGCCGGTAGGCGGCGTACGGCGCCAGCGAGCGGTCGCGCTCGACCTGCCGGATCAGCCAGGTCGAGCCGAGCGTCGAGGCGAACGAGGCGGCAGTGCCGGCCGCGAAGGCGGCGCGCGTGCGCGGCGGCAGCCCGCGTCTCAGCAGCCGCATCCCCTTCAGCCCGGTCGCGGCGACGATGATCGGCAGCGCGACGTGGCGTGAGAGCGCGTTCGCGTCCTCGCGCGTGAAGCAGCGCAGCCGCGCCGCCGCGAGCGTCGCGCCGTTGCGCGAGACGCCCGGCATCAGCGCCGCCGCCTGGCCGATCCCGAGCGCGAGCGCGTCGCGCCAGTCGGCGCTCTCGCGGCCGCGCTGCTGCGGCCGCGTGTCGGCGGCGGCCATCACGAGCGAGCCGGCGACGAGCCCGGCGGCGATCGTCCCGGGCGTGCCGAGCCGGCGCTCGATCGGCCGCTCGGCCAGCAGCGCGAGCGCCGCCGCGGGCGCGAACGACAGCACGATCAGCTCGATCCGGCGGCGGTCGAGCCCGCGCGCCGCCTCGCCGACCTCGTCGCGCAGGCCGATCAGCAGCGCGGCGGCGGTGCCGGCGTGGAGCGCGACCTCGAACGCCTTGCGCAGCTCCGGGTCGAGCTCGGCGTACGGCCAGCGCAGCAGCCACGGCACGAGCGTGATGTGGCCGGAGGAGGAGATCGGCAGCAGCTCGGCCGGCCCGTGCAGCAGGCCGAGCGCGAGCGCGTGGCGGAGCGGGAGGGCCGGTTCGGCGGAGTCGCTCACACGACGGTGTCGTGGACGGCGGGCTGCTCGCCGGCGGCCGGCGGCGTCGTGCCGCGCTTGCGGTACCAGCGGACGCCGTAGTAGACGACCGCGGCGACGATCAGCGCGGCGACGGCGTAGTCGACGTAGTGCAGGCTGTCCTTCCACTTCGTCCAGTTGTCGCGCGCCTCCTTGCCGATGAAGGTGAGCGCGAAGACCCACGGCAGGCAGCCGAGGAAGGTCAGCACGGAGAAGCGCAGGAACGGCATCCGCGCGACGCCCGCCGGCAGCGAGATGAACGTCCGCACGATCGGCAGCATGCGCGAGAAGAAGACGGCCCACGAGCCCCACTTCTCGAACCAGCGATCGGCCTGCTCGAGGTTTCTTCTCGTGACGTGGATCTTTCTGCCGTGTCTCTCCAGCAGCTCCATGCGGCCGAAGCGGCCGACGGCGTAGGCGATCCAGGAGCCGACGAGGTTGGCGCTCGCGCCCACCAGCGTCGCCGCCAGCAGCGAGTAGTGGCCGAGCGAGACGTTGAAGCCGGCGAACAGCATCGTCGCCTCGGACGGGATCGGGATGCAGGCGCTCTCCAGCGTCATCAGCAGGAAGACGCCGGCGAGGCCCATCTTGTCGACCACGTCGGTCGCGAAGTTGATCAGCGGCTCGGTGATCGAGGCGAGCAGAAGCGGTGGCACGGCAGGGAAGGGTAACGGCGCTCGCCTGTCGAGGGGCTGGGGCGTTCCTGAGAGGAGCCCCGGCGCGCTCAGGCGGCGGCCGGCGCCGGCAGCGTCTCCAGCGCCTGCACGAGCGGCGCCAGCTCGGGCTCCTGCTCGGCGTCGGCGAGCGCGGTGCGGACCGCCTCGTCGTGGGTCGGGCGGGCGGCGGCGAGCAGCTCGGCGCCGGCCTCGGTCACCTGGCTGTAGATGCCGCGGCGGTCGGTCGCGCAGAGGTAGCGGGCGAGCAGGCCGCGCTCCTCCAGCCGTGAGACGAGCCGCGTCGTCGCGCTCTGGCTCAGCACGACCGCGCGCGACAGCTGCTGCATCCGCATGTGGTGCTCGTCCTGGCGTGAGAGCACGTCGAGCACGGTGAACTCGCTGACGCTGATCTCGTGGGCTGCCTCGAGCGCTCTGCCGAGGCGGTCCTCGATGCGCGCGTGCAGGGCCGCGAGCGTGCGCCAGCCCTGGGCACGGAGCTCAACTGCGTCATCGGGCATCGACATGGCGGTCCTCCAGCACGGCGGTTCGCGCACATTGGCAGCGCGCGCTATCATCCCGCTTCTGCAATAACCCGCGTCTGCAACTATTGTCCACGCGGGTAAGCGGCTTCACTGTCTTCCGCCTCACGCTACCAGGAAGGACCTCGATGGCTCCTCGCCTCCACGCCGCGCGGCGTCCTGCGCGCGGCGGGCTCCCACCTGCGCTGATCGCGCTTGCGCTCGGCGCCTTCGGCATCGGCACGACCGAGTTCGTGATCGCCGGCCTGCTGCCCGAGGTCGCCGGCGACTTCGGCGTCTCGATCCCGACCGCCGGGCTGCTGATCTCCGGCTACGCGCTCGGCGTCGCCGTCGGCGCGCCGCTGCTGACCGCTGCCGCCACGCGCGTGCCGCGCAAGACCGTGCTGCTGTCGCTGATGCTGATCTTCGTCGCCGGCAACCTGCTGTCGGCGCTGGCGCCGACCTACGGCCTGCTGATGGCCGGCCGGATCGTCTCCTCGCTCGCGCACGGCGCCTTCTTCGGCGTCGGCTCGGTCGTCGCCGCCGGGCTGGTCGCGCCCGAGCGCCGCGCCAGCGCGATCGCGCTGATGTTCACCGGCCTCACCGCCGCCAACGTGCTCGGCGTCCCGCTGGGCACCTTCGTCGGCCAGCAGCTCGGCTGGCGCGCGACCTTCTGGATCGTGACCGCGCTCGGCGTCGTCGCCTTCGCCGGGATCGTCGCGCTCGTGCCGCGCCAGCCGGCCGACCCCGACGCCGACCTGCGGCGCGAGCTGGCCGTCTTCCGCCGCGGCCAGGTCTGGCTCGCGCTCGCGACGACCGCGCTCGGCTTCGGCGGCGTCTTCGCCGCCTTCACCTTCATCGCGCCGATGATGACCGAGCTGGCCGGCTTCTCCGACGGCGCCGTCACCTGGCTGCTGGTGCTGTTCGGCGTCGGCCTCGCCGCCGGCAACCTCGTCGGCGGCCGGCTCGCCGACCGCGACCTGATGAAGAGCCTGACGGCGATCCTGCTCGGCCTCGCGGCGGTGCTCGTGCTGTTCACCGTCACCGCCCACTCGCAGCTCGGCTCGATCGTCACGATCGCGCTGCTCGGCTTCGCCGGCTTCGCGACCGTGCCCGCGCTGCAGACGCGCATGATGCAGCAGGCCGAAGGCGCGCCGACGCTCGCCTCCGCCGCCAACATCGGCGCGTTCAACCTCGGCAACGCCGGCGGCGCCTGGCTCGCCGGACGCGCGCTCGACGCCGGTTGGGGGTACACCTCACCGAGCTGGGTCGGCGCCGCGCTCGTCGTCGGCGGCCTCGCCGTCGCACTGCTCTCGCGGCGACTCGACCGCCGCGCCGCCGGCGCGCCCACCCTCCTCCGCACCACGACTTGAAGGACCGCCTCCGCATGAGTCAGATCCAGATCCCGGACGTCACGCTCGCCGACGGCGTCGCGATCCCGCAGTTCGGCTTCGGCGTCTTCCAGGTGCCGCCGGCCGAGACCGTCGCGTCGGTCGCGACGGCGCTCGAGCTCGGCTACCGCCACATCGACACGGCCGCGATCTACGGCAACGAGAGGGAGGTCGGCGAGGCGATCGCCGCCTCCGGCATCCCGCGCGAGCAGCTGTTCGTCACGACGAAGCTGTGGAACGCCGACCAGGGCTACGACAGCGCGCTGAGCGCCTTCGAGCTGTCGGCCGGCAAGCTCGGGCTCGACGTCGTCGACCTCTACCTGATCCACTGGCCCGTCCCCTCGCGCGACCGCTACGTCGAGTCGTGGAGAGCGCTCGTGAGACTGAAGGAGGACGGCCGCATCCGCTCGATCGGCGTCTCCAACTTCCAGCCCCCGCACCTGCGGCGGCTGTTCGACGAGGTCGGCGTCGTGCCCGCCATCAACCAGGTCGAGCTGCACCCGTATCTGCAGCAGGCCGCGCTGCGCGCCTTCCATGCCGAGCACGAGATCACCACCGAGGCGTGGTCGCCGCTGGCGCAGGGGCTCGTGCTCGACGACCCGGCGCTGGTCGCGATCGCCGCCGCCCACGGCAAGAGCGCCGCCCAGGTCGTGCTGCGCTGGCATCTGCAGCTCGGCAACGTCGTCTTCCCGAAGTCGGTCACGCCGGCGCGGATCGCCGAGAACCTCGAGCTCTTCGACTTCGAGCTGAGCGCCGACGAGCTGGCGTCGATCGAGCAGCTGGAGCGGGCAGAGCGGACCGGTTTCGATCCCGACACGATGGACATGGCGTAGCGTTCGCCGCCGCATGGCGATCCCTCTCTTCGACACCAGACGCCCGGTCGCGCCGCTGCGGGCCGAGCTCGACGCGGCGATCGCGTCGGTGCTCGACAGCGGCGCCTTCATCCTCGGCCCCGAGGTCGCGGCCTTCGAGCAGGAGCTGGCCGGCTACCTCGGCGTCCGTCACGTCGTCTCGGTCGCCAACGGCACCGACGCGATCACGCTCGCGCTGCAGGCGCTCGGCGTCGGCCCGGGTGACGAGGTCGTCGTCCCCTCGTTCACCTTCTACGCCAGCGCAGAGGCGATCCCGCCGACCGGCGCCGCGCCGGTCTTCTGCGACGTCGACCCGGCGACGATGAACGTCACGGCGGAGACGGTGAAGGCGGCGCTGACCCCGCGCACGAAGGCGGTCGTCGCCGTCGACCTGTTCGGCAACCCCGCCGACGTCGCCGCGATCGAGGCGCTCGGCGTGCCGGTCGTCGAGGACGCCGCGCAGGCGGCCGGCTCGCGCCTGCACGGCCGCCGCAGCGCCGCCCAGGGCACGCTCGGCACGCTCTCCTTCTTCCCCTCCAAGAACCTCGGCTGCTTCGGTGACGGCGGCGCGATCGTCACCGACGACGAGCGGCTCGCCGAGGAGGCGCGCGTGCTGCGCTTCCACGGCTCGCGCGACAAGGTCACGTTCGAGCGGATCGGCTGGAACTCGCGGCTCGACGAGCTGCAGGCGGCGATCCTGCGCGTGCTGCTGCGCAGACTCGACGACTGGGCCGAGGGCCGCCGCGCCGCCTGGGCCAACTACGAAGCGGCCGGCCTGTGGGAGCTGGTCACGCCGCAGACCGCGACGCCCGGCGCCGAGGTCTGCTGGGGCCTGCAGGTCGTCACCTCGCCGCACGCCGAGCTGCTCGAACGTGAGCTGCCGGCGCACGGCGTCGGCGCGCGCGGCTACTACCGCACGCCCCTGCACGAGCAGGTCGCGCTGCGGCCGTGGGCCGAGCGGACCGTCCCGCTGCCGGCGACCGACGAGCTGAAGCGGACCCATCTCGCGCTGCCGATGAACCCGCTGCTGTCCCGCGCCGACGCCGACGAGGTCACCGCGGCCGTGCGCGCCGTCCTCGCGACCGCCGCCTGAGGAGCCTTCGCCGATGCGTGTCTGGATCGACCTGACCAATTCCCCCCACGTGCTCGTGATGCGGCCGATCATCGAGCTGCTGCAAGCCGACGGCCACGAGGTGCGCGTGACCGCGCGCGACTTCGCGCAGACGCTGCAGCTGTGCGCCCGCTTCGAGATCGACCACACGGCGATCGGCCACCACCGCGGCGAGAAGCTGAGCGCGAAGGCGGCCGGGCTGGCGCAGCGCTCCGGCGCGCTCGTGCGCTGGGCGCGCCGCAACGGGCCGTTCGACCTGGCGCTGGGCCACGGCTCCAACGACGTCTCGGTCGCCGCCGCGCTGCTGCGGATCCCCTGCGCGACGACCTTCGACTACGAGTGGGCGACCGTCCAGCACACCGTCAACTGCCGCCTCGCGCAGGCGGTCGTGGTGCCGCAGGCGATCCCGCCGGAGCGGCTCGCGCGCTACGGGGCGGTGCCGAAGCTCGGCCGCTACGAGGGGCTCAAGGAGGAGTACTACCTCGCCGACTTCGAGCCCGACGCGGCGATCCTCGACGAGCTCGGGCTCGACGACGCCGAGCCGATCGTCGTCGTGCGCACGCCGCCCGAGGTGTCGCTCTACCACCGCTTCGAGGCGGACAGATTCGGCGCCGTGCTGACGCAGCTGCGCGAGGGCGGCGGCCAGACCGTCGTGCTGCCGCGCACGCCGGCCCAGCGCGACCAGCTGCGCGAGGCCGGCGGCTTCATCCTGCCCGAGCGCGCGATCGACGCGCAGTCGCTGATCGCCTACGCCGACCTGATGATCTCGGCCGGCGGCACGATGAACCGCGAGGCGGTCGCGCTCGGCACGCCGGTCTTCACCAGCTTCGAGGGCAGACTCGGCGCCGTCGACGAGGAGCTGATCGGCGACGGCCGCCTGCGCCGTCTGACCGACCCGGCCGAGGTCGTCGTCGCCAAGCGCCCGCGCGGCCAGGAGGGCGCCGGCGACCGCGTCCGCCGCGACCCGCGCGCCTTCGCGCAGCTGCTGGCCGCCCCCGTCGGGGGCTTCTGAGCGGAGCTGCCATGGCCGGCCTCGCCGACCTGTCCGACGCCGCCGCGATCGAGCGGCTGGCGGCTCGCGCGGTTCCGTCGGCCGAGGCCGTCGTGCGTGACGGCTGGCTGCTGCGCGCGACCCCGGGCGTCGCGCGCCGGCGCTCCAACTCGGCGCTGCCGCTGCCCGCGGCCGCGCATGACGCCGGCGTCGTCGCCGCCTTCTACCGCGAGCGCGGCCTGGTGCCGATCGTGCAGGTCTCGCCGCTGGAGCTGCACGGCCCGCTCGACGCGGCGCTGGCCGCCGCCGGCTGGCGCGCGCACGCGCCGACCGACGTGCTGGTCGCCGACGCCGCGGCCGTCGCCGCCGCGGCGACCGCCGCGCCCGGCGTCGCGGTCACGCTCGACGACGGCGCGCCCGGCCGCGCGACGGCGACGCTCGACGGTCGCCCCGCCGGCTCCGGCGCCGCGGTCGCCGCCGGCGGCTGGAGCGGGCTGTTCGAGCTGGAGACCGAGCCGGGCCTGCGCCGGCGCGGCGTCGCGCGGACGCTCGTGGGCGCGCTCGCGCGCTGGTCGCTCGCCGGCGGCAGCGACCGTCTCTACCTGCAGGTGACGGCCGCCAACGGCCCCGCCCAGGCGCTGTACCAAGCGCTTGGCTTCACCCGCTCGCACGGCTACCACTACCGTGTCGCGCTAACCTGACGTGTACGTAAGGATCAGGTTCGGAGGAGGTCCGATGGCTGGGCGACGGATCGGCGTCAGCGCCGACCATGAGCACTACAAGTGGTGGGCGCTCTCCTGCACCTCGCTGGGGATGCTGCTGGCGACCGTCAACTCCGGCACGCTCGTGATCGCGCTGCCGAACCTCGAGCAGAGCCTCGGCGTCGACCTGCTCGTGCTGGTGTGGGTGATCCTCGCCTACATGATCGCCTCGACCGTGCTCGTGCTCGCGTTCGGCCGGCTCTCCGACGTCTTCGGCCGCAAGCAGGCGTACGTCGCCGGCTTCGCGATCTTCTCGCTCGCCTCGCTCGGCGCCGGCTTCGCCTCCGGCGGCACCGACCTGATCGCCTGGCGGATCGTCCAGGGCGTCGGCGCCGCGCTGATCTTCGCCAACTCCTCCGCGCTCGTCACCGACGCCTTCCCGCGCGAGCAGCTCGGGATCGCGATGGGCACGAACGTGATGGTCGCCGCCGTCGGGCTCGTGCTGGGGCCGGTGCTCGGCGGCCTGCTGGTCGAGATCTCGTGGAAGTGGGTCTTCTGGTTCAACGTCCCGCTCGGGCTGCTCGGCACGCTGTGGGGCTCGCTGGTGCTGCGCGAGCTGGTCAGACCGGAGGGCGAGCGCTCGTTCGACTGGGCCGGCACGATCGCGATGGTCGTCGGCCTCACCGGCCTCACCTACGGCATCTCGCGCGGCGGCCTGGTCGGCTGGGGCGACGCGCTCACGCTCGTGCCGATCGCCGTCTCGCTCGTGCTGCTGCCCGCCTTCGTGCTGATCGAGCGGCGCGTCGCCTCGCCGCTGCTGGACCTGTCGCTGTTCGCCGACCGCGGCTTCTCCTCCGCCACCGCCGCCTCGTTCGTCGCCGGCCTGTCGCGCTTCTCGCTGACGTTCGTCTTCGTCCTCTACTTCCAGGGCGCGCTCGGCGACGACCCGATCCTCGCCGGCGTCAAGCTCGCTCCGCTGGCGGTCGGGATGCTGATCAGCTCGCCGCTCGCCGGCCGTTGGGCCGACCGTCACGGCGCGCGCATCCTGGCCGCGCTCGGGCTGGTCGTCTCCGGCGCCGGGATGGCCGGCATGACCGTGCTCGACACCGGCACCCCGTACGCGCTCACCGCCGCGCTGCTGTTCGTCACCGGCGTCGGCTCGGGCATGTTCAACTCGCCCAACACCGCCGCGATGATGGGCGCGGTGCCGGTCCACCGCCGCGGGATCGCCGCCGCGACGCGGATGATGCTGCAGAACACCGGCTCGGTCCTGTCGATCGCGATCCTGCTGGCGATCGTCACCAACGCCGTCCCGAAGGAGACGCTGCTGTCGATCTTCTCCGGCCTCACGAGCGGCGTCTCCAGCGCGACGCTGGCGCCGTTCATCCACAACCTGCACGTCGCGATGTGGGTGCTGGCGGCGACCTCGGTGGTCGGCGCGGCGATCTCGCTGCTGCGCCCGCGGCACGCGCACGGTCAGGTCGGCGAGCTGGCGGTGGCCGATGCGCATCGGTGAGGTCGCCGCCGCGGTCGGCACGACGCCGCGGACGATCCGCTACTACGAGGAGATCGGCCTGATGCCCGGCGCGCACGACCGCGCCGCCGGCGCCCACCGCGTCTACAGCGAGCAGGACGTCGAGCAGCTGACCGAGATCCTGCGGCTGAAGGAGCTGCTCGGCGTCTCGCTGGAGGAGCTGCGCGAGCTGGTCGCCGACCAGGAGGCGCGCCAGCTGCTGCGGGCCGAGTTCCTCGACCCGCAGACGCCGCCCGACCGCCGCCGCGCGATCCTCGACGACTCCGCCGCGATCGTCGCGCGCACGCAGCGGCTGGTCGACCGCCGCCGCGCCGCGCTCGACGCGCTCGACGGCGAGCTGGCCGACCGCCGCGAGCGGATCGCGCAGCGCCGCGGAGAGCTGCAACAGGCGCCCGCGAAGACCTGATCCACCCGCCGGCTTCCGCCGACCCCTACAATTTCCGCCAATGCGCCGGTGGTACCGCTCCGGAGCGTTCCCGGTTCACCGTCACTCGCTGATACAGCTGCTCGTCGACGGTGGGCTGGTCGCCCTCGCTTACATCCTCGCGTTCCAGCTGCGGTTCGACTCGGGCATCCCGAGACGCTACGAGCTGCTGCGCGACGACACGATCTACTGGGTCGTGCCGGTCTGCATCGCCGTCTTCATCGCCTTCGGCCTCTACCAGCGGCTGTGGACCTACGTCGGCCAGCGCGACTACGCGGCGGTCGCGCAGTCGGTGATCGTCTCGGCGGTGCTGGTCGTCGGCGGGATCGCGGTGCTGCACCCGGTCCAGGTCCCGACGGCGCACAGCGGCGTCCAGGTCGCGGTCGGCATCCCGACCGGCGTCTGGGTCCTGTGGGTGCTGCTGATGGGCGTCTCGATGGCGGCGGTGCGCTTCCTCGTGCACCTCGTCTTCGAGGGTCGCAAGCGCGGCATGCGCGTGATGAAGGGCGCGCGCGACGTGCTCGTCGTCGGCGGCGGCGACGGCGGCCGCCTGCTCGTGCGCGAGCTGGTCCGCAACCCCGGCCTGCGGCTGCACCCGGTCGGCTTCCTCGACGACGACCCGCGCAAGCGCGGGATGAAGGACGAGCACGGCCTGAAGGTGCTCGGCACGACCGCCGCCGCCGACCTCGCGCGCGTGCTCGACAACGTCGAGCCGCACGAGGTGATCATCGCGATCCCGTCCGCGCCCGGCACGCTGCGCGCGCGCGTCGTCAGAGCCTGCCGCGAGCGCGGCATCCCGGTGCGGATGCTGCCGACCGTCTTCGAGCTGCTGCAGAGCGAGTCCGGCGGCCTGCAGGTGATGCGCCAGCTGCGTGAGCTGTCGATCGAGGACATCCTCGGCCGCGAGCCGGTGCGGATGGAGCTGGAGCGGGTCGGCGCCTACCTCAGAGGCCAGGTCGTGATGGTGACCGGCGCCGGCGGCTCGATCGGCGGCGAGCTGTGCCGCCAGATCGCGCGCGTCAACCCGCGCCGGATCGTGCTCGTCGACCACGCCGAGGACAACCTCTTCGAGATCCTGCGCGAGCTGGAGGGCGAGCGGCACGTGCGCACGGCGGTGCCGGTGCTGGCCGACTGCAAGGAGGAGGAGCGGATGCGCGAGGTCTTCCGCGAGCACCGCCCCGCCGTCGTCTTCCACGCCGCCGCCTACAAGCACGTCGCGATGATGGAGATGAACCCCGTCGAGGCGGTCCGCAACAACGCGCTCGCGACGCGGCTGGTCGCGCGGATCGCGGGCGAGAGCGGCGTCAGAACCTTCGTGCTCGTCTCGACCGACAAGGCGGTCAAGCCGGCGACCGTGATGGGCGCCTCCAAGGCGCTCGCCGAGTGGGCCGTCGAGGCTGCCGCGGCGCGCCATCCCGAGACGCGCTACTCGACCGTCCGCTTCGGCAACGTGCTCGGCTCCTCCGGCTCCGTCGTGCCGATCTTCCGCCGCCAGATCGCGGCCGGCGGCCCGGTCACGATCACCGACCCGCGCATGCAGCGCTGGTTCATGACGATCCCCGAGGCGGTCCAGCTGATCATCCGCTCCGGCTCGGTCAGCGAGAGAAGCGGCGACGTCTTCGTGCTGGAGATGGGCGAGCCGGTCAAGATCGTCGACCTCGCGAGAGAGATGATCCGCCTCTCCGGGCTCGACCCCGAGAGGGACATCGCGATCGAGGTGATCGGCGCGCGCTCGGGCGAGAAGTTCCACGAGGAGCTGTTCAACCCGTACGAGCGGCCGCAGCAGACGGCAGCCGAGAAGATCCTCCGCGCCGACCGCGCGCGGCTCGACCAGGCGTGGGTCGAATCGACCTTCGCCGAGATCAACCTGTTCGTGCTCGAAGGGGATGCGGCCGGCCTCGCGGCGAAGGTCGCCGAGCTGGCCGCCGTGCGGACCGCTCCGGGCCCCCAGGTAACCTCGTGAGGCGCCTTCGCGCCGTCGCCGACGTGGCGAACCCCTAGACTGCCACGGCTTCATGCATCTGACGCTCGCGTTCTCCGCCCAAGATTTCGTCAAGGACGTCGGCTCCTACGCCGGCTTCGCCGCCGTCGTCGCGCTGGCGCTGTTCGCGCTGCTGCTGTTCGCGCAGGCGCGTGAGATCAAGCGGCTGCGCGAGTGGGGCGGACAGGCGCACGACCGCATCGGCGAGCTCGAGCGCAGCGTCGCCGCCGCGCTCGACATGGGCCGCCGCGCGATGGCGCGCCCCGCCGCGCCCGCGCCCGGCCCGGCGCAGCAGGCGCGCGGCCCCGTCGCGCGCCGCG
>NZ_JAUTDN010000068.1 GCF_030646155.1 Conexibacter sp. CPCC 205762
GGCGGCGCCGCCGGCCGGCGCGCGGCGGCCGCCTGGTCGCCAGCGGCCTCGCCGGGCGGGCGCCGCCGCGGACGGCGTGAAGCGGCGCGCCCCACGCGGGCGCGCGCACCCACGTCCGTCCGAACCGAATCCGAGGAGCACTCCTTGCATCGCACGATCACGCTGGCGGCGCTCGCCGCCGGCACCACGCTGCTGTCGCTGCCCGTCGCGGCCCAGGCCCACGTCACCGTCAACCCGCGCGCGCTGCCGGCGCAGAGCTACCAGGTGCTGGCGGTGCGCGTCCCGAACGAGGACGACCGCGCCGCCACGACGAAGGTCAGACTGTCGTTCCCGGCCGGCTTCCAGTCGGTCTCCTACGAGGCGCAGGCCGGCTGGAAGGCGACGGTCGTCCGCCGCAGACTGGCGAGACCGCTGCAGACCGACGACGGCCCCGTCACGAGCGAGGTCGCCGCGATCACCTGGAGCGGCAGCCGCAGAGGGCTGGGGCGGATCGCGCCCGGCCAGTTCCGCGAGTTCCGCATCTCCGTGAAGCTGCCCGGCAAGGGCGGCGACACGCTCGCGTTCCCGGCGCTGCAGACCTACTCGAACGGGACCGTCGTCAGCTGGACCGGCGCGGCCGACGCCGACAAGCCCGCCCCGACGCTGAGACTGACGGCCGCCGAGAGCGCGCACGGCTCCCGTGCGAGCGCGCGCGCCGCGCACGCCGGCGTCGTCTCGCGCACGCCCGGCCCCGGCGCCCGCGCGGGCAACGTCAAGCGCGTCGCGATCACCTTCGCGGAGCGCCTGATCACCGGCAAGATCGACGTCTACAAGGGCGGAAAGCGGGTCGCGCCGGCCTCGAGCGGGCCGAGCGGGGCGACCGTCGCGGCGCGCTTCAGCCGCAAGCTGGCGGCGGGCAGCTACACCGTCAAGTGGCGCGCCGTTGCGCCAGACGGACACGTGCAGAGCGGCTCCTGGAGCTTCCGCGCGAAGTGACGCTGGTCACAGAGGGCGCCGGCCCGGCGCCCTCTTGATCATTTCCTAAGGTCGCACCTAGATGATCGATCGCGGTTACCATCGCCCTTGGACGTCGCATGGCGCGTCCACGGGGCGAGGGTCGGAACGATCATCAATTCTGGGTACGGGGCTCGGCCCCGTTGCTGCAACAGGAGAACGAGGAACGACGCGATGGCGGACACAGGCGGCACGAGAAGAGAGAGACGCGCAGCAGCTCGCGCCGAACGGCAGGCGGCCGAGAAGGCGGCTGCCGCGAAGGCGAGACAGCGCACACGCCTGTTCCAGCTCGGCGGAGCGCTCGCGCTCGCCGTGGCGGTCGTGGTCGTGATCCTGATCGCGACGAGCGGCGGCGACGACGGCCCGACGAAGAAGGCGGGCGAGTCGGTCGCGGGCGCCACCGACACGGCGGCGCTGCTCGCCGGGATTTCGCAGAGAGGCGCCGAGCTCGGCGACCCGAGAGCGCCGGTGACGATGATCGAGTTCGGCGACCTGCAGTGCCCGTACTGCAAGGACGCCTCCGACCAGATACTCCCGTCGGTGATCGAGAACTACGTCAGAGACGGCAGAGTCAAGCTGATCTTCCGTGACGTCGCCTTCCTCGGCGACGACTCGATCCGCGCGGCGCAGATGGCCGGCGCGGCTGGTCTGCAGAACAAGCTGTGGGACTACGTCCACCTCTTCTACCTCAACCAGGGCACCGAGAACACGGGCTACGTGACCGACGACTTCCTCAGAGAGATCGGTTCCGGCGTGAGAGGGCTGAACGTCGACAGAGCGTTCGCCGAGCGCGCCGATCCGCAGGTCGACAGAGCGCTCCAGGATGCGAGAGAGGAGTGGACGGGGTACGGCTTCCAGGGCACCCCGTCGTTCGTCGTCGGACCGACCGGCGGCACGCTCGAGCCGGTCAGCACCGACAACGGCCTCAACTACGAGGCGCTGAAGGGCCCGATCGACAGAGCGATCGCCGCAGCTCAGGAGAGATGAGCCGATGAGCGACCGAGCGCTGCAGCGGACGATGCTGGTCCTGACCCTGATCGGGATCGGGATCGCCGGCTACCTGACCTACATCCACTACCGCGGGTTCAACCCGATCTGCGCGGTGGGTCACGGCTGCGAGAGAGTGCAGAACTCTGAGTGGGCGAAGCTGGCCGGAGTGCCGGTGCCGCTGCTCGGTCTGATCGGCTACGTCGGGATCTTCGTGTCGCTGTTCTTCCGCGGCGAGCTGGCACGGATGGCGACCGCCGGCATGACGATCCTCGGCTTCGCCTTCTCGATGTACCTGACGTACCGCGAGATATTCACGATCGAAGCGATCTGCCAGTGGTGCGTCGGCAGCGCGATCGTGATGACGCTGCTCGCGATCTTCGCGACGCTGCGCGTGCTGCGCGCGGACGACGATGAGGCGTACGCTTCGGACCTTGCGGTCGAGCCGGAGCACGAGCCTGTCTGAACGCCGAGGCGGTCCCGCGCACAGCGCGCGGGCCTGTCTCGCGGTCGTCGCGGCGCTGCTCCTGACGGGGGCGGCGCTGCCGGCGGCCGCGCAGGCGCACGGCCTCGTCGGCCGCACCGACCTGCCGATCCCGCAGTGGCTGTTCGCGTGGGTCGCAGCGGTCGTGCTGATCGTCTCGTTCGCCGCGCTCAGCCTGCTGTGGCCGCAGCCGCGGCTGGAGCGGGCGCAGGCACGGCGGCGGCTGCAGGTGCCGCTCCCGCTGCGCGCGCTCGCAGGCGCGCTCGGGATCGCCTGCTTCGCGCTGGTGCTGTACGCCGGCTTCGCCGGCACCGAGGTCGCGACCGCGAACCTCGCGCCGACCGCGATCTACGTGCTCGTGTGGGTAGGCGTCCCGGTCGTCTCGGTCGTGCTCGGCGACGTCTGGCGCGCCGTCGACCCGTGGTACGCGCTCGCGCGCGGCGGCGCCTGGCTGGCGCGGCTGGCGCGCGGCGGCAGACCGCTGCGCGCGCCGCTGACGTATCCGCAGCGGCTCGGGCGCTGGCCGGCGGTCGTGACGATCGCCGCCTTCGCCTGGCTGGAGCTGGCCTACCTCGACCGCGACGTGCCCTCGACGCTGGCCGGACTGGCGCTCGCCTACGCGCTGATCCAGCTGGTCGGGATGGGCCTGTTCGGGATCGAGCGCTGGCGCTCGCGCGCCGACGGCTTCGCGGTCCTGTTCGAGCTCTTCAGCCGGATCGCGCCGCTGGAGCTGCGCGACGGCGCGATCGCGACGCGGCCGCTGCTGTCGGGGCTGCCGAAGCTCGACGCGACCGTCCCCGGCACGATCGCGCTGACCGCCGTGATGATCGGCACGACGACCTTCGACGGCGCCTCCAACGGCGAGCTGTGGTCGTCGATCGCGAGACCGCTCAACGATCTCTTCGGCGACGTCGGCTTCGGCACGACCGTCGCGACCGAGCTGACCTCGACGGTCGGCCTGCTCGGCGCGATCGTCGCGGTCGGCCTCTTCTACCGGATGGGCGTCGCCGGGATGCGCACCGTCGGCGGCGACCACACGACCGGCGAGCTGGCGCAGAAGTTCGCCCACACGCTCGTGCCGATCGCCTTCGGCTACCTGCTCGCGCACTACTTCTCGCTGCTCGTCTTCCAGGGCCAGTCGCTCGCCTACCTCGCCTCCGACCCGCTCGGCGACGGCAGCGACCTGTTCGGCACGGCGAACGCGACGGTCGACTACACGATCCTGTCGGCGGCGTCGATCTGGTACGTCCAGGTGGCCGCGCTCGTCGCCGGCCACGTCGCCGGCCTGATGCTCGCGCACGACCGCGCGCTGACGCTCTACCGCGACGCGCGCGAGGCGGTCCGCTCGCAGTACTGGATGCTGGTCGTGATGGTCGGCTTCACCTGCCTCGGCCTGTGGCTGCTGTCGGCGGTCGGGACATGAGCCGCGGCGTCGCGCTCGTGGCGCTGCTGTGCGCCCTGCTGGCCGGCTGCGGCGGCTCCTCCGGCGACGGCGGCGGGACCGCGACCGGCTCGGCCGACGGCCGCTTCGCCGCTGCCGACTCGCTGCCGGAGGGCCTGGCAGGCAGAGCCGCGCCGGCGATCGCGCTGACCGACGCCGGCAGTGGCAGAACGCTCGACACCGCCACGCTCAGAGGGACGCCGTACCTCGTCACCTTCCTCTACACCAACTGCCCCGACGTCTGCCCGCTGATCGGGCAGGAGATCCGCCAGTCGCTGGAGCAGCTCGGCGGCCAGCGCAGAGAGGTCGCGGTCGTCGCCGTCAGCGTCGACCCGCGCGGCGACACGCGCGAAGCGGTGCAGGTGTGGCTCAGACGTCAGCGCCAGCCGGCCCAGTTCCACTACCTGATCGGCTCCGAACAGCAGCTGGAGCCGGTCTGGAGAGCGTTCTACGCGGCGCCGCAGATCGCCGGCCGGCCCGACAGCGCCCACACGGCCGTGATCTGGCTGGTCGACGGCGACGGCAGGCTGGCGGGCAAGATCTCAGCCGGCCTGTCGTTCGAGCCGGCCGATCTCACGGCCGACCTCAGAACGCTGCTGTCCGAGCGGGACGGCCGCTGAAGCCGCCCGCCGCGCGGGCACGTAGCATGGGGCCCGTCTGACGTTCACTGCCGCCGGAGGTTTCCCCCGAATGCCCGAGTTGCTGCTCCCCCGCCTGAAGCAGGAGATAGAAGCGCGCCTGGCGGAGCTGCGACCGCTGATCGCCGAGATCGAGCAGCTGGAGGCCGCGAAGGCCGCCCTGCTCGCACGCGGTGAGCTGCCGGCGGCGCCGGTCGCCGCCGCCCCGGCACGGAGGAGAGCCGCCAGACGGGCGCCGCGCGCGACGGAGCCGGCGCTGGCGCCGGCGGCCGCGAAGGGCGAGGGCGAGCGGGCGCCGCGCGGCGCCAACCGTGACGCGATCCTGGCGCTCGTCGAGGAGCGGCCCGGCGTCTCGGTCGCGGAGATCGCCTCGGTCACGAAGATCGCCAAGCCGACGGTCGCGACGACCGTCTCCAAGCTCAAGCGCGAGGGCGTGCTCGCGGACGAGGCCGGCGGCGTCAAGCTCGCCTCGCGTCAGGCGATGACGCTCTCCGGCGCGGCTCCTGCCGCCGAGGACGAGCCGGCCGCCGAGGCGATCGCGGAGGCCGCCGAGCCGGCCGCGGAGAAGCCGGCGGCGGCGAAGAGAAAGCCGCGTCGCCGCGGTGGCAGAAAGGCGCCCAAGCGCGACGACGGCGCCAGCGACGCCGAGTGGGATGCCGCAGCGCCGGCGTCCGCCGACGGCGGCGAATAGCGCAGGCGGGCGGGCGCCGTGCGCGAGATCGCGATCCAGGGCTACATGATCCGGCTCGGCCAGCTGATGAAGCTGGCCGACCTGGTCGAGGTCGGCGCGGACGCCAAGCTGCTGCTGGAGGAAGGGCTCGTGACGGTCAACGGCGAGCTGGAGCAGCGGCGCGGCCGCCAGCTCCATCCGGGCGACGTCGTGACCGTCGACGGCGAGTCCGTCAGAGTCGCGTAGCTCCCGCAAACGCGGGGTTTTCGCAGGCAGCACACCATGCGGACGGAAAGCTCGGTACCATGGTCAGCCAACTTTGCGAAGGGACGGCGCCTGTTGCATCGCGGCGGGCGTCTTTCCATGACTACCTGAAGGAGATTGCGTGGGGCGTTACACCGGCCCGGTCGAGAAGCTCTCACGACGCGAGGGCGTCGACCTTTGTCTGAAGGGCGAGCGTCGGCTGAATGGCAAGAGCGCCCTCGAGCGGCGTGGACCGCAGCCGCCCGGCCAGCACGGCAACGCGCGTCGTCGTAGAGAGTCCGTCTACGCCGAGCAGCTGCGCGAGAAGCAGAAGGCGAAGCGCTACTACGGCGTGCGCGAGAAGCAGTTCCGCCGCTACGTCGCGGCCGCCACGAAGAAGCGCGAGGGCGTCGTCGGCGAGCAGCTCCTGCAGCTGCTGGAGCAGCGGCTCGACAACGTCGTCTACCGCCTCGGTCTCGCTTCGACCCGTCCGCAGGCGCGCCAGTTCGTCTCGCACGGTCACGTCTTCGTCAACGGCGCCCGCTGCGACATCGCGTCGCGTCAGGTCAAGCCCGGCGACGTCGTGATGATCAAGCCGGAGGCCGCGGTCCGCCCGGTCGCGACGGCCGCGACGGACCAGATGGGCCGCGTCGGCGCGTGGCTCGAGGCCGACTTCGACTCGCTCGCCGGCAAGGTCCTGCGCCTGCCGGTCCGCAACGAGATCGACACGCCGGTCGCCGAGCAGCTCATAGTCGAGTTCTACAGCCGCGTCTGACGATGGGGGACGGGCTCGTCCCGTTCCGCGTCCTGTCGGACGATGCCGAGGTCGCGCACGGCCCGTTGGCCGTCGCCCTCGGCGCTGAGTTCGAATCGCTGCGCGCGGCGTCGCTCGACGCCGCGCTCGCGCCGCTCGTCGCCGAGCTGGCGCCGCATGCCGCCGCCGACCCGGCAGCCCAGCTGCTGGCGGCGGAGACGGCCTTCTCGCAGCATCTGCGCACCGAGGCGCGCGAGCATCGCGACCTCGGCGTCGGCGATCTGCTGCCGCATCAGGTCGCCGAGCGCGGTCGCGGCCACGAGCTGGCCGTGATGCTGGTCGCGCTGGAAGCCGCGCGCCGCGCCGGCATCGAGCTGGGGATCGTCGCCTGCGAGGAGGCGATCTACATCGCCCATCCGCAGCTCGACGCGCCGGTCCTGCTGGCAGCCGAGCCGGAGCAGCCGTGGGCGCTCGTCGACGCGCGCGAGCTGGCCGAGCAGGAGCTGGAATGGCAGTGCGCGCACGAGGCGGTCGCGCTGCTGCTGGGCCTGATCCTCGAGCGCACGCACGAGACCGGCCACCTCGCGCACGAGCTGCTCGCGGCCGAGCTGTGGCTGGCGCTGCCGCTCGACGACGACGAGCAGGAGCGGGCGCAGACGAGACTCGCCTCGGTGCGAGCGCGGCTCAACTGACGCGCCCGGTGCGCCGCGCCGGCCGGGCGCGGGCGCTCAGAGCGCCGTGCCGAGAGCGTGGCCGAGCGCCACGCCGGCAAAGCCGAGCACGAGCGAGCCGGCGACGTTGAAGGCGGCGGTGCGCAGGTGGCCCGTCCGCTCCAGCCGCACGCTGTCGGCCATCCACGTCGAGAAGGTCGTGTAGCCGCCCAGCAGCGCCGTGCCGGCCAGCAGCCGCAGATCGTCGCTCGGCGCCAGTCCGGCCAGCAGCCCGAGCAGCAGCGCGCCGGTCAGATTGACGGTCAGCGTCCCCAGCGGCAGCCTCATCGCGCGCGGGCGGCGCGCGTCGACCGTCGCCGCCAGCGCCACGCGCGCGACCGCACCGGCGCCGCCCAGCAACGGCACGCCGAGCCAGACCGCGACGCCGCTCACCCCGCCGCCTCCAGCGGCGGACGCCAGCGCTCGACCAGCCGCATCGCCAGCAGCGCCAGCGCCAGTCCGCCGGCGAGGCTCGCCGCCGCGTAGCCGGCCGCGGTCGCGACCTGGCCGCCGTCGATCAGGTCGAACAACTCCAGCTGCAGCGTCGAGAAGGTCGACAGGCCACCGCAGAAGCCGGGGCCGTAGAGCGCCATCCGCCGCTCGGAGTGCGTGTGCCCGGCGTAGCGGGCGACGAGCGCGCCGAGCACGAAGGCGGCGACGAGGTTGACCGTCAGCGTCCCCCACGGCCAGTGGCCGGGCGCCGGCGCCAGCACCTCCTCCACCCCCGCCCGTGCGAGCGAGCCGACGGCGCCGCCGCAGAAGACGGCGAGGAGGATCGGCGGGGCCGGGCGCATCGGGAGAGCTTGGCACGGGCGGCCGATCGCGCGGGTCGTTGCCGCGATAATGCGGCGATGGAGCTGCGTCAGCTGCGCTACTTCTCGGCGGTCGCCCGCCACGGCACCTTCACGCGCGCCGCCGAAGAGCTGCACGTGACCCAGTCGGCGTTGTCGCAGCAGGTCAAGCGGCTGGAGGAGCAGCTCGGCGTCGAGCTGCTGCAGCGCACGGCCGGCGGCGCGACCGTCACCTCCGCCGGCGCCGACCTGCTCGCGCGCGCCGACGCGATCCTCGCCGAGGCGGCGCGCGCCCGCGCCGACATGGACGCCCACGCCGGGCTGCTGCGCGGCGTCGTGCGGGTCGCCGCCGACGCCGCCGCGGCGCTCGCGCTGCCGGCGGCGCTGGCGAGCTTCCACCGCGCACACGGCGGGATCCGCATCGGCCTGCGGCAGACGGCGGCGACCGAGGCCGGCGGGCTGCTGCGGACCGGCGCCGTCGATCTCGCGGTCGCCTCGCTGCCGGCGGCGGCGGTGCCCGACGGGATCCGCGCCGACGCGCTCGCCGACGAGCCGCTGCACGCGATCGCCGCGCCCGGCGACCCGCTCGCGACCGCCGGCGAGCTGGAGGTGTGGGCGCTGCGCGAGCGGCCGTTCGTGCTGCCCGAGCCCGGCAGCGCGCTGCGCGAGCTGGTCACCGCCGCCTGCGAGCAGGCCGGCTTCGGGCCGGTGCCGCTGTTCGAGCTGGGCGACCCGGCGGCGGTCCGCCAGCTCGTCCACGCCGGCCTCGGCGTCAGCCTCGTGCCGGCCTCGTGGCTGGCGGCGCCGGGTGCGCCGGTCGCGGTCGCACGGCTGGCGCCGCCGGTCCCGCGCCACCGCGCGCTGCTGCTGGCGTCAGCGGCCGGCGCCGCACCGGCGGCGGAGCTGCTGCGGGCCCACCTGACGGCCGCGCTGGGCGCGGTCGCGGCGCCGCCGGCGCAGGCCTCAGAGCACGGCTGACAGCTCGCGCAGCAGGCGCGCTCGCGGCCGCGCGCCGACGAGCTGCAGGACCGGCTCGCCGCCGCGGAAGAGGATGAACGTCGGCATCGACAGGATCGCGTATCTGATCGCCGTCGCCTGGTGGACGTCGCAGTCGAGCGAGACGACGCGGAGGTCGTCGCGGCTGGCGGCGAGGTCGGCCAGCAGCGGTCTCATCGCCCGGCAGGGCGGGCACCACGGCGCCCAGAAGTCGACCAGCACGGGCAGGTCGGACTCGAGCACGTCGGCGACGAAGCGGTCGTCGCCGGTCGCCGGGACGGCGGCGGGGGCTGCGGAGGCGGACATCGAAGGCTCCTTCGGATCGGTTGCGCCCTCGACGATCCCGCGCGACCGCGCCGCCGCCCAGTCGAATCGCTGATGGCGGCGATCAGCCCTGCTGCCGCGACGCCGGCCGCTGGCGCGACAGTCTCAGGATCGCGTCGCAGAGGCGGCCGAGGTGGCGTTCGATCGCGGCGCGCGTCGCGGTGCCGTCGCCGCTGCGCGCGAGCCGCACGATCGTCCCGTGGTCGCGCGTCAGCCAGCGCGTCTGGTCGTTGACGAAGTGGTCGCTGCGCAGCAGCACGTAGCGCTCGGCGCGCGAGCGCAGCTGGCCGGCGATCTCCAGCGCGGTCGGCCGGCCGGCCGGCTCGTAGAGGCGGCGGTGGAAGTCGGCGTCGAGCGCCAGGAAGCGTCTCTCGTCGCCCTCGCCGCGCATCGCCGCGTTCAGCTCCGTCAGCTCGTTCAGATTGCGGCGGGTCAGCATCGGCACGGCCGCCTCGGCGAGATGGCCCTCGATCAGCGCGCGCAGCTCGAACGACTCGGCGATCCCGGCCAGGTCGAAGCCGCGCACGACCGCGCGTCTGTGCGCCGCCGCCTCGATCAGCCCCTCCGCCTCCAGCCGCCTGATCGCCTCGCGCACCGGCACGCGCGAGACGCCGAAGTGCTCGGCCAGCTCGACCTGGTTCAGCTCGGCGCCATCGGCGAGATGGCCGCTGTTGATCGCGGCGCGGAGGGCGTCCGCGACGTGGTCGGAGCTCGTGCGCCGGGATCGGATCGCCGGCGCCGGAACGGGCGGCGAGGCTTCCACGGGGGCGAGCATACGGGGCGCCGATGGCCGCGCGCGCCGGTCCGTATCGTCAGACGCGATGGAAGCCGCTCCCCGCACGCGGCGTGCCGGGGCGGTCGTCGTCACGCTCACGCTCGCCTCGCTCGCCTACGCCGTGATGCAGATGATGGTCGTGCCGGCGCTGCCGGAGATCGAGCGCGACCTCGGCAGCGACGCCGGCGGGGTCGCCTGGCTGATCTCCGCCTTCCTGCTCTCGACCGCCGTCTCGACGCCGGTCCTCGGCCGTCTCGGCGACCTCTTCGGCAAGGAGCGGATGCTCGTCGCGGTGCTCGCCGTCTTCGCCTGCGGCGGGGTCGTCGGGGCGCTCGCGCCGTCGCTGCCGGTGCTGATCGTGGCGCGCGTGATGCAGGGCCTCGGCGGGGCGATCTTCCCGCTCTCGTTCGCGATCGCGCGCGACACGCTGCCGTCGGAGCGGCTCGCGCCGACGCTCGGGCTGATCTCCGGCAGCTTCGGCGTCGGCGGCGCGGCCGGCCTCGTCGCCAGCGGCCCGATCGTCGACCACGTCTCCTGGCACGGGATCTTCTGGCTCGGGATCGCGATGCCGCTGGTCGCGATCGTCTGCGTGCGGCTGTTCGTGCCGCCGTCGCCGCCGCGCGAGCGGGTCGAGGTCGACTGGGTCGGCGCGCTGCTGCTGGCCGGCGGCCTGCTGCCGCCGCTGCTGGCCGTCTCGCGCGCCCGCGCCTGGGGCTGGGGCGCGCCGGGAACGCTCGCGCTGCTGGCCGGCGGCGCGATCGTGCTGGCGCTGTGGGCGCGCTGGGAGCTGCGGCGGCGGGCGCCGCTGATCGACGTGCGGCTGCTGCGCGTGCGCGCCGTCGCGACCGTCAACGCCGTCGCGCTGTGCGTCGGCTTCGGCATGTACGCGACCAGCTACCTGGTGCCGCAGCTGGTGCAGGCCGACCCGGCCGTCGCCGGGTTCGGCTTCGACGCGAGCGTCACGCAGGCGGCCTTCTACCTGCTGCCGGCGATGCTCGCCGGCCTCGTCTGCGGGCCGCTCGCCGGCAGCCTCTGCCAGCGGATCGGCGGGCGCCTGCCGATGGCCTTCGGCGTCGCGATGCTGGCGCTCGGGCTGGCGCTGCTCGGCTTCGTCCACGACGAGCGCTGGCAGGTCTATCTCGGCACGCTGCTGGCGTACGGGATCGGCCTCACGTTCGCGCTGACGGCGATGGCGCAGCTGATCCTGACCGCCGTCCCGCAGGCGCAGACGGGCGAGGCGACCGGCATCAACACGATGCTGCGGACGGTCGGCGGCGCGCTCGGCAGCCAGGTCGTCGCGACGCTCGTGCTCGGCTCCAGCACCCGCCCGACCGACGACGGCTTCCTGATCGCCTTCGCGGCCTGCGCCGCGGTCGCCCTCGTCGCGCTGGCGTTCTGCCTGCTGGTGCCGCGGCCCGCGCGCCGCTAGTGCGTGTGCGCGTGGCCGTGGGCGGCCTCGTGCTCGACCTCGGCGCGCGGGGTGTGCAGCGCCAGCAGGGCGGCGACGGCGGTCGTGCCGGGGACGGCGGCGATCAGGCCGATCGAGCCGACGAGCGTCGCGACGACCTGCTCGGCGACCAGCTCGAGGTTGAGCGCGTCGCCGGCGCTCAGGGCGCCCGAGGCGAAGATCAGCAGCACCGGCAGCGAGGAGCCGGCGTAGGCGAGCACGAGCGTGTTGACGGTCGCGGCGACGTGGTCCTTGCCGACGTCCATCGCGCCGTGGAAGAGCTGGCGGAAGCCCATCTCCGGGTTGGCGGCGCGGAGCGCGAAGACGGTTGACGACTGGCTCACCGTGACGTCGTCGAGCACGCCCAGCGCGCCGATGATCATGCCCGCGATCAGCAGGCCCTGGAGCGAGACGGTCGGGTCGGCGAGGCGCAGCGCGAACGACTCCTCGCCGGAGAGGCCGGTCAGCCGCGTCCAGTGCGTGAACAGCAGTGCCAGCAGCGCGGTCAGCAGAAGGCTGACGATCGTCCCCAGCATCGCCGCCAGCGATTTCGGCCCGCGTCCGTGCGCGAGGAAGATCGCTGCCATCCCGATCGCCAGCGAGCCTGAGATCGCGACCGCGACCGGCGAGCTGCCGTCGAGGATCGCCGGGATGATGTAGACGAGCACGACCGCGAGGCTGACCGCCAGGCCGAGCAGCGACAGCGCCCCGCGCAGCCGTGACAGCAGCAGCACCATCAGCGCGAAGATCACGAACAGCACGATCAGCGCGGGGCCGCGCTGGAAGTCGACGAGCGTGTAGGTGGCCTGGTTGGCCTCCTCGTAGCCCGGGATCTCCTCCGCCTGCGCGACGCGCAGCTTGTCGCCGACGTGGACCGGCGGGTCGACGCCGTTCGCGTTCCACTGGATCACGCCTCTTCTGCCGGCGTCGTCGCCGCCGTCCAGCTCGATCAGCACGCGCACGCAGCGGTCGCTGACGGTCGCGCCGCACGGTCTGTCGTCGATCCCGGTGACGGTCGCCTTGTCGCTCGGCTGGACGACCTCGGAGAACGTGTCGCCGACGTGCGTCGGCCACAGCAGCACCATCGTGACGACGGTCCCGAGCGCGACGAGGACGATGAAAGCGCGCGCGGCGCCGAGGAGCGAGAGACGGGCGATCCGAGCATTGAAGCAGCGCCGGCTGAGAACGGGTTCAAGCGGCCTGCTCGCAACATCGCGCCGGCACGCCCGTTCCAGAGGGCATGAGCAACGCCGGGGGATGGACGGCGCTGGCGGGAGCGGTCGTCGCGCTGGCAGGCGGCGCGACGACCGCGCAGGGGGCGGCTGCTGCCGCGAGCGCGCGGCAGCCCGCGCTCGCCGCCGGCGTCGCCAGCGACGGGACGCGCTTCCGGCTGGAGGGGCGGATGCTGACGGTGCGCGCGCCGCGGCCGCTGACGCCGCGCAGATGGAGCAGACCACGCGTGCCGATCTGGTTCCGCTGCGGCGAGGGGGCGCTGGTCGAAGTCGGCGTCGCGCACTGGCTCGGCGTCGCCTCTCGCACGATCCGGGTGCCGCGCGGCGCGCGCGTCGTCCGTGCCCGCCTCGATCGCGACGTCGCCCGCCGCGCGAACCGCTGCGAGTGGTCCGCGGGGGACTTCTGGGGCGAGTACCGCGAGGGCCGCGCGCGGCTGAGCCTGCGGCGCGGCCGGCCGGTCGGCTGCGAGCCGGCGCCGCGTGAGGATGTGGTCGTTCGCAGCAGCGAGCTGCTGCTGACCGGCTTCGGCGACGAGGACTGGTACGGGTACCGCTCCTGCGTGCGGCCGGACGGTCCGTTCCGCGACTTCGGCTTCAGCGAGGACTCCGGCGGGGGAGGCGGCTCGGCGGACTTCATCAGCAGATTCGCCGTCCACGGCACCTGGGTCGCCTGGGTCCGGCGCTTCGTGCCGCACTCGACCGAGTACTCGTCCGGGCGGGCCTGGCTCTACGCGCGCGACCTGGCGGCGGGTGACGGCCGGCCCGGTCCGCTGCAAGAGCTGGAGGCGCCGCCGGCGGACGGGGTCGACGAGCTCACCTTCAGCGACGACGGCAGCGCGGTCGTATGGCGCGCGGGCGACATCGTCAGAACGGTCCTGTTGCCTGCCGAGCAGCGCGCCGCCTTCAGGCGATTCTCAGCCTGACACGACACCATCGGGCGAATACGAGAAGCTATATGTCAACCGTCCGGGCGCAACTCCGTTGCGCCCGCTGTGTTGGCAGTGCCGGATGAGACGACATCCGAACCGTATTCCCCCGAGCTGGAGCACGATTTGAGCGGCAACACCGCGGCGCGTGCCGCGTTGGACGTGTAGGGATGGCGCGGCGACTGACTCGACGCGGCGTTCTGAAGACCGGTGCGGCTGGTGCCGCGGCGGTCGGCTTGTCCGCGTGCGGCGACGAATACGCAGAGACCTCGCAGCGCTCCAGCGATGCGCCGAACGTGATCCTGATCGTCACGGACTCGACCCGGGCCGACTACGTCGGCGCCTACAACGCTGCCTCGCGCGCGAGAACGCCGAACCTCGACGCGCTCTTCAAGCGCTCGCTGAAGTTCCAGTACGCGGTCCCCGAGGCGATGCCGACCGGGCTCGTGCGGCGCACGCTGCTGACCGGCATGCGCAGCTTCCCCAACCGCGACTGGGTGCTGTCGCCGCCGATGCCGAGCGAGGTCGGCTGGACCCGCCCGCTGCCGTACCAGCCGCTCCTCACCGAGGAGCTGGGCAAGGCCGGCATCGAGACCGCCTACGTGACCGACAACCCGTTCATCGTCGGCCCGCGCTACACCGACTTCCGCCGCACGCTCGACATCGGCCGCCCCGACTTCTCGCAGGGCGCCTACCGCGACTTCAACACGCCCTTCAGACGCCCGGCGCCGCGCTCGGCGATCGAGAAGTACCTGCTGCCCGCGCTCTCCGACACGGTCGAGGTGCGCCGCCTGCAGGACTACGTCGGCTGGAACTCGATGTACCGCGTCGGCGAGAAGAACTACTCGGCCGCGCGCGTGATGCGCGGCGGCATGGACGCGCTCGACGAGCTGAAGAACAAGCAGCCGTTCTTCCTCGGCGTCGACTCGTTCGACCCGCACGAGCCGTTCGACGCCCCGCCGCTCTACGTCGAGAGAATCGAAGGGCAGCCGAAGGGGATCCAGAAGACGAGAAACATCCTCCCGATCCAGCCCTTCCTGACGCCGGCGTCGAGACTCGACAAGATCGGGATAGACGACGACACGCTGGAGCTGGTGCGGGAGCTGTACGCCGCCGAGCTGACCTTTGTCGACACCTGGATCGGCAAGCTGCTGAACAAGGTCAACGACCTCGGGCTCGCCGACAACACGATCGTCTATTACCTCAGCGACCACGGGCTGACGCTCGGCGAGCACGGGATCATCGGCAAGTCGACCCCGCGCCCGTACAGCGAGATCCACCACGTGCCGTACATGATCCACCACCCCGAGGGCCGGCTGGCGGGCAAGACGAGCAGATATTTCGCCTCCACGCACGACGTCGCCCGCACGATCCTGTCGTTTCAGGGAGTGCGCGCGCCGGGGCTGATGAACGGCGAGGACCTCAGCGTCCTGTTCGACGGCCGCGAGCCGACCGGCCGCCCGTACTTCACCTCCTGCTACCAGGAGACGTGGATCTGCGGCAACTACGAGTGGCTGATGATCTCGACGCCGGACGGCTCCAGAAGAGAGCTGTACGACATGGTCAACGACCCCGGCAACAACAGAGACCTGGCCGGGAGCGGGCCCGCGGCGACCGCCAAGATCAACGAGCTGTGGGACGTGCTGGTGAACGAGGCGGGCGGCACGCTGCCGGTCTTCCACGACCACATCGGCGTGGTGGGCGGCTGATGGCGCGCAACCGAGACGACGAGCAGCGGCGGATCTCGCGCCGCGCGCTCCTGCGCGGCGGCGGCGCGGCCGGCGGCCTGGCGGCCCTCTCCGGCGCCGGCCTGCTCGGCGCCGCGGCAGCGCAGGCGCAGGAGACGAGAGGCGACAGAGAGCGGCCGAACGTCGTCGTGATCTTCGCCGACAGCCTCCGCACCGACTACATCGGCGCCTACGACGACGTCTTCGACGACCGCGACACGAAGACGCCGAACATCGACAAGCTGGCCGACCGCTCGCTCCGCTTCAGATACGCGACGGCCGACGGCCTCGGCGCCGTCCCGGCCCGCCGCGGGCTGCTGACGGGCATGCGCAGCTACCCGTTCCGCGACTGGAGAGCGACCGCCGGGATGCCGGCGGTGCCGGGCTACAACAAGGTCTACGACTTCCAGCCCCTGCTGCTGCAGCTGACCGCCGCCTCCGGCGTCGAGACGCGCTGGGTGACCGACAACCCGACGCTCGACGGCGCCCGCTTCCGCGACGTGATCGTGCGCACCGGCAGACTGCCGCTGTCGAGCGAGTTCGAGCCGACCGAGCGCGACTACCTGCTGCCGCTCGGCGGCCCGATCAGAACGAGACGGGTCGAGCCGACGCAGAAGGCGCTGAAGGCCGGCGAGCTGCAGCTCGAGCAGCTCAGAGGCAACCAGCCGTTCCTGCTCGGGATCGACGCCTTCGACCTCAACGACGCGTTCGAGATGCCGCGCCAGTACGTCGCCGGCTACGGCCCGATCCACAACGACGTCACGCTGCCCGAGAGAGTCAGCTACATCAACTCGATCAAGGTCAGAGCCGACGACGACGTCAAGAACGAGGTGCGCTCCCGCTATGCGCAGGAGGTGCGCGACGTCGACGCCGCGCTCGGGCGCTTCATGCAGAAGCTGTCCGACCTCGGGCTGGCCGACAGAACGGTCGTGATCTTCGTCAGCGACGGCGGCGTCGCGCTCGGCGAGCAGGGCGTCTACGGCAGCCCGTCGGGCGTCTGGCACCGCCGCGTGTACCACGTCCCGCTGCTGCTGAAGGACCCGGCCGGCCGCTGGGCCGGCGACACCAGCTCGTGGTACGTCTCGACCTACGACATCCCGACGACGATCCTCTCCTACCTCGGCATCGTCACGCCGGGCAGAATGGCCGGTGAGGACCTGACGACGCTGCTGGAGGACTTCGACCTGCCGTCGCGGCCGTACTACACGACCGCGATCGACACGCACGTCGTCGTCGGCGACCGCCACTTCCTGCTGATCGGCCGCTCCGACGAGGACCGCTGGCGCCTCTACGAGGCCGAGGACGAGGACGAGCCCGACGACCTGCGGACCGAGACGGTCAAGTCGCCGGACGTGCTCGAGGGCATGAGACGGTGGGCGCTGGCGGCGGCCGGCGGCACGCTGCCGGTCTTCGACGCCGAGAGAGCGGTGCAGCCGCGCGAGCCCGACCCGAAGGACAAGAAGGTCGCCGACGACGGCACGCTCGACTCCGACGAGCAGGAGGCGAACGAGCTCAGATGAGCCGCGTCCGCGAAAACCCCTCGGCCGAGGCGCTCCAGGCGATCAAGTGGAGAGTCTTCGGCGTCATGATGATCGCCTGGTTCATGTCGATGCTCGACATGTCGATCATGAACACGGCGCTGCCGGAGCTGCAGCACGACTTCGAGACGATCCTCCCGACGGCCTCGTGGGTCGTCAACATCTACAACATCGTCTTCGCCGTGCTGCTGGTCGCGACCGGCCGCCTGGCCGACCAGTTCGGCCGCAAGAAGATGTTCATCGCCGGCCTCGTCGTCTTCACCGCCGGCTCGGCGCTGTGCGCCGCCGCGTGGGAGATCGGCTGGCTGATCGGCTTCCGCGCCTTCCAGGCGATCGGCGCCGGCATGATCGCGCCGCTCGGCTTCGCGATGACCGCGCTCGTCTTCCCGCCGAGAGAGCGCGGCAAGGGCCTCGCGATGATCGCCGTCGTGGCGCTCGTCGCCAACGGCCTCGGCCCGGTGATCGGCGGCGGCCTGATCGAGATAGCCAGCTGGCACTGGATCTTCATCATCAATCTGCCGCTCGGCGTGATCGGCGTCGTGCTGGCGTGGCGCTGGTGGCCGGAGACCTACGACCTCAGCGCCAACCGCCGGATCGACTGGTTCGGGATGCTGCTGCTCGGCGCCGCCGTCTCGATGTTCACCTACGGCCTCGTCGAGGTGAACGTCAAGGGCTGGGACGACGCGCAGATCCTCTTCTTCATCCAGCTGTCGATCGTGATGGGGATCGGCTTCGTCTTCTGGCAGCACCGCTCCAGAAACCCGATGATCCCGCCGGCGCTGATGAGAAACAGACAGTTCCTGTCTGCCAACCTGGCGATGCTGATCCTCGGCGCGGGCGCCGTCGGCGGCCTCTTCCTGCTGGCGCAGGTGTTCGTGAACCTGTGGGGCTTCACGCAGCTGGAGGCCGGCCTCTGCCTGCTGCCGATCGGCATCTGCGGCGGTCTCGTGTGGCCGCTGGTCGGGCGTGCGGCCGACAACGCGCCCGCCTACCGGCTGGCGATCCCGGCGCTCGGCTCGCTCGCGCTCGGCCTGACCTGGTTCTCGTTCATGCCGTCGACCTACGAGGGCGTCACCGACTACCTGTTCGTGCTGCCCGGCCTCGTCTTCATCGGCATGGGCATCGGCATCGGCTTCCCGACGCTCAACGTCGGCGCGATGAACGCGGCGATGGGGCCGCAGCTCGGCGTCGCCTCCGGCGTCGTCAACACCTCGCGCCAGCTCGGCTCGGCGCTCGGCATCGCGCTGCTGATCACCGTCTTCACGACGACCTCGGCGTGGCACCTCGACTGGAAGCGCGACCCGATCCACGACAAGGCGTGGGTCTACGCGGTCCCCGACGAGGTCGCCTTCGGCGCGATCAGAAGCGACATAGCCGAGTTCGCGGGCGCGAAGGCGCGCACCGAGACGGCGCCGGTCGGCTACAACCGCTGGCTGCGGCGCGAGGCCGCGGGCGTCGCACGCGACGGCTTCGGCTGGGCCTTCCGGATCGCCGCGCTGCTGCTGCTGTTGATGATCCCGGTCGTGCGGCGGCTGACGCTGACGCCTGCGGAGGCGCGTGCCAACGCGGCCGCGGCCGCGCAGCGGGCGGCGGCAGCGGCGGCGGCCGGCGGCGCCGGCGCGGCGGGGCCGCCC
>NZ_JAUTDN010000069.1 GCF_030646155.1 Conexibacter sp. CPCC 205762
CGCGGCCGCGATGGCCGGCGGCGCAGCGGTCGGCGGCGGCGCGGTCACGGCCGGGCATGTCGCGGCGGTCGTCGCGGCGGCGGTCGTCGCCGGCGGCGGCGCGGTCGAGGTCAAGCGGACGCTCTCTCCCCCCTCTTCGAAGCCGGCCGCGATCGTCGTCAGAGGCGTCCGGCCGGCGCAGCCGCCGCTGCAGGCGGCGGCCGCCTCGGTGCAGGCGACCCCGGCGCCCGCGCCGGCCTCGGCGGCGGCGCAGCCGGGCTCCGGCAGCAGCGCGCCCGCCCCGCAGCCGGCGAAGCTGAGACTCGCGCAGCGCGGCAGCGGCTCGGTCGTCGCGGTCGCGACGCCGATCGCGACCGCGCCGAGAACGGCCGATCCGAACGTCAGCGGCGGTGCCGCCGCGCCGATCGACGGCGCGATCGAGGATCTGCCGCCGGTTGAGGAGCCGGAGCCGACGACGCCGATCGACACGACGCCGACGACCGGCACGGGCAGCGGCACGACGGGCAGCGGCAGCGGCACGACCGGAAGTGGCACCAGCGGCACGGGCACGAACGGGAGCGGCACCAGCGGCTCCGGCACGAGCGGCAGCGGCACCACGACCGCCCCGCCGACGACCGGCACCAGCGGCACCGGCAGCGGCACGACCGGTACCACGACGCCGCCCACCCCGCCCGCGACCGGCGCCACGACCTCGACGCCCGGCACGCCCGCCAGCTCCGGCGGCGCCCCCGCCGCCAGCAACACCACGCCGCCGCTGCGGCCGTAGCTCGCGCGGCGGTTCCCGCGCGCGCCGCCGCCCTCCCGCGTCGATCGCGGCCGGCGCCCACCGCGCGTCGCGCCTGACGGGCGGCGCGATCGGGGCACGCGACAGCTGTCGCGGCGGCTCGTCTCGGCGCCGCGATACGGTGCCGCGATGGACCCCCTGCTGCCACCGCTCGACCACGAGGAGCTGTACGTCCGGCGCGGCCCGCGCTCGGGCTTGACGACGATCGTCGCCGTCCACTCGACGGTCCGCGGCCCAGCGCTCGGCGGCTGCCGCGTCTGGAGCTACGACCACCCGGCGTTCGGCGTCCGCGACGCGCTGCGGCTGGCGCGGGCGATGACCTACAAGGCCGCCTGCGCCGACCAGCCGCTCGGCGGCGGCAAGGGCGTGATCGCGCTCCCGCCCGGCCTCAGACTGACCGGTGCGCTGCGGCGGGACGCGCTGCTCGACTTCGGCGAGACGGTCGACCAGCTCGGCGGCCGCTACGTGACCGCAGAGGACGTCGGCATCGGCAGCCGCGACATGCCGGTGATCGCGGAGGCGACGAGACACGTCTCCGGCCTCGCCACCCGCCTCGGCGGCTCCGGCGACCCGAGCCCCTTCACCGCGCTCGGCGTCGAGGCGGCGATCAGGACGACGCTCGGGCAGGCGTTCGACGGGGACGGCTCGCTCAGCGGCCGCACGATCGCCGTCATCGGCCTCGGCCACGTCGGCTCGCGCGTCGCGCAGCGCTGCGCGAGAGCGGGTGCGAGACTCGTGCTCGCCGACGTCGACCAGTCCAAGCGCGCGCTGGCGGAGAAGCTCGGGGCGAGATGGACGACGCCCGCGAGAGCGCTGACGGCGAAGGTCGACCTCGTCTCCCCCTGCGCGCTGGGCGGCCTGCTCGACGAGACGGTCGTGCCGCGGCTGCGCTGCGCGGCGATCGCCGGCGCGGCCAACAACCAGCTCGCGACCGACCACGTCGCCGGCATGCTGGCCGCGCGCGGGATCGTGTGGGCGCCGGACTTCGTCTGCAACGCCGGCGGGATCGTCAACATCGCCGTCGAGCTGGAGCCGAGCGGCTACGACGCCGCCGTCGCGCGCAGACGCGTGCGCGCGATCGGCGACACGCTGGCGGAGGTGTTCGCCGCCGCGGAGGCGGAGCGCGTGACGCCGCTCGACGCCGCGCTGGTGCTCGGCGAGCAGCGGCTCGAAGCGGCTCGCGCCGCCTGACGCCGCCCACGCGCCGGGCGCCTCGCCGCGTCTGACGCCGCCCGCTGACCCCACCCTCCCCCGCCCCGTCCGCGATCGGATACGTTCGTGGCCGGGGAAGGGGAGCAGAGGTGGACGAACGACGCGCCGAGCTGAGCGGGAGCGTGGTCGGCGGCGTCGAGGCCGCCGGCGACGTCGTCGTGCGCTGGGAGGCGCTCGGGCCCGCCGTCGCGGCGCGGCTGGCGCCGTCGCTCGACGCGGTCGTCGACGACGTCGTCGCCGCGGTCGTCAGCGGCGACGTGCCGCGCGAGTGGATCGTCGGCAGACCGAACGCCCGCCACGGCGTCGAGCACGGCGTCCGCGGGCTGCTGGCGGTGATCTCGCGCGGGCCGCACGAGCAGCTGCCGGGACGCGGCCTCTACGTCGGCTTCGGCCGCGGCCAGCTGCGCGCCGGCCGCTCGCTCGCCGGGCTGCTGGCGGCCTACCACCACGCCGCGCGCGAGACCTGGCGGGCGCTCGCCACGGCCGACGGCGCCGCGGTCCTGCCGCAGGAGACGCTGCATGCGCTCGGCGACGCGATCCTCGCCTGCCTCGCCGAGATCTCCGCCGCCTCGGCGGAGGGCTTCGCCGGCGAGCAGGCCGCCCGCGGCGACGACCGCGACGCCAGCCGCCGGCGGCTGCTCACCGCCCTGCTGCGCCTGCCGGCGCCGTCGCAGCAGGAGCTGGCGCGCCTCTGCACCGCCGCCGGCTGGCCGCCAGGCGCCGCCCGCGCCCGCCTGCCGAACGGCGACGCCCTCGCGCCGCGCGCGACGTCCGACGCCGCGCCGCTCGTCGCCGCGCTCGCGTTCGGGCGGGCGGAGCCGGGCTCGCTCGCCACCCGCCTGCCCGCCGACGCGCTGCTCGGCGTGCTCGACGACGGCTGCTGGGCGCTGCTGCCCGACCCCGACGCGCCCGGCCGGCCCGCGGCGCTGCGACGGCGGCTGGCCGGGCTGCGCGGGGCGCTCGGCCCGACCGTCGAGCTGGCGCAGGCGGCCGAGTCGGCGCGCTGGGCGCGGCTGGCGCTGGCGCTCGCGCGCGACAGCCCGCCGGCGCTCGTCGTCGCCGACGACCATCGCGTCGACCTGCTGCTGAGCGCAGCGCCGGCGCTCAGCAGCCGGCTGGAGCGGACCGCGCTGGCGCCGCTGGCGACGCTGCCGGCGACGACCCGCGAGCGGCTGCTGGAGACGCTGGAGGCGTGGCTGCGCCATCGCGGCGCAGCCAGCCTCGCCGCCGCCGAGCTGCACGTCCACGCGCAGACGGTCCGCTACCGCGTCGGGCGGCTGCGGGCGCTGCTGGGCGAGCGGCTCGACGACCCGGAGGGCCGGCTCGAGCTGGAGCTGGCCCTCCGCGCCCGGCGCCTGCGGCTCGGCCCTAGCCGATGACGCTGCGCACGAGCGGCGTGTAGCCGCTCGCGTGGCCCGTTCTGTTGGGGTGGAACGACTCCCCGGTGGAGAGGATGTTGAGCCCGTTCAGCCATGCGCTGCTGGAGCAGACGGCATGCCCGGTGAACGACGGGATCGCGCTTCTGTAGCTGAAGCCGTAGGCGGCGGCGCGGCTCGCGATCGTCGAGTCGAGCAGGTCGGCGACGCCGTTGAGCTGGGTCCGCTCGCTGGCGTCGATGCCGGTCGTGCCGGCGCAGCTGGAGCTGCTGAAGAGGCGCGGGTAGCCGAGCACGGCGACTCTCGCCGACGGCGCCTGTCTCTGGATCGCCGAGTAGACGGTGTTGAGCTTGCCCGGCAGCGTGTTTCTGATGTAGGTGATCGCGTTCGCGATCGCGCTGGAGCAGCCTATGGTCACGCACGACGTGACGACGCTGGAGAAGCCGGCGTCGTTGCCGCCGATCGTGATCGAGACGAGCGCAGTCGACGCCGTCACCGACGAGATCTGGTTCGCCATCACGTCGTCGGTCTTCGCGCCCGAGCAGGCGACGAAGACGAGGTCGGTGTTCGCGCGCTGTCTCGACGCGAGGTACGGGTACGCGTAGGTGCTGCGCTGACACCCTGAGTTGAGCGTGTACGAGCCGGTGCCGGTGCCTGACGAGTACGAGTCGCCGAGCGCGACGTAGCGGTCGGCGGCGGCCGCGCTGCCGGCGGCCGCGCCGGCGATGGCGACGGCACAGACGAGCGGCGCGACGCCGCGAAGGACGTTTCGCATGATGTTCTCCCCTCCTGCTGTGGTGGTCGGCGGGCCCGGGCCTGCCCTGCGGACGGGAACGAACCTATCTCAGCGCCAGCAGGCGAATCTCTGCATTGCGCGACAAAGTTCGAGCGGTCGCCTGTTGCGAACGCTCAACTTTCGGTGTGCTGACCGACGCGGCCGAGCGGCAGCGGCCACGGAGGCCGCTCCACGCCGGCCGGCAGCCGCCCCTCCTCGTCGAGCTTGTCGAGGTGGGCGGCGAGCGTCACCGTCGCCGCCATCCGCAGCGCGGCCGGGGCATCGGCCCAGACGCTGTCGAGCAGTTCGTCGACCGTGCGGTCGCCGGCGGCGAGCGCGGCGAGCAGCATCCGCTCGCGCTCCAGCCGGTGGGCGGCGGAGTCGCGCAGCTTCGACTCCGGGTCCTCCACGAGCGGACCGTGGCCGGGCGCGATCAGCCGCAGTCTCAGCGTCCGCAGCCGCTCCATCGCCCGCAGGTAGCCGCGCAGCGCGCCCGGCTCGGGGATCAGCAGCGTCGAGCCGGCGCCGAGCACGACGTCGCCGCTGAAGCCGATCGGGCCGAGCACGTAGGCGAGGTGGTCGGGCGAGTGGCCGGGCGTCGCGACCGCCGTCAGCGGCCCGAACGCGGCGCCGTCGGCGAGCGTCACGTCGACCGCCCCGCGCGCGGCGGCGACCGGCGCCGGCCCGCTGCGCGCCAGCAGCCCGGGGACGCCCTCGGCGTGGTCGGGGTGGTCGTGCGTCAGCGCGATCCCGCCGAGCCCGCCGCGCGCCGCCAGCGCCGCGGCAAGCGCGTCGAGGTGGGCGTCGAGCGCGGGGCCGGGGTCGATCACCCAGGCCGGGTCACGGCCGACGATCCAGCTGTTGGTGCCGGTCAGCGTGAACGGCCCCGGGTTGTCGGCGCGGACCTCGGCGACGTCGTGCCGTGCGAGCAGGTCCACGCCGGCGGCCATCAGCGCGGGTCGAGACGGTAGACCGGCCCGCTCTGCGAGATCACGTAGACGCGGCCCGAGAGGTCCTCGCCGAACGACGTGATCCCCGGCACTCTGATCCCGAGCGCGCGGTTGCCGCTCGCTCTCGGCCGCTTCAGCTTCGCCGCCATCAGCTCGCCCTTGCAGAAGTCGCCGTAGACGTACTGCCCTCTGAGCGAGGTCAGGCGCGGGTCGCGCACGACGTAGCCGCCGGTGACCGAGCAGCCGCCGCTCTTGTGGCTGTACTCCAGGACGGGGAAGACGACCGGTCTCGGGTTGATCTCGCGGTCGATCCGGTTGGTCCCCTCCCAGGCGCGCCAGCCGAAGTTGAGCCCGGCGCCGGGACCGGCGCCGCGGGCGCCCTTCTTCGGCACGAAGTCGATCTCCTCGATCTCGTTCTGGCCGACGTCGGCGATCGACAGGTCGCCGGTCTGGCGGTCGAACGAGAAGCGCCAGGGGTTGCGCAGGCCGTAGGACCAGATCTCCGGCTTGGCGCCGGAGCGGCCCACGAACGGGTTGTCGGCCGGCACCGTGTACGGCTTGCCGCCGCTCTTGCGCGGGTCGATCCGCAGGATCTTGCCGAGCAGCGTGTTGAGGTTCTGGCCGTTGCCGTGGGCGCCGTGGCGGTCGAAGGCGCCGCCGCCGTCGCCGATGCCGATGTAGAGCCTGTCGTCGGGGCCGAACAGCAGCAGGCCGCCGTTGTGGTTGGACTCCTCGTCGGCCTGCGTCAGGACCGTGCGGACGCTGCCGTCGGAGCGGTCCGGGCTCGACCCTCTGCGGAGCTCGACGACGCGCTCGTCGCCGGCTCTGTCGGTGAAGAAGGCGTACAGCAGGCCGCTCTGCTGGTAGTCGGGCGCGAAGGCGATCGACAGCAGGCCCTGCTCGCCGCCGCTGACGAGCCGGCTGGTCAGGTCCGCGAACGGCTGCGACAGCGTTCTGCCGTTGCGGATGACGCGGATCCTGCCGGGCTGCTCGACGACGAACAGGCGCGATCTGTCGCCCGGCGCCTGCGTGATCCAGACGGGGTTGTCGAGGCGCCCGACGCGGGTCAGCTTCACGCCTCTGGCGGCGGCCGTCTGAGACGTTGGCGCGGTCGCGCTCCCGCCTCCGCCGCCGGAGTCCGCGGCCGGCGTCGTGCTCGTCGAGGTCCGAGCGGGCGTGTCGCCGCAGGCGGTCAGCGCGACGACGGTCGCGAACGCGGTGCAGATGGAGGTCAGACGAGCGCGTCGGTACATGCCGACGAGGATGGCAGACGGTCAAGACGCGGGCCGCCGGGCCGACCACCCGGATGAGGCCCCGCCGCCGGTCGCAGCGCGGTGCGCCGCCTCCAACCGCTACGTAGAAGGAATCACCCCGATGGCCATCGCCTCTCCCCCTGCCTCCGCCGACACCTCCGGCGCGCCGCTCGACGTCGGCGACGCGCGCTGGAACGACCTGCTCGCGTTCTGCCTGCTGAACCGGACGGATCTGAGGCTGCTGGCAGAGGCCGCGCCGCCGGCGTCGCTGGTCGAGGGGCTGCCGGACGCCTTCTACGGCCATGTGCTGCAGCAGGCGGAGCTGCGCGAGATCATCGAGAGGAACTCGACGATCGACCGTCTCGCGCAGACGCTCAAGCGCTACTTCCGCGGCGTCTGGTCGGGCGAGTACGGCCGCGGGCGGATCGAGGAGATCGTCCGGATCGGCATAGTCCACGACAAGATCGACCTGCCGATCGGCGCCTTCATCGGCGCGATACTCCAGCTCGACCGCGTCGCGATCCCGTTCCTGATCGAGCGCCACGGCGACGACCCCGAGCGGCTCGCGCAGGCGCTGATCGCCTACCGCAAGCTGACGACCGCCGACGTCGCGGTCGTGACGCAGACCTTCATCGACGCGCGCGACCGCACGGTCGAGCTGGTCGACCAGCTCGAGCAGCAGACGCGGCGCGTCGCCGAGGAGCAGAAGGAGGTGACGACCGTCTCGCAGTCGCTGGCCGCGGCCGCGCAGCAGTCCTACGCCTCCGCGACCGAGCTGCACCGCACCTCCGGCGGGATCGCCGACCGCGCCGCCAGCGCCAGCGACTTGATGGCGCAGTCGGTCACGCTCGCCAGAGGCGGCGCCGACGTCACCAGCGGCACCGACCAGGCCGTCGGCGACATGCGCGAGGGCGTCGAGCAGATCTCCGAGCAGATCGCCGCGCTGACCGAGCAGACGCGCGAGATCTCCTCGATCGTCACCGGCATCCGCGAGATCGCCGACCAGACCAACCTGCTGGCGCTCAACGCCGCGATCGAGGCGGCCCGCGCCGGCGAGCACGGCCGCGGCTTCGCCGTCGTCGCCGAGGAGGTCCGCCGCCTCGCCGACCGCACCCGCAACGCGCTGCAGGACATCACGCAGCTGAACGCGAACTCGCTCGCCGCGATCGAGTCGGTCAGCGACGCCGTCGCGCAGACCGGCGACCAGGTCTCCTCGGTCGAGCAGCACGCCGGCGAGGCGCGCGACAGCTTCGAGGCGATCGACGGCGCGATCGGCACGACCGCCGGCTCGCTCGGCGAGATCGTCGCCGGCGTCGAGGACGTCTCGCGCTCGGCCGAGGAGCTGACCGGCGTCTCGCAGCAGGTCGCGACGATGGCGGAGCGGCTCGGCGCGCTCGGCGAGTCGCTCGCCGGCTCGCTCGACGACGCCCGCGCGCTGATCGAGGACGCGCGCCGCTAGAAGAGAAGCGAGGCGTCAGGCTCCCCCGAACCTGACGCCCCGCGCTGAGGAAGTTCCGGCACCGCGCCGCCGGCCGGCGGCGCGGGCTGTGCGCCTTACTGCTCAGGCCACGGCGCGAGCGCGACGAGGCCCTCCTGGCCGGCGGCCGCCCACAGCTCCTCGGCGACGTGCGGCGCCAGCGGCGCGAGGCACTGGATCGCCGTCAGCAGCGCGCTCTGCAGCGCCGCCGTATCGCTCGCGGTCAGCTCGCCCTGCTGTCTGATCACGCGCTGCTCGTAGTCTCTGATCCGCTCGACGAGCGTCATCACGTTGCGCGCCGCGCGGTGGGTCTCGAGCCCGTCGTAGTTCTCGGTGATGCGCCGCAGCGCGACGCCTCTCCAGTTGTCCAGGCGCGCCCGCAGCTTCGCCGAGCCCTCCTCCGGGTCGGGCTCCGGCACCTCGCCGACGCCCTCGATCCGCGGCAGCGCGTAGCCCCAGAAGGCGACCAGCCAGCGACGGCAGTACTGCAGCGCCTGGTCGGTCCAGGTCAGCACGTTGGTCGGCGCCGCGGCGTACAGCACCGCGAGCCGGACGGTGTCGGCGCCGACCCGCTGCAGCAGCTCGTCGGGGTCGACGACGTTGCCGAGGTGCTTGGACATCTTGCGGCCGTCGAGGTGGACCATCTCGTGCATCAGCACGCGCTCGTGCGGCTCGCCGTGCTCGATGTGCGGCAGCACGCCGACGTCGCGCAGCACCTTCGCCGTCATCCGCTGGTCGAACATCGAGCCGCCGCCGTCCGCGCCCCAGATCACCTGGTGGACCGGCAGCCAGCGCTCCATCTCGCTGTGCGAGAACATCGCGTTCTCGCGCTCGCCGGCCGGCGCCGAGAACGGGAACCACTGCCACAGGCCGTCGACGTGGCAGTCGAGCGTGTCGGTCTCGCGGCGGGCGGCGCCGCCGCACTGCGGACAGGTCGCGGCGAGGAAGTCCTCGCGCTGCGCGAGCACGTTGCCCTCGCCGGTCGGGCGCAGGTCGTCGGGCAGCCGCACCGGCAGCTGCTCCTCCGGCACCGGCACCGTCCCGCAGCTGTCGCAGTGGACGAGCGGGATCGGCGCGCCCCAGGCGCGCTGGCGTGAGATCGGGAAGTCGCGCGCCTTGTAGCGGGCGGCCTCGCGCACGCGCGGCGGGCCGGGCGGCAGCTTCCAGGCGAACATCGAGGCGCCTCTTCTGAGCCGTCTCGCGATCGCCGCGTCGGTGCGGTCGACCGACGGGACGCCGAGCACGGCGGTGCGGCCGAAGCGCGCGTCGACGGCCGGCGTGACGATCACCGGCAGCGGATCTCTGTAGCCGGCGATCCCGAGCGTGCGGCCGCTGTCGACGATCGGCACGTTGTCGGCGCCGCGCTCGTCGCGGGCGATGCCGCCGCTGCGGATCCGCGCCACCTGCGCGCGCACCTCGTCGTCGAGGATCCAGGCGTCGACGTCGGGATGGCTCGGCGACAGCGCGACGAACTCGGCGTCGTCGACATGGTCGGCGTGCGGAGTGAAGACGGTCAGCTGCGTGCCGTCGAGCGTCGCGCCGTCCAGCTCGACGCCGTCGACGCGGCCGAGCATCGTTCTCTGGGCGCCGACGGCGGCGGGGTTCCAGCCGCCGAGCAGCTCCATCCCGCGCTCGTTCTCCTCCAGGTAGCGGCTGATGCCGAGGTACCACTGCGAGCGCTCGACGAGCCGCGTCGGCTCATGGCAGCGCCAGCAGGCGCCGTCCTCGACCTGCAGGCTCGCGAGCACCGTCTTGCAGTTGTCGCACCAGTCGACCTGGCCCTCGGCGTGGTAGACGAGGCCCTCTCTCAGCAGCAGCAGGAACAGCCACTGCGTCCACTTGTACAGCTCGGGCTTGCTCGTGACCCACTCGCGCTCCCAGTCGAACGAGTAGCCGAGCCGGTCGAACTGGTCGCGCATCCGCGCGCGGCACTGCTGGACCCACTCGTTCGGCGTCAGCTGGTTCTTGATCGCGCCGATCTCGGTCGGCAGGCCGAAGGCGTCGAAGCCGATCGAGAACAGCACCGAGCGGCCGCGCGTGCGCAGGTAGCGCGCGTACGCGTCCGATATCGAGTAGCTGCGGATGTGGCCCATGTGGGCGCTGCCCGAAGTGAACGGGCAGGCCGAGAAGATGTACGCCGGCTGCTCGCCCTCACTGGGCGGCGGCGTGCGGAACGCTCCCGCCTCGCGCCATGCCTCCTGCCATCGCGCTTCGATCGCGGCCGGCGTGTAATCCGGCGTAACGCTCTGTGAGGCCATCGTCCCCCCAAAAAATGTCGGCCTTGCTGGTCGGCAACCGAAGTGATTCACCCCAAATCGACCGCAACACGGCGATCTTCACCTCGACGAGAGGTGATCTTCGGCTTTCTGAACTCCATGATCCATCAAGAACTTCTATGCGCCCGACGGGATTCGAACCCGCATCTTCCAGGCCCTAAACCTGGAGCTCTTGAGCAAACTGTTCGACGATGTACGCCCAAGGCGAGGGCCGCTTGCGCGGCATCAGCCACCGAAACGGGGAAGATTTGGTCTCGATCCCTTCGGCTTGAGGGCTGGCGCACGCCTTTGCGCACGGGTCTATTGAGTTCACCGTTGACCAGTTGAGCTACGGACGCTCGCATGAAACGGGTGAGCCGCGCCGTGTCCCCCGGACGGCTCGAAGCGAGTATAGGCAGGCCGTCTCGCGGAAGTCAATTGCTGGCCGGTTCGGGCGCGGACACCGCATAACAACGTGAAAACAGATCGGAAACACCTTCGTCTTGCAACGCCTCCGAGCGGCCTGTAGGCTCGCCCTCAGGTGCTGTCGAAGGGGGACTCCGGCGGCACCCTCATCCGTTGCACTGACCCATCCGGCGAGCGCCGAGGTGCAATTAACCCATGTCATCGTTCACTTCAACGAGCGACGGCGTGCGCGCGGCCGAACGTCTGCGGCCGACCGTGCGCGTCTTCGAACTGCACGGACCCGGCGCGATCCGTGTCGGCCATCGGCCGCTGCCGCCGCGCGGCGCGCTGCTGCGCGTCGAGACGACCGGCGTCTGCGGCACCGACCACCACATCTGGGCGGGCAAGATCGAGATCCCGCTGCCGCAGCTGCTCGGCCACGAGGTGATCGGCCGGATCGAGCGCCTGCCCGACGGGCACGCGCTCGTCGCGCCGGGGCCGCTGGCCGTCGGCGACCGCGTGCTGATCGCGCCCGGCGTGCCGTGCGGCGACTGCGCCGGCTGCACGGGCGGAGACCGCTGCCTCGACCGCCCCTGCTACGGCCTGACGATGAGCGGCAACGGCCTGACCGGCGGCTTTGCGCCGTACATGACGCTGCTGCCCGGCACGCGCCTCTTCCCGGTGCCGGACGGGCTCGCGGCCGAGCGGGTCGTCTTCGCCGAGCCGATGGCGTGCGTGCTGAGCGCGCTGCGCAAGGGCTTCGGGCCGCGCTACGTGCCGGCGGGGCTGAACGGGCTCGTGCTCGGCTTCGGCGTGATCGGCCTCTGCGCAGCGGTCGCGATCGACGCCGCCGGCGGCACCGCGACCGTCGTCGAGCACGACCGCACGCGCCGCGAGCTGGCCGCCGCGCTCGGCTTCGAGACGGTCGCGAGCGTCGAGCAGGCGGCCGAGCTGGCGCACGAGCGCGACGGCTTCCCGCTCGTCGTCGACGCCGCCGGCACGCCGGCCGCGTTCAAGAGCGGCCTCTCGCTGCTGGGCTGGAGCGGGACGCTGATCGAGATCGGCAACTTCGCCGACCTCGGCGAGATCGCCGTCAGCCCGAGCGACATCTGCCTGCGCGACCTGCGCGTCGTCGGCAGCGGCGAGACCTTCTACGAGGACTTCGCGCCCGCGATCGCGCTCGTCGGCTCGACCGCCGTCGACCTGACGCGGGCGATCACCGACGTCCACCGCTTCGACGCGCTCGGCGATCCGGCCGAGCTGTTCACCGTCCGTGCCGCAGGAAAGGCGATGGTCACCTTCTCATGACACCCACCGCGTTCGGCAATGGAAACGGTGCCCACCCACCCACCCCACGCCACCATGCGCGCCCGATAGGCGCGCAGGTCCTCCTGCTGACCCCGTTCACCGAGGACGGCGAGGTCGACGAGCGCTCGCTCGCCTCGCTCGTCGACTACATCATCGACGGCGGTGTCGACGGGATCATCGGACTCGGCACGACCGGCGAGTTCTTCACGATGTCGGTCGAGGAGCAGGCGGCGTTGATGACGACGCTGACGAAGATCGTCGCCGGCCGGCTGCCGATCACCTTCGGCGTCGGCAACAGCGCGACCAGCGTCTCGGTCGCGCTCGCCAAGCACGCGCAGGCGCTCGGCGCCGAGGGCGTGATGGTGCAGCCGCCGTACTACTTCGACCACACGGTCGCCTCCGTCGAGGCCCACTTCGCGGCCGTCGCGAGCGCGATCGACCTGCCCGTGATGCCGTACGACGGCGGCGGCGGGATCGAGCTGAGCGTCGAGCGCGTCCGCCGGCTGCACGAGCAGTCGCCCAACGTCCGTTACGTGAAGATGTCGATCGTCGACCCGGCGAAGGTCGCGGCGATGCGCGCGGGCGCGCCCGAGGTCGAGGTGCTCGTCGGCGACGAGAACATGCTGTTGATGGGGCTGCGTCACGGCGCGATCGGCTCCTCGGTCGGCTGGAGCAACGTCGACCCGAGCGCGATCTCGCGCGTCCACCGCCACTTCGAGGGCGGCGACCTGGAGGGCGCGCGGACGGTCCTGCTGCGCGAGGTCGTGCCCGGCGTCTCGCCCTGCATCACGGCGAAGAACGGCTGGATCCGCAGCTACAAGGAGATCCTCTTCGCCAAGGGCGTGATCGCCTCGCCGGCGACGCGGCTGCCGCTGACGCCGCTGGACCCGATCCGCAGAGAGGAAGTGCTGGCCGCGATGCGCGAGCTGGCGATCGTCTGATGAGCCGCTGCCGGCTCGCTCTATTCGATCTCGACGGCGTCCTGGTCGACTCGCGGGACGCAATGGAAGAGGCGTGGGAGGCGGTCCAGCGCGACCTCGGCGTGACGGTCGGCTTCGCCGCCTACTTCCGCGAGATCGGCCGCCCCTTCGCCGACATCATGGAGCGGCTGGGGCTGAGCGACGAGGCGGAGGAGATCGAGCGCGTCTACCGCGCGACCGCGCTGCGGACCGCGCCGCGCGTGCCGGCCTTCGACGGGATCGAGGAGGCGCTGGAGACGCTCGCGATCGCCGGCGTCAAGCTCGGCGTCGTGACCTCGAAGGCGCGGCCGCAGACCTACTGGACGCTGTCGCAGTTCGACGTCCCGTTCGAGACGGTCCAGACGCCCGAGTCGCGCCACCCCGGCAAGCCGTCGCCGTGGCCGCTGCTGATCGCCGTCAACGAGGCGCGCGTCGACGTCGAGGACGCCGTCTTCATAGGCGACATGGACGTCGACTGCGCGGCCGCGCGCCATGCCGGCATGCGCTTCCTGCACGCCGCCTGGGGCTACGGCGCACGCCCGGCCGGCGCCGCGCAACTGCAGACGCCGGCCGAGATCGGCGGACTCGTGCGCTACGACCGGCTCGAAGCGGCCTGAGAGGCGGCGCCGGGCGCGCCGCCTCCGCTGACGCTCGCTAAGCGGGCGCGCTCGTGAGCGCGTCGGCGTGCGCGGCGAGGAAGTCGGCGACCGAGGTCGGCGCGCGGCCGCTCAGCTGCTCGACGACGTCGGTCCGCGTCTCCAGCAGGCCGGTGCGGATCGCCGTGCCGAAGCCGGCGAAGACGCTCGCCAGCGGCGCCGGCACGCCGCCGGCGACGAGGCCTTCGGCGAACGCCGCGTCGTCGACGTCGACGACCGCGACCGGCTGGCCGGAGGCGGCCGACAGCGCCGCCGCCAGCTCCGCCTGCGTGACGAGCGCCGGGCCGGTCACGTCGAGCGCCTCGCCGACGTGGCCGCCGTCGGCGAGCCAGCCGGCGGCCGCCGCGGCGCAGTCCTCGCGCGTGACATAGGCGATCTTGCCGGCGCCGGCGTTCGTGACGAGCTGGCCGCTGGCGACCGCGTGGGCGCCGCTGGCGAGCTGCAGGTCGGTGTAGAGCGAGTTGCGCAGGAAGGTCCAGTCGAGGCCGCTCGCCTTCAGCGCCTCCTCGGTCCCGAGGTGGTCGGCGGCGAGCGGGCCGGTCGGGTGATCTTCGGTCGGAGCGGGCAGCGAGGTGTAGGCGACGTGCTTCACGCCCGCGGCCTTCGCGGCGTCGATCGCGGCGCTGTGCTGAGCCACGCGGCGGCCGACGGCGTCAGTCGAGATCAGCAGCAGCCGCTCGACGCCCGCGAACGCCTCGGCGAGCGTCTGCGGCTGGTCGAAGTCGCCCGCGCGGACCTGCGCGCCGCGCGCGGCGAACTCGGCCAGCTTGTCCGGGTCGCGCGTGACGAGCACGAGGTCCGCGGGCGCGACGCCGCGCTCCAGCGCGAGCTCCGCCGTGCGGCGGCCGAGACTGCCGGAGGCACCGGCGATGGCGAGAGTGGTCACTGAACGGCTCCTAGGTTCCTATTTGATACTGAGGACATCTTCGGTCACCATGTCATGTCATGCAAGACGGCACTTTCTCGACACCGGGGCACACCGGGGGAACCGACCCCGGCGGCGCGCCAGGCCTGCGCAGCCACCTGATCGAATCGCTCGGCGAGCTGCCCTGGCCCGGTGCCTGCCCGGTCCGCGACGTGCTCGACCGGATCGGCGACAAGTGGTCGGTGATGGTGATCACGCTGCTCGGCGACGGGCCGCTGCGGTTCATGCAGCTGAAGCGCGAGATCGAGCTCGTCTCGCAGCGGATGCTGACGCGGACGCTGCGCGCGCTCGAACGCGACGGGCTGCTGACGCGGACCGTCCACCCGACCGTCCCGCCGCGCGTCGACTACGAGCTGACGCCGCTCGGCTACAGCCTCTGCGCGACGCTCGCCGAGCTGGTCAGATGGTCGTTCGCCCACAACGACGAGATCGCCGCCGCGCGCGGCGCGTACGACGCCTCTCACGCTCAGGTCGAGGGTGAGGCTTCGCGGGCGGCGTAGTGGTCTGATCCGTTGCGGCGCCTGCGATCGCGACGTGGGGGAGCGCGCCGTCGCGTCATGAAGACGAGACCCGTTCTCATTTTACGCTAGGCTGCCGTCCATGCCCACCTCACGCCTTCGCCGCGCCCTGCCGCTCGCCCTCCTCCCCGCCGTCGCCGCGCTCGCGGTCGGCTGCGGCAGCAACGACGACGGCGGCGGCACGGCGACGAGCGCGGGCGGCAGCGGCGGCGCCGGCTCGGTCAACGTCGTCGCCACCACGACCGTCATCGGCGACCTCGCCCGCGAGATCGGCGGCGACGCCGTCCACGTCGACCAGCTGCTGCAGCCCAACAGCGACCCGCACGACTACGAGCCGCGGCCGCAGGACGTCGTCGCCGTCTCGAAGGCGTCGCTCGTGTTCGAGAGCGGCGACGGGCTCGACCACTGGATCGAGGACGTCAAGGACCAGGCCGCCGGCAACCCGACGCTGGTCGACCTCGCCTCCGCGCTGCCGGTCCAGCGCAGCGGCGAGGACGAGGAGCACGACCATGCCGAGGGCGGCGACGAAGCCGGTCACGACCACGGCGACGGCGGCACCGACCCGCACTGGTGGCACGACCCGACCAACGTCGAGACGGCCGCCGACGAGGTCCGCGACGCGCTGATCAGAGCCAACCCCGACGGCAGAGCCGTCTACACCAGAAACGCCGCCGCCTACGTCGCCAAGGTCAGAGCGCTCGACGTCGGCATCAGACAGTGCCTCGGCCAGGTGCCGGCCGCGCAGCGCAAGCTCGTCACCGACCACGACGCGCTCGGCTACTTCGCCGACCACTACGGCGTCACGGTCGTCGGCGCGGTGATCCCGTCGCTGACGACGCAGGCGCAGCCGTCGGCCGGTGACGTCGACGCGCTCGCGAGAGTGATCAGACGTGAGGGCGTCAGAGCGGTCTTCCCCGAGTCCGGCGCCAACCGCAAGCTGCCGCAGGCGCTCGCGCAGGAGACCGGCGTCAGCGCCGAGTACCAGCTCTACGGCGACGCGCTCGGCCCCGAGGGCTCCGGCGCCGAGACCTACCTCGGCATGGAGGCCCACAACGCCGACGCGATGGTCAGAGGCTTCACCGACGGCGCCAAGAGCTGCACGATCGACGGAATCTAGTGGTGTGACCGGTTTCGTTTGCCGGGTCCGGCGCCGTCATCGTCGTGGCTGGCAAGGACGCAGATCCGAGGAAGACCGGGGTCTTTCGAGTGATCGAGGACGCCGCCAGGCGCGGCGAGGACAAGCCCGACCCGGCAAACGTTGCCGGTCACACCACCAGGCAAGGAGTACGATCGCCTCATGTGCATGCAGTGCATGGCCGGAGCGATGACCGCCACCGCGGGCGCCAGCGGCATCCGCGCCTGGCTCGCGACGCGCACCTACGGCTGGCTGACGCCGCGGCGGCTGAAGGCGATCACGATCGGCCTGATCGCCGTCGCGCTGCTCGCCTCGATGGTGCTCGTCAGAGGCTCGTCGCCCGCCGTCTGAGCGGCGCTCACGGCTCCAGCAGCCGCGCGCGCAGACGCTCCTGCGCGGCCCTGTCGAGCCCGAGGCCGTCGGCGAACCAGGCCTCGACGGTGCCGTGGCGGGCCTCCAGCTCGTCGATCCCCGCGGCCAGGTAGCCGGGCTCGACGCCGAGGATCGGGTGCAGCAGGTCGGGGTCGCCGCCGGCCTGCGCGAACTTCTGGACCAGCGCGGCGAAGCCGGCGAAGGCGAGCCGGTCGCTCAGCATGAAGTCCTCCAGCACCGTCGCCGCCGGCACCTCCAGCAGCAGCAGGAGCGCCGCGGCGGCCCAGCCGGTGCGGTCCTTGCCGGCGGTGCAGTGGAACAGCAGCGGCAGGTCGCCGGCCGGCGCGTCGGCGATCTCGCGGTAGAGCGACGCGAACGCCGCGGTCGCGCTCGGGAGCGTGATGAAGTTGCGGTAGGTCCGCTGCATCAGCTCCTGCACGACGCCGTCGCGGACCGCCTGCTCGAACCTCGCCGCCTCTCTCACCAGCCGCGGCAGCTGCGCCGGCGCCGACTGCGCGCTGTCGCCGAGCACGTCGGCGACGAGCTGGCGCGTGCCCGGCGGCAGGCGGTCCGGCAGCCGCTCCCGCTCGGCCGCCGTCCGCAGGTCGACGACCGTGCGCACGCCGAGCGCGGCGAAGGCGCCGAGCAGCTCGCCGTCGACGCCGTTGAGCTGGCCCGAGCGGTACAGCAGCCCGCTGCGGACGCGGCCGCCGTCGCGCGTCGGCAGACCGCCGGCGTCGCGCAGGTTCGGCAGCGCCGGCAGCGGCGGCGCGGGGCGCGGATCATCGGCGATCGACACCCGCGGCAGGTTAGATGACCGCCCGCTGCGCCGGCCCCGGGCGGCGCGGCGAGGTCAGGCGCGTGGCGCGGCGGCGGCCGCGGGCTCGGGCGCCGGGCCGAGCAGCTGCAGCTCGCGCGCGCGGCGGACGGCGGCGCGGCGATCGCCCGCGTCGAGCTTGCGGTAGATGTGCTTCAGGTGCGTCTTGACGGTGTTGACCGAGACGTACAGCTCGCTTGCGATCTCGCGGTTGGACATCATCGTCGGCAGGCAGCGCAGGACCGCCTGCTCGCGCTCGCTGAGCGGCTCGGGCAGCGGCAGCGGCCGGGCCTCGTCGCGCTCGAGCGCGTCGAGCAGCTCGCCCGCGAACGAGCGGTGAGCCGTGCCGGCGCGGATCGCCCGCCGCAGCGGCGCCCGCACCGCCGGCGCGTACGCCAGCAGCTCGTGACGGAAGCCGTCGGGCTCGGCCAGCGCGAGCGCCTGCTCGACCGCGGCGCGGGCGCCGTCGGGGTCGTCGAGCGCCTCGCGCGCGAGCGCCTCCGTCGTCCACAGCTCGACCGCCACGGCGCGCGGGAGGTCGTCGCCGGCGTCTGCCGCCTGGGCCGCGACGGTCGCGCGTTCCGGCTGGGGCGCTGCGCCCGCGCCCGCCGTCTCGGCCGCCGCGCTCGCGCGAGCCGGCGCGCCGCGCTCCGCCTGCGCCAGCCACGGCGCGATCGCCGCGCTCGCCT
>NZ_JAUTDN010000007.1 GCF_030646155.1 Conexibacter sp. CPCC 205762
GGCGCCGGCGCGGCGGGGCCGCCCGGCCCGGCCCCGGCGGGCGCCGGCGTGCCGGTCGGAGCGGGCGTGGCCGTCGCGGGCACGGCGCCCGGCGCGGCCGGCAACGGCGGGGTGGAAGGCCGCATCGCGGAGCTGGAGGCTGCGCTGATCGGCCTGCGCGCCGAGATCGCCGACGGCGGGGAGACGCCCAAGTGAGCGTCTCGCCCGCCTGTCCGGGCTCAGTCCTGCGGGGCGGCCTTCGCGGCCGCCTCGTACAGCGGCGTGAGGTCGGGCTCGGCGCCGTGCAGCGGATGGTCGAGGAAGGTTCTGAAGAGCCGGTGCTCGGGACCGTGGTAGTCGGACGAGCCGGTCGTCAGCAGGCCCAGCTCGGCGGCCTTCTCGACGATCAGCCGCGTCTGCTCGGCGCTGTGCGTCGGGTAGAAGGCCTCGACGCCGTCGAGCCCGGCCGCCTTGAAGCGCTCCAGCGCCCCGAGGACCTCCGCGTCGCTGTCGAGGTCCCAGTAGGGGTGGGCCCAGATCGCGAGGCCGCCGGCGTCGTGGACCCAGGCGATCGCGTCGACGACCGTCGGATGCGTCCGCGCGAGATACCCCGGCGTTCCCGGAATCAGGTACGCGGGGATGAACGAGGAGATGTCGTCATGTCCCTCGCGCTCCAGCCGCTCCGCGTTCGCGGGATGGATCAGGACCGCCTCGGCGAGGTGCGGGCGGCCGATCGGCTTGCCGGCCTCGCGCCGCTTCTTCAGCGGGGCGTCGTCGACCTCGAAGCCGAGCTCGTTGAGCTTCGCCGCCATCCGCTCCGCGCGCAGCTCGCGGTCGGCGCGGGCGGCCAGCAGCCGCTCGGCGAGGACGGGATCGTGATGGTCGATCCCGTAGCCGAGCAGGTGGAGGTCCTCGTACTTGCCGTCGACCGAGGAGATCTCGGTCGCGGGCACGACGGCGATGCCGTGGCGCGCGCCGGCGGCGAGCGCCTCGTCGACGCCGTCGACGGTGTCGTGGTCGGACAGCGCAAGCAGCTTCACGCCCGCCGCCGCCGCGTTGGCGACGACGTCCTCCGGGGCGAGCACGCCGTCGGAGTGGAGCGAGTGCGACTGCAGGTCGAAGGTCGGCTTCGTCATGGCGGAGCACCTTACTGGTCATGCGCGGGGTCGCCGCTCGCCGCGCACGGGGGTCGGATCGCGGCGACGAGGAAGGAACGATGATGACGAGCGCCAACGTCACCTGGCACGAGGGAGTGGTCGGCCGCGAGCAGCGCTGGCAGTCGCTCAGCGCGCGCGGGGCGACGATCTGGTTCACCGGCCTGCCGGCCTCCGGCAAGTCGACGGTCGCCGCAGCGCTCGAGGCGCGGCTGATCGCCGAGGGGCGCTCCGCCTACCGGCTCGACGGCGACAACCTCCGTCACGGCGTCTGCGGCGACCTCGGCTTCAGCGCCGAGGACCGCGACGAGAACGTCCGCCGCACGGCCGAGGTCGCGCGGCTGTTCGCCGACTCCGGCACCGTCGCGATCGTCTCCGTCGTGTCGCCGTTCGAGAGCGGGCGCAACGCCGCTCGCGCGCTGCACGAGCGCGACGGACTGCACTTCGTCGAGGTGTTCGTCAACACGCCCGTCGAGGAGTGCATGCGGCGCGACCCCAAGGGTCTCTACGCGCGGGCGATGGCAGGCAGACTGACCGGCATGACCGGCGTCGACGCGCCCTACGAGGCGCCGCGCGCGCCCGACCTGGAGCTGCGCGGGCCGTGCGACATCGGCGAGGCCGTCGAGCGGGTGCTCACGGTGCTCGATCCGGTCCGCGCGGTCTGACGCCCGCGCCGGCGCTGCCGCGCAGCCTGAGGTAGTCGGCGCGCGCGGCGAAGGTCGCGCGCATCTGGGCGGTCACCTCGTCGAGGAACTCCTCGCGGTAGGCGCCGTCGGTCAGCACCGCGATCGCGTAGTAGAGGCCCGACAGCGCCGCGATCGCGCCCGCGACGCGCAGCAGCTCCCAGGTCAGCAGCAGCGGCACGTCGAGCACGGTCGTCGCGAGCAGCGCGTCGCCGCCGTCGCCGGTCCACGCCTCCAGCACCGAGCGGTCGATCACGATCATCCCGAAGGCGACGAAGAAGGCGCCGATCGCGAACGTCACGACGACGATCTGGAGGCCGTGGCTGATCAGCAGCACGAGCCCGACGTTGAGCCGCTGCCAGGTCGTCAGCTCGGGCTGATCGGCGACCTCCGGGCCGGCCGAGTCGAGCAGCAGCTCGACCTCCTTCGGCAGCCGCGCGACGAGGAAGACGGTCGCGACGAGCGCCAGCAGCGCGCCGGTCGCGATCAGCGTCGCGGTCGTGCGGTCCGCGAACACCTGCCACATCTCGGTGTTGATGAACAGCACCAGCGCGAAGATCAGCAGCAGCGGGATCGCGCGCGCCAGCAGCAGCAGCGACCGCTGCAGCTGGCCCGTCAGCCGCCGTCCGGCCCACACGACGATCCAGCCGAGCCCGAAGCCGTAGCCGAACGCGACGAGCCCGAGCAGCACGAGGTTGAAGGCGACCGTCGCCAGTCCCCAGCCGCCGTGGAAGATCCCCTGCACGACCGCCGGCAGCAGCACGAAGACGGTCAGCTCCCACGGCCCGATCCGCTGCGGGATCGCCAGCGCCGGCTGCCCCCGCAGCCGGTTGACGAGCGCCACCGCCCCCAGCGTCAGCGCCAGCGCCGCCGCCAGCGCCCCGAGATTGGCCAGCGGCGACCAGTCGACGTCGAGCCCCGCCAGCAGCTCGCCCAGCAGCACCAGCGCCAGCAGCGGGAAGGCGCGGTTGAAGACGTCCTCGCGTGCCGAGAACCCCTCGATCAGCAGCGGCAGCCCGGCCCGCCGGAACCCCCGCTCGTAGTCCTGAAGCTCCTGCTCGCGCGCGTCCATCCGCGGGTGATTTCCACCTCCGCGCGCGAGTTCCCCCTCACAACACAAGTGGTGGCGACAACCGCAGTTCGCCGGAGTACGGTGGTTTGCATGAGAACGAGCGTGATCCGGGGGAAGAACGAGGCAGGTGCGGACATGCACGGGAACAACGGCAGCGAGAGCGACGATCGTCCGTTTGACGACGCGGTCGACGCTGTGACGGGGATCGTCGAGCTTCCGTGCTCGGTGGACGAGTTCGTCGCGATGCTGCGAGGACGCGCATGACGACCGCAGTCGACACGAACGTGCTGCTCGACGTCCTGGCGGAGGACTCCCGGTTCAGCTCTCAGTCACGCGCAGCGCTGAGCGCGTGCGGCCGACGCGGGCCGCTCATCGCCTGTGGTGTCGTCTGGGCCGAGACGACCGCTGCGTTCGCGGATCGCTGTGCCGGTGCGCGTGCGCTGGTGCGGCTGGGCGTCCGTCTGGTGCCGCTCGACGCGACCGCTGCGACCGCGGCCGGACAGGCGTGGCGCAGCTACCGCGCGGAGGGCGGCACACGCAGTCGGGTGATCGCCGACTTTGTCGTCGGCGCGCATGCGGCCGTGCATGCCGACCAGTTGCTGACGCGGGATCGGGGGTTCAGACGGCTTCGCTTCAGCGGGCTGACGCTGGTCGATCCGTCGTGCTGACGGGCGTCAGCCGCCGGTCACGTCGCGGCGCATGAAGGTGAGCAGGGCGGCGGTGAGGGAGGGGACGGCGTAGAGGGCGCAGACCCAGGCGGAGCGGGCGATCGGGGCCCAGTCGATCGGGTCGCGGAGGAGGCCCTGCCAGGCGTCGAACTGGGTTGAGAGGAGGTAGGGGCGGATGCTCTCCAGGCCGGAGATGATGCCGACGATCTGGAGGATCAGGGACAGCATCAGCGTGCCGACGACGGCGGCCGCCGAGTTGCGGGTGACGGTCGACAGCAGCAGCGCGATCGAGGCGACGGCGAGCACCGGCATCAGGTAGGCGAGCAGGGCGGCGCCGAGCAGCAGCAGGCCGCGGCCGACCTCGATCGGGGTGCCGGAGAGCGAGGTCAGCGGGTCGAGGCCGTAGCGCAGCGCGCCCAGCAGCAGGCCCGTGCCGGCGAACAGCAGCAGCGCGAGGATCGCGTAGGAGAACGACGCCAGCAGCTTCGCGAGGAAGATCTGGTGACGGTCGGCGGAGCGCGTGAGGATCGTCTTCAACGTGCCGTTGCTGTCCTCGTTGGCGACGATGTCGCCGGCGACGAGCGCGACGATCAGCGGGAACAGCCAGATCGAGCTGAACAGCAGCAGCACCGGCGGGACCGCGAGGCCGGTCTCGGTCACGTAGCGTCCGAACGGCACCTCGTCCGGCCCGTTGCCGTTCGCGGCCAGCGCGACGATGAAGATCACCGGCACGAGCACGGCCGCGCCGAGCCCGAGGAAGGTGCGCTTCTGCGCCCGCAGCTTCAGCAGCTCCCAGCGGTAGATGCTCGCGACCGACGGGCGGCGGCCGCGGCGGGCGGCGGACGTGGCCGCGGCTGTGCCGGGGCGGGTGGCGGTCGCGTCGGCGCGGGGAGCCGGCGGCGCCTCGGTGGCGGCGGCTGCGGTGGCGGCGCTGCGGAGGAACTCGGGCGCGCTCACGCGGCCTCCTCGCCCTCGGTCAGTTCGAAGAACAGCTGCTCCAGCGAGGCCGCGGCCGGCACCAGGGCGACGATCGCGATGTCTCTGCGCGCGAGCGCGAGCGACAGCTGCGCGACCTCGCGCTCGTCGGCGGCGAAGGTGAGGCCGTCGCGGCCGGAGGCGAGCGAGGTCAGACCCGGGCGGTAGGAGCAGACGTCCCAGGCGGCTTGGTCGTCGGTCGTGCGCAGGCGCCAGCCCTGCGCCTGCCCGCTGGCCCGGTGCAGCAGCGCGTCCAGCTCGCCCTCGTAGATGACGCGGCCGGAGCGGACGATCGCGACGCGGTCGCACAGCTCCTCGACCTCGCCCATCAGATGCGAGGACAGCAGCACGGTGATGCCGTCGGCCGCGAGCCGTCTGACCAGCTCGCGCATGTCGCGCATGCCGGCCGGGTCGAGGCCGGTCGTCGGCTCGTCGAGCAGCAGCAGCCGCGGGTCGCGCAGCAGCGCCGCGCCGATCCCCAGCCGCTGCTTCATCCCGTGCGAGTAGCCCTTGACCTTGTCGCTGTCGCGGTGCGCGAGGCCGACCGTCTCCAGCGCCGCGTCGATCCGCTCGGCCGCGTCGCCGCCGTCGAGCGCGGCCATCAGCTCGAGGTTGCGGCGGCCGCTCAGGTACGGGTAGAAGCGCGGCGCCTCGACGAAGCCGGCGACGCCGTCGAGCGCCGCCGCGCCCTCCAGCAGCGGGTCGCGCCCGAACAGCCGCGCCGCGCCCTCGTCGGGCCGGATCAGCCCCAGCAGCATCCGCAGCGAGGTCGTCTTGCCCGCGCCGTTGGGGCCGAGGTAGCCGTAGACGGTGCCGGCCTCGACCGTCAGGTCGACGTGGTCGACCGCGGTCAGCTCGCCGTAGCGCTTGACGAGGCCGCGCGCCTCGATCGGCGGGGCGGCTGTCGCGATCGCGCCCACTAGCGCAGCTCCCGTGCCGCCGTCTCGGCCGCCTGCGGCCCGACCGAGCCGAAGACGACATGCCCGACGCCGTCGCGCTCGAACGTCACGATCGTGCCGAGCGCGGTCGCCAGCTCGCTGCCGCTGCCGCCGTCGATGTTGATCTGCGGCAGCTGCAGCGCGTGGTCGCCGCCCATCTGCCCGAACGCGCCGCCTCTCTCGGCCTGCGTCTGCACGACCACGAGCGCGCCGACGCCCTCGCCGTAGAGGCTGATCGCGGCCTCCTCGCCGTGCGGTCTGACGAGCCAGACGGCACGCCGCGGCAGGCCGGCGAGCGACTCCGGCGCCGCCAGTCTGAACGGCAGCTGCGCCTGCACCGCCGCGACGCCGCGCACGGCTCTGCCGCCGCCGTGGGCCTTGCCGGGAAGCCCGTCGAGCTGCGGGCTGAGGTCGGTCACGGTCGCGTCGGCGGGGATCGCGTCGGCGAAGACGCTGTCGTCGACCGGGCCGTAGGAGACGTCGCTGGCGCTCAGCTGCAGCACCGGCTCGGGATCGTCGTCGGCGTAGATGCCGAACCGCAGCGGCGCGCCGTTGGCGGCGTCCCAGACGAGCTGGGCGGCGCCGAGCAGGCCGCCGTCACCGGGCGGCGCGATTCGCACCGAGTAGCTGGGGCGGCCTGCGACGTTGGTCGGCTGCGGGCCGCTGACGTCCCATTTGCGCGTCAGCCGGTCGAGCCCACGCTGGATCTGCGCGAGCGTCGGCGCGGCCGCGTCATGCGCGGGCGCGGCGTCTCTGCCCTTCGGCAGCGCGAAGCGGTAGGCGCTGTTGGAGGCGCCGTCATAGGCGGTGATCGTCTCGCCGTCGCTGACGATCTGGGCGTCGCCGCGGTCGGACTGCAGCTCCAGCCGGAAGCGGCCGTCGGGCGCCCACCACAGCCGGCCGCTCGCGTTCGACAGCAGCGGCGAGACGCCGCGCGCCGGCAGCGAGCCGGCGGGGATCAGGCGGTTGTCGAACTCGACGCGGGCGCTGACGCCCGCGACCGGCGGCGCGTCGAGCGCCTGCTTGACCGCCGGCGCGAGGCCGATCTGCGGCGGGCGCGCGTCGCTGCCGCCGAGCGCGGCCTGCGCGATGCCGACGCCGGCGAGCAGCGTCACGAGCGCGGCGATCAGGAACGTGAGTCTGCGGGTGGAGATCGTGCGGAGCCGGTGCATGACGGTCCTTCGCGTCGAGGGGACGCGGGTGTTGTATGCCCGATCCTTGAGAGATCTGTGAGAGCGACCGCGTGCGCCGGGCGCGTCAGCGCGCGGGTGCGGCGGCGGGATCGGCGCGCGGCAGCTCGATCGTGAAGGTCGCGCCGGCCGCGCTCGCGCTGCCGCCGTGGCGCTCCGCGGTCGCGCGGACGATCGCGAGGCCGAGCCCGGAGCCGCCCGCGGCCGCGCCCTCGGCGCGCCAGAAGCGCTGGAAGGCGCGCGCCGCCTGTTCGGGCGTCAACCCGGCGCCCGTGTCGCTGACGCTGAGGCGGGCGCTGCGGGCGCCGCCGGCGACGGCGATCGCGACCGGGCCGCCGGCCGGGCCGTGGCGCTCGGCGTTCTCGACCAGGTTGCGCAGCGCCCGCTCCAGCGCGGCGCGGTCGCCGCGGACGAGCGCGCGCCCGCCCTCGGCCGTCACCGTCGCGCGCGGGTGGTCGGCCGCGACGGCGCGCGCCAGCTCGGCGAGGTCGAGCGGCTCGCCGGCCGCCGCGATCGGGTCGCCCGGCGTGGGTGTTGTGAAGCCGCCGCCGGCCGCGTCCTCGCGCGCGAGCGCGAGCAGGTCGTCCAGCAGCGCCGCCATCCGCGCGGCGTCGGCCTCGATGTCGGCGAGCGCGTCGGCGTCGGCGCCGTGGCGGGCGACGTAGGCGGCGTTGCCGCGCAGCGCGGTGAGCGGCGTGCGCAGCTCGTGCGAGGCGTCGTCGACGAAGCGGCGCTCGCGCACGCGGGCGGCGGCGAGCGAGTCGAGCATCGCGTTGAGCGTCGCGGTCAGGCGGCCGATCTCGTCATCGCCCGCGCCCGCCGCGCCCGCCGCGCTCGCGCCCGTCGCGCCCGCGCCCGCCGCGCTCGCACCCGTCGCGCCCGCACCCGCCGCGCCCGCGCCCGTCGCCCCCGCGCCCGCATCCGCCGCGCCTCCGTTCGCGCGGCGTCCGCCCAGCCGCCGCTGCGGGTCGCCGGTGCGGGCGATCGCCTCGGCGTCATCGGTCAGGCGCGTCAGCGGGCGCAGCGCCCGCCGCGTCAGCAGCACCGCCAGCAGCCCGGCGAGCGCCGCCGCCAGCAGCGCGGCGATCAGCACGAGCGTGCGCAGCGGGCCGGTGATCTGCTCGATCGACGCGGTCGTGCCGGCGACGGCGACCGCGCCGCCGGCCGCCGCGCCGCCGCCGACGACGCCGAGCGGCGCGGCGTAGACGCGCAGCGGCTCGTCGCCGAGGCGGACGTCCTCGAAGCCGCTGACGCGTTCGTTCAGCGCTCTTCTCAGCGCCCGCCCGGCCGGCAGCACGCGGCCGCCGAGCGCGCCGGAGCGGGCGACGATCCGGCCCTGGTCGTCGACGATCTGGACGTATGCAGCGCTCGTGCCGACGCGCCCTTCGAGCACGCCGGCCGCGGTCACCAGTCTCGGCGTGGTCGCCGCCAGCCGCGCGACCTCGACGGCGCGGTCGCGCAGGCCGTCGTCGAGCGAGCGGTCGAGCTGGCGGTCGACGAGCGCCAGCGCGGCGGCGCCGAGCAGCGCGACGGCGATCAGGATCGCCAGCGCCGCGGCGAGCGCCACGCGCATGCGCAGCGGGAGGCGGGACATGGCCGCGAAGCCTAGTGGTTGACACAAACCCCCCTTCGTGTCAATCTCACGAACGCAGTGGGGGTTGGCGACTACGGAGGAGACGTAGGTATGTCATCTGTTGCACACGGCGACGAGGCCGGTCAGCATCACCACCATCACGACGACGGCGTCGAGCTGACGCCGGCGACGTGGAAGGACGGCAAGCGCTACGCCTGGCTGCTCGGGCTGCTGGTGCCGACGCTGCCGTTCATCGCCTACGGCCTCGTCCAGGCGACCGGGCTCGGGGTCTTCTGGTTCTTCGGCCCGTTCCTCGTCTTCGGCATCTTCCCGCTCGCCGACCTGATCGTCGGGATGGACGCGAGAAACCCGCCCGACTCGGTCATCAAGTGGCTGGAGCAGGACCGCTACTACCGCTGGTGCACCTACGCCTACATCCCGATCCAGTACGCCGGGCTGATCTTCGCCTGCGTGCAGTGGAGCAGCGGCGACCTGTCGGTCGTCGACTCGATCGGGCTGGCGCTGACGATGGCGATGGTCAGCGGGATCGCGATCAACACCGCCCACGAGCTCGGCCACAAGCGCGCGAGCCTGGAGCGCTGGCTGTCGAAGGTCGCGCTCGCGCAGTCCGGCTACGGCCACTTCTTCATCGAGCACAACCGCGGCCACCACGTGCGCGTCGCGACGCCGGAGGATCCCGCCAGCTCGCGCCTCGGCGAGTCGTTCTGGGCCTTCCTGCCGCGCACCGTCAAGGGCAGCCTCACGTCCGCCTGGGAGCTGGAGGGCGTGCGGCTGGACCGCCTCGGCGCGCGCCACGTCAGCCTCAAGAACGACATCATCAACGCCTGGCTGATGACGGTCGTGCTGTTCGCCGCGCTGACCGCGGTCTTCGGCTGGGTCGTGCTGCCGTACCTGCTGCTGCAGGCGGTGATCGGCTTCTCGCTGCTGGAGGTCGTCAACTACCTCGAGCACTACGGCCTGCTGCGCCAGAAGCGCGAGGACGGCCGCTACGAGCGCACCCGCCCCGAACATTCCTGGAACAGCAACAACGTCGCCTCCAACGTGCTGCTCTACCACCTCCAGCGCCACAGCGACCACCACGCCAACCCGATGCGCCGCTACCAGGCGCTGCGGCACATGGACGAGGCGCCGCAGCTGCCGACGGGCTACGCCGGCATGATCGTGCTGGCGACGATACCGCCGCTGTGGCGGCGCGTGATGGACCGTCGCCTGCTGGAGCACTACGGCGCGGACGTGACGCGCACGAACATCCAGCCGCGCAAGCGCGCGAAGCTGGTCGCGCGCTACGGAGCGACGGCATGAGCGCCTTCCGCTGCCCCGGCTGCGGCTACGTCTACGACGAGGCGGCCGGCCACCCGCGCGAGGGCTTCCCCGCCGGCACGCCGTGGAGCGAGGTGCCGGACGACTGGGCCTGCCCCGACTGCGGCGTGCGCGACAAGGTCGACTTCGAGCCCGACGAGTGACGCCGGCAGGCGCGGCTGCCACCATTGGGGCGATGGGACCGGCCCGCACGCCCTACGCCGTCGCAGCGAGAGAGCTGCTGCGCGACACGCTCTTCGACGCCGCGCGCGACGCGATGCAGGAGCGGCCGTGGGCGGAGGTGACGATGGCTGAGATCGCCTCCGCGGCCGGCGTCAGCCGCCAGACGCTCTACAAGGAGTTCGGCTCGCGCGACGAGTTCGCGCAGCTGTTCGTCGTGCGCGAGGGGACGCGCTTCCTCGACGCCGTCGAGCAGGCGGTGCGCGCCCATCTCGACGATCCGAGAGCGGCGCTGGCGGGCGCGCTCGGCGTCTTCCTCAGAGCGGCCTCCGAGGATCCGCTCGTGCGGGTGCTGCTGACCGATGACGGCACCGGCGGGATGCTGCCGCTCGTGACGACGCAGTCGCGGCCGGTCGTCGCGTTCGCCTCCGCGCGCCTGACCGAGGTGATCCACGACGGCTGGCCGCAGGTCGCATACGCCGACGCCGAGCTGCTCGCCGAGACGCTCGTGCGGCTGGCTATCTCCTACGCGATGCTGCCGAAGGACCCGCCCGACGCGGCGATCACGACCGTGATGACGGTGATCGAGCCGTTCGTCGAGCAAGCGCTCGGCCGCGGTCCCGCCTAGGTCTCCGGCTTGGCCTCGGCGGCGTCGAGCGCCGCGAGCTGCTGCTCGGAGGGCAGCGGCCGGGGCTACGCGTCCATGACGAAGCCGACGCCGCGCACCGTGCGGATCAGCGGCGGGTCGCCGAGCTTTCTGCGCAGGTAGGCGACGTAGCGGTCGACGACGTTCGGCTGCGCTTCCAGCTCGCCGCCCCAGACCTGCTCCAGCGCCTGCTCGCGCGTGACGACCGCGCGCGGGTCGCGCAGCAGCAGCTCCAGCAGCGCGCTCTCGCGCGGGGTCAGCTCGAGGTCGCGGCCGGCGCGGGCGCCCTGGCCGCTGCCGAGGTCGAGCGTCACGTCGGCGAAGGCGAGCAGCTCTGGCACCGCGCGGCCACGCCGCAGCAGCGCGCGCAGGCGGGCGCTCAGCTCCTCGCTGGCGAACGGCTTGACGAGGTAGTCGTCGGCGCCGGCGTCGAGCCCGGCGACGCGATCGGAGACCGCGTCGCGCGCGGTGAGCAGCAGGATCGGCGTCGCCAGCCCCTTGCCGCGCAGCCGCCGCGCGACCGCGAGCCCGTCGAGGCCCGGCATCGCGACGTCGAGCACGACGGCGTCGGGCACCGAGCGCTCCATCTCGGCCAGCGCGGCGCCGCCGTCGGCTGCGGCGCGCACCTCCCAGCCCTCGGCACCGAGCGTGCGCGCGAGCATGCGGCGGACGGGGGCGTCGTCGTCGACGACGAGCACGGTCGGCTTCGACATCACCCAGGAGCGTAGTCCGGCGGGGAGCTGTGGTCGGTACGGGAGACCGCACGCCGCGTCCGCGATCGGGGTCCGGCAGGCGGCGGGCACGCGGCGGAGATGCGACGACGTGCAAGTTAGGCTACCCTAATAAAGGCACCCTAACTCTGACCTGAAGGCCCCCTTCACCCATGGATCACACCGTCGCCCGCCCCGGGGCGCGCGGTCGTCGCACGCTTGCGCTCGGCGCGGGCGTGCTCGCCGCCGTGCTCGGATCGCCGGCCTTCGCCGCCGCCGCACCGACCGCAACGCTGTCCCCGACGACCGTCTACGAGGCGGGCGCGCGCCAGCTCGCCGCCGGCCCCGGCACCGCCCGCACCTACACGGTCAGAAGCACCGGCAGCGACCCGCTCGCGATCGCCGCCGTGAGCCTGACCGGCCCCGACGCCGGCCAGTTCGCGATCACCGCCAACGGCTGCGCCGCGCGCGGCGCCGCCAACCCGCTGGCGCTGAACGAGACCTGCACCGTCGCGGTCGCCTTCGCGCCGACCGCGGCCGGCGCCGGCGCGCGCACGACGACGCTGCAGATCGCCACCGACGGCGGACCGACGCTGACAAGCGCCGCGATCAACGGCAGCGGCCGCAACCTCGAGGCCTCGGCGCCCGCGCTCGCCTTCGGCGCCGCGCGCGTCGGCGCCGCGCCGGTCGAGCGCACGGTCACGCTGACCAACCGCGACAGCGCCGCCTACACGCTCGGCAACGTCACGCTCGCCGGCAGCGGCGCGAGCCAGTTCTCGAAGCTCGCCGACACGTGCAGCGCGGCCGTGCTGGCGCAGGACGCGAGCTGCTCGATCACGCTGGCGTTCGCGGCGACGACGCCCGGCGTCAAGGCCGCGACGGTCGCCGTCGCCGGCTTCGGCCCTGCGCCGGTGACGCTCTCGGCGATCGGCACGCAGCCGGCCGCGGCGCTCGCGCCCGCGCGGCGCGACTTCGGCGTGCTGAGAGCGGGGACGGCCTCCGAGCCGCAGACCTTCACGCTGCGCAACAGCGGCAACGGCCCGCTCGCGGTCGGCGCCGTCACGCGCGAGGGGCTCGACGCCGAGCGCTTCACGGTCACCACCGACAGCTGCTCGAACACGACCGTCGCGGCCGGCGCGAGCTGCGCCGTCGCGGTCGTCTTCGCACCCGAGCGCAGCGGCTGGCGGACGGCCTCGCTGCGCTTCCCGACCGACGTCGGCAGCGCCGGCGCGGCGACCGTCGCGCGCCTCTCCGGCCGCGGTGCCGGCCTCGGCGACGACAGCGACCCGCTCGGCCTCTTCGCGCTCGCCGACCAGCCGCTGCTGCGGCTCGACGGGGACGGCGGCGACGGCGTCTCGAATGTCGCCTCCGGCTCCTGCGATCTTGACGGCGACGGCTACGACGACGTGATCGCGGGCGCGCCGCTGTGGAGCCGCACGCCGGTGACGAACTCGTGGGAGGGCGGCGCCTACGTCCGCTTCGGCGGCCCGGCGATCGGCTCCGGCGATCTCGCCGCGCACGGCGACGGCGACGTGCTGCTGATCGAGGGCGAGCAGCCCTCCAGCCAGACCGGCACCGGCATCGCCTGCGCCGGCGACGTCAACGGCGACGGCATCGACGACCTCGCGATCGGCGCCTGGGCGTACGAGTACGGCGACGGCCGCCCGAGCGGCACCGGCGGCTCGCGCGGCGTCGCCTACGTCGTCTACGGCGCCAGAGACCTGCGCCAGCAGAGCCCGCTCGACCTCGGCCACCTCGGCGAGCGCGGCTTCCGCGTCGTCGGGCCCGACCTGCCCGAGTACGACCACCTCGGCTTCGCCGTCGCCGGCCTCGGCGACCTCGACGGCGACGGCCGCGGCGAGCTGGCCGTGATGGCCAACACCGGCGACACGACCGACGCGACGCCGGCGCGCGCGAACAACGGCATCGTCTGGGTGCTGCGCGGGCAGGCGGCGGCGACGACCGTCGACCTGTCGGCGCCTGGCGCCGCGCTGCTGCGGATCGACGGCGCCTCGCCCGGCTCGACCGCCTCCCCGTTCGGCCAGATGATCGGCCTCGAGGGGATCGGCGACTTCGACGGCGACGGCACGCCCGACCTCGCGATCGGCACCTACACCGCCGTCGCGTTCGGCCGCTCGACCGCCTCCGGCGCCGCCTTCGTGATCAGCGGCGCCGCGCGCGGCCGGATCGACCTCGCCGACACGTCGTCGTGGCTGACCGCGATCGGCGGCGCCTTCGCCGGCCACCGGCTCGGGATCGACGTCGCCGCGGCCGGCGACGTCGACGGCGACGGCAAGGCCGATCTCGCGATCGGCGCCGACTCGACCTCCGCCGCCAACAGCGACGCCGCCTACGTCGTCTACGGCCGTGCCGGCGCGCACGCCGACCTGCTCGATGCGGCGACGCTCGGCAGCGCCGGCTACCGCATCCTCGGCGCGCCCGGCAGCTCGACCGGCTTCTCGCTCGACGGCGTCGGCGACGTCGACGGCGACGGCCACGACGACCTGCTCGTCGGCGCCTACGGCGCCGGGGCGGCCGGCAGCGCCTGGCTCGTGCACGGGATCGCCGACCCGGCGACGCTGCCGCTGACCGGCGCCGACGGCGGGCTGATCCCCGCCAACGCGGCCGACACGACGCGCACGCTGCCGCTCGCGACGGCAACGCCTGAGCAGGCCAGCCGGCTCGACGGCCAGCAGGCCGGGGACCGCTTCGGCCGCGTCGTCGCCGGCATCGGCGACGTCGACGGCAACGGCGCGCCCGACCTCGCGATCGGCGCCGACATGGCGCTGCGGCGCGAGCGCGCGAACGCCGGCGAGGTGACCGTCGCGCTGCTGCCGGCGGCCGCGCCCGCCTACACGCCCGACCCCGATCCGGAGCAGCCGGGCAGACCGGTCGACCCGACCGACCCCGGCGCCCCGGTCGATCCGGGCACGCCGGTGAACCCGGGAACGCCGTCGAACCCCGGCGGCGAGACGCCGACGACCCCGGGCACGCCGCTGAGCCCTGGGACGCCGGCGAAGCCCGGCGCCACCGGCATCCGCACGCTGCGGGTCGGCTCGGCCGCGCTGCGCGTCCCGCGCGGGACGGTGCGTGCCAGCGGTGCCGGCACGGTCGCGCTCGGCACCGCTCGCTGCGCGCGCGCCGGGGCCAGCCGCTGCCGTCTCACCGTGACCGTCACGGTGAAGGCCGGCGGCAAGCAGTGGAAGGTGACGACGACGCGGACGGTGCGCGGCCGCGCCGTGCGTCTCACCGTGAGCTTGCCGCGCGCCGCGCGCGCGGCGCTGAAGCGGACGGCCACCGGAAGCCTCATCGCGCGCGTCGTGTCGCGCGACGAGGACGGCCGTCGAGGCTCGGGGACGTGGCGCGCCGCGCTCGTGGGGAAGCGATGAGCGTCCTCGCCCGTTCCCGGGCCGCCCTGCTCGCGCTCGGCACGCTGGCGGTGCTCCCCGCCGGTGCGCCGGGCGCGGGTGCGGCACCCGCCGGCGACGCGCCCGCCGCGCGCGCCGCCGCGACCCGCGCGCCGAAGCCCGTGAGCTGCGCGACGCGCACCGTCACCGTCACCAGCGGCCGCAGCGCGACGCTGGCGCTCGACTGCCGCGCGAGCGGTCGCTTGGTCGTGCGCGGGCGCGCCAAGAGGGGCGCGGCGGCGATCCGCTCGATCGTCGCCAAGCCGCGCCACGGCCGGCTCGTCAGGCTCGATCGCCGCTCCGGGACGGTCCGCTACGTCCCCTCCGCCGGCTTTCGCGGGAGCGATCGGCTGAGCTTCGCGATCGTGCAGGGAAGACGCCGCTATCGCGGCACGATCTCCCTCCGCGTCCTGGCTGCGCCGACGCGTCCGGGGCTCACGAGACCCGAACCCGTGCCGACCGCACCGGCGCCGGCGCTGCCTGAGGCGAGAGCGCCGACCCCGGCCGATCCCGGTCCCGGCGAGCCGCAGGGCGACGGCCTGCCGCCGCAGCTGCCGCCGGCGCCGAACTCGTACGCCGCCGCCAACTGGACCCCGACCGTCTACGACAGCTGCCCGGCGAGCGTCCACGAGCGCTACTCGGTGATCGGCCCCGACGGCAAGCGCTACCCGACCTGGCACCCGCCGACGACGACCGACCCGGCGACCGGCAGACGCTGCACCTTCGGCCACGAGCACGGCCGCGACCCGCACGGCTCCGACATCTTCGGCTGGGTCGCCGACCACCTCGCCAACGCCGGCGCGCGCGAGTACGCCGGCATCGCGTTCGGGCTCGCGACCGAGTCGCTCGACAGCTACGCGGCCGCCAACCCGGGCACGAGAATCCGCCACGAGGACCACGTCGGCTACAAGGTCGACTACGAGAACGACGTGCGGCTGCTGAGCGCCGGCGGCGTCGACCTCAGCGTCACCTGCGACTACCTCGTCTCGGTCCACCAGGGCTCGCACTCGCCCGACGCGCTCTCCAACAACGTTCACGAGCTGCTCTATGCCGTCCGCTGCGACGACGGCACCGAGCTGATCGCCGACACGATCAGCCGCTTCGGCCAGCCGGGCAGATACGTGCGCTCCTGTGACACCGCGACGAGCGTGACGACGACCGACAACGGCTACCCGTCCGGCGGCGGCCGGCGCGAGATCCCCGATCGCGCCTGCGTCGAGCAGACGGTGCTGGTGCCGGCCGGCCGCACGACCTCGGCGTGGGCGCTGTACGAGAAGTGGAGCGCGGTCAACGAGCTGAGAACGGCCGACGGCCATACGCTGGCGACGTTCGACCCGGCCTTCGGCGTCTTCGACCCGAGCCGCTACGGCGACCCGTCGGCGAGCGCGAGACTGGGCCGCACGCTCGACCTCTGCTGGGAGGTCGAGCCCAACGGCGACCGCGCCGCCTCGACCCTCTGCGACCGCGCGACCAGCGGCGGCGCGCTGCCGGCCGCGTATGCGTACAACGACCCGCGCTCGCCGTTCCGCGGCGTCCATCGCGACGTCTACCTGCGCGAGACGCGGCTCGACAACGCCTCCGGCGGACGGCTCGTGTGGACCGACCCGTACGGCGGCAGAGCGTCGAGCACGCCGTTCCCCGGCGCGCTCTGCCAGCTCGTCGCGACGGTCGACACCAGCGACCGTCCGGCGCTGCAGGAGCGCGTCTACGGACGCAACCGCCCGAACGCCGACGAAGGCGTCCACGCGCCCAACTGACCGATCTGCCGGGCCGGCGGCGGAGCTAAAGGGAACCTAATGTTAGGATGCCCTAATCGCCCCCGCTGCCAGGCCCCGGCAGGTGGATCGATCGACCCTCGACAGGAGCACGATGACCTACCTGAAGACGCGCTGGCGTCAGGCCCCGGCGGCGCTCGCCGTCGGCGCAGCGCTCGCCTTCGCCGCCTGCGGTGACGACAGCAGCGACTCCGCGAGCACCTCGACCGCAGCATCGACGACCGCCGAGGCGGCGGCGATCGACTACAGACCGGTCCAGGACTACCTGTTCGACCACTCCAGACGGCTCGTCGACGACACCGCGACGCTGCAGAGAGATGCCGAGGCCTACTACGCGCTCGCCGAGGCGGCCGACTTCGACTACGCGCAGCTGCTGAGAACGAGACGGGCCGAGGTGCAGAGACTGGTCACCCAGCTGCAGAGAGATCTGCGCACCGCCAACCCCTCCTACGAGGAGATGGAAGGCGTCGTCGCGGGCGTGCCGGAGCTGGCCGACTACGACAACATCATCGACGCCGGCAGCGACGGCTCGGACCCCGAGAACGCGGTCCCGTTCACGATCAGAACGCCCGGCGGCAAGACCTACAGACAGCCCGGCAACTTCTTCGCGCTGGTCGAGACCTCCGTCTTCGGCACCGACCCGAAGTTCACCGTCAGAGGTGTCAGAGCCGACCTGAACGGTGATGGCAAGGTCGTGTTCCCCGAGGCGCTGCCGGACGCGGACTTCCTTGTCGCGACGACGAGAGAGTTCAACGCCACCGCGAGAGAGCTGGACGCCTCCGCGCATGAGTGGGAGCCGGCGCCCGAGGACGTCTTCACCGCCGTCGTCGTGATGACGCCGACGATGTCGGAGTACTTCGAGGCGTGGAAGAACTCGCGCTTCATCGCCGGCGACAGAGCGACCGAGGCCGGCTTCGTCGGCACCTCGCGCCTGTCCGACATCGCCGACATCCTCGGCGGCCTCGTGCTCGTCTACGACTCGATCGAGCCGACGATCGGCTCCGTCGACAGACAGCAGGCGGCGCAGACCGGCACGTCGCTGAGAAGACTGACCGCCTTCGCCGAGCGGCTGCGCGACGAGGAGGCCGACGGCAAGAGATTCACCGCCAGCGACGCCGACACGCTCGGCGGCGAGGCACAGGACCAGGCCGAGGCGATCGCCGGCCAGGTCTCGCAGGCGGCCGTCCAGCTCGACATCACGCTGGAGAACTGAGCCGCGCATGACCCGTCGCCCGCTGCCGTTCCTGCTCACCCTGCTCGCGACGCTGCTGCTGTGCGGCGGCGGCGCGCTGGCCGGACCCGCGGGAGCGGCGACGGGCGACCAGCCGTGGCGCGTCGTCGACGACGTCCGCGGCGAGCTGTTCGAAGCGCAGACGGCGCTGATCCTGGAGACGCCGGCCGACGCCGTGCGCGCCGTCAGACGCGCCCGTCAGCGTTACGACGGCGCGCTGTCGAGAACGGTCGCGGCCGCCGACCCCGACGCCGACAGAGCGATCGACGCCGCCTTCGGCGACGCGCTCAGAGCGGCCGCCGCCGACGACGAGATCGCGCTCGCGGCCGCCCGCGGCGAGATTCGCGCCGCGCTCTTCGCCGGCTCCTACGCCGTCACCGTCGACGCGGTGCAGGACGGCGACGCGAGGACCGCGCGCAGCTGGCTGCTGCTGCGCGAGTTCCGCACCGCGACCCGCTTCACCCGCCCCGGCGGTGACGCGACGCTCGCCGTCCGCCAGCTCGCGCGCAGAAGAATCGCGCCCGACGCGGCCCGCGCGATCGTCGTCAAGGACCTGCTCGACGCCTACCAGGGCCGCCTGCGCGAGCTGCTCGACGACGCCGCCCGCGGCGACGAGCGCGCGCTCCCCAACCGCACCGCCGAGGCCTCCGCGCAGGCGGCCGGCTACTTCGGCATCCTGCTGCCGCGCTACCTGCAGGACATGGGCGACGTCCGCGCCGACAGAGCGCTCGCCGCCTACAACCGCATGCAGCGCGCTGCCCGCAGAGGTGACTCGGCCGCGTTCAGAGCGGCCCATGCCGACGCGGTCGCGGCGCTGGAGGGCTTCACCGCCGCGCCCTTCACCGACGAGGAGGCCGCCCGCCGCGCCCAGCAGCTGCTGCGCTTCCTCGCGCTCGTGCCGGTCGAGTACGGCCGCGGCACCAACGACGGCAGCGTCACCAAGGACTTCGAGATCGAGGAGGCGGTCGCGTTCCAGAAGGGCGCCGACGCCGCCTTCCAGGATCTGCAGGCGATGCTCGCCAAGCGCGATCCGGCGCGCACCGCGACGGTCGCCGACCAGCTCGACAGACTCGGCGGGCTCGTCGACGAGGCGACGAAGAGAAAGGAGGGCGTCGCGCCCTCCGGCGACGTCGAGCAGCTCGCGGGCGAGATCGAGGACGGGCTGACGGCGACGATGCCGTCGGCGTGGCAGGAGGCGACCGACGAGTCCGACTACGACCTGATCGCGCTCACGCTCGACCGCATGGAGGCGGCCGCCGGCGCCGGCCAGTACCAGCAGGCCGAGCAGGCGCGGCTGGAGGCGTACGCCTTCTTCGAGTTCGGCCCCGAGCGGCGGCTGAAGGCGTTCGACCCCGGCCTCGCGCTCGACGTCGAGGGGCTGATCTGGTTCGGCGCGCTCGACCAGGAGGGCCTTGCCACGTTGATCGCCGACCGCGCCTCGCGGCGCGACATCCATGCGACGCGGCTCGTGCTCGACGAGCGCCTCGGCGACGCCGCCGCGACGCTCGGCGACAGCGCCAACAAGACGCAGGTCGTCGTCAACTCGGCGATCCTCGTCTTCCGCGAGGGGCTGGAGGCGGTCCTGATCCTCGCCGCGATCACCGCCTCGTTCATCGGCGCCAAGCGGCGGATGCGGCGGCCGGTGCTGATCGGCGCCGGGCTCGGCCTGCTCGCCTCGGTGATCACGTGGGTGCTGGCGCAGACGATCCTGACCTCGCTCGACCAGTACGGCGAGAAGCTCGAGGCGGTCGTCGGGATCATCGCGATCGCGGTCCTGCTGCTGATCACGAACTGGTTCTTCCACAAGGTCTACTGGAGCGAGTGGATCGGCAAGTTCCACCGCCAGCGCAAGCGACTGGAGAGATTCGACAGAGTCGGCTTCATCTCGGCGCAGGTGATCGGGCTCGTGCTGCTCGGGCTCACGAGCGTCTACCGCGAGGGCTTCGAGACCGTCCTCTTCCTGCAGTCGCTGCAGCTCAGCGCCGGCACCGCGACGGTCGTCGAGGGCGCCGGGCTCGGGCTCGCGATGGTGCTCGGCGTCGCCGTCCTCACCTTCGCGCTCCAGCGCAAGCTGCCGTACAAGAAGATGCTGATAGTGACCGGCGTGATGATCGGCTTCGTGCTGATCGTGATGGTCGGGCAGACGGCGCGCACGATGCAGGGCACCGGCTGGCTGCCGATCACGCCGCTCGGCTTCGATCCGCCCTACTGGGCGAGCCTCTGGTTCGGCGTCTACCCGACGGTCGAGACGGTCGTCGCGCAGCTCGCCGCGGCCGCCTTCGTGATCGGCTCCTACTACCTCGCGCAGGAGGTGCGTGTGAAGCGGCCGCAGCGGGCGGCGCGCAAGCGGCGCGCGGCGGCGGCCGCGGAGACGCCGCAGCCGGCCGAGGCCGAGGCACGGGAGGCCGACGCGCAGGCCGCGACGAGCGACGCTCGCTAGCCTCTCGGGGGTGCTCGACAAGATCACCGACGCCGCGCGCGACGCGGTCACCACGCTCGGCTACCCCGGCATCTTCCTCGCGATGGTCGCCGAGAACGTCTTCCCGCCGATCCCCTCCGAGGTCGTCCTGCCGCTCGCCGGCTTCGAGGTCGACGCCGGCACGCTGAACTTCGTCCTCGTCGTGCTGGCGGCGACGCTCGGCTCGCTCGCGGGCGCGCTGATCCTCTACGCGATCGGCCTCTACGGCGGCCGCCCGGCGGTGCTCAAGTGGGGCTCGGTGCTGCGCGTCGGCGAGCAGGACCTCGACCGCGCCGAGCAGTGGTTCGACCGCTGGGGCGACTGGGTCGTGCTGGGCGCGCGCGTGATCCCGCTGGCGCGCTCGGTCGTCTCGATACCGGCCGGGATGATGCGCATGAGCCTGCTGCGCTTCTCGCTGCTGACGGCCGCCGGCTCGCTCGTCTGGAACATCGCGCTCGTCTTCGCCGGCAAGCAGCTCGGCGCCAACTGGGAGGACGTCACCGGCGCGATCGAGACGTACGCGCTGCCGCTCAGAATCGTGCTCGTGGCAGGGATCCTGGCCGGCGCCGTGTGGCTGCTGCGGCGCCGTCGCCGCACCGCCGAGACGGTCTAGGCGATCCGCGCCGGGGTCGGCGGCAGACCGGCGACCCCCGGGCGAGCGACCAGCAGCGATCCCGCCGCCGGCTCGGCGGCGAGCTGGGCGGCGTCGTAGCCGTGGCAGGAGGACGTGATCAGCAGGTCGCGGTCGTCGGCGCCGCCGAAGGCGCAGCTGGTCGGACGCAGCAGCGGCACCCGCAGCTCGTCCAGCAGCGCTCCGCCGGGGGTGTAGCAGCGGACCGCGCCGCCGTCCCAGAAGGCGACCCAGAGGTTGCCGTCGGCGTCGACCGCGAGCCCGTCCGGCTGTCCCGGCCGCGCGCTCGTGTCGAGCGCCGGCCCGGCGCTGCCGAGCAGCTCTCCGCGCAGCGGGTCGACGCGATGGCGCGCGATCGTCCGCCGCGGCGAGTCGGCGAGGTAGAGCGTCTCGCCGTCGGGCGACCAGCCGAGGCCGTTGGGGACGTCGAGCCCGTCGAGCACGCACGTCAGCAGGCCGTCGTCGCCGAGCCGCTGCAGCGTTCCGCCGCCCGGCGCCATGTCGCGCCGCGTCGCGCCGACCCACAGCCGCCCGCCGGGGTCGACCTTCGCGTCGTTGACGCGGACCGTCGCGGGGTCGGCGGCGAGCGCGGCGAGCGGGACGACCTCGCCGCTGCCGCGCGCGAGCCGCGCCACCCCGGCGCCGAGCGCGAGCAGCAGGTCGTCGCCGCCGGCGAGCGGGATCGCCGCGCCCGGCAGCGCGCCGACCGCGTACGCCGTCGAGCCGGTGGCGGTTGTCGCGTGGACGCGCTCGGCGAGCATGTCGACCCACAGCAGCTCGCCGCGCGCGGCGTCCCAGCAGGGGCCCTCGCCGAGCGCGGCCCGCGCCGCGTGGAAGACCTCGACGGCGCCGCTCACCGTACCGCCGCGAGCAGCTCGCTCGCGCGCTCTCCCGCCGTGGCGGGATCGGCCAGCAGCGGGCCGCCGACGCCGAGCGCGACCGCCCCGGCGGCGATCCAGGCGGGCGCCGTCGCGGCCGTGATGCCGCCGGTGGGCACCAGCGGCGCCTGCGGGAAGGGGCCGTGCAGCGCGGAGACGATCGACGGCTCGAACTGGTCGGAGGGGAACAGCTTGATCAGATCCGCGCCGAGCGCGAGCGCCTCGCCCAGCTCGCTCGCCGTCGCGACGCCGGCGACGACCGGCACGCCGTAGCGGTGGCCGCAGGCGATCGTCTCCGGCACCAGCGACGGCGTCACGAGGAAGCGCGCGCCGGCCAGCAGCGCCAGCCGCGCGCTGGCCGCGTCGAGCACCGTGCCGGCGCCGACGAGCGCGCCGGGACGCGCCCGCGCCAGCGCGGCGACGGCGTCGAGCGCGCCCGGCTGCGTCAGCGAGACCTCGATCACGTCGAGGCCGGCGTCGGCGACCGCGGTCCCGACCTCGGTCGCCGTGCGCGCGTCGCGGGCGCGCAGGATCGCGATCAGGCGCAGGCGCGCGATCCGTGCGCACGTCTCCCAGCGGTATCCGTCAGTCATCGGTCGCAGCTCTCCGTTCGTGGGTCATGCCGGCAGCGGCAGGCGCGCGTCGAGCAGCTCCTCGGCGCGCAGCTGCTGCCACAGCCCGGCCGGGATCGGCGCGGCCAGGTGGGCGACGTCGGCGCGCACCTCGGTCGCGCTGCGCATGCCGACGAGCACGCCGGCGACGGCGGGGTGGGCGAGCGGCAGCCGCAGCGCGGCGGCCGGCAGCGCGACGCCGTGCTCGGCGCAGATCGCGGCGATCCGGCGCGCCCGCGCCAGCACGCCGGCGGGCGCGGGCGCGTAGCCGAAGCGGGCGTCGTCGCCGGGGGCCGCCAGGATCCCGCTGTTGAAGACGCCCGCGGCGACGACCGCGACGCCGCGCGCGGCGGCCGCGTCGAGCGCGGCGAGGCCGTCGGCGTGCTCGAGCAGCGTGTACTGCCCCGCCAGCAGGACGCAGTCGACCTCGGCCTCGGCGAACAGCCGCGCCGGCGTCGCGGCGACGTTGGTGCCGACGCCGATCGCGCGCAGCAGCCCTTCGTCGCGCAGCTCGCAGAGCGCCGGCAGCGCCTCGTCGACGGCGCTGCGCCAGTGCGGCTCCGGATCGTGCAGGTAGACGACGTCGACGCGCTCGACGCCGAGCCGTCGCAGGCTCCCCTCCAGCGACCGTCGCACGCCGTCGCGCGAGAAGTCGGGCACGGCGGTGCGGGCGGGCGCGGCCGCGAACGTCGGGTCGATCGCGTCGCCGTCGCGGCGCGGGCGCAGCAGCCGGCCGACCTTCGTCGAGATCGTCACGGCCGGCGTCCGCAGCGCCGTCCCGAGCGCGGCGCCGAGCCGCTCCTCGGCGAGCCCCGAGCCGTACAGCGGCGCGACGTCGAAGCAGCGCACGCCGGCGGCGATCGCGGCCGCGACGGCGCTGTCGGCAGCGTCGTCGGGGAGCGGCTCGTAGAGGTTGCCGAGGGCGGCGGCGCCGAAGCCGAGCGGGCTGGCGGCGAAGGCCGCCGCCGGAAAGCGGCTCATGCCGCGCGCAGGTCCCCGAGCACGGCGGCGAGCGCGTCGCGGATCGCGGCGGAGGCGGCCGCTCCCAGCTCCGCGGTCGCGGCCCGCGGCTCGCCCATCACGCCGCTGGCGGCGATCTGCTCGAAGCTGCGCTGCAGGCGCGCGCGGCCGCCGCGCAGCATGTCGGCGTCGTCCCAGCCGAAGGCGGGGGCGCTCTCGCGCGCGGGGATCAGCTCGCGCCGCACCAGTTCGGGAGCGGCGTGCAGCAGCAGCGCCGTCTCCAGCTCGCATGCGTGGCCGACTCCGCCGGGGCCCGCGCTCGTCAGCGCCAGCAGCTCCGGGCCGGCGGCCTGCCACCACGCGGTCACGACGAGCCGGCGATCGGGCCAGCGTGCGCCGAGCCGCTCCAGCACGACGTTGGCGATCGCCGTGTTGCCGCCGTGGGCGACCAGCAGCACGAGCGAGCGGAAGCCCTGCTCCAGCACGGAGTCGGCGAGCTGCTCGACGTAGGCGCCGAAGGCGTCGTGGCCGACCGTCAGCGTGCCGGGGAAGGCGCTGTGGTGGGCGGAGACGCCGATCGCCACGGTCGGCAGCACGAGCAGCTCCTCGCCGAGCAGCGCGTCGAGCGAGCCGGCGACGTGGTCGGCGATCAGGCGGTCGGTCGCGAGCGGCAGGTGCGGGCCGTGCTGCTCGACCGCGGCGAGCGGCAGCAGCACCGGGACGGCCCGGTCGACCGCGCCGAGCCCGGCGCTGGTGAGCAGCTCCCAGCGGCTCACGCGACCACCGCCGCGGCGGCCCACAGCTCCACTTCGACGAGCAGTCCGGGCAGCAGCTGGCAGCCGATCGCGGTGCGGACCGGCAGCGGCGCGGGCATCAGCTCGCGGTAGACCTCGTTGAAGCTCTCCCACTCGGCGAGGTCGGTCAGGTAGACGTTGACCTTGAAGACGTCGGCGAGGTCGAGGCCGGCGGTCTGCAGCTGGGCGCGGCAGTTCTCCAGCGTCGCGCGCGCCTGCTCGCGCACCGTCGTGCCGATCAGCGCGCCGTCGGGCGCGATCGCCGCCTGGCCGCTGATCACGACCGTGCGGCGCGGGTCGACCTCGAGCACCGGCGAGTAGGGGCCGGCGGTGACGTGCTGGGCGGCGCCGGCGGGAACGCGCTTGGCGGGCGCGGGCGCGGGGCGCGGCGGCAGGAAGCCGACGAAGCCGACGATCCGCCAGCGCTCGTCGATCCGGCGGCAGAGGTAGATCGTCCGCCACGCGAGCGTCTCCACGTCCCCGTCCTGCAGCCGCAGCGGCCCGTCGAAGCGCTTGTGCACGAGCGCGCGGTCGCGCTCCAGCTCGATCCCGTCGAGGAAGGTCGCGGCGGCGAAGTCGGCCGCCGGGTCGAGCGCGCGGGCGACGTCCTGCGCGGCGCCGTGCAGCCACCGCTCGCGGTATTCCTCCAGGCCCGGATAGCCGAGCCGCCAGGCGTCGGGATCGGTCGACGCGGCGCCGTCGACGGCGATGAACGAGCCGCCGTCGAAGTCGTCGGCGACGCGCTCCCAGTCGGCCTCGACGTACGCCTCGATGTCGCGCCGCACGAGCATCTCCCAGATCTCCGCGCGGTCGGCGTCGGCGCCGTCCCAGGGGTTGCGCAGGTGGGCGAGCGAGGTCATCGGAACTCCTTGCGGGTGACGGTGCGGGCGTCGACCGCGGCGGCGTCGAGCGCGACGCCGAGGCCGGGTCCCTGCGGCAGCAGCGCGAACGGCGGCTCGATCCGCAGCGGCTCGGCGAGCAGGTCGTGGGAGCGGATCAGGCGGCCGAAGACGTCGCTCGGCCAGGTGCAGGAGCGGGCGGCAGCGCAGGCGTGCAGGTACGCCGCCTCGCAGACGCCGAGGTCGACCTCGGAGCCGTGGAAGAGCGGCAGGCCGGCGAGCGAGGCGACCGCGTCGGCGCGCGCGAAGTCCCACAGCCCGCCGTTGACGACGAGCCCGTCGACGGCGCGGTGCTGGACCGCGAGCGAGACGTCGGCGAGCCGCTGGCCGAGCTGCGGGTAGGGGACCGCGACGTGGCGCGCGATCGCGAGCGGGCTGGCGCGCCGCAGGTCGGCCCACGCGTCCCACGAGAAGGTGTGCGGGATCGGGTCCTCGATCAGCGCGACGTTGCCGACGGCGGCGAGCGCGTGGCAGCGGTCGAGCGCCATCCGCGGCGTCTCCCAGCGCTCGTTCGGGTCGAGCACGACCCGCATCGACGGCGCCGCCTCGGCGATCTCGCGGCACCAGCCGGCGACGTCGTCGTCGGCGTCGCACTTGAACTTGATCGTCGTGAAGCCCTGCGCGGCGTAGTCGGCGACGAGCGGACCGATGTCGCCTCGCAGGCGGTGCCCGCTCCAGGCGTTGACCTCGACGCGGTCGCGCAGCGCGCCGCCGAGCAGGTCGGCGAGCGGCATCCCGCGGTGGCGGGCGAGCGCGTCGGCGAGCGCGATCTCGAAGCCGTCGTACTCGCGTCCGTAGGCGAACGGCAGCCGCTGCAGCGCGTAGCCGGCCGCGTCGCTGCCGAGCAGCATCCGCGCCATCTCCTCGACGACCGGCCAGCGGTGGTCGCGGTACAGCTCGCCGAGGCCGACGGTGCCGTCGGCCAGCTCGAGCTCCAGCAGCAGCTTCGGGAGCGTGTCGAACTGGACCGACCAGCCGCCTCTGGCGCCGGTCGCGAGCTTGTGCAGCGGGCGGTCGACGCCCGCGCTCTGGAGCGCGATCGGGTTCGCGGGGACGACGACCTCGGTCGCGGTCAGCCGGACGATGCGGGTCGCTGCGTCGTGTCTGCTCATACCGGTGCGTCGCGGCGCGTCAACTGCGCGGTCATGCCGGCGTCGATCGCGAGCGACTGGCCGCTGACCCCGTGGGCGAGGTCCGACAGCAGGAAGCCGGCGGCCCAGCCGCAGTCGAGCGCGCCGATCGGCTCCGGCAGCGCCTGGTCGCGCTCGACGGTCCGTCTCGCCCACGCCGCGGCGTCTGCGGTGACGGCGGCGAGCAGCTCCAGCCCCTGCTCGGAGTGCACGTAGCCAGGGGCGATCGCGTTGACGCGGATCGCGTGCGGGCCGAGCTCGACCGCCATCCCGCGGGTCAGTCCCTCGACGGCGGCCTTGGCGCTGGCGTAGATCGCGTAGCGGTCCTCGGTCGCGCGCGCGTGGACGGACGAGACGTTGACGATCGCCCCGCGCCCGCCAGCCGCGATCAGCCGCCGCGCGAAGCCGCGCGAGACGGCCCAGACGCCGCGCACGTCGACATCGTGGACGCGGTCGAAGTCGCCGGCGTCGGCCTCGTGGGCGCGGCGGGTGAGGCCGACGCCGGCGTTGTTGACGAGCCCGTCGAGCGGGACGCCGGCCCGCTCCTGGGCGCTGTCGAGCATCCGCTCGACCGCGGCCGGGTCGCTGACGTCGCCGACGACGCCGATCGCGTCGGGCCAGCGCGCCAGCACCGGCTCCAGCTCGGCGTCGCCGAGCCCGTTCAGCACCAGCCGCGCGCCGAGCGCGGCGACCGCCGCGACGACGCCTGCGCCGACGCCGACGCCGGTCGCGCCGGTCACGAGCACCGTCCGTCCGGCGAGCAGCGCCGACGGTGCGACCGGCGGCTCGCTCACCGCGCGGCTCCGGCCGCTTCGGCGTCGAAGGCGAAGCCGAAGCCGGGCGCGTCGCTGGGCCGCACGAGGCCGTCGGGGCCGACGGCCGGGTCGGTCACGATCGGGTTGCCGTGCACGAGCGCCTCGTAGTAGGTGGTGTTCGGTATCGCGAGGCAGAGGTGAGCGTGGACGGCGCCGGGCCCGTGGACCTCGGCGCGCAGCCCGAACGACTCCGCCAGATGGGCGATCCGCAGCGCGCCGGTGACGCCGCCCTTGTAGAGCGCGCTCGTGCGCACGTAGGTCGCGCAGCCGGCGGCGATGAAGTCGGCCATGTTCATGTGCGCGCCGTCGGAGGTCTCGCCGACCAGCAGCGGCACGTCGACGCGCTCGGCCAGCCAGCGGTGCGCGGTCACGTTGAACTCGCGCATCGGCTCCTCGTACCAGAGGTAGCGCGCCTCCGACAGCGCCTCGCCGAGGAAGACGGCGTCGGGCAGGTCGAAGGCGGCCGAGCCGTCGTACATCAGCGGCACGTCGGGGCCGACGTGGGCGCGCAGCGCCTGGCAGAGGGCCGCGTCGCGGCGCGCGTCGCCCCAGGCGTGCAGCTTGATCGCGGTGAAGCCGCGGGCGAGGATCTGGTCGGCGACGTCGAGGTACTCCTCGGTCGTCGCGTAGGTGACGGTCGAGCCGTAGGCGGGGATCGCGTCGCGGAAGCCGCCGAGCAGGCGGTGGACCGGCTGGCCGGCGAGCTTGCCGGCGAGGTCCCACAGCGCGACGTCGACGAGCCCGAGCGCGTAGATCGGGAACTCCTCGATCCGGTCCAGCTCCCACAGGCGGTGCCAGAGGTACTCGCGCGCGAGCGCGTCCTGGCCGACCAGCTCGTCGCGCAGCCGCCGCTCGACGAGGTCGCGCACGATCACGCCGCGCGCGGTCGGGACCTCGCCGCAGGCGCCGTCGCGGGTGCGGATCCGCAGCACGCCGCCGGTGACGGCGCCGTCGGAGCCGGGCAGGCCGTCGCGCCAGCGGAACGGCGCCGGCGCCGGCAGCTCGCGCAGCTCGAACTCGACGGCGACGATCGTCGTGTCGGCGCTCATCGGCCGCCCGCCTCGCCGGGCTCGCTGAAGAGCCGCCGGCGGATCGTGTCCTGGTAGTCCTCGAGCGTGTGCTCGATGTGGGCGGCCATCGCGCGCTCGGCGCCGTCGCCGTCGCCGGCCGAGATCGCGGCGGTGATCGCGGCGTGCTCGGCGGCGCCGTCGGCGAGCGAGTTGCTGCCGGCGCCGGCGAGGCCGATCGTCGCGACCTGCCACGTCAGCTCCTGGATGCGGCTGATCGTGCGCTCCTGGAAGACGTTGTTGGCGGCCTTCGCGAGCAGCCGGTGGTAGCGCTCGTCGGCGCGGTTGAAGGTCTCGTGGTCCTCGGCCGCGGCCGCCGTCGTCAGCTCGGCGGAGAGCGTCTGCAGCTCGTGCAGCTGCTGCGGCGTCGCGCGCGCCGCCGCCATCCGCGCGGTGTGGCACTCGAGCGTCTCGCGGAACTCGAACAGCATGTGCACCTGCTGCAGGTCCGCCGGCATGAAGAGGCCGAACGCCTCGTCGGTGAGCAGGTTGCCGGGTCTGCCGACGTAGATGCCGGCGCCCTTGCGGACTCGCAGCCGCCCCATCGCGGAGAGGATCTTGACCGCCTCCCGCGTGACCGAGCGGCTCGTGTCGATCAGCTCCGACAGCTGCTTCTCGGTCGGCAGCCGGTCGCCGGAGGCGAGGCCGTTGGCGGCGACGTACTCGAGGATCCGCTCGGCGGCGATCTCGTAGCCCGGCCGGTAGCCGGCGTCCTCGTCCGCCGCGGTGACGGGCTCGGGTGGGTGGCTGCTGGCAAGGGGTTCTGTCATGACGGCGGAGACTGTTTCAGATTCATTTCTGCGATGCAAGGGTGAAATGACAAGATGAATCAGACTCTTGACGGAGTAACGGTGACTTTGCCACACTGCGGCGGCGCCTGGGTCTGAGTCTTCTCGGTCCAGAGCGTAAATGAATCTGATCTATTTTCGCTCCGGGGTCGCCGGAGCGTCACCAGGAGAGGCCAGATGGGACAGATCAGGCGTGTCACCGCCGGAGCGCTGCTGACGGTCGCGAGCGCGCTCGCGCTCGCCGCGTGCGGCAGCTCGGACTCCGGCAGCAGCACGAGCACGAGCGCGAACAGCGCCGCGACGAGCGGTGGCGGACAGCTGACCGTATGGGCCGACGCCACCCGCGTCGAGCAGGTGCGCGCCTACGCGAGAGCCCACCCGCAGGCCGACCTCAAGATCGTCACGATCCCGGCCGACGCCGGCTACGTCTCGACGAAGGTCCAGCTCGCCAACCGCACCCGCAAGGGCTGGCCCGACGTCGTCTTCCTCGCGACGCCGTCGGAGATCTCGGCGCTGCAGGGTCCGCCCTACAACTACGCCGCGCCGCTCGACGACGTGATCGGCCAGGACGTGCGCGACGGCTTCGCGCCCAGCACGATCACGAACTGCACCTTCGGCGGCAGAGTCGTCTGCATCCAGAACGACCTCGCGCAGACGGTGCTGTGGTACGACGCGCCGCTGATGAGAAGACTCGGCTACGACGTCCCGAGAACGTGGGACGAGTACGCCGCGCTCGGCGAGCGGGTCGCCAGAGAGCATCCGGGCATGGTCGTCGGCGCCTTCGGCGACCACATGATGGAGCAGGTCTTCTACGGCTCCAGCGGTTGTCCGATCAAGCAGACGACGGGCGCCGACAGCGTCCGCATCGACCTCCACGCCGACGAGTGCACGCGCGTCAACGAGCTGCTGCAGCCGCTGATCGACAACAGATCGGTCTCGCTCTCCGGCCTCTTCGACCCCGAGTTCACGAGACTGATGAGAAGCGAGCAGGTGCTGATGCTGCCGATGGCGTCGTGGATGGGCGACTTCGGCTTCAAGGCGCTGAGATTCCCGGCCGGCAGACTGACCGCGACGACGATGCCGACGTGGCCCGGCGAGGACGTGCCCTACGCCGGCACGGTCGGCGGCGGCGTCTGGGCGATCTCCCAGCACACCGGCGACAAGGTCGCCGCCGGCAGACTCGTCGAATGGCTGACGACCGACACGAGACTGCAGCAGGGCCTGACGACCTACCCGGCGTTCGAGGCCGCCGCCGACGCGTGGGCGAGAGCGAAGGCCGACGACGACTACTACGCCGCCGACCCGGTGCCGGCGATGCAGGAGGAGGCCGGCAAGATCCGCGAGAACTGGAACTACGTCAGATACGAGGCGGCCTGGCAGCCGTCGTTCGCGGAGATCGTTGTCGCCGGCCTGAAGAAGGGCGACAAGCTGGAGGCGCTGATGGACCCGTGGCAGGACCGTCTCGTCGAGGCGGCTCAGACGGCCGGCTACAGCGTCGAGCAGCAGTGAGATGAGCGACGCCGTCGCGACCCGCAGGCGCATCCTGCCGACCCGCGCGTCGCGGCGGCGTTCGCGCCTGGCGCCGTACCTGTTCGTCGCGCCGTACGCGGTCTTCCTGATCGCGTTCGGCGTGGCGCCCGCGCTCTACGCGCTGTGGATGTCGTTCCGCCGCAACTCCGACACGGGGCTCGGCACGACCTTCGACGGCCTCGGCCGCTGGAGAGCCGTGCTCGACGACTCGCGGCTGCCCGACGCCGCCTCCCACGTCGGCACCTACCTGCTCGTGTGGCTGCCGACGATGCTGGTCGTGATCGTCGTGCTGGCGCTGCTGGCGCACGCCCGCCGCGGCCGCTTCTCGACCGCGATGCGCTTCGCCTGGTACCTGCCCGGCGCGGTCACCGGATCGGCCGCGGCGCTGCTGTGGCTGTTCATGATCAGCCCGGCGCTGAGCCCCTTCGGGCCGCTGCTCGACCTGCTCGGGATCGAGACCGCGACCGACGCGCTGACGCCGTCGCGGCTGCCGCTCGTGCTGGCGCTGATCGCGACGGCGGTCACCGCCGGCGGCTGGATCGTCGTCCTCTACGGCGCGATGTCGGCGCTCCCGGGCGAGGTCTTCGACGCCGCCCGGGTCGACGGCGCCAACGCCTGGCAGCTGGCGACGCGGATCAAGCTGCCGATGGTGCGCAAGTACCTCGCGCTCGCGCTCGTCTCCTGCTTCGCCTACGGCACGCAGGTGTTCGTCGAGCCGCAGGTGCTCGGCTCGGCCTTCAGCGGGCAGATCAGCCCGACCTGGTCGGTCAACCAGCTCGGCTACTTCTACGCCACCCAGCAGGGCGACTTCGGCATGGCCGCCGCGCTCTCGCTGATGCTGCTGGCGGTCGGGCTCACGGTCGCGCTCGTGATCGTCTTCCGCACGAAGCTGTACGCGACCGATGCGACGGAGCGCTAGATGCTGCCGCTGACAGGACGCACCGGCCGCATCGTCGTGATGCTCGCGACGGCCTTCCTCTTCGGCGGGCCGCTCGTCTGGCTCGCGCTCGCGCCGACGAAGACCAACGAGCAGCTCAGCGGCGACTTCCCGCTCTCGTTCGGCTCGTTCTCCCAGGTCGGGACGACGTGGGACAACCTGATGACGTTCAACGACGGGCAGATCCTCGTCTGGCTGCAGAACTCGGTGCTGTACTCGGCCGCGTCGGTCGCGCTGGCGATCGTGCTCTGCCTGCCGGCCGGGTACGCGCTCGCGACCTACCGCTTCCCGGGTCGCAAGCTGCTGCTGACGCTGACGCTGCTGACGATGATCGTGCCGCAGGCGGCGCTCGTGCTGCCGCTGTTCCTGGAGATGGCGCAGCTGCGGCTGATCGACACGGCGTGGGCGGTGATCCTGCCGAGCGGGCTGTTCCCGTTCGGCGTCTACCTCGCCTACCTCCACTACGCCGCGGCGCTGCCGCCGTCGCTGCTCGACGCCGGTCGCATCGACGGCGCCAGCGAGTGGGAGCTGTTCCGCCGCATCGCGCTGCCGCTGTCGAAGCCGGCGGTCGCGCTGATCGGCTTCTTCAGCTTCACCGCCGTCTGGAACAACTACTTCCTGCCGTTCATCATGCTGAGCGACGACAGCCGCTACACGCTCCAGATCGGCCTCCAGACGCTGCTCAGCTCGACGCCGGCGATCAATCCGGCGCGCGGTCTCGGCGACCTCCCGATCCAGGCGCCCGAGGCCGCGCTGGCGGCGCTGCTGACGGCGGCGCCGGTGCTCGTCGTGTTCCTCTTCTCCCAACGCTTCCTCGTCGCGGGTCAGCTCGCCGGCGCGGAGAAAGGCTGAGCGATGGCGCTCGCAGAACGACTCGCCGGGCGGACGATCGCGGTCACCGGCGCCGGCTCCGGGATCGGCCGCGCGATCGCGCTGCGGCTCGTCTCCGAGGGCGCGCGCGTGCTCGCCGCCGACCGTGACGTCGCGGCTGCCGAGGCGACCGCGGCGCTCGCGCCCGGCGGCGCCGTCACCGCCTGCGCGACCGACGTCACCGACGAGCGCGACGTGCGCGAGATGGTCGCCCGGGCGGTCGCGCTCGGCGGCTTCGCCGGGCTCGTCAACAACGCCGGCGTCGGCGTCGCCGGGACCGCGCCGGAGACGACCGTCGAGCAGCTCGACGCGGTGCTCGCCGTGAGCGTCCGCGGCACCTTTCTCGGGATCGCGGCGGCGGTCCCGGCGCTCGTCGCGGGCGGCGGCGGCGCGATCGTCAACGTCTCCTCGATCGCGGCGCTCGTGGGGATCCCGGATCGCGCCGCCTACAGCGCGGCCAAGGGCGCGGTGCTGGCGTTGACGCGCGCCGCCGCGATCGACCACGTCGGCGCCGGGGTGCGCGTCAACTGCATCGTCCCCGGCACCGTCGAGACCCCCTGGATCGAGCGGATCACCGCTGGCGCGGAGGATCCCGCGGCGGCGCAGGCCGCGATGCAGGCGCGTCAGCCGCACGGCCGCTTCGTGCAGCCGCAGGAGATCGCGGCGATGGCCGCCTACCTGCTCAGCGACGAGGCGGCGTCGGTCGTCGGCGCGGCGATGGTCGTCGACGGAGGCATGACGGCGCGGTGACGAGCGGCGGCGCGGGTTGAGCCGCGCTAGATCATCCGCCGCTGGGCTGCCCAGCGCGTCAGCTCGGCGCGGTTGGACAGCTGCAGCTTGCGCAGCACATTGGAGACGTGCGACTCGACCGTCTTGACGGAGATGTGGAGTCTCGCGCCGATCTCCTTGTAGAGATAGCCGCGCGCGATCAGCAGCAGCACGTCCTGCTCGCGCGCGGTCAGCTGGTCCAGCTCCGGGTCGGCGGCGCCGATCGTCGCCGGCGCGCCCCTGGCGCCGTCGCCGGCCTCGCCGCCGCCGAAGGCGTCGAGCACGAAGCCGGCCAGCCACGGCGAGAAGACGGCGTCGCCGTCGGCGATCTTGTGGATCGCGTCGACCAGCTCGTCGGGCGCGATCGACTTCGTCACGTAGCCGCGCGCGCCGGCGCGGATCACGGCGACGACGTCCTCGGCCGCGTCGGAGACCGACAGCGCGAGGAAGCGCACGCCCGGCCGCTCGGCGTGGACGGCCGGGATGACCGCCTGGCCGCCGCCGTCGGGCAGGTGGACGTCGAGCAGCACGACGTCGGGGTCGAGCGCGCGGATCGTCCCGATCGCCTCCTCGACCGTGCCGGCCTCGCCGACGACCTCGATCGTCGGGCCGAGCCCGGCCTTGAGGCCGGCGCGGAAGATCGCGTGGTCGTCGACGAGCACGACCTTGCGCAGCGGCAGGTTCACGGGCGGGCCTCCGGGGCGGGCGCGCTCGGCGGAGCGGGCGCGGCGGGCAGACCGGCGCGCGGCAGCGTCAGCTCGATCTCGGTCCCTTCGCCGACCACGCTGTGAATCGTCGCATGCCCGCGGTGGCGGGCCATGCGCGCCTCGATCGACTCGCGCAGGCCGCGCCGGTCGGGCGCGACGAGCGCGCGCTCGAAGCCGCTGCCGCGGTCGCGCACGAACACCGACGCCTCGCGCTCGCCGACGCGCGCCAGCACCGACACCTCGCTGACGCCGGCGTGCTTGGCGGCGTTCGTGATCGCCTCGCGCGCCGCCATCGCGAGCGCCTCCAGGTCGGGGTCCAGCGGCGCGTCGCGCGGCTGCACCAGCCTCACGCCGACGCCGTAGTTGGCCTCGACCTCCTGCGCGGCGTGGCGCAGCGCGGCGGCGAAGGTCGCGGGCGCGTCGGCGTCCTCCCTGCCGTACAGCCAGGCGCGCAGCTCGCGCTCCTGCTGGCGCGCGAGCAGCTGCGCCCTTCGCGCGTCGGGCTCGCGCTGGATCAGCGCCAGCGTCTGCAGGACCGAGTCGTGCAGCCGCGCGGCGACGCGCTCGCGCTCCTCCGTCTGGATCCGCTCGCGCCGCTCCGCCTCGGCCTCGATCCGCGCCTGCCGCAGCCGCGGGCCGACCAGCAGGCCGATCCCGGCGGCCGCGACGGAGGCGGCGATCGCGGCGCTGACGAGCGCGGTCGCGTCGGCGCCGAGGCGCAGGAACAGCAGCGCGCCGAGCGCGACCAGCACGAGGCCGCCGACGGTGCGGGCGGCGTCTCTGGTGTCGAGCAGCGGGCCGGCCGGCGTCGGGATCGACTGCTGCGGGTTGGCCTGGCGCCAGATCAGCGCGAGGCCGCCGAGCAGCAGCACGCCGGGGCCGAGCACGTCGAGCGGCAGCAGGATGCCGGTGCTCGACAGCACCGCCGAGCCGACGAGGATCAGCAGCAGCAGGCCGGCCGCCTCCTGCGCGCGGGCGCGGTAGGGGCGGCGGGGCGCGTCCAACGGCGGGGCCGGCAGCAGCAGCGCGGCGGCGAGGTAGACGGCGATCCCGATGCCGCCGGCCGCGGTCGCGACCGCGAACGCGAGCCGCACGACCACGGGATCGACGCCGAGCCCCTGCCCGATCCCGCCGCAGACGCCGAGCAGCACGCGATGCTCGGCGCTGCGCGCGAGCGGGCGGTGCGCCGGCGCGGGCGCCGGCAGTGCGTCAGTCACCGCGTCTGAGGCGGGCGAGGAATCGGCCTGGGCCACGCTGAGACGGTACCGCCGGCACGTCGTGGACGACGGTCGTGGCGGTGCCGTCGACCACGTCGCCGCTCGTCGGCGTGGATGCGGGCGGGGGCGTCGGCGCCGGCGCGGCGGCGGGCGCGGCCGGCGGCGGCGTCATCGGCGCGGGCGGGGTCGGTGCAGCGGACGCGGGCGCGGCAGGCGCGGGCGGCGCCCCCGGGGCGCTCGCCCCGGAGACGTCCGGCGCCGCGTGCTTGCGATCGCGCAAGGTCAGCCAGACGATCGCGATCCCGGCGAACGGCAGCGCGCTGGAGTCGAGCGCGGGCCACACCAGCTCCTCCGGCTGCAGCCGCGAGACGATCAGCAGCAGCCCGGCGAACAGCACGAACGACCAGCCGAGGACCTGCTCGCGGCCGTCGTCGGGGCGGCCGCCGAGCAGCACGCGGCCGTCGTCGCGCGGCATGATCAGCGCGAGCGCCGTGTAGGCGATCACGAGCAGCGGGAAGGCGAGCGCGCCGGCCAGCACCGCGGCCGAGCGCACGACCAGCGGCCGCAGCTCGAAGCTGCGCGCGATGCCGGCGCAGACGCCGAGCAGGATCTGGTCGTCGGCGCGGCGGCGCAGCAGCGGCCGCGTCGGCACGGAGGCGTCGGGGTTCATGCGGAGGCTCCTTGCTGGCGGTCAGGCGTGGTGGGGCGCGCGCGAGGGCAGCGCGTCGGGCCGGTCGCCGATCGCGTTCAGCTCCGCGACCGCCGCGCCCGGCACCAGCAGCAGCCGCGCCAGCGTCGCGCCGCGGGCGGCGAGGCCGGGGCGGCGGGAGGCACGGGCGCCGCGGGTGCGGGCGCGGGCGGGCCCGGCGAGGGCGGTGGAGGCGGTGGGGAGCGAGGCGATCTGCGGCATTGGTCGGCGTCCTGAGACGAGGGTGTGCGGTGACGCTCTCGACTATGGACCCGCGACCGCCGTTGCACCATCCGGCATGACCCGGAGTCGACCCTGAGAGGGCAGCCCCGGGAGAACCCGGCCTTCTGCGGGTACCGGATCACCATGCCCGCACGCGAGGAGAGCGAGGAGGAGCGGCTCGACCGCAACCTGATCGAGCTGCTGAACGAGCTGCGCGTCGCGCTGCCGGGCGTGCAGGTGCTGTTCGCCTTCCTGCTCGCGGTCCCGTTCCAGAAGGGCTGGGACACCGTCACCAGCTTCCAGCGCGACGTCTACTTCGTGACGCTCTGCCTCGTGCTCCTGACGACCGTGCTGCTGGTCGCCCCGACCGCCTACCACCGCCTCAACTTCCGCGCCAGACGCCGCCCGGAGCTGGTCGCCGCCGCCAACCGCCTGACGATCGCCGGCCTCACCACGCTCGCGCTCGCGCTCGTCGGCGCGATGGTGCTGATCGCCGACTACCTCTTCGGCACCACCATGACGATCGTCACCGGCGCGCTCAGCTTCCTCCTCTTCGCGCTCCTCTGGGCCGCCCTCCCGCTCGCCCACGACTTCGACGGCGACTGAGCGTCAGGCCCGCGCGCCGGCCTGCGGGTCGAGGCGGGACATCTGGACGTTGGCGCCGAGCGTCGAGGTCGAGCCGCCGCGGTAGACGCCCTTGACCGGCGGGATGTCGGCGTAGAAGCGGCCGTGGCCGATCTTCACGTGCGTCTCGCCGGCGAAGCGGCGGTTGGTCGGGTCGACGCCGACCCAGACCGGCTCGCCGCGACCGTCGACGCCGGGCAGCAGCGCCTCCAGCCAGGCGTGGGTGTCGACCTCCAGCGAGTCCGAGCCCTCGTCCTCCGGCGCCGCCCACAGGTAGCCGGAGACGTAGCGGGCGGCGATCCCGTGGCGCCGCAGCAGCACCAGCGAGAGGTGGACGAAGTCCTGGCAGACGCCGGCGCCGGCGGCGAGCAGGTCGCTGACGGTCGAGCCGACGTAGGTCGCGCCGCGACGGTACTCGAACGTGTCCGGCACCAGCTCGACCAGCAGCCGCAGCGCGGCCAGGGGATCGGCGGCGGTCCTGATCGACGCCTCCAGTTCCTCGATCCCCGCGATCGGCGGCTGGTCCTGCCAGGGCAGCAGGAACTCGCCCGCCGCCTCGACGTAGGCGTCGGAGGTCAGCGCCGACCACGGCCCGTGCGGCGGCTCCGGCGGCGCGCTCGTGACGACGCGGGCGCGCACGTCGATCGTCAGGTGGTCGTGCCCGGTCGGAATGCCGAACTCCAGCACCTCGGTGCCGAAGTAGTCGAGGTGGCGGGTGACGCGCGCCTCCGGGTCGATCCGTGTGTGGAACTCGTCGCAGCGCTGCGAGGAGGTCGTCGCCGGCCGCACGCGCAGCGCGTTGAGGTTGTCGCTGACCGGCGAGCCGTATCTGTACTCGGTCAGGTAGCGGATCGAGAAGTGCACGGTCAGACCACCATCGCGATCCCGCGCTCGCCGGCGGCCATGCCGGCGAAGTAGCGATCGGCGACGTCCTGGTCGACGGCGACCAGCTCGTGCTGCGCGCGCTCGCAGATGTCGACCAGTTCGGTTCCCGCCGGCAGCATCCGCCGCTGGAAGTCGAGGTCGGCGGCGAGGCGGCTGACGCGCAGCACCGGCTGCGAGTCGCGCGGCGAGGCGTCGGCGGCGGCGAAGGCGTCGTGCAGCGAGTCGACGCAGGCGGCGACGCTGTCGGGATAGGCGCGCTCGAAGATCAGGAAGCGCGCGACCGGCTGCGCGTTCGGCGGCGCGGTGACGGCGCGCAGGTAGGCGTGGAAGCCGCCGACCGCCTGCAGCAGCGCGAGCGCGTTGCCGTCGCGGCGCGGGTCCTGCTCGGCCGTCGGCAGCGCGATCCGCAGCAGCCGCAGCATCATGTCGGCGACCTCGATGAAGGAGCCGGCGTCGAGGAACGACTTCGCCTCGTCGCGCAGCATCGCGCGGTCGGCGATCCCCCAGATCAGCGCGGTCCGCTGCTTGACGTACTGGGAGGCGAGGTAGGGGCCGGCCGGCGCCGACCATCTGGCGGTGCCGTCGCCGCGCAGCGTCAGCGTGGTCGTGTTGATCGCCTCCCACATCTCGGCCGAGATCACGTCGCGGACGGCACGGGCGCCCTCGCGCGCCCGCTCGACCGAGGCGAGCATCGAGTCGGGCCGGTCGGCGTCGAGCGTCAGCCGCGCGAGCGCATGCCCGCGGCCGAGCGCCTCGTCACCGGGCGTGCCGCCGAGCATCATCAGCAGGCCGTGCCAGCCGAGCGTCAGGCCCGGCCCGGAGTCCGACGGCGTCTGCAGCTCCGAGCGGAAGACGCCGTCGACGGCGCGCGCCGTGAACTCGGCGCGCGCGAGGTTGCGGCCGAGCCAGTACAGCTCGTGCGCGATCCGCGCGAGCATTACTGCGGCTCCTGCTGCTGTTGCTGCTGCTGGTTGGTCCAGGCGTCGCCGTAGCGCATCTCCGGCAGCGCCGGCGGGCTGGAGACGTCCGCCAGCGGCGGGCCGGCGCGGTCGGCGTCGTCGCCGTCCTCCAGCACCCACGTGTCCTTCGAACCGCCGCCGCGCGAGGAGTTGACGATCATCGAGCCCTCCTGCAGCGCGACCCGCGTCAGCCCGCCGGGGACGATGTCGATCCGCTCGCCGAAGACGGCGAACGGGCGCAGGTCGACGTGGCGCGGCGCGAGCAGCCCGTCGGGCCCGACGGTCGGCACCGTCGACAGCCGCACTACCTCCTGCGCGATCCACGCCTCCGGCTTCGCGCGCACCGCCGCCGCGACCTGCTCCAGCTCCCGCTCGGTCGCGTGCGGGCCGATCGTGACGCCCTTGCCGCCGGACTCGTCGGTCGGCTTGACGACGAGCTGGTCGATCCGCGACAGCACGTGCTCGCGCACCTCCTCGTCGGCGAGCAGGTAGGTCTTGACGTTCTCGAGGATCGGCTCCTCGCCGAGGTAGAAGCGGATCATCTCGGGGACGAAGTGGTAGACGGCCTTGTTGTCGGCGACGCCGGTGCCGAAGGCGTTGGCGATCGCGACCGAGCCGGCGCGGTAGGCGCGCACGAGGCCGGGCACGCCGAGCAGCGAGTCGGGCCGGAACTCGAGCGGGTCGACGAAGTCGTCGTCGAGCCGGCGGTAGACGGCGTGGACCCGTTCGAGGCCGCGCGTCGTGCGCATGTAGAGGACGTCGTCGCGCACGACCAGGTCGGAGGCCTCGACCAGCTCGACGCCCATCTGGCGCGCGAGGAAGGCGTGCTCGAAGTAGGCAGAGTTGAGCGAGCCGGGCGTCCACACGACGACGGTCGCCTCGCTGTCGGCCGACGGCGCGACCGAGCGCAGCGCTCTCAGCAGCAGCTGCGGGTAGTGGTCGACCGGGCGCACGCGGTAGTTGGCGAACAGCTGCGGCACGAGCTGCGTCATCGCGGCGCGGTTCTCGAGCACGTAGGAGATCCCGGAGGGCGTGCGGACGTTGTCCTCGATCACCTTCCAGGAGCCGTTGGAGTGGCGCACGAGGTCGCAGCCGGCGACGTGCGTGTAGACGCCGCCGGGCGGGCGGATGCCGTGGACGGCACGGGCGAAGTTGGGCGAGCTGACGACCAGCCGCCACGGCACAATCCCCTCGCGCACGATCTCGCGCGCGTGGTAGATGTCGTCGACGAAGGCGTTGAGCGCGCGGATCCGCTGCGCCAGGCCGCGCTTGAGCGTGCGCCACTCGTCGCCGCCGATCACGCGCGGGACGAGGTCGAGCGGGAACGGGCGCTCGCGCGTCGGCCCGTCCTCGCCGCTGGTCTCGAACGTGATCCCCTGGCGCAGGAAGGTCGCGTCGCGGCGCCTGCCGACCTCGGTCAGGCCCTCGGCGCCGATCCGCTCCAGCTCGGAGATCAGCGCACGCGCGACCTCGCGCGGCCGCCCGTCGGTCTCGAACAGCTCGTCGAGGAAGGGGGCGCGCGGGTTGTAGCTGTCGATCGGTGGGGCAGTGGTGTCTGACATCGTCGGCGAGGATTCTCTCCCCCGTCCAGGGCTGCGGCATTCGCCGCATGGAGCGACTTCGGACACCGCGACTGGCCCGTTTGTCGGTGCACGGTGTCCCGTCGGCTGCTCACAGCGTCAGCTCCCGCGTGAGCTGCAGCGCCGCGCGCAGGCGCAGGTCGTGGCTCGCGACGAGCAGCGCGCCGGGCCAGTCGGCGAGCGCCGCCTCGAGCGTCTCCAGCGAGGCGACGTCGAGGTGGTTGGTCGGCTCGTCGAGCAGCAGGCAGGTCGCCCGCAGCCGTGCGAGCACGGCCAGCTCCGCGCGCGTCCGCTCGCCCGGCGACAGCGTCGCCGCCGGCCGCTGCGCCTGGTCGGGGCCGAGGCCGTAGGCGCCGAGCGCGGTCCGCGCCTCCGTCTCGTCCAGTCCCGTCAGCTCCCGCACCGCGCTCGCCAGCGGTCGCGCGTCGGCGGCGAGCCGGTCGCGCGCCTGGCCGAGCACGGCGACGACCGCGCTCGGCGCCAGCCGCCGCGTGCCGGCCGCCAGCGGCAGCGTGCCGGCGAGCGCGCCGATCAGCGTCGACTTGCCGCTGCCGTTGGGCCCGGCCAGCAGCACTCGCTCGCCGTGCGTCAGCGACAGGTCGAGCGGCCCGAGCACGAAGTCGCCGCGCTCGATCACGGCGCCGTCGAGCGAGACGACCGCGCCGCCGCCGCGCTCGGCCGTCGTCAGCTGCAGCTTCAGCGGCCGCTCCTCCCAGGGCTTGTCGGGGACCTCGACCCGCTCCGCCCGCCTGGCGACGGTCGCCGCGCGCTTGGCGACGCCGTCGGCGCGGGCGCCGAACCACTCGGCGACGTGCTTGTCGTTGTCGCGCGGTCTGCGCGCGACGCGCTTCGTCGTCGCCGCGCTGCGGCGGCGCGCCTCGTCGGCCGCGGCGTGCAGCTGCGCGCGCTTGGCGAGCGCCTCCTCGTGGGCGGCGAATTGGCGTGCGCGATCCTCCGCTCGCGCCCGCTCGTAGCTGTCCCAGCCGCCGCCGTGGTGGGTCGCGGCGCCGCTGCGGGCGTCGAGCGCGACGACCTCGCCGGCGACGTCGGCGAGCAGCGCGCGGTCGTGCGAGACGACGACCGTGCCACCGGCGCGCTCGTGCAGCAGCGCGCGCAGGCGGCCGAGCCCGTCGGCGTCGAGGTGGTTGGTCGGCTCGTCCAGCAGCACGACGTCGAAGCGCGAGGTGCGCAGCGCCGCGAGCCCGGCGCGCGCCGCCTGGCCGCCGCTGAGCGTCGCCAGCGGGCGGTCGAGCAGGGCGGCGTCGAGCCCCATCTCGGCGGCGGCCGTCTCCAGCCGCGCGTCGGCGTCGGCGCCGCCGAGCGTGACCCATGCGACGACCGCCTCGGCGTGCGCGTCGATCGCCTCGAGCTGGCCCTCGTCGAGCGCGGCCGTCAGCAGGTCGAGCGTGCGCGCCGCGGGCGCGACGCCGATCCGCTCCATGATCGTCGCGCGCACGCTGCGCGCGCCGTCGGCCTCCGCCTCGCTCGCGAGCTGCGGCAGGTAGCCGACCGTGCCGTGCGTCCTGACGGTCCCGCCGTCCGGCTGCTCCAGCCCGGCGAGGATCCGCAGCAGCGTCGACTTGCCGGCGCCGTTGGGCCCGACGAGCGCGATCCGGCTGTCGCCGCCGACATGCAGGTCGACGTGGTCGAGCACGGTGCGGGTGCCGTGCACGCGGGTGATCTGACGGGCGTCGAGCAACGCCGATGACATGCAGTGCTCCTTCGTATGCGCAAGGTTCTTCCGGACTCGTGACATCCGCGACGACACGGTCTGTTGAAAGACCGGTCGCTGCTCATGGCGGGTGTCTAATCCGAGATGCGCATAAGCAGGCCCCTGCGGGCCGACGACGACCGTAGCACGCGCTCGCGCCACGGCGCAACCGCGCGGGCCGCTCAGGCGCGGCCGGCGGCGAGGTCGCGCAACCGTGCGCTCGCGCCGTAGCGCACGCTGCGGCCTCTGCCGGAGGCGACGACGAGCCCGGCGTCGAGCAGCCGGCGGAAGTCGGCGCTGGCGGTGGCCGGAGAGACGTCGGCCTCGGCCGCGTAGGCCGCGCGGTCGACCGCGCCGAAGAGGCTCTGCTCGAGCGCGATCACGAGCCGCTCGGGCCAACCGCGCTGCTCGGCCAGCGCCTCCAGCCGGCCCCAACGGCTGCCGGCGTCGGCGACCTGGCGCAGCCGCCGCTGCGCCTGGGCGAGGTGGGCTTCGAGGCAGAAGGCGATCCACGGGCGGGCGTCGCGCTGCGGCTGGTAGCCGCCGCCCTGCACCTGCTGGAGGACGGCGTAGTAGTCGGCGGTGCGCTCGCCGAGCTGCTCTTCGATCGAAGTCAGCTCGGGCGCCAGCACGCCGTCGCGCGCGAGCACCAGCGACTGCACGATCCGCGCGACGCGGCCGTTGCCGTCCTCGAACGGGTGGACCGAGACGACGTGCAGGTGCGCCATCGCCGCACGCACGACCGGATGCGCGTCGAGGTCGCCGCGCTGCAGCCAGCCGACGACCTCGCGCATCAGCTTCGGCACCTGCGCGGCCGACGGCCCTTCGAAGGCCGGCGCGCCGCCGCCGGCGCGCGTGACGTAGACCGGCCCCGTGCGCCAGCGCCCCGGCCGTTTCGCGTCGTGGAAGGCGCACGCGTCGAAGTGGAGGTCGAGGATGACGCGATCGAGCCATCTGAACGACGGGTCGTCGGCCAGCGCGTCGACGTGGCGCAGCGCGTGCGCGTAACTGGCGACGGCGACGCGGTCCTCGTCACCGTCGTCGACGACGGCGACGCGGTCGACGAGGTCGAGCGCGTCGCTATCGGCGACGGTGAAGCCCTCGATCGCGGTCGAGCTGGCGACCGCCGTCGCGCGCGCCTGGCGCCGCAGCCGCCCGACCCAGCGGCGCGGCTCGCGCGTCTCCCCGTCGAGCCGCGTGCGCAGCTCGTCCAGCTCGCGCAGCTGGGCGAGCTGCTGGCGCGTCAGTCTCGGGATGGCATAGAGCATGCCATCCACTTTAACATCTAGACGCTTATTCGTCTAATCTTAAAGACGCAAAATCGTCTAAGAGGTAGCGGCCGCCGCCGGCACGGGCGCGAAGGCGGCGATCTCGTCGGCGAGGCGGAGCGGCTGGTCGTGGGGGACGAAGGTCGCGGAGTCGGCGATCTCGACCATGCGGGCGTCGGCGAAGCAGGCGGCGATGCGGCGGCCGAGGTCGATCGTGAAGAAGCGGTCCTTCGGCGCCCAGCAGAGCAGCGCCGGGCCGTCGAAGCCGCGCAGGCGGGTGGCGACGTCGGCGAGGTCGGCCGGCTTGACGGCGCGGCAGAGCTTGGCCGCGTCGCGGCGGACGCCGGCGTCGCTCAGGTACGGCTCGACCCAGTCAGCCGACTTCGCCGGGTCGAGCCTTCTGTTGACGAGCAGGCCGAACGCGAGCGGGCTGTGGCGCACCGCGGCGATCCGCGTCGGCAGCATCGCGACGCGGAACAGGCCGGGGTGGCGGGCGGCGCCGAGGATCAGGCCGAACGGCTTCGGCGGGAAGGTCGTCAGCCCGTCGCAGTTGGTCAGCACGACGCGGCCGATGCGGCTCGCGTCGGTGTCGAGCAGGAACTGGCAGAGCGCGCCGCCGGTGTCGTTGCCGACGAGTGTCGCGTCGCTGGCGCCGACCGCCTCCGCGAAGGCCGCCAGCAGGCGCGCGACGCCGCGCGGCGAGAGATCGGCGTCAGGCTCCAACGCGACCTTGTGCGATCCCAGCGGCAGGTCCGGCTGGAGCGTGCGGTAGCCGCGCGCGGCGAGCGCGTCGGCCGTCTCGTCCCACAGCGATCCGTTGACGAGGAAGCCGTGCACGAACAGCACGACGGGGCCGTCGGGCGGGCCCAGCTCGCGGTAGCGGACGGTCCCCTGCGGCAGTGTCACCTCGGGCATGGCGGGTGCCTCCCATAGTCTTCTCGACGGTGGTTCCAATAACATACGTACAGTCTGTATGAGAGTCAACCGGCGCACTCAGGAGGAGCGTTCGACGACGACCCGCGCGGCGCTGCTGGCGGCTGCGCGGCCGCTGTTCGCGGCGCAGGGGTTCGGCGCCGTCGGGACCGAGGCGATCGTCAGAGCGGCCGGCGTCACCCGCGGCGCGCTCTACCACCAGTTCGCGGACAAGACGGGGCTCTTCGCCGCCGTCTACGAGCAGGTGCAGCAGGAGCTGGCGCTGCGGATCGCCGGGCAGCTCGGCGGCGTGACCGATCCGGCCGAGGCGCTGCTCGCCGGCATCGACGCCTGGCTGGAGGCGGCGACCGAGCCCGACGTGCAGCGGATCGTGCTGATCGAGGCGCCGGCGGTGCTCGGCTGGGAGCGCTGGCGCGACGCCGGCCAGGCCAGCGCGATAGGGCTCGTCGAGGCCGTCCTCGGCGCCGCGATCGCCGCCGGCAGCATCGTCGAGCAGCCGCTGCGGCCGCTCGCGCACGTGCTGATCGGCGCGCTCGACGAGGCCGCGCTCTACATCGCCCGCGCCGACGACGCCGACGACGCCGACGCGGCGCGCGAGCAGATGCGGACCGTCCTGCGCGCGCTGCTCTCCGGGCTGGAGCCAAGCGAGCCGGGAGACGGCCGCGGATGAGCAGCAGCAGCCCGAGCGGACGCGAGCGCCCGCTGCAGAGCAGACGCGGGATCCTCGAACCGGCCGCCGAGGGCCCGATCTTCCGCCTGCGCCGCTACGTCCCCGCGCTCGACCTGCGACACGCGCTCGACCGCTTCTGGGCCGTCGAGTGGGATCTGCGCGGCCGTGCGCCGTTCGAGCAGCAGATCCTCAACCACCCCAACGTCAACCTCTCGTTCGAGCCCGACGGCGCCTTCGTCTGGGGCGTCGGCACGACCCGCACCAGACATGCGCTGCGCGACCGCGGCTGGGTGCTCGGCGCGAGATTCCGTCCCGGCGGCTTCCGCCCGTTCGCGGACGTCGCCGTCGCCTCGCTGACCGACCGCGTCGTGCCGCTGCGCGAGCTGTTCGGCGCTGCCGACGCGGATGGGCTCGAACGGCGCGTGCGCGGAGAAGGCGCGCCGCAGCAGCGGATCGCCCACGTCGAGGCGTTCCTGCGCGAGCGCAGCCCCGGGCCTGACGCGCGCGTCGCGGAGGTCGCGGCGATCGTCCAGCTGCTGCTCGACGAGCCGTCGATCACGCGCGTCGACCAGCTCGCCGCCCGCTGCCACGTCTCGGTTCGCACGCTGCAGCGGCTGTTCCACGACTACGTCGGCGTCAGTCCCAAGTGGGTCGTGCGGCGCCAGCGGCTGCACACCGCCGCCGAGCGGATCGCCGACGAGCCGTCGCTCGACCTCGGCCGGCTCGCGGTCGAGGTCGGCTACTTCGACCAGGCGCACTTCATCAACGAGTTCAAGACCTTCGTCGGGCGCACCCCGGCCGGCTACGCCGCCGCCTGCGCCGCGGCTGCGGCACTGGCGGCGGCATGAATCGATCGCTCTGATTCAGCGTTGAATCAGAGGCAGTTGATCGAGAAGTAGCCCCACGCGTTGTACTGGTAGGCGCGCACTCCGCGCGAGCCCTCGCGTCGGTACGGCTCGTCGCGGATCTGCACCCGCGTGCCGGTCGGCAGCGTCGCTCCGTACGGGTCCGAGAAGCTGTCGGAGCCCGCGTTGTAGTTGCGGTAGAACTGCCCCGACTGGCAGGTGATCGACTCCCAGTGGGTGTAGGTGCCGGCGTCGCCGGCGGTCGCGCTCGGCGCCGCCACGGCGCCCGCGATCATCGTGCTCGCGACCGCGGCCGCGAGCAGCTTGCGAGGCGTCTTCATGCGCATCAGCTCCTATCCGAGGTCGCCGCAGAGGATCCAGACGTTGCCCTTCTGCACGCTGCCATAGGCATCGCCGTTGCACCAGACGGCCGGGGCGCCCGAGTCGCCGTTGGCGCTGTTGCCGTTGTAGTAGAAGCGCTCGCCCGGGGCGAGGTGGCCGGCGTACGGTCCGTGGACCGAGACCGAGGTCGCGTAGTGCAGGTCTGCTCCCTGCGGATTCGTGACCGGATGGGCGCCGACCGTGACGCCGAGCGCCGAGCCGGCGGATGCCAGCAGGGCGACCGCCGAGACGGCGAGCAGCGCGATCGTACGTGGGAGGACGCGAGACATCGCATGCTCCTTCCGTTGGATGTGGGCCTGAGGGCGCGCCGCGCCGCTCTCGTCGTTCCCCTGGTGCGGCGCGCCGTTCAATCACCTAGCCCGGCGGAGGCGATCTCCAACCCTCAATTCGCAGATCGTCATCCAACTGACGAATGAACGATCAATCGTCAGGGGAGCGGTCGATCGTCGCTATCGTGCGCGCGAAGCTGGTGTGGAGCTGGGGCTCGCGCCATTCCTCCGGCCGCGTGCACTCGATCGCCAGCTCCGCACCGCGGCCGTCGAGCGTCAGCGTGCCGACGTGGTTGTCGAAGGTCGCAGGCGCCATCAGCCGCCAGCGCAGCCGCGGTCGCGGGACGCCCGCCGCGCGTGCCAGCAGCCGCGCCGCGCGCGCCGCGACGGGCGTGTGCATGAAGCGCATGAAGCTGCGCTCTCGGACGTCGAGCGGGTTGCGCATCGGCGAGCAGACCGCCTGCACGACGGCGCTCTGCACGCCGCTGCCGGCGGGGAAGCCGGCCTCGGCGACATAGGCGTGGTGGACGTCGCCGGACAGCAGCACGATCGAGCCCGGCGCGCGGCCGCGCTCGCCCGCGCCGACGGCGCGCAGCTCCTCGACGAGGCGATCGAAGCTGTGGCGGAAGGCGGCCCAGTGCTCGAGGTCGACGCCCTGCCGCAGCTTCTCCCCGAGGCGCGCCGCCAGCTTCCCCCAGGCGCCCGCGCAGACCGCCTCGTTCCACGCCTCGACGTCGTGCAGCGCCGGCGCCAGCAGGAACGGCAGCGAGGTCGCGATCAGCAGGTGGTCGACGTCGCCGGTCAGCTGCTCGCGGACCCACTCGAACTGCTCGTCGGAGAGCATCCGGCGGTCCCTGTCGTCGTGCACGACGCGACCGGCGCGCGAGTCGAGCACGATCAGCCGCGTGCGGCCGAAGTCGCGCCGGAACGACCAGCGCGTGCCGGCGACCTCGTCGGCCGCCTGCTCGGCGAACGCGCGCAGCAGCGGCTCGCCGTCGCCGGCGTGGGCGCGCAGCCGCGCCAGCAGATCCTCCTCGCGCAGCTCGGCCGGCGAGAGGTTGCCGAGGTGCTGGTAGAGCCAGTAGGACATGTAGGCGCCGATCAGCCGCTCGCGCCACCACGGCAGCCTGCGCACCATCTCGACCCACGCGCCCGACGTGTTCCAGTCGTCGCGCACGTCGTGGTCGTCGAAGATCATCGCGCTCGGGATCGATGCCAGCAGCCAGCGGATCCGCTCGTCGCCCCATGCCTCGTGGTAGAGCCAGGTGTACTCCTCGAAGTCGGCGACCTCCAGCGGCGCGTCACGCTCGCCATGGCGCTCCTGCATCCGCTCTCTGACCCTTGGCGAGACCTCGTCGGCGTAGACCTGGTCGCCGACCAGCAGCAGCGCGTCGGGCCACTCGCGCGCCTCGGTCGCGCTCATCCGCCGTGCCAGCGCCGCGAGCGCGTCGACGCCGCGGCCGCGCTCGTCGTCCGATTTCGAGAGCGTGTACGGCGGCTCGTGCGGCGCGGCGACGCGGCAGGAGGCGAACGCCAGCCGCAGCTCGTCGTCTCTGCGCGGCGTGCGCACGCAGCCCTTGGGCTCGTTCGCACGCGGCCAGGCGCGGACGCCGTCGAGCAGCAGCTCGTACTCGTGCTCGGCGCCCGGCTCGAGGCCGTCGGCCACGACGAGCGCGTAGTGGTGGCCGGCGATCTCGAAGGTGCGCGAGCGCGCGCCGAGCGCGGCGACCTCGCAGGGGCGGTCGGTCTCGACCCAGACGGTCGCGTCCGTCGGCCCGACATGGCGGAGCAGCGGACCGAGGATGAGCGTTGGCACGGCGCCGGTCATACCCGGTAGCGTTCGCTGGCATGAGCGGCGAGGCGCAGTTCCACGAAGGGCAGAGAGTCTGGGTTCACGGACTCGACGGTCAGGCGCGCGAGGCGATCTACGTCGGCGGCGGCGACAACGCGACGTTCTTCGGCGGGCCCGGGCTCGTCTACGTCGTCTTCCCCGACACGCGCGAGGGCGCTGAGGTCGAGGAAGCGCGCGTCACGGCGCGCTAGTCGCGCCGCGGCCGCGGCTGCGCGGCCCGGCGGCCGGCAGCGCCGCGTCGAGCAGCACCGCGGCGGCGGCGCGCGCCTCTGCCGCCGGCTCGTCGGTCGCACCGATCGCGGCTGACACCATCGCGCCGTTGACGAGCAGCGACAGCTGCGCGGCCAGCGGCGGCGACCCGCCGGCCTCGCCGACGAGCCGCTCCAGCAGCTCGACCCAGGCGCGCTTGTGGTCGCGCACCGTCGTCGCGATCGACTCGCTCGACGGCCCCAGCTCGCCGAAGGCGTTGACGAACTCGCAGCCGCGATAGCCGGGCTGCGCAAACCAGTCGGCGAGCAGGTCGAAGAGGGCGAGGATCCGCTCGCGCGGCGGCTCCGTGCGCGCTGCGATCGCCTCCAGCTGCGCGAGCACGACCTGCTCGCGCTCCCGCAGCGTCGCCGTGACGAGCGCCTCCTTCGACGGGAAGAGCGCGTAGATCCGCTTCAGCGAGATGCCGGCGGCGTCGCGGATCGCATCCATCCCGACGGCCTGCACGCCGCGTTCGGCGAACAGCCGGCCGGCGGCGTCGAGGACCTGCTCGCGTGCATCGAGAACCATCGTTCTCTATCGTAGGCGACAGCAGTGAGAACGATCGTTCTCACTGTTCTGCAGGGGCGGCGCCGCGCGGGCGCCGCCGTCGTCGTCCGCTGCCCTGGAGCCGCCATGCCCCGCTCGCTCGTCCTGCTGTTCGCCGTCGCCTGCGGGCTGGCGGTCGGCAGCGCCTATGCCGCTCAGCCGCTGCTCGACGCGATCGCCGACGCGCTTGCGCTGCCGCTCGGCGCCGCCGGCATCGTCGTGACGGCGACGCAGGCCGGGCTGGCGCTCGGGCTGCTGCTGGTCGTGCCGCTCGGCGACCTGCTCGACCGCCGCCGTCTCGTCGCCTGCCAGCTGACCGTCGGCGCGCTCGCGCTGACGCTCGTGGCGCTGGCGCCCAGCGCGCCGCTGCTGCTGCTCGGCGCCGTGCTCGTCGGCGCCTCGTCGGTTGTCACGCAGGTGCTCGTCGCCTATGCGGCGGTGCTCGCCGCGCCGGCCGAGCGCGGCCGCGTCGTCGGCATCGTCACGAGCGGCGTCGTCAGCGGGATCCTGCTCGCGCGCGTCGTCGCCGGCGTCGTCGCGGACCTCGCCGGCTGGCGCGCCGTCTACCTGCTCGCGGCCGGGCTGACCGTCGTCGTCGGGCTGCTGCTGGTGCGGCGGCTGCCGCGCACGGCCGCCGCGCCGCCGGCTGGCGCGGCCGCGTCGCCCACCTCGGTGCCGGGCGGTGCTGCGTCGTACGCCGCCCTCCTCCGCTCGACCGTCGCGCTCGTCGCGCGCGAGCCGCTGCTGCGGGCGCGGGGCGGGCTCGCGCTGTTGACCTTCGCCGCCTTCTCGACGCTCTGGAGCGCGCTGGTGCTGCCGCTGAGCGCGCCGCCGCACGGGCTCAGCCACGCGCAGGTCGGGCTCTTCGGCGTCGCCGGGCTCGCCGGCGCGCTCGGCGCCGCGCGCGCCGGCCGGCTCGCCGACCGCGGACGCGGCCAGCGCACGACCGGCGTCGCGCTCGCGCTGCTGCTCGCGAGCTGGGCGCCGATCGCGCTGCTGGACCGCTCGCTGCTCGCGCTCGCGGCCGGGATCGTCGTGCTCGACTTCGCAGTGCAGGCGGTCCACGTGAGCAGCCAGAGCATGCTGCTTGCTGCCCTGCCGGTGGCCGGGAGCCGGGCGATCGCCGCGTACATGGCCTTCTACTCGGCCGGCAGCGCGCTCGGGGCGATCGCGGCCACGAGCGCCTACGCCGCCGCCGGTTGGGGCGGCGTCTGCCTCCAGGGTGCGGTGCTGTCGCTCGTCGCGCTCTGCTGGTGGGCGCTCACGCAGGCGACACCGCGACGATCGCTCCGCTAGGACGGTGGTCCTAGCGCTTGCCGGTGCCATTAGGATGGGTGTCCTGGGCAAGCCGGAGGCGTGGTCGATGGCATCGGACAGTCGAGAACGGATGGTGCGCAGCGCGGCGGTCCTGCTGCGCGAGCACGGCTACGCCGGCACCGGCTTCCGCGACGTGATCGCCCACAGCGAGGCGCCCTGGGGCTCGATCTACCACCACTTCCCCGGCGGCAAGGCGCAGCTCGCCGAGGAGGCCGTCCGCTACGCCGGCGACTTCGTCGCGCAGCTGATAGAGCACTCCCCGCCCGACGACCCGATCGTCTCCCTGCGCGGCTTCATCTCCGTCTGGAGAGCGGGCCTGGAAGCGAGCGACTTCCGCGCCGGCTGCCCGATCGTCGCGGTCGCCACGGAGGCCCCGGCCGACCAGCCCGCGCTCGGCGAGGCCGCAGCCCACGCCTTCGCCTCGTGGGAGAGAGCGCTCGCCGCGACCCTCCGCCGCGCTGGCGTCACGGCCGCCCGCTCCCGCCGCCTCGCGACGATCACCGTCGCCGCGATCGAGGGCGCGATCGTCCTCTGCCGCGCCCGCCGCACCACCCGCCCGCTCGACGACGTCGGCAGAGAGCTGGAGCTGGCGATCAAGGACGCGCTGCCGGGCGGCTGAGCGGACGCGCGTCGCGCGTCGCGAAGGGTACAACGGCGAGCGGTTCGGGCGGCGGGTCGTGCGAGCGGCGCCGGTGCCGGCGCCGCCGTTACCTGCGGCGTAATCGACGCGCCGCGGGGGCGGTGGGAGATTGCGTGGCGTCAACCGCAAGGAGGAACGTCATGACCGCCACCGCTGACATCGCCACCGTCGTGAACGACTACATCGCCGTCTGGAACGAGGGCGACCAGGGGCGCCGGCGCGAGCTGATCGCGCGCACGTTCACGGAGCAGGCGACCTACGTCGATCCGCTGATGAGCGGCCAGGGGGTCGACGGGCTCGACGCGATGGTCGCCGCCGCGCAGCAGCAGTTCCCGGGCCATCGCTTCGAGCTGAGCTTCGGGCCCGACGCGCACAACGACGTCGTGCGCTTCGGCTGGACGCTCGTCGGGATCGAGAGCGGCGCGGCGGCCGCCGTCGGCGTCGACTTCGCGACCGTCGCCGCCGACGGCCGGCTGGCGACCGTCACCGGGTTCCTCGAGCCCGGCGCGCAGGGCTGACCGGCGCGCCGCCCCGACCGGGGAGCCGTCGCCGGGGCACACGGCGACGGAGGGTGGCGCCGCATGGCGGCGGCGTGATGAACTACCGGCATGCGCCGCCGTCACGTCGTCATGCTGCTGGTCGCTTTGGCAGGCGTGCTGGCGTTCGTCGCGCTGCCGGCCGTCTACGTCCGCACCCAGGTGCTCGACCGCAACCAGCTCGCCGACCGCGTCGGCGCGGCGGTGACGTCGGAGCAGGTCCGCGCCGTCGCGGCGGCGCGGATCGTCGACGAGGCGGTCGACTCCGGCGCCGACGAGCTGCTGACCGCCCGCCCGCTGGCGGTCGCCGGCGTGCAGGCGCTGCTCGGCACCGCGGTCGTGCGCAACCTCGCGCGCGGCATCTCCAACGACGCCTACGACCTGCTGGTCACGGGCGAGAGCGGCACCTACGTGCTCGACCTCGGCCGCTCGACCGCGTTCGTGCTCGAAGGGCTGAGGTCGGTCTCGCCGAGACTGGCCGACTCGCTGCCGGAGGGCTTCGACCCCGAGATCCTGCGGATCGACTCCAACGACCCAGCGCTCGTCTCCGTCCGTCGCATCGCCGACCTCGGCGGCTGGCTGGCGATCGTCGCGCCGCTCGGGGCGCTCGCCGCCGCGCTCGGCGCGCTGCTGCTCGGCCGCGAGGATCGCCGCCGCGTGCTGCTCCAGCTCGGCTGCAGCTTCGCGCTCGCCGGCGCGCTGCTGCTGTTCCTGATGACGATCGCGCGCGGTGCCGCGGTGCCTGGCCTCGAAGCCGGCGCCGACGTCTCGGCCGCCGCCGGCGCGCTCTGGGACGCGATCCTCGGCGACCTCGCGATCTGGTCGCAGACGCTGCTGCTCGTCGGTCTCGTCACCGCCGCGGTCGCCGCCACGAGGCGCCAGCAGCAGGGCGTCGCCGGCCGCCTGCTCAGCACCGTCCAGCGGGTCCGCCAGGCGACGACGCCGAAGGTCCGCGTCGTGCGGGCGCTGGCGCTGCTGGCGGCCGCCGCGCTGGTCGCGTGGGAGCCGGCGCTGGCGCTGCGGATGGTCGCGATCGCGCTCGCCGTCTACGCGATCTCGGAGCTGACCGCGGTGCTGGACCAGACGAGCGACAGACGCGCCGCCAAGCGCGCCCAGGCCGGTGCCGGCGGGGCCGCCAGAGCCGGCGGGCTGCGCGTGCGGCCGCGCGTCCCGTCGCCGCGAGTCGTCGTCCCGATCCTCGCGATCGCCTGCGCGGTCGGCTTCGCCGGCTTCCTGACCGACGACGCGCCGCAGCCGCCGGCCGCCGCCGCGGTCCCCGCCGACGGCTGCAACGGGTCACGCGCCTACTGCGACCTGCGGCTCGACCAGTACGCCTTCGCGACGACCCACAACTCGTTCAGCGCGGCGCAGGATCCGGGCTGGCTGATCCCCAACCAGCGCTTCGGCATCGCCAGACAGCTCGAGGACGGCATCCACGGCTTCATGCTCGACGTCCACATCGGCGTGCGCACGAACAAGCTCGTCCGCACCGACCTGCAGGCCGAGGGCAGCGACCGCAACAAGGTCGGCAAGGTGCTCGGTCGCGAGAACCTCGCGACCGCGGAGCGGCTCGGCGGCCGGATCGGCGCCGGCGAGCTGCGCGGCCGGCGCGAGCTGTTCCTCTGCCACACGCTCTGCGAGCTGGGCGCGGTCTCGGCGCTGGACCAGCTGAGAGCGTACCGGCGCTGGCTGACCACCCACCGCGACCAGGTGCTGCTGTTCATCGTCGAGCCGTACGCGCCGCCGGCCCAGATCGCGCGGCTGTTCCGCGACGCCGGGCTGCTCGACGAGGTCGTCACGCTCGATCGCACCGCGCCGCTGCCGACGCTCGGCGACCTCGTCCGCACCGACCGCCGCCTGATCGTCTTCAGCGAGGGCGAGTCCGGCGCGCCGCCGTGGTACATGCCGGCGTGGTCGTTCATCCAGGACACGCCGCTCGGCGCCGAGAAGCCGTCCGAGTTCTCCTGCAGACGCTCGCGCGGCGACGCCGACAGCCCGCTGCTGCTGATCAACCACTGGGTCGACACGTTTCCGCCCAACCCGCGCAAGAACCGCGAGATCGGCGGCGCCTTCCTGACGAGACGGATCGAGCGCTGCGAGCGCGAGCGCGGCATGATGGCCAACCTCATAGGCGTCGACTTCTACGACCGCTCCGGCGTCGTGGCGGCGGCCAGGACGCTCAACGAGCAGTCGGTCAGAGCGAACGAGCGGATCGACGAGCAGGCCGGCGTCGGCGACGACAGCGGCGGCGCCGCGGTCGACGGCACGCAATAGTCCGCTTCGCGGTGGGAGATCCGTCATCGTTGACGGATGCGCCTTCCCCGCCCACGGACCAGACGCCTGCGGATCGTCGTCGCGGTCGCGCTCGGCCTGCTGCTGACGCTGCTGGTCGTCAACTGGACGTGGGGCCGGCTGCCGGCCGAGCCGGCGCGCAGCGGCACGACCGCGCGCGTCGGTGAGGTCGACCTGCGCTGGATCGAGCACGACCCGCCGGCGGCCGGCGCGCCCGCCGTCCTGCTGCTGCACGGCCTGCCGGGAACGGCTGAGGACCTCGAACAGGTCGCCAAGCTGCTGCCGGCATACCGCACGATCGCGGTCGACCGGCCCGGCTACGGCTTCTCCAGCGGCGGGCACCACGACGTCGACGCACAGCTCGACACGCTGACCGCGCTGCTCGACCGCGAGCGGATCGACCAGGCGATCGTCGTCGGCCACTCCTACGGCGGCACGCTCGCGCTTGCGCTGGCCGAGCGCGCGCCGGAGCGCGTCAGGGCGCTCGTGCTGGTCGACGCCGCCGCGGCCGGTGACAGCACGGCCGCTGCTGATCGCGCTCAGGCGCGGTTCGTGCAGGCGCTGTCGCTGCCGCTCGTGCAGCCGCTCTCCGACCTCGTCTTCGGCAGCGCGGTGCGCAAGCTGTCGGCCCAGCAGGGCGCCCGCAACGCGTTCGCGCCCGACCCGGTCGACCCCGCCTACGAGCATCGCCTGCTGAGCGAGACGATGCGCCACGAGGACCTCGACGCCTACGCCGGCGAGCTGCTGAAGCTGGACGACACGATCGACGTCGTCGACGCCGGCCTCGCCCGGGTCAACGCGCCGGCGGTCGTGATCCAGGCCCGCGACGACGGGCTCGTCGCGCCCGCGGTCGGGGCGCGGCTGGCGCGCGGGCTGCCGCGGGCGCGGCTCGTGACGGTGCCCGGCGGCCACATGGTCCCGCTCGTCCACCCCGCCGTGGTGGCCGAGGCAGTGCGTGCCTGCGCCGCCGGTTGTGGTACCAATAAAAGCGCTCGATGAGCGACGCCGCCCTAGACGAACCTCCCGGTAGCAGTCCCAAGCGCATCCGTTCCCGACGGTCTCGGACGGGTGCGCGATGATCGAGCTGCTGCTTCTGCTTGCAGCGATAGCCCTCGTGGTGATCTGCGGCGTCTTCGTCGCGGCCGAGTTCGCGTTCGTGACGATCGACCGGGCGACCGTCGACCGCGCCGCCGAATCCGGTGACGCAAGATCCAGAGGCGTCCAGCAGGCGCTCAAGACCCTTTCGACGCAGCTGTCGGGCGCTCAGCTCGGCATCACCGTCACCAACCTGCTGATCGGCTACCTGTCCGAGCCGGCGATCGCGGAGCTGATCAAGGGCCCGCTGGAGACCGCCGGCGTCCCGCACGGCGGCGTCCACGGCGTCGCGATCGCGATCGCGCTCGTGCTCTCGACCGTCTTCACGATGGTGCTCGGCGAGCTGGTGCCGAAGAACCTCGCGATCGCCAGGCCGCTCGCGACCGCGCGTGCGGTGCAGGGCTTCATGCGCGCCTTCACGCTCGTCAACCACGGTCTCATCAACTGGTTCAACGGCGTCGCCAACGCGATCCTGCACCGGCTCGGGATCGAGCCGCAGGAGGAGCTGGCGTCGGCCCGCTCGGCCGAGGAGCTGACCTCGCTCGTGCGCCGCTCGGCCGAGCAGGGGACGCTGGAGCTGGAGACCGCGACGCTGTTGCAGCGCTCGCTGACCTTCGGCGACCGCCGCGCCGACGACGTGATGACGCCGCGCGTGCGGATGCGCACGCTGGAGGCCGACGAGCCGGTCATCAAGGTGATCGAGGCGGCGCGCGAGAGCGGCTTCAGCCGCTTCCCCGTCGTCGGCGAGTCGCACGACGAGGTCGTCGGCATCGTCCACGTCAAGCACGCGGTCGGCGTCGACCACGAACGGCGCGGCGAGGTCCCGATCAGCGAGGTGATGGCGAGACCGGTGATGGTCCCCTCCTCGATCGAGCTCGACCCGCTGCTCGCGATCCTGCGCGAGGGCGGTCTCCAGATCGCCGTCGTGGTCGACGAGTTCGGCGGCGTCGACGGGCTCGTGACGCTCGAGGACGTCGTCGAGGAGATCGTCGGCGAGGTCGTCGACGAGCACGATCGCCGCGACATGAGCGCGCGCAGACGGCCCGACGGCAGCTGGATCCTCTCCGGCCTGCTGCGGCCCGACGAGGCCGCGCGCGCGACCGGCATCCTGTTCCCGGAGGACGAGGAGTACGAGACGCTCGGCGGCCTGATCCAGGACGAGCTGAACCGTCTTCCGAGAGCGAACGACGAGGTGATCCTCGAGACGAGAGACCTCGACGGCCACCGCTGCGCGGTGACGCTGACGGTCGTGCGGCTCGACGGCATGCGCGTCGATCGCGTCCTGTTCGAGTCCGAGCGGATCCACAGCGAAGAGGACGAGGACGACTGATGGGCGGCGACCTGATCGCGATCGGCCTGACGGTCCTGCTGCTGGCGCTCAACGCCTTCTTCGTCGGCGCCGAGTTCGCGCTGATCTCGGCCCGCCGCAGCTCGATCGAGCCGCGCGCCGAGGAGGGCGGGCGGATGGCGAGAATCACGCTCTACGCGATGGAGCGGGTCTCGCTGATGATGGCCGGCGCGCAGCTCGGCATCACGATCTGCACGCTCGGCCTCGGTGTCCTCGGCGAGCCGGCGATCGCGCACCTGCTGGAGGACCCGTTCCACTCGATCGGGATCCCCGAGGCGCTGATCCACCCGATCGCGTTCGCGATCGCGCTCGGCCTGATCGGCTTCCTGCACGTCGTGCTCGGCGAGATGGTGCCGAAGAACATCGCGCTCGCCGGGCCCGACCGCGCCGCGCTCGTGCTGGCGCCGCCGATGGTGCTGATCGTGAGAGTGCTGCACCCGGCGATCGCGCTGCTGAACTGGATCGCCAACACGGTCCTGCGGCTCGGCGGCATCAGAGCCAAGGACGAGGTGACGAGCGCCTTCACGCGCGACGAGGTCGCCGGCCTGGTCGAGGAGTCGCGCCGCGAGGGCCTGCTCGACCCGTCGGAGGGCCACGTGCTGGTCGAGGCGCTGAAGTTCGCCGAGCGCGACGCCAGCTCGGTGCTGCTGCCGCTCGACACGCTCGTCTCCGTCGTCAACACGATCACGCCCGCCGAGCTGGAGCAGATCGCCGCCAGAACGAGCTTCTCGCGCTTCCCGGTGCGCGACGCCGACGACGACTTCATCGGCTACCTCCACCTGAAGGACGCGCTCGAGCTGAGAGAGCGCCACCGCACGCGGCCGATCGCGCAGCGCTGGATCCGCCCGCTGCCGCCGGTCCAGCTGTCCGACAGGCTGCGCGCCGTGCTCGCGACGATGCAGCGCTCCGGCGCCCACCTCGCGCAGGTGCTCGACGGCGACGGCAGAACGGTCGGCGTCGTCGCGCTCGAGGACGTGCTCGAAGAGCTGGTCGGCGAGATCCGCGACGAGGCCGCGGCCGCCTAGCCCTCGGCGGCGCCGCCGCGGCGCCGCGCGAGCAGCAGCAGCGTGCCGAGCGTGCCGGCCGCGATCGAGGCGATGAAGATGCCGACCTTGGCGGCATCGGTCAACGCCGGGTCGTCGAAGGCGAGGTCGGCGACGAACAGCGCGACGGTGAAGCCGATCCCGCCGAGCGCGCCGACGCCGACGACCTGGCCGCGCGCCATCCCCGCCGGCAGCCGCCCGGCGCGCAGCTTCAGCGCGACGAGCGTCGCGGCCGAGATCCCCGCCAGCTTCCCGACGACGAGGCCGCCTGCGACCGCCCACGTGACCGGCTCGCTCAGCGCCTCGCCCAGCACGCCGTCGCGGAAGTCGACGCCGGCGTTGGCGAGCGCGAACAGCGGCACGATCACGTAGGCGCTCAACGGGTGGATGCGGTGCTCGATCGCGCTGTGGACGTCGCGGCCGCGGAAGGGGCGCGCCGGCATCAGCAGGCCGAGCAGGACGCCGGCGATCGTCGCGTGGACGCCCGATTCGTAGACCGCGACCCACAGCAGTGCGGCCGGCAGCACGTACGCGAGCGGCCGGGCGACGCCGAGCCGCTGCAGCAGGACGACGACGGCGACCGCCGCGATCGCGACCGCGAACCAGCCGGCCGACAGCCCGGCGCTGTAGACGACCGCGATGATCGCGATCGCGATCAGGTCGTCGACGATCGCGATCGACAGCAGGAACAGCCGCACGCCGGCGGCGACGCGCGCGCCCAGCAGCGCCAGCACGCCGACCGCGAAGGCGATGTCGGTCGCGGCCGGGATCGCCCAGCCGCGCGCCGCGTCGCCGTCGCTGCCGCTGACGACGAGCAGGTAGATCAGCGCCGGCAGCAGCACCCCGCCGGCCGCCGCGACCGCCGGCAGCGCGGCGGTGCGCGGGTCGCGCAGCTCGCCGGTCACCAGCTCGCGCTTGATCTCCATCCCGACGACGAAGAAGAAGACCGCCATCAGCAGGTCGTTGACCCAGCCGTGCAGGTCGAGGTCGATCCCCGCCACCGCGACGTGCGTGTGCCAGAGGTCGAAGTAGGCGTCGCTCCAGGGGCTGTTCGCCCACGCGACCGCGACGACCGCCGCGATCAGCAGCAGCAGGCCGCCGAGCACCTCGTCGTCGAGGAAGTCGGTCAGCGGGTCGACGACCTTCGCGCGCAGTCCCATCGACTGGAGCCTATGGGGCGCTCGCCGTCACGACGGCAGCGGGCCGCCGGCGAGCGCGAGCAGCGCGCCGAGCGCGCCGGCGGTCAGCAGCGTCAGCACGACGCCGCGTCTGAGCACGAGCAGCAGCACGACGCCGGCCGCCAGCAGCGCGATCTGCCACCACTCGCTCAGCCCGGCCGCGAGCGGGATCGCGGAGCCGAGGATCGCGCCGATCGCGGCCGGGCCGGCGCCGTCGAGGAAGGCGCGCGCCGACGGCAGCGTCCGCAGCCGCTCGAAGCGGGCGCCGCCGAGCAGCACGAAGCTGAACGACGGCAGGAAGGCGACCAGCGACGCCAGCAGCGCGCCGCCGAGCCCGTGCGCGGCGTAGCCGACGACGGCGACGGTGTGCGTGACCGGGCCGGGCGTCGCCTGACCGAGCGCGACCGCGTTGAGGAACTCGGCGTCGGTCATCCAGTGGTGACGATCGACCGCGTCGCCCTGCATCAGCGGGATCGTCACGAAGCCGCCGCCGTACGACAGCGCGCCGACCTTGAACGCCATCCAGCAGAGCGCCAGCAGCCCGCCGCTCGCCGCGACCGCGGCGGCCGCCAGCAGCAGCGGCGGCCAGGCGTGGAGGCGGAGGTCGCGGGGGGAGGAAGCGCGCCCGCCGCGCTGCCAGCCCAGCTCGACGCCGCCGCAGGCGAGCAGCACGACGATCAGCCACGGGCCCAGCAACGCCGCCGCCGCACCGCCCGCGACCAGGTAGCCGATCCAGCGGGCGCGCGCCGGCGTCCGCTCCCAGCTGCTCGGCAGCAGCCCGATCCCCGCGTGCAGCGCGATCGCCGCGACGACCGCGCCCGCGCCCGCGCCGACCCCGCGCACCCAGGCCGGCGGGTCGCCGAGGAAGAGCGCGGCGAGCGCGAGGATCACCAGCAGCCCGGGGAGGATGAAGGCGGCGCCGCCGGCGAGCGCGCCGGGCAGGCCGCGAACCCGCCAGGCGCACCAGATCGCCAACTGCGTCGAGCCCGGACCCGGCAGCACGTTCGTCGCCGCGAGGCCGTGCTCGAAGTCGTCGCCGCCGATCCACGCGCGTCTGTCGACGACCAGCTCGCGCAGCATCGCGACGTGGGCCGGGGGGCCGCCGAAGCCGAGGCAGCCGATCCGTCCGAAGTCGCGCAGCAGCGTCGCCAGCGAAGGTGGCGTGTCCCCGATCCGCACGGTGCGGCGGACGATAGTCGAGCGGCCTTCTCAGGTAGCCTCCGGGGCCGCATGGATCTGTGGCACGCGATCGTCCTCGGCGCCGTCGAGGGCGTCACCGAGTTCCTGCCGATCTCGAGCACGGGCCACCTGACGATCCTCGAGTCGGCCTTCGGCTACAGAATCGACGACCCGGACATCACCGCCTTCACGGCGATCATCCAGGTCGGCGCGGTGTTCGCGACGCTGCTCTACCTGCGCAACGACATCATCCGCATCCTGCGGGCCTTCTTCGGCGGGCTGCGCTCGCCCGAGCAGCGCGCGACGCTCGACTTCCGCTTCGCGATCGCGGTGCTGATCGGCTCGATCCCGATCGGCATCGTCGGCCTGCTGTTCAAGGACCAGATCGAGACGACGTTGCGCAGCCTCTGGTTCGTCGGCTCGGCGCTGATCCTCTGGAGCTTCGTGATGTTCTGGGCGGACCTCAACGCCAGACAGGATCGCGGCGAGAGAGACGTCACCCGCAAGGACACGCTGCTGATCGGTCTCGCGCAGTGCCTCGCGCTGATCCCGGGCGTCTCGCGCTCGGGCGCGACGATGTCGGCCGGCCTGCTGCGCGGGCTCGACCGCGTCACCGTCACCCGCCTGTCGTTCTTCCTCTCGATCCCCGCGCTGACCGCCGCCGGTGTGCTGCAGTCGGTGACCGAGTACGACAACATCGCCAACGGGGTCGGCTGGGGGCCGACGATCGCGGCGACCGTCGTCAGCTTCGTGGTCGCCTGGTTCGCGATCTCGTGGCTGCTGCGCTACATCGCCGGTCACAGCTACGCGATCTTCATCGTCTACCGCGTCGCGCTCGGCCTGATCGTGCTGCTGCTGGCCGCGACCGGCGTCCTGAGCGCGACCTGATCCTGTCCGAAAAGGTGGGGTGCGCGTCATTGCTGCCAGCGGGCGGCGGCGCGATGATGGGACGATGCACCGGGTTCTCTTCGTCCTCTTCGACGAGCTCCAGTCGCTCGACCTGACCGGTCCGCTGGAGGCGTTCGCCGGTGCCGACCAGGCGGCCGGCGGCGGCGTCTACGAGCTGGCGACGGCGAGCCTCGACGGCGCGCCGGTGCGGACCACCAGCGGGCTGACGATCGTGCCCGACGGCGCGCTCGGCGCCGGGCTCGCGCCCGACACGCTGGTCGTTCCCGGCGGCGAGGGGACGCGCACGGCCGACCCGCGGCTGGTCGACTGGCTGAGGCAGAACGGCCCGCGCGCCGGCCGGCTCGTCTCGGTCTGCTCCGGCGCTTTCCTGCTCGCGGCCGCCGGTCTGCTCGACGGCCGCCGCGCGACGACCCACTGGGCCTACGCGCACCTGCTCGCCGAGCGCTACCCGCAGGTGGAGGTCGACCCGGAGCCGATCTGGGTCCGCGACGGCGACGTCGTCACCTCGGCCGGCGTCACGGCCGGGATCGACGTCGCGCTCGCGCTGGTCGAGCACGACCTCGGCCGCGAGCTGGCGCTGACGGTCGCGCGCCACCTCGTCGTCTACCTGCGCCGGCCCGGCGGGCAGACGCAGTTCAGCGCCCACCTCGCCGCGCAGGTCGCCGAGCGCGAGCCGCTGCGCGAGCTGCAGCAGTGGATCGCCGACAACCCCGGCGCCGACCTGTCGGTCGAGGCGCTGGCCGAGCGGATCGCGCTGTCGCCGCGCCACCTCGCGCGGCTGTTCGCGGCCGAGGTCGGGGTCACGCCCGGCCGCTACGTCGACCGCGTGCGGCTGGAGACGGCGCGGCGGCTGCTGGAGGAGTCGGCCGACGGCGTCGAGACGGTCGCGCGCCGCTGCGGCTACGGCACGCCGGAGACGATGCGGCGCGCCTTCGTGCGGGCGCTCGGGGTCGCGCCGGCCGACTACCGCGCCCGTTTCGCCCCTGAACCCGTCTGAGGAGGAGGTCTTGTCATGCAGATCGCCATCTACGTCTATGACCGCCTGACAGCGCTCGACGCGATCGGCCCCTACGAGGTGCTGAGCCGCCTGCCGGAGGCGGAGCTGGTCTTCGTCGGCGCGCAGGCGGGACCGGTGCGGACCGACACCGGCAGGCTTTCGCTCGTCGCCGACGCGGCCCGCGACGAGGTGACCGCGCCGGACATCGTGCTGGTGCCGGGCGGCCCCGGCCAGACCGATCTGATGGGCGACGAGGGGCTGCGCGCGTGGCTGCGGGCGGTCGACGCGACCTCGACCTGGACGACCTCCGTCTGCACCGGCTCGCTGCTGCTCGCCGACGCCGGCCTGCTCGACGGCCGCCGCGCGACCTCGCACTGGCTGGCGCTGGAGCAGCTCGGCGAGCTGGGCGCGGTGCCGGTCGCCGAGCGCGTCGTCGAGGACGGCAAGGTCGTCACCGCCGCCGGCGTCTCGGCCGGCATCGACATGTCGCTGACGCTCGCCGGCCGGATCGCCGGCGACGTCGTCGCGCAGGGGATCCAGCTCGGGATCGAGTACGACCCGCAGCCCCCGTTCACCGCCGGCTCCCCCGCGAGAGCGCCCGCCGACCTGGTCGAGCTGCTGCGCGCCGCCAGCCGTTTCGTGCTGGAAGGCGACGGCAGGGCGCCGGCGGCCTAGCGGATCTGTCGCAGTTCGACGTCGACCGCGACGTGCTCCCAGGCGCGGTCGGCGGTCAGCGCGGTCGCGTCGAGCCGGCGCGCGAGCGCGAGGCAGGCGCGATCGCCGAGCGACAGCCCGGCGTCGAGCGTCAACGGCCGCAGGCGGCCGATCTCGATCGCATCGACGTCCGTCAGCGGCTCGACCTCGATCGCGCCGTCGAGCAGGCCGTCGCGGCGGAAGTCGTCGGCGAGCTGCGCCGGATCAAGGCCGCTGCGGGCGATCGTGCTGAGCGCCTCGGCGAGGTTGACCGCGCTGATCGTCGTGCCGTTCGCGATCGCGTCGGCGACGACCTCTGCGCCGGGTTCCTCGTGCAGATAGGCGAGCAGCGCCGATGCATCGAGCACCGTCGGCGGCATCTCCTAGCCGTCCTCTGCGGCGGCCTCGCGGCGTCGCTCGGCGAGCAGCTCGTCGACCGCCGAACCGCTGCCGCGTCTGGCGAGGATCCCGCGATGCCGGTCGGCGACGGCGCGATACGGGCGCAGCCGCAACGAGCCGTCGGGCTCCGTCGTGAGCAGCATTCTCGTGCCGGGGGTGAGCCCGAGCTGATTGCGTATCGCTGCCGGCAGCACGACGCGGCCGCGCTCGCCGATCGTGACGTGTCGCTCCGCGTGGGCCATGGGATCCAACGTACCACGCACTGCAAACGTCCCACGCGTGTCTGTTCAGCCCACAGATCTCTCGTGCTCGGCCAGCCAGGCGTCGAGCGCGAGGCTTCTCTCGGTGTCCTCGTAGACCTCGTACTCGCGCAGCAGGCCCCAGGCGACGCGGCCCCAGAGGACGGCGCGGTTGGTGTAGACGCGGGTGCCGTCGGGTGCGTCGAGGTGGTCGCTGCAGCGCAGGGCTATCGTCGTGTTCCAGGGCGGGCCGGTGACGACGACCTCGTCGGCGTGGAGCTGGAGGCCGATCTCGAGGAAGCGGCCGATCCAGTCGCGCAGCTCGGCCTTCGAGTGGAGCGTGCCAGCCCACGAGCTGGAGCCGGGGAAGGTGAAGCGGACGTCGTCGGCGTCGAGCTTGAGCAGCGGCTCGGGGTCCCCGGCGCGCAGCGCGGCGAGGTTGCGCTGGAGCAGCAGCTCGACGGCGCGCGGGTAGAGCAGCGACCAGGCGCCGGCGCCGGCTGCGCCCCACAGCGCGACCTCACGCGCGCGCGGCATCGGCGGGCTCCTCGGGGGTGGCGGCGGGCGCGGCGGCGGGCGTGGTCGCGGTTGCGAATGCCAGCAGCTCCTCGCGCACCAGCTGCGGGCGGTCGAGCTGCATCAGCGTGCGGCTGTCGTCGACCTCGACGAGGCGCGCGTGTGGCAGCAGCTCCGCCAGTCGCCGGCCGTGGTCGCGGGGCATCAGCTTGTCCTCGCGCGCCCACAGCACCAGCGCCGGGCGGTCGAACGCGCGCAGGCGCTCGGTCGCGCGGGCCGTCCAGGCGCGGTCGAGCGGGCCGCCGGCGTACTTGGCGAGGTCTCGCCGGATCGCGTGGTCGTGCAGGATCGGCGCGAACCAGCCGTCGGTCAGCGCGTGCGGCAGCGGCCGCTTCGACATCCAGCCGAACAGCAGCGGAAAGCGCCGCAGCGGACGCAGCGCGAGCGGCTGCAGCGCCAGCTTGACGCCGAGCGGGCCGCCCTTGCCGGCCAGCTGCGCGAGGCGGCCGTTGATGCCGGGCGGGAAGTTGTCGAACGCCTCGCTCGGCGTGATCGCGAGGCGGCCGACGCGGTCGAGGCCGCCGGGCACGTCGCCGAGCAGCAGCGCGCCGCCCCAGTCGTTGGAGACGAGCACGACGTCGCGCAGGTCGAGCGCCTCCAGCAGCTCTGTCAGCAGCCGCACCATCGCCGGCAGCGACAGGTCGGCGTCGGCGCGCATGGCTCGCCTGTGGCCGCCGAGCGGGAGCGTCGGCGCGATCACGCGACAGTGCGCGGCGAGCGCCGGGGCGACCTCGCGCCAGACGGTCGCATTCATCAGCAGGCCGTGCAGCAGGACGACGGTGGGCACCTCGCCGCCGCCCGGCGCGTCCGCGCGGCCGAACGCGACGTCGCCCGCGGACGCGTCGCCTCGCCCGCTGGCCGCGCCGCTGCCGCCCGGCGGCGGCCCGCTGTCCTCGTACTCGATCGTCCCGGCGCTCAGCTCGATCTCGGGCATCGCTCCAGCCTCCACTAGATAGATCGCTCTAGCGGCCAGCCTAGCTATGCTGACGGGCGATGTCGAGCGAGACCGTCACCACGAAGGAGCGGATCGTCTACGCCGCCGCCGACCTCTTCCGCCGCCACGGCTACGCCGGCACCGGGATGAGACAGGTCGTCGCCGCCGCGCAGGCGCCGTTCGGCTCGCTCTACCACCACTTCCCGGGCGGCAAGGAGCAGCTCGGCGAGGAGGTGATCCGCGTCGCCGGGGGCATGTACGGCCAGCTCGTCGCGGCGATCCTCGACAGCGGTCCCGGCGACCTCGTCGCCGCGACCGAGCAGGCGTTCGCGCTCGCCGCCCAGCACCTGGAGGAGAGCGGCTGGGAGGACGCCTGCCCGATCGCGACGATCACGCTCGAGGTCGCCTCCACGAGCGAGCCGATGCGGATCGCCAGCGCCGAGGTCTTCGAGCAGTGGCTCGCCGCTCTCTCCGCCCGCTTCACCACCGCCGGCATCGACGCGCCGCCCGCCCGTGAGCTGGCGCTCGCATGGCTGATGCTGCTCGAAGGCGGCTTCCTCTTCTGCCGCGCCGCCCGCACCCGCGAGGCGCTCCTCGTCGCCGGCAGACAGGCCGCGGCGGCGGTCGCCGTCGCGCTGACGGCGCGCTGACGCGCGGCGCTCGCAGACTTGAACCGCACTTGAAGTTCTGCTTCGCTTTGAGGCCATGTCGGAGACGCTCACGATCGGCGAGGTCGCGGAGCGCAGCGGGGTCGCGACCTCGGCGCTGCGCTACTACGAGGAGCGCGGGCTGATCCGTGCCGAGCGCAACAGCTCCGGCCACCGCCGCTACGGCCGGCCGGTGATCCGGCGCGTCGCCTTCATCGTCTTCGCCCAGCGCGTCGGGCTGACGCTGGAGGAGATCGGCGATGAGCTGGGGCGGCTGCCCGAGGACCGCGTGCCGAGAAGGGCCGACTGGGCGAGGCTGTCGTCGCGCTGGAGCGAGCGGATCGACGAGCGGATCGCGGAGCTGGAGCGGCTCAAGGAGGGGCTGACCGACTGCATCGGCTGCGGCTGCCTGTCGCTCGCCCGCTGCAAGCTCGCCAACCCCGACGACCGCGTCGCCCGCTTCGGCCCCGGTCCGGTCGTCTGGACCGGCGGCCGCGGGCTCTAGCGGCGCGGCCCGTCGTTGGGGTGCGGTTCGCTCCAGCGGTCGAGCTCGGCGTCGGCGTAGGAGGCGGGGTCCTCCAGCGGCTCGAGGTGGGTGAAGACCGTCGCGTGGCCGAGCGCCTCGCGCAGCGCCGCGTCGACCTGCTCGGCGAGGTCGTGGCCCTGCTGCACGCTCCACTCGCCCGGCACCAGCACGTGCGTGGAGACGAACGCGCGGCTGCCGGCGCGGCGCGTGCGCAGCGCGTGGAACTGGACCTCGTCGGAGGCGAAGGTGCCGAGCACGGCTCTGATCCGCTCCAGCTCGGCGTCGCTCAGCGCGCGGTCGAGCAGGCCGTCGGTCGAGCGCCGCACCAGCCTCACGCCGGTCACGACGATGTTGGCGGCGACCGCGAGCGCGATCAGCGGGTCCAGCGGCTCCCAGCCGCTGACCGCGACCGCGATCACGGCGACGACGACGCCGGCGGAGGTCCACACGTCGGTCAGCAGGTGGCGGCCGTCGGCCTCCAGCGTCATCGACGTGTACTCGCGCCCGGCGCGGATCAGCCGCTGCCCGACGACGAGGTTGACGAGCGAGGCGACGACGGCGATCGCGACGCCGATGCCGACGTCGCTGATCTCGCCCGGGTTGATCAGGCGGTCGATCGCGGTGAAGCAGATCGTCGCCGCGGCCAGCAGGATCAGCGCGCCCTCGACGCCGGCCGACAGGTAGTCGGCCTTCTCGTGACCGTAGGTGTGCTCCTCGTCGGGCGGCCGTGTCGACCACTGCACGACGACGAGCGCGAACAGCGCCGCGACGAGGTTGACGACCGACTCGGCCGCGTCGGACAGCAGGCCGACCGAGCCGGTGACGGCGAACGCACCGAACTTCAGCGCGATCGTGACGATCGCCGCGGCGATCGAGAGATAGACGAGCCGGCGCAGCCGGACGCGTCGCTCTGCCATCAGGTCGGGGCCGGCCATCGGACGGGCCAGTCTAACCCGTCCGATCTGCCGGCTCCGGGCGTGCGGTCAGCGGCGGACGAGCCCCGACAGCCGTTCGATCACGTCGAAGTAGCGGACCGGCGCGGTCCGCGTCAGCAGCGAGATCGCGGTCGCGTCCGGCCCGATCAGGATCCGTTGGCGGCCCTTCAGGACGCCCTCGTGGATCGTCTTCGCCGCCTTCTCTGGCGAGGTCCGCGCCAGTCTCGCGAACTCGCGCACCATTCTCTCGTGGTCGGTGCCGCCCTGGTCGTCGACGTGGAAGCGGGCGTTTCTGACGATGTTGGTCTTGATCCCGCCGGGGTGGATCGTCGTCGCGTGCACGCCGCTGCCGCGCAGCTCGTGGCGCAGCGACTCGGTGTAGCCGCGGACCGCGAACTTCGAGGCGCAGTAGGCGCTCTGGGTCGGGAAGCCCATCAGGCCGAAGACGCTGGAGACGTTCGCGATCGTGCCGCTTCTCTGTCTCAGCAGGATCGGCAGGTAGGCGCGCGTGCCGTGCACGACGCCCCAGAAGTTGACGTTGACGACCCACTCGTCGTCCTCGACGGCGGCGTCGGCGGCCGTCTGCGAGACGGTCACGCCGGCGTTGTTGACGACCAGCCCGATCGGCGCCGGCGCCCACTCCTGCACCGCGGCGGCGAACTGCAGCTGCGCCTGGCGGTCGCTGACGTCGAGCTTGCGCGCGAAGACGGGGCCGGCGATCGCGGCCGCGGTCTCCTCGAGGCCGTCCTCGTTCCAGTCGCAGATCGCGACCGGGCTGCCGTGTCTCGCGAGCCGCTGCGCGAGCGCTCGCCCTATGCCGGACGCGGCGCCGGTGACGACCGCCGTGCGGCCGGCGAGGGGGGCCGCGCCATTCGTTCCCTGTGCCATGGTACGCGAAGGTACCAGTCGCGTCGCCGCGGTGCGCCGGGTCGGTCGCGGCGGTGGGGCGGCGCTCAGTCGCGGCGCCAGGCGGAGACGCCGAGCGCGATCAGCAGCAGCTGCTTCTCGGTGTGGCGGATGACCTCCTCCTCCGCCTCGCGCGAGTCGGTCGGCGCGTCGACGATCGCCTCGGCGGTCGAGACCATCGTGTTGACGATCAGCGTCGCGACGACGCCGAGATCCTCGGTCGGCCACGTGTCGAGGTAGGGGAAGCGCGCGAGGTCGGTCGCCAGCTCGCTCGTGAAGAGGCGGATCTCGGTGCGGATCGCCTGCCGCATCGCCGGCAGCCCGCTCGACCGCTCGCGTGCGATGAAGCGGAAGTGGAGGCGGTGCTCGTGGACGTGGCGGACGAGGATCTCGACCGAGCTTCTGATCACGTGCTCGGGGCTGCGCGGTTCGGCGCGGGCGGCGCGGATCATCTGCCGCAGGGTGCGGAAGGAGTCGTCGATCAGGACGAGCCCCAGCTCCTCGATCGAGTCGAAGTGGCGGTAGAAGGCGGTCGGCGTGACGCCGGCCTCGCGCGTCACCTCGCGCAGCCCGAGGCTGCTGAAGCTCTTTCTCTCCAGCAGCCGCAATGCCGCGTCGAGCAGGGCGACGCGGGTCCGCTCCTTCTGCTCCCTCCGCGTCAGTCTCGCGCTGCTGGGTGACGGGCTGTGCACTGAGTCCGAAGTGGACATCCGGCATCAGATTGTAACTGGATGCTTGACAGAACGGCGATTGGGTAGAACTCTGTGCACAAGTGTTCACCGAATCGACAACCGAACCTCGTCCGGCGCGACTGGGCCGCCGGCTGCTCGGCTCCTCGCTGGCGCGCGCACTCGCGACGCCGCACGGCGTCGACCGCTACGTCGAGCTGGTCAAGCCGACCTTCTCGCTGCGCGACGTGCGCGCGGAGGTCGTCTCCGTGCAGCGGCGGACGCCGACCAGCGCGACGGTGACGCTGCGCCCGAACGACAACTGGCGCGGCTTCCGCGCCGGCCAGCACGTGCTGCTCAGCACCGAGATCGGCGGCGTGCGCCGCACGCGCCCGTATTCGCCGGCCAACTCCGAGCACGACGGCGGGCTGGTCGAGCTGACCGTCCACGCCCGTCCCGGCGGGGCGGTCTCGCCGCACCTGCGCACGCGGCTGCTGGCCGGGGACGTCGTCGGCCTCTCGCAGGCGCAGGGCGACTTCGCGCTGCCGCGGCGGCGCCCGCGCGAGCTGCTGCTGATCAGCGGCGGCAGCGGCATCACGCCGCTGATGGCGATGCTGCGGACGCTCTGCGACGAGGGTCACGACGGCCCGATCGCGTTCCTCCACTACGCCCGCGCGGAGCGCCACATCGCCTACGCCGAGGCGCTCGCCAGACTCGCCGCCCGTCACCCGAACGTGCGGCTGCTGCGCAGCCTGACGCGCGTCGGCGGCCTCGGCGGCGGCGAGCTGGACGGCCACTTCAGCGCCGACCACGTCGAGCTGGCGGGGATCGACCCGGAGGAGGCGGAGGCGTTCGTCTGCGGTCCGGCCGCGCTCGTCGACGCCGTCCACGGGCAGTGGGCGCGGACTGGGCTGGAGCAGCGGCTGCACGTCGAGCGCTTCGCTCCGCCGCCGCTCGCACCGCTGCCGGCCGACGCCGACGCCGCCAGCGGCGCGCTGCGCTTCGCCCGCAGCGGGGTCGAGGCCGCCAACCGCGGCGGCACGCTGCTCGACCAGGCCGAGGCGGCCGGTCTGAGACCGCAGTCCGGCTGCCGCATGGGCATCTGCCACACCTGCAGCTGCCGCAAGCTCGCCGGCGCCGTCCGCGACGTCCGCAGCGGCGAGATCTCGACCGCCCCCGACGAACAGATCCAGATCTGCGTCAGCGTCCCGCTCGGCGACGTGACGCTCGACATCTGAGAGAGGCCGGCATGTCGCAGACCGCTCCCCACCTGACCCCAGAGCAGCTCGACGCCTTCGGGCGCGAGCTGGACGCGATCCGCGAGCGCGTGCTCGACGACCTCGGCGATCGCGACGCCGCCTACATCCGGCGCGTGATCAAGGCGCAGCGGGGCCTGGAGGTCGCCGGCCGCGGGCTGCTGTTCTTCAGTCTGCTGCCGCCCGCCTGGGCCGCCGGCACGGCCGCGCTGGCGCTGTCGAAGATCCTCGACAACATGGAGATCGGCCACAACGTGATGCACGGCCAGTACGACTGGATGAACGATCCAGCCGTCAACGGCCAGAGCTTCGAGTGGGACTCCGCCTGCCCGTCGGAGCAGTGGCGCCACTCGCACAACTACATGCACCACACGCACACGAACATCGTCGGCAAGGACCGCGACATCGGCTACGGCGTGCTGCGCATGTCCGAGGATCAGAGATGGCACCCGTACTACCTCGGGAACCCGCTCTACGCGCTCGTGCTGGCGTCGTTCTTCCAGTGGGGCGTCGCCTTCCACGACCTCGAGATGGATCGTGTCGCGGCCGGCAAGGGATCGCTCAAGGACAAGGCCGGGATGGTGCGCGACATCTGGCGCAAGGGCCGGCGGCAGGCGCTGAAGGACTACCTGCTGTTCCCGCTGCTGGCGGGACCGGGAGCGCCGGCGACGCTCGCCGCCAACCTGACCGCCAACTACGCCCGCAACATGTGGGCGTTCATGATCATCTTCTGCGGTCACTTCCCCGACGGCGTCGAGGAGTTCACGCTGGAGGAGACCGAGGGCGAGAGCAGAGGCGCGTGGTACCGGCGCCAGCTGCTCGGCTCCGCCAACCTCACCGGCGGCCCGCTCTTCCACATCATGAGCGGCAACCTCAGCCACCAGATCGAGCACCACCTCTTTCCCGACCTGCCCGGCCACCGCTATGCCGAGCTGGCGGTCGAGGTGAGGGAGATCTGCGAGCGCTACGGGCTGCCGTACAACTCCGGGCCGCTGCACAAGCAGTTCGGCAGCGTCGTGCGCAAGATCGTGCGGCTGGCCCTGCCCGACGGCGACGCCGACGGGTCAGGGGCAGCGGTCGATGCGGGCGGTCGGCGGGTCGAGGTCGCGCGCGAGCCGGGCGTCGGCGTTGGGGCGGCAGACGAGCGGAGCGCCGCCCGACCGGCGCGGCCCGCTCGCGTCGCGGCCGGCGGCGCCGCCTGAGTCGCCCGGCCCGTCCGGCCCGCCCGCCGACGCGCTGCGCGCCGCGACCGCGTCGAGCAGATACGGGACGGGGTCGATCGGGGTGCCGTAGTGGCGCACCTCGAAGTGCAGGTGCGGACCGGTCGTGTGACCGGTCGAGCCGACGTAGCCGAGCACGGTGCCGCCCGTGACGCTCTCGCCGTCCGACGCCGCGATCCGCGACATGTGCGCGTACCAGGTCTCGAAGCCGAGCCGGTGGCGGACGACGACGAGGTTGCCGTAGCCGCCGCTGTTCCAGCCGGCGAACGTGACCGTGCCGACGCCGGCCGCGTGGATCGGGGTGCCGGTCCAGACGGGGAAGTCGAGCCCGGTGTGCTTGCGCCCGCCGGGGTAGCCGAAGCCGTCGCCTATCCCACCCGGGACCGGGCGCAGGAAGCGGACCGGGCCGACCGGCGAGGAGGACGACACCGGCGTCGTCGTCGGCTGCGACGGCGAGGTGACGGTGCGGGTGCGCAATGCGGCGAGCGTCGACGGGCCGACGACGCCGTCGGCCGTCAGCCCCGCCGCGCGCTGGAAGCTGCGGACGGCGCCGAGCGTGCCCGTCCCGAAGCCGCCGTCGAAGCCGCTCGGCTCGTAACCGCGCACGTGCAGCAGGAACTGCAGCGCCGCCACGTCCCAGCCGCGCATCCCGTCACGCAGCGGGCGGCTGCCGAGTCCGGGCCGGCCGCGGCGGCCGAGCACGGCGCGCGTGCGCGGGCCGGCGACGCCGTCGACAGCGAGATGGTGGCGGGCCTGCACACGCCGCACCGCCGCGCGCGTGCGCGGCCCGGTGACGCCGTCGACCGGGCCGGGACGGGCGCCGACCGCGGCCAGCGCCACCTGCAGCGCGGCGACCTGCGCGCTCGCCGCTCCTGCCGGCGAAGGCGCGACGAGCGCCGGTGCCAATAGCAGCAGCGTCGCCGCGAGCCCCGCCAGCGCATGCGCTCGCGTCGCTCTCATCTGGCGAGCATCGCCATCTCCAGCCCTGCCGAGGCGCCTGCACGAGGTCTTGCGCTCAGTTTGTCGGAGCTATGACGCCGCCACCTCCTGGCGCAGCTCGGCGACCGTCGCCGTCTCGTGCCCGTCGAGCAGCGCCTGCGCGCCGCTGACCGCCAGCCCGCGCAGCCGCGGCGCGTGTCGAGCTCCAGCAGCTCCCTCGTCGCCGGCCCGCAGGCCGGGTCGCTGGCGCGGAAGAGGTCGACACCGCCGACCTTCGGCGTCGTCGTCGACAGCGCGCTGTGGAAGGCGCCGGGCCGGCCGGCGATCGTCGCCCCGGCGGTCGCGTTCGGCGGTTGGCGCCGCACCCGACCGGCGCCCACGCAGAAGTCCGGTCGATAGCGTTCGGGCGTGGGCACGGGGAGATCTCCACAGAGGCGAAGCGGGCGGGGAGCTGGGCGTTCCGAACGTCAGTGGCTGCTGACACCTCTGCCTCAGGTCGCGGGCACGGCTATCGCTGTCGTCGCCGTCGTCGCGACAGTGCTGCCTCAGACGGACGCTCGCGTGAAGGGCGGTCTGCTGCTCGCGCTGATCACGGCCAGCACGCTCGGCGCGATCGCGATGGTCGAGGCGTACCATCGCCACGTCGCGGGCCGGAGCAGCGTGCTGCTGATGGTCGCGGGCGTGCTCGCGGTTGCTGTCCCGGTGGGCTATCCGGCCGTCGGGCCACTGCCGGCCGAGGACGGCACGGCGGATGCGGCAGACGTGGTCGACCCGAGCACCTCGACGGCGACGACACGGCCGAGCACGACGACCGCGTCAGCGCCGGCCACGACGGCGCCGACCGCGACCTCTACGCCCGCCGCGACACCGCCGTTGCGGACCGTCTTCACGCAGACCGAGCCGGACCTGTGGTCGATCGCGCTCGCAGAGGACCCGGGCGTTCCGTCCGAGACGACTGGATGGCGAGAGCTCCTCTCGCGTGGGGGAGTCGAGATCTATAGCAGCAGACTCCAGTTCACGCTCGCCAACCGCTCCGACGAGCCGATCACGGTCAGAGACATCCGTGCGGTGGTCGTCGGAGCCACGCCGCCGCCGACCACGGCCAAGGCGTCGGTCTACACCCAGGGCGACGCGCCCCTGGCCGAGTTCCTCGCCGAGCTGCCGAGCGCGACGCGAGGGGCGGTCGCCAAGCTCCACCGCTTCTACGCCAACGAATCACCGCCGTGGGATCTCGACGATCACACGCCGTTCTTCGATGACAACTACATCGAGCTCGCACCGCACGAGATCTACGAAGGCACGATCACGCTGCGGGCGCGCGCGCCGAAGCTGCTGAGCTACCGCTTCGTCACCACCGTCTCGACCGCCACGCGGACCTACACCGTCGAGGAGCCCGAGCTGCATCGGCTGTCGGGGCTGTCGGGTGACCCGGCCAACTACGCGCACGGCTATCTCGAGGGCTACGCGGCCTGGGCGAAGCAGTCGATATGCCCGACGATCGAGGTGACGCGTTGGAGCGACGCCGCGGACAACGGCCGCTGTCCCGCGCGCGATCGCACCGGCATCACCGCAGAGACGCAGTTTCATTCCCCGGGCGGGCGGGTCGCATGCCGCGTCGGGCCCGCTGCGGCTGTCTGCACGATCTTCGCGATCGGGCGAACGTTCGCGGTCGAAGACGGCATCGGCTCCTCCTACCGCGGCATCGCGGTCGCTCCCGGCATGGGTGATGAGGCCGCATGGGGCGCGAGCTTCAGAGAGGGAGACTTCGAGTGCCGGATGCCCGATGAGGCGGATCCGAGAGGAGTCATCTGCCTCAACCACGCGACGGATCACGGATTCGAGGCCAGCAGAGTGAAAAAGCGCCGCCGCGTCTTCTGAGCGGCGGGGCCTGAGGCGGCTCCGCCGCAGGCCCCGCGGTTCAGCGTCTCGCGGGCGATCTTCGGCGTCCTCTCGTTCTGCCTCTCGCTCTTCTCGCCTTCTGCTTGGGCCCGACCTTGACCTCCAGTACGCGCGAGCCGGCGCCGGCGGCGCTGAAGTTGCCGCTCCACTGCGCGACGAAGCGGCTGGTGCCGCGCGGGACGCGCCAGCTGGCGACGAAGCTGCCGTTGGCGGCGACGTCGACTCTCTGGGTCGCCCAGCCGACGCTGCCGGGCAGCAGCGCCGAGACGACGACGCGGGCGCTGCCGGCCGGGCGCGGGCGGCCGCGGATCGTCACGCGGCTGGGGCTTCTGAGCGTCCGCTGCGGGCCTGACAGCGTCAGCTGCGAAGACTCGCCGGCGCTGCCCCCGGTCGTGCTCGACAGCAGCTGTGAGTCGCCCGCGAGCAGGTAGTCGGTGCCGCCGCGGCCGGCGGCGATCCCGTCGCTGCCGATCGCGCCTCTGACGATGAACTGCGGCTGCCACGAGCGGCCGCCGTCGGTCGTGTGCAGCAGGTAGCTGTCGGCGGTGCCGTCGAAGCGGTCGCGCACGACGTAGGCCGTGTCGGCCGAGCTGATCGCGATGCCGCCGGCGATCGAGGCGCCGATCGCGTACTGCTGCTGCCACGTACGGCCGCCGTTCGTCGTCCGCCAGACGCGGCCGACGTCGTCGAGCAGCAGCACGACCGCGCGCGACCAGGCGCCGACCTGGAGGACGCGCAAGCGCGACCGCTCGGCCCTCGTCGCCCGGCAGGCCGACCGCCGTTCACGTCCGTCCGCTGTCGCCGCTGCGCACGAACGTGCGCGGGCCCCAGGCGTAGAGCGTGCGGTCACGTGCCGCGACGATGCCGCCGAACGCGCGCCGCGCGGCGGCTCTCGCGCGCACGGGCGAGAAGGTCTCGCCGCCGTCGCTCGAACGCCGCAGGCCGCTGCCGCCTGCCGTCAGCACGGTCTCGGCGGACGGCGCCAGCAGCGCCCCCGCGCGCGGTCGAGCCGGTTCCGAGCGTCTTCCACGAGCTGCCGCCGTTGGCGGTGCGGAAGAGGCCGCCGTCGCCGTCGAGCGCGTAGCCGACGGTTGCGCTCGGGAACGAGACGGCGCGCAGGCCAGCCGCGGTCGGGACGCTGCCGCGCGTCCACGCTCTGCCGCCGTCGCTCGTCTTCGCGAAGCCGCCGTTGCCGCCGACGGCGAAGGCGCTGCCGGCGTTCGCGCCGGCGAAGACGCCCGTGTACGTGCCGCCGAGCGCGCCGCCGACCGGCGCGAAGGTCGAGCCGGCGTCGTCGGAGAGGACTGTCGTCCCGCGTGCGCCGAGCGCGGCGATCCGCGTCGGCGAGGCAAACGCGGCGGCGTAGACGGCCGCGCTCGACGGCGTAATCGCCTCCGCGGGCGTGTCGCCGCCGTCGGTCGTGCGCACGAGCTTGCCGCCGTCGGCCGTCGTCAGCACGCACAGTCTCGTGCCGGCGCAGCGGATCGAGCTGTAGGCCACTCCGGCGACGCCGAGGTCCTTCGGCGTCCAGCTCGCGCCGCCGTCGTCGCTGCGCAGCACGCGCGCCGCGCCGACCGCGTAGCCATGGTCGGCGTCGGCGAACCACAGCTCCAGCCCGCCGGTCGCGTTGACCGCTCTCCAGGAGGCGCCGGCGTCGGTCGTGCGGAAGAGGCCGGCGCTGGTGCTGGCGGTGCCGGTCGTCGCGCTCGTGAAAACGACCGAATCCGGCATGTCGGCGCCGCCGCTGGCGTTCGTGCCTGGCAGCGCGGTCCGCTGCGCGAACGAGGCGCCGCCGTCGTCGGTCGTGAAGACGGTCCCGTCGGACAGCAGCAGCCAGCCGAGCGTCGGCGTCACGAACGAGAGCGAGGTCAACTGCGCGCGGCAGCTCGCCTCGATCGGCGCGAACGCCATCGCGGTGAAGCTTCTGCCGCCGTCGACCGAGCGCCGCGCGACGCAGCCGCCGCCGGCGAAGACGGTGTTCCCGTCGAGCGCCTGCACGAGCGTCAGGTTCTGGAAGGTGCCGACTGGCAGCCCGCTCCAGCTGGCGCCGCCGTCGGTCGTCTTCAGCAGCGTGCCGACGTCGCTGGCGGCGTAGCCGGTCGCGCCCGCGAACGACGCGGTGCGCAGCGTGTTTCCCTGCGGCTGCGGGTTGCCCCACTGCCAGCCTGACGCGCCGACCTGGACGTTGGCCGTTTGCGGCAGGGGTGATCGTCGCTGCCCCGGTCATCGCGATCGCGCCGGCGATCAGCGACGCGGTGAGCGCGCGCTTGCGGTTCATCTTCTGTCGCCCCTGAGTCTCAAGGAGTGTGAGTTGATGAACCAACGGCGGGTAAATCGTGGAGTTGCGAAAAGCCAATGTAGTTGCGCACGCAACGACTGCGCGCTATAGTTGCGTACGCAATCACTTGACGGGCCGATCAGGAGCCGAACCGAGATGAAGCTGGAAGGGCTGCACCACATCACGATGATCACCGGCGACGCGCAGAAGAACGTCGCGTTCTACGCCGACACGCTCGGTCTGCGGCTGGTGAAGAAGACGGTCAACTTCGACCAGCCCGAGGCGTACCACCTCTACTTCGGCGACGAGACGGGCGCGCCCGGCTCGATCCTCACCTGGTTCGAGTTCGCCGGCGCCCAGCGCGGCCGCGCCGGCCTCGGGATGGTCCACACGCTTCAGCTCGGCGTTCCCTCCGCCGCCGCGATCGACTTCTGGGAGCAGCGCCTGCGCGACGCCGGCTCCGCCAGCGAGCGCACCGCCAACGGCACCCTTGCATTCGAGGACTACGACGGCCTCGGGCTGGAGCTGGTGGTCAGCGACGACGGCAACCCGCCGCTGCAGGCGGTCCATCCGGAGGTCCCGGCGGAGCACGCGATCGTCGGCCTCGAAGGGGCGCGCGCCTACAGCCTCTACGCCAACGTCGAGGAGAGCCTTCTCACCGACGTGCTCGGCTTCGACTACGAGGGCGGCGGCGAGTACAAGCTGCAGGGCGAGCAGCGCCACTTCCACTGGGCCTACGACCAGGCCGAGGAGGTCGGCGAGGCCGGCGCCGGCACCGTTCACCACATCGCCTGGGCCTCCCAGGACGACGACCACCTGAAGTGGCAGGCGCGCGTGCGCGAGGCCGGCGGCTTCGTCACCGACGTGCGCGACCGCGACTACTTCAACGCGATCTACTTCCGCGAGCCGCGCGGGATCCTGTTCGAGATCGCGACGTTGTCGCCCGGCTTCGCTGCCGACGAGGATCCGCAGACGCTCGGCGAGGCGCTTCGCCTGCCCAAGCAGCACGAGCACCTGCGGGCCCACCTCGAGCAGACGCTGCAGCCGGTCGTCAACCCGCGCACCGCGCGGCGCGAGGCGGGGGCGACGCGATGAGCGCCCTGACCTACCAGGAGCGCCCCGCCGCGAGCGGGGCGCCCGAGGGCCTGCTCGTGCTCCACCACGGCCGTGGCGCCGACGACCACGACCTGCTGTCGCTCGGCGACGTGCTCGACCCCGAGCGGCGGCTGCACGTCGTCACTCCGCGCGCGCCGCTGACGCTGCCGGGCTGGCCGGGCTACCACTGGTACGTCGTGCCGCGTGTCGGCTATCCCGACCCGGAGACGTTCGCGGCCGCGCGCGCGAAGCTGAGCGAGTTCCACGACGAACTGTGGGAGCGGACCGGGATCGCGCCGTCGCGGACGATCTTCGGCGGCTTCTCGATGGGCTCGGTGATGAGCTACACGCTCGGCCTCTCCGGCGACCGTCCCGCCCCGGCCGGAATCATCGCCTTCGCCGGCTTCGTGCCGACCGTCGAGGGCTGGCAGCCCGACGTCGCCGGCCGCGCCGAGGCCGGCACGCGCGCCTTCGTCGCGCACGGCCGCAACGACCAGGTGATGGACGTCGAGTTCGCCCGCCGCGCGACCGCGCTGCTGGGGGCCGGCGGCCTGCCGGTCGAGTACCACGAGTCCGACGCCGCCCATCACATCGACCCGGCGCACGTGCCGGCCGCGGTCCGCTGGGTCGCCGAGACGCTGCCGGTCGAGGCGTCGCGGTGAGCGGCCCCTTCCGCCACGACGAGGCCGGGCGCACGCTGCTGTTCGGCCGCGGCGTGCTGGCCGACGGGCTGGAGCTGCTCGGCGACGGCCTGACGCTGCTGAGCACGCCGCGCGCGCTCGCCGCCGCCCCCGAGGTGGAGGAGCTGGCGGAGCGCGTCGTGCTCGTGCCGGCCGGCAAGGTCGATGCGGTCGCCGGCGACCTGCTCGCGGCGGGGGAGGATCTCGGCCCCGACGGGATGCCGCTGGTCGCGCTCGGCGGCGGCCGCGTGATCGACGTCGCCAAGGCGCTCGCCGCCGCGGCCGGGGTCGACGGCCCCCGCCGCGCCGTCGCCGCCATCCCGACGACGCTCTCCGGCGCCGAGATGACCGGCAGCCACCGTCACGCCCGCGGCGTCCCCGCCGACGCGCCGCGGGTGCGGCCGTCGCTGGTGGTCAACGACCCCGCGCTGAGCGCCTCGGCGAGCGTCGAGCAGCTGGCGGCGAGCAGCGGCAACGCGCTCGGCCACGTGCTGATCGCGCTCTCCAGCCGTCACACGACCCCGTTCGCCTCCGCCGTCGCACGCGAGTCGGCGCAGCGGTTCGCGGCGGCGTGGGCGGGGCTCGGCGCGTCCGCACCCGCGCCCGCCGACGCCTCCGTGCCCGCCGACGCCCCCGCGTCCGCTGACGCCGCCGCCCCCGACCGCGACGAGGTCGCGCTCGGCGCACTGCTGGCCGGCTGGGCGGTCGACCACAGCGGCCTCGGCTTCCACCACGTGCTCGCGCAGACGGCCGTCCGCGGCGCCGGCGTCGGCCACGCGCAGGCGAACGTCGCGCTGCTGCCGGCCTCGGTCGAGGCCGTCCGCCGCCGCCGGCCCGAGCTGCTGGCCGGGCTCGACGCCCAGCTCGCGCTCCCTTTCGCCGACCTCGCGATCCTGCTCCGCACGCAGACCGGCGGCGAAGGCCTGAGCGCCCTCGCCGCCGATGAAGACCTGCTCGACCAGCTCGTCGACACCGCGGCCAAGCGGACCGGAGAGCTGTCCCGCATCCCGCCCGCCCCCGACGCCGCCGAGCTGCGCGCGCTCTACCTCGAGGCGGCGCGCGCGGGCGCCTAGCGTGAAGGCCCGCGGCCGGGTGCGATGTTACCGATCGATCACATTTGGGCCGAAAGTGACCCAGTGATACCGATCGATCACATTGGAATGGTATCGTGGCCGTGTGATACCGATCGGTAACACGCCGATTCGCTCGGCCGACGATTTCGCACGCGCACTGCGCACCCGTCGCCAGGAACTGGAGATAACGCAAGAGGAGCTGGCGGCGGCGACCGGCGTCAATCGCCGCGTGATCGGCGAGCTGGAGCGCGGCAAGGGCACGGTCCGTCTGGAGATCGTGCTCGCACTCGCGCAGGCGCTCGGCCTCGACGTCGAGCTGCGGCCGCGTACGTGAGCGAGCTGTTCGTCTACCTCGCGGAGCGCCGCGTCGGGCGGCTGCTGCGCAAGGACAACGGCAACCTCCAGTTTCGCTACGACGCCGACTGGAGCGGCCCGCCGCTGTCGTACGCGCTGCCGCTCCAACCGGACGCGCACCCGCACGCGGTCGCGCGGGCCGTCTTCGGCGGGCTGCTGCTGGAGGGTGAGGCGCGCGGCGTCCTGGCGAGAGCGCTGGGGCTGTCGGCGACCAACGACTTCGGCTTGCTGGAGGAGGTCGGCGGCGACTGCGCCGGCGCCATCACCCTGCTCCCGGGCGACGCCGGACCGTCGATCGCGGCGGAGCCGCCGCTGCTGCGCCCGCTCGACGACCCGGCGCTCGACCGGTTGCTGCGTGAGCTGCCGCAGCGTCCGCTCGCGGCGGGCGACGGCCTGCGTCTCTCGCTCGCCGGCGCGCAGCCGAAGCTGCCGGTTGTGCTGGACGACGACGGCCGGGCGGCGCTGCCGGGCAACGCGGCGACGCCGACGACGCACATCCTCAAGCCCGAGCCGGAGCGGTTCCCCGGTCTGGTCGCGAACGAGTCGTTCTGCATGGCGCTGGCGCGCGCCTGCGGCCTGGTCGTCGCCGAGACGCGGACCACCGTCAGCTCGTCGGGGCTGCACGTCCTCGTCGTCGAACGCTACGACCGCGACCTGACGAGCGAGCCGATCCGGCGGCTGCATCAGGAGGACCTCTGCCAGGCGCTCGGCGTCCCGTCGGATCGCAAGTACCAGGCTGAGGGCGGCCCGGGGATCGGCGACGTCGTCGGCGTGATCCGGCAGGCGACCGGCGTCCCGGCGCAGGAGCTGCCGCGGCTCGTGCGCGCGCTGATCTTCAACTGGCTGATCGGCAACTGCGACGCGCACGCGAAGAACTACTCGCTGCTGTATGACGCGGGCCCGGCGACGCTGGCGCCGCTGTACGACCTCGTCAGCACCGTCGCCTACCCGCAGTTGACGACGCGGCTGGCGATGAGCATCGGCGGCGCGACGCGGCATGAGCAGGTCGACCGCGCCGCATGGGAGCAGCTCGCACGTGACGTCGGCGTGCGGCCCGCGTTCGTGACGCGCACGCTCGACGAGCTGCTGGCGCGAGCGGAGACGGAGGCGGGGCGGCTCGTCAGAACCGCCCCGCATGACAACCCCGTCGCGCGCCGGATAGCCGAGCGCGTGGCAGCGGCTCGCCTGGCTGCCTAGCGCAGCTCCGTCCGGCGCACGCGCCACCAGCCGGCGGCGAGCGGGAGCGCCATCCACAGCGCGAGCGAGACGAGCGCTCTCGCCCACTCGCCGCCGCTCAGGAGCCGGTCGGTCATCGGGTCGAGCGTCTGCGTCGAGTCGAGCCACTCGGCCGGCTTCTGCATGAACGAGAGCGAGCCGATCGCCGCCCATGCCGTCGGCAGCACGTACAGCAGCACGATCGCGGGGGCCGAGACGAGCAGCAGCGCGCCGAAGGCGATGCCGGTGATCATCGCCGTCACGACGTAGAAGAGGTCCTGCAGGAAGAGACCGGCTGAGAAGCTCCAGACGCCGTCGGCATCCGATGCGGCGATCGCCGTCGCGACACCGGCGACAGCCACGGCGAGCAGCGTCGCGGCGACGCCGAGGACGCAGCCGGCGAGCAGCTTCGCCATCAGCACGCGGCCGCGTTGCGGCACGAGCGCGAACGTCACGAGCGAGGTTCGCTGCGTCCACTCGGAGGTGACGAGCAGGATCCCCGCCACCGGCAGCAGCAGCGCGACCGGCTGGAGCGCGGCTGACAGCAGGTTCTTGAAGGTGCGGTCGCCGGCGTCGCCGGCGAGGCAGACGATCACGACGATCGCCGCCGTCAGGCCGGCCGTCGCGAGCAGCAGCCAGAGGCCGGCGCGCGTGTCGGTCATCTTGCGCAGCTCGACGTGGGTCAGGCGGCCGAGGCCGGGCCGCCGCTGCGCCGCGGCGGGGGCGGGAGAAGGTGCGGCGATCGCGCTCATCGGACGGGCTCCAGGTCGGGGGTGTCGGCAGCCGCGGCGGCCGGGTGCGCCGCTTCGTTGCCGGTCAGATCGAAGAACAGCTGCTCCAGCCCGGCGCCCTCGGCGGGGCCGAGCGCGGTCAGCACGACGCCGCCGGCGAGCGCGGCATGGCCGACCTGCTCCGGCTCGGCGTCGACGAGGAAGCCGCCGTCGCCCTGCGAGCGGGCCGACAGGCCGGCGCCGTCGAGCGCGGAGCGCAGCCGCACGCCGTCGGTCGCGCGGACGACCGTGCCGCCGCCGGCCAGCAGCTCGTCGCGCGTGCCCTGCGCGGCGATTCTGCCGTGGCCGATGATCACGAGCCGGTCGGCGACCGCCTCGACCTCGCGCAGCAGGTGGGAGGAGAGCAGCACGGTGCCGCCGCGGTCGGCGAAGTCGCGCAGCAGCTCGCGCATCCAGCGCATCCCCTCGGGATCGAGGCCGTTCGCCGGCTCGTCGAGGATCAGCACCTCCGGCTCGCCCAGCAGCGCGTGTGCGAGCCCGAGCCGCTGGCGCATGCCGAGCGAGTACTGGCGCACCCGCTTGCGGCCGGCCGAGGCGTCGAGCCCGACGCGCTCCAGCAGCTCATCGGCGCGTCTCTCGGGCACGCCGATCGTCTGCGCCGAGACCGCCAGCACCTCGCGGCCGCGGCGGCCGGCGTGCTGGGCGGAGGCATCGAGCAGGATCCCGACGCGCTGGCCGGGGTTGGGCAGCGCGCGGTAGTCGCCGCCGAGGATCGTCGCGCGGCCGCCGTCGGGCTGGGAGAGCCCGCACAGCATTCGCATCGTCGTCGTCTTGCCGGCGCCGTTCGGTCCGAGGAAGCCGGTGACGGTGCCGGGATCGCAGCGGAAGGTGACGTCTTCGACGATGGTGCGGCCGCCGAGTCGCTTGGTGAGGCCGTCGGTTTCGATCATGGACGGCAGCATGCGGCCTGCGCGCCGCCGCGCCCACGGCCCGCGGTCGAGAGCGGCATCGACTTCGGTAGGGGGTCGCGGGCCGACCGCGGTCGTACGCTGTGACGCGATGACGACGCAGGATCAACCGCTTCCGCCCTGGCTGCCGAGCGCCCGCTGGCAGCGGGCGCTGCTGCCGGGCGAGGTGCGCGGCGACAGCCTCGGCGGCCGCTCGCCGCGCGACTGGTTCATCGACGTCGTCTGCTTCCTGCTCGCGATCGGGATCAGCGCCGCGGTCCTCTCCGACACGTGGGAGGAGCACTCGGTCCCGATGCGCTGGGTCGAGGTCGCGACCGCCGTCGCCGCCTGCGTCGCGCTCTGGTGGCGCCGCTCCCATCCGCTCGCGATCGCGCTCGCGACGGCGATCCCGTCGCTCGTGCTCGGCGGTCCCGCGGGCGCCGGCGTGATCGCGCTGTTCGGCGCAGTGATCCGCGTGCCCGGCCGCTGGGTGCTGGCGCTGACGGCGATCGGCATCGCCGCCGCGTTCACCTACCCGGCCGTCTATCCGGGCAGCGACGACTACCTGACCGAGGCCAGCTTCGGCGTCCTGTTCACGCTGATCGTGGTCGGCTGGGGGCTGTTCGTGCGCGTGCAGCGGCAGCTCGTCCACTCGCTGCGCGAGCGCTTCACGCGGCTGGAGGAGGAGCAGCGGCTGCGCGTCGAGCAGGCGCGCGACGCCGAGCGGCGGCGGATCGCGCGCGAGATGCACGACGTGCTCGCGCACCGCGTCGCGCTGCTGTCGCTGCACGCCGGCGCGCTCGAGTTCCGCCCCGACGCGCCGCCGGAGGAGATCGCCGAGGCGGCCGGGGTGGTGCGCGCGTCGGCGCGCGCGGCGCTGGTCGACCTGCGCGAGGTGATCGGCGTGCTGCGCGAGCGCGACCCCGAGGCCGACCTCTCCGACGACGATCCCGAGCCGCCGCAGCCGACGCTCGTGCAGATCCCGGCGCTGGTCGAGCGCTCGCGCGCGGCCGGGCTGAAGGTCGCCTGCCGGATCGAGCTGGGCGAGGCGCAGGTCGGCGAGGCACTCGGCCGCACCGCCTACCGGATCGTCCAGGAAGGCCTGACGAACGCGCACAAGCACGCGCCCGCATCCGCGGCGGAGGTGGCGGTCGCGGTCGCGCGCGGCGAGCTGGTCGTCGAGGTCCGCAGCCGCCGCCCGGTGGGCGCGCTCGCGGCGGCGGCGCTGCCGGGCGCGGGCACCGGCCTGATCGGGCTCGCCGAGCGGGTCGAGATCGCCGGCGGCAGCTTTCGCCACGGCCCCGACGAGGCCGGCGACTTCCTGCTGCGCGCGGAGCTGCCGCTGGAGGGCGCTGCGAGGTGAGCCCCGTTCGCGTGCTGCTGGTCGACGACGACGCGCTCGTCCGCTCCGGGCTGCGGATGATGCTGGCCGGCGCCGCAGACAGGGTCGAGGTCGTCGGTGAGAGCGACGACGGCCGCGGCGTGCTGGCGGCGGTCGACAGACACCGGCCCGACGTCGTGCTGATGGACATCCGCATGCCGCAGCTCGACGGCATCGCCGCGACGAAGCTGCTGCGCGCCCAGCCGGCGCCGCCGCAGGTGCTCGTGCTGACGACCTTCGACGCCGACGAGCTGGTGCTGCAGGCGCTGCGCGCGGGCGCCGCCGGCTTCCTGCTGAAGGACACGCCGCCGCCCGAGATCGTGCGCGCGATCGAGCTGGTCGCGGCCGGCGAGGCGATGCTCTCGCCCGCCGTCACCCGTCAGCTGATCGCGCTCGTCGCCGGTGACGGCGAGGCGGCCGCCCGCGGCGATCGCGCCCGCGTCCTGCTGGCGACGTTGAGCCCGCGCGAACACGAGGTCGCGGTCGCGGTCGGCCGCGGCGCCGCCAACGCCGAGATCGCCGCCGAGCTGCACATGAGCGTCGCGACCGTGAAGGCCCACGTCTCCCGCCTGCTGGCGAAGCTCGAGGTCGACAACCGCGTCCAGATCGCCCTGCTGGTGCAGGACGCGGCGTAGCGGCTACGGTCCGAGCAGCGCCGCCGGCACGACCGCGATCCCGTCTCTGCGGCGGTAGGCGTCGGGGCCGGTCGTGACGATCACGGCGTCGAGCAGCTCGTCGCCGATCTGCCCCGCCAGCCATCTCAGGTGGCCCGTGTCGTGGTCTCTGACGGTGCGCGTCAGCTTCACCTCGACGGCGACGACGCGACCATCCGCCCGTTCGACGATCAGGTCGACCTCACGTCTGCCACCGGCGGTGCGGAGGTGCTTGACGGTCGCCTCGGCTCCCTGCGCGTACGTTCGCAGCGAGAGCGTCACGAGCGACTCGAACAGCGCGCCCGCGAGCGTGCCGTCGCGCGCGATCGGCGGGCCGGCGGGGCGGCCGTCGAGCAGCGCCTCTGCGTCGAGGCCGAGCAGGCGGGCGGCGAGCGCTGGGTCGGCGAGCTGGTGCTTCGGCGGTGACGAGATCCGGCTTATGCGGTTGCGCGTCGGCAGCCACGCCTCGACCGGGTCGACGATCCACAGCCGCTCCAGCACGGTGCGGTACGGGATCGCGGTCGACTTCGCCGGCTTGTCGCCGTGGCCGCTGGTGGCGGCGTCGCGGATCGTCTCGTAGGAGGCGGTCGTCGAGGAGGCGGCGGCGTAGGCGGTCATCCAGCGGCGCAGGCCGTCCGGGTCGCGCGGCGTGTGGCCGAGCTGCTCGAAGTCACGATCGACGATCCGCAGCAGGTAGCCGTCGAGCTGCGCGCGCAGCGCCCGTCCGTGCAGCGAGCGCAGGCCCGGGAAGCCGGAGCCGACGATCTCCTCGACGTAGTGTTCGAGGCCGACCGCGGTGGTTCCGGCGACGGCTGGGCGGGTGCCGTCGAGCAGCGCGGCGAGGCTGACGGTCGGCTCGTCGAGCGCGCGCTCGACGAGCGCGAGCGGTCGCATCCGCAGGCTGATGATCCGCCCCGCGCCGGAGTGCGCGCCGCGCTCGGCGGGGCGCGCGGACCCGGTCAGCAGGAAGCTGCCCGGCTCCGCACCGCGGTCTACGGCGCGGCGCACGAGATCCCACGACTCCGGCAGCTCCTGCCACTCGTCGATCAGCAGCGGCGACGGTCCGTCGAGCAGCCGCGCCGGGTCGGCGGTCCCGAGCTGCCGCTGCTGCGGGTCGTCCAGCTCGCGCGCGGCGGCGGCGCGCTGAAGCGCGGTCGCGGTCTTGCCGACGCCCTTCGCCCCTTCGAGTGCGATCGCGGGCAGCACGCTCAGCAGCTCGTCCAGCTCGCGATCGACGACACGAGCGGCGTAGGGACGGGATCTGAGCGCTTCTGCACTACCGTTCTGCACGGTTCAACACTACCGTTATGCACGGTTCAACGCTACCGTTCTGCACGCTTGAGCACTACCGTTCTGCACGCGCACCGATGACGGCGCGCCGGGCGGGTGCGGTCGTGCGGGAGTTCAGCCGCCGGCGAGGACGGCGTCGAAGCCGTCGGCGCGGAGGACGTCCATGACCGCGTCGCGGTGGTCGCCCTGCAGCTCGATCACGCCGTCCTTCGCCGAGCCGCCGACGCCGCAGCGCTTCTTCAGGCGGGCGGCGAGGTCGCGCAGGGCGTCGTCGCCGAGCGGGACGTTGGTGATCGTCGTGACGGTCTTGCCGCGGCGACCGGAGGTCTCGCGGCGAACCTTGACGCGGCCGCCCTGCTGCGGGCGCTGCGCCGGCTGCGCGTCGCGCGCCTTGCGCTGGTCGCCGCCGCTGGAGGACCAGACGACGGCGGAGTCGCGGTTGGGGGCGCGCTTCGGCATCGCCTGAAACGTTAGAGGCTCGCGGGAGGAAGCGCGGGGCGGGCCGCTCGGAACCGCCCCGCGTCCCCCGAACCGCCTTCGCCACGAAACGGCTCGTACTGACAGGAGCCAGCTTCCCGCGGAAGCGGCAGGGCGTCTGTCACGCGCGCGACGGAGCGGATGTCGAAGGCGCGACAGAGGTCGGCGGTAGGCTCGCGCGATGGGTTCTCCCTTCGAGGCGGCGGTGGCGGCCGCGCGGGAGCTGGGGCTGGCGGTGAGCGATCCGGTCGTGCTGCGGGACCGCTCGAACCTGCTGATCCACCTGCGGCCGGCGCCGGTCGTCGCGCGGGTCGCGACGGCGACGGCGGTGGCGCGACCGGGCGGGGAAGGGATCGTGCGCGAGCTGGCGGTCGCAGGCGCGCTCGCGGCGGCTGGCGCGGCTGTCGTCGCGCCGAGTGCGCTGCTGCCGCCGGGGCCGCATCGGCGCGGCGGCTTCGCGCTCAGCTTCTGGGAGTGGATCGAGCCGCGTCCCGGGCCGGTCGACGCCTTCGTCGCCGGCGCGCGGCTGCGTGAGTGTCACGAGGCGCTCGCCGCTGCGAACATCGCAGGGCTGGAGGAATGGGGCGCGCTGCGGGAGGCGGAGGCGCTCGTGGCGGGGCTCGGGGACGAGCATGGGCTCGATCCCGCCGACGTCGAGCTGCTGCGCGCGACCGGCGAGCGGGAGGTGACGCGGGCGACCGGGCTCGGCCTGCCGCTGCAGCCGGTCCACGGCGACGCGCACCTGCGCAACGTCCTGACCGGCGCCGACGGGCCGCTGTGGAACGACTGGGAGGACAGCTTCCGCGGCCCGCGCGGCTGGGATCTCGCCTGCTTCTTCGCGACGCTGCCGCCGTTCGACACGCAGGATCCGGCGCTCGCGGGGCAGGCCTACCGCGGCTACGGCGAGCCGCTCCACGCCGACGTGCTGCGCGCCCTCGTCGGCGCGCGCCGCTTCCAGATGCTCGCCTGGGGCGCGGCCTGGGCGCGCGACAGAGATCCCGCCGAGCGCGAGTGGTTCGCGACCCGCATGGCGGCGCTGCGCGAGCGGAACGCCGCGCGCTGAGGCCGGCGCCCGGCGCGGCGAACGCCGCGTCCGGAAACCGCTAGCGGCGGCGGCGGGTCGCGAGCGACTGTGTCGGAGCACCACGCATCCGACACGAAAGGACTCACCATGGATCTCGACCTCGCCGGACGCACCGCCGTCGTCACCGGCGCCAGCCGCGGCATCGGCCTGGAGATCGTGTGCGCGCTCGTCGCCGAGGGCGTCACCGTCGTCGCCGGCGCGCGCACCCCGACCGACGAGCTGCGCGCGCTGACCGACCGTGTCGTCGCGGTCGACCTCGCGCTCGCCGGCGGCCCGGAGGAGCTGATCGCCGCCGCGCTCGCCGACGGCGACGGGATCGACCTGCTCGTCAACAACGTCGGCGGCAACCCGGCCCCGTTCGACGGCTTCCTCTCGGTCACCGACGAGCACTGGGACCACGTGCTGGAGCTGAACCTGATGAGCACCGTGCGCGCGACCCGCGCCGCGCTGCCGAGCCTGGTGCAGCGGCGCGGGGCGATCGTCAACGTCGCCTCCGCCAACGCCCACCTCGCACAGCCGGTCGTGGTCGCCTACGCCGCCGCGAAGGCCGCGATGCTCAACCTCGGCAAGGCGCTCGCCGACGAGTTCGGCCCGCAGGGCGTGCGCGTCAACACGATCTCGCCCGGTCCGACGCTGACCTCGCTGTGGACCGCCGAAGGCAGCGCCGGCGCGGCGATGGCGACCGCGATGGGGCTGACGCAGCAGCAGCTGATCGAGCAGCTGCCGGCGATGGCCGGAATGACGAACGGCGCGATGACCGATCCGGCCGAGGTCGCCGCGCTCGTGCTGCTGCTCGCCTCCGGCGCCGCGCCGAGCATGCGCGGCGCGGAGCTGGTGATCGACGGCGGCCTGCTGAAGGCGGTCTAGACGGAGGCGCGGAGGATCGCGCAGTCGAGCTCGAACAGGACCGCGTCGGCCTCGTGCGCGAAGCCGCAGCGGTCGAGCACCGCGAGCGCGGGCGCGTTGTCCTGCGTCGCGAAGGCGACGACCGAGCTGAGCCCCTTCAGCGACGGCGCGTGCTGGAGCGCCAGCCGCGTCAGCTCGGTCGCGTAGCCGCGCCGCTGCAGGTCGGCGGCGACGATGAAGCCGGCCTCGACCTCAGCGCGGCCCGCGACGATCGTGTGACCGAGACCGACCTGGCCGACGAAGGCGCCGCCGTCGCGCTCGCGCACCGTCCACGGGCCGAAGCCGTGACAGCGCCAATGGGCGTCGAAGTGACCGACGAACGCCTCGCTCTGCTCGCGCGTGCGGACGCCGCCGAGGTGCTTGGGCCACAGCGGCTCGGCGACGCGCGGGTCGGCGAACAGCACGGCGTAGTCGTCGACGTCGGCGGCAAGGTCGACGCGCGTCGCGACGAGGCGGTCGGTCGTCAGCTCAGCGGGGAACGGGGAGGGGGCCATCGCGTCAGCGTACGTCGCACCGCGCGCCGGTCGGCGGGCTGGCGGCGCGCGGCGCGGCGCCGCGAGCCGTCGCGTGCGCCTCTACTCCGGCTGCTCCTCGCCGCCGGCCCACTGCGCCCACGGACCGAGTCTGTCGAGCAGCGGGCCGCGCGCCTCCAGCGCCCAGCGCGCCTGCTGCGGCCAGTCGCCGAACGGGTCGCCGGCCGGCTGGGCGCCGAGCGCCTGCTGCGCGTGCAGCGGCCAGTCGGGGTCGTCGAGCGCGGTGCGGCCCATCGCGACGAGGTCGGCCTCACCGTCGGCGACGATCGCCTGCGCGTGCTCGGGGTCGACGACGAGGCCGACGGCCATCGTCGCGATCCCGGCCTCGGCGCGCACGCGCGCGGCGTACGGCACCTGGTAGCCGTAGTGCTCCGGGTGGGCGTAGCGGCGGCCGACGCCGCCGGAGGAGCAGTCGACCACGTCGACGCCGCGCGCCGCCAGCTCGCGCGCGAAGGCGACGGTGTCGTCGGCGGTCGTGCCGCTGTCGGGGTCGCCGTCGACGGCGGAGACGCGCACGAACAGCGGCAGCTCGTCGGGCCACTCGGCGCGCAGCCGCTCGGCGATCTCCAGCGGCAGCCGCATGCGGCCGGCGAGGTCGCCGCCGTACTGGTCGTCGCGTCTGTTGGAGATCGGCGACAGGAAGGCGTTCATCAGGTAACCGTGGGCGCAGTGCAGCTCGATCGCCTTGAAGCCGGCGGCGCGCGCCCGCCGCGCGGCCGCGACGAACTGCTCGGTCACCTCTGAGATCTCCTCGATCGTCAGCGCGTGCGGCACGTGCCAGCCGGGGACGGCCGCCTCGGCGCTCGCCGAGACCGTCTGCCAGGGCGCCTCGCCGCGGGCGGCGTCGTCGGCGTCGAGCGGCCCGCCGCCCTGCCACGGCCGGCGCGTGCTCGCCTTCGGCCCGGCGTGCGCGAGCTGGATCGCGGGCGCGGCGCCGTGCTGTTCGAGGAAGGCGACGATCCGCTTCAGCGGCTCGACGTGGTCGTCGGACCAGATGCCGAGGTCGCCGGGGGTGATGCGGCCCTCCGGCGCGACGCCGGTCGCCTCGACGACGACGAGCCCGAAGCCGCCGAGCGCGAAGCGGCCGAGATGGACGAGGTGGAAGTCGTTCGCGAGCCCGTCGACCGCGGAGTACTGGCACATCGGCGAGACGGCGAGGCGGTTGCGCAGCCTCAGCTCGCGCAGCTGGAGCGGGTGGAAGAGGTGGGCCGTCGCGGCGATGTCAGCCATCGGTTCTCCTGACTCAAACTAATAAGTGCGCAAGCCGCACAGACGTGCGATGATCGCACAATGACCGATCTTTCGCCCGCGACGACCGCCCTCCCGGCGCTGCTGCGCGATCGTGTCGCGCTCGTCACCGGTGCCGCCAACGGGCTCGGAGCCACGATAGCCGCGACGCTCGCGGCCGCCGGCGCGCGCGGCGTCGCGCTCGACCGCGAGCCGGTCGCCGAGCCGCCGGCGGACTGGCTCGGCCTCGCCGCCGACGTCACCGACCCGGCGGCGCTGCGCGCCGCCCTGACGACGACCGTCGAGCGCTTCGGCCGCCTCGACGTCGTCGTCGCCAACGCCGGCGTCGTGCCGCCCTGGCGCGCGACCGCGGAGCTCGACGCGGCCGAGTGGGACCGCGTCAGCAGCGTCAACGTGCGCGGCGTCGCCGACACGATCGCGGCCGCCGCGCCCGCGCTCGCCAAGGCGGCGCGCACGCCGCTGCCGGGTGCTGCCGCCGCACTCGTGCGCGCCGGTGAGCGCGGCGCGCCGACGCCGCCGCGCGGAGGCGCTTCCGTCATCGCGATCGCCTCGATCAACGCGCGCAAGGCGCACCCGCGCCAGGCGCTCTACAGCGCGACCAAGCACGCCGTCGTCGGCGTCGTGCGCGCGACCGCGCTCGACCTCGGCGCCGACGGGATCCGCGTCAACGCCGTCGCGCCCGGCGCGATCGCGACCGACGCGCTGCTCGGCCGGATGGCGAGACGCGCCGCCGCCGGCGGGCTCGCGGCAGACGACGCGCTCGCCGCTGCGGCCCAAGAGACCGCGCTCGGCCGCATCGCGACCGCCGAGGAGGTCGCGCAGACCGTCCTCTTCCTCGCCAGCGACCTCGCCTCGGGCGTCACCGGCCAGGTGATCCCGGTCGACGCCGGCATCGCATGACCTGCATCGAAGGAGCCACGCACCATGCATGACCTGACCGGACGAACCGTCCTGCTGACCGGCGCCTCGAAGGGCATCGGCGCCGCGACCGCGGAGGCGCTCGGCGCCGCCGGCGCCAACGTCGTCGCCCACTACGGCGGCGACCGCGCCGGCGCCGAGGCGGCGACCGCGCAGATCCCGCAGGAGCGGAAGCTGCTGCTGCAGGCCGACCTCGCCGACCTCGGTGCGGTGCGCGCGATGTGGGAGGAGGCGGTCGCCTGGCAGGGGCGCGTCGACGTGCTCGTCAACAACGCCGCCGTGATGCTCGACTCGCCGCTGAACGGCAGCGACGACGAGTGGGACGCCTCGTGGGCGCGCCAGCTCGACGTCAACGTCAAGGGCCCGGCGGCGCTGCTGCGCGCCGCGACCCGCCACCACCTCGAGCACGCCGGCGGCGTGATCGTGACGCTGTCGAGCTGGGCCGCGCAGCGCGGCGCCGGCAATCCGGACCTGATCGCCTACTCCGGCTCGAAGGCCGCGATCAAGGCGGCGACGCAGACGATCGCGCGCGCCCACGCGGCCGACGGCGTGCTCGCGTACGTCGTCGCGCCGGGCGTGGTGCGGACGCAGATGTCGGAGGTCTCGGCGCAGCGGACCGGCGGCGAGGAAGCCCTCACCGCCAGCCTGACGATGAAGGAGTGGGTGCCGCCGAGCGACCTCGCCGACCTCGTCACCTACCTGGCGAGCGGCCGCTGCCGGCACCTGACGGGCGCCACCCTCGATGTGAATGGCGCCTCGTACGTCCGGTGAGCTGAGGTCAGACCGCCGCGGTCGCCGACTCGATGCGCGCGGTGAGCGCGTCGAGCTGGTCGATCACGGCGGTCAGCTTCGCCAGCTTCTCGGTGCCCTCGGCGCCGAGCGATCTGAACGTCTTCAGCGGCGCCCGCACGTCGCCGACCGGGTAGCCGACGGCGGCCGCGAGCGCCTTCGAGTAGCACTGGTAGCCGTAGAGCGGATGGCCCTCCTGCAGCACGTGGTCGATCGTGTCGAGCAGTCTCTCGATCTGCTTCGCCTCCTCGACGCGGCCCTCGGCCATCAGGTCGCAGATCACGCGCGAGGGGCGCGGCGTGTAGTTCCCGAACGGGTTGACGTAGCCGATCGCGCCGAGCAGATAGGACTCGACGATCCGCTCGCCGGCGAAGACGTTCATGACGCCCTCGGTCGCCTCGATCACGTCGAAGACGCGGGCGACGTCGGTCGACGCCTCCTTGATGTAGCGGATCTGCTCGTGGTCCCGCGTGAGTCTCGCGACGAGCGACGCCTTCATGTCGACGTTCGTCGTGTACGGGTTGTTGTAGAGCATGATCGGCAGCTCGACCGCGTCGCAGATCGCGCCGTAGTAGTCGGCGATCTCGTCCTCGGTCGGCGTCACGTAGTACGGCGGCGAGATCATCAGGCCGTCGGCGCCCAGCGTCTGCGCCTCGCGGGCGTAGCGGACGGCGTTGGGCGTGTGCGTGTTGGCGGCGCCGACCAGCACCGGGACGCGCCCGTCGACGTGCTTGACGGTCGTCTCGACGAGCGCGGTCCGCTCGTCGTCGCTGACCGACAGGAACTCGCCGGTCGTGCCGAAGACGATCAGCCCGGGAACGCCCTCTTCCAGCTGCCAGTCGATGAAGCGCTTCATCGCGTCGAGGTCGACGGACGAGCCGTCCTCGGTGAAGGGCGTGATCGTGACGGTGTAGCTCCCGCGAAACTCCGGCATGGTCTCCTCTGCGAACGAACGTGCGAACTGCGAACTTCGCCTACGATACGCCCTCACCGTGAGAACCGCACCTTCTGATCAGACACAGGTCCTCGTGGTCGGCGGCGGGATCGCCGGCGCCGCGACCGCCTACCGGCTCGCCCAGGCCGGCGTCGAGACCGTCCTGCTCGAGCGCTTCGACCTCGGCACGCAGGCCTCCGGCGCCAACGCCGGCTCGATGCACGGGCAGATCCAGTTCACCCCCTTCCGCGACTTCGGCTGGGAGTGGGCGCGTCGCTGGGCGCCGACGCTGAGACTGCTGGAGGCGTCGGTCGAGATCTGGAAGGGCCTCGACAGGGAGCTGGGCGTCGACGTCGAGCTGAGACTGGGCGGCGGGCTGCTGGTCGCGTCAGACGAAAGACAGCTGCGGCTGATCGAAAGAAAGGTGGCGCTGGAGAACGAGCACGGCGTCGCCTCGCAGCTGCTCGACCGCGCCGCGCTGCGCGCGGTCGCGCCGTACGTCGCCGACGAGATGGTCGGCGGCGAGCTGTGCCCGATCGAGGGCAAGGCGAACCCGCTGCTGGCGACGCCGGCGTTCGCCGCCGCGGCCGAGCGGGCCGGCGCCCGCATCGTCCGCAACGCCGAGGTGACGGCGATCGAACGGACCCGCGACGGCTTCGAGCTGACGACGACGCGCGGTCGCTTCCGCTCCCCGAAGCTGGTCCTGTGCGCCGGCGCGGCGACCGCGCCGCTCGCGCGCATGCTCGGGATCGAGCTGCCGATCGAGGGCCATCCGATGCAGGTCAACGTGACCGAGGCGGTCGCGCCGCTGGTGCCGCACCTCGTCTACTTCGCCGGCGACAGACTGACGCTGAAGCAGGCGCGGATCGGCTCGCTGCTGATCGGCGGCGGCTGGCCCGCTACCGTTCATCCCGGAACCGGCAGATTGACCGTCGACCTCCACGGCGTCCGTCGCAACCTCGCCGTCGCCCGCCGGGTCGTGCCCGCCGTCGGCGCCGCGCGACTGCTGCGGACGTGGGTCGGCGTCAACAACGGCGTCCCCGACGAGACCCCGATCGTCGCGGCGCTGGACGAGGTCGCACCGGGTCTGGTCGTCGGCACGTTCCCCTATCTCGGCTTCTCCGCCGGGCCGATCATGGGCGAGCTGCTGGCCGATCTGGCGCGTGGGCGCGAGCCCCGCTTCGACCTCTCTCCGTATCACCCCTCGCGGTTTTAACTGACAACTCCATTTCGTTCGCATTGCGCCCCGTCGCGCGATATGCGAACATCGACATCGCCGTCACTACGGAACCGGAAGCAGGAGAGAGCAGTGGATCACGACCAGAGTGCTCCGATCGACGCGCCGAAGTCGGCCAGTCGCCGGCGGATGCTGCTGGCCAGCGCGGGCATCCTCGCGGCGGGCGCCGCGACCGGCTGCGGGCTCACGAGCAGCGATGACAGCTCGGCTGACACCGGCAGCAGCAAGGGCGGGTCGAGCTCGAGCGTGCTCGACCGCATCAAGAAGGACAGAAAGGTCCGCTTCGGCGTCGACCTCTCCTTCAAGCCGCTGCAGTACCGCGACCCGAAGACGAAGGAGCCGACCGGCTATTCGATCGAGGTCTCGAAGCTGCTCGCGGCGGCGCTCGGCGCCGAGCCCGAGTGGGTCGAGGTTCCCTTCCAGGAGCTGATCGCGGCGCAGTCGGCCGGTCGCTTCGACCTCACCGGCATCCCGGTCGTCAATACCGCCGAGCGCGCGCTCCAGGTCGGCTTCGCCGCCGCCCCCGCCTTCCTCGAGGGCACCTACCTGTTCAAGCGCAGAGGCCTGAACGTCAGCAACGTCGAGGACCTCAACGACTCCTCGGTCACGATCGCGCTGCTGGCCGGCTCGGCCCAGGTCGGCACCGCCAAGCTGCTGTTCCCGAAGGCCAAGCGCAAAGAGCTGCCCGACGACGTCGCGGCCACCTCCGACGTCACGACCGGCCGCTCGGACGCGCTCTTCATCGGCGACTACGCCGTCGGCGACGCGCGCGCGAGAGGTCTGGAGCTGATCCAGGAGAGACCGGTCGCGACCGCCTGGAACACGTACTTCCTGCCGCAGGGCGACTTCGCGCTCGCGCAGTTCGTGACGACCTTCCTGCAGCAGAAGGCGAGCGACCTGACGCTCGCCGGCCTGTGGCAGCAGTTCGTCGCCAGCGAGATCGAGAGATACGGCGTCAAGTCCGCGCCGGTCAAGGACCCCTACCTGGCTGCCGCCTACGCCTGATGAGTGCCACGACGACCTCGTCGCTGCTGGAGCTCCAGCAGGTGACCAAGCAGTTCGGCACGACGACCGTGCTCCAGCCGACGGACCTGCAGGTCCGCAGAGGCGAGGTCGTCTGTGTGATCGGGCCGTCCGGCTCGGGCAAGTCGACGCTGCTGCGCTGCGTCAACTTCATCGCCCCGCCGAGCACCGGCACGATCGTCTTCGACGGCGCCGAGTACAAGCCGCCGACCGACCACCGCTGGGTGCCCGCGCTCGGGATGAGCGAGGAGAAGCGGCTGACGCGACTGCGCTCGGAGATCGGGATGGTCTTCCAGCAGTTCAACGTCTTCCCGCACCTGACCGTGCGCGAGAACGTCGCGCTCGGCTGTCGCAAGACCTGCGGCCTCAGCCGCGCGCAGGCGAACGAGCGCGCGCTCGCCGAGCTGACGAGAGTCGGCATGGCCGAGAAGGCCGACGCCTACCCGGAGAGACTGTCGGGCGGGCAGAAGCAGCGTGTCGCGATCGCGCGGGCGCTGGCGCTGGACCCGAAGCTGATGCTGTTCGACGAGGCGACCTCCGCGCTCGACCCCGAGCTCGTCAACGGCATCCTCGCGATCATGCGCGAGCTGGCCGAGGGCGGCATGACGATGATGGTCGTGACGCACGAGATGCGCTTCGCGATGGAGGTCGCCGACCGCGTCATCTTCATGGACAGAGGCGCGATCGTCGAAGAGGGGACGCCGGAGCAGTTCAAGGCGCCGCAGCACGAGCGCACGCAGACGTTCCTGCGCTCGATCAACCACGGGTGATCGCCGTGTTGCCCTTCGCCTTCGACTACTCGGTCGTCAGCGAGCACAGCGGCGAGCTGCTGCGCGGCCTGCTGCTGACCGTCGAGGTCGCCGCCTGCGGCTTCGCGCTCGCCGCGGTGCTCGGCCTGCCGCTCGCGCTCGCCGGCCGCTCGCGCACACCGCTGCTGCGGATCCCGGCGACGATGTGGATCGCGCTCGCGCGCGGCGTGCCGCTGCTGATCGTGATCTTCTGGCTCTACTACGCCGCCGCGCAGGAGGGGCTGTTCAGCCTCACCGCCTTCATCGCCGGCATGCTGTCGCTCGGCCTCACCGGCTCCGGCTACATGGCCGAGATCTACCGCTCGGCGCTGTCGGCGGTGCCGACCGGCCAGTTCGAGTCGGCCGCGGCGATCGGCCTCTCACGCGCGCAGGCGTTCCGCGTCGTGATCCTGCCGCAGGCGCTGCGGACCGCGATCCCGCCCGCGATGAACACCTTCGTGATGCTGCTGAAGGGCGCGACGCTGCTGTCGGTCATCGGCCTCGCCGACATGTTCTACGCGGCCAAGCTCGTCGCGGTGAACGAGTTCAAGCCGTTCGAGCTGTACACCGCCGCCGCCGTGCTCGTGATCGCCGTGACGCTCGTCGCCGCGATCGGCTCCGGGCTCGTCGAGCGCCGTCTGTCGAAGGGAGTGCGTCGATGACGACGCTGTTTGCGGCGCTCGACTTCGGGCCCGTCTGGGAGATGCGCAGCGAGCTGCTGAAGGGCATCGGCAACATGGCCCTGATCGCGGTCGTCTCGTTCGCGCTGGCGATCGTCGGCGGCCTGCTGCTGGCCGGCATGCGCCAGTCGAGATCGCGCCCGATCGCCTGGGGCGGCTTCCTGCTGATCCAGTTCCTGCGCGGCATCGCCCTGTACGTGCTGCTGCTGTGGATGTTCTTCGGCCTCGCCTCCGCTGGCGGCTTCCAGTTCCAGCCGATCCCGGCCGGCATCCTCGCGCTGTCGCTGCTCAACTCTGCCTACCTGGCGGAGATCTTCCGCGCTGGCTACGAGGCCGTGCCGACGGGGCAGAAGGAGGCCGCGATGGCCTGCGGCCTGCCGCGGCGGACGTGGTTCTTCCGCATCCACCTGCCGCAGGTCACGCAGATCACGCTGCCGGCGATGGGCAACGTCTTCGTCGACATCATCAAGGACACCTCGATCCTGTCGGCGATCGGCGTCACCGAGCTGCTGCGCGAGAGCCAGCGGTGGGCGCAATTCTACCAGCTGCCGTTCGAGTTCTACACGGCCGCCGCGCTGATCTACCTGGCGATCGTGACGCTGGTGACGTTCGGCTGGCGGCGCCTGGAGAGACGCGCCGGGCGCCACCTGCAGACGCAGGCGACGGTCCGCCGCTCGCGCTCGCTGCTGTTCGGCATCGGCGCGAGATCGGAGACCGCTCCCGCGCCCTGACCGTCGGCTCGTTGTCCCCCCGACGCGCCCTCGCGCCGCCCCACTCCTCCGGGCGGCGCGAGGTCGTTAACGAGAGGCGCTACGGGCGCTCGGCGATCGCGTCGATCGGGAGCGGCTTGAAGGGGGCGCTGGGGGCGAACAGGTCGTGCTCGTCCAGCTCGCGGCCGGCGGCGCGGGCGCCGACCTCGGCCAGCAGGCCGCCGCAGTAGCGGCCCTGGCAGCCGCCCATGCCGGCGCGCGTGACGCGCTTGACGGCGCCGATGTGGCCGATGCCGCTGGCGAAGGCCTCCTGCACCGCGCTCAGCGGCACGTTCTCGCAGCGGCAGATCGGCGTCTGCGGCTCGGCCAGCTGGTCGACCAGGCGCGGCGCCGCGTAGGCGCTCCAGAGCGCGTGCTGGAAGCGGCGCGCGCGGGCGTGGTCGCGGCGGGCGCTCGCCTCCTCCTGGGCTTGGACGGACCCGAGCGTGCGGCCGAGGCTGCGGGCGGCGTCGAGGCCGGCGAGCAGGCCGGCGGCCTGGGCGACGCGCGCGCCCCCGATGCCGCCGCCGTCGCCGACGACCCAGAGGTCCTCGACGGAGGTGCGGCCGTCGCCGTGGCGGTCGACGGCGAAGCCGCCGGCGACCGCGTCGAAGCGGTGGGCGGCGCCGAGCGAGCGCGCCAGCTCGTTGGAGGGCAGGAAGCCGAAGCCGACGCAGACGGCGTCGACCTCGTAGCTCTTCTCGCTGCCCGCGACCGGCGTGCCGTCGGCGGCGATCTTCGCGACCGTCGCGCGCTGCACGCGGCCGTCGCCCTCGGCGCGGATCAGCGCGCGGCCGTGCAGGACCGGCACGCGGGCGCGCGCGAGCGCGGCGCCGTAGCCGGCCCCCTGGAGGATCAGGTCGGGCGCGGCGGCGGCCATCCTGGCGACCGCCGGCAGCCGGCGCGGGTCGGTCAATCTCGCCAGCTCGGCGAGCGCGACGACCTTCGCCCCGCCCTTCACCAGCTCGGCGGCGACCTGCATGTTGAGCGGGCCGTTGCCGGAGACGAGCACGCGCGTGCCCGGGGAGACCTGGTAGGCGCGCAGCAGCGTCTGCGCGGCGCCGGTGCTCATCACGCCCGGCAGCGTCCAGCCGGGCAGCGGCACGCCGCGCTCGTAGGCGCCGGTCGCGAGGATCAGCGCGCGCGGGCGCAGCGTGATCTCGCCGTCGGCGTCGGTCGCCAGCAGCTCGTCGCGGCTCGGTGCGCCCCAGACCTGCAGGCCGCTGCGCAGGTCGACGCCGGCTGCGCGCGCCCGTGCGATCAGCGAACGGCCGGAGCGGTACTGCGGGTCGAGCTTGGAGGCGTCGTCGACGAGCGCCTCGGGCGGCTGCTTGTAATACTGGCCGCCGGGCTTGGGCCGCTCGTCCGCGAGCACCACCGAGATGCCCGCCTCGGCCGCCGCGACCGCCGCCGCGAGCCCCGCCGGGCCGCCGCCGACGACGAGCAGCTCGCAGGCCAGCTCGCGCGGCTGCTGCTTCGGCCGCGGGGGGATGACGCTCAGCGGGGAGGGCGGCGCGCCGGCGTCGGAAGCGGTCGCGCCGGCGGCGTCGCGCGCGCCGTGCGCGGCCGCGAGCGAGGCGAGATCGGGCCGCGCCGGCTGGCGATCGACCGTCATGCCGGCCCGCACCGGGGTCATGCAGGCGCGCTGACCGGGCTCGCCGTCGATCGCGACGAGGCACTCCTGGCAGACGCCCATGCCGCAGAAGAGGCCGCGCTGGTCGCCGTCGAGCGTCTCGCGGCAGGCCAGCTCGCCGGCGGCGGTCAGCGCGGAGGCGACGGTGTCGGTCGCGCGGGCGCGCAGCGGGCGGCCCGCGAAGGTGATCTCGACCTCGTCGGCGGGGGCGCCGAGGCCGCGGCTGCGGATGCGCACGTCAGCGGCTCCTGGGCGGTCGGGTGAAGCTGTAGAGTGTTCGCATAGCGATCATTCGGTGCGACCACCGAACGATTGCACATTCCGTCAGTGTCGTCCATGCCGCAGGAGCGCCCCCCGATGCCCGTGCCCGCCGCTACAGTTCCCCGCCACCGTGGCCGCCGCTGACGTTGAACCGGAGGGGACCGATCGCGACTACGTCGCGTCGCTCGCGCGCGGTCTCAGCGTGATCCGCGCCTTCAGCAGGTCGCGCCCGTCGATGACGCTGTCCGAGGTCGCCCAGCGCGCCGACATGAACCGCGCCGCCGCCCGCCGCTTCCTGCTCACGCTCGTGCGCGAGGGCTACGCGGAGACCGACGGCAAGTACTTCCGCCTGCGCCCGAAGATCCTCGAGCTGGGCTTCTCCGCGCTCTCCTCGCTGAGCTTCGCGGAGATCGCCGAGCCGCCTATGGAGGACCTCTCGGCCGAGCTGGGCGAGACCTGCCTCGCGGCCGTGCTCGACGGCGACCTGTGCGTCTACATCGCGAGAGCGTCGGCGTCGCGCGTCGTCTCGGTCGACCTCGACGTCGGCTCGACGCTGCCGGCCTTCACGATGTCGACCGGCCGCGTGCTGCTGGCGGCGATGAGCGACGACGAGCTCGACCGCTGGCTGGACGAGTTCCGCCCCGTCAGATACACCGACCACACGGTGATGTCGCGCGCGAAGCTGCGCGACGACGTCGTCGCGGTGCGCGAGAAGGGCTGGTCGATTGTCGACCAGGAGTACGAGATCGGCTTCCGCTCGCTGTCGGTCCCGATCAGGGACCAGGGCGACGCCGTCGTCGCCGCTCTCAACGTCTGCTGCCCGAGCCCGCGCGTCTCGCTGGAGAAGATGCAGGAGGAGTTCCTGCCGGCGACGCAGGCGACCGCCGCCGAGATCCAGCGCTCGCTGCCGGAGGCCTACCGCCGCCGCGCGAGAGACCTGCGCGTCAGCTCGCGCTGACGCGCTCAGCGCGTCAGCCCCGCCTCGATCCCCGCCGCCGCGCGTCTGAGCGCCGGCAGCAGCAGCTCGCGCGCCTCGCCGACGGTGCGGCGCGCGACGTGGGTCGAGAGGTTAATCGCCGCGACCGTCGCGCCGGAGCGGTCGCAGACCGGCACGGCGATCGCCAGCAGACCCTCCTCCAGCTCCTGGTCGACCAGCGCGTAGCCCTGCGCGCGCACGCGCAGCAGCTCGGCGCGCAGCGCATCGCGATCCACGATCGTGTTCGGCAGGAAGCGCCGCAGCGTCACCTGCGCGAGGTAGGCGTCGAGCTGCTCGTCGGGCAGGCCGGCGAGCAGCGCGCGGCCGAGCGCGGTCGCCGCCGCCGGCATCCGCGAGCCGATCGGCACGGTCGCGTTCATGATCGCCGGGCCGGCGACGCGCACGACGTAGACGATCTCGTCGCCGTCGAGGATCGCGCCCTCGCTCGACTCCTGCGACTCGCGCACGAGCTGCTCCAGCAGCGGCAGCGCGACCTCCGGCAGCGACAGGCTGGAGAGGAAGGCGTAGCCCAGCTCCAGCACGCGCGGCGTGAGGCTGAAGAGACGGCCGTCGCTGCGCACGTAGCCCAGCTCGACCAGCGTCAGCAGGAAGCGGCGGGCGGCGGCGCGCGTGAGGCCGGTGCTGGTGGCGATCTCGGAGGCGGTCAGCGCCGGCGTCTGCGGGCCGAAGGCGCGGATGATCGCGAGCGCCCGCTCGACCGACTGGACGAAGTCGCGCGGGCGGGCGGCGGCGGCGTCGTCACCCGCGGGGGCGTCGCCGTTCGCGGGCGCCTCGTCGCGCCTGCTCACGCGTCCAGCTCCCGCCGCGCGCGCTCCAGCGTCATCAGCGCCTCGTCGCGCCAGGCGACGCGGCGCTCCCACTGCTCCAGCGGCAGCCGCTCGCGCCGCTCGGCGTCGACCCGCGCGACCAGCGCCGGCGTCCACGGATCGTCCTGGCCGCGCTCGGCGCCCATGCGCGCGTACGCCGGGCCCATCTTCTCCGCGTGCGAGACGATCCCGCCGCGGGTGTTGAGGTCGACCGTCTCGAACGGGCCGATCAGCGCCCAGCGGCGGCCGAGGCCGTCGCGCATCACGCGGTCGATCTCCTCCGCCGTCGCGACGCCGTCGCGCACGAGCGCGTAGGCCTCGCGCAGGACCGCGCCCTGGAGACGGTTGAAGAGGAAGCCCTCGACCTCGGCCGCGACCCGCACCGGCGCCATCCCGGCGCCCGCCATCAGCGCCTCGCAGCGGTCGACCGTCGCTGCCGCGGTGAACGGCGCCGGCACCAGCTCGACCACCGGCAGCAGGTACGGCGGGTTGCCGGGGTGGGCGATCAGCACACGCGCGCGGCCGGGCAGCTCGGCGGCGAAGCACGAGGCCGGCAGCGCGGAGGAGGAGGAGGCGAGCGTCGCGCCGGCGTCGGCCAGCATGTCGAGCCGCTCGAACAGCTCCCGCTTCAGCTCGACCCGCTCCGGCGCGCACTCCTGCACGTGGACGGCGCCGGCGAGCGCGTCGGCGAGGTCCCCGCTCGTGCGCACGCGCGCCGCGACCGTCTGCACCGGCTCGTCGAGCAGGCCGTGCGCACGCAGTCTCGCGAGCCGCTCGTCCAGCTCGCGCGGAGCGGCCGCGAGCCGGCCCGGGTCGGGGTCGTGCAGCGCGACCGGATGGCCGGCGCGGGCGAAGACGAGCGCCCAGGCGACGCCGATCGAGCCGGCGCCGACGATCGCGACCGGCGCGCTCACGCCGGCGCCTCCGCGCCCGCCGCGCCGCGCGGCCCGCCCGGCACCACGCCCTTCCGCACCGCCGCGCGCCAGGTCGTCGCCCACTGAGAGGGGGCGTCCACGCGTGACGCGTCGACCTGCGCGATCGGGTGGCTGTGGGGAGCGGTCTTGACGAGGTCGGGGTCGGCGTACGCCTCCTCGATCACGCGTTCGAGCACGTCGATCCAGGTGTCGACGTCCTCCTTGGACCACAGCTCGCCCGGTTCCGGCGTGACCGGCTCCGGCACCAGCCACGGCTCGTGCGCGAGCCACGGCGCGTCGACGCCGTAGTCGACCATTCGGTTGGAGATGTCGTGGACGTCGACGCCGGTCTCCTCCAGCACCTGCGCCAGCGACCAGCGCGTCATCTCCAGGCGGTGCTGCGTCACCTGCGGGTTCGAGCGCGCGACGCCTCTCACCTGCGCCAGGCGCGTGTCCATGTAGTTGTTGGCGAGGACCGAGAGGTCGGCGGCGTCGCGGATCCCCTCGGCGCCGAGCGCGCGCGTCCACGCGTAGGCCTTCACGACGACCGGCACGTTGCCCCAGAACTCGCGCACCTTGCCGATCGACTGCGGCGCCTCTGCGGCCGTCTCCAGGCCGTACGACCCCGTCGCGTCGTCGCGCGTGACCAGAGGCCGCGGCAGGAACGGCTCCAGCTCCGCCGAGCAGCCGTAGGCGCCGACGGCCGGCCCGCCGCCGCCCTTCGGCGCGCCGAAGGTCTTGTGCAGCATGTACATGCAGGCGTCGAAGCCCAGCTCGCGGCCGCGGATCCGGCTCATCACGCCGTTGAAGTTGGCGTTGTCGTAGAAGGCGAGCCCGCCGGCCTCGTGGACCAGCTCGATCCAGCGCTTGATCTCGGGGTTGTAGATCCCCATGTCGTCCGGGTTGCCGACCATCAGCGCGGCCGTTCTGTCCGACACCGCCGCCTCCAGCGAGGCGAGCGTCGGGTAGCCGTCGGGGCCGAGCGGAAGCGTGATCACGTCGAAGCCGGCGGCAGCCGCGGTCGCGGCGTTGCACGGGTGCGTCTGGATCGTCGTGATCACCTCGGTGCGCTGCTCCAGCTCGCCGCGCGCGGCGTGGTAGGCGCGCGTCACGCACGCGTGCGTGTAGGCGGCGTCGGCGCCGCCGCCGGCCTGGAAGACGAAGCGGTCCATCCCGCTCAGCTCGCAGAGGATCTGCTCGAACGCGTGGACGATTCTCAGCACGCCCTGGAGCGTCTGCAACGGCTGCCCGGGGTGGATCTCGGCCAGCTCGGGCCGCGCCGCGATCAGCTCGTTGACGCGCGCGTTGTACTTCATCGTGCACGTGCCGAAGAGGTTGACGCCCATCATCCCGAGCGTCATCTGCGAGAGGTGGAGGTAGTGGCGCTGGACCTCGAACTCGGACAGCTCGGGGAGCGCGGGCGCCTGCTCGCGCGCGACGCCGGCGGGCAGCAGGTCGGCGAGCGGGAGCGCGACCTCGTCCTCCACCTCGGGCGCCAGCTGCGCGCGGCGGCCGGGTCGGCCCAGCTCCAGCACCAGCGGCTCGTCCCACGCGGCCGCCTGGAATCTCGGGAAGCTCACGCCGTCACCTCCGCCAGCGCGGCGACGAGCCGCTCGACGTCCTCGCGCGCGTGCACCTCGGTCACGCAGTACAGCGCGCTCTGGCCGAGCTGCGGGTGGTCGGCGGAGAGGTCGGCGCCGCCGAAGATCCCGCGCTCCAGCAGCGCGGCGTTGACCTCGGCGACGGTTCTGCCGGTGCCGTCGAAGCTCACGACGAACTCCTTGAAGAAGTGGGGGAAGCGGATCTCGACGCCGGGCAGCGCGCCGATCCGGCGGGCGGCGTCGTGCGAGCGGCGCAGGATCGTCGTGCCGAGGTCGGCGAAGCCCTGTGGGCCGAGCAGCGACATGTAGACGGCGTTGACGATCGCCCACAGGTAGACCGAGTTGCCGGTCCAGTCGTTGCCCTCCTCGCGGCGGCCGTAGGAGGACTGCTCGAACAGCGTCATCGCGAAGCCGCGCTCGCCGGGCACGCGCGTCGGCGCGATGCTGACCTGCAGCGTCGGGTACTGGCGCGCGTAGCGCTCCTCGTCGCGTGTGGCGATGAAGCCGCCGACGCCGCCGCCGCAGTTCATGTGGATCCCGAGCGGCTGCGTCGGGCCGACCGCGATGTCGGCGCCCCAGGCGCCGGGCGGCGCGATCACGCCGAGGCTGAGCGGGTCGACGCCGGCGATCGTCTCCGCACCGGCGGCGCGCGCGAGCCGCGCGATCTCGGCGCCGTTGGGCTCCAGCGCGCCGAGCCCGGTCGGCGTCTCGACGTAGACGGCGGCGGTGCGGCTCGACAGCTTCGCCTCCAGGTCGGCGAGCCGCAGCGCGTCCGTCTCCGGCTCGGTCGCGACCTCGACGATCGCGATGTGGTCGGCCATCTGCGGCGGCGCGCAGTAGGAGCGGATGACGGCGAGCCGCTCGCGGTCGAGCGTCGCCGGCACGAGCACCTCGCGGCGGCCGCTGATGCGCGCCGCCATGCGGATCGCGTGGCCGGCGGCGCAGCCCCACGAGTAGACCGGCAGGCCGGCGAAGTCGAGCTGCAGCAGCTCGCCGAGCTGCGAGGCGAACTCGAACCACGCCTGGTTGCGGCCGAGGTCGGAGGCCGGCGTGCCCCACTCGGAGGTGACGAACTCGGTCCGCTGCGCGATCTCGTCGCAGACGGCCGGCACGTAGTGCTGCCAGACGCCGCCGCCGAGGAACGACAGGTTCGCCTCGCACGAGACGTTCGCCGCGAGCGTCGTGCGCAGGTGGCGCTGGAGCTGCGCCTCGGAGCGCAGCGCGGGCGGGAGCTGAAAGGCGTGCCGCGTGCGGTGATCGGCCGGGATCTGCTCGAACAGCGCGTCCGGGTCGCTGACGCCGACGGCATCGAGCAGCTCCTGGCGCAGCGCCGGCGCCGAGTTGGCCATGTACGGGTGGGCGGTGCGGGTCACGGTGCGGGTGCCTCCATCAGGCAGCGATCTCGGCGAGCAGGCTCTCGCGCGGTCCGACGCGGACGCGGAGGTGGCCGCCGAGGTCTTGGTCGAGTCGTGGGTCGCCGGTGTCGACGTGCAGCAGCAGCGGATCGAGCGCGAGCAGCTTGGCGCGGTCGGCGACGACGGTGATCGCCTCGCGCGGGATCCGCCGCAGCACCGCGGGCGACAGCTGCTGGTTGCCGCGCCCGAGCAGCGCGCCCTGGCCGCCGACGACGCCGAGCAGCAGTCGCGGGCCGGCCGGCAGCGGCGCGGCGGCGTCGTGCGCGAGCGCAGCGGCGACGCAGGCGGCGTGCGCGTCGAGCAGCGCCAGCAGCTCCTGCTCGGAGGCGTCGCGGGCGACCAGCGCGCCGTCGCGCACGACGTCGACGCCGAGCGGGGTGGCGTCGAGCTCCAGCTCGCGCAGGACGCGCGCGGTCGTCGTGCCGGGGCCGACGAGCGTCAGCGTCCCGGGCGGGGCGGTGCGCAGCTCGTCCGCGATGCGGGCGCAGGCGCCGGCGAGCGCGGCGTCGCTCGCGGGCGCGCGCCCGCCTTTGCGGCCGAGCACGCTCGCGGGCGCTAGCGGGACGCGGACGGTGCCGTGGAGGACGACGTCGCTCGCGTGGCGGCCGGGCGCGTCGGCGTCATGGCGGGCGATGGCGGCCGGGCCGCGGCGGCGTGTCGTCGCGTCGTCGTTGTCGCGCTCCGCGCGGTCGGCGATCTCCGCCTCGATCGTGCGGGCGCGGGCGCCGTCGCGCAGGAACGCCGCCGCGACCTCGCCGGCGGCCTCCGGCGTCGCGGCGAAGCAGGCCGAGTGCATCTTCACGCCGGCCGGGATCCCGAGCAGCGGCGGGCGCTGCTCCTGCGGCAGCTCCTGCAGGGCCGCCAGCAGGTCGCGCGCGGTGCCGTCGCCGCCGGCGAACAGCAGCAGATCGACACGCGCCTGCGCGAGCGCGCGAGCGGCGGCGCGCGTGCCGGCCGGGCTGTCGGGCCCGTCGTGCTGCAGCAGCTGCACCGCGCCGCCGAGCCGCTGCTCGATCCGTTCCAGCGCGCGCGCCGCGCGGGCCGGCGCGGCCGGGGTCGCGCCGCGCTCCAGCGCGCGGCGCAGCAGCTCGGGCCCGTCGGTTCCCTTCAGCCCGACGCGCCCGCCCATGCCGGCGATCGGGTTGACGACGAGCCCCAGCCGCATCGCGCTCAGGCGGTCTCGCGCGCCAGCTCGCCGGCGACCTGGTCGACCGCCTCGCGCGCGACCGCGACGATCGTGTCGATCTCGTCGTCGGTGACGACGAACGGCGGCGAGAAGGAGATCGTGTCGGCGGCCGGCAGCGCGCGCGTGATCATGCCGCGCTCCAGGCAGGCGCGCGTGATGCGCGCGCCGACCGTCAGCGCCGGGTCGAAGCGGACCGGCCGCTCGCCCCGCTCGGCGACGAACTCCAGCGCCGCGACGAGCCCGATCCCGCGCACCTCGCCGACCAGCTCGTGGTCGGCGAAGGCGGCGTTCAGCTCGCTGCGCAGGCGCTCGCCGCGGCGCGCGACCTGCTCGACCAGCTGCTCGTTCTCGACGATGTCGAGGTTCGTCAGCGCGGCGGCGGCCGCGAGCGGATGGGCGCTGTAGGTGTAGCCGTGCTGGAAGGCGCCGCCGTCGTCGGCGAGCGTCTCCCACACCTTGCTGCCGACGAGCACGCCGGAGAGCGGCACGTAGGCGGAGGTGACGCCCTTTGCGATCGTCATCAGGTCGGGCTCGATCCCGAGCACGTGGCTGCCGAACCAGCCGCCGAGGCGGCCGAAGCCGGAGACGACCTCGTCGGCGATCAGCAGCACGTCGTACCTGCGCAGGACCGCCTGGATCGCGGGGAAGTAGCCGTCCGGGGGCGGCAGCACGCCGCCGGCCGCCTGGACCGGCTCGGCGATGAAGGCGGCGACCGTCTCCGGCCCTTCGGCGACGATTCTCGCCTCCAGGTCGGCCGCCAGGCGGGCGACGAAGGCGGCGTCGTCCTCGCCCGGCTCGCGCTCCCACAGCGAGTACGGTGGCGTGACGTGTCTGACCTGCGGCAGCGGCAGGTCGAACTGGGCGTGCATCGCCGGCAGGCCGGTGAGGCTGGCGGAGGCGATCGTGACGCCGTGGTAGCCGCGGTGGCGGGCGATGATCTTCTTCTTCTCGGGTCGCCCGAGCAGGTTGTTGTAGTGCCAGACGAGCTTCATCTGCGTGTCGTTGGCGTCGGAGCCGGAGGAGCCGAAGAAGACCTTCTGCATGCCGAGGTCGCCGGTCAGGCCGATGATCCGCTCCGCCAGCAGCGCCGGCGTGTCGGTCGCCATGTGCGAGAAGCCGTGGTAGTAGGGCAGCTTCAGCGCCTGCTCGCGCAGTGTCTCGGCCAGCTCCGGGCGGCCGTAGCCGACGTTGACGCACCAGAGGCCGGCCATCGCGTCGAGGTAGGTGCGGCCGTCGGCGGCGGTCAGCGTCGAGCCCTTGCCGGAGACGATCATCGCCGGCCCGCCGTCGCGCTCGTGCGCGCCCGGGGCGGTGAAGGGATGGAAGACGTAGCGGCGGTCCAGCTCGTCGAGTGCGGGAGTGGTGGCGGTCATCTCAACGTCCGTCAGTCGATGTTCGCATTGCGGTCAAATGCGCGGTATGCGAACCTTTGCACACGCCTTGGACGGCGTCTAGTACGCATCGCGAACGTCCGTCCGCATCGTGACACAAGGAGAACCGCTCCATGACTGCCGCCGCCACCTCTGCGCTTGCCCGTCTGTCCGACCCCGCGCTGCTGCGCACGCAGCTCTATGTCGGCGGCACGTGGAGTGACGGCAGCGGCGGCGAGACGGCGCCGGTGATCGACCCGGCGACGGGCGCGTCGCTCGCCGACGTCGCCGAGGGCACGCGCTTCGACGCGCAGCGCGCGGTCGACGCCGCGGCGGCGGCGCTGCCTGCCTGGTCGGGGCTGACCGCGAAGGAGCGCGCCGGCATCATGCGGCGCTGGTACGACCTGATCGTCGCGCACGCCGACGACCTCGCCGTGCTGCTGACGGCCGAGCAGGGCAAGCCGCTGGCCGAGGCGCGCGGCGAGATCCTCTACGGCGCCGGCTTCGTCGAGTGGTACGCGGAGGAGGGCAAGCGCGCCTACGGCGACGTGATCCCGACCAACGACGGCAGCCGCCGCCTGTTCGCGATCCGTCAGCCGGTCGGCGTCTGCGCCGCGATCACGCCGTGGAACTTCCCGATGGCGATGATCGCCCGCAAGGTCGCGCCCGCTCTGGGCGCCGGCTGCACGATCGTCGTCAAGCCCGCTCCCTCGACACCGCTGTCGGCGCTCGCGATGGCCGAGCTGGCCGCGCGGGCCGGGATTCCCGCCGGCGTGCTGAACGTCGTCACCGGGCCGGCCGAGGAGGTCGGTCACGAGCTGGCGACGAGCCCGACCGTGCGCAAGCTGACCTTCACCGGCTCGACGCCGGTCGGCCGCCTGCTGATGCGCCAGGCGAGCGACACGGTCAAGAAGGTCTCGCTGGAGCTGGGCGGCAACGCCCCCTTCATCGTCTTCGACGACGCCGACCTCGACGCCGCCGTCGCGGGCGCGATCGCCTCCAAGTTCCGCAACGCCGGCCAGACCTGCGTCTGCGCCAACCGCGTGCTCGTGCAGGCGGGGATCCACGACGCGTTCGTTCGGCGGTTCGCGGAGGCGACCGCCGAGCTGACAGTCGCCAACGGCTTCGACGCCGGTGCCGAGCAGGGGCCGCTGATCGACGCGCGCGCGCTCGCGAAGGTCGAGGACCACGTCGCCGACGCGGTCGCGCACGGCGCCGTCGTCGAGACCGGCGGGGCGCGCCATGCGCTCGGCGGCACCTTCTTCCAGCCGACCGTGCTGAGCGGCGCGACCGGCGAGATGAGGATCGCCGTCGAGGAGACCTTCGGCCCGGTCGCGCCGGTCTTCCGCTTCGAGACCGAGCAGGAGGCGATCGCGCTGGCGAACGCGACCGAGTCCGGCCTCGCCGCCTACCTCTACACGCGCGACTCGGGCCGCGTCTGGCGCGTGGGCGAGGCGCTGGAGTTCGGCGTCGTCGGCATCAACACCGGCGCGATCTCCTACGAGGGCGCGCCGTTCGGCGGCGTCAAGCAGTCCGGTCTCGGCCGCGAGGGATCGCGCCACGGGCTGGAGGACTTCATGGAGCTGAAGTACATCTGCCTCGACGGGGTCGCGTAGGCCGGCACCGGGCGTGGCCGGCGTGTCAGGCGGGTCCGGTGCGGCGGAAGCGCTCGACCGGCCCGTCCGGCCCCGCGACCTGCTCGCTCCACATCGCCAGCGGCCGCACCCAGACCGACTCCGGTCTCGCCAGCGGCCGGTAGACGACCATCCACTCCTCCGTCTCGGAGTGACGCGCGAGCTGCAGCAGCTCGTAGTCGTTGCCCTTGAAGTGACGGTAGATGCCGGGCTCGGGAAGAGACATGCCCGCCATCATCCCGCCTCGCCCGGCGGCCGGAACCACCACTTAACGACATCGACCCGCTCCGTGGAGCGGGTCGAGCGCGGGTGGTTAGCCCGGGCGCGTTTGATAGTCGCAGTTCGAACTCTAGCGGTGTGTGCTGCGGATGCAACTGCTGCTGTGACCGGCGGCCGTCGGAAGCGAGGCGGCAGGCTATTCCGCAGGCGCATGATCGTGGCACCCCTTCATCGGCCGCCGGGCAGCAACTATGGCGGAGGGCGGGAGACTCGAACTCCATCCGAGAGACCATCCCGGACGATGCGACTATCAAACGCACGCGCCGCCTTGGCGCTTCACCCTCCACGCGAATGAATCTACGGTGCCGGAGCGTCGGGGTCTACCCACGGCATAGGTGAATTCTGTACGAGTCATCTTTGAATCAAAGATGGATCTTTGGTCGGCCTTGACTTCAAGGCTGCTTGAAGTGAGAACGTGTCCGGCATGGTGCAGTGGATCGATCGTTCCGACGCGGGCAAGCTGGCGCTCTCCGGGCCCGACGCGTACGGCTGCCTGCAGGCGCTGCTGAGCGCAGACCTGTCGCGGCTCCCGGTCGGCGGTGGCAGCGCGACGGCGCTGCTGGCGCCGAGAGGGCAGGTGCGCGCGCTCGCGCGGGTGCTGCGGGCGGAGCGCGGCTGGCTGCTGCAGTGCGAGCGGCCGGCGCTGGAGGGGCTCTTCCGCGGGCTCTGGAACGGCCGCGTCGGCTGGCAGATGACGCTCCACAAGCTGACGCTGCAGCAGGGGCTCGTCACGCTCGCCGGGGAGGCGGAGGAGGTGGCGGCGCTGCTCGCCGGGCTCGCGGGCGCGGGCGACGCGGCGGATGCGGACGGCGCGGCGCACGCATCCGCGGCCGCGAGCCTGCGCGACGCGGCGGCGGCCGATGCGATCGCGCGCGGCCCCGAGCACGCCCATGCGCCGCTGACGCTCGCCGGCATGCCGGTGCGGGTCGTGCGCAGCTGGGCGGGGGTCGACCTGATCGTGCGAGCCGACCGCGTCGAGCGGCTCACGGCGGCGCTCGCGGCGGCGGGCGCGACATCGCTCGACGGCGCCGGCTGGGAGGGCCTGCGGATCGCGCGCGGGCGGATCGCCTACGGCGCCGACGCGGGCGAGCGCTCGCTGCCGGCCGAGCTGGGGCTCGGTCCCGCCACGGTCGCGACCGACAAGGGGCTCTACCCCGGCCTGCAGACCGTCCTGCGGCAGCAGCGCTCCGGCACCGTCCATCGCTGCCTCTGCCGCCTTCACGCCGATCACGCGCTGCTCGCCGCCGGCGACACGCTCGAGCGGGAGGAGGCGTCGCGCGCGGAGCAGGGAGCGGACGACCCGCCGCCGCGCGAGCGCGTGCCCGCCGGCGAGGTCACGAGCGCGCTCGCCTTCGACGGGATCGGGCTCGTGCGCGCCGGTGAGGGGCCGCTCGTGCACGCGCCGAGCGGCACGCGGGTGCGCGCGACGCCGCTGCACGACGCCGCGCCGTCACTCTGACGGCGACGCGAGGTCGCGGGAGGACACCGAACTTCCAGCGGGCCTTCCTGCGAGCATGTGCGAGGTGATCGAGACGACGGAGATCGACGGCTACGCCGCAGTGCGGCTCGACGGCGGCGACGGGCTCACCGCCGTCTTCGCGCCCGGCGCCGGGATGGTCGGCGTCTCGCTGCGCGACGGCGACGACGAGCTGCTCGGGCAGCGCCACGGCCTCGCCAGCTACGCGCGCGAGGCGAGAACGATGGGGATCCCGCTGCTGCACCCGTGGGCCAACCGGCTCGATCGCGACGAGATCGCCGTCGCCGGCAACACGATCGCGCTGCGCGACGGCGCCGCCGGCCTGCACCGCGACCCCAACGGGCTGGCGATCCACGGCCTGCTCGCCGGCCGGCCCGAGTGGAGCGTCAGCGAGCAGGAGGGCGCCGCCTTCAGCGCGACCTTCGACTTCGGCGCCCACCCCGAGCTGCTGGCGAGCTTCCCCTTCCCGCACGAGCTGCGGCTCGACATCGCGCTGGAGGGCCGCATACTGCGGATCACGAGCACGGTCACGCCGACCGGCGACTGCCCCGTCCCGCTTGCCTACGGCTTCCATCCGTACCTGACGCTGCCGGGCATCCCGCGCGAGCACTGGGTCGTCGAGCTGCCGGCCTGCTCGCACCTCGCGCTCGACGAGCGCTCGATCCCGACCGGCGCCGCCCAGTCGCAGCCGGCGACCGTCACGCCGCTCGGCGACCGCGCCTTCGACGACGCCTACGTCGGGGTCGCCGACGGGGCCGTCTTCGCCGTCTCCGATCCCGATGACGGCCGCCGCATCGAGGTCACGTTCGAGCAGGGCTTCGCGGCCGCGCAGGTCTACGCGCCGCTGAGTGAGCCGGTGATCTGCTTCGAGCCGATGACGGCCCCGACGAACGCGCTCGTCAGCGGCGAGTCGCTGCGGCTCGCCGGCCCCGGCGCGCCCGCGGTCGCCGCCTTCTCGATCGGCGTGCCGCGCAACTGAGCACCCTGCCCTCCCAGGGCAGGGTCGCGGCGAAAAGACAGGGGCGGCCCCCGCTGCCGTGACGGCGGCCGCGCGGGATCGTGGGCGCATGCTCACGATCCCGTCCGCCCGCCGCCGATGCCGCTGCTGATGACACGGCGCCGCCGGCGCCTCCGCGACGAGCTGACGCCGCGCCGCCGGCGCGTCGAGACCGCGACCGCCGCGGCGCTGCGCGCGCAACGGCGCCAGCTCAGCAGCAGCCCGGCGAGACCGGCTTCCACGGCTCCGCTCGACAGAGCCGTGAGAGAGCTGCGCGCGCTCGCCCGCGACCTCGACCGCCGCGCCGGTCGCGACGCGCAGGTGCGCGCCGCGGCGCGCGGCGTCGCCGAGCTGGCGCGCGCCTACGCCGCGCTCGCCGCTGCCGAGCGGACGGCCGCGCCCCAGGCCGCCGCCGACCAGACGACGAAGGCGGTCGCCGCGCTGCGGACGGCCGAGCGACTCCAGCGAAAGGCCGGCGATGCGTGGCCGCTCTGACAGCCCGCTGATCGACCGCGTCGCGCGCGGCGCCGCCGCCGGCATGACGCGCCGTGAGATCCTGCGCGTCGGCGCCGGGGCGATCGCCGCCGCGGCGCTGCCCGCGGCCGCATGGCCGACCGCCGCCCCGGCCGCGAAGCAGCGCGGCACCTGCTCCAGCGTTCCGAGAGGCACCTGCCCGCCCGGGACGACGGCGAAGAGATGGAGCAGAGGCGCGACGCGGACGATCCCCTCCGGCACGCCCTCGACGTTCAACGGCTGCGGCCCCGAGTCCGGCTTCGAGCTGCCCGTCTTCGGCAGAAGCGACCCGGTGCCCGACGAGCCGCTGCTGCTGGCGAGCTTCTTCGACGGCTGCAAGGCGCACGACTGCTGCTACGGGACCTGCGGCAGCGACCAGGAGGCCTGCGATCGCGCCTTCCTGGCCAAGAGCGTCACCGCCTGCGTCAAGGAGCACCCGGGCGACGGCATCGTCTCGACCGGCCTGCTGATGTCGTGCCTGAACGTCGCGCAGTCCTACTACGTCGCCGTCTCCAGCGGCGGCCGCTCTGCGTGGGAGGCGGCGCAGGAGACGGCCTGCCTCGCCTGCGAGCCGAACAGATGCAGACCGGGCTACGAGGAATGCGGCGACGACTGCTGCAAGAGCGGCTTCTGCCTCGACGGCAGATGCGTCTCTGACTGCGGCGGCACGCCCTGCCCGGACGGTCAGGACTGCTGCTTCGGCACGCGCGAATCGCCCGGCAAGCCCGTCTGCTGCCCGCCGAGCACGACCTGCCGGTACGACCTGTCCGGCTACGCCAGCTGCAAGCCGATCTAGGAGACCTGTCATGGCCGCACTGCTGATCGTCGCGCGGGCCCTGCTCGCGCTCCTGTTCGCCGTCGCCGGCGCGGCCAAGCTGGCCGACCGCGACGGCGCCGCCGAGGCCGCGCGCGGCTTCGGCGTGCCGGCGCGTGCCGCCGGCGCCGTCGCGCTGCTGCTGCCGCTCGCCGAGCTGACGCTGGCGGCGGCGCTCGTGCCGCCGCTGACGGCGCCGTACGCGGCGCTCGGCGCCTGCGCGCTGCTGCTCGGCTTCGCCGCCGCGATCGCGCGCGCGGTGCGTGCCGGCGAGACGCCCGACTGCCACTGCTTCGGCCAGCTCCACTCCGCTCCGGCGGGCCGTGCGACGCTGCTGCGCAACGGGCTGCTGGCCGCGTTGGCGGCCGGGCTCGCGGCGAGCGCGCTGCTGCGCGACGGCGGCGCGCCGTCGCTGATCGGCTGGCTCGGCGACCTCTCCGACGCTGCGCTGGCCGGACTCGGCGCGGCGCTCGTGCTGAGCGTGGCGCTGAGCGCCGTCGCCTGGTTCGGCCTCGAGCTGCTGCGTCAGAACGGCCGCCTGCTGGAGCGGCTCGACGCGCTCGAGACCGCGATGGGGAGGGGCGTCGGGCGCCCTGCCCCCGATGTGCCGCTGACCGACCTCGCGGGCGAGCAGGTCGCGCTGCAGGAGCTGCTCGACGCGCGCAACCCGCTGCTGCTTGTCTTCTCCGACCCGGCCTGCGGCCCGTGCAGAGCGCTGATGCCGGAGGTCGCGGGCTGGCAGCGCGAGCTGACCGACGCGCTCGCGGTCGCCGTCGTCGGCCGCGGCGAGGCGGCGGAGGCGTACGGCGTCGCCGGCACGCCGAGCGCGCTGCTGATCGCCCCCGACGGCACGATCGCCGCCGGCCCGGTCGCTGGCGCGGTGGGGATCCGGGCGCTGGTCGCAGACACGGCCACGCCCGTGAGCGCCGCCGAGCGTCTTTCCGGTGTGTTGGTGTGAACGACCTCGTGCACAGGCGTCACACCAGGTTCGGGTGGGCACGCTCCCCGCATGAGGGGGATCCGGATCGCCGTCGTCGGCGTCGCCGTGGTCGCGCTGCCCCGGCGCCCCGGCCTCCCCCGACGGGCCGGCGCGCGTCAGGCGGCGAGCGGAGCCTCGACCGCGAGCTCGTGGTGGCCGCAGCCGCGGCCGAGCTGCCGATCGAAGGTGAGCACAGCCGCGATCTCATGCTCCTCGCGGAGCACCAGCGCGGCATCGAGATGAATCGCGTCAAGCGTTCGCACGACAGCCGGTTTGACGCAGGAGGCGCGCAGCAGCGCTCCCGAACTTATCGGCAGCAGACGGACCGATTCGAGCAGGTCTTCAGCATCACGCAGCATGCGGTGACGCATCCCGAACCGCCGCAGCTCGACGGCAAGCAACTCGCTCGACCACAGCTGGTCGTACTCCGACATACATCGCTGGATCACCGCCGCGTCGGGCTCGCGCTGGATCAGGCGGGCGAGTGCGGAGGTGTCGACATAGAGACCGGTCATCAGTACAGGCGGTTGCGGTCTTCGGCGAGCATGCGGTCGGTCGTTCCGGCCGGCCAGCGTCTGGCGTCCGGATCGTTGACGATGGCCTCGATCACCGCGAGGAAGTTGCGCTGCGCGGGGGTGGGGGCGGTCGCGCCGAGTCGTCTCGACGGGGTCTCCTTGGGTGGGTCCTTCACGTGCTTTGTCATCGTGAATCGAGTCTCCTCCGCGGCGTGGAGAAGCTCAACACCAGCTGTATTGGATGGCAGAGAGTCCGCTAGCGTGCGGGCGCATGGACGACTCCGTCGCACGTCGGCTGCGGCCGTTCGGGACCACGATCTTCACCGAGATGTCGGCGTTGGCGCAGCGGACCGGGGCGCTGAATCTGGGGCAGGGGTTTCCGGACGAGGACGGGCCGGCGGAGCTGGTCGAGGCCGCGGCGGCGGCGATGCGGGCGGGGCGCAACCAGTACGCGCCGCTGGCCGGGGTGCCGGAGCTGCGGCGGGCGGTCGCGGCGCATCAGCGGCGGCGCTACGGGCTGGAGGTCGACCCCGACGCGGGCGTGCAGGTGACCTTCGGCGCGACCGAGGCGATCGCGGCGGCGCTGCTGGGGCTGCTGGAGCCGGGCGAGGCGGTCGTCGCGCTCGAGCCGACCTACGACTCGTACGGCGCCGCGGTCGCGATGGCCGGCGGGATCCTGCGGCCGGTGACGCTGCACGCGCCCGAGTTCGCACTCGACCTGGAGCGGCTGGAAGCGGCGGCGGCGGGCGCACGCATCCTGCTGCTCAACACGCCGCACAACCCGACCGGGCGGGTGCTCACGCAGGCCGAGCTGGAGGGCGTCGCGCGGATCTGCCGCGAGCACGACCTGATCGCGATCACCGACGAGGTCTACGAGCAGCTCGTCTATGACGACGCCGTCCACGTCCCGCTCGCGACGCTGCCGGGGATGGCCGAGCGGACGCTGACGATCTCCTCCGCGGGCAAGGCGTTCTCCTTCACCGGCTGGAAGATCGGCTGGTGCAGCGGGCCGCCGCGGCTGGTCGCGGCCGCGCGGGCGGCGAAGCAGTTCATGACCTTTGCCGGCGGCACGCCGCTCCAGCACGCCGTCGCGCACGGGCTCGACCACGCCGAGCGGCTCACGACCCCGCTCGCCGCGCAGCTGCAAGCCAACCGCGACGCGCTCGCGGATGGCCTGACCAGCGCCGGCTTCGCGCTCAGCCGCCGCAGCGCCGGCACGTACTTCCTCAACGCCGACGCGGCCCCGCTCGGCGTCACCGACGCCGCCGCCTGGTGCCGCGAGCTGCCGCATCGCGCCGGCGTCGTCGCGATCCCCGCCAGCGCCTTCCACGCGAGCCCGGACAGCGCGCCGACACTCGTCCGCTTCGCCTTCTGCAAGTCGCCGCAGACGATCGCCGCCGCCGTCGAGCGGCTGCAGCGCCTCCGCGGCGCGGGCTGACGGACGCGGCGAGCGCGTCGGCGGCGGGTGCGGGTCAGGCGGCCGCTGACGGCACGGCGGCGAGCGCGCAGGCCAGCTCGTCGACGACCTCAACCACGGCCGCCACGTCGGCGTCGGTCGTGCGGTGGTTGACGAAGCAGGCGCGCAGGCACGGGACGCCGTCGAGCGTCGCGGCGGCGAGGTAGATCCGCCCGTCGGCCTCGATCGCGCGCACCAGCGCGGCGGTCGCGGCGCGGTCGGCGCCGGCGTCGCCGCTCGCGCAGCTGACGTGGCGGAAGCAGAGCGCGGACAGCTCCGGCTCGTGCAGCGGCTCCAGCCGCGGATGGTCGGACAGCAGCCGCCACAGCAGCGCGGCCTGCGCGAGGTTGCGCTCGATCGCCGCGCGGAAGGCGGCGGCGCCGTGGACACGGAAGGCGAGCCACAGCTTCAGCGCCCGCAGCGGGCGCGAGTACTCCAGCGTGCGGTCGACCGGATGGGTCGGCGCGGCGTCGTGCGGCATGTAGCTCTCGCGGTGGCCGAAGGTCCGCTCCAGCGCCGCGCCGTCGCGCACGAGCAGGACGCTGCAGGCCTTCGGCACCGACAGCCACTTGTGCGCGTCGACGGTCGCCGAGTCGACCCGCTCCAGCCCGGCGAACAGCGGCCGCGCGGAGGCGGTCGCGGCCGCCGGCAGGCCGTAGGCGCCGTCGACGTGGAGCCAGACGCAGTGCTCGGCGCAGATGTCGGCGAGCGCGTCGAGCGGGTCGACCGCGCCGGTCAGCGTCGTGCCGGTCGTCGCGACGACGGCGACCGGGACGACGCCGGCGCGCAGGTCGTCGCGCAACGTCTGCGCGAGCGCCGGAGCCGACAGCCGCCGCCGCTCGTCGAGCGGCAGCGCGCGCACGTTGCGCCCGCCGATCCCCAGCAGCTCGGCGGCGCGCCGCACCGAGTAGTGCGCATCGGCCGAGCAGTAGAGCGCGAGCGGCCGGCCGTCGCCGCCGTTCCAGCGGAAGCCCGGCAGCGCCTGCTCGCGCGCCGCCGCCAGCGCGGTCAGGTTGGAGATCGTCCCGCCGGCCGCGAAGACCCCGTCGAACGGCTGCCCGAAGCCGATCAGCTCGGCGAGCCAGCGCAGCGCCTGGCGCTCGAACAGGTCGGCGCCGCCGGTCGCGACGGCGGCGTTGATGTCGTGCGCGGCGGCGAGCGCGTCGCCGAGCACGCCGATCTCCAGCCCCGAGGAGCCGACATAGGCGAGGTAGCGAGGGCGCGGCTGCGACAGCGAGGCGTCGAGCACCTCGGCGGCGAGCGTCAGCGACTCGTCGGCGTCGGCGCCCTGCTCGGGCAGCGGGCCGTCGAGCCGCCGCCGCAGCGCCTCGTTCAACTGCGGCTGGAGCGGCCGCGCGCGGTCGAAATCGCGCCAGCTGTCGAGCACGAGCGAGGCGGCGTGGGCGAGCGCCTGCTCGCGGTCGGGGAGCGCCAGCGGTGAGGTCATGGCGCGACTGTCCCGCCGCACTCGCGCGACGGCAACGAGCGCGCGCGATCCACGCCCGCACGCGCACGAATCGAGCTAGATTCGGACTGTGGCCGGCTCGATTCCCGTCGACGACGTCGACCTCGCGCTGCTGGAGCTGCTGCGCGCCGACGCGCGCACGAGCGTCGCCGACCTCGCCCGTGCGGTCAACCTGTCGCCCGCGCCGGTGCGGCGGCGGATCGACCGGCTCGAGCGCCACGGCGTGATCGCCGGCTACACGACGATCGTCGACGAGCGCCGGCTGGGGCGCGGCGTGGAGGCGTTCGCGGAGCTGCGCGTGCGCGGCGACGCCGACGTCTCGGCCGTGCTGGAGCTGGCGCGGCGGCTGCCGCAGGTGCAGGAGGCGTACAGCTTCGCCGGCGATCCCGACGCGCTCGTGCGGATCGTCGTCGACGACGCCGGCCAGCTGCGCGACGCGATCAACGCGCTGCGCCACGGCGAGGGGATCGTCGCGACGCGTACCCTGCTCGTGCTCGACCGCTGGCGCCGCTGACGCGCCGCTAGACGATCCCGCTCCCGCGCACGACCTCGTAGATCAGGTTCGTCTCCGCGTGCGAGACGGAGGGGTGGCTGGCGAGGTGCTCGACGACGAACTCGCGCAGGTCGTGCGGGTCGGCGGCGGCGACCCACAGCAGGTAGTCGTCGCCGCCGGTCATGTGGAACAGCGACAGCAGCTGCGGCAGCGACCGCACGTGCGCGGTGAAGCCCTCGATCTGCTCGCGCGAGTGGACCGACAGCCGCACGGCGATCAGCGCCTGCAGCGGGCGGCCGAGCGCGGCCGGGTCGATCTCGGCGTGATAGCCGCGGATCACGCCGCGCTCCTGCAGCCCGCGCACGCGCGCGAGGCAGGTCGACGGCGCGATCCCGACCGCGGCGGCGAGACGGGCGTTGGGGAGGCGCGCGTCGGCTGACAGCAGCTCGACGAGGCGGCGGTCGATCGGGTCCAGCGTGGCGTTCTGCATCACGGCCAAAGCCTACCCGTCAAACCGACGATCCTGCGGCGAATCACGTAAATTGCTATCGATTATTCGGACTTCCTGAAACGAGACCGAACGCGGGCTACAGTGGAATGCATGATGAGCGCTCCCAGCAGCAGCACCTCAGCCAGCACCGGACCCGCCATCGCCGACTCGATCCTCGACGCGATCGGACACACCCCGCTCGTGCGGCTGTCGCGCTACGGCGCCGGCCTCACGCCGCAGCTGGTCGCGAAGGTCGAGGCGCTCAACCCCGGCGGGTCGATCAAGGACCGCGTCGCCGTCAAGCTGATCGAGGCGGCCGAACGCGACGGCAAGCTCCAGCCCGGCGGCACGATCGTCGAGCCGACGTCCGGCAACACCGGCACCGGCCTCGCGATCGCCGCGCGCGTCAAGGGCTACCGCGTGATCGCTGTGATGCCGGACAAGATGTCGCGCGAGAAGATCGACCTGCTGCGCGCCTACGGCGCCGAGGTCGTGATCGCGCCGACCGACGTCGCGCCCGAGGACCCGCGCTCCTACTACCGCGTCGCAGACCGCCTCGCCGAGGAGATCCCCGGCGCCTTCCAGCCCAACCAGTACTTCAACCAGGCCAACCCGGACGCGCACGAGGCGTCGACCGGGCCCGAGATCTGGGAGCAGACCGGCGGCAGGATCACGCATCTGGTCGCCGGCGTCGGCACCGGCGGCACGATCACCGGCACCGCCCGCTACCTGAAGCGGATGAACCCCTCGATCGAGGTGATCGGCGCCGACCCGGAGGGCTCGATCTACTCGGCCGGCCCCGGCGACGAGGTCCGCCCGTACCTCGTCGAGGGCGTCGGCGAGGACTTCTGGCCGAAGACCTTCGACCCGGGCATCGTCGACCGCTACGTGCGCGTCAGCGACAGAGACTCGTTCCTCGCCGCGCGCCGGCTGGCGCAGGTCGAGGGGATCCTCGCCGGCGGCTCGGCCGGGACCGCGCTGCAGGCGGCCTACGAGGTCGCGCAGGGGATCGAGGATCCGAACGCGCTCGTCGTCGTGGTCCTGCCCGACGGCGGCCGCAGCTACCTGTCGAAGGTCTTCAACGACACCTGGATGACCGAGCACGGCTTCCTCGACCGCTCCGGCGCCGACCTGCGCGTCGGCGACGTGCTGCGCGCCAAGCAGGCCGACGGCCACGGCCCGGGCCACGGGCTGCCGCCGCTGGTGACCGTCCACGCCCACCAGCAGGTGCGCGACGCGGTCTCGCTGCTGCACGAGCACGGCGTCTCGCAGCTGCCGGTCGTCTCCGCCAGCGACGCGAGCGCGATCGTCGGCTCGGTCGGCGAGCGCGGCCTGCTCGCGCACGCGGTCAACGACCCGTCGCTGCTGAGCGCGCGGATCGTCGAGGTGATGGAGCCGCCGCTGCCCGCGGTCTCGACGGATGATCCGGTGCGCGACGCCGTCACGCTGCTGGCCGGTGACCGTCAGGCGCTGCTGGCGACTGAGGACGGCCAGCCCGCGGGTATCGTCACGCGGACCGACCTGCTCGAAGCGCTCGCCAGATAGATGACCTCGTTCCGCACCCGCGCCGTCCACGCCGGACTGAGACCGGACCCGACCTACGGGTCGGTCGTCCCCGCGATCCACCAGACCTCGACGTTCCGCCAGTCGGCCGTCGGCCAGTTCGTCGGCGACTACGACTACGCCCGCTCCGCCAACCCGACCCGCTTCGCGCTCGAAGAGGCGCTCGGCGAGCTGGAGGGCGGCAGAGCGGTCGCCTTCTCCTCCGGGCTCGCCGCCGCCCACGCGGTGCTCGTCCAGCTCGCCAGAACGGGTGACCACATCGTCCTGCCGTCCGACCTCTACGGCGGCACCTACCGCCTGGTCGACAAGGTGATGACGCAGTGGGGCCTGCGCTACACGCTCGTCGACCAGACCGACGTGGGCAGGCTGCTGGCGGCGATCGAGCCGGGCACGAGACTGGTCTGGATCGAGACGCCGACCAACCCGCTGCTGAACGTCGTCGACGTGCGGCGGGTCGTGGAGGAGGTGGCGGCAAGCCAGCAGGAAGGCGCGCCGACGCCGCTCGTGGTGGTCGACAACACCTTCGCGACGCCGGTCAACCAGCGGCCGCTGGAGGACGGCGCCGACGTCGTCGTGCACTCGACCACCAAGTACCTCGGCGGCCACTCCGACGTCGTCGGCGGCGCGGTGATCGCGAAGGACGAGGCGATCTACGAGCGGATGCGGTTCGTGCAGAACGCGGTCGGCTCCGTTCCCGGCCCGTTCGACGCCTTCCTCGTGCACCGCGGGCTGCGGACGCTGCCGCTGCGGATGGCCGCCCACGCCGAGAGCGCGGCGGCCGTCGTGGAGTACCTGCGGCAGGCGCCCGGCGTCAGCGAGGTCCGCTGGCCCGGCTTCAGCGGCATGGTCTCCTTCCGCCACCCCGACGCGATCGGCATCGCGGAGCGGACGACGCTGTTCACGCTGGCCGAGTCGCTCGGCGGCGTCGAGTCGCTGATCGAGGTGCCGCAGGCGATGACGCACCAGTCGGTCGAGGGCTCCGACGCGGCCGTCCCGGCCGACCTCGTGCGGCTCTCGTGCGGGATCGAGGAGCCGGCAGACCTCGTCGCCGACCTGCGCGCGGCGATCGAAGCCGCCTGAGGATCGCCCACGGCGCTTGCGCCGTGCGCGATCCTTCACGCGGCGATGGAGCACTTGGAGCTGACCCTGCTGGGCCTGCTGCTCGCGGTCGTCGGGCTGACCGCGCTGGCGCGCCTGTGGAACGTGCCGTACCCGATCCTGCTCGTGATCGGCGGCAGCCTGCTCGGCTTCGTGCCGGGCCTGCCGGACGTCCAGCTCGACCCGGATCTGGTGCTGCTCGTCTTCCTGCCGCCGCTGCTGTTCAACGCCGCCTACTTCGCCTCGCCGCGCGACATGAAGCTGCTGTGGCGGCCGATCACACTCAACGCGATCGGGCTGGTCGTGCTGACCGCCGGCGCGGTCGCGCTCGTCGCGCACGCGCTCGTGCCCGGCATGTCGTGGGCGGTCGCCTTCACGCTCGGCGCGATCTGCGCCCCGACCGACCCGCTCGCCGCGACCACGATCGCGCGCAGACTGGGCGTGCCGTCGAGACTGGTGAGCGTGATCGAGGGCGAGTCGCTCGTCAACGACGGCAGCGCGCTCGTGATCTACCGCGTCGCCGTCGCGGCGGCCGTCGGCGGCTCGTTCGACCTGCTCGGCGCCGGCTGGGAGTTCCTGATCAACGTCGCCGGCGGGATCGCGATCGGCGCCGTCGTCGGCTACGCGCTGCTGCCGCTGTTCCGGCGCGCGCTCGCCGACCCGCTCGTCGGCGTGACGCTGTCGCTCGCGGCCGGCTTCCTCGGCTACATCCCGGCCGAGGAGATCGGCGTCTCGGGGGTGCTCGGGGCGGTCACGGTCGGGCTCGTCTGCTGCTGGCACTCGCCGCAGATGACCGACCCGATCTCGCGCGTCACCGGCTACGCCTTCTGGGAGGTGCTCGTCTTCCTCCTCAACGCGCTGCTGTTCGTGCTCGTCGGCTTCCAGTTGCACGACATCTCGACCCACCAGGAGCGCTCGCTGCCGCAGCTGCTCGGCCTCGGCGCGGCCGTCAGCGGCGCGGTGATCGGCTGCCGTCTGCTGTGGCTCAACACGACGCCCTACCTGATCCGCGCGCTTGACCGGCGCCCGCGCCAGCGGCTGCTGCGGCTTGGCTGGCGGCCGCGGATGGTCGGCGCCTGGAGCGGCATGCGCGGCGCCGTCTCGCTCGCGGCGGCGCTCGCGCTGCCGCTCGACTTCCCCGAGCGCGACCTCGTGCTGTTCCTCGCGCTGGCGGTGATCTTCGCGACGCTGGTGCTGCAGGGGCTGACGCTGCCCTGGCTGATCCGGATGCTGAGAATCGAGGATGACGGCGCCGCCGAGCGGGAGGAGCTGATCGCCCGCCGCGCCGCGACCGACGCCGCGATCATGCGGCTGGAGGAGCTGCGCGACGAGCCGTGGACGAGACCGTCGACGATCGACTTCATGCTGCAGAACCTCGACGTGCGCCGCCGCCGGCTGGCGCAGGTCGCCGGCGAGCGGACGCTGGAGGAGGAGGACGGCACGGACCTCAACGTCCACACTGACGCGCGCGCGAGAGTCTCCAAGCAGATGATCGACACCGAGCGCGCCGTCGTCATCGGCCTCCGCAACGACGGCACGATCTCCGACGAGGTGATGCACAGACTGGAGCGCGAGCTGGACCTGCAGGAGCTGGGCCTGGAGCCGTACCGGCTCGCGCGCGGCGAGCAGGGGTGAGCGGCCGGCTATGTTCGGACGATGAGCGAATCCAGCGCAGTCCGCATCGGCATCGGCATCGTCGGCGTCGGCAACATCGGCGGCGCGCTCGCGCGTCACTTCGCGCGCACCGGCCACGAGGTCGCGGTCGCCAACTCGCGCGGGCCCGAGACGCTCGGCGACCTCGTCGCCGAGCTGGGCCCGAGAGCGCGCGCGGTGACCGCCGAGGAGGCGCTGCGCTTCGGCGAGGTCGCGGTCGTCTCGATCCCGCTGCACGCGATCGACCGGCTGCCGGCCGACGGCGTCGCGCCCGGCACGATCGTGATCGACACGAACAACTACTACCCGGGCCGCGACGGCCAGATCGCCGTCCTCGACGACGACAGCAGCACGTCGAGCGAGCTGCTCGCGGCGCGGCTTCCGAGCGCGCGCGTCGTGAAGGCGTTCAACGCGATCTACTCCGCCTGGCTGGCCGAGCGCGGGCTGCCGGCCGGCGACCCGGCGCGGCTCGCGATCCCGATCTCCGGCGACGACGCGGACGCGAAGCGGGTCGTCGGGGAGCTGATCGACGAGATCGGATTCGACGCCGTCGACGCGGGCACACTGGCCGAGGGCGGCCGCAAACACCAGCCGGACACTCCGCCGTACGGTGCGGAGGCAGGCGCCGAGCAGCTGCGCAGGCTGCTCGGCTGAGGAACGACCAGGAGGAGACGCCGATGGGCTTCGACCAGTACCACGAGCCGCCGGAGGAGCTGTCGCCGCAGACACGCACCTTCGCGCGCATGTGCGCCTCGCTGACCGAGGAGGCGGAGGCGATCGGCTGGTACGAGCAGCGGCTCGCGGTCGAGCCCGACGCGGAGGCGCGAGCGATCATGAGCGACGCGCAGGGCGAGGAGTTCAAGCACTTCGCGATGGACCTCGAGTACCTGCTGCGGCGCACGCCGCGCTGGCGCGAGATCGCGCACGGCGTGCTGTTCCAGGGCGGCGACATCGTCGAGCACGGCGAGGCGGCCGAGGCGGCCAGCGGCGACGAGGGCGGCGGCGCCGAGGCGGCCGGGCCGGCGGCCGGCGCAAGCGGCCCGAGCGGCGACGGCTCGCTCGGGATCGGAAGCCTGAAGGGAGCGACGCTGTGAGTCATCTGCTGCGAGAGCACGCGCCGATCACCGACGCCGGCTGGCGCGAGATCGACACGGAGGCGCGCGAGCGGCTGACGCCCGCGCTCGCCGGCCGCAAGCTGGTCGACTTCGCCGGCCCGTTCGGCTGGGAGCGCTCGGCGACCAACCTCGGCCGCGTCGCGCCGCTGGACGGCGAGCCGGTCGAGGGCGTCGTCGCGCAACAGCGGCGGGTGCTGCCGTTCGTCGAGCTGCGGGCGCCGTTCACCGTCGCGCGCAGCGAGCTGCGCGACCTCGACCGCGGCGCCGTCGACGCCGACTTCGACGCGCTCGACGCGGCCGCGACGAGAATCGCCGTCGCCGAGAACGTGGCGATCTTCCACGGCCTCGGCAGCGCCGGGATCGCCGGCCTCTGCGACGAGTCGTCGCATCCGCCGATCGCGCTCGGCGACGACGCCTACGACCGCTACCCGACGCACGTCGCGAGAGCGGTCGAGATGCTGCTGTCGGCCGGGATCGAAGGGCCGTACGGGATCGCGCTCAGCCCGGAGGCGTACACCGGCGTGATCGAGACGACCGAGCGCGGCGGCTACCCGCTGCTGGACCACCTCAAGAAGATCGTCGGCGGCCCGCTCGTGTGGGCGCCGGGCGTGCGCGGCGCGGTCGTCGTCTCGCTGCGCGGCGGCGACCTCCGGTTCGAGTCGGGCCAGGACCTGTCGGTCGGCTACGACAGCCACGACGGCGAGGTCGTCAACCTCTACCTGGAGGAGAGCTTCTCCTTCCGTGTCGCGACGCCCGAGGCGGCCGTCGCGCTGACGCCCTGATCACCATCAAACAGGAATAAGTTGCCTTACGGTAGGAACGTTCAGCCGGGCGTGCCGGTTCCCGTGCAGAACCTCCTCCCGCACAGGCCCGTCACCGGCGGAGCCGTACGGTCGCGCTCTCGGCGCGGGAAAGCCGTGCCGCTATCGAGGGGAACAGATGGCAAGCCCGATCCGAGTCAGGGATCTGACGGGCCTCCGGAGCTGTCTCGGCGCCACGTTCGTGGCGCTCGCGACGCTGTCGGGGACGGCAGGCGCGCAGGACGTCACGCTCGACAGCGCGGCGGAGACGATCGACAACTACGCCGGCGAGTACTGCGAGATCATCGACGGGTCGTCGGCGAACAGCGCTCGCTGTCACCCTGCTACGCCGTTGATCGTCGGGCGCGACGGCGGTCGCCGGCACCGTCTGCTCGTCCACGTCGTTCCGGGTGTGCCGGCAGGCGCGCTCGTCCTGTCGGCCGGCCTCAAGCCGCTCTACGCTCAGCAGACCGCGAGAGCCGACGGGCAGATCGCGGTCCATGCGCTGACGCGCGGCTTCAGCGCGCAGGCGACGTGGAACCAGGCAACCTCCTCAGCGCTCTGGACGACGCCCGGAGGTGACGTCGAGACGCCGGCCGTGACGGACCGGAGCGTGCCGCAGGCGGCGTACGGGAACCGCGTGTGGTTCGGCGTCTCCGAGCCGGTCCAGCGAGTCGCGAGCGGCAGAGCGACGGCCACCGACGTGCTGTTGAAGGCGGTCGACGAGAACCAGCCGCTCGGGATCGGCTTCGAGAGATTCCTGCTGAGAACGTGGTACGCGGAGCGGACCGGGTTCGCGCCGTCACAGACCTACGAGCGGTTCGCCCTCAGCGACGGGACGGTCGTCGCCGTCAACGTCGGAAACGGCAACGTCGTCGTTCAGTCTGACGACATCAGATTCACCGGCGGGCAGGGCACGTTCCCGCTCTCCCGGTATTTCAACAGCCTCGCGCCCGGAACCGGCGGCACGTTCGGCGCGGGCTCTCGCGGAGACATCGGCTCGATCGCGCTGCAGCGCAACGCCGACGACGGTTCGTACGTCCTCTTCGGCCCCGGGGCCGCCGACGGCGTCTTCCGGCGCAACGCGGACGGCTCGTTCACCGCGCCGGACGGCCTCGAGGCGACGTTGACGGAGCAGAGAGAGGGCACAGTCACGATCCAGTTCCACGAAGTTCCGGACATCTGGACCTTCGATGCCTCGTCGCCATCGCAGCGGCTCGTGAAGATCACTGCCGACTACGGCTACGAGATGAATGCCTCCTACGGACTGAACGGCGTCGTGAGAATGACCGACACCGACGGCCACAGCGCGACGTTCGGCTATGACGGATCGGGCGACATGCGCACGATCACCGACGAGAACGGCGCGGTGCGCAGATACGCCTATGACGGCGATCACCGGCTTGTCGAGTACGCACCGCCGAGCGGCTCCTCGACCAGATACGCCTACGACGGGCTCGGGCGCCTCACGCGCATCGGGCTGCCCGACGCGAGCGCACTCAGAATCGGGTGGATCGGCACGACGCTGAAGCCGGCGACCGTGACGCCGGTCTCGAACACCGGCGTCGATCAACCGTCGACGTCGTTCGCCTGGGCGACCGGCTTCGATCCGGTCCCGGCCAGAACGACGACGGTGGCGCCGCCCGCGGGCGGAAGCAAGACGTACTTCTACAACGATGATCTCGTCGTCGATCTCGTCCAGCCGGGCACCGCGCCCGCGCTGGCGACGAGCGGGCAGTTGCCGGCGCTCAACGGGGGGTATGACAGAGGCATCGCGCCGTACTCGGTCGACGCGAGTGCGGCCGATGCGACCGGCGGGGTGAGACGGTTCACGCTCAAGGTCGACGGCACGCTCGTGAGAACGCTCGACAACTGCTGCGGCACCGCCTCGTGGACGCGGCTCAGCGGTCAACTCGCATACGACCCGTCGTCGCTCAGAGAGGGCAGACACACGTTCACGACGGAGGCGGTTGACGACAACAGCACGACCTCGTCGGAAAGTTGGACCGTCTTCATCGACCGCACCGCACCGCTCGCGGCGAGAGGGTTCACGAGCTATCTCGATCCCGACACTGGCGCCGCGGAGCTCGACTGGGACCCCGGTGGCGATCCCGCGCTCGCGGACGGCACCCCGGGAAGCGGCGGCGGCTCGTACAGATTCCGCTACAGACGAGCCGGCGGCGCGTGGTCCGACTGGGCCGAGATGACCGCCGACGGACTCTCCCTGCCCGGCTCCTTCGTCGGCGAGACGATCGTGGTCGAGACGCAGGCGATCGACAGCGCCGGCAACGTCGGATCGGTCCTCTCGCACAGCTTCACGATCGCCAATCCGCCGGCTGACAGAAAGATGACGTTCGTGATCGGCGACGCGGACGCGAGAGAGTCCTACTCCTGGGCCCCGACCCTCGCCGCGGGCCAGTCGCTGAGACTGGTGAACGGCGGTGACGAGGTCGTCGTCGTGGACGGCGCCGGCGTCCAGCAGTACGTGCTGACGTCGACCTGGGCCAAGGACGCCACCGAGAGATCGCTGGCCTACAGATACTCGCTCAACGGCAACCAGCTGACCGTGACGGTCGGCCACAGAGTGGCCGACGTCTTCTATCCCGTCGTCGTCGACACCAACAGAACGATCTGGAACGACGTCTCCTACCGTCGCCTCGTGCGGCAGCTCGACGACCTTCGCTCCGCACAGGACGGGCCGTCGCTGCTCGCGAACGGAGCGTCGGTCAACCGGCCCAACAAGACGGAGATCATCCTCTGCGTCAGATACGCCGACATCTGCGACGGCCTCGCGACCGATCGCGACATCGCCGAGCGGGTCACCGACGGCGTCTTCGGGAGAGGAGCGAAGGGGGAGGATCGCACGCGCGCGAACGCCTTCAAGCACGCCTACTGGACCGGGATCATGGCGGGCACGGCCGGGCGCGCGTATGGCGACACCGAGCCGGCGTGGCTGATGGCCGCGGCGCATGAGGCCAACGACCTCACGTCGCTGCCGGCGCGGATGGATCTGCACAACGACAGAGTCGGCCACGACTTCGTCGCGTCGAAGCCGTTCAGAACCAGCAACGGCACACCACGGTACGGCACCGATCGCGAGATCTGCCGTGAGATCCGGGAGCACGCCGCCGTCGCGGTGCTCAGCAGCGATCGGCGTCGCTGGCCGTCGAGAGGCCTCGTCTTCATCGACAACTCGGGACGGAGACTGCCCGCGTTGAGAGAGCCGTGCAGATCGGCGGGGTGAGCCGAGATCGCCTGGTTCAAGAACCGGACAACGGTCGTCGCGGCTCTGGCGGGCACGTTCGTGCTCGCCGGAGCCGTGCTGTGGATCGCCCGCGACGACGCGCCCGCGTGCGATCGGCATCGCTTCGACGCCGGTGCTTGGCACGACGCGCGCGTCGTGCCGACGCGGCTCGAGGCACGCCGGTGGCGGTCGCTCGGTCGCTCGACCGCTGCGTGTGCCGTACCGGCCGGGTCGACCGACCGGGAGGTCCGCCAGCGGCTCGGGCGTCCCACCTATCGATCCCGCGACGCTCGCGACCGCCTCGAATGGACCTATCTGATCGGCCGTGAGTTCGAGGCGGCGCCAGGCGGCGCGGTGACAGTCTGGTTCGCGCCGTCGAAGCGCGTCGAGGAGACGCGCTTCGACCTTGGCGGCGACTAGCGGATCAGCGCTCGGAGGCGAGCTTCGGGTGGCCGGCCGAGGCGCGCGCGCCGCCCTCGCCCATCGTCGGTCTGATCCCGCGGTTGACGGCCTGCGAGGCAGGCTTGCCGTAGAGCGTCGGGTCGAGGTAGCGGCCCTTCGCCGCGCCGGTCTTGGCGGTCACGGCTCTGATCGCGTCCTGGCTGGCCTGCGGGTCCTTGCGGACGCCGATGACCGACCACGAGACCTTCGTCCGCGGATGCTCGGAGCGGATCTGGAACGAGCCGTCGCCGCCGACCTCGCGGCTGACGATCACCTGGCCGAACTGGCCGATCGGCGTGAGCTGATAGCGCCAGTCGCGCGCGATCGCGGTCGCGTAGCTCTTCAGCTGCACGGTCGCGCGGCCGCTGTCGTCGGTCGTGACGTTGCCGCTGTATGTCACCTGCAGGCTGTCGGTCTCCAGCGGCGTGTGCGTGAGCGTGCGCTGCGATGGGGCGCGGGGGTCGTCGATCTTGAAGCCGGACTTGGTGCCGGTGACGGTCAGGTCGCCTTCGATCGTGACGCCGCCTCTGAAGTAGGCCGCGTTGGTTCTGCCCTGCGCGAAGAGGGCGTTGCCGTTGCCGTTGGTGACGGCTTCGAGGGCGTTGTCGTTGTTGGCGGCGTTGACGTTCTCGGCGCGGACGCCGGTGCCGGTGCCGCCCGAGATGCCGGCCTGGCCGATCACGCCGATCGCGCCGTTCGGATCCGTGACGAAGCCGCGGACGCCGAAGCCGCCGGTGCCGTCGTGGCGGCCGACGACGGCGCCTATCCCGTTGCATCTGCCTATGTTTCTCTCGCAGATCGCACCGTTCTGACGCGCGACGACCGCCTCGCCAGAGGAGGAGTCGCCGATCAGGGCCGCGGCCGATATCGAGCCGGTGACGCCCCAGATCGAATTGCCCCCGACGGTGTTGGCGAAGACGCCGGGGCCGACGCCGTTGTGCTGGACGCTGATCGCGCGCGCGCCGGAGATGTTCGGCATCGTCACGTCGATCCCGTTGCCGGTGCCCGAGTGGTTGACCGAGAGCGCGGTCGAGCTGTTGGAGGGGTCGGTGACCGTGGCGGTGATCGCCTCTCCGGTGGGGTTGCCCTGGGCGACTCTGAGCGGCGCTCTGATCGTCCCGGTGAGCGGGTCGTCGCATCTGACCGTGCCGTCGGCGTTGACCGCCTGCATGTACTGGCCGGTGGTGCAGGTGCCGCTGACGCGCTGCTGGTAGAAGCTGGCGGCGTTGCCGTCGAGGAACTCCGCGTCGAGGCCCGAGCCGGGGCCGTCGACCGTCAGCAGCTTCGCGAGGATCTGGGCCGGCGTGTCAGGGGAGCCTTCTCTGCCGGCGGGGCCGACAGGACCGATGGGACCGACCGCGCCCTGCGGGCCGACGGCGCCTGCCGGGCCCTGCGGTCCGGTCGCGCCGTCTCTGCCGGGCGCCCCGATTCTGCCTGGCGTGCCTCTCGCGCCTCTGGGCCCGCGTTGACCCGCTCTGCCCGAGACGTCCCACGAGATCTTGAACTGGTCGCTTGGGCAGCGCGCGTTCTTGGTCGTGAGGTTGAGCGTGTTGTACTCCGACGTGACGCAGGCGTAGAGGCGTCTCGGAGCCGACGCGGCGTCGGCGGCGGCGGGCGCGAAGGCGAGGGCCCCTGCGACCGCGCACGGAATGAGTGCGAGCGCCGTATGCCGTCGCGGCGCACGTGAACGTGCGGTCATGCACGCGACTTTCCTCCGTCCGGAGGCCGCTCCTCCATGGGTAAGAGTGCTGACGCGCCAGTATTGGACCTTTGTCCTACCGCTGTAAGGATCCTGGCGCGTCGGCGCTCAGCGCGTCAGCAGGCGATCGAGCGTGATCTCGGGGTGATCGCGCTCCAGTCGCTGCAGCACGAACTCGCTGCGGAAGACGGCGAGGTGGGTGCCGTCGGCGCGCACGAGCACCTCGGCGCCGGTCGCCTGGCGGACGATCGGCACGTCCTCTGGCTCGGTCCGGCGGGCGACGTTCCAGGGCGCCTCCTCCAGCCGCACGGAGGCGTTGAACTCGTTCTCCATGCGGTTGACGGCGACGTCGAACTGGAGCCGGCCGACGCCCGCGAGCACCGGCACCGGGTCACCGGCGGCCTCGCGTCGGAGCACGTGCACGACGCCCTCCTCGTCGAGCTGCTCGAGTCCGCGGCGGAACTGCTTGTAGCGCGACACGTCGGCGTTGCGGACGAACATGAAGAACTCCGGCGCCAGCGACGGGATCGCCGGGAAGCGGGCCGGCTCGTCGAGGTAGAGCGTGTCGCCGACGCGCGTGTCGGCGGCGCCGACGATCCCGACGACGTCGCCCGGGAAGGCCTCCTCCATCAGCGAGCGCTCGCGGCCGAAGACCTCGTGCGCGTGCGCCATCGCGAGCGAGCGGTTGGTGCGCTCGTTCGTCACGCGCATGCCGCGCTCGAAGCGGCCGGAGCAGATCCGCACGAACGCGATCCGGTCGCGGTGGCGCGGGTCCATGTTCGCCTGCACCTTGAAGACGAGCCCGGAGAACGGCTGCTCCAGCGCGCGTGCGCCGGCCGGCTCGCCGGCGGCGTCGATCTCGCGCCGCGGCGACGGCGCCGGGGCGAGGTCGACCAGCGCTCTCAGCAGCGGCCCGACGCCGAAGTTGGAGACGGCCGAGCCGAAGAACAGCGCCGTCGTCTGGCCGCTGCGGAAGGCCGCGTCGTCGAACTCCTCGTCGACCGCGTCGAGCAGCTCCAGCTCCTCGCGCGCGGTCGCCCACGCCTGGTCGTCGTCGGAGGCGCCGGAGGCGTCGAGGATCTCCTCGGGCGCGATCGTCGCGCCGCCGCTCGTGCGCGTGAAGCGGTGGAACAGTCTCGATCTGCGATCGATCACGCCCTCGAAGGCGCCGGGGATGCCGACCGGCCAGTTGACCGGGATCGCCTCCAGGTCGAGCACCTTGGAGAGGTGGTCGAGGATCTCCAGCGGCTCCATGCCGGGCCGGTCGTACTTGTTGACGAACGTCAGCAGCGGGATTCTGCGCGCCCGCGCGACCTCGAACAGCCGCAGCGTCTGCGGCTCGACGCCCTTCGCCGCGTCGATCAGCATCACGGCCGCGTCGACGGCGGACAGCACGCGCAGCGTGTCCTCGGAGAAGTCCTTGTGGCCAGGGGTGTCGAGCAGGTTGAAGACGTGGCCCTCGTAGTCGAAGCGCAGCACCGTCGAGGAGACGGAGATGCCGCGTCTGCGCTCCAGCTCCATCCAGTCGGAGGTGACCTCGCGTCTGCCCGATCTCGCCTTCACCGAGCCGGCCTCGCCGTGCAGCGCGCCGGCGTACAGCAGCAGCTTCTCGGTCAGCGTCGTCTTGCCGGCGTCCGGGTGGGAGATGATCGCGAACGTGCGCCGACGCGCCGCCTCGGCGGCGATCGCTCCGGCCGCCGCGGGGGCGAGTGGCGTGCTGCTCATGCCCTCAGGATGGCAGGCTCTGCTGGTTCAGCGCGTCGAGCGGCGTCGGCTCCCCGCGCGCGGAGCGCCTGCGCCCGCTGACGTACTCGGAGGCGATCACCGCGATCAGGACGGCCAGCACCAGCAGCGCGACGACGAGCGCCGAGGCCCACGCGCCGAAGACGAGCCCGACGACGACGCAGGCGAGCGCGCCGGCCGGCCGCTTCCAGCCGGGCGAGCCGGTCAGCCGCCAGCGGAAGAGCGAGTGGGCGAGCAGGTAGATGGCCGGGCCGGCGACGCTGATCGCGACCTCCTTCCCGGGCAGCACCTCGCCCGGGTGGGCGATCGTCAGCTCGTCGCCGACGGCGGAGACGATCACGCCCGCGATCAGCAGCACGTGCAGGTAGGTGTAGCCGTCGCGCGCGAGCTTCGTCCGCTCCTCGCTCAGCTCCAGCCGCCGCTCGGCGATCGTCGCGACGTAGTTGAAGTAGAGCCACCACATCGCCGCCGTCGTCAGGAACGCGACCGCGAACGCGAGCACGCGCTCGCCGCTCAGCTCCAGCTCGGAGGTCGGCGCGCCGGTCAGCACGATCGACTCGCCCAGCGCGATGATCACGAACAGCTGGAAGCGCTCGGCGAAGTGCGAGGTCTGCACGTCCCACGCCTGGCTCGCGCCGCGGCCCTTGCCGGGCAGCCAGTAGAGGTGCAGCGGCGCGGTCCAGTCGATCAGCAGCGCGATGAGCCACAGCAGCGTCCGCGGCGTCCCCTCCTCTGCCAGTCCGCCGGCGATCCAGAAGAGGCCGGCGATCGCGAACCAGATCAGGATCCGCTCGGCTCGCTCGCGCTCCGGCGTGCCGCGCTCGTGCGCGGCGAAGGCGAGGAAGGCGTGACGGCCGCATTGGATCGCGACGTAGGCGCCGGCGAACAGCAGCGCCCGGTCGCCGAACGCCTCCGGGATCGCGACCGCCATCAGCAGCGACGCCAGCATCACCGCGATCAGCATCAGCCGCACGACGACCGACTCGGGGTCGAGCTCGTTCGTGACCCAGGTCGTGTAGTTCCACGACCACCAGACGGCCATCAGCACGAGCGCCGACTGCCCGACGCCCTCCCACGTGAGGTGGTTCAGCAGCAGGTGCGAGACCTGCGTGACGGAGAAGACGAAGACGAGGTCGTAGAACAGCTCGAGCGAGGTCGCCCGCTGTCTCTCGGGATCGCCCGGCGCGCGCTGGAAACGGCTCATGCGCGGAGCCTAGCCCCGCCGGCCCGCCCGCGCGAGGATCGCGGCGAAGGCGGGGACGCCGAGCAGCGCCGTGACGACGCCGACCGGCAGCTCCTGCGGCGCGAACAGCGTGCGCGCGGCGGTGTCGACCCAGACGAGGAAGATCGCGCCCGCGAGCGCGGTCGCCGGCAGCAGGCGGCGGTGGAGCGGGCCGACGAGCATCCGCGCGGCGTGCGGCAGCGCCAGCCCGACGAAGCCGATCGCGCCGGCGGCGCTGACCAGCACCGCCGTCAGCAGCGCGGTCACGACCAGCAGCAGCACGCGCACGCGGCCGACCTCGACGCCGAGCGCGCTGGCGGTGTCCTCGCCGAAGGCGAGCGCGTCGAGCGCCGTCGTCTGCGTCATGCACAGCAGCAGGCCGGCGCCGCAGACGGCGGCGCACAGCGCGACGTCGCTCCAGCCGGCCCCGCTGAGCGAGCCGAGCAGCCAGAACATCACGCCGCGCGTCTGCTCGGCGTCGGCGGAGGAGAAGACGACGAAGCTGGTCAGCGCGGCGAACAGCTGCGTGCCGGCGACGCCGGCCAGCACGACCCGCTCGGTGCCGCCGCCGGCCAGCGCCGCCAGCGCGAGCACGAGCGCGAAGGCGACGAGCGCGCCGGCGAAGGCGCCGGAGGAGAGCCCGATCGCGCTGCCGCCGAGCCCGGCGACGATCACCAGCACGGCGCCGGTCGAGGCGCCGGAGGAGATCCCGAGCACGAACGGGTCGGCGAGCGGATTGCGCAGCAGCGACTGCAGGATCGCGCCGCACAGCGCCAGTCCGGCGCCGCAGACCGCCGCCAGCAGCGTGCGCGGCAGCCGCAGCTCCCAGACGATCCCCTCGCGGATCCGCGACAGCCCGGCGTCGCCGAGGCCGAGGTGCTGGCCGATCACCGCGTAGACGTCGGTCAGCGCGATGTCGGCCGGCCCGATCGCGATCGCGGCCGCGATCGACAGCAGCAGCGTCGCGATCCCCGCCAGCGCGAGCGCGGCCAGCCGTCCCCGTCCGCGGCCGGTGCCGCGTCGCGAGGAGGCCGGCCGCGCCCGCGCCGCGGTCACTTGAAGCCGGCCACGACGTAGTCGTCGAGCAGCTGCCAGACGGTTCCCGCCTCGGCGAAGCCGGCCTGCGCCAGCGCCGCGAGGTGGAGGTCGACCGCGGTCGGGGGCGGCGGCGGGCGGTGGTCGAAGCGGGCCGACCGCTCGGCGGCCAGCGCGGCGCCGCCGTCGATCGCGTGCGCCCGCTCCCACCAGGCGTCCCAGCTCGGCGCGCCGGCCGCCCACGCCGCCTGCTGGGTCGCCGTGTCGTGCGCGGCGGCCAGCGCGCGCAGCGTCGGCGTGCGGCCGTCGAAGCGGAAATGGTCGCCGTTGAGCAGCCCGCCGCCGTCGGCCAGCAGCTCGGCCGCCTGGCCATAGAGCCGCACGAGCCTGTCGGGGAAGAGCCAGTGCAGCGCGGTCGTCGAGACGATCGCGTCGGGGCGCGCGCCGCCGAGCGCCGCGCGCACGGCGGCCGGCCAGCCGGCGTCCTCGAGGTCGGCGTCGAGCAGCGTCAGGCGGCCGTCGTGGCGCGGGGCCAGCTCGCGCCGCGCCAGCTCCAGCAGCAGCGGGTCGTGGTCGACGCCGAGCACGCGCGCGCCGGGCAGCGCCGCCAGGATCCGCGCGCTCAGCGAGCCCGGCCCGCAGGCGAGGTCGACGACCAGCGGCGCCGGCCCGCAGTGCAGCTCGACCAGCGACGCGATGATCGCGAAACGGCCCTCGCGATCGGCGATGTACGCCGCCTGCTGGTCGTCCCAGGCCGGCAGCAGCGGCTCGCTCATCTGCCCGCCAGGCCGAGTCTGCGGAGCCCGTCGGCGACCGTCTCGACGGCGTCGACGTTGCGCAGGCCGGGGTCCATGTCGGAGCCGGCGAGCACGATCCAGCGTCTCTCGCGGACCGCCGTCAGGCGCTTGGCGACCGGGTCGGACTCGAGGAATCTGATCTTCGCCTCCGCGCTGTCGCCGTCGTCGCCGCGCGTCAGGTCGGCCAGCACGAGCACGTCGGGGTCGCGCTCCAGCAGCGATTCCCAGCCGATCTCCGGCCACAGCTGTCTGTTGTCCTCGAAGGCGTTTCTGGCGCCGACCGCGCGCGTCACGATCCCGGGCGCGCCGCAGCAGCCGGCGATGTACGGCGCCTTCGTCGCCGAGTACCACCAGGCGAGCGAGACGTCGCTCGCGTCGAGGCCGCCGGCCGCTCTCGCGAGCCGCGCTCTGAGTGACTCGACCAGCTGCGCGCCTCTCTGCTCGATCCCGAAGATCTGCGCGAGATCGCCGATCTCGGCGAACATGTCGTCGATCGTCAGCGCCGCGTCCTGCTGGGCCGTCTGGCCACCGCACTCGCTGGAGGACTGGTACGTCGCGACGCCGAGCTGCTCGAAGCGATCGCGCGGGGCGACGCCCTCGTCGGTGAAGGAGTAGTCGAAGGTCGCGTAGACGAAGTCGGGCTCGGTCTTCAGCACGCGCTCGAACGAGGCGAAGTCTCTGCTGAGGACGGGGACTCTCGCGTTGGCCGCCGCGAGCGCGGGCGCGACCGGGTCGTTCCAGGAGACGCTGCCGACCATCCTGTCGGCGAGCCCGAGCGTCAGCAGCAGCTCGGTCGCCGGCTGGTTGACCGAGACGACGCGCTCCGGCGCCTGCTCGACCCGCACCTCGCGCGCGCAGTTTCTGAGCACGACGGGGTAGGTCGTCGCGGCGGCGGTCGTGGTCGTGCTCGCGCCGGTGGAGGCGGCGGTCGCGGAGGGCGAGTCGTCGCCGCAGGCGGCGAGCGGCAGCGCGACGGCGAGCGCGGCAGCAGCGGAGAGGAGCGGGACGGTGGGGACGCGTGGACGCACGCGAGGCCTTTCGATCTGGAACCCGGGCGCGGGGTCCGTTGTGGACGATCCGGGCCAGCAGGTCTTCGGGCTCGGGATCGTCCGGCCGAGGCGCCTTCCCAGACCGTCTCCGGCCCAGTGGCAGATGCCTCGCCCGTCCCCCATACCGCTGCGCGTCAGCCCCGGCCTCTCACCGGGTTCCCTGACCCACGCTGGTGGGTGCGACTGGCTCGCGCGGAACCCTACACCCAGCTTCCTCGCACCAGCACTCGGTGCAAGGAGAGGTCGTCGTCGAGCACGACCAGGTCGGCGTCGCGGCCGGGGGCGATCGAACCCTTGACGGCGTCGATCCCAAGCAGCTCGGCCGGCGTCGTGGCGGCCATGCGGGCGGCGTCGGCGACGGTCGCCTCGCCGAAGCGGACGGCGTTGCGGACGGCGGCGTCCATCGTCAGCGTCGCGCCGGCGATCGTCTGCGCCCCGGGCAACGTGGCGCGGCCGCACTGGACGTGGACGGCGCGGTCGCCGAGCCGGTAGTCGCCGTCGGGCAGCCCGGTCGCCTCGATCGCGTCGGTCACCAGCGCGGTCCGCTGCGGCCCCTTCAGCCGCAGCAGCAGCCGCACGACCGCCGGATCGACGTGGACGCCGTCGCAGATCAGCTCGCAGGTCAGCTCGTCGCGGCCGAGCGCGACGCCGATCAGCCCCGGGTCGCGGTGGTGCAGCGGCCGCATCGCGTTGAAGGCGTGCGTGACGGCGCGCGCGCCGGCCTCGATCGCGGCCTCCGCGGCGGCGCCGTCGGCGTCGGTGTGGGCGAGCGAGACGAGCACCCCGCGCGCGGCTGCCGCGCGGATCAGCTCCAGCGCACCGGGCAGCTCCGGCGCGAGCGAGATCGAGCGCACCGGCCCGCCGGCGAGCAGGCGGTCGACGGCCTCCGGCGCCTCCGCTGGGATGAGGAAGTGCTCGGCCTCCATCGCGCCCGGCCGCAGCCGGCTGAGGAACGGGCCCTCGAGGTGGGCGCCGAGCACCTGCGCGGCGCCGGTGGCCGGGGCCGTCGCGGCGGCGCCGATCGCGACGAGCGCGTCGAGCAGCTCGCCGACCGGGGCGGCGACGGTCGTCGCCAGCAGCGCGGTCGTGCCGTGGCGGGCGTGGAAGGCGGCGGCGCGCTGGACCTCGCCGGCGTCACGCGTGTTGAACTGCGCCCCGCCGCCGCCGTGGACGTGGAGGTCGATGAAGCCCGGCAGCAGCCAGCGCCCGCCGAGGTCGACGGCGTCGAGCGCGACCCGCCCCGGGGCGCTCTCGCCGACCTCTGCGATGCGGCCGCCGCGGACCGTCACGTCGGCCCAGCGGATGCCCTCGGGCGTGACGACGCGGCCGCCGGTCAGGGTCAGGTCGCCTGCCGGGTGCGAGGTCGTCGCATCCGGCACGGTGGGGGTCGCCGCGCTCACGTCGCCGTCACCTTGCTGAGGTTCGCGGGCGCGTCGGGGTCGCGGCCGCGCAGCAGCGCCAGCTCGAAGGCGAGCTGCTGCGCGCGCACGACCGCGACGATCGGCGCCAGCCCCTCGGTCACCGCGGGCAGCGGCAGGTCGGCGCCGGCGGCGGTCGCGAGCGTCAGCACGCGCGCGCCGCGCTCGCGCAGCAGGCCGGTCAGCTCGGCCACGTCGGCGGCGGCCGGGCCGTCGCCGGCGCTCAGCGCGAGCACCGGGAAGCCGGCCTCGACGATCGTGATCGGGCCGTGGCGCAGATCGGCCGACGAGGAGCCGTCGGCGGCGATCGCGGCGGTCTCCTGCAGCTTCAGCGCGCTCTCCAGCGCGGCGCCGTAGAGCAGCCCGCGCGCGGTCACGACCATCCGCGTGTCGTCGGCCAGCAGCGCCGCCGCGGCGCGCGCCGGCTCCGGGTCCTCCAGCACCGCGGCGACCGCCGCCGGCAGCGCGTGCAGCTCCTCGTCGGAGAACGGCACCGGCCCGAGTGCGCGTGCGATGAGGCCAAACGCCAGCAACTGGGCGGTGACGGTCTTCGTCGCCGGCACCGCCAGCTCGGCGCCGGCCGCCAGCGCGACCACGCCGTCGGCGCCGGAGGCCAGCGCGCTGGCGCCGTCGTTGGTGATCGCGAGCGTGCGCGCGCCGGCCGCGCCCAGGCGCGCGAGTGTCGCGACGATCTCCGGCGTCGCGCCCGACTGGCTGACCGCCACCGCCAGCTGCCCCGTGTAGTCGACCTGCGCGTCGTAGAGCAGGTGCAGCGACGGGGCCGCCAGCGAGACCGGCCGGCCGCTGGCCAGCTCCAGCAGGTAGCGGCCGTAGACGGAGGCGTGGTCGGAGGAGCCGCGCGCGACGATCGTGCTGCCGTGCAGCGGCTGCGGCGCAAGCTCCCGCACCGCTGCCGCGATCGCGTCGGCGCGCGCGATCAGCCGCGCGAGCACGGCCGGCTGCTCCGCCATCTCGGCGGCCATGCGCGCGCCGGGCATCGCGCTATCTGATCCCGGCCGCGTCGCACGCGGCTCTGTAGGCGTCGGTGCAGATCTGGGCGGCGGTCGCGAAGCCGTCTCTGACGATCACGCTCTGGATGTTGTCTCTCGTGATCGCGATCGTGTCGAGCAGCACCGAGGGGACTCTTCTGGAGCTGTTGTTGTCGACCTCGGTCGTCGTGACGGAGGTCGGGACGCCCTCGCCTCTGGCCAGCGGCACCGCCAGCTCGGCGGCGGTCGAGGCGATCTGGTTGATCGGCTGGTAGACCGTCATCAGCTGCTCGCCGGTGAGGATCCGCTGCAGGCCGGCGACCTCGGCGTCCTGGCCGGTGACCGGCTTCGTTCTCGGGTCGATGCCGTTCGCTCTCATCGCCGCGATCGCGCCGCCGGCCATGCCGTCGTTGGCCGAGTAGACGCCCGCGAAGCCGTCCTTGCCGGCCGCGGTGATCGCCTGCTCCATCTCCGTCTGCGCCTTGTCGGGGCTCCAGTCGGGCGTGTCGTACTCCTTCACCACGTCGACGCCGGCTCTGTCGAGCACGTCGTGCGCGCCCTGCTTGTACGGCGCCGAGTTGGAGTCGGTCGGCGAGCCGTTGATCATCACGATTCTCGCTCTGCTGCCGCCGTTCGGAAGCGCTCTCAGCAGCGCCTCGCCCTGCTGCTGGCCGACTCTGAACGGGTCGATCGAGACGTAGGCGTCGATGTCGGCGCCGTCGATCAGGCGCGCGTAGGAGACGACCGGCACGCCCTGCGTTCTGGCGTTGTTGGCGATCGCGGCAGCCGCTCTGACGTCGACCGCGTCGATCACGAGCACCTTCGCGCCGTTGGTGATCGCCTGCTCGGCCTGCTGCTGCTGTTGGGCGGCGTCCTGCTCGGCGTTGGCGTAGATCACCTCGCAGCCGGGACAGAGCTCTCTGACCTTTCTGACGAAGCTGGGGCGGTCCTGGTTCTCGTAGCGGGCGGTCTTCGACTCCGGCAGCAGCAGCGCGATCTTGGGCGCGTCGCCACCTCCACCGCTCGCGCTGGTGCCGGTGCCGCCGCCACCGTTGTCGTCGCTGCTGCCGCAGGCGGCGGCGCCGAGCGCGAGCGCGCCGGCCAGCACCACGGCGGTACCCGTGCGAATGAACGACATACCTGGCTTCTCCCCGTCTGGATGGACAGACAGTCGGCCGCTCCTCGGGCAACCGACGGAGCGGACCGTAACGCTCTGGTCTATACCAGTCAAGCACCTGCTGTCCGGACTGTCCGCATGGAGCCCGGATCCGCTGGCGATCTGGCCTGTTGGCTGGTATACACCACGGTCATGGAGGGAAGCCGCCGCCGTGCCGACGTCGCCGCGCTCGCCCCGCTCAGCGGCTCGCAGCCGAAGGGCGAGCAGCTGCGCAGGGCGCTGGAGCAGCTGATGGCCGGCCTCGGCCCCGGCGCGCTGCTGCCGTCGGAGCGGATCCTCGCGGAGCGCTTCGCGGTCGCGCGGATGACCGTCCGGCGCGAGCTGGACCGCCTCTGCGCCGACGGCCTCGCCTACCGCGTCGAGCGCCAGGGCACCTTCGTCGCCGCGCCGCGGATCGTCCAGACCGACTCGCTCTCCTCCTTCTCCGAGGACATCGTCGCGCGCGGCATGACGCCCGGCGGCTACGTGATCGCGCAGGAGCTGATCGCCGCCGACGAGGCGGTCGCCGCGGCGCTGGAACGTCCGCCGGGCCAGCCGGTCGTGCTGATCCACCGCGTCCGCACCGCCGACGACGTGCCGCTCGCGGTCGAGTGGGTCTATCTGCCGGCCGACGACTTCCCGCGGCTGGAGAAGGCGCCGCTGCACGACCGCTCGCTCTACGGCCTGCTGCGGGAGCGCTACGGCGTCACGTTCGGCGAGGCGCGCCAGCGCGCCAGCGCCGTCGCGCTGACGGCCGAGGAGGCGGCGCTGCTGGAGACCGAGCCGGGCGCTCCGGCCTTCCTCTTCCGCCGCGTCACCCGCCGCCACACGGGCCGCGTGATCGAATGGGCGCGCTCCCTCTACCGCGGCGACATGTACGAGATCGACATGCATCAGAAGCCTCGCGGCTGAGCCCACGCGCGCGGGTAGCGTGTGGGCATGGACGCGTTCGACTGCATCGTGATCGGGACCGGGCCGGGCGGCCGCGCGGTCGCCCCGGCGCTCGCGCAGGCCGGCCGCCGGGTCGCCGTCGTGGAGGCGGAGCTGGTCGGCGGCGAGTGCCCGTTCTGGGCGTGCATCCCGTCGAAGACGCTGCTGCGCGCGGCGCAGTTGCGCAGCGAGTCTCGCCACGTCGCCGGGCTGGAGGAGCCGCGACCGGCGTGGCCGGCGGTGCGCGCCTACCGCGACTACATGAACTCCGGCCTCGACGACACGGCGAAGGCGGCCTGGATCGAGTCGACCGGCGTGACGCTCGTGCGCGGCGCGGCGAGCGTGCCGGAGCGCGGCGTCGTGCGCGTCGGCGAGCGCGAGCTGCGCGCGCCCGAGATCGTGCTCGCCTCCGGCTCGCGCGCCGCCGTCCCGCCGCTGCCCGGCCTGCGGCGCGAGCTGGTCTGGACCAACCGCGAGGTGACCGCGATGCGCGAGGTGCCGCGCTCGGCGGTCGTGCTCGGCTCCGGCCCGGTCGGGCTGGAGAGCGCGCAGTGGCTGGCCGAGCTGGGCTGCGCGGTGACGCTGCTGGAGCGCGGCGGCCGGCTGCTCGCGCGCGAGGACGAGCAGCTCTCGGCGCACGCGCTGCGGATGCTGCGCGAGCACGGCGTCGACGTCCGCACGCACGCGCGCGTGAGCCACGTCGTCCACGACGACGGCGACCCAGCCGACGGCGTCGCGGGCGTGGCGGTCCACCTTGAAGATGGCGGCCTCCACCACGTCGAGCGGCTCGTCGTCGCGACCGGCCGGATCCCCAACAGCGACGGCCTCACCCCGCCCGGCGTCGCGACCGACGACCACAGCGCCGTGCTCGTCGACGACCGCTGCCGTGCCGCCGACGGCGTCTGGGCCGTCGGCGACGTGACCGGGATAGCGCCCTACACCCACGTCGCCGGCTACCAGGGCCGCGTCGTCGCCGACAACCTGCTCGGCGGCGCCGCCCGCGCCGACTACCGCGGCGTGCCGCGCGTCGTCTTCGGCGAGCCCGAGCTGGCCGCCGTCGGCCTCACCGGCGAGCAGGCGGCGCAGGCCGGCCTGCGCACCCGCTCCGTCCAGCTGCCGCTGTCGGCCGTCGACCGCACCGAGACGTACGGCCGCGACCTCTTCGGCGGCGTCGGCCTGCTGCTCGACGCCGACCGCGAGGTCGTCGTCGGCGCCTGGGCCGCCGGCCCCGAGGCCGGCGAGTGGATCCACGTCGCCGCGCTCGCGGTCAAGGCGCAGGTCCCGCTCGCCGTCCTGCAGGACTTCGTCCCCCAGTTCCCGACGTTCAGCGAGCTGTGGGGCGAGGCCGCGCGGCGGCTGTGAGCCGCCGGCCCGCTCAGGCGGCCGGGACGGGCGCGGGAGCGGCGGCGGCCGCCAGCTCGGCCATCTCAGCCTCGGCGACCTCGGCGTCGTAGGCGGCGAGCGCGGGGAAGGCGAGCGCGATCGCGGCCGCCGCGGCGACGCAGGCGAGGCCGCCGGAGACGACCGAGAAGCGGGCCGAGGTGAGCGAGGCGACGGCGCCGCCCTCGACGTCGCCGACGCGCGGCCCGCTCTGCACGACGAGCGAGAAGACCGACGACATCCGGCCGCGCATGCGGTCGGGCGTCACCGTCTGGTTGATCGTCGAGCGGCAGACGGCGCTGACCGAGTCGGCCGCGCCGGCGAGCGCGAGCATCAGCATCGCGAAGCCGAGCGAGGGGACGAGGCCGGCGGCGGCGATCGCGACGCCCCAGGCGATCACCGCGACGATCACGATCCGGCCCAGCCGCCGCACCTTCGGCAGCCAGCCGGTCGTCAGCGCCGCGACGACCGCGCCGGCCGAGACGGCCGCGTTGAGCAGGCCGGTGCCGGTCGCGCCGGCGTGGTAGACGGTCAGCGACAGGACCGGGAAGAGCGTCCGCGGCATCCCGAACGCCATCGCCGACAGGTCGATCGCGAACGAGCCGACGAGCGCCTTGCGCGAGCGCACGAAGCGCAGCCCCTCCGTGATCGACTGCCATATCCCCAGCTCCGCGCCCTCGGCGTCGGCGCCGCGCGGCGGCTGCGGCGAGAGGCCGATCACGGTCACGACCATGCCGAGGCAGGTGAGCGCGTCGACCGCGTAGGCGGTGCCGAGGCCGCCGGCCGCGATCAGCAGGCCGCCGAGCGCCGGCCCGACGACCATCGTCGCCTGCGTCAGCCCGAACGTCAGCGCCAGCGCCGCGCGCAGCTCCGAGGTCGGCACGACGTTCGGCACGACCGACGCGCGGACCGTGTTCTGCACCCCGTTGGCGCCGGCCAGCAGCGCGCCGAGCAGGTACAGCAGCGCCAGCGGCGGCTCGCCGAGGTAGGCGCCGAGCGCCAGCCCGCCGCTCAGCAGCACGAGCGCGATCTGCACGAGCAGCAGCAGGCGGCGGCGGTCGACGCGGTCGGCGAGCGCACCGCCGTAGAGCGACAGCGTCACCAGCGGGATCAGCTCGAAGAGGCCGAGCAGGCCGGTCAGCGCCGGGGATCTGGTCTGCACGTAGAGCTGGTACGGCAGCGCGACGAGCGTCGCCTGCGAGCCGAGGCTGGTGATCGTGCTGCCGGCGACCAGATGGCGCAGGTCGCGCGAGTGGTGCAGGGGCGTCAGGTCGATCGCGAGCTGCGACCGCATATCGGTCCAGCGGATACGTCGGGGCACCTTTCGAGCGTAGCCGCGTCTCCACGCCGCCGTCAGGCGTGCGTACCGGCGCGGCGCCACGCCGCCGCCGGGTGGTCGTCGCGGACGCGCTCCTGGCCGGCGCCCTGCAGCCGCTCGCGCAGCGTCTCGCCGTCGTACTCGCGCCAGACGCGGCCGCGCCGCTGCAGCTCCGGCACGACCAGCTCGACGAAGTCGCGGAAGGTGACCGGCGGCACCGGGTCGGCGATGTTGAAGCCGTCGACGCCGGCCTGCTCGATCCAGCGTTCGAGCCCGTCGGCGACCGTTGCGGGCGAGCCGACGAACAGCGGCCCGCCGCCGCCGACGCCGACGAACCGCGCGATCTCGCGCGGCGTCCAGGTGCGGCTGGCGTCGATGCGGGTGAAGAGGTCGACCATGCCGCGGATGCCGTCGGTCTCGACGTGCTCCAGCGGGGCGTCGAGGTCGAGCTGGGAGAGGTCGAGCTGCATCAGCGCGCTCCAGCGCGCGAGCGCGCCCTCGACGCTCGCGTACTGCTCGTAGTCGGCCAGCTTCGCGCGCGCCTCGGCGTCGGTCGGCGCGACGATCACGGTCGCGATCGAGAGGAACTTCAGCGTGCTCGGGTCGCGCCCGGCGGCGACTGCCTGAGCGCGCACGCCGTCGGCCAGCGCGCGGGCGCCGGCCGGCTCGTAGGTCGACAGGAAGACGCCCTCGGCGTGCTTGCCGGCGAACGCCTGGCCGGCGCGTGAGGTGCCGGCCTGGTAGAGCGTCGGCGTGCGCTGGCGCGACGGCTCCGACAGCGCGATCCCCGGCACGCGGTAGTGCTCGCCGGCGTGCGCGATCGGATGGACCCTGGCTGGGTCGGCGAAGACGCCGGCGGCGGCGTCGCGCACGACCGCGTCGTCCTCCCAGCTGCCCTCCCACAGTCTGTAGACGACCTCCATGAACTCCTCCGCCAGCAGGTAGCGCTGGTCGTGCGGGAGCTGCTGGTCGAGGCCGAGGTTGCGCGCCGCCGAGTCGAGCGCGGAGGTGACGATGTTCCAGCCGATGCGGCCGTCGGTGAGGTGATCGAGCGTCGTCAGCTTGCGCGCGAACTGGTACGGCCGCTCGTAGGTCGAGCTGACGGTGACGGCGAAGCCGAGCCGCTCGGTCGCGGCCGCCATCGCGCTGATGCTCAGCAGCGGGTCGTCAGTCGGCGTCTGGATGCCGTCGCGCAGGGCGGCGTCGACGGAGCCCTGCCAGGTGTCGAGCGGGCCGAGCGCGTCGGCGACGAAGAGCGCGTCGAAGCGGCCTCGTTCGAGCAGCTGCGCCGTCTCGACCCAGTAGCTCAGCTCGCGGTAGCGGTGGGCCTGGCTGTCGGGGTGGCGCCACAGCCCGGCGGCCGTGTGACCGACCGTCGACTGGCGCAGGCCGTGCAGCAGGATCCGCTCGCGAGTCATCTCCGGAGTGCCCTTCTTCGTGTAATCTCGACAAAGTTCATCGACTTTAGAAAGATTCTGCCAGAGGTCACCGTGAAGATGCATTCCAGGCTCCCCCGTCTGCTGGCGCTGCTCGTCGCGCTGCTGCTCGCTCCGCTGCTGCTGACTGCCTGCGGCTCCTCAGATGACGACGGCTCCGGCACCACCGCCGCAGCCGGCTCCACGACCGCCGCCGACGCGCCCCCGCAGGAGGCCGAGGTGACGGTCGCGCTCGACTGGACGCCGAACACCAACCACACCGGCGTCTACGTCGCCGAGGCGCAGGGCTTCTACGCCAGACAGGGGATCAAGCTGAAGCTGATCCCCTACGCCTCGACCGCGCCCGAGCAGCTCGTCGGCGCCGGCAAGGCCGACGTCGGCTTCGGCTACCAGGCCGGCATCGCCTACGCGCGCGCCGCCGGCAGCGACGTCGTCGGCATCTTCGCGCCGTTCGTCAGAGGCGCCTACGCGATCACCGTCGCCGCCGACCGTGACGACATCGCCTCGCCGAGAGACCTCGATGGCAAGACCTACGCCGGCTTCGGCACGCCCGACGAGGGGCCCGAGCTGAGATACGTGATCCAGCAGGACGGCGGCAGGGGCGACTTCAAGTCGGTCGCCCTGTCGACCGCCGCCTACGACGCCGTCTACGCCAGAAGAGCCGACTTCACGATCTCGGTGCTGACGTGGGAGGGCGTGCAGGCGAGACTGGTCGACAAGCCGTTCAAGAGCTTCGACCTCGAGCAGTACGGCTTCCCGCGCCAGTACTCGACCGAGCTGGTCGCCTCCGGCAGATGGCTCGCCGCCAACGGCGACGTCGCGAGACGGTTCCTCGCCGCCACGCAGGAGGGCTACGCCTACGCCGCCGCGCACCCGGACGAGGCCGCCAGCATCCTGCTCGCCGCCAACAGACAGGCGCTGAAGGACCCGGCGCTGGTCGAGCAGTCGCAGCAGCTGCTGACCGACGGCGGCTACTTCGCCGACGACACGACGCAGATCGGCGTGCAGGACGGCGAGGTGTGGAGAAGATACGGCGAGTTCCTCTACTCCAACGGCCTGCTCGCCGACGGCGACGGCAAGAAGCTGACGGCGGAGCCGGACTGGTCGGCCTACTTCACCAACGACTACCTGCCGGGCGGAGCGCAGTGACCCCGGCGCACGTCCGCGTCCAGCTGGAGTACTTCCATCCGTGGCCGAACGCGGCCGGCGTCCAGCTCGCCGCCGCCGAGGGCTGGTACCGCGACGCCGGGCTCGACGTCGAGGTGACGCTGTTCGACCCGCTGCGGGGCGACTCGCTCGCCTCGCTGTCGCGCCGTGAGACGGAGTTCGCGATCTTCCCGAGCAATCGCTTGCTGGTGCGGCGGGAGCAGGGCGAGCCGCTGGTCGGCGTCGCGGCGGTCAACCACCGCGCGATGGAGACGATCCAGACGACGACCCGCACAGGCATCACGCGGCCGCGCGAGCTGGAGGGGCGGACGATCGCGTTCAACCCGACGCCGCGCGGGCTGGCGATGGTGCGCCACCTGATCCGCGCCGACGGCGGCGACCCGGAGGCGGTCACGTTCGTCGACAGCGGGGCGCGCGAGCTCGGCTTCGACGAGATCGAGGCCGGCGAGGTCGACGCCTCGTTCGGCGGCTACTGGGCGTGGGACCTGCTGTTCGACGCGCTGCCGCAGGAGCGGCGGGTCTTCTGGCCGGTCGACGAGATCGGCGCGCCGCCGTACCACTCCTACCTGCTCGGCACGCACGAGCGGTTGGTCGAGCAGGAGCCGGAGCTGGTGCGCGCCTTCCTCGCCGTGACCGCGCGCGGGTACCACGCGGCCGCCGCCGACCAGGAGCGCGCGCTGGCCGTCTTCGAGCGGACGATCCCGTACTTCTCGCAGGCGGTGCTGGCGCGCTCGCTGGAGCTGGTCGCGCCGAGCTGGTTCCACGCGGGCGCGTGGGGCGCGCAGCGGCGCGAGCTGCTGGAGCCCTATGCCGCCTGGCTGGCGGAGCACGGGGTGCTGCGCTCGGCCGGCGTCTGGCGCGCGGCGACGCGCGGCGACTTCCTGCCGGAGGCGGCCGCCGGCGCCGCGGCGGCGTGAGCGCGGGCGCGCTGACCGCGCTGCCGGAGGCGGCGCGCGAGCTGATCGACCGGCCGGAGTTCGCGGTCCTCACGACGGCGAATCCGGACGGCACGCATCACATGTGCGTGATGTGGATCGCCCGCGACGGCGACGCGCTCGTGATGGCGACGAAGGCGAGACGGCGCCAGGCGGTCAACCTCCGCGCGCGCCCGCGCGCGACCGTCCTGCTCTACGACCGCGAGCGCCCGACCCGCTATGTCGAGATCCGCGGACGCGGCAGCGTCGAGGCCGACGGGCTGGCGGCGGTCGCGCTGATCGACCGGCTGGCGCGCCGCTACACCGGCGCCGACGGTCACGACACGACCGGCCGCCCCGACGACGCCGAGCGGGTCGTGCTGCGGGTGGTGCCGGAGCGGGTGCGGGTGCACGGGTGAGCGAGCCCGCGCGCCTGGCAGCGCCACGCGACGCAGCGCCCGGCGAGACGCCGATCGCCAAGCAAGCGCTCGTGCAGATCGTGCGGGCACTGGCCGCCACACCGCCGCGCGCCGGCGCGACGCGCGTGGTCGCGATCGACGGCCGCTCCGGCGCGGGCAAGTCGACGCTCGGCCGGGCGCTCGCGGGCGCGCTCGGCAGCGCGCCGCTGGTCCAGCTGGAAGACCTCTACGGCGGCTGGGACGGGCTCGAGCGCGGCGTCGACCGGCTGCGCGACGACGTGCTGCGGCCGCTCGCCGCGGGCGAGCGCGTCGCGGTGCCGCGCTACGACTGGCATGCCGCCGCCTACGGGCCGTCGTGGCCGCTGCCGGCAGCGCCGCCCGTGCTCGTCGTCGAGGGCGTCGGCGCCGGGGCGATGCGGGTCGCCGGCTACTGCTCGCTGCTCGTCTGGGTCGAGCTGGAGGCGGACGAGCGCAGACGCCGCGCCTTCGCGCGCGACGGCGCGACCTACCTGCCGCACTGGGCCGGCTGGGCCGCGCAGGAAGAGGCTCACTACGCGCGCGAGCGCACGCACGCGCGCGCGAACGTCGTGCTCGACGACTGACGAGCCCGCCGCCGCGCTGCGGCGCTGGCCGCGCGCTCAGCCGAGCAGCGCTTCCAGCAGCTGCGCCTCGATCCGCCCCGCGACCGGGTCGGCGAGCGTCTCCAGCGTGCGCGGGCGCGGCAGCGGCACCGCGACCTCGGTCACGACCGTCGCCGGCCGCTGCGACAGCACGTAGACGCGATCGGACAGGAAGACCGCCTCGCGCACGTCGTGCGTGATCAGCACGACCGTCCAGCGGTAGCGCTCCCAGACCTCTTCCAGCCAGCGCTGCATCTGCGTGCGGGTGAGCGCGTCGAGCGCGCCGAACGGCTCGTCCAGCAGCAGGATCGGGCGCTCCTGCACGACGGTCCGCAGCAGCGCGGCGCGCTGGCGCATCCCGCCTGACAGCTGCGCCGGCCAGTGCTGCTCGAAGCCGGCGAGCCCGAACGTCTCCAGCAGCGGCGCGACGCGGGCGCGCGCCGCGGCGCGCTTGACGCCCTGCACCTCGAGTCCGAGCGTGAGGTTGTCGACGATCCGCCGCCACGGCAGCAGCACGTCCTTCTGCGGCATGTAGGCGAAGGCGCCGGCGCGCGCGGCGGCGGAGGCGTCGCCGTCGATGCTGACCTCGCCGCCGTCGGCCCGCTCGCCGCCGGTCAGGATCGAGAAGGTCGTCGACTTGCCGCTGCCGCTGGGGCCGAGGATCGAGACGAACTCGCCCGCGTGCGCGTGCAGGCTGAGGTCGCGCAGGACCTCCAGCGTCCCGAACGACTTCGCCAGGCCGCGCAGCTCCAGCTTCGGCGTGGCGGTCGCCTGGGCGGGGGCGGCGGCGGTCATGCGCGCGTCCACGGGAGCGCGATCCGCTCGACCACGTAGGTGAGCGCGAACAGCGTCAGCGTCAGCAGCGCGCTGACGCCGACCGCGGCCAGCACGAGATCGGTGCGGAAGGAGTTCTTCGCCGTCTGCATGTAGATCCCGAGGCCGCTCTCGGCGCCGGCGTACTCGGCGAAGATCGCGCCGACGACGGCGTAGGTGATCGAGATCCGCAGGCCGGCGAAGAAGTACGGCAGCGACGTCGGCAGGCGGACGCTGCGGAAGACGCGCCAGCGGCTCGCGCCCATCGAGCGCAGCAGCTGCTCGGCCTCGGGCTCGGCGGCGCGGTAGCCCTCGCTGAAGCTGACCGTGATCGCGAAGAAGGTGACGAGCGCGACGAGCAGGATCTTCGGCGCGAGGCCGAAGCCGAACCAGATCACGACGAGCGGCGCGATCGCGATGATCGGCAGCGTCTGCGAGACGATCAGCAGCGGCATGAAGGCGCGCCGCACGATCGCCGAGAAGTCGATCGCGACCGACAGCAGGAAGCCGACGACGAGGCTGAAGCCGAAGCCGATCAGCGTCGCGCGCAGCGTCGGCAATGTGTTGCTCCAGAGGTCGCCGCGGTTCTCCCAGCCCTGCGAGACGACCCGCGAGGGGCTCGGCAGGACATCCTCGGCGAGGCGGCCGGAGTCGGCGTACAGCTGCCACGCGAGCACGATCAGCGCGACCAGCGCGAGCGCGGGGGCGAGGCGGAGGAGGCGAGACGTCACGCGTAAAACTCTACAGATTCGCTCAACTTTGTCGGGTTTGGCGCGTGTGGATCGCCGAGCGGACGCTTGGGAGGGTGTCGGAACGCCGTTCGTGTGCGCCAACTGACGGGTTCCGGGGCCTCCGCGGCCACTTCGCGGCGGAATCGCTAAAGCTTTCTCCTGGGATGCCGAGGATCAACGGAAGCCTCCTTCTGGCAGCTCATGGACGATCGCCTCCCGAACCTCGTGCCTCCCGTCGGACCCGCCGCTCGCCGGCGTCGTCTGCGTGCCGGCCTGCTCGGGATCGCCGCCGCCCTGACCTTCGGCGCCGCACCGGCCGCCGCACTCGCCGCCGACGCCCCGCAGCAGCCGGCCCCGGCCGCCGCCGCGGCTCCCGCCGAGCAGCCGGCCGCCGCCGCGGCTCCCGCCGAGCAGCCGGCCCCG
>NZ_JAUTDN010000070.1 GCF_030646155.1 Conexibacter sp. CPCC 205762
GCGGCGGGCGGCCGGCGGCGGGCGGCGGGCGGCGGGCGGCGGCGGGCGGCCGGCGACGGGTGCGGGCGGGCAGCTCCGGCGCTCAGGCCTGCGAGAGCGGGGCGCCGCGCCAGAGGATCGCGGCGAAGGTGCGCTCCGCCGCGTCGAGGCCGGGCGGCTCGGCGCCGGCGCGCAGCTGGGTCCGCATCGACGCGTGCACGAGGTTCAGCAGGAACTCGCCGTGGAGCGCGTCGGGGGCGTCGTCGCGCGTCGCGGCCAGCAGCGCGAGCAGCCGGTCGCGGTGCTGTACGCGCGTACGCAGCACCTGCGGATCGCGCATCGTGGCGACGAAGTGCAGCTCCAGCACGCGCGGCTCCGAGCGCATCTCGGCGTAGCAGGCGAGCACCGAGCGGTAGAGGCCGGCCTGCCACGTCGGCGCCGCCGGGATCAGCTCGCGGCTGCGTTCGTAGACGCGGTCGAGCACGCGCTGGTAGGCGGCGATCGCGGCCGCGTCGGCCGGCTGCTGGCGGTGTATCGCGCTCATGCGCGCGGGTCGCTCGCCCCGCCGAGCAGCAGCAGGCAGAAGCCGTGCAGATGGTCGAGCAGCCCCGGCAGCGCCTCGCCCTCGCCGGCCGCGATCCGCTTGTAGACGACGTCGTAGACGGCGCCGACGATCCCCTCGGAGGTCAGCGGCGGCAGCGCCTCGCCGCGCTCGCGCGCGAGTCCGTCGAGCAGGTCGGCGAAGCGGGCCATCCAGGCGTCGCGGCGGGCGAGCGCGGCGGGCCCGGCCGAGAGGACGGTGACGACGCACAGCCGCGCCAGCGGCGGCTGCTCGGCGAGCCCGTCGAGCAGCGCGCCGAGGCCGCGGCGCAGGCGGGCGGCGTCGTCGGCGACCGTGGCGGCCTCGTCGTCGGCGGCGGCGGGAGCGGCGGCGTCATCGGTGGTGGCGGGAGCGGCGGCGTCATCGGTGGTGGCGGCGTCGGCGGCGGGAGTGGCGGCGGCGGTGGCGGCGGCTACGGGGGCGGCGAGCGCGGCCTCCACCCGCGCGTGCAGGCCGCGGGCGGCGAGGTCGAGCGCGTGGGCGAAGAGGTCGTCCCTGCCGTCGAACTGCTCGTAGAAGGTCCGCCGCGAGACGCCCGCGCGCGCCGCGACCCGCTCGACCGACGCCGCCTGCAGGCCGAAGCCGTCGACGACCTCGACCAGCGCCTCGACGATCCGCCCGCGCTGGTTGGCGGCGACGAAGCCGCGCGTGAGGCCGTGGCGGCCCGACGGCAGCTGCCGCTCGCGCGGGGCGTCGGGGCGGCGCCTGCGGCCGGGACCGGAGGCGGGAACAGTCGAGCGCGTCACATTCCCAACCATATCGGTCGAGAAGGCAGTCGGACCATGCTTGTGACGATTCGGTGACCGAGGCTCGCGAGCAGGGGCGTGGCGGGAAGCCTCGCTGCCATGGATGCGGCAGACATCGTCCTCGCGCTCGTCGTGATCGCGGCGCTGGGGTTCGACTTCACCAACGGCTTCCACGACACCGCCAACGCGATGGCGACCACGATCGCGACCGGTGCGCTGAAGCCCAAGCTGGCTGTCACGATCGCGGCGATCCTCAACTTCGTCGGCGCCTTCATCTCGCTGAAGGTCGCCGCGACGGTCGCCGAGGGCATCGTCGACGCCGGCTCGATCACCCCAACCGTCGTCTTCGGCGGACTCGTCGGCGCGATCTGCTGGAACCTCGCGACCTGGTGGTTCGGCCTGCCGTCCTCCTCGTCGCACGCGCTGATCGGCGGCGTCGTCGGCGCGACGCTCGTCGCCGCCGGCGGCGGCGCGATCGAGGTCGACGGGATCGTCTCGAAGGTGATCGTCCCGGCGATCGCCTCGCCGATCGTCGCCGGCGTCGTCGCCGCGATCGGCGTCTTCCTCGTCTACAAGCTGATCCGCAGATACAAGCCGGCCCGCTCCGAGCGCGAGTTCCGCTGGGCGCAGGTCGCCTCCTCCTCGATGGTCGCGCTCGCGCACGGCACCAACGACGCGCAGAAGACGATGGGCGTGATCTCGCTGGCGCTGATCGCCAACGGCACGCTCAGAGGCGGCCCCGACTTCGACGTCCCGACCTGGGTCGTGATCAGCTGCGCCTCGGCGATCGCGCTCGGCACCTACACCGGCGGCTGGCGGATCATCAAGACGCTCGGGACGAAGGTCGTCGAGGTCCGCCCGCCCCAGGGCTTCGGCTCCGAGGCGGTCGCCGCGACGGTGATCCTCGCCTCCTCGCACGTCGGCTACCCGCTGTCGACGACGCAGGTCGTCTCCGGCGCCGTCACCGGCTCCGGCGTCGGCCGGCCGGGCGCGCAGGTCAACTGGATCGTCGCGCGCAACATCGTCGCCGGCTGGCTGCTGACGCTGCCGGCCGCCGCCGCGACCGCCGCGCTCGCCTACGCGATCATCGACCTGTTCGGCGACGGCGCCGTCGGGCCGATCGTCGTCGCGATCATCCTCGCGATCGGCTGCGGCTTCCTCTTCGTCGCCAACCGCCGCAACGCGATCCACCCGCACGAGACGATCTCCGAGAGACCCGCGTTCGGACCGAACGCGACCGAGCCCCAGGCGGTGCCCGCATGAACGTCGTCTACGCGAAGCTGGTCGACTGGGACCTGCTCGGCGAGGCGGTCGCCGCCTCGTTCGTGATCGGGATCGCCGTGCTGGTGATCGCCGGCGTCGCCGTCGCCGCCTCGCTGCGCGCGCAGGACCAGCGCGCGGCCGGCGCCGAGGGCGGCGTGATCGGCTGGAGCGCGCTGACCGTCGTCTGCGTGCTCGCGATCGCAGGCGCGATCGCGGCGGGGATCTGGGTGATGGCCCAATGAGCGAGCAGCCCTTCGACGCGAGCCGGCCGCGGCCGGTCGCGACCGTGCTCGACATGCTGCGGGCGCGGATCGACCACAGCAGGTTCGACGCCGCCCTGTTCACGCTGGAGAGCGTCGCCGCCGACCTCGGCTACGGCGACGTGCGCCCGCTGCCCGGCTCGATCGCCTGGATCGACCGGCTCCGCAGCGAGGGCAAGAGAATCGCGCTCGTCGCCTCCGGCGAGCGGGCGCCGTCGGCGCTGGAGCTGGCCGGCGTCGCCGACCGCTTCGACGTCGTCGAGGGCGGCCCGCGCGATCCCGCCACGCTCACCGAGACGCTCGCCGCGCTCGGCGCCGAGCCGCAGCGCGCCGTCTTCGTCGACGTCACGCCGGAGGGGATCGAAGCGGCCCGCTCCGCCGAGCTGCTGCTGGCGATCGCGGTCGCGCGCGGCCACGCCTCCCCGGAGGCGCTGCGCCAGGCCGGCGCGCACGCCGTCGTCGCCGACCTGCAGGAGCTGCTGGGCCCGACGTAGGCCCGGGGCCTCAGCCGCCGAGCAGCTGGATGTGGTCGGCCTCGGCGGCGCCGCCGAACGGGCGCGTCAGGCCGAACTGGTTCAGCGTCGCCTCCGAGACGCCCTCGACGCCGGGCGTGTCGGAGGCCTCGCCGCGCGTGTGCGGGTCGTTCGGGAAGCCGCCGACCTCGACCGAGTGCTGCGGCGTGCGGTAGCCGGAGATGCCGGTCAGGTGCAGGCCGAGCGTCTTGCCGAGCCGGTCCAGGCGCGCGGCCAGCAGCGGCTCGTCGCCGACGGCGTAGTTCGTCCCGGCCGCCTGGAAGAAGCCGCTGTCGCCGCCGTGGGCGGCGAACGGCGCGCTCGCGACCGAGGCGCCGGGGACGGTCGCGCCGCTGTTGGCGGCGGCCGCGCGGGCGGCCTGCGCCTCGACGCGGCGCAGCTCCGCGCGGACGCTCGTGCGGCGCTGCTCCAGGCCGGTCAGGGCGGCGCGGTCGCGGCTGCGGGCGCGCACGTGCACAAGCTGCTTGTCGACGACCGCCAGCCGCAGCCGCGCCGCCTCGTCGCGCTGGATCGCGCTGCCGTCGACGAGCGCTCTGCGGCGCCGCTCTATCGCCGTCAGCCGGCGTGTCTGCGCCGCGACGGCGATGCGCGCGTCGCTGACGCGTCTGGTGATGCGGACGTTCTCGTGGCGGATCCGGTCGAGGTCGTCGGCCTGCTCGAGCAGGCCGGCGAAGCCGCGCGCGTTGACGACGATCGAGACGACGTCCTCCTGCGGCAGCTCGTACTGCGCGACGAGCTGCGCCGCGAGCGCTCTGCGGTCGTCGGCGAGCCGCGTTCTCAGCACGATCAGTCTCGCGCGCGCCTCGCGCAGCTCGCGGCGCGTGTCGGCGAGCTGCGTCTGCTCGCGCTGGAGCGTCGTCTCGATCGCCTGCAGCCTGCGCGTCAGCTCGTCGATCGGCCCCTGGTAGTCGGCGATCCGGTCGTTCTCGTGCGCGATCGACCCGCGCAGCGTCCCGGCCTGCTGGCCGAGATCGCCGAGCCGCTGCTGCAGCTCGCCGCTGGAGGGCGCGGCGCTGGCGACAGCGGCGGCGGTGCCGGCGAGCAGCAGCGCGAGCGCGCCGGCGCGGCGGAGACGTGGAGATCGGGTATCGGACACGAACGGGGCCTGAACGTGTGGAGCGCGTCCACGCTAGCAGCGCCCCCTGCGCGTTCCTGCAGCGGCGGTTGCAGGATCGGCTCAGCGCTGGATGACGACCGGCGTGCCGCGCGGGGCGTGGCGGATCAGCGCCTGCACGACCCGCTCCGGCATCCGCACGCAGCCGTGCGAGGCGGCGACGCCGAGCGGCGCGCCGAGCTGCTCGTAGGCGTGCAGCGCGACCTGCGGGATGCCGCCCTGGTAGCGGGCCAGCGCGCGCGAATAGGCGGTCAGCGCCAGCACTCTGCGGCCGAGGTTCAGCTCGGGATGCTGCGAGACCGGCGCGTCGACCGCGAACAGGCCGGTCGGCGTCGGCGTGATCGCGGCGCCGACGACGACGCGCGAGCTGAGGAACCGTCTGCCGCCGATCGTCAGCGTCACGCGCCGCTGCGACAGGTCGATGACGATCCGGCGGCGGGTCGGCTGCAGCGTGACGGCGTCGGCGGCGACCCAGCCGGCCGAGCCCGCGGGCATCGTCTTCAGCCGCACGCGCACGAAGGTGGCGCCGTCGACGTGGCGCGGCGGGGCCGTCACGAGCAGCACGTTGGGCCCGCCCCAGTAGGGCGCGCTGGTGCCGACGGTGGCGAGCCGCCGTCCGCCGCCGGGCGCTCTGGTGGCGACGACGGGGTAGTCGACGCGCGCGGTCCAGGCGAGGTCGGCGGTCGGCCCGGCGACGCGGGCGAGCGGGTCGTCGCTCCTCGCCGACGCCACCCCCGGCACGACAGACGACATGAAGATGGCCACGACGACCAGCAGGAGACGACGCACATCTCCATGATCGGCCGCTGGCGGCGCGGCCTTAGTCGCGGGCGCGTGCGCTGACGCGGCGCGCGCTCCTCAGTTCGTGATGCGGCGCAGCTTCCAGTCGAAGGCGCCGTTGCAGACGAGCACGTCGTCCTCGTCGTGGATCGCGACGGTCGTCGTCAGCGTCGCCCTGCGCTCCTCGCCGCTCAGCAGCGGCTGCAGCGCGGCGCGCGCGGTCGCGTCGAGCGTGCACGTCGCGGTCAGGCGGCCGCGCGCCGGTCTGTGGAAGCGCAGCCGCGCGACGGAGCCGAGCGGGATCACGCCGTCGAACTGGCGCTCGTCCTCGACGGCGGCGATCAGCGCCGCGAGGCCGGTCGCGTCGACCAGCGCGACGAGGCCGCTGGCGTGCAGCGAGCCGATCACGTTCGCGAGCCGGCCGGGCGCCTCGCAGACGACCTCGGCCGAGCAGTCGGCCGCGCGCACGACCTCGATCCCGGCCGTGAGGTTGGCCGGGATCGGCTCCAGCAGTCTGGCGGCGAGCGCGGTCGCGTCCATCGGTCCTGCTTCTAGCGCGTCCACGCCGTGCTCGTGTGAGCACGGCGTGAACGTCGCTGTCGTGCTCAGCGCACCGTCACCTTCAGCGCGAGCGCCTGCTTGCCGCTGCCGACGCGCAGCGTGTAGCGGCCTCTGGCGACCTTGCGGGTCGCGGCGAGGCGGCCGACGCGGCCCTTCGCGTAGGTGCGGCCGTTGCGGACGAGGACCGCCTTGGCGGATCTCTTGACGGCCGACTTCGCCGCCGCTCTGGCGTTTCTGAAGACGATCGAGCAGGAGATTCTGCTCGTGCCTCTGATCACGCAGGTGACGGTCGCGTCGCGGCCCGGGTCGCCCTTGGCCCCTCTGTCGCCCTTGTCGCCCTTCGGCCCCTGCGCGCCTCTGTCGCCTCTGTCGCCCTTGGGGCCCGCGGCGCCGGCTCTGCCGTCGGCGCCGTCTCTGCCGTCTCTGCCGGCCGGCGCCGCGACGCCCTCGCCGCTGAGCGCGAGCTGCTGCGGGCCGACGCTCGTCTCGAACGTCAGCGCCGCCGCTCGCGCGCCCGTCTCCGACGGGTTGAAGCGCAGCTCGACGGTGCAGCTGCCGCCCGGCGCCAGCGCGGCGCGCGTGCAGGTCTCGTGCGTGACGGCGAAGTCGCTCGGCGCCGCGCCGTCGACCGTCAGCCGCGTCACGTCGAGCGGCGCGCCGCCCGGCGTGCCGGCCGCGTTGGCGTTGCGCACGACGACCTTCTGCACCGGCCCGCTCGTCCCGAGCGCCTGCGCGCCCGCGTTCACCGACGCGACGTCGGTCGAGAAGAAGGCCGGGTCGGCCGGCGCGACGAAGTCGGTCCGCAGCGTCACGACCGGCGGGTCGTGGTCGGAGACGCCCTGGCCGAGCGCGTAGTCGCGGTGCAGGTCGTTGTCGAGGTGGGCGTAGCGGAAGTCGCGCACGCGGTCGAGCAGGCCGCCCGTCACGAGCGTGTGGTCGAGCGTCTGCAGCCGGCCGTTGAAGTGGTAGCTGTAGCGCTCCTGCTCCGGCGCTCTGTCCCACAGGTTCGTCAGCGTGCCGCCCTGCTGCAGGATCGTCAGCGGCGACTCGAACTGGAAGCTGTTGAGGTCGCCGGTGACGATCACCTGCTTGCCGTCGGCGGTCAGTCTCTCGGCGACCTCGCGGACCGCTCTCGCCTGCACCTCGCGGCAGAGGTCGGTGCCGCCCTTCGACTTGAAGTGGTTGTTGATGACGGTCGTGCGCAGGCCGTCCTTCTCGACGTCGAGCGCGAGCGGGACGCGGTCGAAGGCCTGGTCGGCGCGGCTGTTGCACTCGCTCGCGGGGCGCGCGATCCCGAGCGCGACCTGCTGCGCGTCGCCGTGGACGGTGACGCCCGGCTTGACGAGGTAGCCGACGTCGATGCCGCGCTCGTCGAAGCCCTCCGGCGCGTACGCGGTGTAGCCGCCGCCGATCTTGTTCGCGAGATCGGTCAGCACGTCTCTGGAGGTCTTCGCCGTCGCCGGGCTGGGCGTGCCGGTCGTGTGGACGCTGTCGCCGATCTCCTGCACGGCGACGACGTCGGGCGCGCGCAGGCGGTCGCGGATCGCGATCGCGAGCGCGCCGAGCTTCTCCTGGTACTCGCTCTCGCTGACCGTGTGGAGGTCGAGCGTGGCGCCCTGCGGGAAGAGGTTCTCGACGTTGAAGCCGGAGATCCGCAGCTCGTCCTGCTCGGCCGGCGGCAGCGTGTAGACGGCCGGCACGTCGGGGTCGGGCGTGACGACCGGCATGCCGTCGGCCTGGGTCACGATCCCGTAGTTGTAGTAGGAGAAGTTGAGCGGGCCGGTCGCGTTCTCGACGCTCGAGAAGAGGTCGGCGGCGATCAGCGTTCTGCTGTCCGGGCGCAGGTCGATCGTCGCTCTGTCGGGGTCGCCGGCGCCGGCGTCGTCGACGAGCGAGACGAGCGAGTTGAGCAGCGGCCCGGTCGTCGTGTTGAAGACGCGCTGGCGGGTCGTGCCGGGGTTGAGGAAGAGCGCGCCGAACTTCGTCGTCGCGCCGCTGTTGGCGATGCCGGTCGCGAGCGTGACGCGCATCCCCTCCAGCGTCTCGTAGTAGGAGCGCGTGCCGTTGACGTCGACGGAGGTGACCGTCTGCGCCTCGGCCTTGGCCGGGTCGAGCGTGACCGGCGCCGGCAGTCTGCCCTCGCCGAGCACCTCCGGCTGCGTGTTCTGCAGGATGTCGACCTGCGTCTGGTTGAACTTCTCGACGACTCTGCCGGTCAGGCGCACTCGCTTGCCGAGCAGCGCCGAGCGGTCGTTGCCGGGGCCGCGCACGTAGCCGACGAAGACGCCCTCGGAGGTGTTCGGGTCGTTGTCCTCGGTGCCCGGCTCCTGCTGCACGAAGATGCCGGCGTCCTGCGGGAAGACCGACGTGTAGTTGGAGCCCATGAGGTCGTCGATGCCGGTGACGACGCCCTCGATCGTGACCGTCGAGCCGGTGATCGGGCTGGAGGAGCCGCTGCCCTGGACGTCGTGGATCGGCGTCACGCCGGGATCTCTCGGATCGGGATCGCCGCTGCCGCCGCCGCTGTTCTGCGGGTTCGGCGCCGCGACGCTGAAGTCGGCTCTGTTGTCGTCGGTGTCGTTGGCCTCGGCGGCGCCGCCGCGGTGGGCGGAGCTGCCGGCCGTGCCGGAGACGCTCGCGAGGTCGAAGCCGCCGCCCTCGGCGCACTGCGAGCCGGCGAAGCCGATCCCGTCCACGACCGCGCCTGCGCCGGTCGTGATGCGCGCGCCGGAGAGGCCGGAGTTGGAGATGCCGGTCGTGTAGGAGGCGTCGCCTCTGACGCTGCCGGAGTAGCCGCTGGCGGCGCTGTTGGTCAGCAGGTAGCGGCCGCCGGCCGGCAGCGTCACGCCGGCCGGGATCGTCAGGCGGTCGCTGGGGGCGCCGGAGCCGCTGGCGCAGCCCTGGAACTTCCAGCCGCCGATCGCCACCGGGGCGCTGGAGCTGTTGACCAGCTCGACGAACTCGTCGTTGCCGCCGGACGGACCGCCGACGCGCAGCTCCGAGATGACGACGCCAGAGGTCGAGGCGGGCGCGACCGCGGGCAGCGCCAGCGGCAGGCCGGCCGCGGCCGCGGCCAGCTGCGAGAGCGTGCCCGTGCGGGCACGTGATCGGGACATGGATGCTCCTCCGAGGGTTCGGTGAGAGTTCGAGGGACCGCCATCGGTGACGGGCGACGCCGGGGAAGCTAGGTGCGCCCGCAGCCGTTCCTGTGTCGCGCTCGTGAATTGACGGTGTCGTCACGGTGAAGGCGGGGTGAGCAGGTGGTGAAGTGGCGTTTGGCGCCTCGGCCCTCCTCGCGGGTGATTGCTCAGGACCGCGTGGGGTAGTCCGATCGCATGAGCCTGCTCGACCGTCCGCGCCCGGCCCTGACCCAGTTCGCCGACCAGCCGGCGGCGCCGCTGCGGCACGCGCACCGCCTGCTGGTCGCGCACGGCCTGCCGGTCGCGCGCGTGATCTCCGTCGACGTCGACAGCGTGCTCTACGTCGCCCGCGACGGTGCCGCGCGGACCGCCTGGCTGACGGTCACGCACGGCTTCGTCAGCGTCTGCGACGTGCCGGGCTTCTCGGCGCAGCCGCCGGGGCTTGGATCCGGACCGTCCGCCGCAGCAGGTGCGGCGGAGCGCCCGCCGTTCTGACGCGCACCTCGAGCGTCGCCGCGATCGCCCGTCTGCGCGCGCGCAGGGTTCTCGCGCCGCTTCTGCTCGGCTTCAACCGCAGCTGCGCGGCGCCGCGTCTGAGCTGCGCGGAGCGGCTCGCGAGCACGACCTTCCTCTGCCGCCTGCCGGTGCCGATGCGCGCGGTCAGCTTGAGCGTGACGGTCGCCGGCTGGTCGAGCGTCAGCGCCAGCGCGAGGCCTTTGCCGATCAGCCGCTCGGCGCCGATCTGACGGGCGACGTCGAGGCCCAGCGGGGCGCCTCTTCTCCCGCCTCTCCCACTGCCGGCCGGCGTCTCTGCCGCACCGCCGCCCGCGGGCGCCGGGTCGGCGGGGGTCGTGCCGGGCGTGATCGGCCGCGCGCCCTGCGGCCGCTGCTGCCGGAACGGGCCGCTGATCTCGTAGACGGCGCCCTGCAGCCAGGCGCGCTGCGAGCCGAGGTAGAGGCGCGTGCCGCTCGGGTCGAAGGTGAGGCCGACCGTCTCGGAGGTGCCCAGCTCGCCGAGCTGGAAGTGCTGGTCGCCGGTCAGCTTGAGGAAGCGCGAGACGTCGCCCTCCGGCGAGATGATGCAGACGTCCATCGCGTCGGGGTCGTTGTCGTAGGAGTCCTCGGCGACGTAGAGGTCGCCCGAGCGCGAGACGTGCAGGTTGTCGACCCCGCGCAGCGGCGTCCCGGGCGCGTCGTCGGCGCGGTAGAGCGTGCCGATCGTGCGCGTGCGGGTGTCGTAGGCGTGGATCGTCTCGTCGCTGGTGGTGGCGACGTAGACGATCCCGTCGTCGAACCAGATCCCCTCCCCGCGCGCGAACTTCAGCGAGCCGTCGACCTGCTCGCGCGTCGGCTCGCTGCTGCCCCCGCCGGGGTTGGGGACCTCCCGCCAGATGACATGGCCCTCGGCGGCGGGGTCGCCGCAGGCGATCTCCAGCAGTCCCTCGGCGAGGTCGGGATAGTCGGTCGGCGTGAAGCGGTAGAGCCCGCCGCCGCCGATGTCCTCGGTCAGGTAGACGACCTGCTCGGCCGGGTCGACGCAGGCGGCCTCGTGCTTGAAGACGCCCATCGCGTCGTGCACGACCGCTCTGCGCGCGCCGGTCGGGTCGCACTCCCAGACGCGCCCGCCCTCGACCTCCTCGCACGAGAGCCACGTGCCCCACGGCGTCGGGCCGCCGGCGCAGTTGGTGCTCGTGCCGCCGAGGATCCGGTAGGCGTCGACGATCGCGCCGCTGCGGTCGAAGCGGATCGCCGAGACGCCACCGACGAGCGGCACCTCGCTGTTGGTGACGAGGATCCAGCCGCCGTCCGGCGTCGCGTAGGTCGCCTGCCCGTCGGGGAAGATCGGGAAGCTGTAGCTCGTCCCCTCCACCGCGCGGCCCGAGCGCGCGATCAGCCGCGAGCTGAACCCCTGCGGAAGCTGGATCCCGTTCGCGTCCGGCGGCAGCAGCGGCCCGTACGGCCCCGGCCCGGCCTGCGCCAGCCGGTCGCCGGTCGCGGCCATCGCGTCACGCCAGAACTGCGGCCCGAAGCTGACGGCCGTCGCCGCCAGCAGCCCGCTCTGCAGCAGCCGGCGCCGGGTCAGCGGTGTCTCTGCGCTCATCTGCGATTCCCTCTCGTGGTTCTGGTGACGACGAGCGTCCGATTCAGCGAGCTGACGACGCGCCCTCTGCGCTTCCCGCGCGCATCCCGCACGATCGCGATCGCCCGCACCTTCAGCGCATAGCGGCCAGGCGTCAGCCTCCGCGGCAGCGTCCGCGACCAGCGCACGACCCCGCGAGCGCGCGCGAACCGCGGCGGCGAGGCGACGGCGCGCTTGCGCGTCTTCGCGGCGCGGCTGTGCGCGCTCGCGGCGCGTTTGCGCGTCGGCGCGGCTCTGATGCGGGTCAGGGCGACCTCGACGCGGGTCGCCTGCGGGCGGCGGCGGTCGCAGGGCTGGCGCAGCGTGCCGGCGATCGTGCGGCCGGCGCGGCTGCGCAGCGTCCGCAGCGAGGCGGCGGTCAGCGCCAGCTTCGGCGCGCGGGCGCGGATGCACGCGACGGTGGCACGATCGAGCGGCTGCCCTGCGGCCGGCAGCGCGGCGGCCGCGGCCGCCTCGTCCGCGAACGGCCCGCTGACGAGCAGCCGCGCGCCGGCGTCGGCGAGCGGATCGTCGACCCCGAGCCGCACCCACAGCTCCCCCGCCCGCTGCGCCCGCACCGCGACCCCCAGCGGCGCCGGCCCATCGGCCCGGTCGGCGCACGCCAGCGCATCGTCCCCCGCCGGCGTCACGCCGGCAGCGGCCGCGCGCGCGGGCTGCGGCGCATCAGCAACGGCGGCGCGCGCGGGCTGCGGCGCGTCTGGGGAGGCGGCGCGCGCGGCCGCGGCCGACGGCGCGCGAAAGACGGTCAGCGTCTGGGCGGCGCCGTCGGCGGCGACGGCGTAGGCGCCGGGGGCGGGCACGGCGACGCGGCGCCAGACGGTCGCGGGCGCGGGGCAGGCGGGCTGGGCCGGGTCGCCGAGGCCGAGCGTCGCGCCGGTCAGCCCGACGGCGGCCGCGTCGCCGAGCGCGATCCGCGGCGCGTCGGCCGGGTCGTCGCCGGCCGGCAGCGGCCGCTTGTCGAAGCTGCTCGCGGCGAGCGTGACCAGCACCGGCGCCGCGACGTCGCCGTCACGCCAGCCGACCTGCACCAGCGCCGGCCGACCGGCCCGCAGGTACGCCACCACCGCGGCCGACCCGTCCCCGCGCGCGAGGTCAGCGCCGGCGGCGGCGCGCGCACGCTGCTCCCCGTCCGGCAGCAGGCGAGCGGCGGAGGCGGCCGCAACCGCGAGCGTCTCGCGGCCGTCGCAGGCGGCCGGTTCGCTGACGTCCGCCGTCGAGCGGGTGACGGGCTCCTGCGGGTAGAGGGCGAGGTCGGGGGTCACGGTCGAGACCGGGTCGCCGCCGAGCAGCGCCGCCGGGGTCGCCGAGACGACGATCCGGCGCGGTCTGTCGGCCGGCGCGATCCAGGCCCAGCCGGTGCGGGCGAAGCTGGCGCCGCCGAGGCAGCGGGGCACGCCCGCGTCGGCGGTCGTCTCCCCCATCGCCAGCACCGCCTCCAGCTCGCCCGGCGTGCCGTTCTCGGCCGTCGTCGCGACCAGCTCGGCCGCGCCCGCGGGCGCGTCGAAGTCCGGCGGCGCGGCGGACGCGGCGGCGGGCGTCAGCGCGAGCGCGGTGACAGCCGCCAGCGCAGCGCACAGCGCGCGGGGCCGGGGCGGGAACGCGACGCGGCTCATCGCCGGCCCCCTCTCGCGGTCGCGCGGGCTGCTCGGGCGGCGACCGTGCGCGGGGCGCTGCCGAATGCGGCGAAGCGGCCGCGGCGCGCGGCCAGCGCGCTGCCGGTGACCGCGGCGCGCGCGGCGCGGTCCTCGCCCAACGTCATCGATCTCTCCCCGCCCGTGACCTGCGTGATTCTGTTCGACCCGCGCGCCTGCGCGAACGAGGCGATCGTGGTCAGCGGCGCGCCGGCGACGCGGATGTCGGAGGCGCGGTAGTCGACCCGCAGCTCGTCGGCTGAGGCGCGCAGCACCGCCCAGCCGTGCTCCGCCCCCTGCAGGTAGCGGATCTGCGGGTTGATCGCTCTGATCGCGGCGTTGCCGAGACCTTCCAGCCAGGACGGGATCCCGGTCGAGGTGACCGAGCCGCCGACGTATTCGGTCGCGACCACCGGGCTGCCCGAGCCCGGCTTCGAGTCGACCGGCAGCTCGTTGGCGAAGTACATGTGGATGTCGCCGGTCAGGAAGGCGACGTCGGCGATCGGGCCGGCGCCGATGTGCGCCAGCAGCTCGTCGCGCTCGCCCGTGTAGCCGTCCCACTGGTCTCTGTTGAACGACAGCCCGCCGCCCGGCCCGTTGAAGCCGAGCAGCGCCATCATCACCGGGTTGCCGACCAGCTTCCACGACGCCTGGCTCGCCGACAGGCCCGCCTTCAGCCAGTCGAGCTGGCGCCGCCCGAGCATCGTCGAGCCCGGCTCGCCCGGCGTGCGGTACTGGCGCTCGTCGAGCATGAACAGCTCCGCGTGCCGGCCGAGCCGCCAGGCTCGGAACAGCCGCATGCGATCGCCCGGCACCGACAGCCGCGGCATCCACTCGAACGAGGCGCGGTAGCCGGCCGTCCGCTGCTGCGCCGACGGCGCCGGGTCGCCGTCGCTGTAGTTGTCCGCGACCTCGTGGTCATCCCACACGTGCACGACCGGGTGCAGCCGGTGCAGCTCGCGCAGGTGCGGGTCGGCGCGGTAGAGCCGCAGCTTCGCGCGGTAGGAGCCGAGGTCGGTCGAGGCCGGATCGGGGCCGCGCCCGATCTCGGCGTCCCCCGCGTCCTCGTACTCGTAGGTGTAGTCGCCGAGGAAGGCGTAGAGGTCGAGGTCGTCGCGCGCGGCCGCGTCGCGGTGGGCGTTGAAGAAGCCGTCGCCGTAGCGCTGGCAGGAGGAGAAGCCGACCGTGACCGCGCGGGCGCTGTCGGGCGCGGGCGCGGTGCGCGTGCGGCCGATCGGCGACAGCGCGTCGCGCGACTGCCACGCGTACCAGTAGCGCGTGTCTGGCTCCAGGCCGCCGATGCGCGCCTTCAGCGTGTGGTCGACGCCGGCCGAGGTCGGCACCAGCGCGGTCGCGACGACGCGCGTCAGCTCGGGGTCGGCGGCGACGATCAGGCGCGCGGCGGCGCGCGGCCGCTCGCTGGCGATCCGCCCCCACAGCGTGACGGCGTCGGGCGCCGGCTCGCCGGAGGCGACGCCGTCGAGGAAGGCGCCGGGGCTGATGCCGCGGGCGCCGGCGATCAGGCGGGCGTGGGCGGGCGTCGTCAGTGCGGCGCCGGCCAGCAGCGCACCGCCGCTGGCTGCGATCAGCTCGCGACGGCTGACCGCGAGCCGCCGCCGGCCCGTCGCGGCCCCGGCGCCCGCCGGGCGGGTGGAAGGTCCTCTGGAGGTCATCGGCGCCGAGCGTTCCCGGCGCGTCCGCGCTCGCTGTTGCGAACACGTGAACGTTCAGTCGAGTGGTCCGCCGACCGACGCGCTGCGGTTGGACACTCCGCTCCTCGGGGAAGCTGCGCCGCCGCCATCCAAGACGACCCCGTTTTCTAGTTGTTCAACGACGCCATTCTCGTTCGTTTTCAACCATTTTTCCGTCACCTTTCTGACGCGCCGTTCCACGACTGAGGCGATCTCTGCTCGGATGTGACGAGAGCTGACATGTCCTGACCAGGGAGCGGCAATGCGCGCTACGTCGATCGCTAACACGCGCGATTCCCAAGCCGATTCAGGGGCCGCGATGTGGTGCCCGAGCGGCGCCGGCATCGAACCGACGCTCGTCCTCCAGGGGGAGTTCGACGAGCCGGCCACAGAGGCGTTGCGCACGCGGATCGAGGAGCTGACGGCGGCACACCGCCTCGGGCTCGTGCTCGATCTGCGCGCAGCGGGTGAGCTCGATGCGGGGCAGCGCGGACGGCTGCTCCGCATCGCGGCGCTGACCCGGCCCTCGCTCGCGCTCGTGGCGATCGTGGCCAACCCCGACGCGCTGCGCGAGCAGATCTTCGCCAGCAACCGCCCGCTGCGGCTGTGGGCGGTCGCCGACGGCGGCGATGCGGCGATCGTGCTCGGCGCCGGCACCCCGGTCGAGACGACCGCCGACGACCTGCGCGAACGCCACCGCCGCGTCATCAAGCGATCGCTGCACTGGGCGGCGAGGTCGGCCGCGCTCGGCGACTACGGCGACGCGCTCGGCTGGCTGGAGCTGGTCGAGGCGGTCGACGGCAGACTCCCGCGCGAGTGGGAGCAGCGCCGCGCCTGCTGGGAGCGGAGCGAGCCCGAGCAGGTCGGCTGAGCGACCGCTCGCCGGCAGGTTTGGCCGCATCCCCTCACGCTGATAGGTTCGCCGGCATGATCAGGCGCTCCACTCTCCTCGCCGCCGCCGCACTCGCCTGCGCGGCGCTGCCGGCGACCGCTTCCGCCGACCTCGTCATGGGCAGAACGACGCCGCAGCTGCGCGCGAACGGGATCGGGCCGCTGAAGCTCGGGATGACGACCGCGGCCGCGCTGAGAACGAGATGGCTCGCGCACAGAGGCAGCGGCTGCGAGCTGGGCGGGAGACCGTACCCCGTCACCTACCAGCTGAGCGGGCCGAGCGCGCCCGGCGGAGTCGTCGGCTCGGCCGAGTTCAACCGCGGCAAGCTGACCAACCTCTCGTTCACGAAGGGCGTCGAGACGACCTTCGGCGCGCGTGTCGGGACGACGACCGCGCGCGGGATGGTCAACCGCGCCAAGGACGCCGGCTTCGGCGCGGCCGCCGACTACGTCGACACGTTCGAAGGCACCTTCGTCGCGGTCGTGAGAGGCAAGACGCAGTTCTTCGGCGGCTTCGCGAGAGGACGCGCGTCGGCGAGAAAGCCGATCTCGATCCTCGCGATCCCGAACGTGCCGGTCTGCGAGTAGCCGGCTCGCCTCACTCGCCGGCGCGACGGGCCAGCTCGGCCTCGATCGCGTCGGCGAGCGGCGCGCTCGCGTAGGGACCGGGCGAGCGCAGCGCGGCGAGCACCTGCTGCTGGCTCTGCGGGTCCTCCTCCTGGCTCATCTTGACCTTGCAGACGAACCGCTCGACCGGGATCCGCAGCCCGACGGTCCCGCTCGCCAGCCGCTTGCTGTGCGCGTCGAGCGTCACCGGCCTGTCGACGTGGCGCTCGAAGTGGGCGACGAGCCGCTCCAGCACCGCCAGGTTCTCCCCCTCCTCGAGGATCTGCGGCACGCCCCAGAGGTGCGCGACGCTGAAGTTCCAGGTCGGCACTCTCGTCGCCCCGGGCGCGTACCAGCTCGGCGAGATGTAGCCCTGCGGGCCGGCGACGATCACCATCACCTCGCTGTCGCGGAAGCGGTGGACCTGCTCGTCGGGCCGGCCGACGTGGGTCACGAGCGCGATCCCGTCCGCCTGCTCGTCGAGCAGCATCGGATAATGGGAGGCGACGATCCCGTCGCCGTCGTTGCTGACGAGCGTCGCCCACGGGTTGTCGGCGATCAGCTGCCGCACGACCCGCTCGTCGGTGACGGCGTAGTTCGGGTTGTGACGCATCGCCGCAGCATGCCATGCCCGCTGCGCTAGGTTGGTCGTGCGATGCCCGTGCCGTTTTTCCGTCTGACGCCGCCGTAGCGGCCGTTCCGCGGCCCTGACCCGCCGCCCCGGCGGCCGGCCGCCGACGGTTCTGTACACGGCGTCCAGCGCGCTTCCTGCGCGCCGGGCGGGAACGGCGGCCGCCGCCTGCGCGGCCGCGGGAGGTCTCATCGCAATGTCGTCCTATGGCGCGCTGCTGGCGCGCCCGGCGGCGCGGGCGCTCGCCTGCGCCTGCGCGCTCGGCTGGCTGGCGTTCGCCGCCGTCACGCTCGCGCTCGTCCTGCTCGTGCGCGAGGCGCCCGGCGGCGGTCCGTTCGCCGCCGGCGCGGCCGTCGCCGCCTACGCGCTCGCGGCCGGAGCGCTCGCACCGCTGCGCGGGCGGGCGCTCGATCGGGCCGGCTCCACGTCGCTCGATCGGGCGGGCTCCACGTCGCCGCGCGGCGGGCGGGCGCGGCGCGGCGGGCAGGCGGGGCGCGACGGGCGGGCGCGGCGCGGCGGACGGGCGTGCCTGCTGGTGGGGTTCGCGCTCGCCCACGCCGCCCTCCTGCTGGCGCTCGCCGGCGCGGCGGCGGGCGGGGCGCCGGCGGTGGCGCTGGTCGGGCTCGCCGGGCTCGCGGGCGGGTGCGTGCCGCCGCTGATCGCGGTCGCGCGGACGTTGTGGCCGGTGGTCGCACCGCCGCAGCTGACCCGCAGCGGCTACGCGCTGACCGCGCTGCTCGGCGACGCCGGCGGCGTGCTCGGCCCACCGGCCGCCGCGCTGCTCGCGGCCGGCGCCGGCCCGGCGACGGCGATCGGCGCGGTCGCGCTCGCCCCGCTCGGCGCCGCGCTGCTGCTGCGCCGCCTCGCGCGCCGCCTGCCGAACAGGACCTCCGGACGTCTGACCCCCTCACAGGGGTGCGATCGTCCGGAGGTCGCGCGCGGCGCGGCGCCGCGCGGCTTGGCGCCGGGGCTCGCCGCCGACGCGCTCGCCGGGCTCTGCCTCGGCGCGATCGAGGTGACGCTGCCGGCACGGGCCGGCAGCGGCGCCGCGCTCCCGCTCGCCGCCTTCGCCGCCGCCAGCATGGCCGCGGCCTGGTGGAGCGGGCGCGCGCGCCGCGCCGCCGCCCGCCCGCGCCGCCCCAGGC
>NZ_JAUTDN010000071.1 GCF_030646155.1 Conexibacter sp. CPCC 205762
GGCGTCGAGCCAGCCGGCGGCGGCGTCGGGCGCGACCGCCTGCACGTCGCGCGCGGCGGCGGTCAGCAGCGCGACCGCGCGCTCGTCGCCGGGCGCGGCGGAGGCGGCGACGTGCGGCGCCAGCACCGCCGGCTCGTCCTCGCGCGCGCCGAGCGCGGCGGCGATCGCGGCATGGCCGGCGCGGCGCCGCTCCAGCCCGATCGCGGCGTGCGTCGTGTCGCGCACGAGCGGGTGGCGGAAGCGGCAGCGGAGGTCGTCGCCGAGCGCGACGACGCCGCTGCGCAGCAGCTCGTCGACCGCGGCGTCGGCGTCGGCCGCGTCGATCCCGCCGGCCTGCGCGGCGAGCCGCACGTCGAACGGGTCGCCGACGAGCGCGGCGCCGTCGAGCAGCGCGCGGGCCGCCGGGCTCAGCTCCCGCAGCGTGCTCTCGACGGCGGCTCTGACCGTCCGCGGCAGCGTCTCGCCGCGGCGGCGCGCCTGCGCCAGCTCCAGCAGGAAGAGCGGATTGCCGGCCGCGCGCGCGAGCAGGTCGCGCTGCTCCTCAGCGCCGGGGACGAGCGCGGCGGCGTCGCCGTCGGTCAGTGGGCCGAGGTCGACGGCGACCCGGCGGGGCACGTCGCGCCCGGCCTCGGCGAGCAGGTCGGCGGCGGGCCCGGGACGGCTCGCGAGCAGCAGCAGGACCGGCGCCCGCGGCGGATTGCGCAGCAGGTGCAGGAGCAGCTCCAGCCCCGCCGGATCGGCCCAGTGGAGGTCGTCGAGCACGAGCACGAGCGCCCTGCGCGACGCAAGGCTCGCGACCAGCGCCGCGACGGCGCGGTGGAGCCGGAAGCGGGCGGCGCTGGAGGCGTGGTCGGTCGCGGCGCCGGCGCCGGCGGGCTCGCTCGCGGGGGCCGCCGCGTCGCCGCTTGGCCGCGCGGCGGCGAAGGCCGGCAGGATGCGGGCCAGCTCGGCGTGGCGCTCGGCGCCGAGCGCGTCGCGGGCGGCCGGGGTGAGCCGCTCGGCGGCGTCGTCGAGCAGCTGCACCCAGAGCGCGTACGGCACGTCCTGCTCGAACGCGGCAGCGCGCGCGTGCAGCACCTGCGCGCCGGCCGCGGCCGCCTCCTCGGCGACCGCGTCGAGCAGCGCCGTCTTGCCGATCCCGACCGGCCCCGTCAGCTCCAGCACCGCCGCGCGCCCGCGGCGCACGCCGCCGATCAGCTCCCGCGCCGCCGCCAGCTCGCCGTCGCGTCCGACGAGGCCGCGCGCCGCCGTCGGCCCGGCGCCGCGGTCCGCCTGGCGCGGCTGCTGCTGGTCGCGGGGCTCGCTCACGCGGGGAAATCTAGCGTCGCGATGCCGGGCCGCAGGGCCGAGGCGCGTGACGGTCGCGGCTCCCGATGCCTCGCCGCCGCGGCATGAGGGACGGCGCCGCGCCGTCGCGCCGGGTGCCGCTGGCGCTCGACCGCGCCGTCGCCGCCGAGCGCCGCGCCGTCAGCCGCCGCGCGACCGCGGTGGTCGGCAGGCTCGTCGCCGACCTGACGCAGCTGACCGCCGCGGCGCGCGCGGCGCTGCCCGCGGGTGAGGCCGCGCCGGTCGGCCGCCGCATGGTCGAGGTCGTCGGCGCGGCCGGCGACGAGCTGCGCGGCCTCCTGCACACGCTCCACGCGCCGCATCCGCCGCATCCGCCGCATCCGCCGCATCCGCCGCATCCGCCGAAGCCGGCCGCCGGGCGCGTGCCGGACGCGCTGTCGGCGGAGCGGGCGGCGGGCGATGCCTGCCGCGGCGCACGCGTGCGAGCAGCGCTCGCGGGGGAGCGGCGGGCGATCGCGCGCGAGCTGCACGACGTCGTCGGGCATGCGCTGACGCTGATCGCGGTCCAGTCGGGCGTCGTCAGCGTGCTCGCCGGGCACGACGCGGTGCGCGCGGCGCATGCGCTCGACGCGATCGAGCAAGCGACCGGCGCCGTCGCCGCCGAGCTGGACGGCCTCACGCGCGCGCTCGCCGATCCCTGTCTGGAGCAGGTCGTCGCCGCCGCGCGCGCCGCCGGCCAGCGGGTGCGCATCGACGGCGCCGAGCTGCTGCCGGCGGCGAGCCGCGCGGTGGCGGCGCGGATCGTGCGCGAGGCGCTCACGAACGCGCGCAAGCACGCGGCCGGCGCGCCGGTGCGGGTCCAGGTCCGCGTCGTCGCACGTGCCGCGGGTGAAGCGGCGGCGGCCGCGCGCGCTTGCGGCGGCGTCGAGCTGACGATCGCCAACCCCGCCGGCGCCCGCCTCGCGCAGGCGCCGCGCGGCGCCGGCCTCGGCCTGCGCGGCATGCGCGAGCGCGCCGCCGCCCTCGGCGGCACGCTCGACGCCGGCCCCGGCGACGACGGCGGCTGGAGCGTCCGCGCCTGGCTGCCGCTCAGCGCAGCTTGAGCGTCGCGCGGGTCTGGACGGTGCGGACCTTCGTCTTCAGCTCGGCGACGACCGTCAGCGTCCGGCGGCCGCGCAGCGAGGTCTTCACGCGCGGCAGCGCGACCGTCAGCTTGCCGGCTGCGGCGACGCGGCGGGGCTTCGCGACCGCGACCTTTCTGCGGCCGGCCAGCAGCGTGACCCGCACGGTGCCGGGCGCCGTCACCGTCAGCTTCAGGCGGGCGCGGCCGCGGGCGAGGTCGCTGCGCCGCAGCGCGCTCGACGGCAGCCGCACCTGCACCGCTCTGCCGACCGGCCCGTCTCTGACGACGCCGCCGCCGGGCGCTCTTCTGTCCTGCGGTCTGGTCGGCGGCGTGTCGGGCCCTCTCGGCTGCGTGGGGATCCAGCGCGCCGCCGGCGGGTCGGCCGGGCCCCAGTCGGGGTGCGAGCCGGTCGGCGTCAGGACCGAGCCGCCGGCCGTCTCGCAGTGACCGGATTCGAGCACCGTCAGCGCGACGACCTCGATCCCGTCCGAGGACTGCGCGGCGAGGCGGCTGCCGTCGGGCGACCACGACGGCGAGGCGAGCTCCGCGTCCCCGCTCGTCGTGCGGCAGGAGGGCGTCGGCGCGGGCGGCGCCGGGTCGCTGAGGACGGCGGCGCTGGTCGCGTAGAAGGCGAGCACCGGCTGGCTGCCGGCGCGCGAGACTGCCGCGAGGCGGCGTCCGTCACGGCTGATCTCGGCGTCGGAGAGGTAGTCGCCGGGGGAGGACCAGACCGGCGCGAGCGGACCCTCGCGCGGCCCGCCCAGCTCCAGCTCGCGGCCGTAGCCGCCGGAGGTCAGCAGCCGCTCGTTGGTGACCCAGGCGGGCGTGCTGGCGCCGGAGCGGTAGTCGCCGCCGGTCGCCAGCGGGGTCGCGACGGCGACGTCGGCGGCGGTCGTGAAGACGGCCTTCGCGCCGCACTGGTCGCCGCCGCTGCCGCACTCCGCGGTCGACAGCATGTAGGAGAGCTGGCGGCCGTCCGGCAAGAAGGCGAGGTCGGTCGGCTTGGTGTCGAAGACGACGCTGCTGGGCGTGTCCATCTGGGTCGTGTCGATCGTCCGCAGCGGGCGGCCGTCGCGGCTCATCACGGTCATCGCGGAAGCGAGGCCGTCGACCGCCGCGATCGTGCCGTCGTCGGCCTGCGTGACCGAGTGCCAGCGGGCGCCGTCGGTCAGGCGGACCTTGCCGGAGCCGTCGGGCCGCGCCGACCAGACGTCGCCGCCGTCGATGTAGACGATCGAGTCGGCGGCGGCGGTCGCCGGGACCGCGAGGGCGGCCGCCAGCAGCAGGGGGAGCGTGGTGCGGATGCGCATGAGCACACGCTCGCGCCCGGCGCGCGTCGCGGCGACCTCCGCCGGTCGCGCGCGCGTACGACTTAGGAGGTATCGACCTCGCCGCCGCCGCCGCCACGCGGCCGCACCAGCCCGCACTCGTACGCGAGCACGACCGCCTGCACGCGCGAGACGAGCTCGAGCTTGCGCAGGATCCGCGTCACGTGCGTCTTGACGGTCGCCTCGCTGAGGTGCAGCTCGCCGGCGATGTCGCGGTTGGAGAGGCCGCGCGCGAGCAGCCGCACCAGCTCCAGCTCGCGCGCGGTCAGCTCGTCGAAGCGCGCCCGCAGCTCGTGCTCGTGGTCGCTGACGGCGAGGTGGCGGGCGACCAGCCGCTCGGTGATCGCGGGCGCCAGCAGGCGGTCGCCGGCGGCGACGGTGCGGACCGCGGCGGCGAGCCGCTCCGGCGGCGCGTCCTTCAGCAGGAAGGCGGCGGCGCCGGCGCGCAGCGCCTCGACGACGTACTCGTCGTGGTCGAAGGTCGTGACGACGATCAGCCGCGCGCGCGAGCCGGCCGCGACCAGCCGCCGCGTCGCCTCGATCCCGTCGAGCTTCGGCATGCGGATGTCCATCAGCACGACGTCGGGGTGGGTGCGCAGGACCAGCTCGACGCCGGCCGCGCCGTCGCTCGCCTCGCCGACGACCTCGATGTCGGGCTGCGCCTCCAGGATCGCGCGGATCCCGGTCCGCAGCAGCTCGTGGTCGTCGATCAGCGCGATCCTGATCACGGCGCGCCCCCGAGCGGCAGGAAGACGGCGACGACGGCGCCGGCGCGCTCGACGCAGCCGCCGGCCAGCGCCGCGCGCAGCCGCGCGCGGCCGAGGTCGACCGTCTCGGCCGCCCCGCTCAGCGTCAGCCGCAGCTCCAGCTGCTCGGCCGCGTGCAGCGTCGCCGCGTCGAGCACGACGCCGGCCGTCCCGTGCAGCGCCCGCAGCAGCTCCTGCGCGACGCGGTAGCAGCTCGCCGCGACCCCGTCGGGCACGAGCGCGGCCGGCAGGCGGACGGCGGCGAGCCGGCACGGGCGCTCGGCGTCGAGCAGCTCCTGCAGCGCGTCGAGGTCGGGCTGCGGCGCGTAGCTGACCGGCTGCTCGGGCGCGATCAGCGCGTGCATCCGCCGCAGCTCCTGCAGCGCCTGGCCGGAGGCGAGCAGGATCGCGTCAAGCGACGTGCCGCCGCCGCTGCCGTCGCCGACGTGCGTGCGCAGCGCCGCCGCGTGCATCCGCACCTCGCTGACGCGGTGCACGACGATGTCGTGCAGGTCGCGGACGGCCTGGGCGCGGTCGCGGGCGTCGCTGGTGGGGAGGGGCAGATCGCTCATCCGCTGGCGACAGCGTAGGCAGCGCGCAGGTCGGCGTCGTCAATCGAAGGTCTTCCAGCCGGCTGCCTTCTGCGCAGGACGGCGCGCCGCCGCTGCGCGACGATCGCTGCCATGACCGAGTCCCGCCCGACGCGCCGCGTCGCCCTCCTCGCCATGCCGCTCGCCGCCGTCGCCGCGGCGGCGGCGGCCGTCACGCCCGCGGCAGCGACCGCCGCCGGCAAGGACGTGACGGCGCGCGTCGCGTTCGACTACAGCCTCGACTTCCACCACACGTCGGAGCGCAGCTTCGGCGGCCAGGCGAACGAGGCGGTAGACCTCAGATACCACCTCGACGGCGCCCTCCCCGCGGTCACCTTCTCGGGCGAGAACAGCGTGATCCTGCACGACACGATGACTGCCCCGATCAACGCCGCCGTCCAGGCGACCTTCAGCCACCGCACGACGGTCTCCGACGGCACGCTGAACATGTGCAGAGGCGGGCCGCTGATCGCGGGCGGCGCCGCGACCGTCGCGCTCGGCGGCGGGGGCGGCTTCCGCGCCCACTTCGCGCCCTACACGAGCGGCTCCGTCGCCGGCGCCTGCGTCGACGGCACCGGCGCGCCGGGGACGATCGACTGGCCGCTGCCGACGATGATCCCGCCCGGGCCGTCGGGAGACGGCCTGCCGCTGGAGGGGACCGACGTCACGCCGACGATCGCGGAGCTGACCAGCGCCGAGCGCTGGACGCGCAGGGTGTACGTCCTGCTGCCGTTCAGAAGCTGCCCCGGCTGGGATCCCGCGACGATCTCGTGCGGGCTGGAGATCAGAGGCACCGTCACGGCGGTCGTCCAGCAGCGCACGATCAGAGACGCGACGTCCGAAGAGGACTTCCTCGACCCGGCGCAGACGCGGCAGCCGCCCAGACTCGACCGCTCCAAGCGCTCCGTCGGCGCGCGCGTCGGCTGCCCGCGGCGGTGCAGCGCGCAGATCGAGATCGGCGTCTTCGGCAGACGCCGCGGCAAGCCGTACGTGCGCCGCTACACCGCCTCGCGCAGCGCGGTCACGATCCCGGCCGGCGGCGTCCGCGCGCTGCGTGCGCCGGTCCCGGCGGCCGCCCGCGTGGCGGTCGCGGCGGGCAGCGGCGTCGCGCGCGTGACCGTGCGGGTCGGCGGCCGGCGCGTCGAGCACGACTACCCGCTCGGCGGGGGTCGCTGAGGTGGCGATTCGCGCGCGTCGGATCGCCTGGGCGCGCCCGGGCCAGCCGCTGACGGTCACCGTCGGCTGCAGCGACCCCGACGGCGATCCGCTCGCGTACCAGCTCGCCTCGAAGGCCGGGAACGGCAGCGTCGAGCAGACCGGGCCGGCGACCTTCGTCTACACCGCCCGGCGCGACTACCGCGGAGAGGACGGCGTGCTCGTGCTTGCGCGCGACGGCCGCGGCGGCAGTGCGCTGATCTCGACGCGGATCGCAGTCGACGATCCGGCGCCGGTCTGCGCCGCACCTGCGCCGCTCGTGCTGCGCCCGCTGCGCCGGGGCAAGGCGACGATCGCGTGCAGCGACCCCGACGGCGGCCGGTGCGGCTGACCGCGGTCACGCGCGGCGTCGGCTTCGCGCGTGCCGCGCTCGACGGCGACCGCGTGAGCGTGCTGGCGACGATGGCCGGCGAGGGGCGGCTGCGGGTCGCGGCGACCGACGACGACGGCTCGGTCGCGACCGTCGAGCTCGCCGTTCGCGTCGAGCCCTACCCGGCGCCGCGCGGGCTCGCGCTCGTCTGCTTCGACGGCTGCGCGCTCGGCGCCGACGGCGCGGTCGCGCTCGGCTTCCGCTGCGGCCCGCGCGCCGCGCGCGAGCTGCCGGGCGCGGGCGACGCTGACCGCCGGCCGCCGCCCGCTCGCGTCGGCGACGCGGCCGGCCGGAACGGGCACGCTCAACCTGCTGCTCGTGCGTCTGCCGCCGAGCACCCGCCGCCAACTCGACGCGCAGCCGCCCGCCGCGCTGACGCTGTGCGCGAGCGTGCGCGGCAGCGACGGCCGCATCCGCCGGATCGCGCGCCCGGTGCGGCTCACGCACTGAGCGGCTCGACGGGCAGCGCACTTGCCTCCGGGGCAGCGCGCGGCGTAGGGTCGGGCGAGGCGCAGGAGATCCGACAATCGCAGGGAGGCCGCAGATGGCGACGTTGCACACCGACATCCCGAGCCGCGCCGAGGTCGAGCGGCTGCTGGACGTGAGAGATGCCGACGACGCGTGCGTCTCGATCTACGTCGCGACCTCGCCGGTCACGCAGGAGGCGGAGGCGAGCCGGATCGAGTTCAAGAACCTCGCCGCCGACGCGGTCGGCCAGGTCGAGGCGGCCGGCGCCAACCACCGGATCGTGAGCGAGCTGCGCGAGACGCTGGAGGAGCTGCACGACGACGACGGCTTCTGGGCCGAGCAGGCGCGCAGCCTCGCGGTCTTCGCCGCCCCCGGCCGGCTGCGCACCTTCCGGCTGCCGAACCGCCTGACCGACGCGGTCGAGGTCGGCGACCGCTTCTACGTCAAGCCGCTGCTGCGCACGCTGACCTTCCCGCAGACGGCGTTCGTGCTCGCGCTCGCGGCCGGCGGCGCGCGGCTGGTCGAGGTGACCAACGACGGCCCCGCCTTCACGGTTCCGGTGCCGGACATGCCCAGCGACGCGGCCAGCGCCGCCGGCAAGGCGTCGATCGGCGACCGCTCGCAGATCGGGCGGATGCAGGGCTCCGAGGGGCAGAAGGTGCGCCTGCGGCAGTACGCGCACAAGGTCGACCAGGCGCTGCGCCACGTGCTGACCGGCCTCGAGCTGCCGCTGATCCTCGCCGCGACCGAGCCGATCGCGGCGATCTACCGCTCGCTCTGCACCTATCCGCACCTGGTCGAGCAGACGCTGCCCGGCAACCCGCAGGAGCAGAGCGACGAGCAGCTCGCCGCCGCCGCGCGCACGGTGCTGGACGAGCTCTACGCCGCCCAGCTCGACGCGCTGCGCGCCACCTTCGCGCTCGACGCCTCGCGCGAGCGCGCCACCGCCGACCTCGCGGAGGTCGCCCGCGCCGCCACCGTCGGCGCCGTCGCGACCGCCGTGGTCGACGTCGACGCGAAGGTCCCCGGCACGGTCGACGCGAGCAGCGGCGTCGTCACGCCCGACCCGGCCGACGACGCCCGCAGCTACGGCGTCGTCGACGAGATCGCCCGCCGCGTCCTGCGCGACGGCGGCCGCGTGCTCGCGGTCCGCGCCGAGGAGGTCCCCGGCGGCGGCCCGGTCGCGGCGCTGCTGCGCTACCCGCTCGGCGGCTGAGCGGCGGCGGCCGCCGCGGCCTCGTCGCGGTCGAGGCCGGTGTCGGCGTAGGCGGCGGGGTCCTCGAGCGGCTCGAGGTGGGTGAAGACGGTCGCGTTGCCGAGCGCCTCGCGGAGGGCGTGCTCGACCTGCTCGGCGAGGTCGTGGCCGCGCTGGACGCTCCAGTCGCCGGGGACGAGCAGATGGGTGGAGACGAAGGCGCGGCTGCCGGCGCGGCGGGTGCGGAGGGCGTGGAACTGGACGTCGTCGCCGGTGAACCGCGCCAGCACGCCGGTGACCGCCTCCAGCTCGTCGTCGGGGAGGGCGCGGTCGAGCAGGCCGTCGGTCGATCTGCACATCAGCTTGACGCCCATGAAGACGATGTTGGCGGCGACGGCGATCGCGATCAGCGGGTCGAGCGTCTCCCAGCCGGTCAGCGCGACCGCGACGACCGCGATCAGCACGCCCGCGGAGGTCCACACGTCGGTCATCAGGTGGCGGCCGTCGGCCTCCAGCACGATCGACTTCAGCTCCCTGCCGGCGTTGATCAGGATCAGGCCGACGGAGAGGTTGATCAGCGAGGCGCCGACCGAGACCGCGACGCCGATCCCGACGCTCTCGATCGGCTCCGGGTTGAGCAGCCGGTCGATCGCGGTCCAGCCGATCGTGACGGCGGCGAGCAGGATCAGCGCGCCCTCGATCCCGGCCGACAGGTAGTCGGCCTTCTCGTGGCCGTAGGCGTGCTCCTCGTCGGGCGGGCGGGTCGAGTAGCGCACGACGACGAAGGCGACGAGCGCGGCGACGAGGTTGACGACCGACTCGGCGGCGTCGGACAGCAGGCCGACGGAGCCGGTCAGCAGCCAGGCGGTCGTCTTCAGGCCGATCGTCAGGATCGCGGCGGCGATCGAGAGGGCGATCAGCCGTGTCAGCCGCGCGCGGCGCGCGGCGTGGGAATCGAGGGTCATCGGTCGGCGCTCCTCGGCGCGGGGATCGTCGGGACTCGTCAGGGCGCGGAGCGCGGGCGGCTCCGGCGGCGGGCAGCGAGCGCCGGCGGGCGCGGGCTGCGGCGGTGCTAGACGAGCGCGAAGGGCGGAGCGCGACCGGCGAGGTTGCGCGCCAGCGCGGCGCTGGGCGCCGCGACGACGGCGCGACCGGGCTGCGCGAGCAGCGCGGGCGCGTGGAGCAGCGCCGGCCGCAGCGCCTTCGGGCCGAAGCGGACGAGCCGGTCGTGCAGCAGCCGCGCGGTGCGGGCCAGCAGCCAGCCGACCGCGACGACCGCCGGCACGGCCATCCAGCCGCCGTGGCCGAGCACGCCGCCGAGCCCGGTCAGCTGACTCGGCGCGACCAGCCCCTCGACGACCGACTGCGCAGCGTAGACGCCGAACAGCGCGCCCGCGATCGGCAGCCACGAGGGCGAGCCGGCGCGCCCCAGCGAGCGCGTCAGCAGCGCGACCAGCAGCAGCGCGATCAGCGGCGAGACGACCGCCAGCCAGGGGTGGCCGTCGTGCGCGAGCATGCGCGTGCCGTCGCCGTCGTAGGCGATCAGGTGGCGCAGCTCGTGCAGCAGCACCGCCGCCAGCGCCATCGACGGAGCGAGGCGCGGGCGGCGGGGGAGGGTCGGTGTCGGCAGGCGGCGGAACATGGCGCTGAAAGGTCGACCAGCGTAGCGCCCCCGCCTGCGACGGCTCAGCCGATCGGGATGCTGAACGGGCCGCTCGGCAGGTTCACGGGCGTGCCGTTGCCGAGCGCGACGGTCGCGCTGCCGCCGGCCGAGAAGCTCATCGTCCCGCTGATCGGGCCGTAGCCGCCGGCGACCGCGATCTGCAGCGAGGCGCTCAGCGGGCTCGCGGCGCCGCCGACGACGATCGCGTTCTCGGGCAGGATCAGCTCCGCGCCGGTGCTCGCCTTGAAGGTCGGCACCGCGTCGCTCGGGTACGGCTGCAGCTCGTACTCGTCGCCGAACTCCATCACCGCGACCGAGCTGGCCGGCAGCGAGACCGACAGGTTGAGGACGTAGGACGGCACGTCGCCGGCGTCGACGAACAGGCTCGCGCCGCTGAACGTGCGCGGCGGAGCGGCCCGGTCGGCGCCCTTGGCGAGCTGACGCAGGCCGCCCGCCGGTCTGCTGGCGAGCCGTCTGGCGCGGAAGCTCAGCGCGCCGCCGCGGCCGAGGCGCGGCCGCGACAGCTCGAAGACGAAGGTGTCGCGGCTGCGCGGGGCGCGGTCGAGCACGAGCGCCGCGTTCGGCGGGTCGGCGGCGAAGCCGCGCGCCTTCCAGCCGGCGACGAACCGTCTCAGCGTCTCGCTCGTGGCGACCCGCTGCGGCCGGTCGCTGAAGCCGGTGACGCGGGCGGACGGCGCGTCGAGCCGCAGCTCGTAGCTGCCGCCGCGTCTGGTCACGCTGCCGCCGCCGCTGGTGAGCGTGAACAGCTCGCCGCCGGCGGGAGCCGCGGTCGCGGCGGCGGGCAGGAGCGCGGCGGCGCCGGCGAGGCCGGCGAACGTGCCGAGCGCGATCCGTCGCGCGCGGCCGAGATGGGATCTGGGAGTCATCGTCTCTGTATTCGGCCGCCGCCGCGTGACTCCTCAACGGCGCGTCAGCGTGGCTGCCGCGCGGCGGTGTCAGCGCACCTGTGAAGGAGGCCTTACCGTTGCGAGAAGGCTTGCTATCGTGCGGCGCCGCGCCTGCTTTAGGGCGCCCTAATACCCCGCATCTCTCGCCTGTCGCAGGAGGCAGTACATGGTCGTACCGAACCGGTCCGCGGTCGCGCGGACGCGGCGGCTGCTCGTCGCCGTCGCGCTCGTCGCCGTCGCGCTCGCCGCGACGGCCCTGGCGGGGGCGCCGCCGGCGTCCGCCGCGCCCACCGAGATCACGAGCGGCTCGCTCGACTGGGGCGTGCGCGCCAGCTTCCGCAGCTACGTCGGCGACGCCGGCATCACCGTCGCCGACGGCGCGACCCGCGCCGCCGACGGCGGCTTCCGCTTCCCGCTGACCGGCGGCAGCTACGACGCCGACAGCAGAGACACCGACGTGCGCTTCGGCGGCAGCGTCAGATTCTGGTCGCACGGCGGCCTGCTCGACCTGACGATCGCGAGACTGCGCGTCGTCACGACCGCCGACGGCGCGACGCTGCGGGCCGACGTCGTCAGCCGCGAGCTGGGCGGGACCGCGGAGCTGAAGCGGTACGACGACCTTGCGCTGGCGACGCTCGACGAGCCGGCCGCGACCGTCAGCTACGAGGACGGCGCGACCAGCTGGCGCGCGCTGCCGGCGACGCTGACGGCGGCCGCCGTCCCCGCGTTCGCCGGCTTCTACGCGGCCGGCGCGGTGCTCGACCCGCTTGCGATCGACTACGCCGGCCCCGGCGGCAAGCACGCCGAGGAGGTCGAGCGCTGGACCGCGCCCGGCTCGCCGGCCGCGACGCTCGGCAGCACGACGATCCCGCTCGCGACCGGCACCGGCACGGAGACGACGCAGTCGCTGTTCGCCGGCGCCGGCGGCCAGGCGGTCGTGCCGCGCGCGCAGAACGTCTCGACCCCCGACGGCACCGAGGGCCGCTCCTGGCTCGACGTGATCGAGGGCGGCGCGGTCGCGCAGCGGCTGCGGATGCCGCTCGGCTTCCCGTCATCCGGCTGGAGCTACGACGTCGCCCCCGGCCAGCTCGCCGTCGGCCCGCAGAGCGGCACGCTCGTCGCGACCGCCTCGCGGATCTCCGACGGCAGCCCCGCCGCCAGCCGCACGGGCGTGCTGATCCTCGCCCGCGGCAGCGACGGCCGCTACCCGCAGCCGACGACCGCCGACGCGTTCGCGCTGCCGCAGCTCAGCTATCAGAACGCGGGCGGCACGACCGTCAGACGGCTCGCGCTGCTGTCCGACGTCGCGATCGACGACCAGACGCAGACGGCCTACGCGCTGACCGACCGCGGCTCGCTGTTCGCCTTCGACCACGACGCGCTCGGCTGGCACCTGCGCGCGAACGTGACCGCGCTGCCCGGCACGAGCGAGGCCGACAGCTCCTCCTCGCCGCGCAGGCTGCTGGTCGACCAGCAGGCCGGGCTGCTGCACGCCTGGAACGGCGCCGGCAGCAGACTGACGCTCGTCACCTACGACCTGCGCGCGGGCGGCGAGCCGACGCTCGTCGGCCAGCTCGCGCTCGGCGGCAGCTACAGCGCCTCCGGGCAGCCGGCGGCGATCGACCGCGTCAGCGGCGTGATCTACCTCGCGCTGACGCCGACCGGCGCGAGCGCGCCCGTCGTCGTCGCGCTCGACGGCCGTGCGAGCGGCGGCGCCAGAACGCTCGGCGAGCCGATCGCGGTCGCGCCGCAGCAGGGCCTCGCGGTCGACCAGGCCGACGGCCGCGTCTACGCGACGACCGCGGACAGAAGAGTCGTCGTGATCGACGGCCGCCCAGCCGCCGACGCCGCGCGCACGGCCGGCGAGCCGGTCACGATCGAGAACACGCGCTCGCCGTGGTTCGTGGTGCCCACGAGCGATCGCATCTACCTCTACTCGTTCGGCTCCGCCAACACGACGATCGAGACGCTCGAGCGGGCGGCGTCGCCGTCGCTGACGAGCGCTCCCGCCGACGCGACCGCCGCGCTGGCGGCCGTCGAGGCGAGCGGCAGCGCGAGCTTCGCGGTCGTCGCCGCCGGCACGCCCGCTGCGGCGATCCAGTGGCAGCGCAGAGCGGCCGACGCGACCCGCTGGACGACGCTCGACGGCGCGACCTCCGCGAGGCTCGACGTGACCGCGACGGTCGCCGACGACGGCGCCCGCTACCGCGCCGTGCTGACCAACGCCGCCGGCAGGCTCGCGAGCGAGCCGGTCACGCTGACGGTGACGACGCCGCCGGCCGTGCTCGCGCAGCCCGAGGACGTGACCGTCGCGGCCGGCTCCGACGCCGTCCTGAAGACGATGCCGACCGGCCATCCCTACCCGCAGATCCAGTGGGAGCGGCTCGACGGCGCGACCTGGGTCGACCTGCCCGGAGCGACGACCGGCTTCCTGACGCTGCCGGCGGTCGACACCGCGCTGTCGGGCACGCGCTACCGCGCGCGGCTGACGAACGCGCGCGGGACGGTCCACACCGCCGTCGCGACGCTGACGGTCACGCGCACGCTGACGCAGCCGGTGACGTTCGCCGGCGGCCACGTCGACTGGGGCATCGCCGAGCGCTGGCGCTGTTACGTCGTCGGCACTGTCGCGCGCGGCGCGATCGAGGTCTCCGGCGGGATCGAGAAGATCCCCGGCACGCTTGCGACCGGCGGCCTCTGCAACGGCCGCAACGCCGGTTCGGAGCAGCTGCGCTGGCCGGTGACGAGCGGCAGCTACGACCCGGCGAGCGGCCGGCTGGAGCTGGCGCTCGGCGGCTCGGTCCGCTTCTGGGGCCACGACTACCACACGCCCGGCGACACCACGCCGCTGCTCGACACGCGCATCGGGAACCTGAAGATCGTGGTCGAGAACGGCGTCGGCACGCTCTACGCCGACGCCTCGGGCGCGACAATGGACGACCCGCTGCCGAAGAGCTGGACGCAGGTCGCGCTCGTCTCGTTCGCGCTCGCGGGCGGGCCGGGAGTCGGTGAGAGCGGTGTCAGCTGGGCGCCGGCCGAGACCGCGCTGACCGCCGCCGGCGCGCCGGTCTTCGGCAGCTACGCGGAGGGCGAGGCGTTCGACGCGCTGACGATCGCGCCCCAGTTCGGCACGCCGCTGGAGGAGCAGCCGCCGGTCGTCGCGCCGCCGGGCGAGCAGCCGCCGGCCGGGCAGCCGGCGCCGCCGGCCGCGCCGCCGGCCGCGGGCGTGAAGCCGCCCGCGTCGAGAGCCGCCGCGCCCGCCCCGGCGCGTGTCGCCGCCGCGCGCGGTCGCGTGACGGTCGCCGCGAAGAGCCGCGTCGCACGCCTGGCGACGGTCGCCTGCCGCGTCGGCTCGCCCTGCCGCGTGAGCGTCCCGAAGCGCACGACGGTCACGATCGCCGGCGCGCGCTACCGCGCCGCCGTGCTCGCCCCGGCGCGGTTGAAGAGCGGCCAGTCCGCGGCCGTCCGCCTGCGCCTGACCAAGCCGGCCGCCGCCCGCCTGGCCGGCCGCACCGCCAAGGTCCGCCTCCGCGTCGTGGTGGTCAGCGACGGCACCCGCATCGCGCGCACCGTCGCTGTGACGCTGCGCGCGCCCGCCGTGAGGCGATGATCTGTATACAGTCAGCGGATGAGCGGAGGATCGCTGGCGGCGTCGGTCGCGCGGCAGCTGGGTGACGAGATCGTCGCCGCCGGATGGCCGGTGGGGGCGGTGCTCGGCTCCGAGCGGGAGCTGATCGAGCGGATGGGGGTCAGCCGCGGCGTGCTGCGCGAGGCGGTGCGGATCGTCGAGCACCACGGGATCGCGCGGATGCGGCGCGGGCCGGGCGGCGGGCTGGTCGTCAGCGCGCCGCAGCTCGACGCCGTCGCCGACGCGATCTCGCTGTTCCTGCAGTACGAGGGCGCGCGGCGGTCGCAGCTGTTCTCGCTGCGCGTGACGCTGGAGCTGGCCGCCGTCGCGCAGGCGGCGGAGCGGATCGACGAGGTCGCGGCGGCGCGGCTGCGGGCGTGCGTCGCGGCCGAGCGGCGGCGCGGCTACGGCGACTCGCTCGCCTCCGCCCGCCCGCACACGCTGCACGTGCTGATCGCCGAGCTGACCGGCAACCCCGCGATGCGGCTGTTCGCGCGCGTGCTCGCCGACCTCACCAGCGACCGCGACGACGTGCTCGTCGAGCCGCGGCGGGCAGCCGTCTACGGCGCCGCCCACCACGGCATCGCGGAGGCGCTGGTGGCCGGCGACGGCGCGCTCGCGCAGCTGCGGATGCGCCGCCACCTGGAGGCGGTCGCGCCGGTCTTCGCCGACGACGAGCCGGCCGCGCCCGTCGCGCCCGCCGTGCGCCGCCTCAGCCGGCCGGCGTAGGGCGCGCCGCGCGTCAGGCCGCCGCGACCGGCGCGCGCTCGCCGGCGCGCGCCTCCGCCGCGCGGTAGCGCTCCAGCAGCCACGCGTTCATCCCGACCAGCGCGCGCTCGCGGGTCGCGATCGGGCCGCGCGGGGCGAAGCGCGACCGCAGGCCCTGCTGCACGAGCGCGAAGGCGTAGTCGTCCTGGCCGACGAACGTCCGCACCGCCGCCGTCTCCGCTCTGTGGCGCTCGACGAAGTCGGGCCGCGCGAGCACCTCCTGCGGGTACAGCCGGTGGCGCTTGACGCGCATCGAGGTCGGGCCGGTCGGGCGGTAGCTGAGCGCGATCACCGAGTCGGGCATCAGCACCAGCAGCATCCCGGGCGCGATCGCGATCGTGTGGGTGATCCAGCGCTGCGCCTCGGTCAGCCCCGGGATCGCGCCGAAGAGCGCTCTGCCGACGTGGTTGAGCGTCACGTCGAGGTCGCGGTTTCTGAGCACGAAGTGGAAGACGCCGTTGTCCGGCTCCATCACGTCGAACAGGAGCGAGCTGCAGTCGGTCTGCTGCATCAGCGGCGTGTCGCCGTGGAGCTTGTCGCAGTGGTAGCACTCGTTCTGCCCCTCCGCGTAGACCTTCCAGTTCCAGTCGTAGTCGAACTCGAACTTGTAATCGGGGTCGACGCTGAACTCGCCGCGCAGCTCCTCCAGCCGGTGCGGCGAGACGATCGGCTCCAGCGACGCCAGCCGCGGCGCCAGCGGCGGCGCGTCGGCGTCGAAGTTGACGAACACGAAGCCGTGCCACAGCTCGACCCGCAGCCTCGGCAGCGCGATCCCTCTGCGCACCTGCTCGATCGCCTGCGGCGCGCCGATCAGCCGGCCGTCGCGCCCGTACGCCCACGAGTGGTACGGGCAGATGAACGCCCGCTCGCAGGTGCCGCGGCCCTCGGCGACGAGCATCCCGCGGTGGCGGCAGACGGCCGAGATCGCGTTGATCGCGCCGTCGTCGTCGCGCACGATCAGCAGCGGCTCGCCGGCGACCTCGATCGAGAACCAGGCACCGGGCTCGGCGACCTCCTCGGCGCGGCCGACGGGGATCCACTCGCGCTGCCAGATCGCCTCCTGCTCGAACTCGTGGAACGCCGGCGAGGTGTACGCGGCGGGCGGGAAGAAGGTCGGGTCGGCCGGGTCGGCGACCGACTGCTCCAGCGCTGACAGGGGGATCGGGCTCTCGCTCATCGGCCGAGCGTAGGAGCGCCGACGCGCCCGCGCCAGCGAACTTCGAAATGAGGATGCGGAATTGCCCTGCGGCGGCCGCGCGCCTCAGCGCAGCCCGGCCGCGCCGCGCGCGAACCGCTGCGTCGCGGCGACGATCCGCGCCGGATCGCGTGGGGCGGAGGCGCCGCTCGCGCCGGCCGCGCCCGCGCCGTCGCCCGCGCCTGCGCCGTCGC
>NZ_JAUTDN010000072.1 GCF_030646155.1 Conexibacter sp. CPCC 205762
GGAGGCGCCGCTCGCGCCGGCCGCGCCCGCGCCGTCGCCCGCGCCTGCGCCGTCGCCCGCGCCTGCGCCGTCGCCCGCGCCTGCGCCGTCGCCCGCGCCCGCCACGTCGCCGAGCAGCAGGTCGACCGCCGCGTGCATCGCGCCGTACAGCAGCGCCGCGGTCACGCGCGGCTCCTCCAGCGCGAAGCCGCCGTCGTCGCGGCCGGCGCGCAGCAGCTCCTCCAGCAGCGTCAGCTGCGGGTTCTCGACCGCGACACCTGTCGCCACCGCGACGGCCGGCAAATCGTGGTGGAAGAGCGCGTCGTGGAGCCGCTCGTGCTCGAGGTGGGCGCCGATCGCCTCCGCGACCCAGCGGTCGAGCCGGCCGCCGTGGTCGCCGGCCGGCAGCGTCGCCAGCGCCCGCTGCTGCTCGGCGCAGATCGCCGCCGCGTAGCGGGCGCGCAGGGCGGACAGCAGCTCGCCCTTGGAGGAGAAGTGGATGTAGAAGGTCCCCTTCGCGACGCCGGCGCGGGAGGTGACGTCGTCGACCGTGAGCGCGCTCAGCCCGCGCTCGACGATCAGCTGCTCGGCCGCCTCCAGCAGCTCGTCGCGGCGGCCGCCGGCGGGGGTGCGGCCACCGGCCGCGGCTCGCGCGGCCGAGGTCGCGGCGGGTGCGGCGGCGCGTCTCAGCGGTTCTTCCATCGCGACAGCTTGACAGATGACCGCCAGTCATTAGGCTACTGCCGACTGTATTCATTCGGCCGTCGCGTCAGCGCGGCGCGGCGGCGACACGGTGATGGAGGACGGCCCCGGTGCCCAAGGATCTTCGTACGTTCATCAAGCAGGTGGAGGAGGCCTACCCGTCGTCGTACCTGACGACGGAGAAGGAGGTCGACCCGAGATTCGAGCTGACCGGCGTGCTGCGCAAGTTCCAGGACGACGGCCAGTTCCCGATGGTCCTGTTCGAGAACGTCAAGGGCTGCGACGTGCCGGTGCTCGGCAACGCGCTCGGGCACCGCGACCGCCTCGGGCTGCTGTTCGACACCGACAGCGCCGGCCTCGCGCACGCCTACGACGCCCGCCAGGGCACGATGATCCCGCCGGAGAAGGTCGACAGCGGCCCGGTCCAGGAGATCGTCCTGACCGGCGACGACGTCGACGTCACGAAGATCGCCAACATCGTCCACTGCGGCGAGGACGGCGGCGAGTACATCTCCTCCGGCGTCACGGTCGCGCAGGACCCCGACAACGGCGCCTACAACGCCGGCATCTACCGCATCCAGGTGATCGGCCCGAAGGAGCTGCGGCTCGACCCCGGCGCCTACTCGCACATCTGGCACATGCATCACAAGCAGGAGCAGCGCGACGAGCCGCTCGAGGTCGCGATCGTGATCGGCCACTACCCGACGCTGTACATGGCCTCGCAGTACCGCGGGCCGCTGGAGGTCGACGAGATCGAGGTCGCCGGCGGCCTCGCCGGCGAGGCGATGCGGATGGTCAGATCGGCGACGCTGGGGATCGACGTCCCGGCCGACGCCGAGATCGTGATCGAGGGCAAGCTGCTGCCGAGAGTGCGCAAGTGGGAGGGGCCGTTCGGCGAGTTCTCCTGGTACCTCGGCCCGGCGCACGACACGCTCGTCGTCGAGGTGACGGCGATCACGCGCCGCAGAGACGCGATCTACCAGGACGTCTTCAACGCCCATCCCGAGCACAACCTGATCGGGATGGTCGGCCGCGAGGCGAACCTGCTGAGCAAGGTGCGCGCGGTCGTGCCGTCGGTCAGAGCGGTCTCGATGCCGTTCTCGGCCTGCTGCCGTTTCGCCTGTTACGTCTCGATCGGCAAGGAGTACGACGGCCAGGCGCGCAACGCCGCCCTGACCGCGCTCGGCGCCGACCCGTTCGTGAAGCTCTGCGTCGTGGTCGACGACGACATCGACCCGTACGACGAGATGAGAGTGATGTGGGCGGTCGCGACGCGCGTGCGCGCCGACAAGGACGTCATAGTCATCCCCGAGGCGTACACCTGCGAGCTCGACCCGACGGCGTACTCGATCGAGGACGACACCAGAAACGGCGCCCTCAACGCGAAGTGGATCATCGACGCGACGAAGCCGGTCGGCCTGCCGTTCCAGCAGACCGTCGACGTCCCGGAGGAGGTCTGGAAGGCCGTCAGACTCGAGGAGTTCTTCCCGGGTCGCTGAGCCGGGCCCGGGGCTGCCGGCGATGGCGCGTGGCGGCGGGCGGCCGCTACGCGTCGTCGCCGTCGGCGCCGTTGGACGGCAGCTGGTCCTCGTGCAGCGCGAGCACGGCGTCGAGCGTGTGCTGGATGTGCTCTTCGACGGCGCGCTGAGCGCCGGCCGCATCGCCCTGCTTGGCGAGTCTGACGATCGCGGCGTGCTCTCTGGCGACCTGTCTGCCGCGGTTGAGCCCGCGGCCTCTGCTCCACATCTGCACGTAGCGCTCGGAGCGCTGGCGCAGCGACTCGACGAACTCGAACGCGAGCGGTCTGTCGGCGACCTCGTAGAGCGTGTTGTGGAACTCGCTGTTCAGCTCCAGGTAGCGCGTGTGGTCTCTCGACTCTCTCAGCTCTCTGTTGAGCGCGGCGAGGCGGTCGAGCCGGGCTCTGTCGAGGTTCGGCACGGCGGCGGCGGCGAGGCGGCCCTCCAGCAGCGCGCGCAGCTCGTAGGCCTCGGTCAGCGTGTCGATGCCGATCCCCCGCACGACGGCGCGGCGGTGGGCCGAGGCGTCGATCAGGCCCTCGGCCTGCAGCTGGCGCATCGCCTCGCGCACGGGCACGCGTGAGACGCCGAAGTGGCCGGCGATCTCGACCTGGTTCAGCTCGGCGCCGTCGGCGAGCTGGCCGCTGTTGATCGCGGCACGGAGCGCGTCGGCGATGTGGTCCGAGGTCGTGCGGCGGTTGCGCAGCTCGGGCGTGAATGGGATCGGGGGGCCTTGCACCTGATTGAGGATACGCCCTCCGGCGAACGGAAACGGAACCCTTGCCAGTTCCGGCAATACTGTATACAGTTGTCGCGTTCCGCCTGCCGGCCGAGCACCTCCGCCGCTCGGCCGGCGGGTGAGATGTCCGATGAAACCCGCCCAGTTCGCCTACCACGCCCCGACGCGGCTCGAAGAGCTGCTGCAGCTGCTCGCCGACGGCGCCGGCGAGGCGCGCGTGCTCGCGGGCGGGCAGTCGCTCGTGCCGATGATGAACTTCCGCCTCGCGACGCCGGAGACGCTCGTCGACCTGCGCCGCGTGCAGGCGCTGCGCGAGCTGAGCGTGCGCGCGGCCGACGGCGCGCTGCTCGTCGGCGCCGGCGTGACGCAGGCGCGGCTGCTGCGCGAACCCGCCGTGCAGGCCGGCTTCCCGCTGCTGGCGGCCGGCGTCGCGCACGTCGGCCACCCGCAGATCCGCAGCCGCGGCACCGTCTGCGGCAGCCTCGCCCACAGCGACCCGACGGCCGAGCTGCCCGCGCTCGCGCTCGCGCACGACGCGCGCATGACGATCGCCCGAGCGCCCCGACGCCGCGAGTTCCCACCTGGCTCGACGAACCGGACACAGCCGTGGAACTCGCAATCGGAACGACGCGAGCTGGCGGCCGACGACTTCCTCGTCTCCTACTACGAGACCGCGGTCGAGCCGGGCGAGCTGCTGGAGCAGGTCGCCTTCCCGCCGCTGCCGGACGGCGCCGGCTGGTCGTTCCGCGAGCTGGCCCGCCGCCACGGCGACTTCGCGCTGGCCGGCGCGATCGCCGTCGTCGCGCCCGGCCGCCACGCGCGGCTGGTGCTGTTCGGCGTCGGCGACCGTGCCCGCCGGATCGCGAGCGTGGAGGAGCTGCTGCTGCGCGCGCCCGCCGCCGACGCCGTGCCCGGCGACGCTGCCGCGCTGCTGGAGCAGATTCGGACGCAGGTCCCCGCGCTGGTCGCCGCCGCCGTCAACCCCTCCGGCGACGTCCACGCCAGCGCCGACTACCGCCGCGAGCTGGCCGGCACGCTCGCCGTCACCGCGATCGCCGAAGCGCTGGAGCGCGCGCGGTGAGCGAGCAGCTGCCGATCCGCCTCACCGTCAACGGCGCAGAGCTGAGCGCGGAGGTCGAGCCGCGGCTGCTGCTGAGCGACTTCATCCGCCACCGCGCGGGCCTGACCGGCACCCACGTCGGCTGTGAGCACGGCGTCTGCGGCGCCTGCACGGTGCTGGTCGACGGCGAGCCGCAGCGCTCCTGCCTCGTCTTCGCGGTCCAGGCCGACGGCGCCGAGGTCGAGACCGTCGAGGGGCTCGCGGCTCCCGGCGCCGAGCTGCACGCGCTCCAGCAGGCGTTCCATGAGGAGCACGGGATGCAGTGCGGCTTCTGCACCTCCGGCTTCCTGATGACGAGCGCCGCGCTGCTGCGCGAGCACCCGCACCCGAGCGACGCGCAGCTGCTCGACGCGATCTCCGGCAACCTCTGCCGTTGCACCGGCTACCAGAACATCATCCGCGCCGTTCGCAGCGCGGAGGCGAAGCTGGCCGCGCAGGCCGGCGACGGCACGCCCGCAGCGGCCCCCGCGGGAGACGCCGATGGCGCGTGAGCCGCTCGTCGGCAGATCGGTGCCGCGCGTCGAGGACGAGCGGCTGCTGCGCGGCAACGGCCGCTACGTCGACGACATCGCGCCGGCCGGCTGCCTGGAGGCGGCCTTCCTGCGCAGCCCGCACGCGCACGCGCGGATCAAGGCGATCGACGTCTCGCTCGCGCGCCTGATGCCGGGCGTCCACGCGATCTTCACCGGCGCCGACCTGCACGGCCAGGTCGAGCCGATGGTCTTCCAGATCGCCAAGATCGTCCCGCCGCCGGTGAGAGAGTCGACCGGCGCCTGGTCGCGCGTCCACCCGATGGCGGCGCTGCCGACCGAGCGCGCGACCTGGGTCGGCCAGCCGCTCGCGGTCGTGATCGCCGACGACCGCTACAGAGCCGAGGACGCGCTGGAGCTGATCGAGCTGGAGCTGGAGCCGCTGCCCGCCGTCGTCGACCCGCTCGACGCGCTCGCCCCCGGCGCGCCGCTGCTGGAGCCGGAGTGGGAGAGCAACCTCGCGCTCCACTACCGCTTCAGCAACGGCGACGTCGACGCGGTCTTCGACAGCGCGGCGGTCGTCGTCGAGGAGCAGTTCCGCTCCCACCGCCACATCGCCTCGCCGATCGAGACGCGCGGCGTCGTCGCGCAGCCCGACCCCTATGACGGCAGGCTGCTCGTCTGGTCCTCGACGCAGACGCCCCACCAGCTGCGCGACTTCCTCGCGGGCGCCTTGCGGCGCTCCCCCGAGACGCTGCACGTGCGCGCGCCCGACGTCGGCGGCGGCTTCGGCCCGAAGGGCGCGATCTACCCGGAGGAGCTGGTGATCTCGTACGTCGCCAGCGCGCTGAACACGCCCGTCAAGTGGATCGAGGACCGCTCCGAGCACTTCCTCGCGACGACCCACGGCCGCGAGCAGGTCCACACGATCGCGCTCGCCGCCGACGCCGACGGCAGGTTCCTCGCGCTGCGCGACCAGATCACGCACAACTGCGGCGCGTTCAACATCCTCGGCCTCGTCGTCCCCTACAACTCGCTGACGCACCTCGTCGGCATGTACGCGATCCCGGCCGTGGACGTCGAGATGCGCGCGGTCGTGACGAACACCGGCGTGACCGCGCCCTACCGCGGCGCCGGCCGCCCCGAGGCGGTCTTCGCGATGGAGCGGATCGTCGACCGCGTCGCCCGCAGGCTCGGGATCGACCCCGGCGAGCTGCGCGAGCGCAACGCGATCCCGCCCTCGGCGCTGCCGTACGAGACCGGCATGATCTACCGCGACGGCACCCGCCAGGTGTACGACTCGGGCGACTATCCGGAGCTGCTGCGGCAGGCGCGCAGGCTCGTCTCCGACGAGGACTGGGAGGCGCGCGCGGGCGCCGGCCGCGAGGTCGGGATCGGCTACGCCGCCTACGTCGAGGGGACCGGCGTCGGCCCGTTCGAGAGCGCCTCCGCGCAGGTGATCGCGGGCGCGAGGGTGCGCGTCGCGGTCGGCTCCGCCTCGCAGGGCCAGGGCCACCGCACGACGCTCGGCCAGATCGCGGCCGACGCGCTCGGCGTCCCGCTGGAGGCGATCGAGGTCGTCGGCGGCGACACGAACGCGATCGCGACCGGCTTCGGCACGCTCGCCAGCCGCTCGCTCGTCGTCGGCGGCAACGCCGTCGCGAAGGCCTGCGCGGAGCTGCGCGCGCAGGTCGTGGAGGCGGCCGCCGGGCTCGGGTTCGAGGTCGGCGCCGACGATCCGCTGCCGCTCGGCCCGATGGCCGCGCTGACGCCGTTCAACCCCGGCCGCCCGGCCGGCGCGCCCGCGGTCCTGCGCGCGCAGGCCGAGTACTACCCCGGCCCCGTCACCTACGCCGCCGGCGTCCACGCCGCCGTCGTCGCCGTCGATCCGCGCACGGGCGAGGTCGAGATCCTCCGCTACGCGATCGCGCACGACTGCGGCCGCGCCGTCAACCCGCAGATCGCCGACGGCCAGGTGATCGGCGGCACGATGCAGGGGATCGGCGGCGCGCTCTTCGAGGAGCTGGTCTACGACGACGAGGGCCAGCTCCGCACCGCTTCGTTCATGGACTACCTGCTGCCGACGGCCTCCGAGATGCCGGAGTTCCGCACGGCGCACGTCGACGTCGTCTCGCCGCTCAACCCCCTCGGCGTCAAGGGCCTGGGGGAGGGCGGCGCGATCGGCCCGATGGCCGCGCTCGCGAACGCCGTCGAAGGCGCGCTCGCCGGCCACGGCGTCGTCGTCCGCAGCTGTCCGCTGACGCCAGATCGTGTGCGCGCCCTCGTGCGCGCAACGGAACCACCCGTCCCAACCGCCCAGGAGACGACATGAGCACCACCGCGCCGCGGCCCGCCGCAGCCCGACTCTCGAACGGGGAGGCGATCGCCGACCTCGCCCGTGCGGAGGAGGGGCTGATCTCGCGCCGCATCTTCGCCGACCCCGAGGTCTACGCGCTCGAACAGGAGCGGATCTTCGCGAGAGGCTGGTTCTTCATCGGCCACGAGAGCGAGATCCCTGAGCCGGGAGACCTCGTCACCCGCTCCGCCGGGATCGACCCGGTGATCCTCGTCCGCGACGACGAGGGCGAGGTGCGCGTCTTCCTCAACTCCTGCCGCCACCGCGGCATGCGCGTCTGCCGCACCGACCGCGAGAACGCCTCCTTCCTGCGCTGCCCCTACCACGGCTGGGCGTACAAGAACGACGGCAGACTGATGACGGCCGCCGCCGAGGAGCACTACGAGGACGGCGAGCTGGACAAGGAGGAGCTCGGCCTGATCCCGGTCGCCAAGCTCGGCAGCTACCAGGGCCTGATCTTCGCCAGCTGGGACGCGGAGGCGCCGTCGCTCGACGACTTCCTCGGCGACATGAAGTACTACCTCGACATCATCGTCGGCCGCACCGGCGGCGTCGAGGTGCTCGGGCCGCCGCAGGTGTGGGACGTCGAGACCGGCTGGAAGTACGCGACCGACAACTTCACCGACAACTTCCACGTCTTCTCCGCGCACCACTCGCTGGTCGAGCTGGGGATGCTGCCCAACGATCCCGACTTCGCCGCCCACGGCCACATGATCGTCGCCGAGGAGGGCCACATCCTCCACCTGACGCCGGGCGCGCCGAACGAGCACTACTCGCACATGGGCCTGCCGCAGGAGCTGCGCGCGCAGATGGCCGAGCACCTCGATCCCGACCAGGTCGAGATGGCCCGCAAGACCGCCTACTCGGCCGGCACCGTGTGGCCGAACTTCCACTGGCTGCAGCTGATGTCCAGCGGCACGATCGGCCAGCCCGACGTGCCGTTCCTGAACTTCCGCCTCGAGGTCCCGATCTCGCCGACGCGCACCCGCATGTGGTCGTGGCTGGCGGTCGACAAGGACGCCTCGCCGGAGTACCGCAAGGCGACGTACGAGACGTACGTGCGGACCTTCGGGCCGGCCGGCATCTACGACCAGGACGACATGGAGAACTGGGAGGACTGCACGCGCGCCTCGCTCGGCCCGGCGGCGAAGCAGCACACGCTCCACCACAAGATGGGGATCGGCCGCGCGGTCGACGAGACGTGGCCCGGACCGGGCAGAGCGTACAAGGACTCCTACGGCGAGATGACGCAGCGCTCGTGGTACGCGGCGTGGCGCACGTACATGTCGAGAGAGCACCGCGCGGACGTCGCCGGCGAGCTGCGGTCGTGAGCGCGCTCGGCACGGCGATCCTGCCGAACACGGAGGAGTACGGCCGCGTGCTGGAGTTCCTCCACCACGAGGCGGAGCTGCTCGACACCTACAGATTCGCCGAGTGGCTGGAGCTGTTCGCGCCGGAGATCGAGTACACGATGCCGGTCCGCACGACCCAGTTCCTGACCGACGGCGAGGGCTTCCACGAGTCCGGCTTCTTCGTCGACGACCACGCGACGCTGATGACGCGCGTGAAGCGGCTGGAGACCGAATTCGCGTGGGCCGAGACGCCGCCGTCGCGCACCCGCCACTTCGTCTCCAACCTGCGGCTGGAGCGCTCCGCCGCCGGCCCGGAGCTGGAGGCGCGGATCGGCTTCATGGTCACGCGCACGCGGCAGGACCTCGACTACCAGCTGTTCACGGGCGTGCGCAGAGACCTGCTCGTGCCCGACGGCGACGCGTTCAAGGTCCGGCGGCGGACGATCCTCGTCGACCAGACGGTGATCACCGCGACGAACCTGAGCGTCCTCTTCTGATGGAGGCGGCGGGAACGTTCACGGCGGTCGTCGCGACCGCCGAGCTGCGCCCTGGCTTCCTGACGACGCACTGGGTCGAGGACCGCGAGCTGATCGTCGCGACGACGACCGACGGCTTCCACGTCTACGACGCGACCTGCCCGCACTCGGACTTCCAGCTCGTCTCCGGGCGGCTGCCGAGAGGCTGCCTGGTCGAGTGCCCGATGCACGGCGCGCGCTTCGACGCCGCCACCGGCGAGGTCGTCAAGGGCCCCGCGAAGGACCCGCTCGACCCGATCGAGTCGCGCGTGATCGACGGCACGTTGGAAGTGCTCGTCGACTGGATCTAGAGGAGAACTTGCATGCTGTGGCTTGAAGAAGAGGTCGCGCTCGTCACCGGCGGCGCGTCCGGGATCGGCCGTGCCGTCGTCGACCGCTACGTGGCGGAGGGCGCGTCCGTCTGCGTCGCGGACCTGAACGAGGAGCGGCTCGCCGAGGTGGCGCAGGCGCACGGCGACGCCGTCACGACGATCGTCTGCGACGTGCGCTCGCTGGCCGACAACAAGGCGGCCGTCGCGCACTGCGTCGCGACGTTCGGGAGACTGGACGTCTTCGTCGCCAACGCGGGTCTGTCGGACATGTTCAGAGAGCTGGCCAACATCGCCGAGGAGAACCTCGAGGCCGCCTACGACGCGGTCTACGACGTCAACGTCAAGGGCGTGATCCTCGGCGCGAAGGCCGCTCTGCCGGCGCTGGTCGCGTCGAACGGGACGTTGGTGGTGACGCTGTCGAACTCGTCCTTCTGGCCCGACGGCGGCGGGATCATGTACATCAGCTCCAAGCACGCCGCCCTCGGCGTCGTGCGCCAGCTCGCGCACGAGTGGGCGCCGGCGGTGCGCGTCAACGCGGTCGCCCCGGGCGCGACGCGCACGAACATCACGCTGCCGAGAGAGCTGGGCGTCGACGCCGACGGCAGAGCGATGCGCGCCCACGCGCACGCCTCCAACAGCGACGCGAACGTCGAGCGGGTCGTGCCGCTGGCCAGACACGCCGACCCGTCCGACCACGCGGCCGCGTTCGTGCTCGCCGGCTCGCGCGCCAACGGCGCGATCATGACCGGCTCGGTGATCGAGACCGACGGCGGCCTCGGCATCCGCGGCATGCGCCGCGTGCGCGGCGGCGACGACCTGCGCGAGCGCGTGCTCGGCGGTGGCGCGGCCGCGGCCGAGGCGTCGCTCGACGCGCCGGCGAACCGGATCGACGGGTGACGCGGTGAGGGTCCTGCTCACGGGCGATCGCGGGATCGTCGGGCGGCCGACGCGGGCCGCGCTGGAGCGCGACGGGCACGCCGTCGTCGGCTTCGACCTCGCGAGCGGCGACGACATCCGCGACCTCGCCGCAGTGCGCGCCGCGGCGGCCGGCTGCGACACGATCGTCCACCTCGCCGGGATCCCCGGCGACAGAGAGGAGATCCCCGACCAGGTGATGGCGGTCAACGTCGGCGGCACCTGGAACGTGCTGCTGGCGGCGCTGTCGGAGGGCGTCGGGCGCGTGATCCACGCCTCCTCCGGCAAGGCGCTCGGGATGCTGGAGCGCGACCCGTTCTACCTGCCGGTCGACGACGCCCACCCGGGCCTGCCGGCGCGGCCGTACGGGCTGGCGAAGTGGCTGTCGGAGGAGATGTGCGAGGCCTTCACGCGCGCGAACCCGGTCGAGACGATCTGCCTGCGGCCGGTGTTCGTGGTCGAGCCGGAGCAGTGGCGGGAGTTCGCCGCGCTGAGCGAGCTGGGTCCGGCGCGCGGCGCCTCCTGGCACTGCGGCGTGATCGTCGACGTGCGCGACGTCGCCGACGCATTCTCGCTCGCCGTCACCTGCCCCTCGCCCGCCAGCGGCCACGCCCGCCTGCTGCTGTGCGCCGACGACGTCGCCTCCGACCGCCCCGCCGCCGAGCTGGCGGCCGAGAACCTGCCGAACGTCCCCTGGCGCGACGGCGCCCCGCCGCCCGCCGACTCGCGCGCCGCCCTCGCCGACTGCACGGCGGCGAAGCAGCTGCTCGGCTGGGCGCCGCGGTACCGGTGGGACGGGCGGGCGTCGTACTGATCAGCGCGCGGCCGCGTCGAGCGGCCGCGCGCCCCACGAGTCGCGGCGAACGCCGGGGGTGGGGAAGAGGTCCGCGAGCCGGGCGATCGAAGCCTCCTGCGTCGCATCGGTGATCGGCCGCTCGGCGGCCTCCCAAGCCGCGAGCACGTCGCGGACGTCGTCGCGAGGCGCGTTTTGCGCGGGTGCGGGCGCGGCTTGCGCAGATGCGGGCCCGTTTTGCGCGGGTGCGGGCGCGTTTTGCGCGGGTGCGGGCGCGTTTTGCGCGGGTGCGGGCGCGTTTTGCGCGGGTGCGGGCGCGTTTTGCGCGGGTGCGGGCGCGTTTTGCGCGGGTGCGGGCGCGTTTTGCGCGGGTGCGGGCGCGATTTGCGCAGATGCGGGCGCGGCTTGCGCGGATGCGGGCGCGGCGTGCGCGATGAGCGCGGCGGCCAGCGCGAGCGCGTTCGTCATCGCGGTGCCGGCGCCCTGGCCGATCGTCGGCGGCATCGCGTGGGCGGCGTCGCCGACGAGCGCGACACGCCCGCGCGACCACGCCTCCACCTCGACCGCCTCGTAGCGGTCGGCGTGGGGCGCGGGCGGCAGCTCGCGCAGCAGCGGCGCCAGCAGCGGGAAGCTCTCCGCCCAGACGGCGCCGTCCAGCGGGCGCGCGGTCGCGGCGGCGTCGTGCGCGCGGGCGGCGAGCAGCAGGTAGAGGTCGTTCGCGTTGCAGGGGACGACCATCACGCGCCGGCGCGCGGCGAGGTTCCAGTGGTCGCTGTAGTCGGACCAGAGGCTGTCGCGGCCGGGCGCGCGCTCGCGCGGGACGGTGAAGCGGACGATCGTCAGCTCCTCGAAGCTGCGGCGCGCCCGCAGCAGCCCGACTGCCTCCCGCACCCGCGAGGAGATCCCGTCCGCGCCGACGACGAGGTCGGCCGGCCAGCGCCGCACCGCGGGGGCGGCGGGCGCGCGGCCGGACGCTGCGCCGGCGGTGAGGAGCGCGCCGGCCGGGTCGGCGCCGACGACCTCCGAGCCGGTGCGGAGGTCGACGCCGGCCTCGCGCGCGGCGCGCAGCAGCGGCGCGTAGAGGTCGCTGCGGGTCATCGTCACCATCCGCAGGCCACCGGGGAGCGGGAAGGGGCGGTGGCCGAGGTCGGCGCCGAGGTGGTCGCGCTCCTGCCAGGCGGCGGCGCTGTGGCTGCGCCGCAGGACCTCCGCTTCGAGCCCGAGCGCGGCGAGCGTTCTGAGGCCGTTCTCCCACAGGAAGATCCCCGCCCCGCCGCCGCGCGGGGCGGCCGAGCGCTCGTGCACCCGCACGCTCCAGCCGCCGCGTGCGAGCGCCGTCGCAAGCGTCAGCCCTGCGAACCCGGCGCCGGCGATCTCGGCATGGCGCGCGCCCGCGGAGGGGCGGCTCGCGGCGAGGTCGCGCGCGCCCGCGACGGGGTGCTCGGCGGCGGCGTGGCGCGCGCCCGCGCCAGACCGGCTGGCGGCGGCTCCGCTCACGCCAGCGGCGGGCCGACGACCGTCATGTCGAACCGCTCCGCCACCGCCGCGACGCGCGCTCTGTCGAAGTCGGCGTGCGGCGGCGGCACCGGTTCGGGCGCCGGCTCGCCGGCCGCCTCCATGAAGCCGGCGAGCATCCCCGAGGTCGCGAACTGGAGCGTGTGGGCGCCCTCCGGCCCGACCTTGAACGCGTGCGGCGTGCCGCGCGGGACGAGCACGAAGTCGCCCGGCGCGACGTCGAACTCGCCGTCGCCGGAGCGGAACCGCAGCGCGCCGGCGAGCAGGTAGAACGCTTCGTCCTCGTCGTTGTGGACGTGCAGCGGCGGCGCGTGGCCGGCATGCATCCGCGCCTCCAGGACGCTCGGCCCGGCGGCGTCGCCGGCGCCGGCCTTGATCGTGACGAGGTTGCCGGAGAACCAGACGTGGCGGCCGTCGCCAGCGTCGAGGCGGACCGCTGCAGCGGCGTCCCCGCGCGATCGGCCGCGCGGGTCGGGCGTCGAGGGAGATTCCATCGTCAGAGCTTACTGAATACAGTAGTCTCATTCCATGCCTGAATCGACACTCGACCGCGTCCTCGTCGTCGGCGCGTCGCTCGCGGGCCTGCGCGCCGCGGAGGCGCTGCGCGCGGAGGGCTTCGCCGGGGCGCTGACGATCGTCGGCGACGAGCCGTGCAGACCGTATGACCGCCCACCGCTGTCGAAGGAGCTGCTGGCCGGCGCGCAGAGCGCCGCGGAGGTCGCCCTGCGCGGCGCCGACGAGCTCGACGCCGCCTGGCTGCTCGGCGACGCCGCGACCGCGCTCGACACCGGCCGCCGGATCGTCACCCTCGCCTCCGGCAGGGAGCTGCCATACGATGGCCTCGTGATCGCGACCGGCAGCGCGCCCCGCCGCCTCCCGGCGTTCGACGTGCGGCTGCCGAACGTGCTGGAGCTGCGCACGCTCGACGACGCGCAGGCGCTGCGCTCGGCGCTCGGCGCGCCCGCCGCCGCCTCGCCCGCCTCCCGCGCCGCACCCGCCTCCGCCGCCGCGCCCGCCTCCGCCGCCGCACCCGCCCGCCTGCTGATCGTCGGCGCCGGCTTCGTCGGCGTCGAGGTCGCCGCGACGGCCCGCGCGCTCGGCGCCGAGGTCACGATCGTCAGCCTCGACGCGCCGCTGGCGATCGCCGGCGAGGCCGTCTCGCAGACCGCCAGCGCGATGCTCGCCGAGCACGGCGTCACGACGCTGATCGGCAGAACGGTGACCGAGACGATCGCGGGCGACCGCTTCGAGGCCGCGCTGCTGGACGACGGGACGCGGATCGACGCCGACGTGGTCGTCGTCGCGGTCGGCGCGACGCCCTGCACCGGCTGGCTGGAGGGCTCCGGCCTGACGCTCGACAACGGCGTCGTCTGCGACGCGACGCTCGCCGCCAGCGGCGTCGAGGGCGTCGTCGCGGCCGGCGACGTCGCGCGCTGGCCGAACCCGACGTTCGGCGGCATGCCGATGCGGATCGAGCACTGGACCAACGCCGTCGAGGGCGGCGTCCACGCGGCCAGAACGCTGCTCGCGCCCGCTGGCGAGGCGGCCGGCTACGCCGCCGTGCCGTCGGTCTGGTCCGATCACTTCGGCGTGAGACTGCAGACGGTCGGGCTGCCGGCGCAGGCGGACCGGATCGAGCTGGTCGAGGGCTCGCTGGAGGAACGCAGATTCTGCGCCGCCGCCTACCGCGAGGGTCGCCTGATCGGCGCGCTCGCCTACTCGATGCCGAAGGCGCTCGTGCGCTACCGGATCAAGCTCGCGCGCGGCGCCTACCTGGCCGAGCCGGAGGTGGCGGCGTGAGCGTCGCGATCGTCAACGTCGGCCGCTCGCACAGCGGGGACCTCGCGGGCACGCCGCTGACCGGCGACGCGCTCGTCTGCGACGACGGCGTCATCAGCTGGATCGGCGCTTCCGCCGACGTCTCCGACGGCGACCACGAGACGGTCCTCGACGCCGGCGGCGCCGGCCTGATCCCGGGCCTGATCGACTCGCACGTCCACATCACCTTCGGCGACTACACGCCGCGTCAGCAGACGGTCGGCTACATCGAGTCCTACCTGCACGGCGGCACGACGCGTGCGATCACGGCGTCGGAGGTGCACACGCCCGGCCGCCCGTCCGACCCGGCCGGCGTGATGGCGCTGGCGATCGCGGCGCAGCGCTGCTTCGCCTCGTTCAGACCCGGCGGGGTGACCGTGCACGCCGGCTCGGTGATCCTCGAACCGGGGCTGACGCAGGCGGACTTCGAGCAGCTGAGAGCGCAGGGCGTGTGGCTGGCGAAGGCCGGCTTCGGCGCCTTCGACGCGCCGCTGGACTACGTGCCGGTCGCGCAGGCCGCGCGCGCCGCCGGCCTGCTCGTCACCTGCCACACCGGCGGCGGCTCGATCCCCGGGTCGCTGGACCGGATCGACGCTGGCGCGGTGATCGCGATGGGCGCGCACGTCAGCTTCCACGTCAACGGCGGCCCGACCGCGATGTCGGTGGAGGACAACGAGAAGATCGTCGTCGCGGGCGGCGAGATCGCGCTGCAGCTGGCGATGGCCGGCAACCTCCGCTCGGCGCTCGACATCTGCCGCCTCGCGCGCGAGCACGGCAGAGACGACCGCCTGCTGATCTCGACCGACACGCCGACCGGCACCGGCGTCGTGCCGCTCGGGATGTTCCACCTGATCGCCGAGCTGGTCTCGCTCGGCGGCCTGCCGGTCGAGCTGGCGATCGCCGCCGCGACCGGCTCCGTCGGCCGCGTCTACGGGCTCGACGCGGGCCTCTTGGAGGTCGGCCGCCCGGCCGACCTGCTGCTGCTCGACGCCCCGCTCGGCTCGGCCGGCGACGACTGGGCCGGCGCCCTGGAGGTCGGCGACGTCCCCGGCATCGGCGCCGCCCTGACCGGCGGCGTCGTCCGCTTCACCAAATCGCGCAACACCCCCGCCCCGAAGCGCCCGGTCACGCTGCTGCGGTAGGACCTCCGGACGATCGACCCCCTGTGAGGGGGTCGATCGTCCGGAGATCGTGCGCTCAGCGCGCGTCGCGCCCGGCGCGGATGAGCAGCGCGGCCAGCAGCGCGCCGACGAGCGCGCCGAGCAGGGCGCCGGCGAAGGCGGTGACGCCGGCCGGGGCGAGCGCGGCCGGCGCGGGGGAGGCGGCCGGCGCCGGCGGGCGCGGGGCGGC
>NZ_JAUTDN010000073.1 GCF_030646155.1 Conexibacter sp. CPCC 205762
GGCGCAGCCGCCGCTCCCGGCAGCGCGCCCGCCGGCGCCGCCGCCGGCGCGCCGTCCGGCAGCGCCGCGCCCGCGCCGCCCGGCGGCCAGCAGCTGAAGCGCGACTTCACGCTCACGTCGGCCTTCTCGCTGGCGTTCGCGTACATGTCGCCGATCGTCTGCATCTACGGCGTCTTCGCGATCGCGCTGGCGCTCGTCGGGCCCGGCTTCTGGCTCGCGATGCCGGTCGCCTTCGCCGGCCAGCTGCTGGTCGCCTACGCGCTCGGCGAGGTCGCCAGCCGCTACCCCTTCCAGGGCAGCCTCTACGCCTGGGCCGGCCGGCTGCTCGGCCCGACCTACGGCTGGTTCACCGGCTGGGCGTACGTCTGGACGGTGCTGATCGCGCTCGTCACCGTCGCCGTCGGCGCGGCGCAGTTCTGGGCCGCCGCCTTCGAGATCGACATCAGCGCGAAGTCGTCGCTGATCGCCGGCAGCGTCATCGTGCTCGCGATCGCGACGGTCTCGAACATGCTCACGCGCAAGCTGCTGCGGATCATGATCGCGGCCTCGATCACGGTCGAGGTGATCGCCAGCATCGGCCTCGGCGTCTGGCTCATAGCGTTCCACAACGTCAACCCGCTCAGCGCCGTCTTCGAGAACGGCGCGGGCGCCGGCGGCTGGTCGTTCTCGACCGTGCTGCTCGCGGTCGGCCTCGCCGGCTGGTCGTTCCTCGGCTTCGAGTCCTCCGGCGCGATCGGCGAGGAGGTCGAGGACGCGCCGAGAAACGTCCCGAAGGCGCTGCGCTACAGCCTGATGGCGATCGCCGCGATCGGCATCTTCGGCGCGCTCGCGCTGCTGCTGGCGGTGCCGGACATCGGCGCGGTGCTGAGCGGCGAGGACGTCGACCCGATCACGACGACGCTCAGCTACCACCTCGGCGAGACCGGCATGCGGATCTTCAACGCGATGTTCGCGATCGGCTTCACCGCCTGCGCGCTCGGCCTGCAGGTCGGCATCAGCCGCGTGATCTGGTCGTTCGCGCGCGACAGAGCGCTGCCCGGCTCCAACTGGCTGGCGAAGCTCTCCAAGCGCGAGGCGATCCCGCTCAACGCGCTCGCCGTCACCGCCGTGCTGCCGCTGCCGATCTTCTTCCTGACCGGCTCCAACGTCTACAGCGTGCTCGTCGGCTTCGTCATCGGCGGCTGGTACCTGACGTTCGCGATGGTGCTGATCGCGGCCGTGATCGTCCGCCGCCGCGGCGTCTGGAAGCCCGGCCCGTGGTCGCTCGGCAGAGCGTCGCTGCCGATCCTCGTGCTCGCGCTGATCTGGGCGGTCTTCGAGACGATCAACATCTCGTGGCCGCGCGAGATCGTCTCCGGCCCCGACTGGTGGCTGCAGTGGTCGGTCGTGCTCGTGACGGTCGTCCTCGGCGCGCTCGGCGCGCTCGTCTTCATGACCGTGCGCAGAACGATGCGCTTCGGTCAGCAGAACCCCGAAGAGCAGGAGTCCTGATGTACCAGTGGCCCACCGTCGACGCCGCCGCCCTGCGCGCGGCGCGGATGGAGCCGATCGCGCAGTTCATGCGCGAGCAGCAGCTCGACCACGTGCTGCTGTCGAGCTTCGACACGATCCGCCAGGCGACCGACTTCCGCGCGACGCTCGCGTACGACTCGAACTACGACTGGTACGCGGCGCTCGTCGCGGCCGACGGCGAGTCGACGCTGGTCGCCTGCGACGTCGGCGCGCCCACCGACGGCCCGATGCCCGGCCTGCCGTGGATCACGCGCCGCGTCGCCGGCCCCTCGTGGCAGTCGTTCTGGGCCCACCCGCAGACCTACGCGCGGATCCTGGCGGCAGAGCTGAAGCGGGTCGGCGCCAGACGCGTCGGCGTCGACGTGCTGCCGTTCGACACGGCCGCGGCGCTGCGCGCGGAGCTGCCCGGCGTCGAGCTGGTGCCGGTGCTGCGCGAGCTGCTGTGGGCGCGCCGCATCAAGCTGCCCGACGAGGTGCGGCTGCTGGAGGCGAGCTGCGACGTGCTGTCGCTGTGCGCGAGCGAGGCGATGAGCGGCTTCGTCGAGGGGATGACCGACCACGAGGTGATCACGCTCGCCGACGAGACGGCGCTGAAGCACCAGGTCGAGTGGATCTCGCACAGCGTGATCGTCGCGCAGGCGACGCCGAAGCAGGCGACCTGGCTGCCCAACGGCCGCCGCATCTGGGCCGGCGACGTCTTCTTCGTCGACTACGGCGTGATCGGCCAGGGCGGCTACACGGCCGACTTCTGCCGCACGGCGTTCGCGGGCGAGCCGCCGGCCGAGGTGGCGAAGGCTCATCAAGCGCTGCTGGAGGCGAAGGCGGCCGGCGAGGCGTTCGCCAAGCCGGGCGTGAAGGGCTCCGAGCTGGCGGCGCACGTCAACGCCGAGCTGACCGGCCGCGGCCTGCCGCCGACCTCCTACGCGATGGGCCACGGGATCGGGCTGCGGATGGTCGAGATCCCGAGCCTCTACGGCGCCGAGATGATGGACCACGACGACGTGCTCGAAGCGGGCATGTGCATCTGCATCGAGCCGTCGACCGCGGTCGAGCTGTCCAACGGCGAGGTCGTCGGGCTGAAGGAGGAGGACCAGTACATGGTCACCGACAGCGGCCTGCGCAAGCTGACGCGCACGTCGGTCGCGAGCGCGGCGTAACGCGCTGAGACCCCGGGCGCGCTCAGCCGCGCCCGGGCCCGCGCCCGGTGTCGAACGACTGCTTCGTCAGCTTCAGGTAGACGAACGTGTCGGTCGAGACGACGCCGTCGATCGCGCGCAGCTGCTCGGTGATCTCCAGCAGGTGCTGGTGGTCGCGGCAGACGACCTCGACCAGCAGGTCGAACTGGCCGGCGACGATCACCGCGTAGCTGACCTCTCTCAGCTCGGCGATCGGCTCGGAGACGGCCTGCGGTCTGCCGCTCGTCTTGACGCCGACCATCGCCATCGCGTCGAAGCCGAGCGCGAGCGGGTTGGTGACGCCGACGACCTCCAGCACGCCGCCGTCGACGAGCCGCTCGTAGCGGTTGCGGATCGTCCCCTCGGCGACGTTCAGCGCGCGCGCGATCTCGCGGAAGGAGGCGCGCCCGTCGCGCTGCAGCGCCTCGACGATCGCGCGGTCGAGGTCGTCGAGCGCGGTCCCCGCGATCGCGCCGCGTCTGCTGCTCCCGTTCATCGCACCGATGTTACTGACACCGCCTCAAGACTGCTGCATCCGCAGTCAATGTGCCTACACATTGCGGTTCGCACAGTGTAGGCTGGGTATAAGTACGCAAAGCGCAACGCGAGCTGGAGAGAGAACCAGTGGCTCAGACCACACCGAGCGCATCGTTCAGAAACCTCGTCGGAGGCCAGCTGGTCGACGCCGTCGACGGCGCCACGCGCGAGATCGTCAACCCGGCGACCGGCGCCGTGATCGCGACCGTCCCCGAGGGCGGCGCCGCCGACGTCGAGCGCGCCGTCGCCGCCGCGAAGGCCGTCAAGCGCGAGTGGAACGAGACGACGCCGGGCGAGCGCGCGACCGCGCTGCTGAAGCTCGCCGACGTGATGGACGCCGCAACCGGCGAGCTGGGCGCGATCGAGTCCGCCAACACCGGCAAGCCGCTCGCGATGGCGAAGGACGAGGTGACCGCCTCGGCCGACCTGCTGCGCTTCTTCGCCGGCGCCGCGCGCAACCTCGAAGGCAAGTCGGCCGGCGAGTACATCAAGGGCTACACGTCGATGGTGCGGCGCGAGCCGATCGGCATCGTCGCCGGCATCGCGCCGTGGAACTACCCGCTCAACATGGCGGCCTGGAAGATGGGCCCGGCGCTCGCCGCCGGCAACGTCCAGCTGCTGAAGCCGGCCGAGGGGACGCCGCTGTCGCTGCTGCGCTTCGCCGAGCTGGCGCACGCGTCCGGCGCGCTGCCGGCCGGCGTGCTCGGCGTCGTGACCGGCGACGGGCCGAACGTCGGCGCCCCGATGGTCGCCGACCGCGCCTTCGGCCTCGTCTCGCTGACCGGCGACGTGCGCACCGGCAAGACGATCGCGAAGGCCGCCGCCGACAACCTCACGCGCCTGCACCTGGAGCTGGGCGGCAAGGCGCCGGTCGTCGTGCTCGACGACGCCGACCTCGAGCAGACGGTCGCCGCGATCCGCGTCGCCGGCTACTGGAACTCCGGCCAGGACTGCACCGCCGGCACGCGCATCATCGCGACGAAGGGGATCTACGACCGCCTCGTCGAGGCGCTCGTCCCCGCCGTCGAGTCGCTCACGGTCGGCGACCCCGCCGAGGGCGACCAGATCGAGATGGGCCCGGTCATCTCCGTCAAGCAGCAGCAGCGCGCCTTCGGCTTCCTCGAGCGCGCGACCGCCGCCGGCGCGACCGTGCTCACGGGCGGCGGCGACGGCGTCGGCCCGGCCGGCGGCTCGTTCGTGCAGCCGACGCTCGTCGCGAACGTCGCGCAGGACGCCGAGATCGTCCAGAACGAGGTCTTCGGCCCGGTCGTGACGATCCAGCGCGCCGACGACTACGAGCAGGCGATCGCGTACGCGAACGACTCGCGCTACGGCCTCGCCGCCTCTGTCTTCACCAACCACGTCGGGCGCGCGATGGACGCCGCCCGGCGCCTCGAGTTCGGCTGCGTGTGGGTCAACGACCACCTCACGCCGATCACCTCCGAGATGCCGCACGGCGGCTTCAAGGAGTCGGGCTACGGCAAGGACATGTCGATGTACTCGCTCGAGGACTACACCCAGATCAAGCACGTCGCCGTGCGGATCGGACTCTGACCAGGACCATGACAGCCACAGCGAACACCACATCCGGCCTCGACCTCCAGCAGGCCGCCAGAGACCACCTCTGGATGCACTTCACGCGCATGAGCGCCTACAGAGACGCGCCCGTGCCGATCATCGAGCGCGGCGAGGGCTGCTACCTCTACGACACCAACGGCAAGCGCTACCTCGACGCGCTCGCCGGCCTCTTCGCGGTCCAGATCGGCTACGGCTACGGCGAGGAGATCGGCGCCGCGGCCGACGCGCAGCTGAGAGAGCTGCCGTACTACACGAACTGGTCCTACGCCCACCCGCGCTCGATCGAGCTGGCGACGAAGGTCGCCGAGCTGGCGCCCGAGGGCCTCAACCGCGTCTTCTTCACCTCCGGCGGCTCGGAGTCGGTCGAGTCGGCCTGGAAGCTCGCGCGCCAGTGGCACACCGCCAACGGCGAGCGCCGCTGGAAGGCGATCGGCCGCGACGTCGCCTACCACGGCTCCTCGCTCGGCGCGCTCTCGATCACCGGCGTCGCCGGCATCCGCTCGCCGTTCGAGCCGCTCGTGCCGCAGGTCTCGCACGTCCGCAACACGAACCGCTTCCGCCGTCCCGCCGGCGAGACCGAGGCCCAGTTCACGCAGTTCCTGCTCGACGAGCTGGAGCAGCGGATCGAGTCCGAGGATCCCGAGACGGTCGCGATGGTGATCATGGAGCCGGTGCAGAACTCGGGCGGCGCCTTCACGCCGCCGGAGGGCTACTTCAAGGGCGTCCGCGAGCTGTGCGACGAGCACGGCATCCTGCTCGTCGCCGACGAGGTGATCACCGGCTTCGGCCGCATCGGCGACTGGTTCGCCTCCAACCGCTACGACATCAAGCCGGACCTGATCACCTCCGCCAAGGGCCTCTCCTCGGCGTACGCCTCGATCGGCGCCGTGATCGCCTCCGACAAGGTCGCCGCGCCGTTCATGGACGGGACCGCGATGTACACCCACGGCGTCACCTTCGGCGGCCACCCGGTGCAGTCGGCGATCGCGCTCAAGAACATCGAGATCATGGAGCGCGAGCAGCTGCCGCAGAGAGTCCGCGCGAGCGAGGGCCAGTTCCGCGCGACGCTCAGCCAGCTGGAGTCGCTGCCGATCGTCGGCGACCTGCGCGGCACCGGCTACTTCTACGCGCTGGAGCTGGTGAAGGACAAGGAGACGAACGCCACCTTCACCGACGAGGAGGCGGAGAAGCTGCTGCGCGGCTTCCTCTCCGAGCGGCTCTACGACGCCGGCATCATCTGCCGCGCGGACGACCGCGGCGACCCGGTCGTGCAGATCTCGCCGCCGCTGATCGCCGAGCAGCAGCAGTTCGACGAGATCGTGACGATCCTCGGCGAGGTGCTGACCGAGGCGTCGAGACTCGTCGGCCACTGAGGCGGCCACTGGAAGAAGGCGTGACAGCCGTCGCCTCACCTGAGATGGTGAGGCGATGGCAGCCACCTCAGCTCCCGCTGGCGCGCCTGACACGGGCGCGCCGCTGATCGGCGCCGCCGCCGGCCGCGCCGCCCGCGCGCGCGTCAGACGCGGCGCCCACGGCGAGTTCGCGCCGGCCTCCGACCGGCCCGACCCGCTCGACCTGCTCGCCGCCCAGGCGCGGACGCGCCTGCAGGCGCTGGTGCCGCTGCGGCACGAGCGGATGGCCGTCTCGGCCTTCGCCTTCTTCCGCGGCGCCGCGGCGGTGATGGCGGCCGACCTCGCGGCGACGCCGCACACCGGCCTGCGCGTCCAGCTCTGCGGCGACGCCCATCTCGCCAACTTCGGCGGCTTCGCGGCGCCCGACCGCCGCCTCGTCTTCGACCTCAACGACTTCGACGAGACGCTCCCCGGCCCGTGGGAGTGGGACGTCAAGCGGCTCGCCGCGAGCATCGCGATCGCCGGGCGCGACCGCGGCTTCGGCAGCGAGCAGCGCGCGGTCGCGACGGGCGCGGCGGTGCGCGAATACCGCGAGGCGATCGGGCGGTTCGCCGCCGAGCGCCACGTCGAGGTCTGGTACGCGCGGCTCGACGTCGAGGCGCTGCTGGACCGCTGGCGCACGCGGATCCCGGCGAAGGAGCTGCGCAGCTTCGAGCGCGGCCTCGCGAAGGCGCGCGCGAAGGACAGCCTGCGCGCGCTCGACAAGCTGACTGACACGACGCAGGGCGTGCCGCGGATCGTCGCCGACCCGCCGCTGATCATCCCGATCGAGGAGGTCGGCGAGCTGTTCGGCGTGCCGTCGCAGCAGATCGCCGTCGGGGTCGACGAGCTGCTCGGCGAGCACCGCCGCACGGTCGTCGGCGCGACCGCGCACCTGCTCCAGCGCTACCGCTACGTCCACGCCGCGCACAAGGTGGTCGGCGTCGGCAGCGTCGGCACGCGCGCCTGGATCGCGCTGCTGGTCGGCGGGGGAGAGCACGACCCGGTCTTCCTGCAGCTGAAGGAGGCGCAGGCGTCGGTGCTGGAGCCGTACGCGGGCGCGAGCGAGTTCGCGACCCACGGCGAGCGCGTCGTGCGCGGCCAGTGGCTGATGCAGGCGGCGAGCGACATCTTCCTCGGCTGGGTCTCCGGGGTCGGGATCGACGGCCAGCAGCGCGACTTCTACGTCCGCCAGCTGTGGGACTGGAAGAAATCGGTCGACCTGGAGAAGATCTCGCCGCACGCGCTGGCGGCGTACGGGCAGATGTGCGGCTGGACGCTCGCGCGCGCCCACGCCCGCTCCGGCGACCCGGAGGCGATCGCCGCCTACCTCGGCGGCTCGGACCGCTTCGACCAGGCGCTGACGCGCTTCGCCGAGGCCTACGCCGACCTCAACGAGCGCGACCACGCCGCGCTGGTGGCGGCGCTGAAGCCGGGCGGGCGCTTCCACGTCGCGAGCGCGGCGGCCGAGCCGGCGCGCGGCTGACTACCAGGGCGACTTTCTGTAGTCCTTCAGGAAGATCCCGCAGAGGTCCTCGCCCAGCTCGCCGCGCACGATCGGGTCGTAGACGCGGGCGGCGCCGTCGACGAGGTCGAGCGGGGCGTGGAAGCCCTCGCCGGCGAGCCGCTGCTTGGTCGGATGCGGGCGCTCGTCGGTGATCCAGCCGGTGTCGACGGCGGTCATCAGGATCCCGTCCTGCTCGAGCAGCTCGTTCGCGCTCGTGCGCGTGAGCATGTTCAGCGCCGCCTTCGCCATGTTCGTGTGCGGGTGGCCGGGGCCCTTGTAGCCGCGGCTGAACTGGCCCTCCATCGCGGAGACGTTGACGACGTACTTGCGCCGCGCGCTGCTGCGCGCCATCGACCCGCGCAGGCGGCTGACGAGGATGAACGGCGCCGTCATGTTGCAGAGCTGCACTTCCAGCATCTCGGTCGGGTCGACCGCCTCGACCGTCTGGATCCAGCTGTTGCTGTCGTGCAGGTCGGGGACGAGGCCGCCGGCGTCGATCGCCTCGCCGACGGCGACGCGGTCCAGCGAGGCCGAGTTCGCTCTCAGCGCCAGCGCCGTCAGCGCGTGCGGCGTCGGCGCCCAGTGCTGGCCGGACTCGATCCCGGCCGGCAGCGAGGTCGGGCGGGCGCTCGCGACCTGGCCGAAGGTGACCAGCCGCGGCAGCTCGCCGTGCGGCAGCGGCGCGCGCTCGGCCTCGACCAGCGGCGCGTACGCCTCCGGCGAGCGGCGGACCGTCTGCGCGGCGTTGTTGATGAGGATGTCGAGCGGCCCCTCGTCGGCGACGGCGTCGGCGAGCGCGATCACCTGCGACGGGTCACGCAGGTCGATCCCGACGACTCTCAGCCGCCCGATCCACTCGTCGCTGTCCTCCATCGCCTTGAAGCGGCGGATCGCGTCGTTGGGGAAGCGGGTCGTGATCGTCGTGTGGGCGCCGTCGCGCAGCAGCCGCAGCGCGATGTACATGCCGATCTTCGCGCGGCCGCCCGTCAGCAGCGCGCGGCGGCCGCTGAGGTCGGTGCGGGCGTCGCGCCGCTGGTGGTTTCTGGCCGCGCAGCTCGGGCACAGCTGGTGGTACCAGTAGTCGACCTGCGTGAAGTGCTGCTTGCAGACGTAGCAGGCGATCGACTCGATCAGCGTGCCGGCGCTGCGGTCCTCGGCGGCGGTCGCGGTGCTGAGCCCGAGGCCCTCGGTCTCGTCGTCGATGCGGCCGGGGGCGCCGGTCGCGGTCGCGGCGACGATCGCGCGGTCGTGCTCGAGGATCGCGTCGCGGCGCTCGCGGCGGCGCGCCTTGCGGACGGTCTTGTAGATGCCGGCGGTCGCGCGCTGGACGGCGATCGCGTCCGGGTGCTCCAGCGGCAGCGCCTCGACCTCCGCGAGCACCTCCAGCGCCAGTTGGAGTCGCGCCGGGTCGATCCCCGTCGCGGGGCTCTGCTGGTCGTCGTGGGCCTGCATGGTCCGTTCCAAGGGTAGAGCCCTCTCGAGACCGCCGTCGTATCGAAAGGAACGGATCTCCAGATGAACCGCACCATCCTCCGCCTCTGCCTGCTCGCCGCGGCGCTCCTGCTGCTGCCCGCGACCGCCCGCGCCGACGACCGCTCGTTCGCCACGACCGCGGTCCAGCAGGCGCAGAAGCTGGCCAGATTCGAGACCGCGACCGGCAGAGCGCTCGTGCGCGTCGACAAGCGCGGCCGCTCCGCGATCCCGGCCGCCCGCAGAGCCGCCGCCGCGACCCGCGCGCAGATCGACCGGGCGCTGCGACCGGTCCGCGCCGCCTCGACCTCCAGCCCCGGCGGCGCCGCCGTCAAGCGCAGATTCGTCGCGCTGCTGGTCGCCGAGAAGAAGGCCTACACGACGGTCGACCGCTCGCTCGCGGCCTTCCAGTCCGGCGACGTGCGGACCGGCAACACGCTGCAGGCGCGCGCGAAGAAGGCGATCGAGAGAGTGCGCAAGGCGGCGGTCAAGCTGGCGCCGCGGCTGCGCTCGCTGATCGGCGCCTAGAATCCCGCCCTTCCCGCTACGGAACGGACCTCCTCGCATGCCCCGCGCCCTCCGCCTGATCGCCCTGCCCGCGCTGCTTCTGCTGCTGCTCGCCCCCGCCGCCGCGCGGGCCGACGACCAGTCGTTCGCGCGCACGGCGATCACGGGGGCGCAGACGCTGCTCAGATACGAGCGAGCGACCGGCAGCGCGCTGCAGAAGGTCGACCGCAGAGGCGTGCCGGCGGTGCCGGGCGCGCGCAGAGCGATCAAGCAGGTGCGCCGTCAGGTCGACACGCTGCTGAAGGCGGTCAGACCGGAGCAGACCTCCTCACCCGACGGCGCCGTCGCGAAGAAGACGCTGTTCGCGCTGCTGCGGCGCGAGAAGGACGGCTACGCCACGCTCGACCGTGCGCTGACCGCCTACGTCGCCGGCGACGCCCGCACCGCCCGCACGCTGCTGTCGCGCGCGAGAAGAGCGCTCGCGAAGGTCAGCAGCGAGGCGGCGACGCTCGGCGCGAAGCTGCGCGAGCTGGCGGCCTGAGCCGTTCGCGCGGCGCGGTGCCCGTCACGCGTGGGCGCCGGCGTGAGGCGCCCGCTCTGCGCACCGGCGGCGGCCTGACGGCACCGGCGCGGCCGAATCGCTACGCTGCCGCCTTCCCAATGAGAAAAGGCCCGCCAATGGCGAGCCTTTTCCCGGGAGGAGAGATGTGTCTATGTGGTGGTGCTGCGATCGGTGAGGAAGCTTTTGGCCGGGTTCGCAGTGGTCCCGGCGGGTGGTGCGTCGATCGCGTAGACACATACTGATCGTCTGACGATCGGCGTTGTGTGACGTTGGTCATAGAAGCCGAAGACGAGGGGCACGGATGCGTTCGGGACGAGGACGGCGGCGCGTGGCGCTCGCCTGCACGGCGGCGATGGCCTTCGCGGGCTGCGGCTCCGCCAGCGAAGAGGAGCGGGAGCGCAGCGACAGCGAGCGCGCTCGCGCGGCGCTGCTGAGACAGGCCGACCTGCCGGTCGAGTGGACGCGCATCGACGACGACGGCGAGACGCCGCAGCCGTCGGCCGAGGCGCGGGCGAAGATGTGCCCCGGCTACCCGGCCGAGTGGCTCTTCAGCGCGGGCGACGATTACGTCACGTTCGAGTCTGACCTCGGCGTCGTCATCCACGGCGTCACGACCGTCGCCGACGGCACCGACGCCGCCGCCCAGTTCGAGGACCTCGGCAGCCCCCGCTCGCTGCGCTGCGTCAGCGGCACGCTGACCTGGTCGATGCAGCAGGCCAACGGCGAGAGCGAGATCGAGCTGAAGCTCGGCAAGGTCAGAACCGAGCTGCTGAAGCGCGGCGGCGACGAGCGCGGCGTCCACATCGAGACGACGCTCGGCACCCCCGACGGCAGCGTCGAGATCCCGGTCGAGGCCGACTTCCTCGCGACGCACGAAGGCGATCACTTCTCGACCGTCGCCGTGCTCGGCCTGCAGGAGCCGGTCAACCCGGCGCTGCGCGACAGACTCGCCGAGATCGCCGCGCAGCGGCTGCAGCAGGTCTTCGGCTGAGAGCTGCACCGGCCGCGCCCCGGGGCGCGGCCGTCAGACGGTCGCGCTCAGCAGCGGTCTCGTCGTCGGCGCGGCGCTGCCGCCCGCCGGCTCTTCGGTCACGAGCACCTGGTCGCCCTGCGCGAGCGACTGCGGGATCGCGACCGTCGAGCTGCCGTCGCGCGCGAGCACGAAGACGGTCGACGGCTCGACGTCGCGGCCTCTGCGCATCACCCACGCCTGGTAGACGCGGCCGAAGCCGGCTCTCGGCAGGCGCGTGACGTCGAGGTGCCAGTTGCCGGCGTCGGAGATCAGCTGCGCGCGCACCGGCGCTCTGCCGGCGGCCGCGGTCGCGACCACCGGGACCGTCGTGCGCGGGACCGCCGTCCCGCCACCGCCGTCGTCGCCGCGAACCGCGAAGCCGATCGCGAAGGCAGCCGCGAGCGCAGCCGCGGCCAGTGCCGCCGGCAGGGCGGGCACGTGCCAGCCGCGCAGCCGCTCGCGAAGGGGGACGCGAGCGGCGCGCGACGTGGCGGCTCCGGCGCGGCGGACACGTCCGCCGACGCCGGCCTGTCCAGCGGCGGCCGCACCGGACACGTTTGTTTCCTGATCGGCTGCGATTGCCTCCAGCAGGCGGCTCTTCAGCGCGGGCGGCGGCGCCAGCTGCTCGACGGAGGCCGGCAGCAGCTCGACGGCCGGCGCGAGCCGGTGCAGCTCGCCGCGGCACTGGTCGCAGTGCGCGAGGTGGTCGGCGAACGCGACCGTCTCCTCGCTGTCGAGCGCACCGACGGCGAAGGCGGCGAGGTCTTCGTTCCAGCGGCTGTGTTCGTCGGCAACGTTCATCAGATCGCCTCGTCCATGCTGGTGCGCATCTTCTCCAGCCCAAGTCGCATGCGGCCCTTGATCGTGCCCAGCGGCACGTCGAGCATGTCCGCGATCTCGCGGTGGGTGAAGCCGCCGAAGTAGGCCAGCCCGAGCGCCTGCGACTGGTCGCGCGGCAGCTCCGCCATCGCTCCGCGCACGACCCGCGCGCGCTCGTTGCGCAGGACCGAGCTGTCGGTCCGCTCTTCGGCCGGCTGCGCCTCCAGCGCGCCGTCGTCGTCGTAGTCGAGCGAGCTGCGCGAGGAGGCCCGCCGCAGCGCGTCGATGCCGCGGTTGCGGACGATCGCCAGCACCCACGAGCGGACGCTGCCGCGCATCGCGTCGTAGCGGCCGCCGGAGCGCCAGATCGAGACGAACGCCTCCTGTGTCACGTCCTCGGCCGCCTGCCGGTCGCCCATGATGCGGTGCGCGAGCGAGTAGGCCGCGCCGCCGTGGCGGTCGTAGAGGACCTCCAGGGCACGCGCCTCGCCGCCTTCGACGAGCGTCATCAGCTCCTCGTCGGCAAGACGCTCCACGTTGCGGGGTGAGGGGCGTGCCATCGACTGCTATTCGCGCCGGCCGCCGATTCGGATCATCGCCGATCCGGGTTGGTCATCGATTCCGGGGGCAGTGATCCATTCACAGCCAGCCGCCGCTATGAACGCGCAGCAGGTATCTGGAACTCCGGAAGGGAGCATCACGTGAAGCCCCAGCTGACCGATCTCATCTCGCTTGAGACGCTTGACAGAGACGGCGCGTTGCGCGAGCAGGAGGCTGCGGTCGCCGGCGACACGCGCGCCGACTTGTTCCGC
>NZ_JAUTDN010000074.1 GCF_030646155.1 Conexibacter sp. CPCC 205762
GGCCGCTCCGGCGGGGTCGGCGGTGGCGGTGGCGGCGGCTTGACGGGCGGCGGCGCGGGCGGCGCCGGCGCCGGCTCGGCGACGGCCGGTGCCGGTGGCGGCGGCGGGGCGGGCGGCGTCAGCTCGATCGCCGCAAGCGCGACCGGCGGCACGGTCACGACCGCCGCCGTCGCCGGCGCGGGCGTCGCGATCGTCAGCTGGGAGAGCCCGGCGGCGCCGCAGGCGCTGACGCAGCCGACGCTCTCGGGCACGCTCGCGGTCGGCAGCCAGCTCGTCTGCGACGCCGGCACGTGGGAGGGCCAGCCGGCGCTGACGATCGCCTGGCTGCGCGACGGCAGAGCGATCCCGGCCGCGCGCAACGCCAACTACACGCTGACGGCGAACGACTCCGGCGCGCGTGTCTCCTGCCAGGTGACGGCGGTCAACGCGGCCGGCACGACGAGAGCGACGTCGCTCGCGCTGCTGGTGCCGCCGCCGCTGGCGCCGCCGGCCAACGTGCTGCCGCCGGCCGTCACCGGCGCGCTCGCGCTGGGGCAGAGAGCGATCTGCAACCCGGGCACCTGGTCGGCCGCCGACGCGACCTTCAGATACCAGTGGCTGCGCAACGGCAGACTGATAGCCGGCGCCGACGAGGAGACGTACAAGCTGGCCGCCGCCGACGCCGGCGAGGCGCTCCAGTGCTCGGTCACGGCGACCTCCGACGGCCGCTCCGCGACCGCCCGCTCGATCACCGTCGGCGGCCCGCCGCGGCTGACGCTGCTGACGACGACGGCGCTCGTCAGCAGAAGAGGGACGCTGACGATCCCGGTCGCCTGCGTCGGGCCGACGGTCTGCAAGATCCCGCGGTTGACGCTCAGAGGCGGCGGCGCGGTGCTGGTGCGCGGCGGCGAGCAGTCGGTCGTCGCCGGCGGCACCGCGAAGCTGGCGCTGACGCTCGGCAGACGCGGCCGCAAGCTGCTGGCGAGAAGAGGCGCGGCGCTCGTCACGCGGCTGATCGTGACGCCGACCGGCGGCAGCGGCGGCAACGCGCGCGTGACGCTCGTCGCGCGGCAGGGGATCGCGCCGCAGAGAGGCGCCGCCGCCCGCGCTCGCGGCTAGGATCCCGCCAAACCAGAAACCGGGGTGAAGTGGTGGGCGAGAGATCGGTGGCGCTGTGCCTGTCGGGCGGGGGATACCGCGCGACGCTGTTCCACCTCGGCGCGGTCCGGCGGCTGCACGAGGTCGGCCTGCTGCGGCAGGTCGACGCCGTCAGCAGCGTCTCGGGCGGCAGCATCTTCGCCGCCGTGCTCGCCGACCTCGCGATCGAGCGCGGCTGGGAGGGCGGGCTCGCGCTCGACGACTACGAGCCGTTCGCCGAGCGCGTCCGCGCGGTCACGACCCACGACCTGCGCACCGGGCCGTTCCTGCGCCACGTCGCCTGGAACTGGCTCGAGCCGCGCCCGCGCGTGCGCGCGTTCGAGCGGCTGCTGGCCGAGCACGTCAGCAGCCGGCGGCTGGAGCAGCTGCCGCGCGCGCCGCGCTTCGTCTTCTGCGCGACCGACGTGACCCACGGCGCCAGCTGGGAGTTCGCGCGCGACAGAGTCGGCTCCTACCGCGCCGGTCAGCTGCGCGGCGGGATCGCCTGGCCGCTGGCGCGGGCGGTCGCGGCGTCGGCCTGCTTCCCGCCGGTCTTCGGCCCGCTGCCGATCGGCTCGGCGGCGGTCTTCCGCGGCGGGCGGATCCGCAGACGCCTCGGCGCCGACGGCGCGGCGTCGCCGCGAGTCGTGCTCAGCGACGGCGGCGTCTACGACAACCTCGGTCTGGAGCCGGTCTGGAAGTCACACGACACGCTGTTCGTCTCCGACGGCGGCGCGACGTTCGACTTCCAGGCCAGCAGCAACCCGGTGCGGCGGCTGCTGCGCTACACCTCGGTCGCGACCAGCCAGGTGCGCGCGCTGCGCTTCCGGATGCTCTACCAGCGGCTGAGAGCCGGGCAGGTGCAGGGCGCGACCTGGTCGCTGCGCGTGCCGGCCGACGACGGCGCGCTCGGCTACTCCGACGGCCTGCGCGAGAGCGCGATCGAGCAGATCCGCACCGACCTCGACCGCTTCACCGCGGCCGAGCAGCAGATCCTCGAGAACCACGGCTACTGCGTCGCCGCTGCCCGCCTCGGCGCTGCGAGGCTGACCGGCCTCACGCTGCCGCCGGCGCCGCCGCCGCGCCCGCCGCATCCAGCGTGGATGGACGAGCAGCGCGCCGCCGCCGCGCTGCGCCTCAGCAGCCGCCGGATGGTCCCCGCGCGGCTGCTCGGGCTGACGCGCTGAGGCGGGCGCGTGCGGCTAGCCTGAGCGGGTGGCGCCGGTCCGGATCGCGTCGCGCGAGGTCGAGGTCGACGGCGAGCTGACGATCGAGCTGCTCGCCGGCGGCGTCGTGCGCGCCGAGCTGCGCTGGACGGAGCTGCCGCCGCACCGCGGCGAGGCGGTCGGCTGGACGCTGCATGCGCCGGCCGGCGAAGCCGCCCCGCCGCGGGAGCCGGCGCCACCCGCGCGCGACGCGGCCCCGCCGGCGCCGACTCCGTGGCCTTGGAACCCCGACGCCGAGCGCGAGCTGGCGCAGCTGCTCGACGCGCTGCGCGACCACATGCGCGAGCGCACCGCCCGCAACGAGATGCGCGTCCGCTTCTGGGAGCGGCGGGCGCGCGACGCCAGCGCCGTCGGGGCGGCGGCGTGGGGGCGGGAGCGGCTCAGCGAGCACCCGGCGGCGTAGCGGGGAGGAGTAGGACGAAGCGCGCGCCGGCGCCCGGGCCGTCGCTGGCGGCGCTGAGCGTGCCGCCGTGCGCCTGCGCGAGCTGACGCGCGATCGACAGCCCGAGCCCGCTGCCGCCGGTTCTGCGGCTGCGGGACGGGTCGGCGCGCCAGAAGCGGTCGAACAGCCGCGGCAGGTCCTCCGCCGCGATCCCGTCGCCGTCGTCGGCGACCGCGATCGTGACGGCGGAGCCGTCGCGGCCGGCGCTGACGCGCACCTCGTCACGCGCGTGGCGGATCGCGTTGGAGAGCAGGTTGCCGAGGATCTGCCGCAGGCGCACCGGGTCGGCCGCCAGCGCCGCGTCGTCGTCGATTCGCGTCGTCAGCGTTACGCCGGCGGCCTGCGCGGCGGCGCGGTGGGCGTCGACCGCCTGCCGCACGACCTCCGCGGCCGCGAGCGGCTCGCGGTGGAGCACCAGCTCGCCGGCGTCGGCGGCGGCGAGGTCGGCGAGGTCGGCGATGATGTGCTGCAGCTGGAGCGCCTCGTCGAGCAGCGTCGCGCGCAGGTCGGCGTCGGTCGCGACGAGCCCGTCGTCGGCCGCCTCCAGCCAGGAGCGCATGTTCGTCACCGGCCCGCGCAGCTCGTGCGCGATGTCGCGCACCATCGCCTTGCGCTGACCGTCGAGCTGGCGGCGGCGCGCGGTCAGGTCGTTGAACGCGGTCGTCAGGCGGCCGATCTCGTCGCGCGTCGTGACGGGCGCGACGATCGGCGCGTCGCGCGCGCCGTCGACCGCGTCGGTCAGCCGCCGCAGCGGGCGCGTCAGGCGGGCGGCGAGCACGAACGTGACGGCCGCGGTCAGCGCCAGCACCGCTGCGGCGAGCAGCGCGACCCGCCAGCGGTTCTCGCCTGACAGGTCGAGCACGCGCGTCTGGCCGGCGGGGAGGGAGAGGAACAGCAGCGCGGCCGGCGCGACGTGCGGCGCGAGCTGTCTGCGGCGGGCGGCGTCGACGCAGGCGCGCGCGGCGGCGGAGGAGAGGTCGGGCGCGAGGTCGAGGCCGATCGCGACCGACGGCAGGCGGCGCCGGTCGAGGCAGGCGTTGGCGTCGCGGTCGAGCTGCCGCAGTGCGCGCCGCTCGGCGGTGGTCGGCCGCTCCAGCGGGTCGGTGCGGCAGGGCGCGGTCTTGGTCGCGGGAGCCGGCTCGGCGGTCGCCGGCTCGCTGGCGGCGTCGGCAGGCACCTGCCCGACCGGAGCCGCTGGCAGCAGGTCATCCTGCTGCGCGGGGGCCTGGTCGGCCGGGTCGAGGCAGAGGGCGGGGGCGGCGACGGCGGCGCGGGCGCGCGCGACCGCCTTCGGGCGGAACGGCGCGAGCGCGCGCGGGTCGATCGTGCTGCTGCCGCCGGCGAGGTCGCGCTCGACGTGGAGCGGGTCGATCGCGGCCGAGGCGACCGCCGGCAGCGGCGTGCTCGGCGACTCGCCGGCGAGCGGCCGCCGGCCGCGGTCGGTCAGGACGATGCGGCGGCCGGTCGTCCGGTCCAGCCGCGCGGTGAGCGGGCCGACGCCGTGCCAGTCACGGTGAGTGGCGGCGTAGCCGACGAGCGCGTTGTAGATCTGCGCGTCGGTCGCGAGCGAGCGCGCGTCGGCGTCGCGCAGCGCGGTCGCGGTCGTGCGCGAGACGAGCCAGGCGGTCGCCGCCGTCGAGCCGAGCGCGATCAGCAGCGCGCCGGCCAGCAGCCGCACGAGCAGGCGATGCCGCAGCGCGACGCGGGTTCCGCCACGCGACGCGGCGCCGTCCGTGGGCGCTCGGCGGCGGCCGCTCACGCCGGCTCGGCGAGCTTGTAGCCGACGCCGAAGACGGTCAGCAGCAGCTCCGGCCTGCGCGCGTCCAGCTCGATCTTCTTGCGCAGGTTCATCACGTGCACGTCGACGGTCCGCTCGGTCACCCACGCGTCGCCGTGGATCGCGGTCAGCAGCTGCGCGCGCGTGAAGACGCGGTCGGGCTCGGCGGCGAGCGTCGCCAGCAGCTGGAACTCGCCGGGCGTGCAGTCGACGTCGCGGCCGTCGACGGCGACGCGGTGGCGGCGCGGGTCGACCTCCAGCGGACCGGTGCGCAGGACGCCGTCCGCGCTGTCGCCGGCGGCCCTGGCGGCGGTCCGCTGGGCGCGCCGCAGCAGCGCGCGGACGCGCGCCATCAGCTCGCGCGGGCTGTACGGCTTGGTCATGTAGTCGTCGGCGCCGAGGTCGAGCGCGAGCAGCAGGTCCTCCTCGCTCGCGCGCGCGGTCAGCATCAGCATCGGCGCGTCGGTCTCGCCGCGCAGCGCGCGGCAGACGTCGAGCCCGTCGACGCGCGGCATCATCACGTCGAGCACGAGCAGGTCGGGGCCGCGCCGGCGCGCCTCGTCGATCGCGGCGCGCCCGTCGTGCACGACGATCGCCTCGTAGCCGTCGCGGACGAGGTAGCGGCGGACGATCTCCGCCTGCTTGACGTCGTCCTCGGCCAGCAGCACCCGCAATCCCATCGCCGCAACACGCTACCGAGGCGCCGCTGCCGGGACCCGGGCCCTGACATCACGCTCACATCCGCGTGCGGCGCCACCGCAGCGCCACACCGTCCTGACACGATCCTGACAGGCGCTCGCGAGAGTGCCGGCCATGCAGATCACGAAGCTCAAGCTGGTCCTCGCGGCCAGCGCCACCACCGTCTCGCTGGCCGCCGGCGTCGCCGTCGCGGCCCAGCCGGAGTCACAGCCCGCCAAGCCCGCACCGCTCGCCGCCGACGCGCCGTCGGCGCCGGTCGTCGCCGAGCGCGCCCCGGTCGCGGCCGCTGACGCGCCGGCCACCGAGCCCGCGCGTGCCGCCGAGCCTGCCACCGCTGCGCAGATGCCCGCCGCGCCCGCCGACGAACCCGCACCCGCGCCCGCCAAGACGAGCAAGCCCGCCGCGACCGAGCCGGCCGTCGTCGCCGAGCCGCGCCCGGCGCAGGAGGTCGCACCGAGCACGGGGCCGGCCGCCACGCGCCCCGCGGCGCCGGCCGAGGCCGCTCAGCTCGCCGCCGCGCCCGCGCCGGTCCCGGGCCCGCCGAGCGACAGCCCGCCGGAGAAGACGCCGTGGCGCTGGAGCGTCGAGAACCCGCACGCGCCCGCGTTCGTCGACGCCGTCGTCGCCTGCCTGCGCGACCACGGCGTCCGCTACGTCGAGCGGGTCGCGCCGGACCGCGGCGACGACCGCATCGGCATCGCCCTCGGCGGCCCGAACAATGAGCGCAGCTCGATCAGCCTCGGCCTGACCTACATGGACCAGTGCGGGCAGGAGGCGCGCCGCCGCTAGCCGGCGCGGGCCGCGGTGCAGGCACCGCCAAAGCAGCCGTCGGGCTCGGTCGGGCCGGCCATCTGACCGCGGTGGCGGCCGGCGCCGTCCTCGACCGTCGAACGGGCGCGCAGTAGGCTCTTCGCGCCATGAGCGAGCATCCCGTCTACGCCGTCGCCGGCGGCAACCATGTGACGCTGCTGCTGCCCCGCGAGCAGACCGGCGGCACGCTCGACGTGATCGACGTGCTCGCCCAGCCGGGCGGCGGCCCGCCGCCGCATCGCCACGCGTTCGGCGAGTTCTTCCGTGCGCTGGAGGGTGAGCTGACGATCGCCGAGGAGCGCGACGGCATCGTCGTCTGCACCCGCACGCTGCGCGCCGGCGAGACCCTCTGGATCCCGCCCGACGCCGTCCACGCGACGCTCAACCTGACCGACAGCATCGCGCGCTTCCAGGTGATCGGCCAGCCCGGCCTGATGACCGGCTACTTCGTCGAGGCCGGCGTCCGCGTCCCCGACCCGCTGACGCCGCCCGACCGCGAGCCGCCCGGCCCCGCCGAGCTGCGCGAGATCTCCGCCCGGTGGGAGATCGAGTTCTGGACCGGCCCGGTCGACCTGACGCGGCCCGTCGGCTGATCGACGGCGGCAGCGGGTACTTCCCGCGCGGCAACATCAACCAGGCCACGTGCCACCCGTGACCTGATCTCTGCGCGAGGCGGCGGCCCGATCCGCGGCCGCCTCGCTCGGCAGGCCCCGTCTTCTCTTGTTGGTTCACATAAGATCGATTATCGGGCGTAAAGGGTGGCAGTGGAGGGGCTCCACCGGCTGAGCCGGCCGGCTCGGCCCGGCCCGCGGCGCTCAGTCCGGCAGGAAGATGACGAGCGGGCGCAGACGCTCGACGGTGCTCGCCGGCAGGTCGAGCACCATGCCCAGCTCCGCGACGGAGCTGAACAGTCCCATCGCCTGGCGCGTGCCGACGATCTGGCGCGCGAGCCTGTCGCCGATTCCCGGCAGCGTCGCCAGCACGGTGACCGAGGCGTGGTTGACGTCGACGACGCCGCCGGTGGTCGCGCCCGGCAGGTCGGGACGGCCGATCCCCAGCTGCGCCGCCTGCGCCGGGTCGTCGCGAGCGATCCCGAGCGCGATCTCGCGGTCGAGCTCGCTGTCCTCCACCAGGAGCCGCAGGTCGAGCCGCCGCACGAACTCCTTGCGGATCACGAACGCGTGCACGATCGAGCCGATCCACACGATGAGGATGACCAGCCCGACCGGCGTCGCGGGATCCTCGTCGCTGCTGCCGATCACGGCGAAGGTGGCCACCGTCACCGCGAGGTCGTCGCGCGCCGGGCTCAGGCGATCTTCTGCGCCAGCTCGACGATGATCCCGGCAGGGCCGCGCACGTAGCCGAGCCACCAGCTGTCCCCGTAGTTCACCAGCTCCCCGACCAGCTCGCCGCCGTGCTCGCGCAGCTCGACATCGACGGGACGGCAATCGCTAGGCGAGCCCCAGCACCAGGTCGCGCACGAACGCCGGCTGCGACAGGAACGGGTGGTGGCCGGCGCCGACCTCGGCGACGTGGTCGGCGCGGCGGGCGAACTCACGCTGGCGCTCGGCCGGGGTGCCGCGATCCTGGGCGCAGACGAGGTAGCTCGTCGGCACGGCGCCCCAGACCGCCGCCTCGACCGGCTGCCCGACGACCTGCACGCTCTGGCGCGCGAGGCGGGCGGCGCCCTCCTCGGCGAGCGCGCCGCAGTCGTGCATGAAGGTGCCGGCGAACAGCTCGGGTCGCACGCCGAACGTGCCGGCCTCCGGGTCGATCTCGAGGAACGGCGCCGGCTCCTCGCCGCCGAACGACGACAGGCTCTCCCCTGCCTCGGCGAGATAGCTGGAGATCAGCAGCACGTGCCGCACCGCATCGACGCCGACGGCTGCCTGCGCGGTCACGATGCCGCCGTAGCTGTGGGCGACGACGACGGTCGGCTCGTCCTTGGCCGCAAGCAGCTCGCGCACGGCCGCGACGTCCTCGGCCAGCCCGGGTCCGGCCGCACCCGCCGCGGCCGCTCCCTCCCCGCAGCTGGGCAACGCCGCGGCGACGCTCTGCACGCCGGCCGCCCGCAGCAGCTCGCCGGTCGGCCGCCACCACCAGGCGCCGTCTCGCACGCACGCCCCATGCACGAACACAACCCTCATCGCTTCCACCTCGTCGTCGCCATACCTGGCCTCCCACAGTAGACGTACGCCCAGTTACGTCAAAATGTCCCGGCAGATGGGCCGACGACCGCAACCCGAGATCCGCGAGCGGCTGCTCGACGCGTGCACCAGCTACGCGCTCGACCACGGCCTGCCCGATCGGATGGCACCGCTCGCCGACGCCGCCGGCACCTCGACGCGGATGCTCGTCTACCACTTCGGCACGCGCGACCAACTGCTGCGCGAGCTGCTCGGTCGCGCGCGAGAATGGCAGCTCGACGCCTTCGGGCAACTGCTGCGGCTGCGCCCCGGCGAGCCGTACCTCGACACGCTCGCGCGCGTCTGGGGAGAGCTGACCGGCCCCGCGGGCCGCCCGTACCTGCGCATGTTCGACCAGCAGCACATCGCCCAGCTGCGCGACAGAGCCGGCCGCCCGCTGTGGCCCGGCTTCCGCCGCGCCGCCACGACCGACTGGCTCGGCCCGCTCGAACACGGCCTGGCGAGCATCGGCCGGCCCGAGCTGGCGACCGTCGTGCTGGCGACGCTGCGCGGGCTGCTGATGGACCTCGACGCGACCGGCGACAGCGACCGCGCCGCGCGCGCCTGGCAGGACTTCCTCGCCGCGATCGGCTCCTAGCTGTACGGCGTCCCCGCCTGCTCGACCGCGGCCAGCGTCGCCATGTCGTCGGCGTCCAGCACGACCGCGGCGGCGCCGAGGTTCTCCTCCAGGTGCGCGACCGAGGAGGTGCCGGGGATCAGCAGGATCCGCTCGGAGCGGTGCAGCAGCCAGGCGAGCGCGACCTGCGTCGGCGTCGCCGCGTGCTTGGCGGCGACGCGCCCGATCAGCGGGTCGGCGGCGATCCGCGCCGGCCCGCCGGTGAAGGCCGAGCCGAGCGGGAAGTACGGCACGTACGCGATCCCGTGCTGCTCGCAGAAGGCGATCGTCGCGTCGTCGCTGCGGTCCAGCAGCGAGTACGGGTTCTGGACCTCGCCGAGCGTGCCGACGAGGTCGAGCGCGAGCTGCGCGCCGGCGCGCGTCGTGTTGGAGACGCCGATCAGGTCGAGCTTGCCCTCGTCGCGCAGGTCGGCGAGCGTGCCGAGCTGCTCGGCGGTCGGCGCGCCGAGCACCTCGCCCTCGGGCGCGAAGACGCGCAGGTTGACGAGGTCGATCCGCTCGATCGCGAGGCTGCGGAGGTTGTCCTCGACCGCCGACCGCAGCTCGGCCGGCGCGAGCGCGGGCAGCCACGCGCCCTGCGCGTCGCGGCGGGCGCCGATCTTCGTCACCAGCCGCAGCTCCGCGGGATACGGGTGCAGGGCCGAGCGGATCAGCTCGTTGGTGACGTCGGGGCCGTAGAACTGGGCGGTGTCGATGTGGTCGACGCCGAGCTCGACCGCGCGCCGCAGCACCGCGCGGGCGCCGTCGGGGTCGCGCGGCGGGCCGAAGACGCCGGGGCCGGCGAGCTGCATCGCGCCATACCCGATCCGTTGCACCGGCTTGTCGCCGAGGAGCCCTGTCTGCGTGTTGGTCATGGATTCAGCCTGCGCTAGCGTCATACCCATCACAAGAAGCGGGCTCATCATGGGAGTGTCACTCCCACCCACCCGCCGCAGAGAGCTCGGCGAGTTCCTGCGGCTGCTGCGCGAGCGTACGCCGCCCGAGCAGGTCGGCCTCGAAGCGGGCGGCCGCCGCCGCACGCCGGGGCTGCGCCGCGAGGAGCTGGTGCAGCTCGCCGGCGTCGGGCTCTCCTGGTACACGTGGCTGGAGCAGGGGCGCGACATCACGCCCTCCGCGAGCGTCCTCGACGCGCTCGCGCGCGTCTTCTCGCTCAGCGCCGCCGAGCGCGTCCACCTGTTCGACCTCGCCGAGGTCGCGGTCCCGGCCGCCGCCGACCCGTACCCGACGACCGCGCCGCCGGAGCTGGCCGAGTGGGTGACGGCGCTGGAGCCGCTGCCCGGCTACCTGCTCAACCCGCGCACCGACATCCTCGCCTGGAACGCGGGCGCCGAGCGCGTCGTCGGGCGGCCGGAGGCGGCGCCGGACGGCGCGCACAACCTGCTGTGGTGGCTGTTCACGCGTCCCGACTGGGGCAGCCCGATGATCGAGCAGACGGCCCGCTACACGCTCGCGCGCTTCCGCGGCGCCCACGCCCGCCGCTACGACGATCCGGCCTTCCGCACGCTGATCGAGGCGCTGCTGACGCGCAGCCCGGCCTTCCGCGAGCTGTGGCCGCGCCACGAGGTGGCCGATTCGCAGCTCGGCACGAAGGTCGTCGAGCACCCGCGGCTGGGGACGCTGCGGCTGCTGCACCAGCAGGTGATCCCGACGACCCAGCCCGAGCTGCGGCTGACGCAGTTCGTCGGCGCCGACGAGGCGACGCGCCGTGCGCTCGCCGCCTCCGCCGATGCCGGTGCCGACGCTGACGCGTCGTCGCTCGCCGTCGCCTGAGCTACAGGCCCATCGAGCGGCCGACCAGCTCCTTCATGATCTCGTTCGTGCCGGCGTAGATGCGGTTGACGCGCGCGTCGGCCCAGATCTCGCTGATCTTGTACTCGGTCGTGTAGCCGTAGCCGCCGAACAGCTGGACGCCTGCGTCGGCGACCTCGCACAGCAGGTCGGTCGTCCAGTACTTCGCCATCGCCGCCTCCTGCACGGTGGCGGTGCCCTCGACGAATCTGCCTATCGTGCGGTCCATCCAGCAGCGCGACAGCTCGACTCTCGTCTGCAGCTCGGCAAGCATGAAGCGCGTGTTCTGGAACGAGCCGATCGGCCGGCCGAACGCTCTGCGCTCCTTGACGTAGTCGAGCGTCAGGTCGAGCGCGGCCTCCGCGGCGGCCATCGAGCTGACCGCGAGGCCGAGCCGCTCGGGGATCAGGTGGGCCATCAGCTGCGCGAAGCCCGTCCCCTCCTCGCCGAGCATGTTCTCGGCCGGGACCTGGCAGTCGTTGAAGAACAGCTCGGCGGTGTCGTTGGCGTGCTGGCCGCGCTTGTGGATCTGTCTGCCGCGCTCGAAGCCCTCCATGCCGCGCTCGATCACGAACATCGACAGGCCGCGGTGCGGGTCGTCGCTGGTGCGCACGGCGGTGACGACGAGGTCGGCGTTGATGCCGTTGGAGATGAACGTCTTGCCGCCGTTGACGATCCAGCCGTCGCCGTCGCGCTTGGCGCGCGTCGCGATGCCGGCGAGGTCGGAGCCGGTGCCGGGCTCGGTCATCGCCAGCGCGAGGATCGACTCGCCCGACGCGACGCCCGGGAACCAGCGCTGCCGCTGCTCCTCGTTGGAGCCGGCGAGCAGGTACGGCATGCCGAGGTCGTTGTGGACGCTCGGGCCCATCCACGAAGACTGCACGATCGCGTAGGCGGCCTCTTCCGCGAGGACGGCGTTGAAGCGCCAGTCGGCGACGCCGGAGCCGCCGTACTCCTCGTCGACGGCCATCGCCAGGAAGCCGTACTCGGCGGCCTTCGTGAACAGGTCGCGCGAGACGATGTGTCTCTCCTGCCACTGCTCGTGGTGCGGGACGACCTCGGCCTTCAGGAAGCTGCGGAAGCTCTCGCGGTAGTCGTCGTGAACGTCCTCGAAGAGCGGACGCCGCGTGCTGGGGGCGGGAATGATCGACATGCCAGACACCGTAATGCCCGCCGCGCCGTTTGGTCGCGCTTGGACAGGCGTTACAGCCCGAAGCTGATGCGGCCCGACGGCCTCGCGCCGCCTCTGCCGGCGACGAGCACGTCGGCGATCGCCTTGCGGGCGCGGCGGCGGCGCGGCGGTCTGGCCGGCTGTGGGGCGCTGCCGACGGCGGCCGCGACGCGCTCCAGCAGCCATTCGAACGAGCCGGCCCGGCCGCAGCGCTGCTGCCAGCCGGCGAGCGCCTCGTCAAGCTGCGCGGCGGGGATCGTGCCGAGCAGCTCGACCTCCGGCCCGCGCCCCTTTCTGGTCACGTGGGCGACCGCGTAGATCTCCTCGGTGTCCTCGACCCACGCGACGCGATGGCTGCTCCCGTCCCCCGCCAGCCAGGTGAGCCCGAGGTCGCGCTCGCGCGATTCGAGGCGGACACTGTCGGCGTAGAACTTCTTCAGCTTCATGCGGCGACCCTTTCACGCCACCCTGAAGCGAACCTAACGGTCAGCGGATCCGCAGCGCGACCGTGCGCACGACCGGGACCGGCGAGCCGTCGTCGCCGCTCTCGCAGCGCATCGTCGCGACGACCTTCCACGCGCCTGCGCCGGCGTGTCTGGAGCTGGGTCGCCAGGCGCGTCTGAAGCCGCCGCCCGCGCCGACGCCGACCGTCCCGATCGCGACGCTGTTCTGGGCCGAGCGCAGCGTCAGCGTCACGCGCCGCTGGCAGAACTCGATCACCGGCCAGCCGCGGCCTCTGATCGTCACGAGCGCGGACGCGCTGACGGGGTTCGGCGCCGCGGTCAGCGTCGTCGCGGCATGGGCGTCGGCGGCGCCGAGCGCGAGGATTGCGAGCGCGGCTGGCGCGGCGGCGGCGCGTGCGAGGCGGGCGGCGCGGGCGGGCGCGAGCGCGGCGGCGCGGGCGGGCG
>NZ_JAUTDN010000075.1 GCF_030646155.1 Conexibacter sp. CPCC 205762
GCGGGCACGGCGGCCGCGCGGGCCGCTGCCGCGCCCGTCGAGCGCCAGCGCCGCCAGCGGCAGCGTCGCCGGCGCCGGCGGATCGCGCCGCTCACGGGCACGGGCGGTCGGGCTGAAGGGAGCGTCGGCGGCGGGCCCCCCGGCGGCCTCCGGGCGCGAGCCGTCGCCGTCGCGCGGGCCGTCGCCGTCGCCGTGTGAGGCGTCCCCCGGGCCGCCCTCGCCGGAGCCCGACGCGCCAGCGCCGGAATCGCCGCCGGAGGACGCCGGCTGCGCCGAGCCGCTGCCTCCCTCCCCAGACGCAGAGCTTCCGGAGCTGTTCGAACCGGTGCCGTTGGGCGGGGTCAGATCGGGGTCGGGGTCCGGCTCGGGCGGCAGGTCGTCGCCGTCGAGCGCGCGCTGGAGGTCCTCCTCCGGCGAGCTTCCAGACGTGCCGCCGAGCGGATCTCTGTGCCGCCGGTGCGCGAGCGCCAGCGCCGCCGCGCGGCGGACATGCTCCTCGGTCACCTCGTCGGCGCCGTCGAGCGCGGCGAGCGCCTGAGCGGCGCGGGCGCAGACGATGTCGCCGCGGACGCCGTCGATCTCCAGCTCGGCGCAGGCGCCGGTGATCCGCAGCAGCTCGCGCTCGGGCAGGCGGACGGCGCCGAGGCGGCCGCGCGCCTCCGCGATCCGCGCCGCGAGCGCGCGCTCCTGCGCCGCGAAGCGCGCGACGAAGCCGGCCGGGTCGCGCTCGAAGGCGAGCCGGCGGCGGACGATCTCGGCCCGCACGACACGGTCGCGCGGGGCGCGCACCTCGACGCCGAGGCCGAAGCGGTCGAGCAGCTGCGGGCGCAGCTCACCCTCCTCGACGTTCATCGTGCCGACGAGCAGGAAGCGCGCCGCGTGCGTCACGCTGACCGCCTCGCGCTCGACCCGCGCGACGCCCGAGGCGGCCGCGTCGAGCAGCGCGTCGACGAGGTGGTCGGGCAGCAGGTTGACCTCGTCGACGTACAGGATCCCGCGGTGGGCGCGGGCGAGCAGCCCGGCCTCGAACGCCTGCTCGCCGGCGAGTGCGCGGCCGAGATCGAGTGCGCCGACGAGGCGGTCGAGCGTCGCGCCGAGCGGCAGCTCGACCAGCGGCGCCGGCCGCTCCTCGGCCTCGGCGTCGGCAGGCACGATCCCGCCGGGCGCCGCCTCGCCGGGCGCGAAGCACCACGGCTGGCCGACGGCGGCCGTGACCGGCGGCAGCAGCGGCGCGAGCGCCCGCACCGCAGTCGACTTCGCCGTCCCGCGCTCGCCGCGCACGAGCACGCCGCCGACATCGGGCGCGACCGCGTTGACGAGCAGCGCCTCGACCAGCGCCTCCTGCCCGACGAGCGCGCTCAGGGGGAAAGCCGGCGCGCTCACGGCGCGGCCTCCGCAAACCGCGGCGCGGCTGACACAATCTGCGGCGCGGCCTCCGCAAACCGCGGCGCGGCTGACCCAAACCGAGGCGCAGATGTGACGAACGCGCTCACGCCGACCCCGCCTCCTCCAGCTCGCCTTCCAGCGCCAGGAACCGCTCCTGGATCGCGGAGAGGGTCTCGGCGGCGGGGGCGGCCCAGAGGCCGCGGTCGGCCGCTTCGAGCAGCTTCTCGGCGATCGCGCGGCCGGCCCACGGGTTCGACTGGGCGACGAACGCCGCGACGTCGTCGTCGAGCAGGTACTTCTGCGCGACCTGCTCATACATCCAGTCCTCAGCGACGCCGGCGGTCGCGTCGTAGCCGAACAGGTAGTCGACGGTCGCCGACAGCTCGGCCGCGCCCTTGTAGCCGTGGCGGATCATCGAGGCGATCCAGCGCGGGTTCGCAACGCGGGCGCGGAAGACCCGCCGCGTCTCCTCCTCCAGCGAGCGCGCGACCGTGCGCGACGGATCCGACGAGTCGCCCAGGTACGCCGCCGGCGCGCGGCCGGTGAGCGCCCGCACGGTCGCGATCATGCCGCCGTGGTACTGGTAGTAGTCGTCGGAGTCGAGGATGTCGTGCTCGCGCGAGTCGACGTTCTTGACCGCGACGTCGATCCGCGCGAACGCCTCGCGCATCGCCTCGCGCGCGGGCGCGCCGTCGAGCCCGCGGCCGTAGGCGTAGCCGCCCCACGCCTCGTAGACCTCGGCGAGGTCGGCGTCGTCGCGCCAGTCGCGCGTCTCCAGCAGTTGCAGCAGGCCCGCGCCGTACGTGCCCGGCTTGGAGCCGAAGATCCGCGTCGTCGCGCGGCGCCACGCCGCGTCGCTCCCCAGCTCAGACGCGAGCCGTTCCGCGTCCAAGCGCGCATGCGCGGCGACGAAGTTCTCCGCGTCGGGCTCCTCCAGCGCCGCGACGAGCGCGACCGCGTCGTCGAGCAGCGTCACGAGGTGCGGGAAGGCGTCGCGGAAGAAGCCGGAGATGCGCACCGTCACGTCGATCCGCGGGCGGCCCAGCTCGGTCAGCGGAATCGCCTCGATCCCGGTCACGCGCTGCGACTCCGGGTGCCACGTCGGCCGCACGCCGAGCAGCGCGAGGATCTCCGCGACGTCGTCGCCCTGGGTCCGCATCGCCGCCGTCCCCCACGCGACGAGGCCGACCGTTCTCGGCAGCGAGCCGTGGTCGCGCGTGTGCCGCTCCAGCAGTGCGTCGGCGAGCTTGACGCCGACGCCCCACGACAGCTGCGACGGCAGCGCGCGCGGGTCGACGGAGTAGAAGTTGCGGCCGGTCGGCAGCACGTCGATGCGGCCGCGGGTCGGCGCGCCGGACGGGCCGGCGGGGATGTGGCGGCCGTTGAGCGCGGCGACGACGTTGTCGAGCTCCTCGGTCGTGCGCAGGATGCGCGGCAGCACCTCCTCGCAGGCGAACGTGAGCGTGCGGACCGCCTCCTCGCCCGGCACGCCGAGCACCTGCGCGACGACGCCCTCGACCGCGTCGGCCGCCCAGCCGGCGTCGGCGAGCCCGTCGAGCAGCGCCATCTGCGCGCTCTCCAGCCGGTCGACGAGGTCGCCGTTGGAGACCGCCGGGCCGCGGAAGCGCTCCGTCAACGCAACCGGCGCGGCGCCCGCGAACGGCGCGCCCGCCGCCGCGACGAGCGCCTCCTCGTCGAGCCCGTACGCGAGCCCGACCGCGCGCCGCAGGCCCAGCACGCTCCCCGATCCGAGCCGCAGCAGGGCGCTCGTCAAACCGCGCAGCTGATCCCCGCCCGGGACCGCGCCGAGCACGTGCAGCCCGTCCTTGATCTGGATGTCCTTGACCTCGCAGAGGTAGCCGTCGATGTGCTCGACCAGCTCCTCCAGGTCGTCGGGCCGCTCCTCGACGCCGAGGTCGGCCTGCAGGTTGGCGGCCTCGATCCCGGTCCAGATGCGCGCCGCCAGCGCCGGCAGCTTCGACGGGTCGAGCACCTCCAGGCGCGCGTACTCGTCCAGCATCGCCTCCAGCTGCGCGAGCTCGTCGTAGGAGTCGGCGCGCATCATCGGCGGGATCAGGTGGTCGACGATCACCGCGTGCACGCGCCGCTTCGCCTGCACGCCCTCGCCGGGGTCGTTGACGACGAACGGGTAGATCAGCGGCATCTCGGTCAGCGTCGCGTCGGGCGCGCAGCCGCGCGACAGCGCGAGCGTCTTGCCCGGCAGCCATTCGAGCGTGCCGTGCTTGCCGAGATGGACGATCGCGTCGGCGCCCCACTGCTGCTCGATCCACCAGTAGACGGCGAGGTAGTGGTGCGTCGGCGGCAGCTCCGGGTCGTGGTAGATCCCGACCGGGTCCTCGCCGTAGCCGCGCGGCGGCTGGATCGCGATCAGCACGTCGCCCAGCTCCAGGCCGGCGATCACGAAGTCGTCGCCGTCGAGGAAGCGGTCGCCCGGCGGCGGTCCCCACTTCGCCTCCATCCCCTCGCGCATCGCCTGATCGAGCTGCGCGTAGCGCTCCAGGTAGGTCGCGACCGGCAGCCGCAGTCTGGAGGCCGCCAGATGCTCGTCGGTGAGGAACTCGGGGTCGTGACCGCCGGCGCCGATCAGCGCGTGCATCAGCGCGTCGCCGTCCTCGAAGGAGGCCTCGACCTTCATCCCCTCCGCCCGCAGCCGCTCCAGCAGTGCGACGGCGGAGGCGGGCGTGTCGAGCCCGACCGCCATGCCGACCTTCGCGTGCTTGGTCGGGAAGGCGGTCAGCAGCAGCGCGACCTTGCGCTCGCTCGCCGGCAGGAAGCGCAGCCGCGCGTGTCTGACCGCCAGCCGCGCGACGTGCCCGCAGCGCTCCGGGTCGGCGACGTAGCGCGGGACCGCGACGCCGACCGGCGAGTCGGCCGCGTCGCCGCGCTCCTTGAACGAGATCACGCCGCCGAGCAGGCGGCCGTCGAACTCGGGGATCGCGACCTGGGTCGCCGAGTCCAGCGGCGAGAGGCCCGTGTCCGACGCCTCCCAGGCGGCGCGCGAAGCGGTCGCGGTGACGGCCTGGATCACCGGCACGTCGAGCGCCGCGAGCGCGCGCGCGTCCCACTCCTGCCACTGGCCGCCGGCGCCTTCCGAGGCGCCAGCCGCGGCGGTCCGCGACGCGTCGCCGGCGTTGGAGCCGCCGGTCGCGAGCATCGTCGTGACGAGCGCGTCGACGCGGCCGTCGAGCAGGCTGAGCGCGGCGACCTCGCCGGCGTCGTCGCGCCGCAGCGTGTAGCTCCAGACGGCGAGCGCGTTCGCCCCGGCCGCCTCGATCTGCGCGACCAGCTCGTCGACGAAGGCGGTGTTGCCGGTGAGGCGGTGGGAGCGGTAGAAGCAGATGCCGACCGTCGGCTTGGCGCTGTCGAACCGCGCGACCGCCTCCTCGACGGTGACGTCGCCGCGGCCCGGCACGTACACGCCGAGGTCGGCCGTCTCGCGCGGCGGCTCGAAGCCGTGGCCGGTCAGCAGGAAGGTGTCGGCGAGGAAGCGCAGCAGCTGCTCGACGTTGTCGACGTCGCCGTGGCGGAGGTACTCGCCGGCCTGGCCGACGGCGCCTGACGGGGCGCTGGAGAGCGCCGTCATCTCGGCGTCCGGCTCGGCCTCGCCGCCGAGCGCGAGCAGCGGGATCCCGGCCTCGCGACAGCGCTCGACCAGGAGCGGCAGGCCGTCCTGCCAGCCGCGTCTGCCGCCGAGGATCCGCACCAGCACGACGCCGGCGCCGTCCATGATCGTGTCGACGAGCTGGGTCGCGTCCTGCCCGAACGGGTTGGCGCAGCGCACCTGCGGGAAGTCGGCCGGGAGCTGCTCGACGGCCGCTGCCGTGGCGAGGATCTCGGTGTCGGCGGTCGTCACGAAACGGAGCACGTGCGCACCTCTGTGTGGACGGTCGGAAGGCCGGCGGGGACTCCGCCGCTGATCAGGTCTGTGAGCTTGCCCGTGTCGACGTGCTGCTCGATCAAGTCGCCGAGCACGTCGAGCCGCTGCTCGCGGGCGGCTTGGAAGGCGCGGTCGCCGGGGCGGAAGTCGCGGCCGGCCCGCTGCGCGACGTGCTGCAGCAGCGCGCGGCGGAAGCCGTCGTGCTCCAGCGCGCCGTGCCAGCTCGTGCCGTAGGTCTCGCCGACGCGGCAGCCGTCGGGCTCTTGATCTGCGCTGTTCGCCATCACCGGCTCGCCGCCGTGGCGGGTGACGCGGCCGTGGCGGATCTCGTAGCCGGCGACCGGCGTGCCGAGCCAGGCGCTGGCGCCGTCACGGCGGCGCAGCAGCTTGTCCGCGCGGAACTGCGTCGTGACGGGCAGCAGGCCGAGGCCGGCGGTGCGGCCGCGTCTCGACTCGACGCCGTCGTCGATCGTCGTGCCGAGCAGCTGGTAGCCGCCGCAGATGCCGAGGATCGGGCGGTTGGCCTGCGCGCGCTGCGCGAGGACGCGGTCGAGCCCGTTGTCGCGCAGCCGCTGGAGGTCCTCGACGGTCGCCTTCGTGCCCGGGATCACGACCAGGTCGGCCCGTTCGAGGTCGGCGGCGGAGCGGGTGAAGCGGACCCGCACGCCGGGCTCGGTCGCGAGCGCGTCGACGTCGGTGAAGTTGCTCATCCAGCGCAGGCGCAGGACGGCGACGTCGAGCGTCTCCTTCAGCGCGGGCGCTTCCGGCCGCGGCGCCTCCAGCGCGAGCGAGTCCTCGACGTCCATCCACAGGTCCTCGACGTGCGGGAGGACGCCGAGCGTCGCGCGGCCGGTCTGCCGTTGCAGTTGGTCGAGGCCTGGCTGGAGGATGCTCGCGTCGCCGCGGAACTTGTTGATCAGGAAGCCGCCGATGTGGCGCTGGTCCTCTTGGCTGAGCAGCGCGAGCGTGCCGAAGAGGCTCGCCATCACGCCGCCGCGGTCGATGTCGCCGACGACGAGCACCGGCAGCCCGTGCGCGGTCGCCAGGCCCATGTTCGTGATGTCCGCTCTGCGCAGGTTGATCTCGGCGGGGCTGCCGGCGCCCTCGCAGACGACGACGTCGAAGCGGCTGCGGAGGTCGTTGAGCGCGTCGGCGACGATCGGCTTCAACTGGTCCTTGAGCTGCTGGTAGGAGCGCGCGTCGGCGTCGGCGTACGGCTTCCCCATCACGACGATCTGGCTGTGTCTGTGACCTGAGGGCTTGATCAGGACCGGGTTCATCGCCGCCTCGGTCCCGATCCCCGCCGCGGCCGCCTGCGCCGCCTGCGCGCGGCCGATTTCGCTGCCGTCGGCAGCGACGACGCTGTTGAGCGCCATGTTCTGCGCCTTGAACGGGGCGACCGAGATCCCCTGCCGCGCGAGCCAGCGGCAGATCCCGGTCGTCACGACCGACTTGCCCGCATCCGAGTGCGTGCCCGCGATCAGGATCGCGCCTCTCATGCGATCAGCTCCCCGGCCGTCTGCGATCCCTGGGTCTGTGAGACCAACTGATTGCGCGTTTGGCGCGTCAACGCTCTCAGCGCGGCGTGCCGCGCGGCGGCGCAGACGAGCGCGGCGCCGGCGCCAACGACGAGGCTTAGCCGCGCGGCGCGGCGGGCGTCGGCCGGCGTCGCCGCGCGGCCGTCCCCGAGCCGCGGCCGCTCCTCGGTGCGCTCCCCGTATCTGAGCGGACCGCCGAGCGTGAGCCCGAGCGCCCCCGCGAAGGCCGCCTCCATCCGCCCCGCGTTCGGCGACGGGTGGGCGGCGCCGTCGCGGCGGAGGATGCGGAGGGCCTCCTTCCCACTCCCCTCGACAGCAGGCGCGAGCGCGACGGTCAGGAGCGCGCCGAGGCGGGCGCCGGGCCAGCCGAGCGCGTCGTCGAGCTTGGCGGCGGCGAAGCCGAACCGCTCGTAGCGCGGGGAGCGGTGACCGACCATCGCGTCGAGCGTGTTGGCGGCGCGGTAGGCGGCGACCCCGCCCGGCCCGGCGACGACGCCCCAGACGAGCGCGCCGACGACCGCGTCGGCCGTGTTCTCCGCCAGCGACTCGACGACCGCGCGGCTGATCCCGCTCGCGTCGAGCTGCGACGGGTCGCGACCGGCCAGCGACGGCAGCGCCGCGCGCGCCCCGGCGAGATCGCCGCGTTCGAGCAGCTCCGCGATCCGCGTCCCCTCGCGTGCGAGGGAGCGGCCGCCGAGCGCGCCCCAGGTGACGAGCGCCAGCACGAGCGCGCGCCCGCGCCGGCCGGCGAGCCGCTCGGCTCCGCGGGCCGCCAGCTCCGCCGCCCCCGCCGCGCCGCCGACGAGCAGCGCAGTGAAGAGCGCGCCGCGCGCGCGGGGCAGCCGCGGCGCCGGCCGCTCGCGGGGATGCAAGAGGCCTTCCAGCGCCAGCGCGAGCCGCCCGAACCCGGCGACCGGATGGAACCGCCGCGGATCGCCAACCGCCAGATCCCCCGCCCAGCCGGCGGCAAGCGCAACGCCGCTCACGCCCGCACCTCCGCATCCGCGCCGCGATCTGCGTCAGCCGCGCCGCGATCTGCGTCAGCCGCGCCGCGATCTGCGTCAGCCGCGCCGCGATTTGCGTCAGCCGCGCCGCGATCTGCGGCGGTTGCGCCAGCCACACTCGGATGGCGATCTGCCAGTTCCAGCGGGCAGTTGGTGCGGGTGACGGTCCAGCGGCCGTCGTGGGCGTGCAGCTCGGTGACGGTCAGCGGGGCGACGTCGAGGCGCCAGAACGCCTCGATCGGAGCGCCGAGCGCATGCACGAGCGCCGCCTTGACGACGCCGCCGTGGGTGATCGCGAGCGTCGTGCCGTCGCCGGCCGCCTGCTCGTCGAGCCAGCCGGCGACGCGGGCGGCGAAGGCGCGCAGCGACTCGCCGTCGTGGGGCGCGGCGTCCGGATCGCCGATCCAGGCGGCGACCCGCTCGGGCGCCTCCGCGTGCAGGTCGGCGAGCGAGCGGCCGGCCCAGGCGCCGAAGTCGCACTCGGCGATCCGCGGCTCGACCGCCGGCGTCAGCCCGGCCGCGGCGGCCGTCTGCGCGCAGCGGCGCGCCGGGCTCGCGAGGACCGCGGCGGCGTCAGCGGACGCGGCGGCGTCGGCGGATGCGGCACGCGCCGCGAAGCCCGCCAGCGCGACGGCGGCGGGTGCGGCGGCGCCCTCTTCGATCGGCTCGTCGGCGGGGAAGGCCGCGGCGCGGGTCGCGCTCGTGGCGGCGTGGCGCACGAGCAGCAGTCGCTTCACGAGGCCACGAGACGGGCGGGCGCGGCGTCGCACCGACCGGACGGTGGCGACGGGAAGGGACGATGCATGCGGCGGGACCTCCTCGGGATCCAGCGTCCCGATCGTGGCGGCGTCGCGGCGGTGAAGTTCCTGACTACCGGCTCGGCGAACCGGACACAGTGGCGCGACCGTCCCGGACTCACACCGGGTTCCTCGCACCGCCACGCTGACAGGCCGCATCGTATCGCCTGGACGCCCGCGCCCGTCGCCGCCGGGCGCGCCGGCAGCCGCGATCGAGGACGGGGGCGCAGCGGCCGGCACGGGTCTAGTCTGTCCCGACCGTGAGCAGCGACCCACGTCAGCCGCGGCCGGCGACACCGGCCGGTTTCGACCCCTCGCGCGCGGCCGACCGCGCAGCCGACCCGACCGGCTGGCGCTACCCGGCGGAGGCGCGCGAGAGCGTCTACCGCGCGATCGCCGAGCGTCGCGACATCCGCCGCTTCCGCCCCGACCCGGTGCCGGCCGACGTGCTGGAGCGGATCCTCGCCGCCGCCCACAAGGCGCCGTCGGTCGGGCTGATGCAGCCGTGGCGGCTGATCGTCGTGCGCGAGCTGGAGACGAAGCTGGCGCTGCGGCGTCTGGCCCAGCGGGAGCGGCTGCGCCAGGCCGAGCGGTTCGACGAGCGCGCCGGCCACTTCCTCGACCAGAAGATCGAGGGGATCGTCGAGGCGCCGCTGGGGATCTGCGTCTGCTGCGACCACGGCGACCCCGGCGCCGAGGTGCTCGGCCGCGGCACGATCCCCGAGACCGACGTCTACAGCGCCGCCTGCGCGATCCAGAACCTGTGGCTGGCGGCGCGGGCGGAGGGGCTCGGGATCGGCTGGGTCAGCTTCTACCGCCCCGACGACCTGCGCGCCCTGCTCGACATCCCCGCGCGCGTCGACCCGATGGCCTGGCTGTGCGTCGGCTGGCCCGACGAGCGCCCCGTCCGCCCCGGCCTGGAGGCGGCCGGCTGGTCGTCGCGCCTGCCGCTCGACGCGGTCGTGATGGACGAGCGCTGGGACGCATCCGCGCCGTCATCCGCGCAAGCTGCGCCGGCATCTGCGCAAGCCGCGCCGTCATCTGCGCAAGACGCTCCGGCGGGTCGTGCAGCCGCGCCCGACCGCGCCGCCGCGATCGCCGCGCGCGACCGCTCCGACCAGCTCGCGAAGCCGGCCGGGTCGCTCGGGGCGTTGGAGGCGCTGATCGAGCGGTGGGCGTCGGTCACCGGGGCGGCGCCGCCGGCGCGACCGCGCGCGGGGGTGCTCGTCGCGGCGGCCGATCATGGGCACGTCGTGCACGGCACGTCGCTGTTCGACGCCGCCGTCTCGGCGCAGGTGGCGGCCGCCGCGGCCCGCGGGCAGAGTGCCGTCGGCGTGCTGGTGAGACGTGACGGGCACGAGCTGCTGGTCGCCGACGTCGGGCTCGTCGCGGCGACGCCGGCGGGCGTGCGGGCGGCGAAACTGGCGCCCGGCACCGCCGACATGACCGCCGGCCCGGCGCTGACCGACGCCCAGCTCGACGCGGCGCTCGCGCTCGGCGCGACGCTCGCCGAGGAGCTGGCCGCGCGCGGCGCCGACTGCCTCGTGCTCGGCGAGATCGGCATCGGCAACACGACCACGACCGCCGCGCTCGCCGGCGCGCTGCTGAACCTCCCCGCCGCCCGCACGGTCGGCCGCGGCACCGGCCTCGACGCCGCCGGCCTCGACCGCAAGCGCGCCGTCGTCGACGCCGCCCTCGCCCGCGCCCGCGCATCCGCCCGCCGCGACGCGGCCGGCGCCAGCCCGAGTCCGGCGGCCCTCGATCCCCGCGCCGCGCTGCGCGAGGTCGGGGGGCTGGAGCTGGCGGTGCTGGCGGGAGCCGTGATCGCGGGGTCGCGGCTGCGGCTGCCGGTGATTCTCGACGGGTACGCGGTCACGACCGCGGCGCTCGCTGCCGTCGGGCTGGAGCCCGCGGTGGCGGAGTCGCTGATCGCCTCGCACCGCTCGGCCGAGCCCGGCCACGCGCGCGTGCTCGCGGAGCTGGGACTGGAGCCGCTGCTCGACCTGCGGCTGCGGCTCGGCGAAGCCTCCGGCGCGCTGCTCGCGCTGCCGGTGATCGCCGCCGCCGGCGCGCTCCATCGCGAGATGGCGACCTTCGCCGAAGCCGAGATCGACGACCCGCGATGAGCGGCGACGCCCCGCCGCCGGCCGACGACGCGGACGCCGCCACACGCCGCTCGCCGCCGCACGCGCCCTCCGCGCCCGGCGACGCCCCCAAGCCCCTCCACCCCCTCGCCGACGCCGCCCTCGCGCTCGCCTTCCTGACCCGCATCCCGATCCCGCCGCGGGCGCTGGATCGGGCCGACATGCCGCGGGCCGCGGGGTGGTTTCCGCTCGTCGGGGTGCTCGTCGGGGCGGTGGCCGGCGGGGTGCGCGCGGCCGCGGAGCCGCTGCTGGGCGGGGCGAGCGCGAGCGTGCTGGCACTCGCAGCGCTCGTGATCGTGACCGGCGCGCTGCATCAGGACGGGCTCGCCGACTGCGCCGACGGGCTCGGCGTCCGCGGCGACCGTGCCAAGCGCCTCGCCGTCATGCGCGACTCGCAGATCGGCAGCTTCGGGATGCTTGCGCTGCTTGGCTGGGGGCTGCTCGCGTTCACGACGCTCGCGCCGCTGACCAACGGGCACGCGCTCGCCGCCCTGATCGCCGCCGCCGCGCTCGGCCGCGCCGCCGCGCTCGCGCACGCCAGCATGCTCCCGCCCGCGCGCAGCGACGGGCTCGGCGCCGGCTTCAGCGTCCCACGCGCTGCGCTCGCCGCCGGCATCGCGACCGCGATCGTCGCGACGGTCGCCGCGACGCGCGACCCGCAAGAGACCGCGCTCGCGCTCGCCGCCGCCGCGCTCGCGACAGCCGCCGCGACCGCAGCCGCCCGCCGCGCGATCGGCGGCCGCAGCGGCGACACGCTCGGCGCGACCGTCGTCGTCGCCGAGCTGGCCGTCCTGCTCGCGCTCGCCGCCGCCTGGCACTGACCTGCCGCATCCGCCCGCGCCGCCCGCCCGCCCACGCCGCCCGCCCGCCCACGCCGCCCGCGCGCCCACGCCGC
>NZ_JAUTDN010000076.1 GCF_030646155.1 Conexibacter sp. CPCC 205762
CTCCCGCGCCCGACGTGGCCGCGCCCGCCGGCTCGGCGCCGTCCGCGCCCGCCGGCCAGGCGCCGCATCGGCTGAGCCCGCGCGAGCGGCGCCTCGCCGCCGAGCGCGCGGCCACGTCCGCGAACGGCGGCGAGCCCGCGTCCGGGCCCGCGGCGACGGCGGCTCCCGACCGCTTCCGCGAGCTGATCGCCGCCAAGACGCTGGAGTCGTGGCAGACGATCCCGCACTTCGCGCTCACCCGCCAGCTCGACGCCGAGCCGCTGCTCGCCGTCCACGCCGGCGCGCGCGTGCGCTTCGGCGCGCAGATCACGATCACCGACCTGCTGCTGCGGGCGGTCGCGCTGGCGCTGCCGGGCGAGCAGCCGGCCGACGTCGCGCTCGCCGTTGCGACGCCCCGCGGCGTCCTCAACCCGGTCATCCCCGACGTCCGCGCGCACGATCTGCCGGCGCTCGCCGAGCTGCGCGCGGCGGCCGTCCAGCGCGCCCGCGACGGCAGATTGAACGCCGCCGACGTGGCACCGGCGACGACGACGCTGTCGAACCTCGGCACCGCCGGCGTCGACCACTTCACCGGCATCGTCACGCCGGGGCAGACGACGCTGCTGACGCTCGGCACGATCGCGCCGCGCGTCGTCGCCGACGGCGACGCGGTCGTCGTGCGCCGGACCCTGTACGCGACGCTCAACGCCGACCACCGCGCGCTCGACGGCGCCGACGCCGCGGCGCTGCTCGGCGCCTTCGCCGCCGCGCTCGCGGACGGCACGGCCCTCACGGAGGCGGTGGCATGATCGACGTCAGCGAAGCGCGCGAGCCGCTCCCCGTCTCGCTCGACGGGCTCGACGGGCAGGACCTCGTCGAGTGGCTCGCAACGATGCAGCTGATCCGCGACTTCGAGGAGGCGCTGGACCCGCTCTGCCTCAGCGGCAGAATCCCCGGCGGCGTCCACGTCGCGGTCGGCCAGGAGGCGGTCGCGGTCGGCGCGATGCGGGCGCTGGAGCCCGGCGACGTCGTCACCAGCAGCCACCGGCCGCATCACCACGGCCTCGCGCGCGGCGTCGAGCCGAACGCGATGATGGCGGAGCTGTTCGGCCGCGCCGACGGCACCGGCGGCGGCCGCTGCGGGACGATGCACATCGCCGCGATGGACCGCCACTACTACGGCGGCAACGGGATCGTCGGCGCCGGCCTCGGGCTCGCGCTCGGCGCCGCGCTGGCGGCGCAGGTGCGCGGCAGCGGCCAGGTCGCGCTCGGCTTCTTCGGCGACGGCGCCGTCAACATCGGCCGCGTCTGGGAGGCGATCAACATGGCGGCGGCGTGGAAGCTGCCGCTGATCGCCTTCTGCGAGAACAACCTCTACGCCGTCGAGACGCCGACCGCGAGCGTCACCGGCGGCGACTCGATCGTGCGCCGCGCGGAGGGCTTCGGGCTGCCGGCGGTGCAGGTCGACGGGCAGGACGCGGGCGCCGTCCACCGCGTCGTGCGAGAGGCGCGCGAGCGGGCGCTCGCGGGCGAGGGGCCGACCTTCGTCGAGGCGCTCACCTATCGCTACCAGGGCCACAACACCGGCCAGGTGACGAGCTACCGCACCGACGCCGAGGTGGAGGAGTGGAAGCAGCTGCGCGATCCGCTCGTGCGGCTGCGCGTCGCGCTGACCGCGAGCGGCCTGCTCGACGACGACGCCTACGATGCGCTCTGCGCGAGGTCGCGCGAGACGGTCGCCGCGGCGACCGCGTTCGCCGACGCCTCGCCGTGGCCGGACCTGGCGACCGCCGACGCCGGCGTGACCGAGATCGATCCGAAGCTGAGGGGGAACCCGTGAGCACGCGCATCACCCTGTCGCAGGCGTTCCAGCAGGGCGTCCGCGAGGAGATGGAACGGGACGACGCGATCTTCGTGCTCGGCACCGACATGGTCGAGCGCGGCGGCCACTTCGCGCAGCTGCGCGGAATCGGGAGCGAGTTCCCGGGCCGCGTGCGCGACGCGCCGATCTCCGAGGCGGCGATGGTCGCCGCGGGCGTCGGCGCTGCGCTCAACGGGCTGCGCCCGATCGTCGACCTCAACTTCATCGACTTCGCGCTCGGCGCGATGGACGAGATCGTCAACCAGGCGGCGAAGGCGCGCTTCATGTGGGGCAGAGGGGTGCCGATGGTGATCCGCGGCACCGCCGGGATCGCCTTCTACGCCGCCCAGCACAACAACAGCCTCGAGGCCGGCTTCGCGCACACGCCCGGGCTGCTGGTCGTGATGCCCTCGACGCCGGCCGACACGAAGGGCCTGATCAAGAGCGCGCTGCGCTGCGACGATCCGGTCGTCTTCCTGATGCACAAGTCGCTCACCGGCCTGCGCGGTGAGGTGCCGGAGGGCGAGCACGTCGTGCCGCTCGGCGAGGCGGCGATCCGCCGCGCGGGCGACGACGTGACGGTCGTCGCCTACGGCGCGCTCGTCGCCAGAGCGGAGCGAGTCGCGGAGCGGCTGGCGACGGAGGGGGTCGCCGTCGAGGTGATCGACCTGCGCACGCTCTTCCCGCTCGACCTCGCGACGATCGAGGCGTCGGTGCGCCGCACCGGGCGGCTCGTCGTCGCCTCCGAGGCGCCGCGCCACGGCGGCATCGGCGGCGAGATCGCGGCCGCGATCCAGGAGTCGTCGTTCTTCTACCTCGACGCGCCGATCCAGCGCGTCGGCGCGCTGCACACGCCGATCTCGCACAGCCCGCCGTTGATCGCCGCCGCGATCCCGTCGGAGGAGCAGCTGGAGCGCGCGATCCGCGCGACGCTGACGCCGCAGGAGGCGGTCGCGTGAGCGCGCTGTTCACGCTCGGCGGGCGGGTCGCGGTCGTGACCGGAGCCGCGCGCGGCCTCGGGCAGGCGATCGCGCTCGGGCTCGCCCGCCACGGCGCCGATGTCGCGCTCGCCGACCTCGACGCCGGCGCGCTCGCGGAGACGGAGGAGCTGGTGCGCGCGAGCGGCCGGCGCGCGCTCGCGGTCGCGACCGACGTCACCGACGAGGAGCAGGTCGCGGAGCTGTTCGCGCGGACCGAGCGCGAGCTGGGGCCGCTCGACGCGCTCGTCAACAGCGTCTTCACGCCGGTCCTGACGCGGCCGCAGGAGCTGACGCTGGAGCAGTGGGAGCGGGCGCTGCGCGTCAACCTGACCGGCTACTTCCTGCCGGCGCGCGCGGCCGGCCGGGCGATGATCGCGCGCGGGCAGGGCGGCGCGATCGTCAACATCGCCTCGATCGCCGGCACCAGCGCGCTCGGGCGCGGCAACGTCGCCTACAGCGTCTCCAAGGGCGGCGTCGTGCAGCTGACCCGCGAGCTGGCGGTCGAGTGGGGCCGCTACGGGATCCGCGTCAACGCGATCCAGCCGGCGCAGATGCGCACGCCCGGCTTCAAGGCCCGCTTCGAGAATCCTGAGCTGGAGCCGGACGGGCTGCTGGAGCAGATGGTGGAGGCGATCCCGCTCGGGCGGATCGGCGAGCCCGACGACGTCGTCGGCCCCGTCGTCTTCCTGCTCTCGGACGCGGCGCGGATGGTCAACGGGGTGCTGCTGCCGGTCGACGGCGGCAACCTCGCGATGAACGCGGGCAGCCGCGGCAACGACTAGGAGAGACGTGAGACTCGCGAACATCGACGGGCGCGCGGCGCTCGTGCAGGACGGCCGCTGGGTCGACGTCGAGACCGCCACCGGCGGCGCCGTCGGCTGCGATCCGATGGCGGCGCTGACGCGGCTCGACGCGCTCGCCGGCGTGACCGTCCCGGCCGACGCTCCCGCGCTCGACCCGGCGCGGCTCGGCCCGCCGGTGCCGCGGCCGTCGAAGATCCTCGCCGCGGCGCTCAACTACCGCAAGCACGCGGAGGAGTCGGGCCTGCCGATCCCGGCCAGACCGGCGCTGTTCGCGCGGCTGCCGTCGGCGCTGTGCGGCCCGGCCGACGACGTCGTGCTGCCGGCCGGGCGCGACCAGGTCGACTGGGAGGCGGAGATCGTCGTCGTGATCGGGCAGCGCGCCCGCCACGTCGTCGCCGCCGACGCCTGGTCGATCGTCGCGGGCGTCACCTGCGGCCAGGACATCTCCGATCGCCCGGCGCAGTTCGACGGCCCGAGCCAGTTCTCGCTCGCGAAGTCGCACGACACCTTCGCGCCGCTGGGCCCCGTGCTGAGCACGCTCGACGAGCTGGCCGACCGCGACGACCTCGGGATCACGCTGCGGCTCAACGGCGAGCTGCTGCAGGACGGCCGCAGCAGCGACCTGATCTTCGACGTGCCGGCGCTGATCGCGGCCGCGAGCGCGGTCTGCACGCTGGAGCCGGGCGACCTGCTCTTCACCGGCACGCCGGCCGGGGTCGGCTTCGGGCTCGACCCGCAGCGGTTCCTCGTCCCCGGCGACGTGATCGAGACGCAGCTGGAGGGCGTCGGGATGCTGCGCAACAGGTGCGTATCGGCGTGACGCAGCTGCTCCACCTCGACCGCGCGCGGCGGCTGATGGACGAGGCGCGGCTCGACGCGCTCGTCGCCACGACGCCCGTCAACGTGCGCTACCTGAGCGGCGTGCACAGCTGGCTGGATCCGCTGATGCGCGAGCGGATGGTGGTCGCGGGCGGCGGCGAGCAGCTCGCGATCGCCGCCTGCGTCGTGCTGCCGCGCGAGGGCGAGCCCGCCCTCGTGCTGCACGGCGGCCTGGCGGCCAACGCGCTCGCGAGCTGGATCGAGGACGTGCGCCTCTACGGCGCGCCGCGGCACGACGACGACGCCGGCCGCCCGCAGCGGCTGGACCCGCGCCGCCGCGCGCTGCTGGAGCGGATCCGCGGCGCCCGCCCGACGGCGCTGGAGGCGCTGCTCGACGTGCTCGCCGCGCGCGGGCTGACGGACGCGCGGATCGGGGTGGAGCAACCCATGAAAGAGGCGTTGGAGCAGGCGCTCCCGCACGCCTGGCTCGGCGACTGCTCCGCGCTGCTGGGCCTGCTGCGGATGGTCAAGAGCGACGCGGAGCTGCAGCGCCTCGAACGCGCGGCGGCGATCGGCGAGGCGGCCGCGGCGGAGGCGTTCGCGACGATGCGGCCCGGCGCCGCGCTGGCCGGCGCCGCGCAGACCTTCCGCGCCGCCGTCGCCGCGCAGGGCGCCGCCTTCGACCACTTCGCGCTCGGCCCCGGCGGCCTCGCGATCTGGACGCTCGGCGACGACCGCCTCGCGCCCGGCGACTGCCTCTTCGCCGACTTCGGCTGCGTCTACGACGGCTACTTCTCCGACAGCGCCGCGACGATCGCGCTCGGCCAGCCGGAGCCGGCGGTGCAGGCGCGCTACGAGGCGCTGCGCGACGCCGTCGCGGCCGGGATCGCGGCGGTCGCGCCCGGTGTCCGCGCCAGCGCCGTGCAGCGCGCGATGGCGGCGGCGCTGGCCGAGACGCCGGTCGTCTGCGACCCGCCGACCGGCCACGGCCTCGGGCTGGAGATCCGCGACTGGCCGCTGCTGCTGCCGGCCACGGGCGCGCGGATCGCCGACGACTGCGTCGACGTCGACGCCGACCTGCCGCTGGAGGCGGGGATGGCGATCAACCTCGAGATCAGCGCCTTCATGCCCGGCGTCGCGTCGGTCGAGGTCGAGCGCACGATCGTCGTCACCTTCGACGGCCCGCGCGAGCTGGTGCCGCAGCCGCGCGAGCAGATCGTGCGGCCATGAGCGGCGCGCCCTACTCGACGCCGCTCGACGCGCCGCTGGTGCCGCGCTTCCCGGTCGGCTATCGCGACGTCTCGGTGCTGACCGCCTGCTGGCGCACCGACCCCGCCGCGATCGACGCGCTGCTGCCGGCGCCGCTGCGGCGGCTCGGCGACGTCGTGATGGCGCACGTCTACGAGATGCCCGACGTCGACCACCTCGGCGCAGTGCGCGAGTGCAACGTGATGGTCGGCGCGCGCTACGAGGGCGGTGACGGCGCGGTCGTCGAGGGCGGCTTCTCGGTCGCGCTGCTGATCGACAGCGACATGGGGCTGGCGCTCGGGCGCGAGGTCCACGGGCAGCCGAAGAAGCTCGGCAGCCCGCGGCTGGAGCAGCGCGGCGACCTGACCGTCGCGACCGTCACGCGCAACGGCATCGACGTGCTGACGGCGACGACGCCGTACAAGCGCGAGCGGGCGACGCTCGACGAGCTGTCGGCGCACTTCCCCTTCGCCGAGAACGTCAACCTGAAGCTGATCCCGCAGATCGACGGCTCGCCGGGGCTGGCGCAGCTGACCGCGCGGCGGCTCGCCGACCTGCGCGTGCACGAGTGCTGGCGCGGACCGGGGACGGTCGAGCTGCGCCCGAACGCCCAGGTCCCGCTCTGGCGGCTGCCGCTGCGCGAGCCGCTCGACGCCTTCTGCTGGCGGGCCGATTTCACGCTCGTGCCGGGTCGCGTCCTCTGCGACCTGCATGCTGACACCGCAGAGAATTCACCTGGACGAGGTGACATACATAATGTATGATCCTCTGGATGTCGTCGTCGACGCCTGCGCGCGAAACGAGAATCGAGCCGATCTCCGGCTCGAACACGTACAAGCAGACCGTCTACCGCACGGTCTACCGGCTGATCCAGAACCTCGATCTGGCACCGGGCGAGCGGCTCGTCGAGCAGGACCTGTCGGAGCGCTTCGGCGTCTCCAAGACGCCGATCCGCGAGGCGCTGCTGCTGCTGGAGAAGGACCGTCTGATCGAGATGGTCCCGCACACGGGCGCGACGGTCTCGTGGCTGTCGCTCGCCGACTACCAGCAGCAGCTGTTCATCCTCGACGCGCTCGAGCTGCCCGCGTTGCAGCTGGTCGGCGACAAGGCGACCGCGGACGACTTCAGCGCTTGGGCGAGCGAGATCGCCGCGATCGAGGCGGCCTTCCGCGACAGCGATCTGCGCACCTACCGCGAGCTGGTCGCGGGCCTGCACCGCCAGATGTTCGCGGTCGCCGGCTACCCGCGGCTGACGGAGCTGATCGCCTCGGTGCAGCAGGCGCTGTATCGCTACGGCGTGCTGTTCGTCGACTCGCAGGAGCATGCGCGGGGACGCGAGCTGGAGATCGTCGTGCGGCGGCTGGAGCTGTTGCGCGAGGGGGCGGTCACCGGCGTCGTCGAGCTGGTCCAGGGCCACCATGCCTGGATGCTCGCGACGGCGAGGGAACGGGTCGCCAGGCGCGATCCGGCGGTGATGCAGTACCTGCTCGACGGCCAGTAGGCGGTCGCGCAGGGCCGGGGAGTTTTTTTGACGGGATGCGTCATACATCATGTTTCATATCCCGAGGAGAGAGCTGGTGGAGGAGCGGAGAGTGAGAGCGACGCCGGGCGGCGCAGACGACGCCCGGGCACGGCGCCTGCTGTACCAGACGCTGCGGGTCCCGGAGGTCGGGATCCTGCTCGCGCTGGTCGTCGCGGTGGCCGTCTTCGCGCTCGTCAACCCCTCGTTCGTGGCGTGGGCCAACATCGAGTCGAACGTCCGCACGATCGCCTTCATCGGGATCGTCGGCGTCGGCCAGGCGATGCTGATCATCGCGGGCGAGTTCGACCTCTCGGTCGGCTCGGTCGCGGCGCTGGGCGCGGTCGTGGCGGCGATCCTGATGTCCGACCACGGCCTGCCGATCCCGCTCGCGGTGATCGCGGCGGTCGCGCTCGGTCTGCTGATCGGGCTCGTCAACGGGCTGCTGACGGTGAAGGTCGGGCTGCCGGCGCTGATCGTCACGCTCGGGATGCTGTTCGCCGCACGCGGGCTCGCGTACGTGATCAGCGGCGGGACGCAGGTCTACCCGCTGCCCGACGGCGTCAGAACGCTGTCGGACCGCGTGCTCGGGCTGCCGATGGCGATCTGGGTCTTCGTCGTGCTCGCGCTCGTCGCCGACGTCGCGATGCGGCGCTCGGGCTTCGGCCGGCGGCTCTATGCCGTCGGCGGCAACCGCGAGGCGGCGCAGCTCGCGGGCATCCGCGCCGACCGCGTCAAGCTGGCCGCGTTCATGCTCACGGGAGCGCTCGCGGCGCTCGCCGGCGTGCTCGTGATGGCGCAGCTCGGCTCGGGCGATCCGCAGATCGGGATGAACTGGGAGCTGGCCGTGATCGCTGCGGTCGTCGTCGGCGGCATCAGCCTCCGCGGCGGCGTCGGCTCGATCGCCGGGGCGCTCCTCGGCGTGCTCTTCCTGCAGGTCGTGAGCAGCGGTCTCGTCGTCTCCGGCGTCGAGGCCACGCTTCAGCCGGTCGCTGTCGGCACGGTGATGATCGCCGCGCTCGGGATCGACCAGGTGCGCCATCGCCGCTTCGGCGGCTGACGCGCGCCCAAGCCAGGTCGCAAGAAGGTGGGCCGCGCCGCGCGCGGCAGTTTCTGAGGAACGGAGAGAGAGTGCAACCGATGTGGGAGCAGGACCACGGCCGCCGGCCGTGGCGGCTGGCCCTGCTGGCGATCGCGGCGATCCTCGCCCTGGTCACCGCGGCCGGCTGCGGCAGCAGCAGCGATGACGGCGACAGCGCCGCGACGGGCGCGCAGACCACGGCGACGACGGCCGACGCCGGTGGTGAGAAGGAGTGCTCGGTCGAGGGCAAGAAGATCCAGTTCGTCGCGCCGCTGAAGTCGAACCCGACGATGCAGGTGATGGCGGCCGGCTTCGAGCAGCGCGCGAAGGAGCTGGGCTTCGACGCGACGGTGCTGATGACCGACGACGCCGAGCCGCAGAGAATCCTCGCGCTCGGCCAGCAGGCGATGACGCAGGGCAGCGACGGCATGGTGATCCCCCCGTACGACGCCGCGCTGTACCCGTTCATCAAGCAGGCGTCGGCTGCCGGCATCCCGATCATCACGACGCACAGCTCGGTCCCCGACAGCGAGGACCTCGGGATGAAGCAGGACATCCATCCCGACCCGGCGCAGTACGGCGCCGAGGCGGCGAGAGCGATCGGCGAGCAGATCGGCGGCAGAGGCACGGTCGCCGTCACGCAGGGCGGCTTCAACCCGATCGAGAACGCGGCCGCCGAGGCGTTCACCGCCGCGATGAAGGAGCAGTACCCCGACGTGAAGGTGCTGAAGTCGCAGGTCGAGGGCTTCGAGCCCGCGGCCGCGATCTCGAAGGCGGTCTCGGTGCTGCAGTCCGACGGCTCGATCGTCGCCGCCTACTCGACGACCGGCGGCGGCCCCAGAACGTGGGCCGGCGCGGCCGACCAGGCCGGCAAGAGACTCGTGATCATCGGCATGGACTACACGCGCCCGAACCTCGACCTGGTCAGAAGCGGCAAGGTCTACGCGGTCGTCGCGCAGCCGATCTACGAGGAGCACGCCGACGCCGTCGACGCGCTCAAGGCCGCGATCTGCGGCGAGCCGGTCGAGGCCGAGGTGTCGGCCGAGTCGCCGCTGGTGACGACCGACAACGTCGACGAGTACTACGACCTCCTCGACAGAACCGGGACCTGATCGATGACACCCGACGGTCGGACGGGCGCGCCTGCGGGCGCGCCCTCCGCCGGCGGTTCGCCGCCGGCGCTGGAGCTTGAGTCGATCACGAAGCGGTTCGGCGGCGTCACGGCGCTGCGCGACGCGACCGTGCGCGTCCGCCGCGGCGAGGTGCACGGGCTCGTCGGCGAGAACGGCGCCGGCAAGTCGACGCTGCTGAAGATCCTCGACGGCCAGTACCCGGCCGGCAGCTACGAGGGCGTCGTGCGGATCGACGGCGAGGCCGTCGCGCTGCATGCGCCGCAGGACGCCCGCGCGCGCGGGATCGCGATCGTGCCGCAGGAGACGTCGGTGATCGAGACGCTCTCGGTCGGCGAGAACATCTGCTTCGGCGAGGGCGGCGGGCCGTTCGCGGACGTGCGCGCGATGGAGCGCCACGCGGCCGCGTTCATCGATCAGCTCGCGCTGCGGCTCGACGCGCGCACCCAGGTCGCGCGGCTCAGCTCCAGCCAGAAGCAGCTCGTGATGATCGCGCGGGCGCTGTATCGCAGACCGCGCGTGCTGATCCTCGACGAGCCGACCTCGGCGCTGACCGCGGAGGAGACCGCGCGCCTGTTCGCGCTCGTGCGGCAGCTGCGCGACGGCGGCCTCACCTGCATCTTCGTCAGCCACCGCCTCGACGAGGTCTCCGAGCTGTGCGACCGCCTCTCGATCCTGCGCGACGGCAGGGTCGTCGACGAGCTGGCGCGGGCCGACTTCGACGTCGAGCGGATCATCGGCTCGATGATCGGCCGGCGGCTGACCGACCTCTACCCGGAGCGCACCGGCGACGCGGCCGACGCCGGCCCCGCCGCCGCACCCGCCGCGCCGCCGGCGCTCGCCGTCGAGCGGCTCTCGATCCGCCACCCCGAGCGCCCCGGCGACTTCGTCGTGCGCGACGTCTCGCTCGCGGTCGCGCCGGGCGAGGTGCTCGGCGTCGGCGGCCTCGTCGGCTCCGGCCGCAGCGAGCTGCTCGGCGCGATCTACGGCCGTCATCCGATCGCCTCCGGGCGCGTGCTGCTGGGCGAGCGGGAGCTGCGCATCTCCTCCCCGCGCGAGGCGCTCGCGGCCGGCATCGGCCTCGTCACCGAGGACCGCAAGCGCGACGGCCTGCTGTTCAACCTCGGCCTGCGCGAGAACGTCACGCTCGCCTACCTCAGAAGCCTCGGCAGCGTCGTGCTCGACCGCGGCCGCGAGCGCGAGATCGCGCAGGAGGCGGTCCGCCGCTTCTCGATCGCGACCCGCTCGATCGAGACGCCGGTCGGCCAGCTGAGCGGCGGCAACCAGCAGAAGGTGATGCTCGCGCGGGCGCTGGAGCGCGGCCCCAGAGTGCTGCTGCTGGACGAGCCGACGGTCGGCGTCGACGTCGGCGCGAAGGCCGAGATCTACCGCCTGATCCGCGCGCTCGCCGACGCCGGCGTGGCCGTCGTCGTGGTGTCGTCGGAGTCGGCCGAGCTGCTTGGCCTCTGCGACCGCTTCGTCGTCCTGCGCGACGGCGCGGTGGTCGACCGCTTCGGCCTCGGCGAGGCGAGCGAGACGCGCCTGATGACCGCCGCGATGGCGGCCAAGACGAGCAGCGAGGAGGAGCGATGACCCCCGTTCCCGCGGCCGCCGCCGCGCCAGCCGCGGCCGCCGCCTCCCCGCCCCCGCCGGCGGCGCCGGCCG
>NZ_JAUTDN010000077.1 GCF_030646155.1 Conexibacter sp. CPCC 205762
CGCGGCGCGGCGGGTCCGCGCGGCGGCGGGCGCGGCGGGGCGGGCGCGGCGGCGCTGCAGCGGGCGCGGCGCGCTCAGAGCGTCCGGTCGGAGACGACGGAGCGCGGCTGCTCGGCGACGACGTCAGAGCCGGGCCGCGCCTCGTCGTCCTTGCGCTTGACCAGCAGCCACTGCTGCTTGCCGGATCTGTCGATGCGGGTGCGCTGGAGCGCCCAGCCGCCGCGCAGCTTCTCGCCGTGCAGCACGAAGACCGCGTGGCCGCGCGCGATCGCCTCCGGCCACGGCACGCGCCCGCCCTGCTCGTAGACGCCGCGATCCCAGACGATCACGTTGTCGCCCTCGTAGTCGTTGTGGCTCATCGCATGGTCCTCGACCTGGACCGCGAGCCGCTTCGCCGCCGGGTCCAGCGACGGGCCCTTCGGCAGCGCCCACGAGCGCATCACGCCGTCGACCTCCAGCCGGAAGTCCCAGTGGTGCGCGGTCGCCTGGTGCTCCTGCACGACGAAGACGCCGGCCGCGACGCCGCGCACGGCGAACTGCTCGTGGCCCTCTCTTCTGACCGGCTCGACCTCGACCCGCTCGACCACGGCGGCCGGCGGTCCCTCCCCCAGCCATGTGACCAACCGCTCGACCGCGGCGGCATCGCCCTCGGCGTGGACGCGGACGGCGCCGTCGTCGTCGTTGCGGACCCAGCCGAGCAGGCCCAGCTCGCGCGCCGCCTCGATCGTCGCGGCGCGGTAGCCGACGTCCTGCACGCGCCCCGTCACGACGGCGCGGATCGCTCTGCTCGAGGCCATGCGCTGACAGTAGCGCGCCAGTTCGCCGAGCTGGGCGAGATGCTGACGACGATCGACCGCATCCACGCGCGCGGCGACGCCTACGCCGCCTCTGCGAGGAGTTCGTCGTCAGCGGCCGGCTGCGCAACGAGCGCGTCTACGACTGGCTCGAGCGCAACCTGAAGCCGACCAGAGGCTGAGGCCGGGCAGGCGCCGGCGTCGCGGCGCGCGCCGACCGGGCGCGCGCGTCAGACGCGGGCGCGGAGGGCGGTGACTTCGTCGCGGTCGGCGAAGGTGCCGCGCGCGCCGGCGGCGGTGGTCGCGTGCGCGCCGGCGGCGACGGCGTCGGAGACCGCCTCCTCCAGCGTCTCGCCGGCCGCGAGCGCGGCGGCGAGCGCGCCGCGGAAGGCGTCGCCGGCGCCGGTCGTGTCGACGACCTCGACCCGCGGCGCCGGGAAGGTGCGCGGCGCGACGCCGGCGGCGGTGTAGAGGTCGGCGCCGGCCGGGCCGCGGGTGACGATCACCGCGCCCGCGCCGGCGGCGAGCAGCGCGTCGGCGGGCGCGGTCCCCTGCGCGCTGCCGGCGACGGTCGCGATCTCGTGCTCGTTGGGGACGATCAGCGCGTTCGGCGGTATCAGCTCGGCCGACAGCGGCTGGGCCGGCGTCGGGTCGAGCAGGAAGCGGAGGCCGTGCGCGGCTGCGGCGCGGGCGGCGGCGGTCACGACCGGCAGCGGGATCTCGAGGTTGCTGAGCACGATCGCGCCCGGCGCGGCGAGCGCGTCGATCGCCTTCGCGACCTGCGTCGGCGCGATCGTCGCGTTGGCGCCGGCCGCGATCACGATCGCGTTCTCGCCCGCGTCGTCGACGACGACGATCGCCTGCCCGGTGCCGACGCCCGGCGCCCGCTCGACGCGGCCGATCGAAACGCCGCCGGCGCGCAGCGCGGCGAGCGCGCGGTCGCCGGCCGCATCGGCCCCGACCGCGCCGACGAGCGAGGTCGGCGCGCCCAGCCGCGCGGCGGCGCAGGCGGCGTTGGCGCCCTTGCCGCCCGGCAGCAGCGCGAAGTCGTCCCTCGCGGCGACCGTCTCGCCCGGTTGCGGGATCGACGCGCGCACGAGCACGTCCTCATTGACCGACCCGACGACGATGACGCGACTCACGGCCGCGAGCGTACCGGGCCGGCGCCCGCCGCGCCCGCCGCCTCCGTTCCCGCTCGGCCGCTCAGCCCGTGCCGCGCGCCGCAGCCGGCAGCCGGATCGCCCGTCCGGCCGCCACGTGTACGCTCACGCGACGATGGGCGAACCGCAGACGGCGCCGACCCCGAGCCGATGAGCGCGCCGCCGCCCGCGATCGCGCTGCGGCCGGCGACGCCGCAGGACCAGCCGTTCCTGCTGCGCGTCTACGCCAGCACGCGCGAGCAGGAGCTGGCGCAGGTGCCGTTCACGCCGGAGCAGAAGGCGGCCTTCGTCGGCCAGCAGTTTCAGGCGCAGAGCGTCCACTACGCGCGCCACTACGGCGATGCCTCCTTCGACGTCGTCGAAGTCGACGGCGCGCCGGCCGGGCGGCTGATCGTCGCGCGTGCGGAGGAGACGCTGCTGATCGTCGACGTCGCGCTGCTGCCGGAGTTCCGCGGCGCCGGGATCGGCACGCGGCTGCTGGCACCGCTGCTGGCCGAGGCCGACGCCGCCGGCAAGCGGATCTCGATCCACGTCGAGCGCGAGAACCCGGCGCAGCGGCTCTACGCGCGCCTCGGCTTCGCCCCCGTCGCCGACGAGGGCGTCTACCAGCTGTGGGAGCGTCAGGCGAAGACGGCCTCGTAGCGGACGCCGTCGGCGTCCTGCCCGATCGGCACGAGGAAGATCTCCAGCGTCCCGAGCCGCTCGTGGCGCAGCGGGAAGATCTGCTGCGGAAGCACCGTCGCGAACGGGACGCGGAAGCGCAGCGCGAACGGCTGGCGGGCGGCGTCGTCGCCCGCGCCGGCGACCTCGACGGCCGCATCCAGCGTGAACGCCAGCTCCAGCGTCTCAGCGCCGTCGGTCGCGGTCAGCGTCAGCGCGAACGTGTCGCCGACGTGCGGCGCGAACTGCTCCAGCGTCAGCTGCGCGAGGTCGCTCACGCGCCCACCCGCGTGCCGGTGCGATCGAGTGTCGGGGAGTACATCCCGCGATCATGACCGTCGCGCCGGACTGCTGCAAATCGCGGGTGGGCGGCTGCGCTAGGCGGTCGCCTCCGCCGCCGGCTCGCGCCTGGCGATCTCCGCCCGCACGAGCGGCGCGACCTCGCTGCCGAACAGCTCGATCGAGCGCATCACGGCGGCGTGGTCGACGGCGCCGACGCTCATCTGGCCGACGTAGCGATCCATCGCGAACAGCTCGTGCTCGTAGAGGATCTTCTCCGCGACCTGCTCCGGCGTGCCGACGTTGAGCGCGGCGCGCGGCCCGCGCAGCGCCTCGTACTCGCGCCGGCCCGACGGCGGCCAGCCGCGCTCGCGCCCGACCCGGTTCATCACCTCGAGGTACGGGTGGGCGAAGGCGGCGTCGGCCTGCGCCAGCGTCTCGCCGACGAAGGCGTGCGTGTTGATCGCCACGCGCTCCTCCTCCGGCGTGTGCCCGGCGGCGGCCCACGCCTCGCGGTAGAGATCGACGAGCGGCGCGAAGCGGGCCGGCATGCCGCCGATGATCGCGATCGTCAGCGGCAGCCCGAGCGTGCCGGCGCGCACGACCGACTCCGGCGAGCCGCCGACGGCGACCCACACCGGCAGCGGCTGCTGCACGGCCTGCGGCCAGACGGCGACGCCGTTCAGCGGCGCGCGGAATCTGCCCGACCAGGTGACGTTGGAGGGATCGGCGGCGAGCTTGACCAGCAGCCGCAGCTTCTCGTCGTAGAGCTCGTCGTAGTCGTCGAGGTCGTAGCCGAACAGCGGGAACGACTCGACGAACGAGCCGCGGCCGGCCATGATCTCGGCGCGGCCGCCGGAGATCAGGTCGACCTCGGCGAACTGCTGGTAGACGCGCACCGGGTCGTCGGAGCTGAGCACGGTGACGGCGCTGGAGAGGCGGATTCTCTCGGTCTGCGCGGCGACGGCGGCGAGCGCGACGGCCGGCGCGGAGACGAGGTAGTCGGGGCGGTGGTGCTCGCCGATCGCGAAGAGGTCGAGACCGGCCTGGTCGGCCAGTCGGGCCTCCTCCAGCAGGTCGCGCATGCGCTCCTGCGGGCTTGTGCCGGCGCCGAGATCAGCGAAGGTGGCGAGTCCGAGTTCCATGCCGCTCAGCGTAGCAGAGTTGATTGCACACGCAACTATGCCGAGGCCCGCGCCGGCGGGTCGGTAGGGTCTGGCGCATGCGCATTCCTCTGCCCGCGTCGCGCCGCCGCCGTCGCCTGCTGGCCGGCGTGCTCGCGATCGCCCTCGCCGGCGTGCTGCTGGTCGCCGGCTCCAACGCGCTCGTGCTGCTCGGCGGCGGCGGCAGCGCGACCGTCGCCGACGCGCCGCACGCGCAGGTCGCGCTGGTGCTCGGCGCGCAGGTGACGAGAGATGGGCGGATGTCGACGATGCTCGCCGACCGCGTGCGCGTCGCGGCCGAGCTGTACCGCGCCGGCAAGGTCGACAAGGTGCTGGCCTCGGGCGATCACGGCCGGCCCGAGTACGACGAGGTCAACGCGATGCGGACGGCGCTGATCGCGCAGGGCGTGCCGCCGCGCGACGTCTTCACCGACCACGCCGGCTTCGACACGTGGGACAGCGCCGTGCGGGCGCGCGAGGTCTTCGACGTCTCCTCCGCGCTCGTCGTGACGCAGGGCTTCCACCTCCCCCGCGCCGTCTGGCTGGCGCGGCGCGCGGGGCTGGAGGCGACCGGCGTCGCCGCCGACCTGACCGGCTACGGCCGCGCCCAGCAGCGCAGCGAGGTGCGCGAGGTGCTCGCGCGCGTGAAGGCGGTCGAGCAGGTCGTGACCGGGGCCGACCCGCGCTTCCTCGGGCCGGAGATCCCGGTCAGCGGCGACGGCCGCGCCAGCCTCGGCTGAGGCTAGGCGGCGACCTTCGAGCGGGTGCGGGTCGCCTCGATCTCCTCGTGGACCTGCTCGTCGGAGAGCAGCGAGGCGGGGCTGATCAGGCGCTCGCGGCGGTTGCGGGCGACGATCGTCCACATCCAGCGGGCGACCGCCTCGAAGCGGTTGCCCCAGCCGACCAGGTAGGCGACGTGGACGAAGGCCCAGATGTAGAAGGCGAGCTGGCCGGTGAGCTTGACGCCTCTGACCGAGGCGACCGCGCGCGTGCGGCCGATCGTCGCCATCGTGCCCTTGTCCTTGTAGGAGAACGACGGCGGCGCCGGGTACTCGTTCAGGCGCGTGGAGATCACCTTCGCGACGTACTTGCCCTCCTGGATCGCCGCCTGCGCGACGCCGGGGACGCCGGGGCGCGAGACCATGTCGCCGATCGCGAAGACCTCGGGGTGGACCGGCAGCGTCAGGTCGTGGCGGACGAGCAGGCGACCGGCGCGGTCGCTGCTCGTGCCGGACGCGTCGGCGAGCATTCTCGCCAGCGGCGAGGCCTGCACGCCGGCGGCCCAGAGGACGGTGCGCGAGGCGATCCGTCTGGTCGAGCCGTCGCCGTCGGTCGCGCGCACCTCGATCCCCTCGTCGTCGATGTCGACGGCCATCTGGCCGACCTCGACGTCGACGCCGAGCTTGCGCAGGTCGTGCGCGGCGTGGTCGCGCAGCTTCTCGGGGAACGGCGGCAGCACGGTCGGGGCGGCGTCGAGCAGCACGACCCTGGCGGCGCGCGGGTCGATCGCGCGGTGCTCCTTCTTGAGGATGCGGCGCGCGAGGATCGCGATCTGACCGGCCAGCTCGACGCCCGTCGGGCCGGCGCCGACGACGACGAAGGTCAGCAGCGCGTCGCGCTCCTCCTGCGTCTGCGCCTGCTCGGCCAGCTCGAACGACCAGAGGATGCGGCTGCGGACGCGGTTGGCGTCGTCGAGCGTCTTCATCCCGGGCGCGGCGGTCGCCCAGTCGTCGTTGCCGAAGTAGGAGTGGGTCGCGCCGGCCGCCACGATCAGCGTGTCGTACGGGATCTCCATCTCATGCTGCGCGACCGCGTGGACGACTCTCCTGTCGAGGTCGAAGCGCTCGACCTCGCCCATCAGCACGCGCACGTTGTCCTGCCCGCGGAAGAGCGAGCGCAGCGCCGGCGCGACCTGGCCGGGCGACAGCACGCCCGTCGCCACCTGGTACAGCAGCGGCTGGAAGAGGTGATGGTTGTTGCGGTCGATCAGCGTGACGTCGACGGGGAGCCGCTTCAGCGCCTTCGCGGCGCGGACGCCGCCGAAGCCGCCTCCGACGATGACGACGCGATGGCGGCGAGATGGGTTGTGGGCCGTGCTACCCATGGAGCGGTCTCCTCTGACGAGATCGAACGAACGGGATCGATCTCAGTGTGGCGAGCGAGTGTGGTGTGTTCTGTGAGATCGATCCCACAGAAGGCGGACCGCAGCGAGCGTGAAGATCCGTCACAATCGCTGGGCGACTGGGTTGGCCTCTACCTCCCGGTCGCCGGGCCCCGGAGCGTGTCACTTCGCTCGCGGGGCCGCTTTTGTGCTCGCGCTATTCGGCCTGGCGGCCGAGCAGGCCGACGAAGCGGTCGACGCGGCGGCGCTCGTCGTCGGTGAGCGGGCCGCCGGCCTCGATCAGCAGCGTCATCGGGCCGCGCTCCTGCGCCCACGTGCGGACGCGCGGGCTGAAGTCGGCGGCGAACCAGATCAGCGGGCGCGCGGCGGCATGGGCGATCACCGTCTCGTCCTGCTCGGGCGCCGTCGGCTCGTTGCGCAGCAGCACGATCGTGCGCTGGTCGAGCGCGTGCGCGAGCGCGTCGACGGCGGCGAGCGTGCTGGCGTCGGCGAGCAGCGCGAGGTCGCCGTCCTGCAGCAGCTCGGCGGCCCAGGTCTCGGCGCCGGTGAGCGCCGCCGGGGCGCAGACGAGATGGAAGAGCGGATCGGCCATGCCAGAAACGTACCGGCTGCGCGCGCCTCGGTGCCAGCCGGCCGGCGCGCACGCTCGCCGATCGCTCAGTGCGTCTCCAGCCGTCTGCGCAGCGCGGTCAGGAAGCGCGCCGCGTAGACGCCGTCCATCGCGCGGTGGTCCCACGACATGCAGAGGTTGACGATCGGGCGGATCGCGATCGACTCGTTGCCGTCCCCGTCGGTCACCACCACCGGCCGCCGCACGACCGCCTCCAGGTCGAGGATCGCGACCTGCGGCACGTTGATCACCGGCGTCGCGATCAGCGCCCCGTGGGCGCCAGGGTTGGTGATCGTGAAGGTGGCGCCGCGCACCTCCTCGGGCTGGAGCCGTCTCTCGCGAGCACGCGTGGCGAGGTCCTTGACGCGTCTGCCGAGGCCCTCCGGCGTCAGCTCCTGCGCGTCGCGGATCACCGGCACGATCAGGCCGTCGTCGCCGAGCGAGACGGCGATCCCGAGCTGGACCGCGTCGTATGTCGTGAGCGTGTCGCCGTCGAGCGTCGCGTTGAGGTCGGGGAAATCTCTCAGCGTCTCGATCGTCGCGCGCGCGACCAGCGGCAGGGCGGTCAGCCCCAGCTCGCGCCGGCGCCGCTCGACCCGCGACATGTCGCACTCGACGATCGTCGTGCAGGTCGCGGCGACGGAGAGCGAGGTGCGCATCGCCGCGCCGATCGATCTGCGCATCCGCGACAGCTCGCGGGGTGCGCCGCCGCCGCTGGGGACGAGCGGCGGCGGCGCAGGGGCGGGATCGGGGTCTGGTCTGTAGGGGGATTCGCTGTGAAGCGGGCGCTCCTCGGGCTCGGGCGGCGCGGGCGCGGGCGTGAGGCCGTTGCCGTTGACGCGGCCGTTGACGTGCGCGAGGACGTCCTTCTTGGTGACGCGCCCGCCGCGCCCGGAGCCCGCGACGCCCGCGAGGTCGACGCCATGCGTCGCCGCGATCCGCGACACGACCGGCGAATAGCGGCGCGCGTCGGGACCTCCGGACGTTTGACCCCCTGTGAGGGGTGCGGACGTCCGGTGCTCCGGTGGAGGCGGCGGGGGCGCGGGGGCGAGGTCGGCCGGCGCATCCGACGTGGCGATCCGTGCGAGCACGGTGCCGACGTCGACCGTCTCCCCCGCCTCCACCAGCAGCTCCGCCAGCGTCCCGGCGCACGGCGCCGGCACCTCCGTGTCGACCTTGTCGGAGGAGATGTCGCAGACGACCGCGTCGGGCGCCAGCCGCTCGCCGATCGCGACGCGCCATTCGACGACGGTCGCCTCGGCGATCGAGCTGCCCATCGCGGGCATCGTCACGTCGACCAGCGCGAGCCCGTCGAGCGTGCTGGCATCAGTAGTCGAGGAGCTCACGGATCGCCTCCTTCACGCGCGTCGTGCCGGGCAGCACGGCCTGCTCCAGCGGCGGGCTGAACGGGATCGGGACGTCGGGGGTGGCGAGGCGGCGGACCGGGCCGTCGAGGTCCTCGAACGCGCGGTCGGCGATCAGCGCCGCGACCTGGGCGCCGGCCGCGCAGGTCGCGTTCGCCTCGTCCAGCACGAGCGCCTTCGAGGTCTTGCGGACGCTCGCGAGGATCGCCTCCTCGTCGAGCGGCACGAGCGAGCGCAGGTCGACCACCTCCACGTCGGCCTCCAGCTCGGAGACCGCCTCCAGCGCGGTGTGGACCATCGCGCCGTAGGCGAAGACGCTCAGGTCCTCCCCCGGGCGCGCGATCCGCGCGGTCATCGGCGTCGGCAGCGCGGCCTCGGGGACCTCGCCCTTCACGCGCCGGTAGAGGTGCTTGTGCTCGAGGAAGATGACCGGGTTGGGATCGCGGATCGCGGCGGCGAGCAGTCCCTTCGCGTCGGCCGGCGTGGACGGCGCGACGACCTTCAGACCGGGCGCGTGCATGAACCACGCCTCCGGGTTCTGCGAGTGGAACGGGCCGCCGGAGAAGCCGCCGCCGACCGGCAGCCGCACCGTCAGCGGAACCGCCAGCCCGAGCCGGTAGTGCATCTTGCCGGCGACGTTGACGAGCTGGTCGAAGCCGCAGGCGACGAAGTCGCCGAACTGCATCTCGCAGACCGGCCGCAGCCCCGCCAGCGCGGCGCCGACGGCGGTCCCGACGATGCCGGCCTCGGCGATCGGGGTGTCGCGCACGCGCGCGGCGCCGAACTCCTCCAGCAGGCCGTCGGTGACCTTGAAGGCGCCGCCGAAGGCGCCGACGTCCTCCCCCATCACGAAGACGCGCTCGTCGCTGCGCATCTCCTCGCGCAGGCCGTCGGAGATCGCCTGCAGGTAGGTGCGGACGGCCATCACGCGGCCGCCGCGCTGGGAAGTCGCTGCGCCATCGCCGCGAAGCCCGACCAGCGCTCGGCGCCGCGGCCGAGCTGCTCGCCCGCGGGCGCGCTCGTGCAGAAGACGCCCTCGGTCGCCGTCGCCGGGTCGGGCATCGGCGCCGTCAGCGCGACTGCGACCGCCTCGGCGACCTCGGCGGCGACGTCCTCGGCGAGGCCGGTCACGTCGAGACCGCGCTCGGTCAGGCGCGCGCTGTAGCGGTCGATCGGGTCTCTCGCTGCCCACTCCGCGATCAGGCCGGGATCGACGTAGCGGGCGTCGTCGTGGGCGCCGTGGCCGTGCATGCGGAAGGTCTGCGCCTCGATCAGCGTCGGGCCGTCGCCGGCCAGCGCGCGCTCGCGCGCGTCGTGCGCGGCGACGAAGACCGCCTCGACGTCGTTGCCGTCGACCGTCGTCGCGTGGACGCCGTAGGCGGCGGCGCGCTCGATCGGGTCGCGGGCGAACTGGCGCGCGCTCGGCGTCGAGTAGGCGAGCTGGTTGCACTCCATCAGGAAGATCACCGGCAGGCGGTCGAGGCCGGCCCAGTTCATCGCCTCGTGCCAGTCGCCGCGCGAGGTCGCGCCGTCGCCGAAGAAGGTCAGCGCGCAACGCTGCTCGGCGCGCATCCTGTACGCCATCGCCAGACCGGTCGCGACGACCATCATGTCGGGCAGCATCGAGACCATCCCGACGACGCCGACGCCCTTGTCGCCGAAGTGGACGTTGCCCTCGCGGCCGTGGCTGAGCGCGTTCTCGCGGCCCATGTAGTGCTGGAAGATCTGCGTCAGGTCGGTGCCCTTGACGAGGTGGGCGCCGAGGTCGCGGATCAGCGGCGAGCAGACCGGGTCGGCGCCGCTCAGCGCCCACGTCGCGCCGACGCTGACCGCCTCCTGGCCGCGACCGTCGTAGAACGAGCCGGGGATCTTGCCCTGCTTGTAGAGCGCGTTGCCGCGCTCCTCGACGGCCCGCATCAGCAGCATCTGGCGGAGCAGGCCGACGCGGTCGTCGTCGCTCAACAGCTCGCCCGCTCGGCGATCGAAGCTCTCCATGCAGCGAGACTACGGTCGGCCGCTGGGCCGATCCACGAACGCCGGTCGCGGCCTGCGGGGGCGGCGGACGACGGCTGTCGCGTGGCCTTCTGGTCAGCCCTGGCCCGCGAGCCGCCGCAACCGCAGCGCCATGTGCAATTGCAGGCGATCCTCGCCAGAACGCAGGTCGACCTGAGCGACCTCTTCGATCCGGTGGAGGCGGCCGTAGAGGCTCGAGCGGTGGAGGAAGAGCTGCTCGGCGGCGGCCCGCGCGTCGCCGCCGAGGTCGAGGTAGCAGGCGAGCGTCGGCACGAGCGTGGAGGCCTCCGAGGAGGCGAGCAGGCGGTCCAGCGCTGTGTTCGGTGGCGGCGCGGCGCCCTCGGGCAGCAGCGCGGCGAGCGTGCGGTAGGCGCCGAGCGCCTCCCACGCGACGACCGCTCCGAAGCCGCCGACCGCCCGTCCGACGCGCAGGGCGGTGCGCGCCTGCGCGTAGGCGAGCGCCAGCTCGGCGGCGGCCGGCCGCGCCTCACCGGCGCCGACGAGCGGCGCCCAGCCGGGCGCGTCGGCGAGGTTGGCGGCGGCGGCCGCGGCGAGCGCCTGCGCCCGCTTGGCCAGCTCCGCGGCGTTCTGGCAGGCGAGCACGCAGACGACCCGCTCCCCGCCGACGCGCACGAGCAGATGGTGCGGCGCGAGCCCGCGGCGGACGTGCTCGGCGGCGGCCGCGAGACGGACGCGGATCGGGTCGGGGACGGAGACCTGCCCGCCGCCCGCCTCGTGCGCGGCGGCGCCGTTCGCGGATGCGGCGGGCGCGGGCGGACGCGGTGCGGCGGCGGGCGGGCGCGGTGCGGCGCCGGCCGGGCGCGGCG
>NZ_JAUTDN010000078.1 GCF_030646155.1 Conexibacter sp. CPCC 205762
CGCCGCCGCGCTGCCCGCGGATGCCGCGCCCGCCGCCGCGCTGCCCGCGGATGCCGCGCCCGCCGCCGCGCTGCCCGCGGATGCCGCGCCCGCCGCCGCGCTGCCCGCGGATGCCGCGCCCGCCGCCGCGCTGCCCGCGGATGCCGCGCCCGCCGCCGCGCTGCCCGCGGATGCCGCGCCCGCGCCCGCGTCCCGCATCGACGCGCTGCACGCGCTGCTGGCGCCGTACGCGGAGCGCCACGTCGTCGTCTTCCTGCCCGGCTACTTCGGCCCGGTGGCGGAGCCGCTCGGGCTGCTGGAGCTGCTGCGCGGCGACGCCGAGGGCGGGCGGCTGCGGCTGCGGCAGGCGCGCCAGGCGGCCGAGACGGCCGGCGCGACGGTCGCGGCCGCGCGCATCGCGGCGCTGCTCGACGCCTGACGCGGACGCGCCACTGCAAACGAGCTGCAAGGTCGGTCGCCGATCCTGCCGGCGGCCCCGATGACCCCGACGCTCACCGACCCGCTCACGACGCTCCCGCACCGCCGCCGCCTCGAGCAGCGGCTCGACGCGCTCTTCGACGACTACGCGCCGCGCACCGTCGGCCTGCTCGTCGTCGACGTCGACGCCTTCCAGGCGATCAACGAGGACTTCGGCCGCGAGGGCGGCGACGCGGTGCTGCGGGCGCTCGGCCCGCGCCTGCGCGAGGCGATGGCCGGCGACCACCTCGTCGTGCGGCTGTGGAGCGACGAGTTCGGCGTGCTGCTGGAACGTGACGCGACGGCCGAGCGGATGGCCGCGCTCGCCGCGCGCGTGCACGGCGCCTTCGCGGCGCCGGTCCAGCTGGACGGCGAGCCGATCTGGCTCAGCGCCAGCATCGGCGGCGCGCTGCTGTTCAGCGACGACGGCATCTGGCCGGAGCTGATGCACGAGGCCGACCTCGCCGCCCGTCGCGCCCGCCGTCACGGCAGCTCCTACGAGCTGTTCCGCCCGGTCGAGGAGGACGCCGGGCGGGAGCTGCTGCTGCGCGTCCACGAGCTGCGCAGCGCGATCCCCGACGGCGAGCTGACGCTCCACTACCAGCCGCAGCTCGACCTCGCGCGCGGCGAGGTGCGCGGCGTCGAGGCGCTCGTGCGCTGGCAGCACCCCGACCTCGGGCTGCTGGAGCCGGGCGAGTTCCTGCTCGTCGCCGAGGCCGCCGACCTCGCCGACAGCCTCACGAGCGCCGTGCTGGCGGAGGCGCTCGGCCAGCTCGCGCGCTGGCGGCGCGACGGCCGCGAGCTGAGAGTCTCGGTCAACCTCGCGCTGCCGAACGTCGTCGACGAGCGGCTGCCGATCGAGGTCGGCCGGCTGCTGGCGGAGAGCGGCGTGCCGCCGCGGCTGCTGACGCTGGAGCTGACCGAGCGCGCCGTCGGCCAGGATCCCCGCCGCGCGCTCGCGATAGTCCACAGACTGAAGGCGCTCGGGATCGGCCTCGCGCTCGACGACTTCGGCGCCGCCGCCTCCTCGCTGGCGCTGCTGCGGCGGCTGCCGCTGGACGAGCTGAAGGTCGACCGCTCGTTCGTGTCGAGGATGACCCACGACGAGCGTGACGGCGCGATCGTGCGCGCGGTCGTGACGCTGGCGCGCGACCTCGGCCTGCGCTCGATCGCCGAAGGGGTCGAGGACCCGGAGACGCTCGACGCGCTGCGGCGGATCGGCTGCGACGCCTGCCAGGGCTGGCTGCTGCAGCGCCCGCTGCCGGCGGACGAGCTGGAGGCGTGGTTCGACGCCGAGACCGCGTCGCCGAGCAGCGCCTGACCGACGTGTTTCCAAGCCGGGGGAGAGCGGCGAGGGGGAGCGTCCCGCGGCGGCACCGTGCCGCGGGACGCTGCCGCCGCGCCACAATGGAGCGATGCTCCGACTCACGCTCTGCACACTTCTGATCGGTCTCGCGACCGCCGCGCCGGCCGCCGCCGCGCCGCAGCTCGTCATCAGCGGCGGCGGCTTCGGGCACGGCGTCGGCATGAGCCAATGGGGCGCGCAGGGGCAGGCGCTGCAGGGAAAGGGGTATCGCGCGATCGTCACCTCGTACTTCCCGGGCACGCAGGTCGCCAGAGCGCGGATCCGGCAGACGCTGCGGGTGCGGCTGACGGTCGCGCCGAGCCCCTTCTTCAGCGGCGCGACGAGGGCCGGGACCGCGACGCTCGACCCGCGCGCGACCTACCGCGCCCGCCTCCGCGGCACGCGCGTCGAGCTGAGAGCGCCCGGCCGCCGGACCGTGACGATCCCCGCGAGCGCGACGATCTCCGGCCGCGGCCCGCTCTCCGTCGGCGGCTTCGGCAAGGTCCGCGGCGCGCTGGAGCTGTCGGCGGACGACATCGACGGGATGCTGCAGGTCGTCAACCGCGTCGGCGTGGAGGACTACCTGCGCGGCGTCGTGACGCAGGAGGCGTACGGCTCGTGGAGGCCGGCCGCGCTGCAGGCGCAGGCGGTCGTCTCGCGCACCTACGCGGTCGCGGTCGTGAAGGCCGGCACGGTCGGCTTCGACCAGTTCGCCGACACGCGCTCGCAGAAGTACAGCGGCGTCGGCGGCGAATCTGCGAGCGGCGACCGCGCCGTCCGCGCGACCCGCGGCCAGGTCGTCACCTACCGCGGCAGAGCGGTGCCGGTCTTCTTCCACTCCAGCTCCGGCGGCCGCACCGACTCGGCGGCGGACGGCTTCGGCATGACGCCGCAGCCGTGGCTGGTCAGCGTCGCCGACCCGGCCGACGCGACGCCCGCCAACCCGCATCACAGATGGACGCAGCGGATCGCGCTCGCCAGAGCGGAGCGGCTGCTGCGCGCCCACGGCTGGCTGAGAGGGTCGCTGACGGCGATCGAGGTGCGCGCCCGCACGTCCTCCGGCCGGATCGTCACCGCGACCGTCTCCGGCAGCGGCGGCGAGGTCGTCGTCACCGGCGACGACCTCGCCTTCGTGCTCGGCCAGCAGTCGAGCCTGGCCAGCTACGCGATCAGGCGCTGAGCGTCACAGCGCGCGCTCGTACAGCACCATCGACGTCAGCGACGCGACCGTGTCGTAGAGCGAGCGGGCACGGCCGTTGAACTGCTGCGTCTGCCAGTAGAGCTTGTCGGAGCCGCGCTCGCGCGCGGCCAGCGCGGTCCGCTCGATCAACAGCCTGCCGGCGTCGGCGCCGCGCGCGGCGGGGTCGACGAAGAGATCCTCCAGGTAGGCGTAGGAGGTCTTCGACCAGGTCGACGGGTGGACGATCGTGTGCGTGAAGCCGACCAGCTCGCCGCCGGCGACGGCGACGAGGCCGAACATCCCGTCGCGCTGCTCGCTGAGGCGCGCGAAGGTGTGGTCGGTGACGTCGGCCGGCAGCTGCTCGCGGTAGAAGCGCAGGTAGCCCTGCCACAGCGGATCCCAGCCGGCGCGGTCGCCGGCCTGCAGGGGGCGGATCTCCAGGGGGGTGCTCATCAGCGCAGACTGCCAGGTCGGGGCGCCATACGCCGACTCCCACGAGTGTGAGACGCACGCGTATGCATCTGCGGTGAACGGCCATGGACTGTCTCATTCGACGGCGTTTGAATGGTCGCCATGAGCACTGAGACGCAGGACATCACGCTGGTCACCGGGGCCGCCGGCAAGACCGGCCGCCGGGTCGCCGAGCAGCTCGAGCGGCGCGGCATCGCCGTGCGCCGCGCCGGCCGCTCGACCTCGCCCGCGTTCGAATGGGAGCGGCCCGAGACGTGGGCGCCGCTGCTGGAGGGCGCCGGCAGCGTCTACATCGCCTACGCCCCCGACCTCGCGCTGCCGGGCGCGGCGGAGACGGTCGGCGCCTTCGCCCGTCAGGCGGTCGCGGCCGGCGCGCGGCGGCTGGTCGTGCTGTCGGGCCGCGGCGAGCCGCAGGCCGAGGCGGCCGAGCGCGCGGTCGCCGCCGCCGGCGCCGACTGGACGGTCGTGCGCTGCTCCTGGTTCATGCAGAACTTCAGCGAGAGCTTCTTCGCAGAGCCGCTGCAGGAGGGGACGCTGGCGCTGCCGGTCGACGGCGTGCGCGAGCCGTTCGTCGACTGCGACGACGTCGCCGACGTGGCGGTCGCGGCGCTGACCGAGTCGGGCCACGCCGGCCGCGTCCACGAGCTGACCGGCACGCGCCTGCTGAGCTTCGACGACGCCGTCGCCGCGATCGCCGCCGCCAGCGGCCGGCGGCTCGACTACGTGCCGGTGACGGCCGAGCAGTACGCCGACGGGATGCGCGGCGCGGGCGTCCCCGAGGAGGCGATCGCGCTCACCGCCCACCTCTTCGCGGAGGTGCTCGACGGCCGCAACGAGTCGCTCACCGACGGCGTCCGCCAGGCGCTCGGCCGCCCGCCGCGCGACTTCGCCGACTACGCCGCCGCGGCCGCCGCCACGGGCGTCTGGAGCGCGGCGCGATGAGCCGCGCGGTGCAGCTCGTGACGCTCGTGACGGCGCTCGGCTGCGGGCTCTCGGCCGGCGTCTTCTTCGCCTTCTCCTCGTTCGTGATGCCGGCGCTCCACCGCCTCACGCCGGCGCAGGGCGTCGCCGCGATGCAGCAGATCAACAAGACCGCCGTCGGCCCGCTGTTCATGGCGGTGCTGTTCGGCAGCGCGCTCGCCTGCGCCGGGCTGGTCGTGTGGGCGATCACCAGATGGGGCGAGCCCGCGGTGCCGTGGATCATCGCGGGCGCGGCGCTCTACATCGTCGGCGCGGTGCTGATCACCGGCGGCGGCAACGTGCCGCTCAACGACGCGCTCGCCCCGCTGGATCCGGCCAGCGCGCAGGCGGCCGCGAAGTGGGCCGACTTCGTGCCCGACTGGAGCCTCTGGAACCACCTGCGCACGCTCTGCTGCCTCGGCGGCGCGGCCGCGCTCGTCGTCGCGCTGATCGTCTGATGGCCGCCCCCGAGGCGCTCAGCGCAGCTTCAGCGTGCGTCTGCCGAGTGCGACGCCGTTGGAGGCGATCGCGACCCGCCAGCCGCCGGCCGCCAGCCCGCTGAGCTTCAGCCGCGCGCGGCCGTCTCTGTTCGCGGTCGCGCGCAGCGTGCGGCCGCGCGCGCCGGCTCTCGTGAAGCGGAAGCCGATCGGCCCGCTGACGTTGCAGCGGACGGCGACGCGGGCGCCGCGGCGGGCGCTCCTGCTCGCGAACGTGCAGCTCGGCGCCTGCGGCCGCAGCGGCAGCTGGTACCAGGCGACGTCGTCGGTGATGTAGCGCTGGTAGGCGCAGAGGACGATCGCGGGGACGCCGAGCTTGACCGCGAACGGCACCGACTCGCCCGACCAGTCGAGCGTGCTCGACGGCGGCTCCGGCTCCAGCCGGAAGGCGTCGGACATCACGAAGCCGGAGATCGAGGTCGAGGCGTTGAGGCCCGGCAGGTTGATCGACTTCTGCAGCTGGGCGCCGTAGCTCGGCTCGCAGCGGTCGTCGACGGCGGCGTTCTGGACGTAGAGCGAGACGGTGTAGCCGGTCGTCGTCGCCGAGGTCGGCTCGTCCCAGGTCGCTCTGCCGCTCAGTCTGACCTTCTGCACGCTGGCGGCGACGAGCCGCGGCGGTCTCGCGATCGCGAGCGTGTTGCCGGGGTAGAGCGGCGCGGTGCCGCCACCGGCGGCGGCGAGCGCGGCGGCGGCGAGCGGGACGATGGGCATCGGAGAGACCTCGGGACGGAGGGGAGGGGAGGGGCGACCACTCACGCGCCTACCCGCGCGCGAGCGCGCCGATGCGCCGACCGGATTCCCCGGAAGCCGGTCGAACGCTGTACCCTGCCGGCCCATGCGCCGCCTCCCGCTTCTGCTCGCGCTGCTGCTGTCGCTGCTGTTGCCGGCGATCGCCCGCGCTGAGGACCCGCCGCCGCCCGCGACCGAGATCGCCCAGCAGCTGTCGCTGCAACAGGCCGCCTCCGCCGGGATCCTCGACCTCAGAGCGAAGGGCGGGTTCGGCGGTGACAGCGTCGCGGTCGACCTGACCGGCGCGCGCGTGCCGGGGACGCCGGTCGGCGCGACGGTGCGGATCGAGTTCCTCGGCACGCAGAAGGACGGCTCGCCGTGGCCGCAGAGCAAGGCCGACGAGATCGCGGCGGAGATCACCAGACGGCTCGCGGGCTCCAAGGCCTCCGACGGCTCGCCGTTCACGATCACGGTCGAGGCGCGCGTGCGCAGCGGCGCCGACGCCCAGAGCGGCGGCACCCCCGGCTATCACCAGATCGTGCTGACCGACCGCCCGCGGGCCAGCGACGCGAGCATGGTCTCGCCGTCGCCGTTCGGCCCCAACGGCGAGAAGTCGGGCGACTGGGGCGTCAACGAGACGGCGACGACGCTCGCGCACGAGACCGGCCATCTGCTCGGCCTGCCCGACCGCTACTCGGCGCGCAAGCCCGACTGGATCGGGCCCGACGGCAGACACGTGAAGCTGCCCGAGTACAAAGGCGACCGCACCGACACGAAGGCGCTCGACGCGTGGTGGAGATCGGTCCAGGACAAGGCCGCCGCGCTCGACAGAAAGTACGGCAGAGGCGACGTCCAGCCGGGGATCCCGAGAGGCGGCGAGAACGACATCATGGCCGACGGGACCGGCTACGACCACGACAAGCCGATCATCGCCAGAGACATCGACGCGCTGATCGCGAAGGCCGGCGTGCGGATGAAGGCCAACCCCGGCGACGTGATCCTGAACAAGGACGGCGGAGAGCAGAACTTCATCGTCGGCGCCCCGCTGGACCTGTTCGCGCCGAAGGGGCAGACGGCCCACCGCGACGGCCTCTTCGCCTACTGCATCGACCTCGGCCGTCACATACCGGTGCCGGGTGCGCGCTTCGACGTGCTCGGCCCGGCCGCCGGTCTCGCCGGCACCTATCCGACGCTCGACGCGCTGCGCAGACTCGCCGAGACGGTCGCGGCGCAGCCGTCCGCCGGACTCGCCGGCCCGACCGGCGCCAACGACGCCTTCTGGGCGGTCAGCGACGGCTCCGCGCCGTCCAGCGACGAGGGCAGAGCGCTGCTCGCGGCCGCCGGCGTGACCTTCGACGAGGCGACCTTCAAGGCCGGCCCGCACTTCAGCAACCCCAACGCCGGCGCCGAGAAGACGGCCGGCGTCACGACCGACGGCGTGCTGCCCGCGCTGCCGGCCGACACGACCGCGCCGCCGCCCGAGCCCGTCTACAGACCGGTCGCGCTGAGCTACCTGAAGCTCGCCGGCGGCAGAGTGCGCGCCGGCCGCCGCACGGCGGTGACGGTCCGCTCGCTGCTCGACGGCCCGGTCCAGCGCTGGTCGGTGACGCTGCTGCGGCGCGGCAAGCCGGCGGCGAGCGGCAAAGCGCTGCCGCTGCTGACGCTGACGCCCGGCCCGAGCCTGAGCGTCGTGCGGCTGCCGAAGCTGAAGGCCGGCCGCTGGCTGCTGGTGCTGCGCCGCGACGACGGCGGCGCGACGCGCAGACTGGCGATCACCGCGGCGAAGCCGGCGAGAGCGAAGGCGAAGCAGAAGCGCCGCCCGCACGCGAGAGGCCATCGCCGGCGCTAGCCTCCGCCGCACGATGAGAGGCGACGAGCTGGAAGCGGCCTGCCTCGCGCTGCCCGGCGCCGGCAAGGAGTACCCGTTCGGGGAGGGCGTCGAGGTCTTCAAGGTGCGCGGCAAGATCTTCGCGATCGGCCGCTTCGGCGGCGAGCGGCCGACGATCAGCCTCAGATGCGAGCCCGACCTGGCGGTCCAGCTGCGCGCTCAGCACGCGGCGATCAACCCCGGCTGGCACCTCAACAAGCGCCACTGGAACACGGTCACGCTCGACGGCTCGCTGTCGGCGGCGCTGGTGCGCGAGCTGATCGAGGACTCCTACGACCTCGTCGTCGAGAAGCTGCCCAGACGCGAGCGCGACGCGCTGCGCTGGCTCGACGGCTGACCGCCGGCCAGCGCCGCGGGCTGGGAGAGCCGGTGCGCTAGCGGCTCGGGCAGAGGAAGTAGCGCGGGATCGCGACCGCCGTCAGCGGCGTGCGTCTTCTGCCGAGTCTTGCGGAGACGAGGCCGTCGAGCACCTGTCTGCGACCTCTGAGGACGTGGATCACGGTCGCGTTCAGATTCGCGACCCACTCGCTTCTGACCGTGTAGCCGGCGCGCTTGTACCTGGCGACCAGCTGCTGGCCGGTGCTGACCCCGGGGCGGATTCCCAGTTCCGTCACGACGCCGCCGAATGCCGTCACGTGCGTCAGTCTGCCGTTGCGGCCGCCGCGGAAGTAGGCGGTGTATCTCGCCGCGGGCGCAGCCTTGGGTCCATCGGAGCCGTAGGTGATCGGCAGCGGTCTCTTGCCGTCGAGACAGGTCTCCGCGGTCGTTCTGAGCTGCCCGGTCGCGTACCCCGCGTTGCGCGTCATCCCGAGTCTCAGCTTGTCGATCCCGTCGAGCCTGAGCAGCGTCCCGACCGGCACCCGCTTCGCGCTCGCGACGGCGGCGGGCGCGGGACGGTCGGCGCCGGCGGGCGCGGCGGTGGTGACTGCGACGGCGGCGAGCAGGGCGACCGACGAGAGGAGGCTGGCAGCGCGGAGCATGCCCGCGACCGTACCACTGACGCGCCACGTCATCGACGCCGGATCGGGAGGCGAACAGCTGTCTGCGGGGGTGAGCTGGCGCAGCCGCGCTTCTTTCCGCGCGCGGCTCCGTTAACAGCGTCCGATGTCGAACCGGTCAGCCCGCGTCGTCGCGCTTGCGCTCGCGCTCCTGCTCAGCCTCGTGCTCGTCACGCCCGGCGCCGCTCGCGCCGCCGGCGGCTGGGACGGCGCCCAGATCGCCGCCTGGGCGGCCGGCCCCGAGCGCGCGTGGGCGGCGATGACGGAGGCCAACGGCGCGATCCCCGATCGGCTCGAGCCGCCCTACGGCGCCTTCAACTACGGCACGCTGATGCTCGCGCAGGCGCAGCTGCGGGCGGCCAGGCGCAGCGCTGACGACGAGCTGCAGAAGGCGGCTGTGGCGCAGGTGCTCGGGACGCTGCGGCGCGACCCGCAGGGCGACCCGTTCTACGTGCTCGGCGCGACGACGCTGCTGCGCGACGGCCAGGCCGGTCGCCTGCCCGCCAGCGCCTGGGCGCGGATCGAGCAGCCGCTGAGCGACTGGATCGGCCGCATCGCCCCGTTCAGACGGCGCGTCTTCGGATCGACCGGCGGCTACGACAACTGGCGGCTCGTGTTCGCCGCCGGCGCCGCCGAGCTGGCGCAGGCCGGCCTCCTCGGCAGCAGAGACGGGATCGCGGCCGACCCGGTCGCGCTGCGCGCCGAGGTGCGGCGGATCGTCACGCGGCTGATGCCGCGCAACGCCGGGCCGCGCGTGCCGGTGCGGCGCGTCGGGCTCGCGCGGGCGCTGTCGGATCCGCCCTGGCAGCCGCCCGCCTACCACCTCTTCAGCGCGCTGCTGCTGGAGCGCGTCTACCAGTCGGAGCCGGACGCCTTCAGCGCCACCGCGCTGCGGATCCGCCGCGAGGCCGGCCGCTACGCGCTCGCGCTGATGGCGCCCGACGGCGCGCTGACGCCGGCCGGTCGCAGCGCCGAGCAGTCGTGGGTGCTGGCGGCGGCGGTCGACCTCGGCGCGATGCGCGCCTCCGACCGCGGCCGCGACGCGCCGGCCTGGCGCGCCTTCGCCGAGCGCGCGATGGACCGCCTCGTGCGTGTCCACGGCCAGCTCGACGACGGCACGATCCCCGTCGTGCCGGGGCTGTGGCAGCGCTGGGACGCGTCGATCATGGACGGCTACGCGTCGATGACGCAGTACAACGGCCTGACGCTGTCGCTGCTGCAGGACGCCGCCGACCGCTGGCCCGACGGCGTCCGCGTCGGCCGCGTCCCGGCCGATCGCGCCGGTCACCTCGTCGCCGACGTCGGCGGCGCGCGGCTGGTGTGGGGGCGGGCGCCACGGGTCTGGTGGGCGCTGTCGATGCGGCGAACGCAGCGCGACGGCCGCTACCAGCAGGGCCTGACCGCGCTGAAGGTGCTCGACGGCGGCGCCTGGCGCGACCTGCTCGCGTCGCGCCCGCAGAGCGGGCTGTCGTCCGGCTGGGAGCTGAGAACGCCGCGCGGGACGGCGCGGCTGGTGCTCGCGCACGTGCGCGGCAGCGGCAGCCGGGTGCGCCTCTTCGGCGCCTGGCGGCTGGCTGACGGCAGACGCTGGCGGGCCGCCCACTGGGAGCTGCGCACCCACCGCGCGACGACGACGATCACGACCGAGCGGCTGCGCGCGGGCGAGACGCTGACCGCGGGCCTGTGGCTGGCGGCCGGCGTCGCGCCGAGCTTCGAGTCCGGCTGGGTGCTGCCGAGCGCCTGCGTCGTGACCGCCTCCGGCTGGGGCTGTCCGGTGCGGCTGAGACTGGAGCAGCCGGTCGCGGCGCGACTCACGCTGCGCGGATGAGTTGAGACGATTGTCGTCGTCGTTCCGGTTTCCAGGAGGTCACATGCGCCGCGCCCACCGTCTGCTCGCCCTCGCCGCCCTGCCGCTCGTCGCGGCGGTCGCCGCCTCGCCGGCTGCCGCCGCACCGCAGCAGCAGCTGTTCACCTACACCGGCGGGCCGCAGACGTGGACCGTCCCGGTCGGCGTCACGCGCGCGAGCTTCGAGCTGCACGGCGCCGGCGGCGGCGCGGCGGTCAGCGGCGGCGACGGCGGCGCGGGCGCGATCGTGCGCGCCACATTGACGGTGACGCCCGGCCAGCAGCTGACGCTCGTCGTCGGCGGGCTCGGCGGCAGCGGCGCGGCCGCGGCGACGGCCGGCGGCTTCAACGGCGGCGGCGCGGCCGGCTCCGGCGGGCTCGGCGAGGCGGCGGGTGCGGGCGGCGGCGCTACCGACCTGCGCACGGGCGCCGGTGGTCTCGCCAACCGCGTGCTGGTCGCGGCCGGCGGCGGCGGCGCGGGCGCGGGCGGCAGCGGCAGCGGAGCGGGCGCGGGCGGCGACGGCGGTGCGGGCGGTTCCGGC
>NZ_JAUTDN010000079.1 GCF_030646155.1 Conexibacter sp. CPCC 205762
CGAAGCGAGCGGCACGGGAGCGGGCGGCGCCGGGGTCGGCGGCGCGGCAGCGGGCGGCGCCGGGGCGGGCGGCGCGGGCACGGGCCGCGCCGGCGTCGGGAGCGGCTGGATCCACATCGGCGACGCTGCGATCGGCCGCGACGGCGCGCGCGGCGAGGTGCCGGGGCTGGCGTCGTGGGAGCTGCGCTTCGAGGGCGGCGAGCGGCCGTTCGCCTACCTCCCGCGCGGCTGGATGTACCGTGCGCCGCTGCCGCGCACGAAGGCGCTCAGCCTGATCCCCGCGCTGCGCGTCAGCGGCAGCGTGACCGTCAGAGGCCGCACGCTGACGCTCGACCGCTGGCCGGGGATGGTCGGCCACAACTGGGGCGCCGAGCACGCCGAGCGCTGGATCTGGCTGCACGGCACCTGCTTCGGCGGGCACGAGGACGACAGCTGGCTCGACCTGATCGTCGGCCGCGTCCGCGTCGGCCCGTGGACGACGCCGTGGGTCGCCAACGGCTGCCTCGCGCTCGACGGCCGCCGCCACCGCCTCGGCGGCATCGGCCGCGTCCGCGACACGAGCGTCGACGCCCGCCCCGAGCACGCCGAGCTGTGGATCCCGGGCGAGGACCTGTCGCTGCGGATCGAGGTGACGGCGCCGCCGAAGAGCGTCGTCGGCTGGATCTACAGCGACCCCTCCGGCGAGCAGCACAACACCGCCCACTGCGCGATCTCCGATCTGCGCGTACGGATCTCCCGCCGCGACCTGCCGCCGCTGGAGCTGACGGTCGCCGCCGGCGGCACCTACGAGCTGGGCATGCGCGAGCGCGACCACGGCGTCCCGCTCGAGCCGTTCAGCGACCCCTGACAGCCGGGCCGGCGATCGTGCCACGGCGGCCCTTCCCGACGACGCCCGGCGCGACTACGATGAGCGCCTATGCGCCCGCAACGGTTCCGCTCGATCCCTCCAAGGATCCGGCGACCTATCGCAACGGTGGGCCGCTGCTCGGCAGAGAGATGCCGGTCGCGCTGCCGGTCGTCGTCGTCGCGTTCGTCGTCGCGACCGGCGGCCCGCGCCTGATCGAGGCGACCGGCAACCACCCGGCCGCGATCGCCGGCTTCAGCTTCTGCTGCTTCGCCGCGCTGTGGACCGGTGTGGCGATCAACTACCGCCGCAGCCTCTGACGCCCGCCCCGCTCCCGCCTCAGCCCAACAACTCGATCGACAGCGCGCTGACGGCCCGGCGCACGCGTCTATCGAAGCTCGCCAACGCCGCTCCACCACCTTCGGCTGTCGCGATCGCGAATCCGTCCGCCAAGCTGATTCCGCGCCCGCGGTGTCGTGCCGCCGCCCGCGCGATCTCCGCACTTGGAGCGACCAGCCTGATCCCGAGCGCAGCGATCGCGTCGACCGCGCGCCGCAGGGTCGGCCCGTCTACCGCCGGCCGAACCAGCGCCTCTGCGTAGTTGACCGTGGAGAGCAGCCGGGGCGTCTCGTCGTCGACGAGTCTCAGGACGAGTGCCGCAGCCGCCTCGTGATGCACATCGCGTCGGTCCAGCGCCGCGATCACGACGTCGGTGTCCAGGACGCAGGCGTTCACGCGCGCTCGCCGGCGCGCAGCTGGTCCAGGTAACCAGGCTCGTAGAGCCCGTCGAAGACGCCGAGCGCGTCCGCGGCTCTTCCCGGTATCCGACGGACGATGATCACATCAGGTCCCTCGGCCTCGATCGACACCTCGTCACCGGGGCCCATTCCAGCCCGGTCGAGCGATTCGACGGGCAGCGTGACCTGATGCTTGGAGGAGATTTTCGGCACGCCTTTACCTTAGCGTAAAGGCGTGCCGGTCTCCGCCCTCCCCTACGCGTCCGGGTTGAGCGCGGTTCCCATCGCGTGGAAGCCGCCGTCGACGTGGACGATCTCGCCGGAGATCGCGCGCGACCAGTCGGACAGCAGGAAGGCGATCGTCTGCGCGACCGGGGTGTGGTCGGTCACGTCCCAGCCGAGCGGTGCCTGGCGGCCCCAGGCGTCGGCGAGCGTCTGGAAGCCGGGGATGCCGCCGGCGGCGACCGTCTTCAGCGGGCCGGCCGAGACGAGGTTGACGCGGATGCCGTCGGGGCCGAGGTCGCGCGCGAGGTAGCGCGCGGTCGACTCCAGCGCCGCCTTCGCGACGCCCATCCAGTCGTAGATCGGCCAGGCGACGGTGGCGTCGAAGTCGAGCCCGACGATCGTGCCGCCGCCCTCGGCTCTCGCCAGCAGCGGGCGCAGCGTGCGGCCCAGCTCCTTCAGCGAGAAGGCGCTCGTCTGGAACGCGGTCAGCGCGGACTCGACCGGCGTGTTGATGAAGTTGCCGCCGAGCGCGTCCTCGGGCGCGTAGGCGACCGCGTGCAGGACGCCGTCGAGCACGCCGCCCCACTTCTCATCCAGGTGGGCGAGCAGCGGCGGGTAGTCGGCCGCGTTGTTGACGTCCAGCTCCAGCACCTCGACCGGCTGCGGCAGTCTCGCCGCGACACGGTCGGTGAGGCGCTTGGCGCGGCCGAAGCCGGTCAGGACGATCTCCGCGCCCTGCTCCTGCAGGACGCGGGCCGTCTCGAACGCGATCGAGTCCTTCGTCAGGACGCCGGTGATCAGGAACCGGCGGCCCTGGAGGTTCACGCGACCCCCTGGACGGCGCGACGGTCGTCGATCGCGTCGAACGCCCACGCCAGCCGGCGGCGGGTCGTGTGCGGCTCGATCACCTCGTCGACGAAGCCGGCCTGCGCCGCGATCTCCGCGCCGAGGTGCTCCTCGGCGTAGGCGGCGGCCAGCTCGGCTCTCAGCGCGACCGGATCCTCAGCCGCGGCCAGCTCGCGCCGGTGCAGCACGCCGACGGCCGGCTGCGCGCCCATCACGCCCAGCTCGGCGTTGGGCCAGGCGAACGCCAGGTCGGCGCCGAGGTCCTTCGAGTTCATCGTGATGTAGGCGCCGCCGTAGGCCTTGCGCAGCACGACCGTCACGCGCGGCACCGTCGCCTGCGCGAAGGCGCGCACCAGCGAGGCGCCGTGGCGGATCACGCCGGCCTGCTCCTGCCGCGTGCCGGGCATGAAGCCGGGCGTGTCGACGAAGACGGCGAGCGGGATCCCGTAGCGGTCGCAGGTCTCGACGAATCTCGCGCCCTTCTGCGAGGAGTCGACGTCGAGCACGCCGCCCATGTAGCGCGGCTGGTTGGCGATCACGCCGACCGGACGGCCGTCGATGCGGGCGAAGGCGGTCACGATCGAGCGCGCCCACTTCGGCGCGATCTCCATCAGCGAGCCGCCGTCGACGATCCCGCGCAGCGCCGTGCGGACGTCGTAGACCTGGCGCGGGTCGTCGGGGACCGCGGCGCCCGGATCGGAGAAGTCGGGGTCGACCGAGAGGATTCTCGGCAGCCGGCCGCCGGCGTGCGACGGCAGGTAGGACAGCAGCGAGCGGGCCATGTGCGCCGCGCCGACGTCGTCGGGCGCGACCAGGTCGGTGACGCCGTTCTTCTCGTGCACCTTGCGACCGCCCAGCTCGGCGGCCGTGACGTCCTCGCCCATCACGTCTCTGACGACGCCCGGGCCGGTCAGGAACATCGCCGCCTGCTCGGTCATCACGACGAAGTCGGTCAGCGCCGGCGAGTAGCAGCCGCCGCCGGCCGAGAGGCCGCCGATGATCGATATCTGCGGCACGACGCCCGTCATCAGCACGTTCTGGCGGAAGATGCGGCCGTAGCCGCCGAGCGCGGCGGTGCCCTCCTGCATGCGCGCGCCGCCCGACTCGATGAAGCCGACGACGGGCACGCGGGCACGGCCGGCGAGCTGCATCACGCGGTGGATCGTGTCCGCGTGGGCGGCGCCGAGCGAGCCGCCGAGGTAGCGCGCGTCCTGCGCGTAGACGGCGACGGGGCGGCCGGCGATGCGGCCGAGCCCGCCGACGACGCCGTCGCCGGAGCGGGCGCGCGCGCCCAGCTTCGGCGACAGCACCTGCGAGCGCACCGCCTCGAACGAGCCCTCGTCGCAGAGCAGCTCGATCCGCTCGTGCGGGTGCAGCCGCTCGTCGGTTCTGATCTCTGCTACGGCACTCATGCGGATCCCTCCAGACAAAGCACGACGTTGTGGCCGCCGAAGCCGAACGAGTTCGACAGCGCCTTCGGCGTGCCGTTCTTCGGTGTCAGCGACCGGGACGACCCCGGCACGTAGTCGAGGTCGAGCGCGGGGTCGGGCTGCTCCAGCCCGAGCGTCGGCGGCACGATGCGGGCGTTCAGCGCGCCCAGCGTCGCGATCGCCTCGACCGCCCCGGCCGCCCCGAGCAGATGCCCGATCGACGACTTCAGCGACGAGATCGGCACGTCCTTCGCCGTCTCGCCGAAGGTCAGCTTGATCGCCGTCGTCTCGGCGGCGTCGTTCAGCTCCGTCGACGTGCCGTGCGCGTTGATGTAGTCGATCTGCTCGGGCAGCAGACCGGCCTCGCGCAGCGCCAGGTCCATCGCCTTGCTGGCGTAGGTGCCCTCGGGCAGCGTCGCGGTGATGTGGTACGCGTCCGAGGTGGTCGCGTAGCCCTTGATCTCGCCGAGGATATTCGCGCCGCGGGCCTCGGCCTTCTCGGCGTCCTCGAGCACCAGCACGCCGGCGCCCTCGCCCATCACGAAGCCGTCGCGGCGGGCGTCGAAGGGGCGCGAGATGCCGGTCGGCGACATCGCCGACGCGGCCTGGAACGAGGCGCGCGCGAGCGGCGTCAGCGTCGCCTCGGCGCCGCCGGTGACGATCGCGTCGGCGTCGCCCATCTGGATCATCCGCATGGCGGTGCCGATCGCGTGACCGCCCGACGCGCACGCCGAGCCGACCTGGAAGGTCGGCCCGCGCAGGCCGTGGCGCATCGACAGCGCGGCGGTGCCGGCGTTGACCATGAACAGCGGGACGGACAGCGGCGAGACGGCCTTGTCGCCCTTGTCGCGCAGGTTGTCGTGCTGGCCCTCGAGCGACTCGAGCCCGCCGATGCCGGTCGCGTAGACGCAGCCGATCCGCTCGGTCTCGTACGGCTTCTCGCCGTTCCAACCGGCCTGCGCGAGCGCCTCGTCGCTTGCCACCATCGCAAGCTGGGCGAAGCGGTCGTTGCGGCGAGCCTCCTTGACGGACAGGTGCTCCTTCGCGATGAACTCGCGACAGGCGCCCTCTCCGTCGGAGATGCCGACCTCCCCTGCTGCCCAGCGTCGCAGCAGCGGCTCGGCACCGACCCCGAGCGGGGTCACGGCACCCACACCGGTGATGACGACGCGTCTCTTCATCAGCTTGCCCGCGCCACCACGAGGTCGATCGCGTCGCCGACCGTCTTCAGCGACTTCATGTCGTCGCCCTTCAGCTCGACGCCCCACTCGTCCTCGACGATCTGGGCCAGCTCGACGAGGTCGAGCGAGTCGATGTCCAGCTCCTCGAAGGTCGCGGTGCGCGTGACCTGCTCGACGTCGGGGCCGAACGAGGCGAGCGCCTCGACGATGCGGCTCTCGACGGCTTCGGGAGTTGCAGCTGCCATGGGGGGTTCTCCTGTTGCTTTCTGTTTAAAGATCAGGCGGACATGCCGCCGTCGACGGTCAAGGTCGCGCCGGTCACGTAGCTCGCGGCGTCGGAGGCGAGGAAGCGGACGCAGGCCGCGACCTCCTCGGGCGTCCCGGGCCGGCGCGCCGGCACCACCTTCAGCAGTTCGCCGTCGAGATCGGCGGTCATGTCGGTCTCGATCAGTCCGGGCGCGACCGCGTTCACGGTCACGCCGCGGCGGGCGACCTCGGCGGCGATCGTCTTCGTCATCCCGACGAGCCCGGCCTTCGAGGCGGCGTAGTTCGCCTGGCCGGGGTTGGCCCGCAGGCCGACGACCGAGGCGATGTTGACGATCCGTCCGTGGCGGGCGCGCAGCATCTGCGGGATCGCCCGCCGCGTCAGGCGGAAGGCGGCGCCGAGGTTCGTGTCGAGCACGGCGTCCCAGTCGTCGTCCTTGATCTGGGGCGACAGGTTGTCGCGCCGCAGGCCGGCGTTGTTGACGAGCACGAGCACGGTGCCGAAGCGCTCCTCCAGCGTGCTGAAGAGCCCGTCGACGACGGCCGGGTCGGAGATGTCGCCGCCGACCGCGAGCGCCTGCCCGCCGGCCGCCTCGATCTCCGCCACGACGGCGGCAGCGGCGTCCGCGCCGCTGTTGTAGCCGACGCCGACCGGCCAGCCGTCGGCCGCCAGCGCCTTCGCCGTCGCCGCGCCGATGCCGCGCGAGGCGCCCGTCACGAGGGCGCAGCCTCTGCGCTCGGTGCTGCTCACAGCGTTCCTCCCCATTCGATCACGCCGCCGCCCCAGGTGAAGCCGGCGCCGAAGGCGCTCAGCAGCACGCGCGCGCCGGGGCGCAGACGTCCGTCTCTGCGCGCCGCGTCGAGCGCGAACGGTATGGAGGCGGCGGACATGTTGCCCGTCTTCTCGATGCAGTCGACGACTCTCGCCGAGTCCAGCTCCAGCCGCTCGCCGACCGCGCGCACGATCCGCCCGTTCGCCTGGTGGTAGGCGAAGAGGTCGATCTGGTCGAGCGTCAGCCCGGCCGCGGCGACCGCGTCGCGCGTCACCTCGGACATCCTGTTGACGGCGTGCTTGAAGGTCTCGTGACCGTCCATCTGCAGCGTTCTCTGCGCGTGCGTCGCGTAGAGGATCGACGGCTCGGAGCCATCGGCGCGCAGCAGGATCGGCCCGATCGAGCCGAGCTCGTCGGCGTCGGACGGGTCGGCGGCGGTGATCACGACCGCGCCGGCGCCGTCGGCGAACAGCATCGCCGTCGCCTTCGAGTCGTGGTCGGTGATGCGGCTGATGAAGTCGGCGCCGATCGCCAGCACGCGCTCGGCGCGGCCGGTCTCGATCTGCGCGGCCGCGAGCGCGACCGCCGACAGGAACGAGGTGCAGGCGGCGCCGACGTCGATCGCGCCGGCGCGCGTGGCGCCGAGCGCGTGGGCGACGAGCGGCGCCGCGTTCGGCGTCACCTCGTCCTGCGTCATCGTCGCGACCAGCACCAGGTCGAGGTCGCTGCCGGCGATCCCGGCGCGCTCCAGCGCCAGCCTGCCGGCGGCGGCGGCGAAGTCCGAGAGGCGCTCGTCGTCTCTGGCGACGCGCCGCTCGCGGATGCCGGTGCGGGTGTAGATCCAGTCGTCGCTCTTGCCGATGCGGGCGGCGACGACGTCGTTGTGGACGACCGTCTCCGGCAGCACGGCGGCGACCGAGCGCAGCGCGGCGCCGCGCGGGACGCTCGCCAGCGGCGCGCCGAGGCCGACCGGGTGGGCGGCCTGCTCAGGCATCGGCCGGCTCCAGCTGCTCGGCCGTCTTCGCCTCGACGTCGCTGAGCGTGCGGCGGACGAGGCCGGTCAGGACCTTGCCGGGGGCGGCCTCGACGAAGCGGGTCGCGCCGCCCTCGTTCAGCGCGACGAGCGTCTCGCGCCAGCGGACCGGCTGCGTGAGCGCGTCCGCGAGGCGGGCGGCGACGTCGTCGAACGGGACGGTCGTGATCGAGCTGACGACCTCGATCTGCGCCGGCTGGAAGTCGATCTGCGCGAGCGCGGCCGCGAACTCCGGCACCGCCTCGGCCATGAAGGGCGAGTGGAAGGCGCCGGTGACCGGCAGCGGGACGGCGCGCAGGCCGAGGCCCTTGGCGGTCACGGTCGCCGCGTCGAAGGCGCCTCTGCTGCCCGACAGCACGACCTGGTTGGGCGCGTTGTCGTTGGCGACGGTGAGACCGTGCGGCTCGGCGACCTGGGCGGCGCGCTCGGCGGCGCCGGTCCCCAGCAGCGCGAGCATCGAGCCGTCGCCGGCGCGCTCGCCCGACTCCTGCATCAGGCGCCCGCGGGTGGCGACCAGCTTCAGCCCGTCCTCGGCGCTCAGCACGCCGGCGGCGACGAGCGCAGCCACCTCGCCGAGCGAGTGGCCGGCGACGACGTCGGCGCTGAAGCCGGACGCGGCCAGCCGCTCCCACGAGACGACCGAGGCGAGGTAGATCGCCGGCTGCGCGTAGCGCGTGCCGTCGTCGACGCGTTGGAAGGGGTCGTCACCGACGACCTCCGAGGCGAGCTCGACGAGGTCGGGACGGTGGGCGGCGACGGTGTCGCGCATATCCGGGGTCTGACTTCCCTGTCCCGGAAACAGGACTGCGGTCTTCACGAAGCGCATACTTCTGCGCGTTATGGCCCCTTTCCACCCTGCTCTGGGCGCCTTCCCCCCGGTCGGGGGGGAGCTAGCGGACCGCCGTGGGGCCTCTGTTACCTCTCCCGCAGAAGGGTGTAGCTGAGCGCTTGCTCAGCCGAGCAGGCCGATGCGCTGGGCGCGCTGGACCGCCTCGGCGCGGTTGCGCGCCTTCAGCTTGCGGTAGAGCGCGCTCGTGTGCTCCTTGACCGTGTGCGGCGAGAGGTACAGCTGCTCGGCGATCTCGCGGTTGGTCGAGCCGGTCGAGATCAGGTCGAGCACCTCGCGCTCGCGCTCGGACAGCAGCGTCGAGGGCTGCTCGGCCTGCGGCGGGAACATCGTCATCCCGAGGCCGACCATCCGCACCGCCATCGCGACGTCGTGCGCGCCCCAGTCCTTGCTGACGAAGCCCGACGCCCCGGCCGCCTTCGCGGCGTGCGGGGAGATGCGCCCGGCGCCGGAGATCAGCAGCACGCGCGTCTCCGGCGAGGAGGAGCGGATCGACTCGCAGATGTCGGCGCCCGACTCGTCGCCGACGAACAGGTCGACGAGCGCGACGTGCGGGCGGTAGCGCTTGGTCATGTCCATCGCCTCGGTCGCGTTTCTGGCCGCGACGCAGCGCTCGACCCACGACTGCTCGCCGAGCAGCAGGCGGAAGCCCCAGTGGACGACGTCGTGGTCGTCGACGACGAGCACGCGCAGGCGCCGCTCCGACTCGATCGGCGTGGTCGGCAGGCTGTTCATCCCTCTTCGGTCTCCTTCACCGGAACCACGAGCCGCACCCGCCAACCGGGCGGCTGTGCCGCCTTCTCCGGGCCGAACTCGACGAAGCCGTTGTGCTGCAGCGCCTCGAAGGCCGCGAGCCGCAGCCCCATCCCGCCGCTGCCGCCGAGGCCGGCGGCGACGCCGCCGGTGATGCCGTCGTTGCGGACCTCCAGCGTGAAGGTGTCCTCGTCGCGCTGGACGGCGACCGCGACGCGCGACGGGTCGGCGTGCTTTCTGACGTTGCGCAGCGCCTCGCCGAGGACCGACTGCGCCAGTCCCTCCAGCCTGCGCGGCACGACGACGCCCTCGTCCCACGCCAGCACGATCGGCAGGTTGCTCTCGCGGCCGTGGCGCTCCAGCTCGGCGCGCAGGGTCGTGCCGGTCTCGTACGCCATCGGCGCCAGCGGCCGCTCCAGCGCCGAGCGCAGGTCGGCGAGCGCCTCGCCCATCTCGGTGCGGCAGCGCTCGCGCAGCTCCGGGCTCAGGTCGGCCTGGGTGCTGAGCACCAGCGAGACGCCGAACAGCCGCTGCATGACGCGCTCGTGGATCTCGCGCGCGAGGTCGATCCGCTCGCCGAGGCGGCGGGTGCGCTCCTGCTGGCGGGTCGCGTTGCGGGCGGTGGCGGCGAGCGCGGCGGTCTTGCCGAGCGTCCACATCAGGTGGCGCTCGCCGTCGCCCAGCTCGAAGTCGCCGGCGCCGCGGTCGGCGACGATCACGCCGTAGCGGTGGCCGGCGGCGGCCAGCGGCGTGCAGACGAGCGCGGTGATGCCGAGCAGCTGCGCGTAGTCGCGCGGGACCTCTCTGTCGATCGCGTCCGACTTGACGACGATCACGCGATCCTCCAGCAGCGCGCGCTGGGCGATCGGGGCGTCGTGCAGCGTCGGCCGCAGCTTCGCCAGCTGCGTGAAGGAGATCCCGTGCGAGCCGACCGCGCGCACCCGCATGCGGCTGGCGTCGTAGAGGAAGATCGCCGCCCGCCGCATCGTCGTGAGACGGCAGATCGCCTCGCAGATGCGGTGGTAGAACTCGGACGAGGTCGTGTCCGACTCGATCTCCGACAGCAGGTCGACGAACACCTCCAGCGGCTCGACGCCGCCGAAGATCCCGGTCTCGTGGACGGGTGCCGGCGGAGGCGGCGGCATCCCGGGAAGCTGCTGTTCTCCGCTCAGAAGGCGGTCAGGAGATCGGGCGAGTGGAACGTCAGGTCGAGCGGGCATGTGCGGTGCAACGAGAGGCGGAGCGCCTGCTCTGGCGTGAGGAAGACGTCACGTTCGTGACCACACGTCGTGCAGGCGCAGCGTGCCCGTCGATCGTACCGCCCGCCGTCGAGCGACCACCTGACGGCCGATGAGAGACAGACCGGGCAGCTCAGCGAAGCGGCCACGAGGGCGCCGCTGTCAGCCGGGTTGAAGTGGGCTGTCTCGCACGGCATGTGATGACTCTACGCCACCGCAGGGACGTCGAAACGTCGGCGTGTCTCATACAGCGTCGTGCGCTCTGCGGCGGGCCGGCCGGCGGCGTGCGCGGCCGCGACGAGCTGGTCGGGA
>NZ_JAUTDN010000008.1 GCF_030646155.1 Conexibacter sp. CPCC 205762
CGACCCGCTCGCGCTCGGCCGCGGCGCCCGTCGCCGCCGCATCGCCGGCGCCGCCTCCGCCGCGCGCGCCGGTCGCGCCGCTGCCGCCTGCTCCGCCTCTCGCGCCCGGCAGCGCGACGAGCGCCAGCAACTGCCCGGCGCGCTCGCGCTGGCCGACGAGCGCGGGCGTGCCGCGGCCCTCCAGCTCGACCTGCGCGTCACGCAGCACGACGCTCCACTCGGCCGGCTCGACCTCGGCGGCCGTCTCCGCCGCCAGCGGCAGCAGCAGGCCGGAGGCGGGGGCGAAGCCGATCAGCGCCGCCTGGCGACGGGCGGCGGCCGCTCTCAGCCGCCCGCTCGCGAGCGCCAGCAGGAAGCTGCCGCGCTCGCGCGCGACCAGCTCCTCCTCCTGGCGGCTGCGCAGCAGCGACAGCGCGACGAGGCCGGCGGCGCGGTCGAGCACCAGCCGCGCCAGCTCGTCGAGCGGGGCGGAGACCGGCAGCAGCACGAGCCGCCCCGGCGTGCCATGGCCGAGCGGGACCGGGGCGGAGAGGCCGGCCTGCCAGGGGCTCGCGCCACCGTCGTCGCCGCGCGCGCCGCGCCGTCCGCGTCTGCCGGCTCTGCCGCCCGAGCCGCGGCCGCGCGTCGCCCACGCGTCGAGCGTCTCGGCGCCCTGCTCCTCGTCGCCGCCCGGGACGGCGTGGGCGAGCACGCGCCCGCCGACGCCCTCCAGCACGACCGGCGTCGCGAACGTCTGCGCCAGCACGCGCAGCACCTCGGGGATGCCGCCGCCGTCGAGCACGACCTGCGTCAGCTGGCCGTGGATCTCGTCGCAGCGCTGCAGCACGGCGTAGCGGCCGTTGACCAGCTCGGTGTGGATCGCCTCCGTGACCGGGATGAAGCGGACGTCGCGGCGGAAGGCGACGAGCGGCAGCCCGCGCCGCTCGGCCTCGCGCACGAGCGCGGGCGGGAGGTCGTCGAGCGCGCCGCCCAGCTCGACGAACAGGGCGGCCGCGCCGGCCTCGTCCAGCTCCTGCACGAACCGTCTCTGGTCGGCCGCTCTCCTGCCGATCCCCATCCCGGTCGTCAGCAGCAGCTCGCCGCCGAGCAGCACCGAGGCGATGTAGGAGACCTCGCCGGCGTGGACCCAGCGGATCGGCCGGTCGAGGTTGCGCTCGCCCGCGACGACGAGCGGCAGGCCGCGCTGCACCGCCGGCAGCGCGAGCGCCTGCGCGACAGTGATCCGGGGTGGCAGGTCGCTGCTCATCGTCGCCGCACAGGGTCGCACACCGGACTGCGACAGAACGTCCGGCGCTTTGCGCGGACGTGCGACGTTCCGTCCCGGTGATCGAAGCCGCGCGAGCGGCGACGCTTGCAGTCGAGAGCGTTCGCCGGCACGGAGCGGGCGCAGCGATCGAGGAGCTGGGCAGATGCGCGTCGGAGTCGTCACGGAGATCAAGCCGTCGGAGAAGCGCGTCGCGCTCACGCCCGCGGGTGCCGCCGAGCTGGTCGGCGCGGGTCACGAGGTGTGGGTGCAGGTCGGCGCGGGCGTCGGCTCGGGCTTCGCCGACGACGCCTACGCGACCGCCGGCGCGAAGCTGATCGACGACGCCGCGACCGTCTGGGGCGACTCGGAGCTGATCGTCAAGGTCAAGGAGCCGATCGCCTCCGAGTACCCGCACCTGAGCGAGCAGACGGCGCTCTTCACCTACCTCCACCTCGCCGCCGAGCCGGCGCTGACCGAGGCGCTCGTCGCCGCCAAGACGACCGGCATCGCCTACGAGACCGTCACCGAGACCGACGGCTCGCTGCCGCTGCTGGCGCCGATGTCCGAGGTCGCCGGCCGCCTCGCCGGCCAGGCCGGCGCGTACTTCCTGCAGCACCCGCTCGGCGGGCGCGGCGTCCTGATCGGCGGCGTCCCCGGCGTCGCGCCGGCGCGCGTCGTCGTGATCGGCGGCGGCGTCGTCGGCTTCAACGCCGCCCGCGTCGCGGCCGGCATGGGCGCCGAGGTGACGATCCTCGAGCGCAGCCCCAAGCGCCTGCGCGAGCTGGAGGACCGCTTCGACGGCCGCATCCGCGTCGTCATGAGCGACCCGCTGTCGCTGGAGGAGGAGGTCTCCAACGCCGACGTCGTGATCGGCGCCGTGCTGATCCCCGGCGCCGCCGCGCCGAAGCTGATCACGCGCGAGCTGCTCGGCAAGATGCGCGAGCGCTCGGTGATCGTCGACGTGGCGATCGACCAGGGCGGCTGCGCCGAGACGTCGAGACCGACGACGCACAACGAGCCGGTCTACGAGGTCGACGGCGTGCTCCACTACTGCGTCGCGAACATGCCGGGCGCGGTCCCCTCGACCTCGACCCGCGCGCTCACGAACGCGACGATGCCGTACCTGCGCGCGCTCGCCGACAAGGGCGTCGAGACGGCGCTGGAGAGCGACCCGCGGCTCGCGGCCGGCCTCAACACGCGCGGCGGCGAGGTCATCATCGCCGACCTGCTCGCGCCCGCCGCGGCGTAGCACCAAGCTTCCTGGTTGCGAGCACACCAGGATCGCGGAGCGGGGCGCGCACCGTCAGCGCGCCCCGTTCCGTTCTTCTTCTAGCCCAGGTAGCGATTCGTGATCGGGACGCGGCGGTCGCGGCCGAAGGCGCGGCTGGTGATCTTGATGCCGGGCGGGGCCTGGCGGCGCTTGTACTCGGCGCGGTCGACGAGCTTGATCACGTGGTCGACGTCGTCGGGGTCGAAGCCGCGCTGGATCAGCTGGGCGCGGCCGAGGTCCTGCTCGACGTAGCCGTCGAGGATCGGGTCGAGGACGGCGTAGGGGGGGAGCGAGTCCTCGTCCTTCTGGTCGGGCCGCAGCTCGGCGGACGGGGCGCGCTCGATGATGCCGACCGGGATCAGCTCGCTGCCGCTCGTCTCCAGCGCGACGGCGTTGCGATGGCGGGTCAGCTCGTAGACGCGCGTCTTCGGGCAGTCCTTGATCACCGCGAAGCCGCCGGCGAGGTCGCCGTAGAGGGTCGAGTAGCCGACCGACATCTCGGACTTGTTGCCGGTCGCGAGCACGAGCCAGCCGAACTTGTTCGACAGCGCCATCAGCAGGTTGCCGCGGATGCGCGCCTGCAGGTTCTCCTCCGTCAGGTCCGGCGCGCGGCCGGCGAAGGTCGCAGCGAGCGTCGACTCGTAGGCGGCCATCGTCGGCTGGATGTCGAACTCGAACCGCTCGATCCCGAGGTTGTCGGCGAGCTGGCGCGCGTCGGCCTGCGTCTCGGCCGACGAGTACGGCGACGGCATCACCGCGACCGCGACGCCGTCGGGCCCGAGCGCGTCGACGGCGACGGCCGCCACGAGCGCGGAGTCGACGCCGCCCGACAGCCCCAGCACGACCCGTCTGAAGCCGTTCTTGCCGACGTAGTCGCGCAGGCCGAGCACGAGCGCGGCGTAGACCTCGGCGGCGCCCGTCAGCGCCGGCGCGACCGGGCCGCCGGTGCGCAGCTGCTCGTCGGGCGCGGGCGCCGCCGGCAGCTCCAGCGCGGCGATCGTCGGGACCGGTCTCGCGTTCGTCTTCGCGACGCGGCGGCGGGCGTCGCGCAGGCGGTAGGTCAGCGGCGCGAGCGGGTCGACGGTCGCGACCAGCAGCTCCTCGCTGAACTGCGCGGCGCGTGCGACGATCTCGCCGCGGTGGTCGACGACGAGCGAGTGGCCGTCGAAGACCAGCTCGTCCTGGCCGCCCACCAGCGCGCAGAAGGCGACGACGCACATCGTGTCGCGCGCGCGCTGGATCAGCATCCGCTCGCGCTCGGCGCCCTTGCCGGCGTGGTAGGGCGAGGCGCTCAGGTTGACGATCACCGAGGCGCCCGCATAGGCCTCGTCGGAGGCGGGCGCGCCGGCCTCCCAGATGTCCTCGCAGATCGTCAGGCCGACCTTCACGCCGCCGACCTCGATCAGCGCGCCGTGGTCGCCGGCGGCGAAGTAGCGCTGCTCGTCGAAGACGCCGTAGTTCGGCAGATACATCTTGCGGTAGATCGCCTGCACCTCGCCGTCGGCGAGCACCGCGAGCGCGTTGTAGACGTCGTCGCCGCGCTCCGGGAAGCCGACCAGCGCGACGATCCCCTCGGTCTCGGCGGCGAGCCGGTCGAGCGCCTCGCGCGCGTCGGCGAGGAAGTGCTCCTTCAGCAGCAGGTCCTCGGGCGGATAGCCGGTCAGCGCCAGCTCGGGGAAGAGCACGAGCTGCGCCTGCTGACCGCGCGCGGCCGCTATGCCGTCGCGGATCTTGCGTTCGTTGCCGGCGATGTCGCCGACGGTCGCATTCAGCTGGCAGAGCGCGAGACGGAGAGGGCCTGAGGGGGTGCTCATGGCCGTCATGATCGCACTGCGGCCCGATGCAGCACGGGCCGGCACCCGGCGCGGCGGCGTTACGGCTGGGCGCCGCCGAGCAGCGTCGAGGCGAACGGCTCCAACTGCGGGTCGTTGGCGGCGGGCGCTCTGAGGATCCGCTCGCCGCCGAGCGCGACGACTCCGCCGAGGCCCGCTCTGCGCACCAGCACGACCGCCTGGCCGGCCTCCTCCAGCGCCGGGTCGGGCGCGCCCGAGAGCTGCCGCTGCAGCGCGGTCAGCTCGGCTGGGGCTCTTCTGTCGCCGTAGAGCAGGTAGACGTCGCCGGCCCGCAGCAGTCTCACCTGCGTCGCGTCGAGGTACTGCTCGGGCGTCGTGAACGGCTCGCCCGGGAGCACGACCGCGCTCGGGTCGACGTGCGCCTGGTCACGCGAGTTGAGGAACAGCATCAGCCCGATCACACACGCGAGCCCGACCACGAACGCGACCAGCCAGCCGCCGATCCGCCTTGCCAGCGACGGCTTCGGCGGGCGCGGCTTCCGCTGCGGCGCGGACACGGGAGCCGGCTCGAGCGAGGGCGTCTGCGACGCGGCTGCGGAGTCGTCGGGCATCGCCGCGAACGCTACTGGGCGGCGCGGCCGGCCGCCTCCGCACGCGCAGCGCGGGCTCTCGCCGCCGGCCGCGGCGTGCGGCGTCTGCGCGGCGAGTCGAGCGGCGGCAGGTCGGCGGCCCCCGCCAGCTCCTCCAGCGCGTCCGACAGCTGGCCGGCGAGCAGCTCGAGGTCGGGCAATGCGTCGAAGTCGGCGTTGAGGCCGAACGAGATCCGCCCGTCGTAGCTCATGATCGCGATCCCGAGCGCCTGGTTCTGCGCCAGCGGCACCATCGGGTAGATCGCCTCCATCCGGCGGCCGAGCACGTACAGCGGCAGCTGCGGGCCGGGGACGTTGGTGACGACGAGGTTGAAGAAGCGCTGGTGGGCCTGCAGCCGCGCCGCCTGCGCCATCACCGTCGGCGGCGCGAAGCCGGTCAGCTCCGTCAGCACGCGCGCGCCGACCGCCTGGCCGGACTCCTTCAGCCCCTCCATCTCGCGCTTGATCAGCTCCAGCCGCTCGACCGGGTCGGTCACGCCGACCGGCAGCCCGGCCCAGATCGCGGCGACCTGGTTGCCGAGCGCGCCGCGCTCGGCGTCGGCGCGGACCGAGACCGGGATCATCGCCCGCAGCACGAGGTCGATCGTCGGGTGGCCGTGGGCGCGCAGGTAGCGGCCGAGGCCGCCCGCGACAGTCGCCAGCACGACGTCGTTGACGGTCCCGCCGAGCGCGTCCTTGATCGCCTTCACGCGCGCGAGGTCGGCGTCGGCCCAGGCGAAGCGGCGGTGCGGGCCGATCGGCACGTTGAGCGGGCTCGGCGGCGCGCCGCGCACGCCCGGGAGCGTGAACGAGCCGACCGCGGAGAGGTCGCCGACGACCTTCTTCAGCACCCGCCGCGGCGCCCGCAGCGTCGCGCGCGCGCCGCGCACGATCTCGCCGGGGACGGTCGTCCGCTCCAGCAGCGCGTCGGCGAGCAGCTGCGCGTTGGTCGGCAGCGGCCGCGGCACCCACGGGCCGTCGGGCGAGGGCGGCGCCGGCGGCTCGGCCGTGAGGTCGAACAGGACGGTCGTGATGTCGACGCCGGAGATGCCGTCGACGAGCGCGTGGTGGGTCTTGCCCAGCAGCGCGAAGCGGCCGTCGGAGAGGCCCTCGACGAGCCACAGCTCCCACAGCGGCTTGTTGCGGTCGAGCTGCTGCGAGAAGGCGCGGCCGGCGAGCTGCTTCAGCTCCTCCTCGCCGCCCGGCTGGGGGAGCGCGTGGTGCTGGACGTGGTACCGCGTGTTGAAGTGGGGGTCGTCGACCCACACCGGCCGGCCCTGGCCGAACGGCACGAACGCGAGCCGCTGGCGGTAGCGGGGGACGAGGTGCAGGCGCGCCTCGACGTGCGCAACCAGCTCGTCGTGGGTCGGCGGCGGGCCCTCGAAGACCATGCACGAGGCGACGTGCATATGGGTCGCCGAGTCGTGCTCGAGATGGAGGAACGAGGAGTCGAGCCCCGTCAGTCGGTCGCGGTTCGCCACGGACGCCATTCTGGCCCTTCGCGGCGCTGTTCGCAACGGCAGAGATTCGGGAAACGTTGGTGATCTTTGCGCAGGAAATGGGGCCAAATTGGTCAGAGCGCTGACTTGAAACCTGCGTCGTGTGAGATCGGGCACAGAGCAGGGGTGGGGTGCGGCTACCTTGGCCGATCACAACCGACCTGCCGAGTCGCCCCTGTCCGAAACGGGAGCGAACGGGGGACCCACAGCCGGGGATGTCAGTGCGAATCCTTCCCGGCGGGGGCGAATCGGCGGCTGCTGCCGCCGTAGCGACGACCGACCGTCACGCCTGAGCGCGCCTTCGAGGTGCGCCGCGGGCGATCGTGCGCCGCGAGCCCGTCAGCTAACCCCGTAGGCGTGTGGTCGGCCCACAGGAGGTCGCACTCCGTTGCCCACGCAACACCACAGGTTGTTGCGCGTCCGTCCGCGCTTTGCCGCGGCCGGCGCGCTCGTCATCGGCACCACCCTCGCCGGCTCGGCGCTCGCCGTCGCCGCCGGCGCGCCCGCTGAGGACGCCGCCACCACGTCCGCTTCCGCTTCCGAGCAGGCCGGCGCCGCGCTCGTGAAGCCGACCGCCCGCGTCGCCGACACGCGCCTGCGCTACGGCCAGCACGTCGTCGTGCGCGGCCACGCGGCCGCCCTCCACGGCAGCCGCGTCGAGCTGCAGTACGCGCCCAGCGGACGTCGCTGGCGCGCGATAGACCGCGCCGTCGTCAACGTCAGAGGCCGCTACCGGCTGAGCGCCGAGCTGCGCGCGACCGGCAAGGTCCGCGTCGTCGCCGCCAACAGCGTCGCGACGGCCGCCGCCGGCCAGCAGACGAGCCGCGTCCATCGCGTCGCGGTCTCCTCGCAGCTGGCGGTCAAGCGCTCCAGCCACGACGCCGCCGTCGGCGGCGGCGTGCACGTCCGCGGCGTCCTGTTCCCGCGCAAGCGCGGCAGCCACGTCACGGTCGAGGGCCACCTCGGCGGCCGCTGGACCGCGGTCGGCCGCGCCGTCACGCGCGCCGACGGCCACTTCGCCGCGCGCGTCACCTCGCCGCGGCTCGGCGGCGTGCAGCTGCGCGTCCGCTCGGCCGGCACGCGCGCCAACCTCGCGACGAAGGCCGCTGCCGGCAGCGTCAAGGGCTTCCGCGCCTCGACCGCGTCGTGGTACGGCATCTACGGCGGCCCGCTCGCCTGCGGCGGCTCGCTCGGCTACTCGCAGCTCGGCGTCGCCCACAAGTCGCTGCCGTGCGGCACGAAGGTGACGATCAGATACCACGGCCGTCAGGTCACCGTGCCGGTGATCGACCGCGGCCCCTACGTCGGCGGTCGCGAGTGGGACCTGACCGGCGCCACCGCCCGCGCGCTCGGCTTCGACGGCGTCGGGACGATCTGGACGACGGTCTGATCGCGATCGTCTGACGCACACGCGGATGGTGCGCCGCTCGACGGCGTACCATCCGTCGCGATGGGAACAGACGTTCGGCCAAGACGCGTCATCGCCCACCTCGACTGCGACGCCTTCTACGCGTCGGTCGAGCTGATCCGCCGGCCGGAGCTGCGCGGCCAGGCGGTGATCGTCGCCCACGACGGCCCCCGCTCGGTCGTCACGACCGCCTCCTACGAGGCGCGCAGATACGGCGTCGGCTCCGCGATGCCGCTCGCGCGCGCGAAGCGGCTCTGTCCGCACGGGATCATCGTCCCGCCCAACTTCACGGCGTACCAGGAGACGTCGAGAGCGCTGTGGGAGATCATCAGAGCGCGGCTCGGCCCGCTCCAGCACCTCGGCCTCGACGAGGCCTACGCCGACCTGACCGGCGTCGAGAAGCCGGTCCGCGTGCTGCGCGAGCTGGTCGCCGACGTGAGAGAGCGGACGGGCATCACCGTCTCGGTCGGGCTGGCGCCGTCGCGGCTGATCGCGAAGGTCTGCTCCGACCTCGGCAAGCCGGCCGGCTTCGTCGCGATGGGGCGCGAGGAGGCGGCGAGACGGTTCGCCTCCGCCTCGCCGAAGCTGCTGCCGGGAATCGGCCCCAAGAGCGTCGAGCGGCTGCGCGAGCTGGGGATCGAGACGATCGGCCAGTTGCAGGAGACGCCGGCGGAGGTGCTGGAGAGACGCTTCGGCGCCAACCACGGGCGCGACCTGCTGCGCCGTGCGCACTTCCACGACGACTCGAGGGTCGAGACCTCGCGGGTGCTGAAGTCGCGCTCGAACGAGCGCACCTTCCCCGAGGACGTCGACTCGCTGGAGGAGCTGGAGGAGGTCCTGCGCAGGCTCGCGCGCGAGCTGTGCGAGGGGCTGGAGAGACGCGGCAAGCGCGGCCGCAACGTCGCGATCAAGGTGCGGCTCGACGACTGGACGACGGTCACGCGCGCGCGCACGATCGACGGCTTCACACACGACAGCGAGATCGTCACCGAGGTCGCGCTGGAGCTGCTGCGCGCCTACGCGCCGCCGCGGCCGGTGCGGCTGCTGGGCGTGCGCGTCGCCGCGTTCGAGGACGAGGCGAGCGAGCCGGCCACCGCGGCTCCCCGCAACGCCGACCAGCTCGCCTTCCCGCTGTAGCGCGCCCCGTCGCGCCCCGTCGAGCGGTGCATCGAACGACCGCGATGTGGTTGGATGCGGCGCGGACCGGGACCGACACGAGCCGAGGGGACGTCGTGATGAGACGCAGGCCGATGGCGGCCGTTGCCGTGACGATCGTCGTGCTGCTGACGGCCGTGGCGGCGCTCGCGCTCGCCGGCTGCGGCGACGACGGCGACGAGCGCGCGCCGGCGGCGCACGCTGCCGCGGCGCCGTGGCTGTTCACCAGCGACGTGCACTTCACGCCGTTCCTCGGCGCGGACGAGGGGCTCGTCGACCGGCTGCAGGCCGCCCCGGTGAGCGCCTGGCAGCAGCTGCTGCGGGAGACCGGCGAGCGGTCGAGCCGCTACGGCCAGGACAGCAACGCCGCGCTGCTGGAGTCGGCGCTGACGGCGATGCGGCAGCAGGCGCCGAGAGCGCCGGTCGTCGTGATCACCGGCGACCTGCTCGCGCACCACTTCCAGGACACCTACGACAGCCTCGCGTCGAACCCGACGCAGGCGTCCTACGAGGCGTTCGTCGACAAGACCGTCGCCTACCTCGCCGCCCGCTTCGACGCGACCTTCCCGTCGGCGCAGTTCGTGCTCGCGCTCGGCAACAACGACTCCTGGTGCGGCGACTACGCGCTGGAGCCCGGCAGCGGGTTCCTCGCCCACGCCGCGCAGGCATGGGAGCCGCTCGTCAACCGCGACGGCCGCGCGCCGGGGTTCCGCGCGAGCTTCGCCAGACTCGGCAGCTACAGCGCGGCGCTGCCGCTCCCCGGCCTCGACGTGATCGCGATCGACGACGTCTTCTGGTCGCGCAACTACAGCGACGACTGCGGCGACGCGGGCGAGGACCCGGGCGCGGAGCTGGCGAGCTGGCTGGAGCGGACCGCGCAGCAGCTGCCGAGCGGCGACCGCGCCTGGCTGGCGACGCACATCCCGCCGGGCGTCGACGCCCACACGTCGGCGAAGCACCCTGACGACCCGCAGCCGCTGCTGCACGCCGGCCACCAGGCGACGCTGCTCGACGTGCTCGACGACGACCGCTTCCCGGCGCTCGTCTTCGGCCACCTGCACATGAGCACGTACCGGATCGGGGACGAGACGCCGATGCTGGGCGTGCCGTCGATCAGCCCGCGCGACGGGAACAACCCGGCCTTCCTGACCGTCGCGGTCGGCAGCGACGGGACGATCGCCGACTACGACGCCTACGCGCTCGACGTCACCGCGGCGGCGCCGGCGTGGCGGCACGAGTACGGCTTCCGCGACACCTATGGCGCGGCGGCCTTCGACGTGCCGTCGCTGCGGGCGCTGCAGAGACGGCTCGCGACCGACACGCGGCTGCGCCACGACTACGAGCGCTACTACGGCTCCGGCGGCCAGCCGCAGATCAGCGACGGCGAGTACCCGGCGTATGCGTGCGCGTCGAGCGCGCTCACGCCGGCCGCGTTCACGGCCTGCGAGAGCGGCGGCTAGCGTCGCCGCCTCGCGGTCCTCCTCATGCTCCCAAAAACGATTTTGGAAATGGCGGTGCTGCGGGTGCTGTCTCCCGCCGGCGGCGCTTCCCGGGTGCCGTCGGCGAGTCAGTCGTGCGCCGGCGGCGCGGTCGTGCCGCGCACGACCAGCGTCGTCGGCAGCGAGGTCACCGCAGCGGGCGCCTCGCCGTGCTCGATCGCGGCGATCAGCGCCTCGCCGGCCGCCGCGCCGAGCCCTGCCTTGTCCTGCCTCACCGTGCTCAGCGGCGGATGCACGTGCCCCGCCAGCTGGATGTCGTCGTAGCCGACGAGCGACAGCCGCTCGGGCACCGTCACGCCCGCCTTCGCGGCCGCGCGCAGGGCGCCGAGCGCCATCAGGTCCGAGGCCGCGACGATCGCCGTCGGCGGCTCCTCCTGCGCCAGCAGCCGCGCCGTCGCGGCCGCGCCGGAGTCGACGTAGAAGTCGCCGTAGGCGACGTACTCGTCGCGGTAGCCGAGCCCCAGCTCTCTGAGCGCGTCGCGGTAGGCCCGCAGCCGCTCGCCGCCGGGGCGCGTCTCGACCAGGCCGGTGATCGTCGCGATGCGGCGATGGCCGAGGTCGTGCAGAAGGCGCACCGCGGCGCCGATCCCGGCGCCGTTGTCGGAGATCACGTAGCCCGCGCGCGGGCCCTCCAGCTCGACGTCGACGCCGATCGCCGGCAGGCCCGAGCGGACCATCCGGCGGATCTCCGGGTCCTCGGGGTTCATGCCCATCAGCACGACGCCGTCGACGTTGTGGTGCTGGGCGCGCTTGAGGTAGCTGTGGTCGCCGCCGTAGCCGTTGCCGGGCCGCTCGCTGGCGAACAGCAGCAGGTCGAAGCCGTGCGCGCCGAGCTGGCGCTTGAGCCCGACGAGCACCTCGTGGAAGAACGGGTGCTGGAGGTCGGGGTGGCCCTCGCCGGTCTCGAGGAAGACGCCGATCAGGTGCGACCGCTGCGTCACGAGGCTGCGGGCCGAGGCGCTCGGCGTGTAGTCGAGCGTGCGCGCCAGCTCCATGATCCGCTCACGCGTGTCGGGGTTGACGTCGGCGTAGCCGTTGAGCGCGCGCGAGACGGTGCCGACGGAGACGCCGCTGCGTCTCGCCAGCTCTCTGATCGTGATCCGTCCCCCGGACAATCCGCTCCCCTTCATCTCTCCACCGAAAGCGGTTTTGGAACCGCCGTGGCGCGACAGTAGCGGGAGCTTCTGCCGAGTGCAGGCAGAAGAGGTCGCTCGAATACTTAACCGTTGAGCGTGCAATACTTGCACGGTCATGAGCTTTCCGATCGAGGTCACCGAATACACCGACGCCCAGTGCCCGTGGGCGTGGTCCGCGGAGCCGATGAAGTGGCGTCTGAGATGGCTGTACGGCGACGCGCTCGACTGGCGCACGCGGATGATCGTGCTCGCCTCAGACAGCGCGCACTACGAGAAGATCGGCTTCACCGCCGACCAGCTCGCCGCCGGCTTCGCGATGTTCGCCGACAGATACGGGCAGCCGCTCGACGCGACGCCGCGCCCGCGCCTCGGCGCCACGCGCCCGGCCGCGAAGGCGGTCGTCGCCGCGCGCGTGCACTCGTCGTCTGAGGTCGCCGAGCGGCTGCTGCGCCGCCTGCGCGTCCACGCGATGACGAACCCGACGGCGATGCTGGAGGAGGAGGCGACGATCGTCGCCGCCGCCGTCGAGGCCGGCATCGACCCGGCCGTGCTGGAGCGCTGGCTGGCCGACCCGGCCGTCGAGCGCGAGCTGCAGGCCGACATGCTCGCCGCCCGCTCGCCCGCGCCGGCAGCCGTCCACCTGCATCACAAGCTCGCGAGAGTGACCGAGGACCCGAGCAGATGGCGCTACACCGCGCCCTCGCTCGTCTTCACGCGCGCCTCGGACCGCCTCACGATCGAGACGCCCGGCTTCCAGCCGTCGCTCGCCTACGAGGTCGCGGTCGCGAACCTGGAGCCGTCGCTGGAGCGGCGCCCGCTGCCCGAGGACGTCGGCCAGCTGCTGGAGTGGGCCGGCGAGCCGCTCTCGACGCAGGAGATCGCCGAGATCCTCGGCATCGGCCGCGACGAGGCGCGCGAGCGCCTCAGCGCGCAGGCCGGCGCCGTCGAGGCGCCCGCCGGCAGCGACGCCTTCTGGTCGCTCGACACCGCCGCCGTCGCGGCGGCCGCCTGACGCTCGGGGGCGCCGCCGCGCGGCGGCGCCCCCGGTCCGTTCCTACGGCCGCCAGAAGCTGCGCGTCAGCAGCACCGCGACCGGCACGATCTCGACGCGGCCGAGCCACATCAGCACGGTCAGGATCGCGGTCGAGAGGTTGCTGTAGCCGGCGAACGAGCCGTACGGCCCGGCGTCGCCGAAGGCGGGGCCGACGTTGCCGATCGAGGAGGCGGCGGCGCCGATCGCGTCGAAGGCGCTCAGCTCGACGCCGGTCCGCTCGGCGTCGATCACGAGCCCGAGCGAGCCGAGCGCGAACGCGAACAGGTACAGCAGCACGAACAGGACGGTCGAGCGCAGCGCCTGCTCGTCGACGACGATCCCGTTCTTGCGGACGGGTGTGACGACGTGGGGGTGGGCGGCGGTCGCGAGGTCGCGGCGGGCGATCCGGAACAGCAGCAGGTGCCGGACGACCTTGATCGAGCCGCCGGTCGAGCCGGCCGAGGCGCCGACGAACATCAGCAGCAGCAGCGTCATCGTCGCCAGCGAGCCCCACTGCGTGTAGTCGACGGTCGCGAAGCCGGTCGTCGTCATGATCGAGGTCGCCTGGAAGGCCGACTGGCGCACCGCCTCCTCGCCGCTCGCCTCGCCGCTCGTCAGCAGCTCGACCAGCAGCAGCGCGGTCGCCGCCAGCAGGAAGCCGCCGTACAGCCGCACCTCGTCGTCGCGGCCCAGCTCGCGCGCGCCGCGGCGGCGGATCAGGACGTTGAAGAGGCGCAGGAAGTTGAGCCCCGCGACGACCATCACGACGACGAGGATCCACTGCGAGATCGGCGCGAACGCCGCGACCGACTCGCCCTGCGGCGAGAAGCCGCCGAGCGCCATCGCGGAGGAGGCGTGCGCGAACGCCTGCCACGGCGTCATCGCGTCGTCGAGCCCGAGCCAGCCGACGGTCGCCAGCACGAGTGTCGCGACCAGCGTCAGCCCGACGTAGAGCGACCAGAGGTTGCGCGCGGTGTCGCGGATCGTCGAGCCGAAGCGCTCGAGCTCGGTCGGCCCGGCCAGCTCCGACTGCAGCAGCCGCCGCCCGCCGACGCGCAGCCGCGGCAGGATCGCGATCGCCAGCACGATGATCCCCATGCCGCCGAGCCAGTGCGACAGCTGGCGCCAGAACTGGACCGTCTCGCTGAGCTGCTCGACGTGCGGGACGACGCTGCCGCCGCTCGCGGTGAAGCCCGACATCGCCTCGAAGTAGGCGTCGACCGGCGCCTTCAGCTGCGGCTCGCCGGAGAGCACGAACGGGAGCGCGCCGAAGACCGGCACCAGCAGCCAGATCAGCGCGATCACGAGGAAGCCCTCGCGCTGGCCGATGCGGTCGGCGCGGCGCTCGTGCGTGAGCCGGTCCAGCAGCACGCCGGTGCCGCTGGCGGCGGCGCCGGCGGCGAGCCACGGCAGCACGTCCTCGCCGGTGAAGAGCGCGACCAGCGTCGGCGCGAGGAAGGCGAGCCCTATCCATCTGAGGACGCCGCCGAGCAGGTCGAAGACGGCGCCGAGGTCGACCCCGAGCCGCGGCGCGCGCACTACAGCGCCGCCTCGACCTCGGCCGTGCGCGTCTGGTCGACGAGCACGATCACGCGGTCGCCGGGCTGCAGCTCGGTGTCGCCGTGCGGGAACAGCGCGCTGTCGTCGCGCACGATCGCGCCGATCGTCGAGCTGGTCCGCGGCAGCTCGCGCAGCGGCCGGCCGACCAGCCTGCTCTGCGGCCGCACGACGACGTCGAGCACGTCGAAGCGGTCGTCGTCCATCAGCGCCACCTGGCGCGTGCGCGGATCGTGCGCGAACAGCACCAGCCGCTGCGCGGTCGCCGCGCGCGGGTTGACGGCGACGTCGACGCCGGCCTGGTCGAAGACGGCGATCGACTGCGGGTCGTCGACGACGCCGATCGTCGTGTGGATCCCGACCGCGCGGGCGGTGACGGCGGCGTAGAGGCTGTCGGCGTCGTCGCCGAGCGCGGCGACGGCGACCTGGGCGGCGCCGATCCGCTCCTCGCGCAGCAGCGTGCGGTCCGACGGGGAGGCGTGGAAGACGCGCGCCCGCGGCAGCTCGGCGGCGGCGCGCCGCGCGCGCTCGGCGTCGGGCTCGACCAGCCGCACGCGCAGGTCGTGCAGCAGCAGCTTGCGCGCGATCGCGATCCCGACCTGGGTCGCGCCGAAGACGACGACCTCCTCGACGACGGGCTCGTCGGGCGCGAGCTGTCTGCTCCACTCCAGCATCGCCGCGGGCGAGGCCATCACGGCGACGCGGTCGCCGAGCTGGATCGTCTCGTCGCCGCGCGGCAGCAGCAGCACGTCGTCGCGGATGATCAGCGCGACGCGCGACTGCGGCGGGATCGGCGCGCGCGACAGCGGCACGTCGAGCAGCGCGCAGGCGTGCGCTCTCTGCTCGACGTCGAACTCGGCGATCGTCACCTGCCCGTCGGCGAAGACGTCGGCGACGCGCGCGCCCGGGACGGCGATCGCGTCGATCACGGCGGCGGCCGCCTCCAGCTCGGAGGAGACCATGTAGTCGATGTCGAGCACCTCGTCTCTCCACGCTCTCAGGTGCTCGACGTCGGTCGTGCGCACGAGCGTTCTCGTCTGCGGCGCGAGCCGCCGCACGAGCATCGCGGCGACGAGGTTGACCTCGTCGCGCGAGGTCGAGGCGATCAGCAGATCGGTGTCGCGCACGCCGGCCTCCAGCAGCACGCTGCTGCTGGCGCCGTTGCCCTCGACGGTGCGGACGTCGAAGGAGTTGGCGAGCGCGGCGATCCGCGCCGGGTCGCGGTCGACGACGGTCAGCTCGTGGTCGTCGAACAGCGCCTCGACGACGGTCGTGCCGACGTGGCCGGCTCCCAGCACGATGATGCGCATCGACGGGAGAGTACGCGCGGCGGCGGCACGACCCGCCGCGCGTGGTCGCTACGGCCGCTTCAGGCGGCGGCGCACGTCTCCTTGGCGCTGGAGCGCACGGCGTCGCCGAGCTCGCTGACCTCGTCGAAGGACTCGATCCCGACCTTCCATCTGCCGCCGCGCATCGCGACCGCGATCGCGGTCCCGTCGCGGCTGGTGACGATCGCGTCGAACCACTTTCCGCCCTGTCCGACCTTCGCGTTCTCGACCTGCCAGTTGTTCGAGGTCGATCTGCCGGTCGAGCCGCCGCTGGTGACGGCCGTGACCAGCCTGCCGCTGCGGCAGAAGCTCCAGTCGACCTCCGCACCGTCGCCGCGCGCGCCGACGAGGCGCGTGTCGAGCAGCTTCTTCAGGACCGCTCTGTTGGCCGCGTTGCGGGCGCTGCAGGCTCTCTTCGCGGAGCCCTTCAGCTTCGCGCAGCGCTCGACCTCGGCGGTCGGCTTTCTGAGCGCGGCCGCGCGCGCGGAGGGAGCGGTCGCCGCAGAGGCGGAGGCGGACGCGGCTGGCACGGCGCAGGTCACGTAGGCGGTCACCTTCGCCGCCGTTCTCGCGCCGCGCTGGTCGGGCGTGCGGAAGGTGAGGCTCCAGCCGCTCACGCCGGCTGGCTGGGAGGCGGCGACGAACGGCACGGTCAGCTTCGAGGCGGTGTCGGCGGAGGACCAGCCGTTGTCGTCCATCGTCGGCGCCGCGTAGCCCCAGCCGATCGGCCGCCGGCCGCCGTCGCAGCGGGCCGTGACGGTCGCGCTCGCGGCGCCGGGCGCGAACGCGCGCGTGGCGCTGACGGTCTTCGTCTTGGCAAAGGCTCTCGGCGCGACGCAGATCGCCGCCGCCCGCGTCTGGATCCCGGCCTTCAGCTGCCAGCCGTGGATCCCGACCGGCTGCGCCGTCACCGCCACCTCGACGTACGGCCAGGTCGTGTTCGCCGCGACGCCGAGCGCGAGCTTCGCCCCGCAGCTGACCTTCTGGCCGCCGCCCTCGGCGAGCGTCGGCGTGCCTGCGCCACGTGCGCAGATCGCAAGCGCGCGCGGGGCGCTGCGGGCGATCGGCCGGCGGGTCTCCAGCACGAACGAGGCGCCGGGGTCGCTCAGCTGCGGGCGGACACGGGCGACCGGCCCGCCGACACCCGTCCAGCCGGCGGCGAGCGGCGCGCCGCCTCTCCCGCAGCCGACCTCGAGGTCGTCGCCCGAGTCGTAGACGTCGGCCGGCCCGGGGCCGGGGAGCACTCTCACCGCCGGTCCCTTGACGACGTAGACCGTCGCTGCCGTGGCGGGCGCGGCGGCGAACGCCGGCAGCGCGACGAGCGCGCAGACGGCGAGACGCGCGCAAGCGGGATGCGGCTTCATCGCGTGAGCGCCCCTTCGAGCCGCGCCGAGGCGGAGCAGGTCGCGCTCGGGTCGGCCGCGTAGGGGTGGGTGGCGTTGAGCGAGAGGCCGAAGTTCCCGGCGGCGTCGACGAAGCCGAGCACGTGGACGAGGCCGTCGCCGGGCAGCGGCTTGTCGCCGATCACGCTGCTTCTGCCGGTCGAGCGCGAGATCGCGACGGGCAGGTCGACGGCGACGTCGTCGGTCTGGCAGGCGGCCTCGGAGAAGGCGCTCCTGGGGATGGTGTAGACGATCCGGCCTCTGCTGCCGTCGTCGCTGATCGTGAAGCTGAAGCCGGCGAAGGCCGGGGCGGTGTAGGTCCCGTCGGCGGGGACGACGCTCGTCGGCGCTCTCGGCGCCGGACGGGTCGGGTGCGGCCGGCCGCCGCCGGGGCCGCCCTTGCCCTCCTCGCGCTGGCGGCGGCGCTCGCGCGGGTCACGCGAGGGGCGCTCGGGGCGACCGCCGCTCTGCCGCTTCGGCGTCGATCTGCGCTTGGAGGCGCAGCGCTTGCGGCCCTTGCCGCCCTTCTTGCCTCCGCTGCCGCGACGGCCGCTCGCCTCCGCGACGACGCCGCGGCGCGCCTTGCCGCGCTTGCCCTTCCCGGAGCCGCGCTTGGTGCACGCCGACGCCTTCTTCTTGGCGCCTCTCTTCGCGCTCGCCTGCGCGGGCTGCGAGCCGGCCGCTGCGGCCGATCCCGTCGCGGACGCCGTCGGCGCGACGACGAGCGCGAGCACGAGCGCCGCGACGGCGGCGAGCGCCGATGGAGAGATGCTGATGCGATTCACGACGGCCTCCTGAGGGGTCCCTCCGGCTGCCTCACCCAGCCGGTGCGGCGGCGATGCTAGCGGCGATCCGCACCGTCTCCCAGCCGTCGCACCAAACTCTGGGAGGGGGCCTAGGGTTATCGTGCGGGGCGCGATGAGCACGGATGCGATCGACCCCACGGTGTGCGCCGACGTCGAGGCGCTGGCGGCGATGACGCGCGACTCGGCCGGCGCCGGCGAGCGCGCCTCGGCCGCCTGGATCGCCGCGCGGCTGCGCGCGGCCGGCGTCGAGGAGGTGCGGACCGAGCCGTACCGCTACACGCCGACGTACACGCACGCCTACGCAGCGCACGCCGCCGCGATCGGCGTCGGCGCGGCGCTCGGCGGGCGCGCCGGCCGGCTGCTCGCGCTCGCCGCGCTCGGCTCGCTGGAGCTGGACGTCAGCGGTCGCAGGCAGTGGCTGCGGCGGTGGCTGCCGCGCGGGGAGGGGGCGAACGTGCTCGGCCGGCTGCCGGCGCGCGGGCCGCGGCGCGCGACGCTCGTCGTCGTCGCCCACCACGACGCCGCCCGCACCGGACTGATCTGGAATCCGGCGCTGAGCAGCGGCGGCGCCGCGCTGCGGCTGAAGCGGCGGGCGATGGACCCGGTCGGCTGGCCGTACGCGCTGGCGGCGCTGGCGGCCGCCTCCGGGACGCGCGCGGGGCGTGCGCTCGGCGGCACGCTGGCGCTCGCGGCGATCGGCCTGATGGCCGACGTGCAGCGCTCGCCGACGGTCCCCGGCGCCTCCGACAACGCGACCGGCGTCGCGGCGCTGCTGGCGCTGGCGAGAACGTTGGCGGCCGACCCGCCGCAGGGGCTGGAGACGATCCTGCTCGCGCCCGGCAGCGAGGAGCCGGGGATGGGCGGGATGGCCGCCTTCCTGGCCGCGCACGGCGACACGCTCGACCGCTCGACGACGTTCGTGCTCGGGCTCGACACGCTCGGTGCCGGCGAGCCGATCGTCGCGCGCGCCGAGGGCGTGCTGCTGCCGCACCGCTACGCCGCCGCCGACAACGACGTCGTGGACGCAGCCGCGCGGCGGGCCGGTCTGGAACCGCCGCAGCGGTGGCGGATCGGCGCCTACACCGACCCGATCCTCGCCCGCTTCGCCGGCCTGCGGACCGTCTCGCTGCTGTCGATCGCGCCCGACGGCCGCTACACCGACTACCACCTGCCGACGGACACCGCCGACCGCGTCGACTGGTCCTCGGTCGCCCGTTGCCTCGCGCTCGCGGAGGCGACGGCGCGCGAGCTGGTCGCCTAGCGGCGCAGCAGGCGCTGGCGGCCGGCCGCGGCCGCGTCGCCGCCTGCGCCGAGCGCGCTCGCGACTTCGCCCGCGGCCCGCTCGCCCGACTGGATCGCGCCGTCGAGGTAGCCGTTCCAGACGGTCGCGGTCTCGGTGCCGGCCCAGTGCAGCGGGCCGATCGGGGCGCGCAGCGCGGAGCCGTTGTCGCTCCAGGCGCCGGGCGGGAGGTAGGCGGCGTAGCCGCCGCCGCTGAACGGCTCGGCGCTCCACGCCTGCTCGACGTAGCGGCGCGGGAAGCGCGCCCGCGGGCCGAACAGCCGCGCCATCTCGTCGATCAGGATCGCCTGCCGCAGCGTCGGCGTCTGCCGCAGTGCCGCCCGCGCGGCGCGGCCTTCGAGGAAGGCGAGCAGGACGCCCGGCGTGCCGCCCGGGGGCGAGTTGTCGTAGAAGATCGAGGCAGGCCCGGCGAGGCTGGTGGCGTGGCCGGAGAGGCCCTCGTCGCGCCAGAACGGCTCGTCGTAGATCGCCATGCACTTGATCACCGCGCCCATCGCCATCCGCTGCATCAGCCCGTCGCGGGTCGGCGGCAGCGCCGGCGCGTAGCGCAGCCGCCCGGCCAGCGGCGGCGGGATCGCGACGATCGCGCGGCGGGCGCGCACGCCCGTGCCGTCGGCGACCGCGACCTCCACGCCATTCTCGCCGTGCGCGATCCGCGTCACCTCGGCGCCGAGCCGCACGCGCGCGCCGAGCTGCTCGGCCAGCCGCAGCGACAGCAGCTGCGAGCCGCCGCGGATGCGGTCTTGCTGCGCGCCGCCGTCGGTGTCGAGCAGCCGTTCGAACGAGCCGCCGGAGCGGATGTAGAAGAGCAGGTGCAGCAGCGACAGGTCAGCCGGATCGGACGCCCAGACGGCCTCGACGGCGATCCGCAGCGCGTCGCGCGCGACCTGCGTGCGGACGTTGCGGCGGATCCAGGAGGCGACCGTCTGCGCGTCGGCCGAGGCGGCGACCGGCGCCGTCCACGGCGTCTCGGGGTCGATCGTGCGGGCGAGCCGGTTGAGCCGCGCCATCGCGATCCCGACCTCCGCCAGCGGCAGCGGCCCGAGCGCCGGGATCGTGCCGCGGTAGCGGTGGATCCGCCCGCCGCGCTCGATCAGGTTCTCGCCCTCGTCGCGGGTCGGGTAGGTGCTCAGGCCGAGCTCGTGCACGAGCGCGTTGACGCGCTTCTGCGTCGGCCCGATCCACTGCCCGCCCAGCTCGACGACCTGGTCGGCGGCGGGGCCGACCGACTCGTTGAGCGTGCGCCCGCCGACGCGCTCGCGCGCCTCCAGCACGACGACGTCGAGGCCGGCGCGGACGAGGTCGCGCGCGGCGACCAGGCCCGAAAGCCCGGCTCCCACGACGACGACGTCGGCTTCGTCCAGCTCGGCGGCCATCAGGTCGCCGAGCTTATCGGCGTGCGCTAGTAGAGCGCGGCAGCGAGCCGGCGGCGGCCGTCACGCGCGAGCGGGTGCTCGACCCCGAGCTCGTCCAGCAGCCCGACGACGACCTTGCGGATCTCGTCTCTGGCGCCGTCGGCGCTCGGCAGCGCCTCCAGCAGCAGCTCCAGCGCCCGCTCGGCGTCGCCGCCGTCGAGCGCGGCGAAGGCGTCGGCCAGGTCGGGCTCGCCGCCGCGCTGCAGCGCGATCCGCGCCTGCAGCCCCTCGGCCGCGAAGTTGCCGGGCGCGCGGCCGAGCAGCTCCAGCGCGCCGTCGTCGTCGCCGTTGGCGTGGAGGATCCGCGCGAGCGGGACGAGCGCGTCGACGCGGCTCGGCTCCAGCTCCAGCGCGCGCCGCAGCGACGGCTCGTCGCCGGCGGCGATCAGGCCGTCGACCTCGGACGGGACGAGCCCGTCGAAGAAGCGCTCGACCTGCTGCGGCGGCTGCGCGCCGACGAACTCCGAGTGCAGTCTGCCGTCGACGAACGCCTTCACGGCCGGGATGCCCTGGATCTGGAAGGCGCGCGAGATGCCGGGGTTGGCGTCGGTGTCGATCTTCGCCAGCGCGACCTTGCCCTCGCGCGCGTTGGCGGCTCTCTCCAGCACCGGCCCGAGCTGACGACAGGGCCCGCACCACTCGGCCCAGAAGTCGACGACGACGGGCATCTGGTGGGAGCGATCGAGGACCTCTCTCTGGAAGTCCTGTTCGGTGACGTCGAAGACCATGCCCTGAGGGTAGCGGTGGGCGCGAATCCGCTATCACCTCGGTCCATGAGCGAATTCAGCGTCGAGCGCGACGGGGTCGTGCTGCAGGGGGCGGACGAGGGGGAGGGGACGCCGGTCGTGCTGCTGCACGGGCTGACCGCGACCCGCCGCTACGTCGTGATGGGGTCCAAGACGCTGGAGCGCGGCGGCCACCGCGTCGTCGCCTACGACGCGCGCGGCCACGGCAGATCGTCGCCCGCCCCGGCGCCGGACGCATACGGCTACGCGGCCCTCGCCGCCGACCTCGGCGCCGTGCTCGACGCGCGCGGCCTCGACCGCGTCGTGCTGGCCGGCGCCTCGATGGGCGCCCACACGCTGCTGCGCTGCGCGCTCGACACCCCCGAGCGGGTCGCCGGCCTCGTCGTCGTCACGCCCGCCTACGACCCGTCCTCCAACGACGACCCGCGCCGGCTCGCCTACTGGGAGCGGCTCGCGAGCGGGCTGCGCGAGGGCGGGATCGAGGGCTTCGTCGAGGCCAACCACGTCGAGCGGATGCCGCAGGCGTGGCAGGAGACGGTCCGCACCGTGCTGCGTCAGCGGCTGTCGCAGCACGACTCGCTGGAGGCGATCGCCGACGCGCTCGACGCCGTCCCGCGTTCGCGCCCGTTCGACACGCTGCACGATCTCGCCGAGCTGGAGGGGATCCCGGCGGTCGTCGTCGGCAGCCGCGACGAGGCCGATCCGACCCACCCGCTGGAGGTCGCCCGCGCCTACGCCGCCGCGATCCCGGGCGCCGAGTTGCGGGTCGAGCCGGAAGGCAGATCCCCGCTCGCCTGGCAGGGCGGCCAGCTGTCGCGCGAGATCTCCGCGCTGGCGGGTCTCGCACGTATCTGAACGAACACGTTTCTCTGGAATTCCGTTCCCTTCGGGCTGGCGCCGCACCCCGCCGCGGTGCAACGATGTCCGGATGGATGCGCCGAACGACTTCCGGCGTCTGCCGGCCGGGCTCCCGGTTCCGGTCGACGACGGTGCCGCCGACCATCTGCCGGGACTGGAGCTGCCGGAGCTGGCGTTCCCCTCGACCCACGGGGAGACGGTCGAGCTGGCCGCGCTCGCGCGCGAGTCGGGCACGCTGGTGCTGTACGTCTACCCGCGGACCGGCAGACCGGGCGAGGAGCTGCCCGAGGGGTGGGACGAGACCCCGGGCGCGCGCGGCTGCACCGTGCAGAACATCGGCTTCCGCGACCACCGCGCCCAGCTGAACGTGCTCGGCGCCGAGGTCGTCGGCCTCAGCGCCCAGTCGACCGCATTCCAGCGCGAGTTCGCCACGCGCGAGCACATGCCCTATCCGCTGCTGTCCGACCCCGAGCTGACGCTGGCGGCGGCGCTCAGACTGCCGACCTTCGAGATCGGCGGCCTGACGCTCTTCAAGCGCCTGACGCTGATCGCCCGCGACGGCGTGATCGAGAGAGTCTTCTACCCGATCTTCCCACCCGACCGCGACGCCGCCAACGTCGTCCACTGGCTCGGAGCAGTTTCCTGAGCGGCACGGCCGGCTACAGCGGCACGCCGCTGCCGCGGAAGCTGGGGATCAGAGCGGGGCAGCGGATCGCGTTCCTGGACGCGCCGCAGCCGGCCTTCGCGGAGGCGCTGGGGGAGTGGCCGGAGGGGGTCGCGGCGGCGCGGACGACGCTGCGGGGGAAGCTCGACCTCGTCGTCGTGTTCGTGACCGAGCGCGTGCGGCTGGAGCGGCGGCTGGCGAGACTGGTCGCGGCGATCGAGCCGGACGGGATGATCTGGGTCGCGTGGCCGAAGAAGGCGGCGAGAGTGCCGACCGACGTGACCGAGGACGTCGTGCGCGAGCTGGCGCTTGCGGCCGGCGTGGTCGACGTGAAGGTCTGCGCGATCGACGCGACCTGGTCGGGCCTGAAGCTGGTCGTGCGCGTCGCCGATCGCAGACGCTGACGACGGAGCCGCGGTCGATTGCTGTCGTCTATCGACAGCAATCGACCGGGGTTGCCGCTTCAGGCCGGCGCGGGCGCCGGCTCGGCCGCCTGCGCGGGGCGCAGCTGGCGGCGGCCGGCGAGTGCGACGGTCACCGACAGCAGGCTGGCGCCGATCGCGACGACGAAGGCGCGGTGGCCGCTGGAGGCGTCGACGACGTGGCCGGCGACGGCGAGGCAGATCGCGAGGCCGCCGCCGAGCGAGGTCGACAGCCAGGCGAAGCCCTCCGTCAGCGCGGCGCGCGGGACCAGCGCCTCGACCAGCGCGAAGCTGGTGATCAGCGTCGGCGAGACCGACACGCCGCTGGCGACGATCGCGAGCACCATCAGGCCGATCGAGTTCGCCAGCGCGAGCGGGATTGTGCCGAGGAACAGCAGCCCGAGCGCGACCGCCAGCCGCCGCTCGAGCCCGGCCCGCCAGACGCGCGCGCCGTAGAGCACGCCCGCGACGCCGCTGGAGACCGCGTGCAGCGCCAGCAGCGGGCCGCTCAGCGCCTCGTGGCCATGCTGCTCGGCGAACGCGACCATCGACACCTCGACCGTTCCGAAGACGCCGCCGACGCCGGCCATCACCAGCGCCAGCACGAGCAGGCCGCGGGCCCGTATCGCCGAGCCGCCGCGCTCGTGGTGGGGGTGGACGGGCGGCTCGGTCGCGCGCTGGGCGGCGAAGGCGACGCCGCCGGCGAGCAGAAAGCCGAGCGCAGCCAGCAGGCCGGCGGCCGGCGTGATCGCCGTCGCCAGCAGCGTCACCAGCACAGGCCCGCAGGTGAAGACCAGCTCGTCGAGGACCGACTCCAGCGCGTACGCCGTCTGCAGCCGCTCGCCCTGCAGCAGCGTCGCCCAGCGCGAGCGCACGAGCGCGCCGAACGAGGTCATCGAGGCGCCGGTGACGGCCGCGGCGACGAAGTAGAAGGCGTGCGGGACGTCACTGGCGGCAGCGACGACGAGCGCCAGCAGGCCGGTCGTCTGCACGACCATCGCGGGCAGCAGCACGCGCCGCTGGCCGAAGCGGTCGACCAGCCGCCCCAGCTGCGGCGCGCCGATCGCGTTGGAGATCGCGATCGTCGCGCTGACGGCGCCGGCGAGGCCGTAGGAGTCGGTCGCACCGGTGATCAGCAGGACGGTGCCGAGCCCGAGCATCGCGAGCGGCAGGCGCGCGACCAGGCCCGCGCCCACGAACGCGCGCGCACCGGCGACGCGGAGGATGTCTGCATAGGGAGAGAGCACGACCCGATCCCACGATCGCAGGTGCGGGGCCGGCGCGAAGGCTGACGATCGCGCGCTCGGTGCGCCGTTTGGGTGCGCGACGGGAGAGGCGGCGGGCGCTACGCGTGCACGCGCATGCGGGCGGCGTGGATCGCGCCGGTGACCGAGTGCGCGTCCGGCAGCGCGTCGCGCAGCGCCTCGATCTCGTTGCGGCGGAAGCGCGGGCCGGAGCCGTCGCCGACGTCGCAGGGGAAGGCGAGCCGCTCCGACCAGGCCCGCAGGGCGGTGGGGGAGACGTCGAGCAGCGCGGCCGCGTCGTCGCAGCCGAGCACCCTGTCCAGCGGCACCGAGGGCACCTGCGCGAGGTCGTCCTGCACGGCGACCAGGCCCCTGCCTTGCCGCAGTGCGAGAGGTGTCACATCACCACTCATACCTGTCACCGTAACGCATGTTCCTCCGTCGCACTAGCGTCGTAAAAGCCCGCTGCCCGTGAAGATGCCATGGTCAAACGGTTTTGAGTGGTCGAGTGACATTTGACTGACCATCAATGGTCAGCGCTCTGGCTTCCGGTATTAAGAATGGTGAGGTTTGGTCGAGGGGTCGGAGAAGAGGACCTCCTCCAAGCGGTCCGCCAGCTCCGCCGCGTCGTCGTAGACGAACGTCGCGCCGGCGGCGCGCAGCTCCGCCGCGCCGATCCCGCCGCTGCGCAGCCCGACGAAGCCGATCCCGGCCCGCGCCGCCGCCTCGCCGTCCCAGACCGTGTCGCCGACGAGCAGCGCCGGTCGCCCGCCACCGCCGCGCTCCAGCGCCGCCTCGACCAGGTCGGGAGCGGGCTTGGAGGCGTCGACGTCGGCGGAGGTGGTGACGCCGTCGAGCAGCTCGCGCGCCGCCAGCAGGTCGATATAGCGGTCGACCTCCTCGGCTCTGCCGGAGCTGGCGAGCACGGTCGTGACGCCGCGCGCTCTCAGCGCCAGCAGCAGCTCGCGCGCGCCCGGCAGCGGCCGCGCCTCGTCGATCAGCGCGCCGAACTCGTCGCCGTGGAGGCTGCGGACGTCGTCACCGTGCTCGCGCTCGGCCGCCTCGCCCGCGACCGCCGCGACGAGCTTGTCGCCGCCCTTGCCGACCTGGCGGTGGATCTCCCACGCCGGGATCTCGAACCCGATCCCGCGGAAGGCCCGCTGCCAGGCGATCACGTGCAGCTGGTTGGTGTCGACGAGCGTGCCGTCGACGTCGAGCAGCACCAGCTGGGCGGCATCGCTCATCGCGCCCCGACCGGCTCGCTCGCGCCCGCCTGCTCACGCCGCCGCTCGACCGCCTCCAGCACGCCGCGGCGGCGCTTCCCGCCGCGCTCGTAGGACTCGACCAGCCGCAGCTGCGCGTCGGTCAGCCGGTCGAGGCGTCTGACCACCTGCTCGACCTTGAGGCGGTCATAGCCGGGCAGCGGCTCGCCGCCGGCGCCGGTCGCGGCGTCGAGCGCGGACTCGGCGTCGCCCTGCGCCTCGCGCAGCGCTCTCGCGGCCGTCTGCGCGGCGCCGGTCGTCGTGACGTCGTAGGTCGGTCTGCCGTCGACCTCGGCGCCGACGACGGCGGCGGTAAGGCGCGGCAGCTGCTCGCGCAGCGCCGCCAGCATCCGCTCCTCGTCGGCGCGCAGGTCGGCCGCCAGTCTCGCCGTCAGCCTGTCGCCCGCGATCGTCGCGAGCTGCTCGATCGCGTCGTAGGTGGCGATCTCCAGCGCCTCGGTGGCGGCCTCGTCCTTCGCGTTCTTGAGCAGCTTCTCCTCGCCGCTGCCGCCGCGCAGCAGGTCCAGCGGCGCCTTGCCGAGCGACAGCAGCTGGCCGGTGACGCGCTGGCCGGCGTCGTAGAGGGTCGCGGTCAGCGAGCGGCCGTGGCCGAGATCGGCGAGCCGGCGCGAGATCCGCTCGGCGTGGCTCTGCGTCTCGTGCAGATGGCGGTCCAGCAGGGAGCGGTAGGCGCCGGTCGGCGTCATCGCGACATGCGCCTGCAGCGTGCGCACGAGCGCCTGCTCCATCGCGCGGGCCTCGATCAGATACTGGACGAGCTTGTCCTCGGTCGTGATGGCGGGCATGTGGGCTCCAGCGACGATGGTGGGCGGGCTTTGAGTGCAGTCGCACTGCTGCCCTGCCGACTGGCCCCGCAAACCGCTGCACGCGGCTCGTTTCGCGCTCTCCTGGGCGGGAACGGTGATGAGGCGACCACCGACGACGAGAGGACGCCCGCATGCCCGTCGCACCTGCCATGCCGGCGCTGGAGGTTCCGGAGCCGGCCCAGCCCGATCAGCCGCTGCCGGGCGATCCCGGACCGACCGTCCCGGACCCGGCGCCGCCGGAGCCGCCGGACGCACCGCCGGGGCCTGAGATCCCGCAGCCACAGCCGCCGGTCGAGCCCGATCCGCCGGCGCCCGACATCCCCAGCCCGGACCCGAAGGGCCCGGAGACCCGCCAGGAGCAGTCATGAGCGACGAGACCCCGAAGCAGTCCGACCAGTTGCCCGAGGAAGCGCCCGCCGAGCAGGTCCCCGACGACGTCGAGGGGGCCGACGAGGGCGCCGCCCGCGAGGAGGGCAGAAGGCTCGCCAGACAGGAGTCCCAGGACACGTCCGACCTGGGCTACCGTGACTCCGACGAGGCCAACGCGTACGAGCGACACGGAGCTGGCAGATGAGCGAAGAACCGCGCTGGGAAGAGGACGAGGTCGAGGCGGCCGCCGCCGAGGCGCGCGCGATCGGCGGCGTCGCCGGTGACGAGGGGCTCGACCCGGCCGATCGTCCGCTCGTCGAGGCCGGCGAGGGCGAGGCCGAGGGCTTCGAGCTGGCCGAGGAGGAGCTGGTCGAGCACGCGACCCACGGCGATCAGCAGTCGGCGCATGCGATCCTGCGCGATCAGGGCGCCGACGAGGACCCGCGCGCGGCCGACCAGACCGACGCCGAAGCCGACGAGGAGCGCTCCAGCGAGCGCGAGGATTCCGACTACGATCGCTGAAGTGCCAGAACCTTGACCGTGAAACTTCGGTGAAGGTTCACATTTGCAGCACTTTTGATATTGCGGGCGAGCCTAGGCTCGCCCCATGTCGTACGTCGACCTCCATTGTCATCTGCTGCCCGGCCTCGACGACGGCGCGGCTACCGCTGACGACATGCTGCGGCATGCGCGGCGGCTGCACGCCGAGGGCGTGCGCGACGTCGCCTGTACTCCGCACGTCAAGCGCGACGAGTTCCCGGGCGTGCCGATCCGCGAGCTGCAAGAGCGCGTCAGACGCGCCCAGCGGGCGATCTCCGACGCGGGCCTCGGCGTCCGCCTGCACCTCGGCGCCGAGCTCGCCCACCCGGACGCGCTGCTGCTGCCGGAGACGGATCTGGAGCGGATCTCGCAGGGTCCGAGCGGCCGTCGCTGGCTGCTGCTGGAGTGCCCCTTCGACGGTCTCGACGACGACTTCGCGCTCGCCTTCCGCCGCCTCCAGGGGCTCGGCTACGGCCTCCTGCTGGCGCACCCCGAGCGCTCCGCCGGCCTGCTGAGCGGCGACGGTCTCGGCCGCCTGCGCCCGTTGCTGGCGCAGGGCGCGCTGCTGCAGGTGAACGTCTGCTCGCTGCTGGGCAACCACGGCCTCGACGTGCAGGACGCCGCCGTGCGGCTCGTGCGCGAGGGGCTCGCCTACTGCCTCGCCTCCGACGGCCACCCGGGCTCGCGCGAGCAGACGCTCCAGCTCGGCTTCCACCTGCTGCTGCGCGCCGGCGCGTCGAGCACGCAGGCCTACCGCCTCACGCAGGCGAACCCGCGGCTGCTGCTGCGCGACGGCGTCCGCCGTCCGCTGGTGGAGCTCGAGCGGGCGCTCGCGGCGGCCGCCTGAGCGGCCCCGCGAGGAGGCTGCGGGCGCGCCAGGGGACGCGCCCGCGCGGGAGCGCGTCGCGCGCGAGCGGACGTACGGCGCTTAGGGTAACCTAACGCCCCATGTCAACTCTGCGTGCGCCGAATCCCGATCACCAGGTCCCTGAAGGATTCCAGTACTTCCCGCCCCCGCTGGAGCCCGCCGAGCCCGGCGAGCGCCGGACGCCGGCCGAGGAAGCGCGCACGCTGCTGGCTCACTCGGTCGTCGGGACGCTCGGCTCGCTGAGCGAGGACGGCACGCCGTGGGCCTCGATGGTCGTCTTCGGCACGCTCGCCGACGGCGCGCCGGTGCTGTACGTCTCGACGCTCGCCGAGCATGGCCGCAACCTCGAGCGCGACCAGCGCGGCAGCCTGTCGGTCGCCGCCCCGGTCGGCGACGCCCCGGATCCGCTCCAGGTCGGCCGCGTCACGCTCGCGGGCGTCTGGGAGAAGCCGACCGGCGAGCGCGAGGAGCAGGCCCGCGAGGCCGCCTATGCCGCGATGCCGTACGGCAGAACGTACGCCAAGCTCGGCGACTTCTCGCTGTGGGTCCTGAACGTCCAGCGCGTCCGCTGGGTCGGCGGCTACGGGATCATGGGCTCCGACGACGCGGCCGCGTACAAGACCGCCGAGATCGACCCGACCGCGCCGAACGCCGCGCACGCGATCGAGCACCTCAACGAGGACCACGCCGACGCGCTGCTGCAGATCGCGCAGAAGCTGGCCGGCTACCCGGACGCGACCGCCGCGACGACGACCTCGATCGACCGCTACGGCATGGACCTCTCGATCGACACGCCGCGCGGCAAGGCGCCGGCGCGCGTCGGCTTCGCGGAGCGCGCCACGGAGGCCGACGGCCTGCGGATGGCGACCGTCGAGCTGGCCAAGCGCGCTCGCCAGGCCGACGCCTGAGCGCACCTACGGGAACCCAGGCGGCGGCGCAACTTCTCCCGCCGCCTTCGGTTACCCTAATTAGGCCTGCCTAAACGCCGGCCGACGACTGAAAGACAGCGAAGAGCCGAGAGGAAGCCACATGATCGTGGTCATGAACGTGGTCAGCGCCGCAGAAGGCAAGGCGGCGGAGTTCGAAGAGGCGTTCCGCACGCGCGAGAGTCATCTCGCCGAGGTCGACGGCTTCCTCGGTTTCGAGCTGCTGCGCCGCGAGGGTGAGAACGAATATCTCGTCTCCAGCCGCTGGGAGAGCCGCGAGGCGTTCCACGCCTGGCTCAGAAGCGACGCCTTCCGCAAGGCGCACTCGGGCGACGCCGGCAGCAGAGGCCAGCTGTCGCACGGCAACGAGGTCCGCTCCTACGAGGTGCTGCTGACGGAGGCGCCCGCATGAGCCGCCGCATCGCCGCCGCGCTGCTGGCCGCCCTGCTGCTCGCGCTCGGGCTCTCCAGCGCCGCGCAGGCCGCCTCGCCGAAGATCGTCGCGCTGACGCCGTTCACGGCCAACACGATCTCCCTGCTCGGGATCAAGCCGATCGCGATCGGCGAGACGCTCGGCGGCAACGAGAAGTTCAACAGAGGGCTGAAGGGCGTCGACCGTCTCACGCTCGCCCATCCCAACGGCGCGAACCCCGAGGAGCTGGCCGTCAAGCAGCCCGACCTCGTGCTGTCGGCGCCGATCTGGCGCAAGGGCAACGACCGCCTCAAGTCGCTCGGCATCAAGGTCGTCGAGAGCGACCCGCAGAGCGTCGACGACGTGATGCGGCAGACCGAGTCGATCGGCCAGCTGGTCGGCAAGCGCGCCGCCGCCAAGAGACTGGCGGACACCCAGCGCGCCCGCCTCAAGGTCGCCAAGAGCCGCGCCAGAAGACATCCGACCGTGCTGCTCGTGCTCGGCCTCGGCCGCAGCGTGCAGGCGTTCATGCCGAACTCGTGGGGCGGCGACGTGATCACGCAGTCCGGCGGCCGGCTGCTGACGAAGGGCCTGGAGAGCGCGACCGAGCAGGGCTTCGCGAAGCTCTCCGACGAGGTCATCATCCAGCGCAACCCCGACATCATCATCGCGGTGCCGCACGGCCCGGTCAGCAACATCCCGCGGATCGCCGAGGACCTGCGCAACAACGCCGCCTGGAAGAACACCAAGGCGGCGAAGACGAGACGGATCTTCGTCTCGACCGACAACTCGCTGCTGCAGGCGATGCCGCAGGCCGCGTCGGTGATCGCCGCGGTGCAGACGAAGTACCTGAGAAACCGGTAGCAACCGGCTTCGCGCAGCAGAGATGACGACCCGGTGAGCCTCCGACAGATCCTGGTCGCCCTCTTCGCGGTGGTGGCGCTCGTCGCCGCCGCGATCGGGTCGATCGCCTTCGGCGCGGTCCACGTCCCGATCTCGGACGTGATCGACGCGCTCACCGGGCAGGGCAAGGACGGCCCGCTGAAGCAGATCATCCTCGACCTGCGCCTGCCGCGGATGGTCGAGGCGATCCTCGTCGGCGCCGCGCTCGGCGTCGCCGGCACGCTGCTGCAGGGCGCGCTCGCCAACCCGCTCGCCTCGCCCGACGTGATGGGCGTCACCGGCGGCGCCTCGTTCGGCGCGATCCTGATCCTGATCGTCTTCCCGGCGCAGATCGCGCTGCTGCCGATCGGCGCGCTCGTCTGCGGCATGCTCGCCGCCGGGCTCGTCTTCGTGATCGGCGCGACCGGCACCGGCGGCGGCAGCGCCGCCCGCCTGATCCTCGCCGGGATCGCGATGACGGCCGCCTTCCAGGCCGGCACGACCTCGCTGATGGCCTCGTTCCCGGACCGCGTCCCCGGCGCGATCTTCTGGCTCGCCGGCGGCCTCACGACGGCCGGCTGGGAGAACGTCAAGGTGACGTGGCCGTACCTCGCGCTCGGCTTCTTCCTCGCGATCATGCTGGCGCGGCCGCTGGACCGCCTCTCGCTCGGCGACGACGTCGCCGCCTCGCTCGGCTCGCGGCCGCGCGCGATTCGCCTCACCGCCGCGATCGCCGCCGCGATGCTGGCCGCCTGCGCCGCCGCGATCGCCGGCCTCGTGACCTTCCTCGGCCTCTTCATCCCGCACGTCGTGCGGATGGCGTCGGGCACCTCCAGCAACGCCTACATCGTGCCGGTCTCGGCGCTCGCGGGCGCGGCGCTGATGCTCGTCGGCGACACGCTCGCGCGCGTCGTCGCGGCGCCGATCGAGCTGCCGGTCGGCCCGCTGATGGTGCTGCTCGGCGTGCCGCTGTTCCTCTACCTGCTGCGGAGACAGACATGAGCCCGCTGGCGCATCGCACTCCGCCCGCGTTCGACGCCTCCGCGCCGCTGCTGGAGGCGCGTGACGTGACCGTCTCGCTCGGCGGCAGACAGATCCTGCACGGCGCCGACATGACCGTCGAGGCCGGCTCGCTGGTCGCGATCGTCGGCCCCAACGGCGCCGGCAAGTCGACCTTCGCGCGGACCGTCTCGGGGCTGCTGAAGCCGGACAGCGGCTCGGTCAGATGGAGCGGCGTCGAGATCGGCGCGCTGCGCGGCCGCACGCTCGCGCAGCTGCGCGCGTTCGTGCCGCAGCGGGCGCGCGTGCCTGACGGCGTCTCCGTCCGCGAGGCCGTCCGCATCGGCCGCTCGCCGCACGTCAAGCCGCTCGGCCGCCTGCTCAGATCAGACCACGACGCGGTCGACCGCGCGATGGCGCGCGCGGGCGTCGAGCAGTTCGCCGACCGCGCGCTGACGACGCTCTCCGGCGGCGAGCTGCAGCGGGTTCAGATCGCGGTCGGGCTCGCGCAGGAGGCGCCCGTGCTGATGGCCGACGAGCCGACCTCGCACCTCGACCTCGGCGCGACCGCGACGCTCGCGAAGCTGCTGCGCGGCCTGACCGCCGACGGCCTCGCCGTCGTGCTGGTCGTCCACGACCTGTCGCTGGCGGCCGCGGTCGCCGACACGGTCGTCGTGATCGCCGGCGGCCGCTCGGTCGCCAGCGGCCCGCCGTCGGAGGTGTTCGTGCGCGAGCGGCTGCACGAGGTCTGGCACGTCGACGCCGCGCTCGAGCAGCGCACCGACGGCCACACGGCCCTCCACGTCGCGTGGCTGGGCATGTCGGAGCCCGACTCGGGCTTCCACACCGACGCCTGAGCGGTTCGCTCAGACGTCGCCGCCCTGCGCGCCGGCGACGGCCGAGTCAGCAGGGTCCAGCAGCGTCTGCTTGCGCGCCTTGTTGCCCTTGATCTCTCTGCCGGTCGGCCCGATCAGGTCGGTGGCCGCCTTCGAGGCGAGCGTGCCGGCGAACGTCTGCGCCGACAGCTGCCAGAGGCTCGCGACGCTGACGTCGAAGACCGGGTCGGCGGCGTAGAGCGTCAGGTAGGAGTAGACGGCCGCCGCGACGCCGCCGCCGATCATCACCCAGAAGCGGAAGTTGAGCACGTAGGTCCAGTCGACCTCGATCGGGCCCCAGCGCCGGTCGGCGCCGATCCGCACGAAGATGCCCGCGACGAGGCCCAGCAGCGCGGCCAGCACGGCGGGCACGGGGCTCGTGTCGCGCGCGCTGATCGTGAGGCCGAGCGGCACGGGCGCGGCCGCGCCGGCCAGCACCATCAGCCCGCCGCTGTAGGTGCCGGCGTCGATCGCGGTCGGCTGGCGCGGGTCGTAGCAGACGACCACCTGCACGAGCGCGGGGTCGGTCGCGAGCGGCTCGACCCAGGTGACGAGCTGGCGCTGGCCGATCGGCATCGTGCGCTCGCCGTCGGCGGTCAGGAAGTCGTTCACGGCGATCGCTCTGACGGCGCCGGCGCGGACCGACACGAGCCGGAACGCCTGCCGCCGCACGACGACGCCGCGGTCGGAGCCGAGCGCGACTCTCATCGTCACCGGCCCGGTCGCAGGCCGCCCCTGCGCGCCGATCGCGACGATCGCCGGCGTCGTTCTGGCTCTGGCTCTCGCCCCGGCTCTGCGTTTGGCCTGGACGCTCGTTCTGCGTCTGGCACGGACGCTCGTTCCGCGTCTGACGACGGCTCTCGTCTGCCCGCCCAGCGCGCTCGCGGGCACGGCGCAGCGGCTGGCGGAGGAGCTGGCGGCCCGCGCCTGCGCGTCGTCTCCGCCGCCCACGACGAGCGCCGCGACGCTGCACCCGAGCGCGAGCGCCGACGACAGCCCGAGCGCGCGGAGCGTCCTCATCGCCCCAATATAAGGAGCCTCATGGGCGGGAGCGCCGGTCCAACGCAGAACGCCGGCGGGCGCGAGCCCACCGGCGTTCGAAGCCGCGATGCGACGGGCCGCCGCGCGGAGCGGCGGCCGTTGCGCGTGGCGTCTACTTCTTGGCGGCCTTCGTGGCGGCGCCCTTCAGCGTCGCCTTCGACGTGATCGTCGTCGTCTTGCCGCCGGCGGTGACCTTGACCTTGACGGTCACCTTCAGCGAGCGGCCCTTGAGCGCCGCGATCGCCTTCTTCGACAGCTTCAGCTTGACGGCGGCCTTCTTGCCGGCCGCGACCTTCTTCGGCACGACGACCGAGGCGGCGTAGCGCTTCTTGCCGATCTTGATCGTCAGCTTGACCGGCGCGAGCGTCGCGGCCTGCGAGCCGACCGCGATCGTGCCGACGGTCGCGGTGCCGTTCTTGGCGATCGTCACGGCTCTCTTGACGCTCGTGCCCTTCGGCGTGACGACGGTCGGCGTCGGCGTCGGGTCTCTTCTGTCGACCGGCGGCGCGGGCGTGACCGGCGTCTCGTCTCTTCTCTCGACCGGGGGCGGGATCACGGCCGCGGCGAACGCCAGCGGCGTGTTCGTGTAGAGCGCCTCCGGCGTCGGGATCGTGTGCTGTCTCCAGCTGGAGATCGCGCACTGCGTGACGCGGCAGTCGACGGTGACGCCGTCCTCGGTGACGAACGTCGGCGTGACGGCGATCGTCGTCGTGAACGTGCCGTCGGCGTTGAGCGTCTCGGCCGGCGTCGGGCCGCCGCTGCGGACCCAGTGGAAGGTCGACTGGTCGCCGTAGAGGACTCTGCCGTCGACGGTCGCGGTCAGGCCGACGTAGGTGCCGCCGGTGTAGTTCTGGCCGTTGATCGTGACGGTCGTCGCGCCGTCGCGGTTGAGCTCGGTCGCCGGCGAGACCTGCACCGACGGCGGGATCACGACGGCGGCGAACGTGACCGGCGTGCTCGTGTAGAGCGAGGCGGTCGTCGGGTTGGAGTGCTGCGGCCAGGTCGCGATCGCGCAGGCGGTCACGCGGCAGTCGACGACGGTGCCGTCGCCGGTTCTGAAGGTCGGGCTGACGGGCAGCGTCGTCGTGAAGCTGCCGTCGCCGGCCAGCGTCGTCTCCGGCGTCGGGCCGCCGGCGCGGATCCAGCGGAAGTCCGACTGGCCGGCGCCGAAAAGCACGGTGCCGTTGACCGTCGCGGAGAGGCCGGCGTAGACGCCGCCGGCGAAGTTCGTGCCTCTGACCGTCACCGTCGTGGTGGCGTCGCGGTCGAGGCCGCTCGTCGGCGTCGCGCTGACGGCCGGCGGGATCACCTCGGCGGCGAACGTGACCGGCGTGCTCGTGTAGAGCGAGGCGGTCGTCGGGTTCGAGTGCTGCGGCCAGGTGATGATCGCGCACTGCGTGACGCGGCAGTCGACGACGGTGCCGTCGCCGGTTCTGAAGGTCGGGCTGACCGGGAGCGTCGTCGTGAAGCTGCCGTCGCCGGCCAGCGTCGTCTCCGGCGTCGGGCCGCCGGCGCGGATCCAGCGGAAGTCCGACTGGCCGGCGCCGAAAAGCACGGTGCCGTTGACCGTCGCGGAGAGGCCGGCGTAGACGCCGCCGGCGAAGTTCGTGCCTCTGACCGTCACCGTCGTGGTGGCGTCGCGGTCGAGGCCGCTCGTCGGCGTCGCGCTGACGGCCGGCGGGATCACCTCAGCCGCGAACGCGACCGGCGAGGCGGTGTCGAAGCTGCGGTTGGCGTTGCCCTGCGCGGCGAACGTGATGACGCCGCACGTGATTCTGCGGCAGTCGTACGTGGTGCCGTCGCCGTCGGTGTAGGTCGGCGACGCGGTCAGCGTCGTTCTCCACGTGCCGTCGGGGTTGAGGACCTCGCCGCTGGCGCTGGGGGTCGCGTTGGGGCGGACCCACTTGACCGAGCCGAACGCTCTCGAGGACTGCGTCCAGTAGGAGGAGGTGATCGGGCCGTAGGCGGCGTAGAAGCCGATGCCGTTGGCCGTGTTCGGGTCGAAGCCGCTGCCGGCGACCGTGACGGTGGTCGGCGTGTCGCGGTCGAGGCCGACGCTCGGCGTGACCGTGACCGCGGGCGTGCCGGGGGAGGCGAGCGCGAACAGGATCGGTCTCAGCGCGAGCAGGTTCGTCGCGTCCGGGTTCGCGTGGGCTCTCCAGGTGCGCAGCACGCACTGCACGACGGCGCAGTCGATCTCGGTCGCGCCGCTGGTGAATCTGCGGCTGGCGGCGACCGTCGTCGAGAAGGTGCCGTCGGCGTTGAGCAGCGTGTCGGCGGTCGGGCCGCTGGCGCGGATGTACTTCGCGTTCGCGTTGTCGGCGTAGACGCTGCCGTCGACGGTCGCGGTGACGCCGGCGTAGAGGCCGGTCGCCTGCACGACGGCGTCGCTCGTGAAGCCGGTGCCGTTGACCGTCAGCGAGTTCGCGGACGCGAGGTCGAGGCCGGTCGTGGGGGCGACGGTGATCGCCGGGGCGGCGAAGGCGCCGGCGGCGGTGACCGCCAGCGTGCCGGCCGCAAGCGCCAGCGCAGCGCTCGCGCGGCGGGCAGCGCGCGGAGCGGGGAATCGGGGATTGATGCGCATCCGCGCGGGTCCTCCTGGGGGGTTCTGAACGTGCCGGCCTGTAAGGGTAACCTAATTAGGATCGCCTAACAGAAGAGGCCCCGTCTTGCGACGAGGCCTCCAGGCGTTTCACGGGGTATTCGGCGGTTCAGCCGGTGGTCGTGATCGCGAGGTCACGGACCGAGCCCCAGGGATCGTTCTCGTAGTACATGTTGCTGAAGAGCGAGGCGCCGTCGGTGGTGATTCTCGCCGCCAGCGGGGCGAAGCTGTAGAGCGGGGCGGCCGCCGTCGGCGTGACGCTCGTCAGCTTCAGCACGCTGACGCGCTTGGCCGCGAAGTTCGAGCAGGCCGCGCCCGAGACCTCGAAGACGAGCCGCGAGTTGGCGCCGTTGAGCTCGACCTCGGGGTTCTTGAACGTCAGGTCGATGCCGTGCGCGTCCCACAGGTAGCGGACCGTGCCGGTGTAGTACAGGACGCCGGTGTTGCTGCTCGGGGCGTACCAGCTGCGCGAGGCGTCGAAGGCGAAGTCGACGCCGTAGGACAGTCTCACGCTTCTGCTCGGGTCTCTGTAGCTCTCGGTCGGCTCCGGATAGGTCTCGACCGGTCCGGCGACCGCGCCGTCGCTGACGAGGATTCTCGCCGTGCTGATGTAGCGGACCCAGCTGTCGCGGGCGTACCAGTGCATCGGCGCGCTGGCGACGTTGAGCGCGTCGGCTGCGCGCGCGAGCGGCGCGCTCGCCGCCGGCACGTTGCCGGTGCTGAAGCCCTCGCACTGTCTCGGGGTCGTCGGCGTCGTCGGCGTGCCGCCCGGGGTCGGCGTCGTCGTGCCGCCGCCGCCCGGCGTGGTCGTGCCGCCGCCGTTGTTGTTGCCGCCGGTCGTGCCACCGCCGAGCTTCGCCGTCACCTTGGCGGTGCCGAAGCTGCCGGCCGCGAGCCGTCTGAGCGCCAGGCGGGTGCGCAGCGCCTTCGCGCCGGCGGCCGTCAGGCGGGCGCTGCCGCCGGCCAGCGAGGCGGCCTTCGTCGCCTTGTTGACGGCGATCCGCTTCTTCGGCGCGGTGATCGTGAAGAAGGTGACGCGGCGGCTGCCGAGCTTGGCGGAGACCTGCGAGCCCGTCGTCGCCACGCGCGTCTGCCAGCTCGTCAGCGTGACCGACCGCTTGCCGGCCTTGAGCGTCACGCTGCCGCCGTTGCGGAGCGTCGCGCCGCTGGCGACCGAGCCGCCGGAGACCGGCAGGTAGAGCGAGCGGGCGCTCGCCTTCGCCGGCTTCTTGGCGGAGAGCTTGACCTGGCCGGTGAGCGCCGTCGCGGCGGAGCCCTTCAGCTGGATCGTGGTCGCGCCGCTGGCGGCCTGCGCAGCGGCAGGCAGCGCCACGGCGGGCAGCGCGGCGAGCGCGACGACAGCGCCGAGCGCACGCGGACGAGAGAGGATCATGCCGTTAGGGTACCCTAACTTCGCTGCGGGCGCCTGCGCCGAGTGCGCGTCAGGCCTGCGCGACGGTCGGCTCGTCGACCATGTCGAGCCGCTCGTCCAGCCGCGTCATGCGGAAGATCCGCTGGACCGCCTCAGGCCCGCGGACGACGACCAGGCGGCGCGACTGCTCGCGCGCGCGGGCATCCGCCGCGACGACGATCCGCAGGCCGGTCGAGTCCATGAAGGCGAGCTTGCGCAGGTCCAGCTCCAGCGTCCCCGGAGCCTCGCGCTCGATCCGCGTCAGCTCGCGCTCGACCTGGCCGGCGCTGGCGATGTCCAGCTCGCCCGCGAGGGAGAGGCGGATCGTCGACCCTTCGGCCTCGGTGGTGAGTTCCAGCAACGTCATCTGACCGTGCCCACCTTAGCGGCTCTCCGCCCAGTCAGCCAGCTCGATCCAGACCTCGCTGCGGGTCGGGAACGGCGCCGCGACCTGCGCGATCCGCTCGACCGGCACCTCGCCGACGACGGCGATCGAGGCGGCGTGGACGAACTCGGAGACCTCGGCGCCGACGAAGGTCGCGCCGAGCAGCACGCGACGCGCGCGGTCGACGACGAAGCGCGCGTGCTGCTCCTGGCCCTTGCCGTGGAAGCTGGCGGCGGCCGTCTTGTCGATGCGCGCATCGACCAGCTCGACGTCGAGCCCCGCTCTCGCCGCCGTCTCGGCGGTGTGGCCGACGGCCGCGACCTGCGGGTCGGTGAAGATCACGCGCGGGGGCGGGCCGATCGAGTGCAGCGCCGACGGGCGCTCGTCGCCGGCGACCTGCGCGGCGACGACGCGCGCCTGCAGCTTGCCCTGGTGGGTCAGCAGCTCGCGGCCGTTGCAGTCGCCGATCGCGAACAGCCACGGCTTGCCGGGGACCCGCAGCGTGTCGTCGACATCGATCGTCTTGCCCGGCTCCAGCCCGACGCTCTCCAGCCCCAGCGCGTCGGTGCGCGGCTCGCGCCCGGTCGCGACGACCAGCACCTCGGCGCGCAGCTCCTCGCCGCTCTCCAGCGTCAGCACCGAGACCGCGTCGGCGGGCTCGCGGCGGGCGGCGGCCGCTCTGGCGCCGAGCCGTACGTCGACGCCGCGTCTGCGCAGCGCGTCGGCGACCTGCTCGGAGGCCAGCTGCTCCTCCTGCGCGATCAGCCGCTCGCCGGCCTCGACCAGCGTCACCTGCGTGCCGTAGCCGGCCCATGCCTGCGCCATCTCGACGCCGACGACGCCGCCGCCGAGGATCAGCAGCCGCGGCGGCACCTGGCGCGCGGTCGTGATCTCGCGGTTGGTCCACGGCTCCAGCTCGCGCAGGCCCGGGACCGGCGGGATCGCGGCGCGGCTGCCGACCGCCAGCACGACCGCTCTGGTCGCCTCCAGCAGCTGCTCGCCGCCGTCGCTGGTCGCGACGCGCACGCGCCGCTCGCCGTCGAGGCGGGCGCTGCCGCGAAACAGCGCGATCCCCTTCTTCTCGACCCACGGCAGCTGGACCGAGTCGTCCAGCTCGTGGATCACCTCGTCGCGGCGGCGCAGCGCGGGGATCGTCTCGACGCCCGCGTCCTCGACGCCCTGCACGCGGCGCGTCTCGTCGGCCAGCTCGCCCGGACGCAGCAGCGCCTTCGACGGCATGCAGGCGTAGTAGGCGCATTCCCCGCCGACCAGCTCGCGCTCGACGAGCGCGGTCGCGAGGCCGCGGCCGGCGAGCTTGCCGGCGGCGACCTCTCCGGCCGGCCCGGCACCGATCACGATCGCGTCGAAGCTGCGGGCGGAGGTCATCGGGGAGCGCTGCCAATCGTGTTCACGCGCTGACCCTACCCGCGGTCAGAGGTGGGCAACCTGACATGCCGGGCGCCCCCAACGCACGTCGGCGGCTGCTCGGGCGGGCCCACGGGTAGGCCTCCGGACATGCCGACCAGAAGCCCGATCCGCCATCCGGCGGCGTCGCGGCGGCGGGGTGACGGCGGCGGTCAGCGTGGTGGCAGCGACCGGGTCCACGGGACCCGGCGGTTGCTGGAGCGCTACCACGTGCGAGGAGACGCGCGTGCGCGTGACGAGCTGATCGTCCGCTTTCTGCCGCTCGCACGCCAGCTGGCGCTGCGCTACTACCACGGCCGTGAGCCGCTCGACGACCTCGTGCAGGTCGCCTCGCTGGGGCTGGTGAAGGCCGTCGACCGCTTCGAGGTCCGTCGCACGACCGCGTTCGCGAGCTACGCGGTCCCGGTCATCCTCGGCGAGCTGCGGCGCTACTTCCGCGACAACGGCTGGGCGCTGCACCTGCCGCGCGGCCTGCAGGAGACGGTCTTGTCGGTCGACAAGACGGCGGCGCGGCTGCAGCACGAGCAGAGCCGCCCGCCGACGCCGGCGCAGATCGCCGAGGAGCTGGGCCTGTCGCTGGAGCAGGTGCTGGAGGCGATGGAGGCCGCGCAGGCGACCGACACCGTCTCGCTCGACGCGCCGCGCCAGACGAGCGACGGCGAACGCGACGCGCTCGTCGACGCGATCGGCCATGAGGACGGCCGCCTGGAGCTGGTCGAGTACCGCCAGGCGATCGCCGGCGCGCTCGACGCGCTGCCCGCGCGCGAGCGCGAGATCCTGCGGCTGCGCTTCGAGGAGGACCGCACGCAGAGCGAGATCGCCGAGGTGCTGGGCGTCTCGCAGATGCAGATCTCACGCCTGCTGCGGCGGACGGTCGAACGGCTCCGCACGGTCGCCGAGGCCTCCGAGCGCTGAGGCGGCCGCGCCGGCCGCGGCCGCCGGGCGCCGGTCAGAAGCGCAGCAGCGCGGCGATGCCGCCGTGCGGGCCCAGCTCGGGCCGGTCTCTGAGCGCGTGCACGTCGGCGCGCTGGACGATCGCGGCGGCGATCGCGTCCTCCAGCACATTGTCGCGCGGCTCGGCGTTCTCCTCGCCGCTGGGACAGTTGGTCGGGCCGACGCCGAGCCAGCCGGAGCTGGGGCAGGCGAAGCCGGGGGAGGCGAAGCCGGTCTCGTACAGCAGCGCCGCGACGCGCCGCTCGTTGAGCGCGTCGAGCACCGGGCCGAGGCCGGCGGCGGCGCGCGTGCCGTGGGCGAGGCCGGAGTCGAGCCGCTCCAGCAGGCCGGCGAGGTGGCGCTCGTCGGAGGCGGCGAACAGCGGCCGCGCCAGCTCGAGCGCCTGGTCGGGCGTGGCGCGCTCGACGTCGACGTCGAAGCGGCCGAGCGTGCGCTCGCGCAGGTAGGCGTGGGCGATCCGCTCGTACTCCGGCCACAGCTCGGCGGAGATGCCGACGGCGAGGCGGTCGAACGGCTCGCGGCGGAAGTGGTCCAGCAGCGCGGCGGCGGCGTGGTCGAGGTGCTTGCGGACCTCCTCCTCGATGCTGCGCTGGTAGTTGGCCTGCGAGTAGCCGCCCTTGTCGTGCTGGCTGGGGACGAGGTCGGCGAACGCCTCGACCTCCGTCAGCGTGCCGTCGGGCCCGTCGGCCAGCAGCCGCAGCGTGCGGCGGCTGATCAGCGCGATCGCACGGCGCGGCCGGCTGTGGCCGATCAGCGGGTCGAGCCAGGGCGTGTCGTTGACGACGACCTGGCCGGGGACGGCGTCGGGCAGGCGCAGCACCTCGAACAGCTCGGCCGGACCGGAGGCGAACAGCGCCAGCGCGTGCGCGCCCTTCGCCGAGAACTCGTCGCCGCGGAGGAAGTCACGGACACGGGCGACGTCGTCGTGCAGTGCGATCTTGGCGTCGTGGTCGAGCGTGGCGTGGCGCGCGTGGCGCTCCGCCGCGTCGACCAGCGACGAGATCTGCGCCGCGCGCGCCGGCTGCGTCCCGAACGAAGCCGGATCGAGGTCCATATAGACGCTGAGCACCTTGTGTCCGTTCGTCGGGTGCAGCGCAGCCAACCGGCGGAGCCGGTCGTGGTCGAGGTCGTTGACCTGCACGTCTTGTCCTCCTCGTGGTCACACCTGCTTCCCACGGGGGTACCTGCTGGGGGCGACGGAGAAACCCGCAATCAAGCGCCCGCCCGCGACATCCGCGGGCGGGGTGCTCAATCGGCTCTTCGTCTCCGCCGTCGGCGTCTCGGGGGCGGGTCACTCGATCGCTCCTCCCACAGCGCCATGATCTCGGACAGCTCGAAGCCGAGCCCGTCCGACAGCTTGATCAAGACACGGAAGGTAGGATTGATCTCACCGCGCTCGATCGCGCCGATGTAGTTGCGGTGCAAGCCGCTTCTGTAGCCGAGCATCTCCTGCGAGAGACCCCGCCGGGCACGAAGTTCGCGCACCGCCCGTCCAAGACGCTCGTGCTCGCTCGATTGGATGCCAGCGCTCATGGGTCAGAAACATTTCAGTCCCTGCCCCGCGGGTCTACAGCCCCGTCCGGGTCAAATAGCAACAGTTAAGTGGAGTCGGCAGAAGAACTTTTTGCCGAGGGTGTAATTCAGCCCGATCTGAGGTGGAAATAGGGTCGGTCAGGCTGCGTCGGCGAGGGCTGCCAGCTCGCTGCTGGTGGCGAGCTGCGCGAGCGCCTCCCGCTCGATCGCGCGGACCTGTGCCGGAGCCAGCTCCAGCCGCCGTCCGATCTGCGCGTGCGCGAGCGGCGCGCCGTCGCTCTCGAGCCCGAAGCGGAGCTTGATCACGTCGCGCTCGGGCGACGGCAGGCCGTCGACCGTCCGCCGCACCGACTCGCGCTGCAGCAGCGCGCCGACCTGCTCGTCGACCTGCGGCGCGTCGCTGGGCAGCAGCTCGCCGAGCGTCGTGTCGCTGTCGGCGCCGACGACCTGGTCGAGGCTCGTCAGCGTCCGCGACAGCTCGCGCAGCTCCGTCACCTGCGCGTGCGGCAGCCCGCTGGCGGCGGCGATCTCGGCGATCGACGCCTGGCGGCCCAGCTCGGCCTCCAGCCGTCGCGCGGCGGCCGCCACCTTGCGCTCGCGCTGGGCGACGTTGACCGGCAGCCGGATCGCGCGCCCGTGGCTCGCCATCCCGCGCTGGATCGCCTGGCGGATCCACAGCGTCGCGTAGGTCGAGAAGCGGAAGCCCTTGCGCCAGTCGAACTTCTCGACGGCGCGGATCAGCCCGACGACGCCCTCCTGGATGAGATCGAGCAGCGCCAGCTCGCTGACGCCCTGGAAGCGGCGCGCGATCGACACGACCAGCCGCAGGTTGTGGCTGACGAGCCGCTCCTTCGCGGCGAGGTCGCCGCGCTCGATCCGGCGCGCCAGCTCCAGCTCCTGCGCGGCCGTCAGCAGCGGGTAGCGGCTGGCGCGGCGCAGGAACAGCTGCAACGCGTCGAGCGTGTCGTCAGCGGTGGCGGCGGGGGCGGGAGGGGCAGGGGCGTCATGGGCCATCTCTCCAGGCCTGTACCCCGCGCACCCCGGCACCATGCGGCGCCGGGGCGGGCGGGGTCCGCGTCACGCGCCTCTGTAGACCAGGATTACCTTCTGATCGCCGCGCCAGGCGCACAGCACGCGGTGCGGGTCGTCGGGCTTGAAGGCGTAGAGGCAGCGGAACTTGCCGATGTTGCAGCCGATTCTCCGCGTCTTGCAGCTGCCGCCGCGCTTCACCGAGGTGGCGTGCGTTCTGGCGATTCTGCGCGCCTCTCTGCACGGCACCACGGTCGCGAGGATCTCGGTGACCGCCGTCCCTCTGAGCGCGCCGCACGATCTCTCGACCGGCATTCTCGCCGCCGACACCGGCTGCGCGCCGATTGCCGCGATCGTCAGCGCGGCCGCGACCGCCGTGCGCTGGACTGCTCGGAGCATTCGCTCTCTCTCCCCGTGAACGTCGTCGTTCGTGAAAGGGTGATTCTTCCAGCGGACGTGCGGTCACGTCCAGTCACTGTCACATCGAACTGGTGTGTCTAGGCGGCTTGGCGCTCGCCCCAGGCGTGTTCGAGCGCCTGCAGGTAGGCGTCGACCGGCTGGGCGCCGGAAAGGCCATAGCGGCCGTCGAGCACGAGGAAGGGGACGCCGCGGATGCCGAGGCGGCCGGCGGCCTGCTCCTCGGCGCGGACCTCCTCGGCGAAGTCGTCGCCGTCGAGCAGCTCCTGCGCCTCGGGCTGGGGGAGGCCGGCCTCGGCGACGGCGCCGGCCAGCTCGGCCGGGTCGCCGATCGCGAGCCCCTGAGTGAAGTAGCCGAGCATCAGCCGCTCGACGACCTCGCCGGCGACGCCCTGCTCGCGCGCGAGGTGGATCAGCCGGTGGGCGTCGAAGGTGTTGCCGCTGCGGGCGAGGTCGAAGCGGAAGTCGATCCCGTGATCTCTGCCGAGCTCGACCAGCTGGCCCTGGCGCGTCTCGGCCTCGTCGACGCTGATGCCGTACTTGCCCGCCAGCATCTCCGCCAGCGTGCCCTCGCGCACCGGCGGCGCGTCGGGATCGAGCTCGAAGGCGCGCGTCACGAGCGTCAGCTCGTCGCGGGCATCGAACTGCTCCAGCGCTGCTTCCAGTCTGCGCTTTCCGAGGTAGCACCACGGGCAGACGACGTCGATCCAGAGTTCGAGCTGCATCTAACTCACTATAGAGCCGCGATCGGCCTCCGCCGTGCCGATCCCGGGCCCGATCCGCGCCACCAGCACGAGCGCGTCGTCGCGCGAGCCGTGGCGGTGGCGATGCAGCAGCCCGTCGGCGAGCGGCCCGAGCGCGCCCGGCACGCGCAGCTCGACGGCGTTCGCGCGTGAGATCCCGTCGGTCGCCAGCAGCAGCGTGTCGCCGTCGGCGAACGGGACCGTCACCGGCACGAGCTGGGGGAGGTGGTCGCCGACGACGCCGGCCAGCAGCAGCGCCTCGGGGGCGCTCGCGCTCGCGACGGCTGGCGCCAGCAGCCCGTTGACGTTGCCGATCCCGAGCCACGTCAGCGTGCGCGCCGTCAGCTCGATGCGGGCGACCGTCAGCGCCGCGCCGCGCGTGTCGGCGAGCGCCGCGTGGCAGGCGGTCATGAGCGCCGGCAGCGGCTCCGCGGCGTGCGCGCGGATCGTCTCCGCCGCCCGCGCGGCCGCCTCGCCGGCGGCGACGCCGTGGCCGAGGCCGTCGATCGCCGCCAGCAGCACCTGGTCCTCGGCGGCGAGCGCGACCCAGGCGTCGCCGCTGACCTGCTCGCCGTCGGCGCAGGCGTGCGCGACGCCGTAGGCGAGGTCGGCGTGGAGCGCGCCGCCGATGCTCATTGCGGGCCCCACTTCGTCATCGTGACCGTCGTGCCGGCGCCCGGTCTGGAGTTGATCGCGAACTCGTCCATCAGCCGCCGCGCGCCCGGCAGCCCGAGCCCGAGCCCGCCGCCGGTCGTGAAGCCGTCCTGCAGCGCGCGGTCGATGTCCTCGATCCCCGGTCCCTCGTCGCTGGCGATCACCTGCACGCCGCGGCGGCCGCGGCCGTCGACCGGCCGCACGACGATCTCGCCCGTGCCGGCGTACGCGGTGATGTTGCGGGCGACCTCGGAGATCGCGGTCGCGACGAGCGTCAGGTCGGTCGTCGCGAGCCCGAGCGACTCCGCCAGCTGCCGCCCCGCCTGACGCGCGGCGACGACGTCGTCGTCGGTCGCGATCGCGACCCTGACCTCAGCCTGCGAGGCCGCCACGGCGCTCGGCCTCCCCGCCGAGCGACTCGAGCAGGGCGAGGCCCTCCTCGAGGTCGAGGGCCGTGAGGACGTCCTCCAATGACGTCCCCAATTGCACCATCGCGAAGGCGACCTCCGGCTGGATCCCGACCAGCACCATCTCGGCCCCGCGCAGGCGCGTCATCTGCGCGATCGCTCTCAGCGAGCGCGCGACGAACGAGTCCATCACGTCGATCGCGGCGACGTCGACGACGATCCCGCGCGAGCGGTAGCGGCCGACCTGCTCGATCAGCGTCTCCTGCAGCAGCACGACGTCGGTGTCCGTCAGCGCCCTCTGGATCGAGGCGATCAGCACGCTGCCCTGTTTGAGGATCGGAACCGGCATCGGTCAGGCGAGCGGCGCTCCCGCGCTCAGCGCACCAGCTCCGGGGATCCGTCGGCGCGGACCGTCACCTCGTAGCCGAGCAGCCGCTCGGCCTCCTCGATGCCGCCCTGGAGGTCGCCGACCGCATTGACCTTCGAGAGGTCGACGCCGATCGTCACGAGCGTCTGGGCGATCTCGGAGGAGAGGCCGGTGATGATCACGCTGGCGCCCATCAGGCGCGAGGCCTCGACCGTCTGCACGAGGTTGTTCGCGACCGTCTGGTCGATCGTCGGCACGCCGGTGATGTCGATCACGACGACCTTCGCGCGGTTGGTGCGGATGCCGCGCAGCAGCTGCTCGGTCACCTGCCGTGCGCGCTGCGAGTCGAGCACGCCGATGATCGGCAGGATCAGCAGCCGCTCGCGCACCTGCAGGACCGGCGTCGACAGCTCGCGGATCGCCTCCTGCTGCTGGCGGATGATCCGCTCGCGCTCCTGCACGAACGAGACGCCGACGGTGTTGGCGATGCGGTTGGCGGCCGGCTCGTAGGCGTCGAGCACGCGGTTGAGCAGGTCGAAGTCGGTCTGGTACTTCTCGAACAGCGAGCGCGCGAGCACGTCGCGCAGGAGCAGCACGATCCCGAGCACCTCGTCGGTCTCGACGCCGCGCGGGATGATCCGCTCGGAGAGGTTGCGGGCGTAGTCCTGCAGCGCTTCGACCGAGCCGGTCTCGAGCACCTCGATGTAGTTGTCGTAGACCGAGGTCGCCTCGGCGAAGATCTCCTCCGAGGTCATCGCCGTCAGCAGCTTCGCGTCGGTGATGCGGCGCGCCCACTCCTCGCGCAGCTGGGTGCGGTTGCGGCGGAGATGGGCGACCAGCTCGCGCAGCAGCGAGCTGGTCGACTCGCCGTCGCGCGCGGCGGCGGCCGCGGTCGGCCGTCTCGTTCTGCGCGCGGCTCTCCTGCGCTCTTCAGCCATCAGCACACCCCCGGTCGGTTCTTCCGGCGCAAGTCTTTCACGGCTCCTGGTCAGGCGGGTGGAATTCGGACCGCGATCACGGCGAGATCGTCGCGCGGCGGCCCGCCGGATGCGTTCAGCACGGCGTCTTCGACGCGCTCGGCCGCCTTCGCCGCCGAGACGTCGCCGATCTCGCCCAGCAGCGCCAGCAGCTGGTCGACGCCGAAGACCTCGCGGCCGCGGCGGCGGACCTCGGTGACGCCGTCGGTGTAGAGCACGAGCAGGTCGCCCGGCGCCAGCTCGACGGTGTCGGCGTGCAGCTGCGGGTCGGGCACGACGCCGAGCACGGTCGAGTACGAGCCGACCGTCTCGACCGCGCCGCCGGCGCGCCGCACGATCGGCAGCGGATGGCCGGCGCTGACGAAGTCGACGCGCGCGCCGCCGGCCGGCGTGAGCTGCAGCTGGCCGTAGAAGGCGGTGCAGAAGCGGTGGTCGTCGCGCTGGTCGAGGATCGCCTCGTTCAGCATCGCCATCACGCGCTCGGGGCGGTGCTCCCACAGCGCCGCGGCGCGCAGCGTGTAGCGCACGAGCGCGGTCAGCGCGGCGGCGTGCGGGCCCTTGCCGCAGACGTCGCCGATCGCGACGCCCCAGGCGGTGCCGTTGGTGCGGAAGACGTCGTAGAAGTCGCCGCCGACGACCATCCCGTCGCCGGCCGCGCAGTAGCGCGCGTCGATGTCGAGGCCGTCGACCTTCGGCAGTCTCTGCGGCAGCAGGCTGCGCTGCAGCGTCTCGGCGATCTCGCGCTCGAGCCCGTAGATCTGCGCGTTGCCGATCGCCGCCGAGGCGACCTGCGCGAGCTGGACCAGGATCGCCTCCGCGCCCGGGTCGGCGTCCTCGACGCCGAAGACCTCGATCTCGCCGACGACGAGGCCGCGGCGACCGGTGAGGCTGGCGCGCAGCGCGCCCGGCGCCTCGCGCGCGTGCTCGGCGGGCGGCTCGCCGGAGGTGGCGGTGAGCGTGCGGCGCGGCTGCGAGCCGGGCAGCTCGAGATGCGCGCGGGCTGAGCGGCCGCCGAGCACGTGGCGCGCCTCGGCGGTGACGAGGTCGATCACGTCGGCGACCGGCAGCGCGGCGTTGAGCGCGACCGAGACCTCCGCGACCGACTGCAGCTGGCGCGCGTGCTCGTGCTCCAGCCGCGCGACCTCCTGCACCTCGAGGTAGCCGCGGTGGGCGATCTCGAAGGTCGCGAGGCTCTCGCGCAGGAACGCGGCGGCGCGCTCGGCGAGCTGCTGCTGGCGCTCGGCGTCGCGCTCGGGCAGCACGCCGGCTGCGAACGCCTCGCGATGCGCCTCAGCCAGCTCCAGCAGCGACAGGTGGCCGCCGACCGCCTCGCGGCTCAGCTCGTACGCCGGCGTCACGTCGGCCTCGTCGCCGGTCTGCAGGTAGCGCAGGAAGGCGCGCTGGTAGCGCGCTCCAAAACCGCCGTCGGTCGCTCGCAGCTGATCGCGTGTCGTCCCGCCCACGGTACGCAAGTCTAGGGGCGTCCGCGGTCGCCCGGAAGCGCTCTCAGGCGTCGTCGAGCTCGCACCAGACGCAGGTGCGGCCCGGACCGCCCTCCACGCCCCAGCGGTCGGTCAGCTCCGCGACGATCGGCAGACCCCAGCCGGATCGCTGGATCTCGGTGCCGGCGGCGCTGCCGCCGTCGTCGACCATCCCGCGACCGGCGCGCGGATCTATGACCTCGATCCGCGTGGCGGCGCCACGGCGGCGGACGAGCAGGCCGACCTCGTCGGCGTCGTCGCGGGCGCCGTGCCGGACGGCGTTGGTGACCAGCTCGGAGATCACCAGCAGGGCGACGTCGCGGCGTTCCGGCGTCCAGTGCGCGAGCGCGCGCGAGGCGGCGGCGCGGGCGCGCTGCGGCGCGTCGGCGTCGGCCGGGAAGGTGACCGCGAGCCGGTCGGGGGCGCCGCCGGCGAAGCGCGGTGCATCGGCGCTCTGCAAGTGACCGTCGCTCTGGGCGCGGGTGCTGGTGGAGCGCTTGCCGCCACGGACCGCGGCGGCGATGCGGGAGTCGTAGAGGGAGGCGTCAGCGTGCATCGTTGATCCGGTCGCTACCCGCAACCGGCGTGGGGGCAACCCCGCGGGCATCAGGCATTGTCAGCGCGACCAGCGGGTACAGGTCCGATCAATGACCAGCCTGGACGCCAACCCCGCCTTCGACGTCGCCGTCGAACGGCGCGAGCGCATGCTCGTCGCCTCGCCGGCCGGCGAGCTCGACCTCGCCACCGCACCGCTGCTGCTCGCCGCTCTGCGCTCGCATTTCGAGGAGGGCGACGAGCGGCTGGTGATCGATCTGAGACAGCTCAGCTTCATGGACTCCTCGGGCCTGCGGCTGCTCGTCTCCGAGGCCGACCGGGCGCAGAGAGACGGGTACGAGCTGACGATCGTGCGCGGTGGCGCGGAGGTCAGCCGGCTGGTGCGGCTGACGCGGCTGGACGAGAAGCTCCCGTTCGCGGACTCGATCGACTGAAGGGCGTGCGCGCGGCGCGTGAGGCGCCGGTCGCCTGAGCGCGCGGTGGGCGCGCATCGCCCGCCTGAGCGCGCTGCGGCCTCGCGTCGCTCGCCTGAGCGCGCGGCGGGCGCGCATACTGGGTGGCGATGGACGCCGCCGCCTCTCCCCAGCCGGGCTCCGGCGGCAACGCCGGCCCGCTGACGCTGGCCTGGCGGCTGCCGCCGCAGCTGCTGTTCGTGATCGGCGCGCTGACGCAGTACGTCGGCGCGGGGCTCGCGGTGCTGCTGTTCGCGCGCGTGCCGGTGATCGGCGTCGCGTGGCTGCGGGTGTTCGCGGCGGCGGTCGTGATGGCGGCGTGGGCGCGGCCGTGGCGGCTGGCCGACGCGCGCGGCTGGACGCGCGAGCGGCTGCTGCTGGTCGGCGGCTTCGGCCTCGCGCTGGCGGGCATGAACGGCGCCTTCTACCTGGCGATCGACCGCCTCCCGCTCGGCACCGCGGTGGCGCTGGAGTTCGTCGGTCCGATCGCCGTGACCGCGATCGGCTCCCACGGCCGCCGCGACCTGATCACGCTCGCCACCGCCGCGGCCGGCGTCCTGCTGCTGGCTGACGTCCACGTCTCCGGCAGCCCGCTCGGCGTCGCCCTCGCGCTCGCCGCCGGCGCCTGCTGGGCCGGCTACGTCGTGCTCGGCCACCGCGTCGCCGCCGACCCGGGCATCTCCGGCCGCCCCGGTCTGGCGGCCGCGATGATCGCCGGCACGGTCGCGCTCGCGCCCTTCGGCGCCTCCAGCTCGCTCGACGCCTTCACCCACCCCGCCCTGCTGGCCGCCTGCGTCGGCGTCGGCCTGATGTCGAGCGTGATCCCCTACGTCCTCGACCAGGTCGCGATGGCCCGCCTCCCACGCGCCCGCTTCGCCCTCCTGCTCGCCCTGCTCCCAGCCACCGCCACCGTCGCCGGCCTCGTCGTCCTCCACCAGATCCCCGGCATCGCCGAGACGATCGGCATAGCGCTCGTGGTGGCGGCGACGGCGCTGGGGAGCCATCAGCGGTGAGGGCTGGCGCGTCGGTTCGAGGCGGTGGCTCTGGCGAAGCAGCTGTCGATCCGAGTACCGTTCGATCTCCCTCGACTTCCTCGTGATCGAGCGCGACGTGCCCGACCGGCATGCGGAGATGGTTGGGCTGGAGCGGGAGCTGCGCTCGTTCGGGGTGCCCGTCGACATCGTCGTCGTCAGCGAGGCCTACGCCGCCGAGTGGGCCGACGTGAAGAACTCGATCGTCCACGCCGCGCTGAGCGAAGGCCGCGAGCTTGCCGTCGCGTGACGGCCGGGACCTCGCGCGGGTCCTGCTCAGCAGACTGCAGAGAAGTCGCTGAAGGCCGTGCTCGCAGCTCGCGAGATCAAGTACGCGGAGACCGTGAGTGAATTGAGTCGACGGGCTGTCGGCGCTGCGGAGGCCCGTTACGGCGCGCTTTGCCGCCGCGGAACATCCTTCAGCTCCGGCTGGCTGCCGCCCCGGCGCGCGAGCCTCGACTCCGGCCCGATCAGGTGCTCCGGCGTTCCGATGCTGCGAAGGAACTCGGCTTCGACCGGGTCGCGGGGTCTCTCACGTCTGATCGGGCCGAGGCGGGCGAGAACCTCGGCGCTCTTGGCGCGCCGGGCGGGCGAGTCGCGGCGCCACTGCTCGAAGGTCATCGATTCGGTTCTCATGGCTGCTTGAAAGTGTATTCGGCTCGTAATGCGAGTCGGGCGATCTGGTGCAGTTCGTCGCTCTCCGCGGGTTCGCGGCCGGCCGCGAGCTCGGTTGCGAGCTGGGACAACGCATCGAGTGCGTGAGCAACGCGTCGTGTTTTCGCTCGCACGCGAAGATTGTCAGTGCCTTCCGGTGTCACGTGGCTCAGGAGCACGAGCGCCTGCTGAGCGACCAATTGATGGCCGGTCGCCTGGAACTCCGCCAGGCGATCGAGCAGGATGTCGATGGGCGAGAGGACCCGCGCCACGCGTCCAGACGGGAGCGAGACCTTCTTCACCACCGCATCAGCGTCGAGGTCGACGCTGGGAGCTTCGAGGAAGATCCCTGTTCCCGGCAGGCTCCAGTGGCGGCCGTCCTTGTTCTTCTCGAAGCCGAGCACGGCGAGTGTCGTGCTGAGCTGATCAGGGGTCGCCATCACGACGTCGATGTCGTACGTCACGAACGCGGGATCCTCGGTCCAGAAGTAGACGGCCATTCCACCGACGACGACCGGGTGTATGCCGAGCGGAGAGACGGCGGCGTCGATGATCGCGACGACCTCGAGCGTGCGCTCCGCGAGATCGTCGATCTGTGCGGCCTCCACGAGGGCTGCTCGAAGCTCTGCGAGTCGCGGATCCGCTCGCCCGGTCATGGGACGAACCTACTCCGCCTGTCGGCGTCCCGGCGCCGCCCGGGGGAACGCGTACGCTGTCGCGTCTGATGGCGATCGTCGAACGCGACAGCGAGCTGGGGGTGCTCGCGGCTGGGGCGCGGGCTGCGGCGGGCGGCGAGGGGGCGGTCGTGCTGCTGGAGGGGGTCGCGGGGATCGGGAAGACCGCGCTGCTGCGGCAGGGGCGGGCGGTGGCGGAGGACGCGGGGTTGACGGTGCTGGCGGGCGTCGCCTCGGCGCTCGACCGGGACTTTCCCTTCGGACTAGTCCATCAGCTGCTCGACCCGGAGCTGGAGAGCGCTGGCGGGGAGCGGCGGGCGCGGCTGCTGGCTGGGGCGGCGGGGCAGGCGGCGTCGGTGCTCGACGTCGGCGCGGCGGCGGGCGGGCAGGGCGGGTCGGGCGCGGCCGATCCGGCGCCGACGCACGCGGTGCTGCATGGGCTCTACTGGCTCGTCGCCAACCTCGCGGAGGAGCGGCCGTTGGCGCTGCTGGTCGACGATCTGCACTGGGCCGATCTCTCGTCGCTGCGGTTTCTGGAGTTCCTCGGGCGGCGGCTGCACGGGTTGCCGGTGCTGGTGATCGGCGCGACGCGGGTGGGGGAGCCGGGGGCGGACGCGGAGCTGCTGGCGGCGCTCGCCGGCGGGCCGGCGGCGCGGGTGCTGCGGCCGGCGCCGCTGACGACGGACGGAGCGGGCGTGCTGCTCGCGACGACGCTCGGGGAGCAGCCGGAGCCGACCTTCACCGCCGCCTCGGTCGAGGCGACCGGCGGCAATCCGCTGCTGCTCAACGAGCTGGCGCGCGCGGCCGCCGAATCGGGCCTGGGCGGGCGGGAGCAGGAGGTCGCGCGGCTGGCCGAGCTGGGGTCACCGGACCTCGCGGCCGCGGTCGAGCGGCGGCTCTCGGCGCTCGGGCCGGACGCGGTCGCGGTCGCGCGGGCTGCCGCGGTGCTGGGCGAGCGGGCGACGCGCGACGACCTCGCCGCGCTCGCCCGCCTCGACGCCGTTGCCGCGACGGCAGCAGCCGATCGGCTCGCGCGCGCCGGCGTGCTCGAAGCGGGCGGCTGGACCTTCGTCCATCCGCTCGTGCGCGAGGCCGCGCAGGCGAGCGTCCCACCCGGCGAGCGGGCCGACCTGCACGGCCGCGCGGCGGCGCGGCTGAGCGCCCGCGGCGCGCGCCTGGAGGAGATCGCCGCGCACCTGCTCGCGGCCGAGCCGGGCAGCTCGCCGGAGACCGTCGCGACGCTGCGCGAGGCCGCGCGGGCGGCGGCCGCGGAGGGCGCCCCCGACACCGCCGTCGCCTACCTGCGCCGGGCGCTGCGGGAGCAGCCGGCCGCCGCGGGCATCGCGCAGGGGGAGGCCGCGGGCATCGCGCAGGGGGAGGCCGCGGGCATCGCGCAGGGGGAGGCCGCCGGCATCGCGCAGGGGGAGGCCGCCGGCATCGCGCAGGGGAAGGCCGCGGGCGTCGCGCAGGGAGAGGGCGGCGTCGCGCGAGGGGGCGCCGACGGCATCGCGCGCGGGGGCGCCGGCGGGATCGCGCCGGCAGCCGCCGACCGCGCCGGCCTGCTGCTCGAACTGGGCGAGCTGGAGGTGCTCGTGGGGGCTCCGGAAGGGGTCGGGCGGCTGGGGGAGGCGATCGCGAGCGCGGGGCTCGGCGACGACGCGCTCGCGCGGGCGCGCGCCAGCCGCGCCCGCGTGCGGGTGCTGGCCGAGCCGGCGGCCGCCGTCAGCGACCTCGAGGCCGCGGTCGCGACGGCGCGCGACCCGCGCCTGAAGCTCCAGCTCGAATCCTCGCTGCTCGACGCGACCGCCTACGTCGCCTCGCTGCGCACCGAGCGCGAGGCGCTGCTGCACGCGCCCGGGGAGCCGTCGATCGTGCGCAAGGCCCACCTGCTGACCGACAGCGCATACCGCTGCCGGCCGATCGGCGAGACGGAGGCGCTCGCGCGCGAGGTGATCGGCAGCCGCGAGCTGCTCGACGCCGTCGGCTCCGCCAGCGGCACCTACAACCTCGTGACGATCGCGCTGCGGCACGCCGAGCTGCGCGACCTCGCCGACGGCGCGCTGCAGGACGGCGAGCGCTCGGTCCGCCGCAGCGGCTCGCGGCTCGGGCTCGCGGTGATCGAGCACGCGCGCGCCCTCTGGCAGCTGACCTTCGGCTCGCTCGGCGCCGGCGAGGCGTACGCGCGCGCCGCGCTGGCGACGATGGAGGAGCTGAGACTGGCGCTGTCGGTCGTCTCGACCGAGACGGTCCTGTCGGAGTTCCTGCGCGAGCGCGGCGCGCTCGACGAGGCGGCCGAGCGGATCGAGGCGGTCGCGCTTCCGCCCGGCGCCGAGGGCACGATCGTCTACCCCGACTTCCTCTCCGCCCGCGCGATGGTGCGCTGGACGCGCGGCGGGCGCGAGGCGGCCGAGAGCGACCTGCGCGCCGCCCGCGCCGCGCTGCTCGCCGGCGGCTGGCGGGCACCGCTGAAGTCGCTCGCGTCGATCCGCCTGATCGCGCTGCTGGCCGAGCGCGGCGAACGCGACGAGGCGATGGAGCTGGCCGCCGAGGAGGAGGCGATCGCGCGCGGGATCGGCACGCCCGGCGCGCTCGGCTCCGTCCTCCACGTCCGCGCCCGCGCGCTCGGCGGCGAGGAGGGGCTGGAGCTGCTGACGGAGGCGACGCGGCTGCTGCGCGACAGCCCGTTGCTGCTGCAGACCGGCTGGGCGCAGCACGACCTCGGCGCGACGCTGCGGCGCGCCCGCCGCCGCGCCGACGCGCGCGAGCCGCTGCGCGAGGCGCTCGACCTCGCCCGCCGCATCGGCGCCACGCGGCTCGCCGACTCCGCCCGCGAGGAGCTGCTCGCCTCCGGCGCGCGGCCGCGGCGCGAGGCGCTCTCCGGCGTCGAGGCGCTGACGCCGAGCGAACGGCGCGTCGCCGCGCTCGCCGCCGAGGGGATGAGCAATCGCGAGATCGCCGAGACGCTGTGGGTGACGCGCAAGACGGTCGAGCTGCACCTCGGCAACGTCTACGCGAAGCTCGGGATCCGCCGCGCCCAGCTGGCGGACGCGCTCACGGGCGCCGAGGCGCCGGCGGAGCCGAGCGGCGCGAGCGGCGTCGAGACGCCCGCGGGGAGGGACTGAGCCGATGGACCTGCTGCGGCCCGTGAGGGCGTTCGACCGGCTCCAGCGCCGCACGCCGTGGCTCGGCTTCCCGATCGCGGTCATCAAGAAGTTCTCCGACGACAAGGCCGGCCACCTGGCGGCGCTGATCGCCTGGTACGGCTTCTTCTCGCTGTTCCCGCTGCTGCTGGTGCTGGTGACCGTGCTCGGCTACGTGCTGGCCGGCAACAACGGCTGGTACGACACGATCGTCGACTCGGCGCTGGGGCAGTTCCCGATCCTCGGCGACGACCTCCAGGTCGGCGCGCTGAGAGGCGACACGACCGCGCTCGTGATCGGCATCGCGGGCGCGCTGTGGGCCGGGCTCGGCGTCACGATCGCGGCGCAGCGGGCGATGGACGAGGTGTGGGACGTGCCGCACCGCGAGCGGCGCAACTTCCTCACCGCGCGCGGCCGCGGGCTGCTGGTGCTGGTCGCGCTCGGCGGGCTGAACATCTCGATCACGATCGCCGTCGGCCTGATCGTCGGCGGGCTCGGCAGCTTCGGCGTGCGCGCCTCCGGCCTCGGCCTGACGCTGATACTCGACGTGCTGCTGTTCTGGGTCACCTTCCGGCTGCTGACGGTGCCCGAGGTGCCGATGGGCGACATGTGGCTCGGCGTGCTGCTGGCGGCGCTCGGCTGGGCGGCGCTGCAGACGGTCGGCACGATCTACGTCGACCGCGTCGTCAGCCGGGCCGGAGCGACCTACGGCCTGTTCGCCTTGGTCATCGGCCTGCTGTCATGGCTCTACCTCGGCGGCCAGATCCTGCTCTATGCCGCCGAGGCGAATGTCGTGCGCGTGCGGCGCCTGTGGCCGCGCGGGCTGCTGGACCCGGTGACGGCAGCCGACGTGAAGGTGATGCGGGCGCTCGCGCGCGTCGAGGAGCGCAAGGAGGGCGCGCACGTGGAGGTCACGTTCGCGCCCGTGGCGCGGTCACAAGGCGGTGCTGCGGCCCCCGCGCGCGCCCGTGATGAAGATCACGATCGCGACGATTCCGAGCACGAACAGGATCGGGTTGACGATCACACCGCCCGCGATCGCGAGCACGAGCAACACGATGCCGAGGATCAGCCAAAGCATTGAAGTAGTCCTTCCTCCGTTGATGAATCCGCTGAACGTGCGGGCGATTCATTCCGCAAGCGGTGTCGTCTCAGCTACCCGCGAGTCGGCGGGAGCATGCGGAATCGATCAGATCAGCCGCCGCTCGCGCAGCCACGTCTCCGTTCGCGCCATCCCCTCGGCGAGCGTCACCGCCGGCTCGTAGCCGAGCAGCAGGCGCGCCTTCTCGATCGAGTAGCCGCCGCGCCGCGCGAAGTAGCGCATCGAGACCGGGTTGACCTCGGACTCGGCGCCGCGCAGGCGGTTGACGGCGGCGATCGCGCCGGCCGCGCCGACCGCGACGGAGGTCGGCAGCACGAGCGGCCCGCGGCGGCCGGCCCAGCGGTGGTGGTACGTGAAGAAGTCGCGCGTGGAGACGGTCATCCCGCCGGCCAGCGTCAGCACCTGGCCGCTCGCCGCCGGCGCGGCGGCCGCGGCGGCGATCCCGTCGGCGAGATCGTCGACGTAGACGGGGCTGAAGCGGCCGCGGCCCATCGCCGGGAGCGCGAACATGCCGCGCCGGACCAGCTCCAGCGGCATCACGATCCACGGCCGCGAGCCGGGGCCGTAGACGTCGCCGGGGCGGACGACCGTGCAGGCCAGCTCGCCGGCCGCGTGCGCCTGCAGCACGACGTGCTCGCTGGCGATCTTCGTGTCGACGTAGGGCGCGCCGTCGGGGCGGACCGGGTGGCGCTCGCCGACGTCGTCGGGAAAGCCGAGGTCGGAGAAGGCGCGGATCGAGGAGAGGTGCAGGAACCGCTCGGCGCTGCCGCGGGCGGCCGCGTCGAGCACGTTGCGGGTGCCGAGCACGTTGACGCGCCAGGAGGCGCCGAGGCCCTGCGCGTTGGAGACGACCGCGGCCGTGTGGACGACGAGGTCGCAGCCGGCGGCGTGGCGCTGCCACGCGCCCGGCTCGGCGACGTCGCCCGCGACGATCCCCGCGGCGGGATCGGCGACCGCGTCGACGCCGCGCACCTCGGCGCCGGCGTCGCGCCAGCGCGCGGCCAGGGTGCGCCCGATGAAGCCTGCGGCGCCGGTCACGAAGACCCGCCGCGGCACAGACCAGCTCTCCATCCGGCGCACGCTACTGCGACCATCCGCCGCCGTGCGCCGACTGCGACCGTCATTGCGACCGACCCGTCACGACCGCGAGCTGGTGCGACTGGCGCTGCCCGCGCTCGGCGCGCTCGCGGCCGAGCCGCTCTACCTGCTCGTCGACACCGCCGTCGTCGGCCATCTCGGCACGCCGCAGCTGGCGGCGCTGGGGATCGCGACGGTTATCCTCACGACCGCCTTTACGCTCTTCAACTTCCTCGCCTACGGCACGACCGCGCAGGTCGCGCGGCTGCACGGGGCGGGGGAGGAGCGCGCGGCCGGCCGGATCGCCGCGCAGGCGCTGTGGCTGGCGAGCGGGCTCGGGCTGCTGCTGTGCGTCGCGATCGTCGCGCTGGCGGTGCCGGCGGTGCGGCTGATGGGCGGCGAGGGCCAGACGGCGGCGTACGCGGTCCAGTATCTGCGGATCGCGGCGCTCGGGCTGCCGTTCGCGTTGATCGCGCTGGCCGGCCAGGGCTATCTGCGCGGCACCGCCGACCTGCGCACGCCGCTGCTGATCGTGATGACGGCGAACGCGCTCAACGTCGTGCTGGAGCTGCTGTTCGTCTACGGCTTCGCGTGGGGGATCGAGGGCAGCGCCGCCGGCACCGCGTTCGCGCAGGCGTGCATGGGCGCGGCGTTCGCGTGGACGCTGCTGCGGGCGCCGGCCGACAGCCGCCGGCCGCAGCGGCGGGCGATCGCCGCGCTGGCCCGCATAGGCGGCCACCTGTTCGTCCGCACGGCCGCGCTGACCGGCGCCTTCGCGGTCGCCAGCGCCGTCGTCGCGCGCGTCGGCACCGCCTCGCTCGGCGCGCACCAGATCGCCTTCCAGCTGTGGTCGTTCCTCGCGCTGGTGCTCGACGCGATCGCGATCGCCGCGCAGGTGATCGTCGGCCGTGCGCTCGGCGCGGGGCGCGGCGGCGAGGCACGCACGGCGGCGACGCGGATGATCTGGTGGTCGGTCGCCTTCGGCGCGCTGCTGGGCGCGATCATGTTGGCGCTCGGGAGCGTCCTGCCGCAGGCGTTCACCGACGATCCGGCCGTGATCGAGCGGACACGCGCCGTCTGGTGGCTGTTCGCGCTGATGCAGCCGGCGGCGGGCGCGGTCTTCGCGCTCGACGGAATCCTGATCGGGGCGGGCGATTCGCGCTTCCTGATGCAGTCGATGGTGGTCGCCGCGCTCGGCGTCTTCGTCCCGCTGGCGGTGCTGTCGCTCGTGTTCGACTGGGGGCTGGTCGGCGTCTGGTGCGGGATCGTCGGGCTGATCGTCGCGCGGCTGCTGCTGACGCTGTGGCGGTTCGCCCAGGGTGGGTGGGTGACGGCCGGCGCGCCCGAACCACCCGAAACCGGCTCACCGTACCCCGGAGAGGGGTGAGCAAACCATTGGGATGCGCCCTAACCGGACACAAACAATTCAGCAACTGAACGTCAACTCCTCAAGCCTTGATCGTCCGTTAGCGGCGACTAGATTGCTTGCCCGCAGGTAAAGCTGGAGCTATACGACGAGGAGGCTCTATCAATGAGGTACTGGGCACGAGCCCTGGGCGCGATGCTGGTCGCGCTCGCGCTCGCTGTCACCGTCGCCGCGTGCGGTGGTGACGACAACAGCTCGACGACGTCGTCGTCGTCCGGTTCGTCCACTTCAGGGGGTGGTGGATCGACCGCAGGCGCAAGACAAGGCGGCACCGCGACGGTGCTGATGGGCACGGCCCCCGATTACCTCGACCCGCAGCTCGCGTACACCACGCAGGCGGTCGAGGCGCACTGGATCAGCTACACCGGCCTGTTGACGTACCGCCACGAGGAGGGCGAGCCGGGCACGCAGCTGATCCCCGGCCTGGCCGACGCGCTGCCGAGAATCTCCGACGACGGCAAGACCTACGAGTTCACGCTCCGCAGAGGGCTCAGATACTCCGACGGCACGGCCGTCAGAGCGTCCGACTACCCGTACTCGATCGAGCGCATGATCAGAATCCCGTGGGGCGGCAGATCGTTCGTCACCAACTACGTCGTCGGCGCCGCCGACTTCGACGCGGGCAGAGCGAGATCGGTCAGCGGCATCACCGCCGACGACGCCACCGGCAGAATCACGATCCGCCTGAGAGAGGCGTACGGCGCCTTCTCCAACGTGCTCGCCTTCCCGGCGCTCGCGTTCGTGCCGAGAGGCACCGCGATCAGAAACCTCAGCAACGATCCGCCTCCCGGCGTCGGCGCGTACATCCTCACGGACGTCGTCCCGAACCGCTCGTTCACGCTGAGAAAGAACCCGGAGTTCGCATCGTTCAGAATCCCCGACATCCCGACGGGGAACCTCGACACGATAAGAGTCAACATCGTCTCGAACACCAACTCCGAGGCGCAGCAGGTGCTCAACAACCAGGCCGACATCTTCGACTCTGGTGACACGCTGCCGCCGGCGCTGCTGCCGCAGATCGAGAGCCAGGCGAGAGACCGCTTCGCGCGCAAGCCGGTGCCGTCGACCTTCTACTTCTTCCTCAACACGACGAAGCCGCCGTTCAACAACGAGAAGGCCCGCATCGCCGTCAACATGGCGATGGATCGCGACGCGCTCAGCCGCATCGCCTCCGGCTTCCTCGAGACCGACTGCTTCTTCATCCCGAGAGGCATCGTCGGCCACCCGACGAGCGAGTGCCCCTACGGCGACAGACCGGACCTCGCGGGCGCGCAGAGAATGCTCAGAGACGCCGGCCTCGAAGGCGCCCCCGTGACCGTCTGGGGTCAGGAGCGCTCGCCGCGCAAGGAGTACATCGACTACTACACCGACCTGCTCAACAAGATCGGCTTCAGAGCGACCGAGAGAATCATCGCCGACACCGTCTACTTCCCGACGATCGGCAACGCCAGAACGGACCCGCAGACGGGCTTCGCCGACTGGCTGCAGGACTTCCCGAACCCGTCCGACTTCTACCTGTTGATGGACGGGCGCTCGATCCAGCCGACCAACAACCAGAACTTCTCGAAGGTGAACGATCCGTTCATCCAGAGAGAGCTGAGAAGATTGAACGCCGTTCCGGCGACCGAGCTGGACTCGGTGGCCGACGAGTGGGCGGCGCTCGACGAATACACGGCCAGAAGAGCGTACGTCGCTGTGTACGGCGCGGAAGCGGTGCCGAAGTTCTTCAGCAACAAGCTGAACTTCGACTCGGTCTTCCACCCGCTGTACTTCAACGACTGGTCGACGCTGTCGCTCAGATAGGAAGTTGACCCGCGGTGGCAATCGATCCCGCCACGCCTGACACCGGCACCGGCGCGATCCGCACGGCCAGCGGCGACTCTGTCGTCGCCGCTGAGCCGGGCGGGGGCGCGCCGGCCGCCGGCATCGGGCCGTACAGACTCGCGCGGCGCCGGCTGCGCCGCAACAAGGTCGCGCTCGCCTTCGGGGCGCTGTTCGCGATCATCGTGATCCTCTGCTTCTGCGCGCCGCTGTATGCGGACCACATCGCGCACACGGGGCCCAACGACAACCACGTCACCGAGAAGGTGACGGTCGGCGGCAAGGAGAAGGACGTCGTCTCGGTCAGCGGCCTGCCGATCGGGCCGACCTGGCAGGGAAGATTCCTGCTGGGCGCCGACCAGAACGGCCGCGACCTCGCGGTCCGCCTGCTCTACGGCGGCCGCAACTCGCTCGAGGTCGGCTTCATCGCGACCTTCATCACGATGATCCTGGCGACGATCGTCGGGCTCGCCGCGGGCTACTACCGCGGTGTCGTCGACGGTGTGCTGGCGCGCATCCTCGACCTCATCTGGGCCTATCCGGTCGTCCTCCTCGGCATCGCGCTCGGCACCTCGCTGGCGCTCGGAGGACTGTCGATAGGACCGATAGAAGTGAGCGGGAACTCGCTCTTCGTACCGGCGGTGATCATCGGGGTCGTCTACATCCCGTACGTCGCCAAGCCGATCCGCGGCCAGGTGCTGGGGCTGCGCGAGAAGGAGTTCGTCGACGCGGCGCGCGTGCAGGGCGCCAGCTCGCTGCGGATCATGGCGAGAGAGATCCTGCCCAACGTCGCCTCGACGCTGATCGTCTTCCTGCCGCTGATGATCGCCAACGCGATCCTGCTGGAGGCGGCGCTGTCCTACCTCGGCGCCGGCATCCAGCCGCCGAACCCGTCGTGGGGGACGATGATCTCCGACGGCATCCGGCTGATCCCGAGCGCGATCCACCTGACCTTCGTCCCCGGCGCGATGCTCGTGCTGGCAGTGCTCGGCATCAACGTCTTCGGCGACGGCGTCCGCGACGCGCTCGACCCGCGCGCGAGAGTGAAGATCAAGGAGAAGGAGACGGACAAGGTGAGCGACGATCCGGTCGAGTTCGCGGTGGAGCACTGAGAGATGGCTCGATTCGTCATCCGCCGCGTCATCTCGATGGTGCTCGTGCTGTTCGCGATCTCCGTCCTGACGTTCCTGATCTTCCAGGCGATCCCCAACGGCGACCCCGCCGTCCGGCTCGCCGGCCGCACCGCCACGCCGGAGCAGATCGAGCTGATCCGCCAGTCGTGGGGCTTCGACGACCCGCTCTGGCAGCAGTACCTGACGACGATGGGGAAGATCCTGTCGGGCGACGTGATCTCGTACACGCAGCAGCTGAGCGTGATGTCGCAGATCAAGCAGGCGCTGCCGGCGACGCTGTCGCTGTCGATCGGAGCCGGCATCATCTGGCTCTTCTTCGGGATCGTCTTCGGCCTCTTCAGCGCGATCAAGGCCGGCAAGTTCACCGACCGCGCGCTGACGGTGCTGGCGCTGATCGGCGTCTCGACGCCGGTCTTCCTGCTCGGCGCCGTCGCGCTCTACTTCCTCGCGTTCAAGGTGCAGATCTTCCCCAACGGCGGCTACGTCCCCTTGACGCAGGACCCGATCGACTGGCTCTACCACATGCTGCTGCCGTGGATGGTGCTGTCGGTCCTGTTCATCGGCGTCTACTCGCGCGTGCTGCGCTCCAACGTGCTCGACACGATGAGCGAGGACTACGTCCGCACCGCGCGCGCCAAGGGCATCAGCGAGAAGCGCGTGATGGTCCGTCACGTCCTGCGCAACTCGATGATCCCGATCATCTCGCTGTGGAGCCTCGACTTCGCCGCCGTGCTCGGCGGCGGCGCGATCCTGACCGAGTCGGTCTTCAACCTTCACGGCGTGGGCCAGTACGCTGCCGACTCGATCCAGCAGCTCGACGTGCCGCCGGTGCTCGTCGTGGTGATGCTGGGCGCCTCGGCGGTGGTCGTGCTGAGCGCGCTCACCGACGTGCTGTTCGCCTTCCTCGACCCCCGCATCCGACTGACGGGCTGATCTGAGAATGACCGAATCGGAACGACTGCTCGACGTCGAGAACCTGCGCGTCTCCTTCCGCACGGAGGAGGGACTGGTGCAGGCGGTCGACGACGTCTCCTTCCATGTCGACCGCGGCGAGGTGCTGGCGATCGTCGGCGAGTCCGGCTCCGGCAAGACCGTGACCGGCATGTCGCTGATGGGGCTCAACCGCTCGCCCAACTCGCGCTACGAGGGCAGCGCGCGCCTGAGAGGGCGCGAGCTGCTGCACGCGACCGACGCCGAGCTGCGGCAGATCCGCGGCAGCGAGATCGCGATGATCTTCCAGGACCCGATGACGGCGCTGAACCCGGTGCAGCGGATCGGGCAGCAGATCGTCGAGCAGATCCGCGCGCACGAGGACCTCAGCAAGGCGCAGGCGCTCGACCGCGCGGTCGAGCTGATGGAGCGCGTCGGCGTGCCGCGCGCGGCGGAGCGGCTGCGCTCCTACCCGCACGAGTTCTCCGGCGGCATGCGCCAGCGCGTGATGATCGCGATGGCGCTGTCGTGCTCGCCGGAGCTGCTGATCGCCGACGAGCCGACGACCGCGCTCGACGTCACGATCCAGGCGCAGATCCTCACCGAGCTGGACCAGCTGCGGCGCGAGACGAACGCGGGCGTGATCCTCGTGACGCACGACCTCGGCGTCGTCGCCGACATCGCCGACCGCGTCGCCGTCATGTACGGCGGGCGGATCGTCGAGCAGGGCACGCTCGACGAGCTGTTCTACGACCCGCAGCACCCGTACACGTGGGGCCTGCTCGGCTCGATCACGCGGATCGACCGCGACAAGCCCGGCCGGCTGCCGGCGATCGCGGGGCTGCCGCCGTCGCTGCTGGACCCGCCGCAGGGCTGCCACTTCCGGCCGCGCTGCCCGCACGAGTTCGAGCAGTGCACGCAGGTGCCGAAGCTCGAGGTGCGCGACCCCGGGAAGCCCGGTCACTGCGACCGCTGCTGGCTGTCGATCGAGGAGAAGCGGAGAGTGCGGATGGTCGACGGCGAGGTCGGCTTGGCGGCGAAGACGCAGGCGGTGGCGTAGATGGCCGAACGCCTCTTGGAGGTCGAGCACCTCCAGCTCTACTTCCCGATCAAGCGCGGCGTGATCGTCGACCGCACGGTCGGCAACGTGCACGCCGTCGACGACGTCTCGCTGACGCTCGACGAGGGCGAGACGCTCGGCATCGTCGGCGAGTCCGGCTGCGGCAAGACGACGCTGTCGCGCTCGATCGTGCGGCTGCTGGAGCCGACCGACGGCGCGATCCGCTTCCGCGGCAGAGACATCACCAAGTCCGGCCGGCGCGAGCTGCAGCCGGTCCGCAGAGAGCTGCAGATGGTCTTCCAGGACCCGCAGGCGTCGCTCAACCCGCGCAAGCGCGTCGGGCAGATCGTCGGCGCGCCGCTGCAGCTGCACGGCGCCTCCGCGAAGGAGATCGAGAGAAAGGTGCGCGAGCTGCTCGGCCGCGTCGGGCTCAACCCCGAGCACGTCAACCGCTTCCCGCACGAGTTCTCCGGCGGCCAGCGGCAGCGGATCGGGATCGCGCGGGCGCTGGCGGTCGAGCCGAAGCTGATCATGCTCGACGAGCCGGTCTCGGCGCTCGACGTCTCGATCCAGGCGCAGGTGATCAACCTGCTCGACGACCTGCAGGACGACTTCGGCCTGTCGTACGTCTTCGTCGCCCACGACCTGTCGGTCGTGCGCCACGTCTCCGACCGGATCGCGGTGATGTACCTCGGCAAGATCGTCGAGTCCTCGCCGTCGGAGGAGCTGTACACGAAGCCGATCCATCCGTACACGGTCGGTCTGCTGGGGGCGATCCCGATCCCCGACCCGAGGCAGAACCGGGCGCGGCGGCGACTGGTCGTCAGCGGCGAGCCGCCGAACCCGATCGATCCGCCGAGCGGCTGCCGCTTCCGCACGCGCTGCCCGCGCGCGACGGAGATCTGCTCGCAGGTCGAACCGCAGTTGACCGAGTACGCCAACGGTCATGTGGCGGCCTGTCACCACCCGCTCAACGTGACACAGGCGGAGATCGCGAGCGCGAGACGGTCGCCGCTGTCGCCGGTCAGCGCCGGCGAGGACGCGCCCGACTTCGTCGAGGGCCACGACGCCGCGGCCGCGGCCGTCGCGGACCACAACCTCAGCTGAGGCGCGGCTTCACGGCTTCAGCGCCGCGCGCGCGACGGTCACCGCCGTCGCGCGCGCTGGCGCGTCCGCGCGTGGACGCACGACGGTGACGGTCACGAGCCGTCTGCCGTCGGTCGCCAGCAGCTCGCGGCCGGCGGCCGTCCAGGCGGCGCCGGCGCCGATCCCGTCGAGCACCTGCGGCAGCTCGGAGGGCGGGTCGCCGAGGTGCGCCTGGCCGCTCTCGACGACGGCGCGCGAGAAGCGGAACTGCGCCTGCGGGGCGCTGTCGACGCGGACGCGCGCGGTCGTCGCGCCGGCCCGGTAGGTGCAGTCGACGACGGTGTCGGAGCGGTCGTCGAGGCGGGCATCGGCGGCGGCGCCGAGCGCGGCCGCGATCGCCCGTGGGCACGGCGATCTCGCCTGCTGGGCGGTCGTCGGGGCCGGTGTCGAGCCGCCGCCGCAGGCGCTGAGCGCGAGCAGCGCGACGAGCATCGTTTGTGAGAACCGTCTCCTCAAAGCGCTACCTTCGGGGTCGCTTCGGTTTCCCTACCGAAGAGAGCCTGTCACGTTCGCTTGCCGGCGGGCTCGGAAAGGGTGCGGGAGATCCCTCGCATCTGTCGGAACGACACACCAAGGAGGCCGCCTCAAGTGCGCCAACGGATCTTGCTCGTCGCCATGACGGGTCTCGCATTGCTCGTGCCGTCCGCGGTCGCGAACGCGAACAGCACGCAGTTCACGACCGTCGAAGCGCCCTCCGAGCTGCTCAACGGCTCGCCGGGCCAAGCGCTGGACGAGATCCAGGACCTCGGCGCGGACGCGATCCGCATCCAGGTCAGCTGGCGGTCGCTCGCGCCTGAGCCCGAGTCCAACTCGGCGCCGTCGTTCAACGCGACCGACCCGAAGGCCTACAGCGGCTGGGAGCGCTACGACGCCGTCGTCGACGGCGCGCGCGAGCGCGGCATCAGAGTCCACGCCACGCTCGGCGGCGCCGCGCCCGACTGGGCGACGTCGAAGCACGACGGCCTGACGCGCCCGGACGCGACCGCCTTCGGCAAGTTCGCGACCGCCGCCTCGCGCCACTTCGGCTCGAAGATCTCGTGGTGGTCGATCTGGAACGAGCCGAACCTCGGCAAGTTCCTCAAGCCGATCGCCAAGAACGAGTCGGCGACGATCTACCGCAACCTCTACCTGAAGGCCTACTCGGGCCTCAGAGCCGGCGGCACGCGCGCGCCGATCCTGTTCGGCGAGCTGGCGCCGATCGGCAACTCGCTGCGCGACATCGGCACGATCCGCCCGCTCGCCTTCCTGCGCGCTGCACTCTGCCTCGACAAGAACTACAAGAGAGCCAAGGGCAAGCGCTGCGCCGCGATCCCGACGCAGGGGCTCGCGCTGCACCCGTACTCGACCGGCGCCGGGCCGTTCCTGATCCCGCCGGCCGACAACGTCACGATCGGCGTCCTCTCGCGCGCGACCGACGCGCTCGACAAGGCCGCCAAGGCCGGCGCGATCGCCAAGCGCACGCCGCTCTACCTGACCGAGTTCGGCGTCCAGAGCTACCCCGACCGGCGCGTCGGCGTGCCGCTGGACGTGCAGTCGGACTACCGCTCGATCGCCGAGTACATCTCCTACTCCAACCCGCGCGTGAAGTCGTTCTCGCAGTACCTGCTGAGAGACGACGGCGGCACCGGCCGCGAGTACGGCAACTTCGAGTCCGGCCTGTTCCTCAACAAGGGCCGCAAGGCGAAGCCGGCGCTGCAGAGCTTCCGCCTGCCGCTCGTCGTGATCGCGAACAGAAAGTCGACGACGAAGGCGACGCTGTGGGGTCTCGTGCGGCCGGGCAAGAAGGCCCACCGCGGCGGCACCGTGACGATCCAGTACGCCGACAAGGGCAAGAGCTTCAAGAAGCTCGCCACGCAGCGGTTCTCCTCCAGCGGCTACTGGAAGCGCGCCGTCGCGACCAGAAAGGGCCGCAAGTTCCGCGTCGTCTGGAAGGCGCCGGACGGCACGACGTACACCGGGCCGGCGACGGTCGAGCGCGCCGCCGCGCCGACCGGCTGAGCCGCTCTCACTTCGGGCGCGACGGGCTGAGACTTTGGTCTGGTCCGTCGCGCTCGTGCGCTACCTTGCCGGAGTCGGCGCGTTGAAAGGGTCGACCGACCTCGACCCAGGAGAACGCCTTCGTGCGCCGATCGATTCCGCTGCTGCTCTTGTCCCTGCTCGCTCTGCTCGTCCCGTCCGCGGTCGCGAGCGCGAACGCGACGCAGTTCACGCTGCTGGAGGCGCCGAACGAGCTGCTCAGCGGCGCGCCTGACGCCACGCTCGACGAGATCAAGAGCCTCGGCGCCGACGGGATTCGGCTGCAGCTCTACTGGCGCGCGCTGGCGCCCGACCCGGAGGCGCGCAAGAAGCCGTCGTTCAACGCCTCCGATCCGGAGGCGTACAGCAACTGGGGCCGCTGGGACGCGGCGATCGACGGCGCCCGTGCGCGCGGTCTGAAGGTCCACGTCACGATCGCCGGCTCGGCGCCGACGTGGGCGACCGCCAACAAGGACCCCAACGGCATCTTCCGTCCCGACGCGTCCGAGTTCGCCAAGTTCGCGTCGGCGGTCGGCAAGCGCTACCGCTCGAAGGTCGCGCTGTGGTCGATCTGGAACGAGCCGAACCTCGGCAAGTACCTGCAGCCGATCGCCAGAGGCGAGTCGGCGACGATCTACCGCAACCTCTACGTGAAGGCGTACTCGGCGCTCAGAGGCGCCGGCGTGACGGCGCCGATCGTGCTCGGCGAGCTCGCGCCGCAGGGCAACAGACTGAAGACGATCGGCACGGTCGCGCCGCTCACCTTCCTGCGCGGGATGCTCTGCCTCGACGCCAGATACAAGAAGACGAGAAGCTGCGCGGCGGTGCCGGCGCAGGGCGTCGCGATCCACCCGTACTCGACCGCGCCCGGTCCCTTCCTGAGACCGCTGACCGACCTCAACAACGTCACGATCGGCGTGCTCGACCGTCTCACGAGCGCGCTCGACAAGGCCGCCAAGGCCGGCACGATCGCGAAGCGGATGCCGATCTACGTGACCGAGTTCGGCGTCCAGAGCTTCCCCGACCGCAGAACCGGCGTGCCGCTCGACGTGCAGTCCGACTACCGCGGGATCAGCGAGCGGATCTCGTATCTGAACCCGCGCGTGAAGTCGTTCTCGCAGTACCTGCTGACCGACGACGCCGACTCCGCCGCCGGCAACTACGGCTCGTTCCAGTCGGGTCTCTACCTGGCCGACCACAGACCGAAGCCGGCGCTGTTCGGCTTCCGCCTGCCGCTCGTCGTCGTCCCCAGCAGAAGCGCGACGCGGGCGACGCTGTGGGGCCTCGTGCGCCCGGCGACCGGCGCCGGCCGCGTGACGGTCGAGTACAGCGACAACGGCCGCAGCTGGAAGACGCTCGGCTCGCAGCGGTACGCGAGCAACGGCTACTTCACCCGCCCCGTCAGCACGACCGCGAAGCGCAGATGGCGGATCGTCTGGGACGCGCCTGACGGCACCACCTACACCGGTTCCGCGACGAGAGCGTGGACGAAGCCCTGGAGCGGCTGAGCCGGGAGCGCCTGCTCCGGCTGGCGGCGATCGGCAGCGCCGGAGGGCTGTTCAGCGGCCTCTTCGGCGTCGGCGGCGGCACCGTGATGGTGCCGCTGCTGCTGTTGTGGATGGGCTACGAGGCGCGCGCCGCGGCGGCGACCTCGCTCGGCGCGATCACGCTCACGGCCGCCTTCGCGGCGGCGACGCAGGGCCTGTACGGCAACGTCGACCTGCTCGCCGGCGGGCTCGTCGGCCTGCCGGCGGTCGGCGGCGTGCTGATCGGCACGTGGCTGCAGCAGCGCGTCCACAGCGACACGATCGCGTTCGCCTTCGCCGCCCTGCTGGCGGTCGCGGCGGTGCAGCTGGTGGTGCGCTGATGGGCGTCGGCGAGCTGCTGCTGGCGGGCGCGATCGGCGTCGCCGCGGGGATCTCCTCGGGCCTGCTCGGGATCGGCGGCGGGATCCTGTTCGTGCCGGCGCTGACGCTCGTGCTGGGGCTCGGCCACGTCGAGGCCGAGTCGACCTCGCTGCTGGCGATCGTCCCGGTCGCGCTCGTCGGCTCGTTCCGCCAGCGCAGCTACGGCAACCTCAGAGTCCGCGACGCGGGCGTGATCGGCCTGCTGTCGGTCGGCGGCGCCGTCGCGGGCGTCGCGCTCGCCAACGTGCTGCCGGTGCTGGTGCTGAGAATCGGCTTCGCGCTGCTGATGCTCAACCTCGCCCGCCAGCTCTTCCAGCGCGGCCGCAGAGACCGCCGCGCCCGCCTCGCGGGCGCGGGCGGCTGACGCGCCGTCGCCTCAGCCGGTGTTGCGCATTCCGGCGGCGATGCCGGCGACGGTGTGCAGCAGCGGGGTGTGGGCGTCGGCGTCGTCGGCGCGGGCGCGGCGCAGCAGGTCGACCTGGACGTGCGAGAGCGGGTCGATCCAGGGGTTGCGGTGGGTCAGCCGCTTCAGCAGCGCGGGCGTGTCGGCCAGCAGCTTGTCGTTGCCGGTGATCTGCAGGACGCGCTCGACCAGCCGCTCGTGCTCGTCGCGGATCGGCGTCCACAGCTCGCGCGCGCCGCTGTCGGTGACGAGCGAGAAGTAGCGCTCGGCGACGCCGAGGTCGCTCTTGAAGAGCGACATCTCCAGCGTCGAGATCATCGTGCGGAAGAACGGCCAGCGCTCGCGCATCTCGCGCTGCAGCGCCAGGTCGCCGCTGCCGAGCGCGCTGCCGGCGCCGTACCAGGCCGGCAGCAGCAGGCGGTTCTGCATCCACGCGAAGACCCACGGGATCGCGCGCAGCTCGCGCAGCTTGCGGCCGCCGCGCGAGGCCGGGCGCGAGCCGATGTTGAGCTGCGCCAGCTCGTCCAGCGGCGAGGCCTGGTGCAGCAGCGCGTCGAAGCGCTCGTCGTCGTAGATCAGCGCGCGGTAGGCGGCGCGGGAGCTGTCGGCGAGCCGCTGCGCCTCGTCGCGGAACTGCTGCGGCGGCTCGGCCGGCGGCGCCAGCGTCGCCAGCACGACGCCCGACAGCGTCTGCTCCAGCGCCCGCTGCGCCAGCTCCGGATGGGCGTAGCGCTGCGAGATCACCTCGCCCTGCTCGGTGATGCGGATGCGGCCGCGGATCGAGCCGGGCGGCTGCGCGACGATCGCGCGGTGGCTCGGGCCGCCGCCGCGCGAGGTCGAGCCGCCGCGGCCGTGGAAGAAGCGCAGCTTGACCTCGTGCTCGTCGGCGGCCGCCATCAGCCGCTCCTGCGCCGCGTACAGCTCCCACTGGGCCGAGACGAAGCCGCCGTCCTTGGCCGAGTCTGAGTAGCCGAGCATGATCTCCTGGCGCCGCTCGCAGCCGTTCAGATGGGTCGCGTACGCCGGGTCGGCGTACAGCAGCGTCATCGTCGCCTCGCCGGCGCGGAGGTCGTCGACGGTCTCGAACAGCGGCACGATCGGCAGCGCCTCCAGTCCGTCGCGGCCGACGCCGGCGCGGCGCAGCAGGTAGAGCGTCGCGAGCACGTCGGAGGGCTGCTCGGCCATCGAGATGATCACGCTGCCGAGCGCGCGGGCGCCGTGGCGTCTGACGCCGTCGGCGATCGCGAGGAAGCTCGCCAGCACCTCGTCCTCGGCGGCGAGGTCCTGCTTGCGGAAGTCGCCGCCCGCCAGCGCCGGGATCGCCGCCGCCAGCAGCTCCTGACGGCCGCGCTCGTCGGCGTCGGCGTAGCCGTCGACGAGCCGCCCGACGGCCGCCTGCAGCGGGCCGGCGTTCTGGCGCACGTCGAGCGCGGCGAGGTGGAAGCCGAAGGTCCGCACCTGCACCAGCAGCCGCGCGATCGCGCCGGCCGCGACGCGCGCGGAGGAGAGGCTGTCGCGCACCAGCTCGAGGTCGGCGGCGAGCGCGGCCGGCTCGGCGTAGCCGCCGTTCTCGCGGCGGCGCGTCTTCTGCAGCCGCGCGGCGATCAGCCCGAGCTTGCGGCGGAACGGCTCGTGCGGGTTGCGGCGGCGGCTGCCGACGTTCGGCAGCTCGGCCTCGTCGTGCTCGATCGAGGCGCGCAGCGCGGGGGAGAGGAAGACGTGGTCGTCGGCCTGCGAGAACTCGCGCGCGAGCGCGTCGACGCGGCGGTGCAGCAGCCGCAGCGCGGCCGAGCGGTGCAGCTCCAGCGTGCGCGCGACCGACGCCGGCGTCACCTCCGGGTTGCCGTCCATGTCGCCGCCGGCCCACGAGCCGAAGCGCAGCGGCGGCTGCAGCGGCGGCCAGGCGACGTCGAAGCAGCGCGACAGCTCCGCCGCCAGCGGCGGGATCGCGTCGAACAGGACGGCCTCGAAGAAGAACAGCGTGCGCCGCACCTCGTCCTCGACGCGCGGACGCACGCGACGGACCTCGTCGGTCTGCCACCAGGTCGTCAGCACCTCGCGCAGCTCGTCCTCCAGCGCGCGACGGCGGGTCGCGCCGACGCGCGGGTCGTCGAGCTTCTCCATGATCCGCCAGACCGACTGCTGGTGGTCGAAGACCGAGCGGCGCGTCGCCTCGGTCGGGTGGGCGGTCATCACCAGCCGCACGTCGAGCTGCGCGAGCCCCTCGGCGACCTTGCTGCGGGGGACCTGGCTGACGGCGCCGACGGTCGCGGCGAGCGACTCGCGCTGCGGCACGCTCGCGTCGGAGTCGTACTCGCGGCGGCGACGCAGCCGCTCCAGCTCCTCGGCGATGTTGGCGAGCTGCAGCTGCATCGAGCAGGCGCGCACGTACGGCGCCAGCCGCGCCGCCGGCTGGCCGCGCAGGAAGGTCAGCAGCTGCTCGCCCTGGGCCTGGTCGCCGTCGCGCAGCGCCAGCGCGCTGTCGCGCAGCCAGAACAGCCGCTCGCGGAAGGCGCGGCCGTTCTGCTCCTCCAGCACGTCACCGAGCAGACGCTCGAGCAGGGCGGTGTCGCGGTCGAGCGCGTCGGGGGCGGAGGCGGCGGCAGTCACGTTCATCTCGCAACCATTGTTGCGAGATACGCGGTGGAACAGTTGTTCCGCTGGTGAAAAAACGCCTGCGCTCAAGGTACGCGCGTGTCTGCCGACATACGGAGGGACGTTTCTGGAGAGCGGCGGCGCGCCCGCGCCGGCTGCCTGACGATCGTGGAGGAGTCATCGGGGTGAAGGGCTTCCTTGGCATTCGCTGGACCGTCGGACGCAAGCTGGCGCTGGCATTCGGCGCGCTGGTGGCGATCGTCGTGACGATGGGCGTCGTCTCGTTCGTCGTGCTGTCGTCGCTGGAGCAGAAGCACGCGCGCGTCGTCGCGGCCGCCGAGCCGGCGTTCGACGCGCAGACACGCGCGCAGGTGCGCCAGCTGAACGCGGACTTCTCGTCGCAGGTCGACAGCTCGCGCGTGCTGCTCGTGATCGCGCTGGTCGGCGCGACCGTGCTGGCGATCGCGCTCGCGCTGTGGATCACGCTGGCGCTGAGAATGCGCACGCGGCGCGTGCTGGCGCGGCTGCACCACCTGCGCGACGACTGCGTCAGCAACCTCAACAGCGGCCTCGCGGCGGTCGCGAACGGCGACATGACGATCGTCGTCGAGCCGACGACGAAGCCGATCTCGAGAGTCTCCAGCGACGAGATCGGCGAGATCCAGGTCGCCGTCAACGAGATCCTCGAGAAGACGACGACCTCGATCGCCGAGTACAACGCGATGCGCGAGCAGCTGCGGGGCGCGCTCGGCGACCACTCCTGCCTCGACCTGCTCGTCGCGCGGATGGAGTCGCTGCAGTCCAACTGCCTGACCGACATGCAGCGCGGCATCACCGCGATGGCGGCCGGTGACCTGTCGCTCGACATACGCGCGGTGACGGAGCCGCTGCCCCCGGCCGCGGCCGGCGAGTCGCGCGGCAGCCTGGCGGAGTTCTTCGACGGCATGCTCGGCAGCGCGCAGGCGTCGATCGCCGCCTACACGAGAATGCGCGCGACGCTGTCCGAGATGCTGCGCGAGATCGCCGACAGCAGCGCCAACGTCTCCGCCGCCTCGCAGCAGATGGCGATGACCTCGGAGGAGACCGGCCGCGCGATCGCCGAGATCGCGACGACGATCGGCGAGGTCGCGCAGGGCGCCGAGCGGCAGGTCCGCTCCGTCTCCGACGCGCGCGAGATGACCGAGGAGGTCGCCTCCGCCTCGAAGCTGAGCGCCGAGAACGCGCAGGAGTCGGCGCGCGCCGCCGAGCAGGCGCGCGAGGTCGCCGAGGAGGGCGCCGCCGCCGTCGTGCAGGCGACGAGCGCGATGGAGGCGGTCCGCCGCTCCTCCGGCGAGGCGACCGACGCGATCCGCGCGCTGACCGAGAAGTCGGGCGAGATCGGCGGGATCGTCGCGACGATCACCGGGATCGCCGAGCAGACCAACCTGCTCGCGCTCAACGCCGCGATCGAGGCCGCGCGCGCCGGCGAGGCCGGCCGCGGCTTCGCGGTCGTCGCCGAGGAGGTGCGCAAGCTGGCGGAGGAGTCGCGCGGCGCCGCCTCGACGATCGGCGGCCTGATCGGCCAGATCCAGCAGGAGACCGGCAGAGCGGTCGAGGTCGTCGAGAACGGCGGCCGGCAGACGGAGGAGGGCGCGGCGACGGTCGAGCAGGCGCGCGCCTCGTTCGAGCGGATCGGCGGCTCGGTCGAGGACATGTCCACGCGTGTCGGCCAGATCGCGACCGCGATCGAGCAGATCGCCGCCAGCGCGCTGCGGATGCGCGAGACGATGGCGGCGGTCGCGGCGGTCGCGGAGGAGTCCTCCGCCTCCAGCGAGCAGGTCTCCGCGTCGACCGAGCAGACCTCCGCCTCGACCCAGCAGATCGCCTCCTCGGCGCAGGCGCTCGCGCGCACCGCGGAGGAGCTGGACGCGCTCGTCAGCCGCTTCACGCTCGACGGCGCGGCGGCGTGAGCTGGAGCCCGCCAGCGGGTACCTGTGCGGGAATGACCCAGGAACACGACAGACCCCGGCCCGACGACGACGACCCGCGCAAGCCGGCGAGCGGCACCAGAGGCGGAGAGCCCGGCTCCAGGGGGGACGACGACGCCGACACGCTGCCGGGCGCGCCCGGCGACAGCGACACGCCGCTCGGCGACACCGACCAGCATTCGAGAGTCCCGTCGCAGTAGCGGCCGGTCGCCGTTACGCTCCGCCGCGTGGCGGAGTGGGAGCTTGACGGTGACCAGCTGAAGGCGCGCCGTCCCGGGATCGAGCCGCATGTCGTCCACCCCGGGGCCGGCGTCGTCGCGGTCGAGGACGAGCTGACGCTGCCGAGCGAGCGCGCGCTCGGCGCGCGCTGGATCGTGCTGCCGGCCGAGGAGCGGCGGCTGCGCGTGCGCGACATGCTGCAGGCGCTGCTGGAGGAGGCGTGCGCCGGCGGCGGCGGGGCGTGCTTCCGCGTCAACGGCGCGCGCGCCGAGCCGCTCGACGACGCCGCGATCTCACGGCTGCTCGACGGCGTCGCCGGCCGCACGCTGGTCGAGCGCGACGGCGTGCGCTGGTGTGAGTTCTCATGGCGGCCGGGTGAGCCGTACCTGCGCGCGGCGATCGTCTGGCTGGAGCCGGCCGCGAGCGGTCCGCTGGAGCAGCGCCTCGGCGACGCCTGGTGGGCGCGGGCGCAGGCGCGCGAGCAGGCCGCCGCCGGACGCACGGCCGCCGGCGACGGCCGGCGCCGCGGATGGCTGCGGCGGCGGCGTGAGCGCGGCTGAGCGCGGGCGGCCGGTGGCTGCTGCGGCGGCGCGAGCGCGGCTGAGGCGCGCCGCGAGCGCGACCACGCTCCACGCCGATGCGCCGGGAAGGGGCGCGTCGGCGCTCGCGCCAGTTTGGCGCGTGGGCGCAACATTCGCTGTCACGTTTCCGTTCTCAGCTTCGAAATGGAGACGATGGGGTCGAGCTTCGACGAGCGCGACGACGAACGCCTGCTGCGCGCGACCGCGGCCGGCGATCCGCGCGCCTTCAGCAGCTTCTACCGCCGCCACCTCGCGGCGGTGCTCGGCTTCCTGCTGCGCCGCACCGGCGACGAGCGCACGACCGCCGAGCTGGCCGCCGAGACCTTCGCCGTCGCGCTGCTGAGCTGCCAGCGCGGCCTCACCGGCGGCGAGACGCCGCGCTCCTGGCTGCTGCTGATCGCCGAGCGCGAGCTGCGCGAGAGCCGCCGCCGCGGCCGCGTCCGCAGCGCCGGCCGGCGCCAGCTGGAGATGGACCGGATCGTGCTCGACGTCGACGACGTTCGCCGCGTGCGCGCGCTGGCGCTGCTCGACCCCGGGGCGGCGATCCTGCACGTCGTCGACGAGCTGGCCGGCGAGCAGCGCGAGGCGGTCCTCGCCCGTGTCGTCGAGGAGCGCGACTGGGACGACATCGCCCGCGAGCTGCGCGTGCCGGAGGCGACCGTCCGCCGCCACGTCCGCGTCGGCCTCGCGCACCTGCGCACCCGCCTCAGCGCGGAGCCGGCGTAGACGCACCCGGCCCGTTAAAAGGGGCCGGCCGGGCTGAACGCCCGGCCGGTTACCCCCGGTCATGAATCGCCACTGACTGCAAACGTCCCAGGACTTGTGTCTGATGCCTGGGCAACTGGACACTCCCGGCCTCCGAAACGGGCCGCCGGCCGAAGCCGGCGCGTTTTGCGGACGAGCCTCGAAGGGCTCAAGCCGAGTGGGCGATCCGCCGGATGGACCACTCTAGCGCGTCAGTCGACCTCGGCCGATCTCGCCCACAGGTTGACGCCGGCCTCCTTCGCGTGCGCCTCGATCTCGGCCAGCTCCTCGTCGGAGAACTCGAGCTGGTCGAGCGCGCCGAGGTTGTCGTCGAGCTGCGCGACGGAGGAGGCGCCGACGAGCGTCGAGGTGACGCGCGGGTCGCGCAGCGTCCACGCCAGCGCCATCTGCGCCAGCGACTGGCCGCGCCGCTTGGCGACCTCGTTCAGCGCGCGGATGTGTCTGAGCGTGTCCTCGGTCAGCCAGTTGGGGTCCAGCGAGGTGTTTCTGGCCGCGCGCGAGTCGGCCGGGATGCCGTCGAGGTAGCGGTCGGTCAGCATCCCCTGCGCCAGCGGCGTGAAGACGATCGAGCCGACGCCCTCCTCGCCGAGCACGTCGAGCAGGTCCTCCTCGATCCAGCGGTTGAGCAGCGAGTAGGAGGGCTGGTGGATCAGCAGCGGCGTGCCGAGGTCGCGCAGGATCCGCACCGCCGCGGCGGTCCGCTCGCCGCTGTAGGAGGAGATGCCGACGTACAGCGCCTTGCCCTGCTGGACGGCTGTGTGGAGCGCGCCCATCGTCTCCTCCAGCGGCGTGTCCGGGTCGAAGCGGTGGGAGTAGAAGATGTCGACGTAGTCGAGCCCCATGCGGGTGAGCGACTGGTCGAGCGAGGCGAGCAGGTACTTGCGCGAGCCGAACTCGCCGTAAGGGCCGGGCCACATGTCCCAGCCGGCCTTCGTCGAGATCACCAGCTCGTCGCGATGCGTACGGAAGTCCTCAGCGAAGATGCGGCCGAAGTTGCTCTCCGCCGTGCCGTACGGCGGCCCGTAGTTGTTGGCGAGGTCGAAGTGGGTGACGCCGCGGTCGAAGGCGCGCCGCAGGATCGCGCGCTGCGTGTTCAGCGGGCGGTCGTCGCCGAAGTTGTGCCACAGCCCGAGCGAGATCGCCGGCAGCAGCAGGCCGCTGCGCCCGCAGCGGCGGTACTGCATCGAGGTCTCGTAGCGGTCGGGGGCGGCGACGTACTGATCGAGCGTGTCCATGTCCCCCATCCTGCCATGCGCGCGACCCGCTACGGAAGCGACGCGCGTCGTCGTACCCGTGCGTGCAGCAGCAGCCTGACCGCGTACGGCGCCAGCAGCACCATCACGAGCAGCCGCAGGCTCTGCACGGCGACGACGAAGGTCGTGTCTGCGCCCGTGCCGACCGACGCCGCCAGCACCGCGTAGAGGCCGCCCGGCGTCGTCGCCAGGTAGGCGTCCAGCAGCGAGGCGTGGGTCGTCGCGTGCAGCACGACCGCGAGCCCGAAGCAGGCGAGCGCGAGCACGACGACCGAGATCAGCACCGGTATCAGCAGCCTGCCGAGCTGGCGGACGGTCGCGATCGTGAAGCGCAGCCCGACCTGCAGGCCGATCACGCCGAAGGCCGCCTCGCGCAGCAGCGGCGGGACGGCGAAGGAGCCCTCCGGCAGCGCCAGCGTCAGCCCGGCGGCGAGCAGCAGCGGGCCGAGCAGCAGCCCGGCCGGCAGCCGCGTCAGCGTGCCGAGCGCGGCGCCGGCGGCGGCGATCGCGAGCGTCGCGCCCCAGTCGCCGGGGGTGCCGAAGAACGGCTGCGCGTCCCCGGTCGCGTGCGCGGCGCCGTGCGCGCCGGGGAAGAAGAGCGCGACCAGCAGCGGCGTCGCGAGCACGATCAGCAGCACGCGCACGTACTGCATGAACGCGACGATGCGGTCGTCGGCGCCCAGCTCGCGCGCCATCGTGACGATCCCGGAGGCGCCGCCTGCGACCATCCCGAGCGCCGCCGTCCGCTCGTCGACGTCGGTCACGCGCGCCATCAGGTCGCCGGCCGCGAGGCACAGCAGCAGCGTCGCGGCGCTGACGAGCGTCACCGGCAGCCAGGCGCCGGCCAGCGCCGACAGCGAGTCCGACTGCAGGTAGCCGCCGAGCGTGACGCCGGTGAGCGCCTGCGCGACGCCGAACGGGGCCGCGCCGATCTCGAAGCGGCCGGGCGTCCGCAGCGCGACCGCGAGGCCGATCAGCAGGGCCGCGAACAGCGTCGCGGAGGGGAGCCCGAGCGCGTCGAGCGCCACCGCCGCCAGCAGCGTGGTCGCGCCGAGCGCGAGCCAAGCGGCGGTGCGCGGCATGTCCCTCGAGGCTATCGCGGGGTCGGTCTTTCCGACGGACCACTTCAAAGCACGGCCCCAGGAGCCGACTACACGGGCCAGGTCGCCCCCACATCTCCCAGAAGGATCGGTCCCCGTGAAGTTCTCTGTCCGTACGAAGCTGCTCAGCGGCTTCCTCGTCGTCATCGCCTTGATGGTGGTGCTCGGTGTCGTCGCGATCTCGCGCATGGGCGCGATCAACGACAACGTGAAGCAGTTCGGCACGAAGGTCTCACCGAGCCTCCGCGACATCGGGTCGCTCAACGCCTACCTGTTCATCTACCGCTTCGACCAGATGGACTTCATCGTCGGGCAGCCGAGAGACCGGATCGCCGCCGCCAGATCGATGGGCACCGACCTCGCGATGGTCGACAGATACGTCAGAAGACTCGAGAGCACGACCTCCGGCAGAGAGTCCAGAACGGTCAGCGAGTTCAAGCAGGCGTGGGACGGCTACGTCGCCGCGACCGCGCCGTTCAGAGCGTTCGCCGAGAGAAACGACTACACGAACGCGATCGCGACCGTGAAGAGAGGCAACGGCAGAAGAGCGTACGACGCCGCCGTCGCGCAGCTCGTCGCGCTCAACGACCAGCTCGGCGCGATGTCGACGACGCAGTCCAGAGACGCCGAGAGCACGGTCAAGAGCGGTCGCACGATAATCCTCGTGCTGCTGGCGATAGGCGCTGTCGTGGGGATAGCGATCGCCTTGTTCGTCGGCCGTCTGATCGCCGGCGGGCTGCAGCAGCTGGTGCGCGCCGCGCGGGGGATCGCCAAGGGGGACGTGCAGCAGAGAGTCGAGGTCAAGTCGCGTGACGAGCTGGGCGAGGCCGGCGACGCCTTCCGCGAGATGATCGTCTACCTCGACGGGACCGCGCAGGCGGCGAGAGCGATCGCGGCCGGCGACCTGACCGTCACGATCGAGCCGAAGGGCGACAGAGACGCGCTCGGCAACGCCTTCGTCGAGATGAGTCAGCAGCTGCGCGAGGCGCTCGGCGACAGATCATCGCTGGAGGCGCTGGTGGACCGCATGGAGACGCTCTCCGCGCTCGACCTGGCGGCGCTGCAGACGGCGCTGGAGGCGGTCGCCAACGGCGACCTGACCGTCGCCGCCGACATCAACACGACCAAGCTGGAGGCGGACGAGGGCTACGCGCTCGGGCGCCTCGGCGAGATCTTCAACCAGATGCTGGAGCAGATCCAGTCGTCGGTCCACGGCTACGACGAGATGCGCGAGCGGGTCGCGGCGATGCTGCGGCAGATCTCGACCGAGACGCAGGCGGTCGCCGCGGCGTCGCAGCAGATGGCGACGACCTCGGAGGAGACCGGCCGCGCGATCGGCGAGATAGCGTCGGCCGTCGGCGAGGTCGCCTCGGGCGCGGAGCGTCAGGTCCGCACCGTCGGCGAGGCGCGCACGACCGGCGAGGCCGTCGTCGTCGCCGCCAGCTCCTCGCGTGAGAACGCCGACCGCACCGCGCAGGCCGCCGAGCAGGCGCGCGAGGTCGCGGAGTCGGGTGCCGAGACGATCGCCCGCGCGACCGAGGGGATGCAGGCGCTGGTCGAGGTCTCCGGCCAGGTGACCGAGGCGATGCGCGGCCTCGGCGCGAAGTCCAACCAGATCGGCGGGATCGTCGGCACGATCACCGGCATCGCCGAGCAGACCAACCTGCTGGCGTTGAACGCGGCGATCGAGGCGGCGCGCGCCGGCGAGCAGGGGCGCGGCTTCGCGGTCGTCGCCGAGGAGGTCCGCAAGCTGGCGGAGGAGTCGCAGCAGGCGGCCCGCTCGATCTCGGAGCTGATCGAGGAGATCCAGCGCGACACCGGCACCGCGGTGGAGGGTGTCGAGGCGTCGGGCTCGCAGATCGAGGAGGGCGTCTCGACCGTCCAGGAGGCGCGCGAGGCGTTCCTGGCGATCGGCGCCAGCGTCGAGGACATGAACGCGCGCGTCGGCGAGATCGCCGCCGCCGTCGGCGAGATCTCCGATCGCGCCGGGCAGATGGAGGAGAGCATGGCCGAGGTCGTCTCGGTCGCCGAGCAGTCCTCCGCCTCGACCGAGCAGGTGTCGGCCTCGACGCAGCAGACGTCGGCCTCCTCGCAGCAGATCGCCGCCTCCGCGCAGGAGCTGGCGAAGACCGCCGAGGAGCTGGAGCGGCTCGTCGGAGCGTTCAAGCTGTAGTCCGCTGAGCGAGCCCGCTCTTGCGAGCGAGCGGGCTCACTGCGGATCTTCAGGCCCCCGGGACCGGGGGTTACGTGGGCGGCGTCACACCTGTGGCGTCGCCCACGCCTCTGCCAGGCGCACGATCGTCGCCGCCGCGGCGGCCATCTCCTGCAGCGACGCCCACTCGCGCACCGAGTGGTACTCGTGGCCGCCGGTGAAGAGGTTCGGCGTCGGCAGCCCGCGGGCGCTCAGCAGCGAGCCGTCGGTGCCGCCGCGGATCGGCGTGCGGATCGGCTCGAGGCCCTCGGCGCGCAGCGCCAGCTCGGCCAGCTCGACGACCTCGGGCGTGGCGGCGAGGTGGTCGCGCATGTTCGGGTACTGGCGCTTGACCTCGACCGTCAGTCTCGCGCGCGGCTCCTGCGCGACGACCTCCTCGGCCGTTCTGCGCAGCAGCTCGACGTGCGCGGCGAGCAGCTCCTCCTCGAAGTCGCGCACGATCGCGACGATCGTCGCTCTGCCGGGGCTGCCGCTGATCTCGTAGGGGTGGATGAAGCCCTCGCGGCCCTGCGTCGTCTCGGGCGTGAGACGGTCGGACGGGAGCGCCGCGAGCACCTGCGCGGCCAGCCGCGCGGCGTTGACGAGCTTGCCGGTCGCGAAGCCGGAGTGGACGTCGATCCCCTCGATCGTGATCGTCGCCTGGGCGGCGGTGAAGGTCTCGTCCTGCAGCTCGCCCAGCTCGCTGCCGTCGATCGTGTAGGCGCACCGCGCGCCGAACCGCTCGACGTCGAAGCCGAGCCCGCCGCGGCCGATCTCCTCGTCGACCGTGAAGCCGATCCGCAGCGTCGGGCAGGGCGCCTCGGGGGTGGCGACGAGGTGCGCGACCGCGGCCATGATCTCGGCGACGCCGGCCTTGTCGTCGGCGCCGAGCAGCGTGTCGCCGCTGGAGCTGATCAGGTCGTGCCCCTGCTTGCCCCGCAGCTCCGGCATCTGCGCCGGGTCGAGCACGGTGCCGTTGCGCGGCAGCGCGATCGGGCCGCCGTCGTAGTCGCGGTGGACGAGCGGCTCGACGCCCTCGCCGGGCGCGTCCGGGCTCGTGTCGACGTGCGCGATCAGCCCGACGACCGGCGGCTCCTCAGGCCCGTTCCAGCCTTGCGCCGGCAGCGTCGCGTAGACGTAGCCGCCGGCGTCGACCGCGGCGTCGGCGAGGCCGAGCTGCTGCAGCTCCTGCGCGAGCAGGTTCGAGAGATCGCGCTGACGTTCGCTGCTCGGCGTCGTCTCGCTGTCGCGGTCGGACTGCGTCGAGACACGGACGTAGCGGAGGAAGCGGTCGAGCAGGTCGGGCGCGAGCTGCTCGGCGAGAGAGGAGGTGTACGCGGCCATTAGGCCACCCTACCCGCGGCGCCTATCCTGGACGACGTCATGGCCAAGGCGTTCAAGCACGGCAGCACCCACAAACCGAAGAAGAAGTGCTGCAAGTCCAAGCCGCGCTGCAAGCGCTGCCCGGTCGTGCTCAAGCGCCTTCACACCACCGGCTTCGCCGAGCGCCGCGAGGACGGCGACTACGTGATGATCGACCTGGTGCCGAAGAGGGTGCTCAAGGAGGCGCGGCGGTAGCGGACACGATCCGACCCGGCGTGACCGGTTCAGTCGGCGATCGCGTCCGCGATTGGCGTAATGGTGTCCCGTGAAGCAGACGAAAACGGTAGCGTTTTCGAGATGTCAGACCAAGATCCAGCCGTCTTCATCGGTTCGTCGTCGGAGGGCAAGCAATACGCCGAGTACCTTCAAGCAGCGCTTGACGAATACTGTGAGGCGACCGTGTGGGACCAAGGCGTATTCGGTCTCAGCCTGAGCAGCCTCAGTGCATTGAGTATCGAGGCGAAGCAGGTTGATTTCGCCGTCCTCGTACTCACGCCTGACGACATCACGGTCAAGCGAGGGGTTTCGGAGCCTTCGGCACGCGACAACGTGGTCTTCGAGGCTGGACTTTTCATTGGTGCTCTTGGCGCCAAGCGGACGGCTCTTGTCTATCCCACGGATATGAGATTGGACTTGCCCACTGACCTGTTGGGCACCACGATGTGCGCGTTCAGATCGCGGCGTGTGGATGAAAACCTCCGTGCAACGATGAACCCCGTCGCGCTGAAAATCCGTGAACTTATGAGAACACTGGGCGCGCGGAGATCCGGAGATGGGGCCCCAGTGGAAGAAATCCAGGAGCACACTGCGATGAGGCCACTCGCGGAGGAGAAGGCGGAACTCGACCGCGAGCTGGATGCACTGAGTACAGCCGCAGAGGCGCAAGGCTGGACAGTAAAGACGAGGACGGATTCGGTCTTTCGCCTGCTCGATCGCGATGGCACTCGTTACTCGCTCTCGATCGCAAGCCCGCGGCCCACGCGGGTCGCTCTTCGTGAGTTTGCGCGCGAGTTGAATGAGAGAGGTCTCCGCTGCAACCGGACGCTCCTGCTTCCCGTCGATGCGGTGCCGCCAAAGTCAGACCAACGTGGCAGAGAAGGCAGAGGGCGTCGAGGGGGCCGATAGAAGCTCCCGGTCTATGTAGGCCTCAGCCGCCCACCCATGCTCAGCTGCGCGGCTCGATGCGGAAGACCGGCTGCTGCGCGGCGATCCGCTCGAAGTCGGCCAGCGGGGCGCGGCGGTCGACGGGGATGTGGGGGCGGGCGCCAGGCGCGAGGGCGAGGTAGCGCTTGATGATCGGCGCTCGTTCCGAGACAGGCACCTCGACCAGCCGGACCTCGCTGCGCTCGCCGAAGGTCAGCACCGCCTTGCCGCCGTCGGCGCGCACGTTCCGCACCCAGGCGGCCTCCTCGCCCAGCATCGAGACGAGATAGCGCTCGCCCTCGTAGTCGGCGACGACGACCGGCAGCGCCATCGTTCTGCCGCTTCTGCGGCCTCTGATCTCCAGCGTCGCGCCGACGCCGAGCGTCAGGATCCCGCGCGCGTACATCCACGCCGACAGCGCGTTCATCGCTCTCGCCAGCCCGCGCGGTCTGTTGCCGCGATACATCCAGCGCTTCGGGGAGTACCAGACGGGGCCGCTGCTCATGGCGCGGACGATAGCGCAGGCGCGCCACGCTCCGGACCGCGCGGCTCCTACGGTCTCTCGCTCACGGGTGGCTGAGGATGTTCAGCACCCGGCCGCTCGGGTCGCGGACGAAGAAGCGGCGGACGCCCCAGGGCTCGTCGGTGAGCGGATGGACGATCTCGCAGCCGCGCGCGACGGCGGCGGCGTGGGCGGCGTCGACGTCGTCGACCTCGATCGAGACGTCGGGGACGACGGGGGCGCTGGCGTCCTCGCTGAGCACGCTCAGCTGCGCCGCCGGGTTGCCGGGCGCGGCGTAGGTGACGATCCAGCCGTGGTCCATCACGGGCTCGAGGCCGAGCACCTCGCTGTAGAAGCTGCGGCCGGCGCCCGGGTCGGCGGCCTGGAGGTTGGGGACGATCCGTCTGACGGTCATGCGCGACACGATGACGGCCCGGCCGGCGCGACGCGGCTCAGGCGTCGACCAGCACCGCCGCGATCGCGCTCAGCAGCGCCGAGCCGCCGGCGACGACGGCGGTCGCCTTCGCGCTGCCGGGCGGAAGGTCGGAGCGCGCGCCGGCGGTCGCGGCGACGTCGGTGAGGTCGCCGGCGATGCTGGCGGCGAGCCAGGGCCGGATCGGCTTGCCGGAGACGGTCGCGGCGAGTGCGCCGACGTGCAGCAGCGTCTCGCGCGCGCCGAAGCCGCGCAGCGCGACGGTCGCGGCCGGCTCACGCGCGCCTGCTCCGAGCCAGCGGCCGGCGGCGAGCTTGGCGGGCACGGTCAGCAGGCCGGCGCCGTAGAGGACGCGCGCGGTCAGAAGCGCGGCGGCAGCGCCGCGGGCGGGGGTGAGGGAGGGCATCGCAACGGATACGGCGTGGCCGCGGGCGGCAGATGAAACGGCGAGCCGGGGGCGTCAGCGCAACCGCGAACCGGCGCGGGCGGCAGCGCCGCGGGGCTATAGCTACGACGACACCGCCCACAGGCGGTGTGCAGAGTCATGGCGCCGACGATGATCCCAACGCCTCAGAGCAGCAGCGTGCGCGCGATCGGCTACGAGCCGCGCACGCGCGAGCTGCACATCCGCTGGGACAGCGGCACCTACGCCTACGCCGCCGTGCCGGCCGTCGTCTGGGCCGAGCTGCGGGCGGCTGACTCGAAGGGCCAGTACGTCAACACGCGCGTGAAGGGCGTCTTCGCGCATCGCAAGGTCGCGTAGGACGCTCGCAGCGAGCGGCTCGCGGATCGAGCAGGCGCTCAGTCGACGATCCCCGCCTCTGCCAGCAGCGCGTCGAGCATTCTGCGGGCGGGGCCGAGGGGGCTGGGGGTCGGCGGCGAGCTGCTCCCACGGGTCGCCGTCGCGGGCGAGGCGGGCGGGGAGGGAGCGGATCGACCAGCGGTCGGGTCTCATGCGGCGCTCCTCCAGCTCCTCCCAGGCGAGCGGCGCGGCGCAGGTCGCCGCCGGCAGGGCGCGGACGGAGTAGGGCGCGACGGCCGTGTGGGCGTAGGCGTTGCGCTGCACGTCGACGAGGATCCGGCCGCCGCGGTTGATTCTGCGCTGGGCGAGCGTCAGTCTGCGCGGCTCGCGGACGACCGCGAGGCGGCCGAGGTCGCGGGCGAAGGCGCGCACCTCGTCGTGCTCGTGGCGGCGCTGGAGCGGGACGACGACATGGTAGCCGCGCGAGCCGGTCGCGAGCGCGAACGGCGGCAGGCCCAGCTCGTCGCGCAGGATCGCGCCGATTGTCAGCGCCGCCTGGCGGACGTCGTCGTCGTTGCCGCCGCTGGGGTCGAGGTCGAGGATCAGGCGATCGGGGCGGTCGAGCCGGTCGCGTCTGGAGAGCCACATGTGCAACGACACGCAGGCCTGGTTGGCGAGGTAGACGAGCGTCGCGGCGTCGGTGGCGACGACGTGAGTGACGCTGCCGCCCTGCTTCGGCGTGCTGGTGCGGTCGATCCAGTGCGGGAAGTAGCTCGGCAGCTGCTGCTGGAAGATGCCGTGCTTGTCGACGCCGTCGGGGAAGCGCTGCAGGTTCAGCGGCCGGTCGGCGACGTGGCGCAGCAGCGCGGGCGCGACCGCCTCCATGTAGCGGGCGAGGTCGAGCTTCGTCACCCCGCTGGCGAACAACGCCTTCGACGGCTTGGAGACCTCGACGACGTGGTCGTCGAGCTCGATCGCGACGGGTGCGCTTGCCATGGGGCGTCAGCTACCCCGCCCCGGCGCCACGCTATCGCCGGAAGTCAGGCCGGCTCATGAGCGCCGCGCGGCGGGCGGCGGCGTGGGCGGCGTCAGGCCGCCTCGGAGCTGGCGAGCGTCAGCAGCGTGTCGACGTCGACGTCGCGGCTGCTGACGACGCAGGTGCGGCCGTCCTGGTACCACATCACCGCCGGCGCGCCGTCGACCGTGTAGACCCACAGCGGGATCCCGTTGCGTCTGACGAACCTGCCGCCGGCGACCGGCAGCTCGTCGCCGCCGGCGATCGCGTAGCCGATCCGCTGGCCGCCGGGGGCGTCGTAGAAGACCGTCTTGACCACGCGACCGCCGACGTCGTCGTCGCGCGCGCCGCTCGCGCTCCAGGCAGCGCCGTCCGGGCCGGGCGGATTCGCCTGCCAGTCGGGGAAGGAGACCGGCGCGACGGCCGCGTCGAGCGTGCCGGCCGCGGCCGGGGCCGGCGCGGGCGCGGTCGGCTCGCGCAGCGCGACGGCGGCGACCTGACGGACGCTCGCGGGCGCGCCGGGGCCGTCGCCGCTGCCGCCGCCGAGCACCAGCGCCAACGCGACCACGACCGCCGCCACCGCCGTCAGCAGGCCGCCGGCGACGGCGATGCGGGGGCGGCGGAGGCGGCGGCGCGCGCCAGCCGCGCCGCGGTTTGCGTCGGATGCGCCGCGATTTGTGCCAGCCGCGCCGCGGTTTGTGTCAGCCGCGCCGCGGTTTGCGTCAGTTGCGCCCGCTGCCATCGCCTCGACCCGTTCGCGCAGGGCGGCGGGGGCGGGGACGTCGAGCGAGCGGATCGCGTGCGTGACGGCGTCGACCTGGCGCTGCTCGTCGGGATCAGGGGCGGTGCTCATCGGTCCTCCATCAGAGCAGACTCCGCCGCGGGCCCATTCGTTCCCGGCGCATCGCTTGTGGGGGCGCCCGGCGGCGGCGCGGCGGGGAGGGGCGCATCGCTTGCGGGGGCGCCGGGCGGCGGCGCGGCGGGCGCCGGCGCCTCGCCTGCCAGATCTCTCGCCACGCGCGCACGCGCCCGGTGCAGGCGCGACGTGATCGTCGCCTCCTTCGCGTCCAGCAGCCGGCCGGCCTCGCGGTAGGAGAGGCCGGCGACGTCGACCGCGATCAGCGCGAGGCGGAACTCCTCCGGCAGGCGGGCGATCGCGGCGAACAGCTCGTGCGCCTCGTAGGCGGCTTCGGGCTGGCTGCCGGAGCGCGGGTCGCCGGCGACGACCTCCTCCAGCGGGGCGACCGTCTGCGGCCGCCGCGACGCGGTCCGGCGGCTGCTGAGGAAGGTGTTGCGGAGCGCGCCGAGCAGGTAGCCCAGCTCCTCCTCGCCATGCAGGCGGCGCGGTCTCGCGAGCACCCGCGCGACCGTCTCCTGCACCAGGTCCTCCGCGTCCTCGCGCGAGCCGCAGAGCGCCCACGCGGCGCGGTAGAGCCGGTCGAGGTGACGGACGACCGCCTGCGGATCGAGTCGCCGCATCGCACGACTGTACTGCGGCTTCGCGACGAGGCTGGGAAGGAACCGGGAAGGGTCGGCGTCTCCAAGGGGGCAAGGCGCGCCGTACCGATCTCTCCGACAGTTCAGGAGCGCAGCATGAGACTCCGCACGTTCGCGACCGCCGGCCTCCCGGTGGCGGTCGTCATCGCCCTCGCGACCGCAGGTTGCGGCAGCAGCGGCAATTCCAGCGACACCGGCTCCGGCTCCGCGAGCGGCTCCGCGCCCAGCGGCTCGGCGGCGTCGAGCGGCGGCGGCGCGTACGGCGGCGCCGCGGCGCCGAAGACGACCGCCGTCGCGCCGGCCTCAGGCGGCAGCCAGGCGACCGTCAAGACCGCCAGCACGCCGCTCGGCACGATCCTCGTCGACGGCCAGGGCAGATCGCTCTACCTGTGGGAGGCCGACAGCGGCTCCAGCAGCACCTGCAACGGCGCCTGTGCGCAGGAATGGCCGCCGCTGACGACCAGCGGCGCGGCGCAGGCCTCCGGCGGCGCGAAGGCCGGCATGCTCGGCACGACCAGACGCTCCGACGGGACGACGCAGGTGACCTATGCCGGCCACCCGCTCTACTCCTTCGCCGGCGACACCGCCGCCGGCCAGACCAACGGCCAGGACAGCGACGGCTTCGGCGCCGAGTGGTACGTGCTCACGCCCACCGGCGCCGCCGACAAGAAGACCTCCTAGTGGTGTGATCGGTTGCGTTTGCTGGGTCCGGCGCCGTCATCGTCGTGGCTGGCAAGGACGCAGATCCGAGTAAGACCGGGGTCTTTCGAGTGATCGAGGACGCCGCCAGGCGCGGCGAGGACAAGCCCGACCCGGCAAACGCCGCCGATCACGCCACTAAAGCGCGTTGCCGTCGCGCAGCTGGAAGAACAGCACTGCGGCCGCGAGCGCGCCCAGCGGCGCGACCGCGACCGTCACGACGAGCGACAGCAGCACGCGCAGCACGTCGCCGCCGACGGCGCCGATGATGCCGGCGACGAAGCCGACGACGAAGGTCAGCAGCCAGATGATCAGGATCACGGTGAAGACCTGCCAGCCGTTGCCCTTGACCAGCTGCTGACTGCGTGAGAAGGCGTCGAGCCCGCGGTTCTCGAGCACGACCGCGGGCGCGACGACCGCCCAGATCGTCAGCAGGAAGAGACCCGGCACTATCAGCAGCAGGAAGCCGAAGAAGATCGCCACGCCGCCGAGCAGTGCGACCCCGATCAGCGGCCCGATCACCGGCGTGACGCTGCTGAAGAGCCCGCCGAGCGAGCTGTCGAGCGTGCCGTCGCGGACGTCCTCGACGAGCTTGGCGACGACGCCCTGGAAGAACAGCTGGGCGATCGCCGTGATCGCCAGCGCGATGAAGACCGACACGCCGCTGTCGAACACGTACGACGCGATCGCTGTGACGAAGAAGACGAGCACGGCGGCGATCAGCAGCGGCGCCGCGTGCTCGCGATAGATGCGGAACGCGCGGTCGATGACGGCGCCTGGGTCGATGGTGTTCATGCGCCGGATTGTCAGCGGCACGGCGGACGACTGCGACGGGGAGATCCCTAATCCTCACCCCAGCCCGGCGACTGGCGGAAAACCGAAGCACGGCGGCCCTGCCGATCGGCGAACATGCGCTCCGTGAGCAGACGCACCGTCATCGTCGTCGACGACCACGCAGCGTTCCGCCGCCAGGCGGCGCGGCTGCTGCAGGCGGCCGGCTGGGAGGTCGTCGGCGAGGCGCCCGACGGCGCCTCGGCCGTGCGGCTCGCGCAGGCGCTGCGGCCGGACGCCGTGATGCTCGACGTCGGCCTGCCGGACAGCTCCGGCTTCGAGGTCGCCGACGCGCTGGGCAGCGGCCCCGACGTGCTGCTCGTCTCCTCCGATGAGGACGCCGGCGAGCTGGCGCGCGAGCGCGAGCGGGCGTTCCTGTGGAAGGGCGCGCTCAGCACGGACGCGCTCGCCCGCGCGCTCGGCGCCGCCTGACGGCCGCCCGGGAGGCGAGGCACGGCCAGCGGATCCGGGTTCGGTTCCGGGTCGCGCCGGTTGTCGGACCGTAAATGCGTCCGTAAGCTGCCCGCGGCCCCGATGACGCTCGACGCACCCTCACCTGACGCCGCGCGGATCGCGCCCGGGACGCTCGCAGTGCTCGACGCGGCGCTCGACGCCGTCGTCGCGATGGACGGCCGCGGCACCGTCCGCTTTTGGAACCGCGCCGCCGAGCGGATCTTCGGCTGGACCGCCGCGCAGGCCAGCGGCCGCGAGATGGCCGAGCTGATCGTCCCCGAGCGCCACCGCGAGGCGCACCGGCGCGGCGTCGAGCGGCTCGTCGGCGGCGGCGCGCCGGTGCTGATCGACCAGCGCGTCGAGATCCAGGCGGTCAAGGCCGACGGCAGCGAGATCCCGGTCGAGCTGACGGTCACGCGGATGCCGCTGGCGGAGCCGCTGTTCCTCGGCTACGTGCGCGACATATCCGACCGCGTCGCCGCCGAGCAGCAGCTGCGCGAGTCCCGCCACCGCCTGCTGGAGGCCGCCTACGCGACCCGCCGCCGCTTCGAGCGCGACCTCCACGACGGCGCTCAGCAGCGGCTGATCGGCACCGGGATCGCGCTCCAGCTCCTGCGCGCGCGAGTAGAGGACGGCGGCGAGCTGGCGGAGCTGATCGACGAGGCGCGCGCCGAGCTGACGGCCGCGACCGCGGAGCTGCGCGAGCTGGCTCGCGGCCTCCACCCGGCGGTGCTGACCCAGGGCGGGCTGCGACCGGCGCTGCGGGCGCTGACCGGCCGCGCCCCGATCCCCGTCAGCGTCGACGGCGTGCCGGCCGGCCGGCTGCCGATCGCGGTCGAGACGACGGCCTACTTCACGCTCGCGGAGGGGCTGACGAACGTCGCCCGCCACAGCGGCGCGCGCAGCGCCGCGATCACGATCGAGCAGGACGCGACGCTGCTGCGCGTCACGCTCAGCGACGACGGCCGCGGCGGCGCCGTCGTCGGCGCCGGCTCCGGCCTCGACGGCCTGCGCGACCGCGCGCTGGCGCTCGATGGCCGGCTGTGGGTCGAGGACGCGGAGGCCGGCGGGACGCGGCTGGTGCTGGAGGTGCCGTGTGCGCCGTGAGCACGGCGACACGGCCGCCGCGGCGCTGCGCGTGGTCGTCGCCGACGACTCGGCGATCCTGCGCGAGGGCGCCGCGCGCCTGCTGACCGACGCCGGCTTCGACGTCGTCGCGCAGGCGGCCGACGCCGACGAGCTGCTGCGCAAGGTCCGCGCGCACAAGCCGGCGGTCGCCGTCACCGACATCCGCATGCCGCCGCGCGGCGAGGACGACGGCCTGCGCGCCGCCGTGCGGATCCGCGCCGAGCTGCCGCACGTCGGCGTGCTGGTGCTGTCGCAGTACGTCGAGGAGGCGTACGTCGAGGCGCTGCTGGCGAACGGGGCGGAGGGCATCGGCTACCTGCTGAAGGACCGCGTCGCCGACGTCGCGCGCTTCACCGACGCGCTCCATCGCGTCGCCGAGGGCGGCTCGGTGCTCGACCCCGAGGTCGTCGCGCTGATGATGGGCCGCCGCACGGCGCAGGATCCGCTGGCGGCGCTGACGCCGCGCGAGCGCGAGGTGCTGGGGCTGATGGCCGAGGGCCGCACCAACCGCGCGATCTCCGCCGCGCTGCACCTGTCCGAGCGCGCCGTCGAGCGCCACGTGACGGCGATCTTCGGCAAGCTCGCGCTCGACGCGACCGGCGACGACCATCGCCGCGTGCTCGCCGTGCTGCGGTATTTAGAAGCCGTTAGCGCTTGATACGCCATCATCCGGGGATGCACGGACGCTTCCCCCGCACGGCCGCCGCGCTGCTCGCCGCCGCCGTGCTCGCGCCCGCCGCCGGCGCGAGCCTCGCCGCACCCGCCACCGCCGCCGCGCAGCTGCCGCCGCGCCCCGCGGGCTGGCCGGCGACGCTCCAGCTCGGGCTCAAGGATGCGCCCGGGGACGCGCTGAAGTCGCGCGCGAAGTACCGCACCGGCCTGCGCTACCAGTACCTCAGCGGCGGGGTCAACACCGGCAAGGGCTGGGCGACGTGGAACAGAGGCGGCGCGTTCGTCTCGATCTACGCGCGCGAGTCACGCCGCGCGAAGACGATCCCGGTCTTCACCTATTACAACCTGCGCCAGTCGAAGCCGGGCGCGGGGATGAAGGACGAGGCGAGAGCGGACCTGCGCAACCTCGCCGACGTGCAGACGATGCGCGCTTACTACGGTGACGTCGCGCTGGCGCTGAGACGGGCGGCGAGCATCCGCCCGGCGCGGGTGGTGCTGCACGTCGAGCCCGATCTGTGGGGCTACATCCAGCAGGCGTCGGAGGACGACGACGCCGCGACCGTCCCGGCCGCCGTCAGCGCGACCGGCCGCGCCGAGCTGCAGGGCCTGCCCGACACCGCCGCCGGCTTCGCGCAGGCGCTCGTGCGGCTGCGCAACGCCTACGCCCCCAACGTCCGGCTCGCCTACCACCTGAGCGACTGGGGCACCAGAGTCGACCTGCACGTCTCCAAGCCGAACGGGCAGCGGACCGACGCGCTCGCCGGCCGCGCCGCCGCCTTCGAGCGCTCGCTCGGCGCGCGCTTCGACCTGATCTTCACCGACTGGGCCGACGCCGACGCCGCCTTCAACCAGAAGATCCGCAACGACGACGGGGCCTCGTGGTGGGCGCCGGCCGACTTCACGCGCGCGACCCGCTTCCTCGCCGGCGTCGTGCGCGGCACCGGCACGCGCGCGGTCGTCTGGCAGCTGCCGCTCGGCAACACGGTGATGCGGGCGATGGACGACACCTGGGGCCACTTCCGCGACAACCGCGTGCAGACGCTGCTCGACGACGGCCCGCGCTACCGGCTGCTGAGAAGACTGGCGCGCGCCGGCGTCGTCGGGCTGCTGTTCGGCGCCGGCGCCGAGGGGGCGACCAACGCCTTCGACTGGCGCAGAGACGGCGTCACGAACCCGCCGCAGCTGTTCGGCCCGACGCGCCGCTCCTACGACGCCGACGACGACGGCGGCTTCTTCCGCCTGCTCTCGCGCCGCTACGCACGCAGCACAGTGCGGCTGCCCTAGCAGCGTCGCGTCTCGGCACCGGCGCAGCCCAGCCGGCCGCCCGCTCCGCCCGCCTGCCGGGAGGGGCGGGCGGGCGGGGCGGCATCGAGGGGCCTGCTGGGTGCTGCGTCGGGGTGCTTGGGGAAGGTCAGGCGAGGCGGAACTGGCCGACGAGCCGCTCGAGCTCCTCGGCCGTCTTCGCCAGCTCCTGGGCGGAGGCGGCGATCTCCTGGGTGGAGGCGCTCGTCTGCTGCGTCGAGGCCGAGACCTGCTCGGTCGAGGCGGACGACTGCTCGGCGACCGAGACGACGTCGGCCATGTTCTCCTCCATCCGCGTCGCGCGGGCGGAGATCTCGCCGATCGCGGTCGCGATCTGCTCGACGCGGCCGTTCATGTCCTCGACCGACGTGCCGATCTGCAGGAACGAGGTGCGCGCCTGCTCGACCGTCGCGGCGCCGTCCTGCGTCTGCCGGGCGCCGGCCTCGACGACCTCGACCGCACGGCCGGTCTCGCGCTGGATCTCGGAGATCAGCGTGGAGATCGAGCGGGCGGCCTCCTGCGACTCCTCGGCCAGCTTGCGGACCTCCTCGGCGACGACGGCGAAGCCGCGGCCCTGCTCGCCGGCGCGTGCCGCCTCGATCGCGGCGTTCAGCGCGAGCAGGTTCGTCTGCTCCGAGATGCCGGTGATCGTCTCGACGATGCCGCCGATCTGGTCGGACTTGGCGCCCAGCTCGCGGATCACCGAGGTGACCTCGGAGGAGGAGGCCTGGACGGCCTGCATCGCCTCGGTCGCCTCGGCGATCGCGGAGGCGCCCTCGTCGGCGACGGTGCGTGCCTGCTCGGCGGCGCGGGCGGTCTGCTCGGCGTCGCTGGTCGAGTTGCGGGTCGCCTCGACGACCTCCTCGGTCAGCGTCCGCGCCTCGCCGACCGAGCGCACCTGGCGCTCGGCGCCGGAGGCGACCTCGCCGACGGCGGAGGCGATCTCGCCGACCGCGCGGCCGGTCTCCTCGGAGGTCGTCGCCATCTGCTGCGAGGCGGCGGCGACGGCCTGCGTCTCGGTCGAGATCTGGCCGACGAGCGCCGCGACCTTCTGGCGCATCGCGTTGTAGCCCTCGACCGAGCCGCGCAGCTGGATCAGCATCGCGTCGAAGATCTCGGCGAGGCGGCCGGGGGCGAGGCCGTCCTCGATCTCCAGCGGGCCGGTCGCGGCGAGCGCGTCGACCGTCAGGTCGCCGTCGGCGACGGCGGCGAGCGCCTGCTCCAGCGACGCGAGGTCGTTGGCGGAGAGGCTCTCCATCCGCTCGACGAGCTGCTCCAGCGAGGAGCTGTCGCCGAGCGCCGTGCGCAGCTCGTCGCTCATCGCCTTGAAGGCGGTGCCGAGCGCGTCTCTGTCGGACTTCGGCTCGATCTCGACGGCGAGGTCGCCGATCGAGATGCGGTGGGCGGCCTCGGCGGTCTGCTCGAGGTAGGCGATCATCTCGCCGAAGGCGGCGCCGGTCTCGCCGATCTCGTCGCGCGTCTTGATGTCGACCGTCTGCTGCACGTCGCCGACGGCGATGCCGCGGGCGGCTCTCAGCATCTGGCGCACGCCGTTGACGATCTGACGCGACAGCAGCAGGGCGATCGCGAGGCCGACGATGACGGCGGCGACCAGCAGCACGACGATCAGCGTGCGTGCGCTGGAGGCGGTGTCGTCGGTCTGCTTGACGGTCGCTCTCGTCAGCACCTGCTGGTACTCGCGCGCTGCGACGACGGCCTCTCTGAGGACGTTGAAGGCGTCAGAGCCCGCGGGGCCGCCGAGGACGTTGATCGCGTCGGCCGTTCTGCCGGCGTTGACCGCGTCGGCCAGCGGGCCGACGGTCGTGTCCTGGTAGTCGGTCCAGGCCTGCTTGAGCCTGTCGTAGTTGGCTTTGTCGGCTGGGTCGACCGAGAGCGCGGACGCGGCGGCGATCGCTCTGTCGACGAGCGGTGGCGTCGTCTTGAGCGAGTCGGCCATTCTCGCCTTGTCTCTCGGCAGGATCGCCGTCGCCCAGCGGATCTGCACGAGCCGGTAGGTGAAGACGGACTCGCGGATGTCGCCGAGCGCCTCGGTCGCGGGCACGGTGTTGCCGCCGAGCTGGTTGGCGTCGTCGCGGACCGAGCCGATGCGCGAGATCGCCAGCACGCCGACGATCACCATCAGCGCGAGCACGATGAGGAAGCCGCCGAGCAGCTTGGAACGGACGTTGAGCTTCATGACTGCATTACTCCTCAGCGGGTGAGCGTGAACTGGCCGACGAGGCGTTCCAGTTCTTCGGCGGTCTTTGCCAGCTCCTGGGCGGAGGCGGCGATTTCCTGGGTGGATGCGGAGGTCTGCTGCGTCGAGGCGGAGACCTGCTCGGTCGAGGCCGACGACTGCTCCGCGACGGAGACGACATCGGCCATGTTGTCCTGCATGCGGGTGGCGCTGTGCGAGATCTCGCCGATCGCGGCGGCGATCTGCTCGACGCGGCCGGAGACGTCCTCGACGCTGGAGCCGATCCGCAGGAACGACTGGCGCGCCTCCTCGACGGTGTCGACGCCGGTCTGCATGTGCTCGCCGCCGGCCTCGACGCTCGTGATCGCGTTCGCGGTGTCGCGCTGGATCTCGTCGATCAGCTCGGAGATCGAGCGGGCCGCCTGCTGCGACTCCTCGGCGAGCTTGCGGACCTCTTCGGCGACGACGGCGAATCCGCGGCCCTGCTCGCCTGCGCGGGCGGCCTCGATCGCGGCGTTGAGCGCGAGCAGGTTGGTCTGCTCGGCGATGCCGGTGATCGTCGCGACGATGCCGCCGATCTGGCCGGACTTGGCGCCGAGGTCGCGCATCGCGACGTCGACGCCGGAGGAGACGTCGGCCAGCTGGCGCATCCCCTCGCTGGCGCGGGCGATCGCGTCGGCGCCCTCCTCGGCGACCGCGCGCGCCTGCTCGGCGGAGCGGGCCGTCTCGGCGGCGTTGTCGTTGGAGGCGCGCGTGGTCGAGACGACCTCCTCGGCGAGCGAGCGTGCCTCGCCGACGGTGCGCACCTGGCGCTCGGCGCCGGAGGCGACCTCGCCGACGGCGGAGGCGATCTCGCCGACCGCGCGGCCGGACTCCTCTGAGGTGGTGGCCATCTGCTGCGAGGCGGCGGCGACCGCCTGCGACTCCTGCGCGATCTGGCGCAGCATCTCGGCGACCTTCGCGCGCATCGCGTTGTAGGCCTCGACCGAGCCGGCGGTCGTGGCGTGCATCTCGTTGAAGATCGTCGCGAGGCGGCCGAGGTCCTTGCCGTCGCCGGCGGAGATCGTCGTCGTGGCCGGCGTGACCGCGACGGTCAGGTCGCCGGCGGCGACGGCGGCCAGCGCCGCCTCGAGGTCGGCGAGGTCGCTTCTGCGCAGCGACTCCATCCGGTCGACCAGCGCCTCCAGCGCCGACTCGTCGCCGAGCGCGTCGCGCAGCTCCCGGCTCATCGCCGCGAAGGCGGTCCCGAGCGCGTCCCTGTCGGACTTCGCGCGGACGTCGACGGCGAGGTCGCCGGCGGCGATCCGGCGTGCGGCCTCGGCCATCTGCTCGAGGTAGGCGATCATCTCGCGGAACGCCGCGGCGGTCTCGCCGAGCTCGTCGCGCGACTTCACCTGCACGTCCTGCTCGACGTCACCGCCGGCGATCCCGCGGGCGGCGCGCAGCAGCTGCGAGAGCGCGCCGGAGATCCAGCGGGCGCTTGTCAGCGCGAGGCCGACGCCGATGATCGCGGCGACGATCGCGAGCACGATCACGATCGTGCGGGCGGAGGAGACGGTGCTGTCGGCGGTCTCGTCCTGGGCGGCCGCGCTTCTCGCGTTCGCCGCCTGGATCGCCGCGAGGCCCTCCTTGATCGTGTCGTAGGCCTGGTCGGCGGAGCCGCCGTCGGCGATCAGCGTCAGCGCGGCTCTGTAGTCGCCGGCGGCGACGAGCGGTCTGAGCCCCTGCGACTCGCTTCTGTAGGTCTGCCAGGCGCCCTGCAGCGTTCTCAGGCCGGCGGCGCCCGCGGCGTCGTCGGTCAGCGTTCTCGTCGCCTCGATCGCTCTGTCGACGTCGACGTACTCGCCCTCGATCTCGGCGGCCGTCTCGGCGAGCGCTCTGGCGTCGGCGCCGAGCGAGGCCTTGAGGATGTACTGGCCCTGGTCCTTGCGGACCTCGCCGATCGTCGTGCGCAGGTCGCCGACGTTGTTGGCGCTCGGCACGGTGTCGGCCGAGTAGTCCTCGGTGACCTTGTGGATGCTGTCGAGCTTGACGATCGCCACACCTCCGACGATCACCACCATCGCCACGACCGCGAGGAACCCCGCGAGCAGCTTCGTCTGGACATTGAGCTTCACTGCGACCTTCTCTCCCTTTTGGCACGGCGACGGCGGACCTCTGGCCTGAGTGATCGGCAGTGGTTGTTGTTGATCGCAACGAAAGTTCTCGAACGGTCGCGTTCATGGCGCGCCGGCGGGGTCCAACTTGACTAACTCGCTTATTTCGATCGAGATTGGTACATTGCGCTCGCGCCATGTCTCCGGGTGCTCGCCCGGAGGCCTCTCGCACCACTCTCCATGACTGCACTCGCAACCCCTCAGCCCCGCGCCGCGCGGCGAGTACGCCGCCCGCGCCGCACGACGATCGTGCGCTGGCTCAGCCCGCTCGTGATCCTGCTGCTGTGGCAGCTCGCCAGCAGCAGCGGCGTCCTCGACGAGAGAACGCTCGCGTCGCCGCTCGAGCTGGCCAGAACGGCCGGCGACCTGATCGACTCCGGCCAGCTGCAGGACGCGATCGGCGTCTCGCTGCGGCGGGCGCTCGTCGGCCTCCTGATCGGCTCCGTCGCCGCGATCGTGCTCGGCACGATCGCCGGCCTCTCGAAGCTCGGCGACGCGGTCGTCGACCCGCCGATGCAGATGGTCCGCACGCTGCCGCTGTTCGGCCTCGTGCCGCTGTTCATCCTCTGGTTCGGGATCGGCGAGACGCCGAAGGTGCTGCTGATCGCGCTCGGCGTCGTGATCCCGCTCTACCTCAACCTCGTCGCCGCGCTGCGCTCGATCGACCCGGAGCTGATCGAGGTCGCCAGAACGCTGCGGCTGACGCGCTGGGAGCGCGCCCGCCACATCATCATCCCCGGCGCGCTGCCGGGTGCGCTGGTCGGCTTCCGCCAGTCGCTGGGGATCGCCTGGCTGGCACTGATCGTCGCCGAGCAGGTCAACGCCGGCGCCGGCCTCGGCTTCATGGTCAACAACGCCCGCGACGTGCTGCGGACCGACATCATCGTGGTCGGCCTGCTCTGCTACGCGGCGCTCGGGCTGCTGACCGACTCGATCGTGCGCGTGCTGGAGAAGCGCGCGCTGCGCTGGCGCGACTCGGAGCTGGCGGCATGACGGCGACCGCGCGCAGCGCCGCCACCGCGTCGGAGCCGGTCGTGCGCCTGCGCGGCGCCGGCCGCAGCTTCGGCGACAACGTCGTCCTGCACGGGATCGACCTCGACATCGCGCCCGGCGAGTTCGTCGCCGTGCTCGGCCGCTCCGGCTGCGGCAAGACGACGCTGCTGCGGCTGCTGGCCGGGCTCGACAGGGGGATGACGGGGGAGATGCGGACCGGCAGAGAGCCGGCGGTCGTCTTCCAGGATCCGCGCCTGCTGCCGTGGCGCACCGCGCTGCAGAACGTCGCGCTCGGGCTGCGCGACGGCGACCCGAAGGCGCGCGCGACCGCCGCCCTGGCCGAGGTCGGCCTCGCCGGCCGCGAGCGCGCCTGGCCGCGCCAGCTGTCGGGCGGCCAGCGTCAGCGCGTGGCGCTGGCGCGAGCGCTCGTGCGCGAGCCCGACCTGCTGCTGCTCGACGAGCCGTTCAGCGCGCTCGACGCGCTCACGCGCGTCTCCGCGCAACGGCTCGTGCGCGAGCTGTGGGAGCTGCACCGCCCGGCGGTGCTGTTCGTCACCCATGACGTCGAAGAGGCGCTCCTGCTGGCCGACCGCACGCTGCTGATCGAGCGCGGCGCGATCATCCACGACGAGCGCTTCGACGTGCCGCGGCCCCGGCGCCGCGACGACCCCGAGCTGGTCGCCCGTCGCACCGACCTGCTCCGCCGCCTCGGCGTCGACGACGCCGAATAGCACCAAAAACGCACACATCACGAAGGGGAGGTCCTTCTCGTATGACACGTACGTCCGTACGCGCCGTGCTGCTGTCCCTGCTCGCGCTGGTCGCCGCCGTCGCGGTCGGCTGCGGCTCCTCCGACGACGACAGCTCGTCGGCGTCCACCTCCGGCGGCTCCGGCTCCGACAAGAAGGTCGTGCTGCGCGTCGGCACGCAGAAGGACGGCATCAGAGCGGTGCTGCAGAAGTCGGGCCAGCTGGACGATCTGCCGTACGAGATCGAGTGGTCGACCTTCGTCGCCGGCCCGCCGCTGGTCGAGGCCGCCGGCGCCGACAGAATCGACGTCGCCTGGGTCGGCTGCGCACCGCCGATCTTCGGCGCCGCCGCGGGCGCGAGCTTCAACGTGATCGCCGCCGTCAAGGAGCGCGACAGCCAGGAGAACCGGCTGCTCGTCCCGAAGGACTCGTCGATCACGTCGATCGCGGATCTGAAGGGCAAGAAGATCGCGGTGCCGAGAGGGACCTCCGGCCACGCCTTCATCCTCAACGCGCTCAAGTCCGAGGGGCTGTCGAGCAAGGACGTCGAGTTCGCCTTCCTCGCCCCGCCGGACGCGCTCGCCGCCTTCCAGTCGGGCTCGGTCGACGCGCTGTCGGTCTGGGATCCGTTCGCGACGCAGGCGATCGCGACGCTCGACGCGAAGGAGATCGCCGCCGGCGAGCCGTACGAGCACGGCCTCGGCTTCGAGATCGCCTCCTCGGCGCAGCTGAGAGACCCGGCGAAGGTCGCCGCGATCCAGGACTACCTGAGACGGCTGCAGGCGGCCTGGACGTGGGCCGGCGACAACCCCGACGAATGGGCCGCCGCCTGGAGCGAGGACTCCGGCCTGCCGCTGGAGGTGACGAGAATCGCCGCGCGCAGAAAGGCCTCCGACATCGTCCCGCTCGACGGCGAGATCGTCGACTCCCAGCAGAGACTGGCCGACCTCTTCTTCAGCGAGGGCGAGCTGACGAGAAGAGTGACGTTCACCGACATCGTCGACGAGTCGGTCTACGGCGACAGAGCGGCGAACTGATGCCGGTCTCGCTCCACTGGTTCCTGCCGACGACCGGCGACTCGCGCACCGATCTGTCGAAGGGGAACGCCGTCGGCGCGAAGAAGCACCTCGACTTCAGCGGGGCGAGCGAGCGGCAGCCGACGGTCCAGTACATCGGCCAGATCGCCCGCACGGCGGAGCAGCTCGGCTTCGAGGCCGCGCTGACGCCGACGAGCAGCTGGTGCGAGGACGCCTGGGTGATGACGGCGGCGCTGTCGCAGGTGACGGAGCGGCTCAGATTCCTGGTGGCGTTCCGCCCGGGGCTGGTCGCGCCGACGCTGGCGGCGCAGATGGCGGCGACCTTCCAGCGCGTCTCCGGCAACCGCCTGCTGCTCAACGTCGTCACCGGCGGTGACGACGTCGAGCAGCGCCGCTTCGGCGACTTCCTCGGCAAGGACGACCGCTACGCGCGGGCGGGCGAGTACCTGGAGGTCGTGCGGCGGGCGTGGGAGGGGGCGCCGGTCGACTTCGACGGCCGCTTCATCAGAGTCGAGGGCGCCCACGTCCCGAACCCGCCGGACGTGCAGCCGGGCATCTACCTCGGCGGCTCCTCGCCGCCGGCGCTGGAGGTGGCGGCCAGATACGCGGACGTGTACCTGACCTGGGGCGAGCCGCCGGCGCAGGTGGCGGAGAAGATCGCCCGCGTGCGCGAGGCGGCCGACCGGGCGGGCCGCGAGCTGCGCTTCGGCATCCGCCTGCACGCGATCTCGCGCGACACCTCCGAGGAGGCGTGGGCCGAGGCCGACAAGCTGCTGGAGGGCATCGACGAGGCCGCGATCGCGCGGGCGCAGGAGACGCTGAGAGGCTCCCAGTCCGAGGGCCAGAAGCGGATGCTCGCGCTCAACGCCGGCACCAAGGACGGGCTGGAGATCTACCCGAACCTGTGGGCCGGCGTCGGCCTCGTCCGCGGCGGCGCCGGCACGGCCCTGGTCGGCTCCCACGAAGAGGTCGCCGAGCGGATCGCCGAGTACCACGAGCTGGGCCTGGACGAGTTCGTCCTGTCCGGCTATCCGCACCTGGAGGAGGCCTACCGGGTGGGCGAAGGCGTCATCCCGGCGCTGCGCCGCCGCGGCCTGCTGGCCGAGCCGCAGCCCGCGCCCGCCGCGCCCGTCCCCGCCTGAGCCGCCGAGCCCCGGTCGATTGCTGTCGTCTATCGACAGCGATCGACCGCGGCTGCCTAGCCGCGGGCGGCCCGCTGCCGGCGGCGGTGCAGATGCGCGACGCAGCTCGTCAGCAGCACGCCCGCGACGATGAGCGCGACGGTGTTGCCGAGGTCGTCCAGCGGCGCGTCGTCGGTGACGATGTAGACGAGCGTCGCCAGGCCCAGCGTCAGCCCGACCGCGGCGAGCACCAGCTCCCCGCGCGGGCTCAGCTGCAGCTTTCTGCGCAGCAGCTTGACGGCCTTCCCGAGCTTGCCGAGCTTCGCCAGCTTGACGATCTTCAGCGCCTTGAACAGCTTCGCGACGACCAGCAGCCGCAGCGCCGGAGCCGCCGCCAGCGCCAGCGGCAGGAACGGCGAGCTGACGACCACGATCAGCAGCTCGAAGCGGTGCCCCGACGCCCACCCGAGCCGATCCTGGCTGACGCTCAGCATGATCACCGCCTCGGCGAGGAACAGCGTCCACACGACCCAGTGCCCGATCGTCTCGACCTCGTGCAGGGTCCCGTGCGGTCTCGCCAGCGACAGCGCCAGCAGCGGCAGCACGGCGATCGCCGCACCGAGCACGAGAGGAGTCAACCGCCGCTCCCAAGCGGCAGCGCGCGGATCGGCAACAGCAGTGGCAGCGGTCATCGCGCGCCAGGGTAGCTGGAAGCGGCCGAGGTCGACGGCTCAGCCGCGGACGTTCGCTGCGACCGCGGCGGGGATGGGGGTTGAGCCGCAGTTCAGCTCGAGGATCTGGCGGCTGATGCGGGGCTCGTGCAGCAGGGCGGCGAGGGTGGCGGCGACGTCGGCGCGGGGGATCTGGTCGTGCAGCTCGGCGGGGCCGAGGGCGACGGTGCCGGTGGGCGGGTCGTCGACGAGCAGGGAGGGGCGCAGGATCAGCCAGTCGAGGACGCTGCGGGTGAGCGCCACCTCGGCGCGCTTCTTGGCCGCGAAGTAGAACTCGACCTCGTCGCCGTTGTCGCGCTCGCGCCACGACTCCGGCAGCACCGAGACGAGCGCGAGGCGGGGGCTGCCGGCCGGCGGGCTCGCCGGCTGCGCGGGTTGGCTGCTGGCCGGAGCGCTCGCCGGCCGCGGAGGCTGGCCGCCGGCGCGGCGCGCGGCCTCGATCGCCGTCGCCACGCCGTCCTCGTCGATCGCCTTCGTGACCGCGGCGCTGCCGCCGTTGGAGCCGGCCGCGAAGACGATCGCGTCGGCGCCGCCGATCGCCGTCGCGAGCGCGTCGGCGCCGATGGCGGCGAGGTCGCCGACGACGGCGTCGATGCCGCGCGCGGCCAGCGCGGCGCGCTGCTGCTCACGGCGGACGAGGCCCCGGACGCGGTCGCCGCGCGCGAGCAGCTCCTGCGCGAGCAGATCGCCGACCTTGCCGGTGAGACCGATGACAAAGACCTCCATCGGCGGTCAGAGTAGCTGGACGCTCACCAGCGACATTTCTAGGATGGGACGTATGTGCCGGAACATCAGAACGCTCTACAACTTCGAGCCGCCGGCGACCTCGGACGAGGTCCACGCCGCCGCGCTCCAATACGTGCGCAAGATCAGCGGCTTCACGAGACCGTCGAGAGCGAACGAGGAGGCGTTCGCGCGGGCCGTCGAGGCGGTCGCCGAGATCTCGCGCGAGCTGCTCGCGGAGCTGGAGACGAACGCGCCGCCGAAGGACCGCGAGGTCGAGGCGGAGAAGGCGCGCGCCCGCGCCGCGCAGCGCTACGCGGCCTGACGCCGCCGGCGCCGCTCGCGAGCTGTCGCGCCGCTACGTCGCGTGCGCGGTGACGTCGCGGCCGACCGCGTCGAGCACGACTCGCGCGACCAGGCGCGGGTCGTCCCACATCGGCAGGTGGCCGCAGTCGGGCAGCGACAGCGAGACGACGCCGTCGGGCAGCGCACGCGGCGGTGACAGCAGGCGGTCGCGCTCGCCCCAGGCGAGCGTCACCGGCACGTCGAGGTCGGCGATGCGGGCGAAGCGGCTGGCGCGCATCGCGGCGTCGGCGGCGAGGAAGCCGGGCGCCGAGGCGTAGGAGGAGATCATCCGCGCGGCCGACCTCGGCGGCACCCGCTCCGGGTGCGCGACCGTGCCGGCGAGCGCGGCCTGGCGCACGCGCCCGCTGCGCGTCAGCAGCGGCAGGAAGCGGCGGGTCGCCTGCGCCAGTCTGCGGGCGCCATCCCTGCGCGGGCCGAGCGGCCGCGTCCAGAAGCCGGCGGGGCAGAGCGCGGTGACGGTGCGGGCGCGACCGAGCAGCGCGAGCTCCAGCGACACCCAGCCGCCGAGCGAGTTGCCGACGACGTCGGCCTCCACGATCCCCAGCTCGTCGAGCAGGCGCGCGACCGAGGCGGCCAGCGCGGCCGCGGTCGCCGGCTCGTACGCCGGCAGCTGCGGCGAGGCGCCGAAGCCGGGCAGGTCGGGGATGACCAGCGTGTGGTGCTCGCCCAGCGGCGCCAGCAGCGGCTCCCACACGTGCCGCTCGCCGCCGAGGCCGTGCACCAGCACGAGCGGCGGGCCGCTGCCGATTCGGTCATAGGCGAGCGGGACGGTTGCGAGCGTCGGCGGGCGGTCGAGGGCGGTCACTGTCAGGTCATCGGACGGCGGTCACGAGTTCTTCACATACGGTACGCGATCCGCTTTTGGATCAAACGCGGGCGCGCCAGCGCGCGCCCGCGCCGCCCCGCCCTCAGCGCCGTCTCGCCCGCAGCGTGATCGCGATCGTCTTCGTGGCGCTCTTGTTGCCGGCCGTGTCGCGGGCGCTGTAGTCGACTCTGTAGCGGCCGGCGGCGAACCCGCCGCGACGGCGCAGCGTCAGCCGCACGCTTCCGGCGCCGCGCGTGCTCGCCTTCGCCGACGCGAGCGTCACCCAGCGCAAGCACGAGCGCGCTCTGCGCAGCTTGCGCGTCGGCTTCACGCACGAGCCGCCGCGGCGCTTGCCGGCGACCCGCTGCCGCAGCGTCGCGCTGACGGTGGCGGCCTCGCTGACGCGTCCGCTGACGACGAGCGCTCTCGCCCCGGCCGCCGCTCTGCCGCTCAGCCCCAGCCGCACGGTCGGCTTGGCGGTGTCTCTCGGCACGTCGGTTCTCGGCGGATCCGTTCTGGGCGGATCGGTTCTCGGCGGATCGACTCTCGGCGCCTCGACCCCGCTCACGCGCGCGACTCTTCTCGTGTTCAGCAGCGACACCCACAGCGTTCCGTTGGCGCCGGAGGTGACCCAGCGCGGGCCGGCGGCGGGTGGGAAGCCGCCGAGCGTCGTGACGGTGCCGTCGGGCGTCAGGCGCGCGAGGTCGTCGGCGGCGAAGCGCGCGATCCACCACGCGCCGTCGATCGCGAAGGTGAGGCCGAACGGGTCGCTGAGCGGCAGCTGCGTTCTGAGCGGGGGACCGGGCGGTGTGATCCGCCCGACCTCATTCTGCGGGTCGGTGTAGGCGACCTGCGTGCCGGGGCCGGCGGCGATCTCCTGCGGGCCGGTCCCGGCACCGACGTCGAACGTCTGTACGTCGCTGCCGTCGCGCCCGACCGAGATGACGCTCGCACCGAGGAAGTCGACGATCCACAGCCGTCTGTCGCCGCCGAAGGCGATCCCGCGGGCGCTGAGGAGCCCGGTGACTCTGAACGATCTGACGACACCGGCGGTCGTCGTGCTGACGACGTTGTCGTCGGATGCGGTCCACAGCACGCCCGCGTCGTCGACGACGACGCGGTTGACGAATCTGATCTGCGGGGCCGGCACCTCGGTCGCGCTGCCGACCGGGTCGGCAGGCGAGAAGCTGACGAATCTGCCGGGCTCGGTCAGCCAGACTCTTCCGTCAGGGCCGCTGACGATCCCGACCGCGCCGTTCAGCTTCGCGTCTCTGAACTCCTCGACTCTGCCGTCGGGCGCGATCTTTGCGATGTCGCCATCGCCGCTGGAGAGGGTGACCCAGATGTTGCCGTCGGGCCCGAGCGTCAGCTGGCCGGGCGTGCCGGAGACCGGGAAGTCGCCGTCGACGGCCGGTGCCGCGACGGCCGGGGCGGCGGCGACGGCGAGCGTCGTCGCTGCCGTCGCCAGCAGGGTGGAGGGAAGGCGGGAGGCGCGCATGACGGTCAGCTTTCCCGATCGGAGCGCTGCGTGCATCCGTATCGACCCTGAACTTTCGCGCCGGCCCGCGCGCTCACTCCTCGTCGAGCAGCAGCAGCGTCTGCTGGTAGGGCTCCGCCAGCGTCACGCTGACGACCGTGCAGGCGACGACGCGGCCGCGCAGCGTGCGCTCGACCTCCAAGTCCGGTCGCGGCTCCTGCGAGTAGGCGTTGACGCGGTCGGAGCGGAACATCCCGTAGCTGCCGAACTGCCACTCGGGCCCGTACGCGATGCCGCTGTCGAGGTCGCGCAGATGCGGCTCGAACGGCTGCGAGGACGGCTTGTTGCCGCGCAGCCCGCCGAGCTTGACGAGCCAGGTCAGCTCGACGCGGTGGCCGAGCGGGATCGGGGCGGGGTAGGCGAGTGGCACGGTGACGCTCATGGACGCACCGTAGCGCCCGGCTGCCGGCGCTCACCCGCGCAGGGTGAGGCGGGCTCACCCGCCGCCGCGCGAGGGTCGCCGGATGAGCACAGGAACGGGAGCAGGTTCGCGCACGAGCGGCTGGGTGCTGTTCGTCGGCGTCTACCTCGGGATCGCCGGGGTCCTCAACGCGCTGTGGGGGATCGCCGCGCTGGCGCAGAAGTCGAACTTCGCCTCCGACAGCCTCATATGGTCGACGATCAGCACCTGGGGCTGGGTCGCGCTGATCGTCGGCGTGATTCAGATCGCGGGTGCGCTGCTCGTCGGCGCGCAGCGGGCGGCGGGGGCGATCACGGCCGGCTTCCTCGCCTTCCTCGGCCTGCTCGTGAACTTCCTCTCGCTCGGCGCCTACCCGATCTGGTCGGTGATCCTGCTCGTGACCAACGCCCTGATCCTTTGGGCGACGACCGTCCACTCGGACGAGTTCGTCTGAGCGCGCCCGCCGCGGCGGCGGGCGACGGCCGGCTCAGCGCTTCGCTCTCTGGCCGTCGGCGAGCGCGCGGGTGACTCTCTCGTTGCCGAGCAGGCGGCTGACGTTCGCCGACAGCTGCGGCGCCAGGCCCGATATCGCCGCGCCGGCGCGCAGGCTGAGCGGCGCGACGTCGACCTCGGCCTTGTTGCCCTCGATTGCCTTCACGACGCCGGCCGCGACCTCCTCGGGCGAGCGCGTGCCGACCCCTCTGGGCAGCTCGACGCCGGCCTCGGCGAACATGCCCGCGTCGCGCACGAAGCCGGGGAAGACGGTCGAGACGCCGACGCCCTGGTCGCGCAGGTCCGCGCGCAGCGCGAGCGCGAAGCCGCGCAGCCCGAACTTGGTGGCGGAGTAGAGCGACCCGCCCGGCTGCGCCGACTTGCCCGACAGCGAGGAGATGAAGACGAGCTGCCCGCGCCCGCGCGGCGCCATCTGCGCGGCGAGCAGCTTCGCGAGCGCGATCGGCGCGCGCAGATTGACGTCGAGCGCCCGGTCGATCTCCGCCTGCGTGTAGTCGTCGAGCGTCCCGCTCGCCGGCAGCGCGGCGTTCGCGACCAGCACGTCGACGTCACCCGCCTCCGCGACCAGCCGCGCCGGCGCGTCGCGGTCGGCGAGGTCGACCGACAGCGCCCGCCCGCCCAGCTCCTGCGCCAGCGGCTCCAGCACCTCGGCCCGGCGCCCGGTCAGGATCAGCCGCCCGCCGCGCGCCGCCAGCGCCCGCGCGATCGCCTGCCCGATCCCACCGCTCGCGCCGGTGAGCAGAATTGTGGAGCCCTGGATCTGCGTCATGGCCGGAAGCCTGCCACAGACGGCGCTGTGAAACCGCAATTGCTATCTAGCTAAGCCGGCTAGCTAGGCGCGCTACACTGTTGGAATGGCGCAGATCGGGATGCATGAGGCGAAGACGACGCTGTCGAAGCTGGTCGAGCGCGCGCAGGCCGGGGAGGAGATCGTCATCTCCCGCAACGGCACGCCGGTCGCGAGACTGGTGCCGGTGGAGGCGCGCAACGGCTTCGCGGAACTGCGCGGCCGCTGGCGTGGTGAGGTCGAGATCGCCGACGACTTCGACCAGCTGCCGTCCGACATCGCCGACGCGTTCGGCGCGTGAAGCTGCTGCTCGACACGCACGCGGCGCTGTGGTGGTTGGACGGCGGTGAGCGGGTCGGCCCGCGGGCGTCGGACGCGCTCGTCGACTCCACCAACGAGGTGCTGCTGAGCGCGGCTGTCGTCTGGGAGGTCGCGATCAAGCGGTCGCTCGGCAAGCTGCGCGCGCCGGCTGGCTTCGCGGCCGAGATCCAGAGCGCCGGTGCGCTGCCGCTTCCTGTCACCGTCGCACACGCTGAGGCGGTCGAGCAGCTGCCGTGGCACCATCGCGACCCGTTCGACCGCCTGCTGATCGCCCAAGCGCTCGCCGAGGGCGCCACGCTCGTCAGTCGCGACGAGCAGTTCGCCGCCTACGGCGTGCCGCTCGTCTGGTGACTCGTCGCCGGCGGCGCTAGCCGAACAGCGCCACCGTCGCCGTGAACGAGTGCATGAAGCTCGCGGCGCCGACGGGGCCGATCTCGCCGGCGGCGAAGAAGCCGGCGGAGGGGGCGCCGGCGAGTTCGGCGGCGAGCGCGCCGGCGTCGTGGTCGGCGACGCCGAACATGTCGCGGCCGCGGGAGTGGCAGGCGAAGGCGAGCGCGCCGGCGGGGGCGCCGCCGAGCGCCTCGACCCGCAGCCGGATCTGGTCGTGCAGGTCGCGGCCGGCGGCGGCGGGGTCGCGGGCGTGGAGGCGCAGGACGGCGCCGGGCTCGACGCGGGCGGCGATCGCGATCGTGCCGGCGACCGGGTCGGCGCCGAGCAGGCCGCGCACGAGGAAGTCGCCCTGCTCGTAGTCGACCTGGCCGCCGTCGACGACGACGCCGATCAGCAGGCCGCCGGCGACGAGCGTCCGCTCGCGCGCGTCGAGCTGCTCGATCGTCTCGCGTATGTGGTCGAGCGCCGGGCGCCCGGCCAGCTCGGTTATGACGTTGCCCTCGGCCGCCGTCACCGTCATCTCCGGCCCGACCGGAGTCGCGCCCTGGGAGACGCACGGCAGCAGCTCGATCCCGTCGAAGCGGACCCCGACCGTGCCGGACTCGACAACGCGGTCGCCGTGGAAGAGGGCGGCCGAGCCCTCGGCCGTGCGGGCGCTCGCGAGCCCGCCGACGATCGGCACGCCCGCCGCGCGCTCGGCGAGGTCGGTCAGCAGCGCGTCGGTCGGGAAGCTGTAGGGGTCGGGCAGCAGGATCGCGCCGCGTGCGCCTGCCAGATCCTCCATGCCGGTGATCGCGATCGTCTCCTCGATCTGCTGCGCGGTCGCGTGGAAGGTCGTCGCGCTGCCGCCGCCGAGCGCCGCCGCCCACACCGTCACGGCCGTGCCGCCCTCGTGCTCGGCGCCGCCGCCGAGCACGCCGCCGGCCCCGCAGCCGATCAGCGCCGGCGGTCGCAGCGCCTCGTGGACGCCCTCCAGCGTCGCCTCCGGCGCCGCCAGGTGCGCGCCCGCGGCGAAGACGATCGCGAGGTCTGCCTTCGCGCCCGCGAGCGCCCGCCCGGCCGCGTGCGCGGCCTCGATCGCACCGATGCGAGCATCGCCGTGCGTCGAGATTCCAGTTCCGATCCGTACCCCCATCACACCACCATACTGCTGGCTGGGATGCCGCTCGACGGTTCTCGCCGCCATACTGACCGCACCGATGCCGCCGACCGTGATCGCCATCTTCGGGCCGACCGGAATCGGCAAGACGGCGGTCGCGCTGGCGCTCGCGCGGCGGCTGCGCGCGGCCGGCGAGGAGCCGCTCGCGATCTCCGCCGACGCGCTCCAGGTCTACGCAGGGCTGGAGCGGCTGACCGGCGCCGCCGACGCGACCGAGCAGGCCGAGCTGGAGCACCGGCTCGTCTCCTTCCTGCCGGTCTCCGAGACCTTCAGCGCCGGCGCCTACGCGGACAAGGCGCACCACGAGATCGACGCCGCGCTCGCCGCCGGCCGCACGCCGATCGTCGTCGGCGGCACCGGCCTCTACCTGCGCGCGGCGCTGACGCAGCTCGACCTCAAGCCGCCGCCGGCGCCCGGCGCGCGCGAGCGCTGGACGGCCGAGCTGGAGCGCGTCGGCGCGCCCGCGCTGCACGCGCGCCTGGCCGAGCGGGCGGCGTGGGCGGCGGCGCCGATCGAGCCGAGCGACCGCCAGCGGATCGTGCGCGCGCACGAGCTGCTCGACGCGGGCGCGCTCCGGCCGCCTGCCGCAGACAACCAGCTGTGGACCGACACGATGCGCCGGCCGACCGTGCTCGCCGGCCTGACGCTCGAACGCGCCGAGCTGTACGCGCGGATCGACGCGCGCGTGGAGGCGATGGTCGCGGCGGGGGCGAGGGAGGAGGTCGAGCGCGCGGTCGCCGCGGGCGCGTCGGCGACCGCCCGCAGAGCGCTCGGCTTCGACGAGCTGCTGGCCGGCGACGTCGAGCAGATGAAGACCCGCACCCGCCAGTACGCCAAGCGCCAGCTGACCTGGATGCGCAAGCTCGCGGGTGTCGAGACGATCGACGTGACCGGCCGCGACGCGGACGAGGTCGCGGCCATCATCGATACCCTTCGCCGCCGGCAACCGCCCGTCCCAGACCCGTCCCAGACACCGGAGGCAGCGTGAAGTTCGAGAAGTGGCAGGCGCTCGGCAACGACTACGCCATCATCGAGGCCGACGCGCTCCCGTTCGAGCTGACGCCGGCCCGCATCCGCGCCTTCTGCGCCGGCCATTTCGGCGTCTTCGCCGACGGCATCCTGCTGCTGTCCAGAAGCGCCCAGCCGGGCTTCGCCGCCGACCTGAAGATCTTCAACCCGGACGGCTCCGAGGCCGAGCTGTCGGGCAACGGCGCGCGCGAGGCGATCATGTACCTGCGCCAGCGCGGCTGGGTCGACGCGGACGAGTTCTCGATCATGACCGCGGCCGGCGAGATCCGCCCGAGCATCACCGGCCCGACCACCTGCAAGGTCGACATGGGCCGCGCCAAGCTCGTCTCCAAGGACTTCCCCTCCGGCCCCGACGACGGCGCCGCGGAGCTGATCGCCGACGGCACGACGTGGCGCTTCCAGCACGTCTCGATCGGCAACCCTCAGTGCTCGATCAAGGTCGACTCGCTCCAGGCGCTGGAGGCGCTCGACCTGCCGGCGATCGGCGGCGCGCTGGAGCACCACGAGCTGTTCCCCAACCGCACGAACGTCTCCTGGTACGCCGAGCTGGCGCCCGACCGGATCCGCGCTCGCATCTTCGAGCGCGGCGTCGGCGAGACGCTCTCGTCCGGCACCGGCGCGACCGGCGCCGCGGTCGCGCACGTGCTGCGCGGCGGCGGGGGCGACGATCCCGACCTCTCGACCGTCACCGTCGTGCTCGACGGCGGTGAGCTGGAGGTCGAGGTCGCCGAGGACCTGCACGTGAACCTGACCGGCTGGGCCGTCCCTGTCTTCAGAGGCGAGCTCTCCGAGAACTTCGTCAAGGAGCTCCATGAGACCGAGTAAGCGACTCGACCTGATCCCGCCGTACCTCTTCGCCCAGCTGGAGAAGAAGATCGCCGACAAGAAGGCGGCCGGGATCGACGTCATCTCGCTCGGCATCGGCGACCCCGACACGCCGACCTACGCGCCGATCGTCGCGGCGATGCAGAGAGCGGTCGCGGACCCGGGCACGCACCAGTACCCGTCCAACCGCGGTCGTCAGGACTTCCGCGCCGCGGTCGCCGCCTTCTACCAGCGCCGCTTCGGCGTCACGCTCGACGCCGACAGCGAGGTGATGCCGGCGATCGGCGCGAAGGAGTGCATCTTCAACCTCTCGCTCGCGTTCCTCGATCCCGAGGACATCGCGCTCGCGTCGGACCCCGGCTACCCGGTCTACACCGGCGGCCCGCTGCTGGCCGGCGCCGGCGCGGTGCTGATGCCGCTGAAGCCGGAGCTGGGATTCGCGCCCGACCTCGACGCGATCTCCGACGCCGACGCGGAGCGCGCGAAGCTGCTGTTCATCAACTACCCGAACAACCCGACCGGCGCGATCGTGCCGGACGGCTTCTTCGAGCAGGTGGTGGCGTTCGCGAAGCGGCACGACATCCTCGTCGTGCACGACAACGCCTACAGCGAGACGACGTACGACGGCTACGTGGCGCCGTCGTTCCTCGCGACGCCTGGCGCCAAGGAGGTCGGCGTCGAGGTCTTCTCGCTCTCCAAGGGCTACAACATGACCGGCTGGCGCGCGGCCGCGATCGTCGGCAACGCCGACGCGATCGCCGCGTACTGGAAGCTCAAGAGCAACGTCGACTCGGGCCTGTTCGAGGCTGTCCAGCTGGCCGCCGTCGAGGCGCTCTCGACGGAGGTCGACAAGGACGTCGCGGCGATGAACGCCGTCTACACGCGCCGCCGCGACCTCGTCGTCGAGGCGCTGAGACAGGCCGGCGTCGAGGTGACCGCGCCGAAGGGCACGATCTACGTGTGGGCGCCGATCCCGGCCGGCTACGAGAACTCGGCCGCCTACTGCGAGCACGTGCTCGAGCAGGCCGCGGTCGTGATCTCGCCCGGCGGCGCCTACGGCGCCAGCGGCGAGGGCTTCTTCCGCATCTCGCTGACGACGCCCGACGAGCGCCTCGTCGAGGCCGTCGAGCGGATCAAGCAGCTGGGTTAACGCCCCGCGCGGGTCGTCGTCGCGCCACTAGACTGGGTGGCAGATGACGACGACCCGCAGCCGCAACGGCCGAACCGGAGAGAACAGAAGCGGTCACGAGACCGCCGCCGCCGGGCGCGCGAAGCAGCGTGCGCTGATGATCGGAGCGCTGGAGCAGGGCGACGACCTCTCCGAGCTGCAGGAGCTGCTGCGGACCGCGGGCGTCGCGGTCGTCGGGCAGCTCGTCCAGCACCGCGAGAGACCGCACCCGAACACCTACCTCGGGCCCGGCAAGATCGACGAGCTGAGAGCGCTGCTGAAGAGCGGCGACGCGAACGTCGTCGCCTGCGACGACGAGCTGTCGCCGCGGCAGGAGCGCAACCTCGAGAGACTGCTGGACGTGCCGGTCGTCGACCGCACGACGGTGATCCTCGACATCTTCGCCGGCCACGCCCACTCGGCCGAGGGCAAGCTGCAGGTCGAGCTGGCGCAGCTGCAGTACAACCTCGCCCGCATGCGCGGGCTGTGGACCCACCTCGAACGACTCGGCGCCGGCGCCGGCGCGCCCGGCGGCGGCCCCGGCATCGGCACCCGCGGACCGGGCGAGTCGCAGATCGAGACCGACCGCCGCCTCGCGCGCGATCGCATCACCGCGCTGCGGCGCAGACTCGAACGCGTCAAGGGCTCGCGCGAGACGATGCGCGCCGAGCGCTCGCGCGCGCAGCTGCCGACGGTCGCGCTCGTCGGCTACACGAACGCGGGCAAGTCGACGCTGCTGAACAGACTGACCGGCGCCGAGGTCGGCGTCCGCAACCGGCTCTTCCACACGCTCGACCCGACGACCCGCTCCTACAGACTCGGCGGTCGCGACTACCTGCTGACCGACACCGTCGGCTTCATCCGCAAGCTGCCCCACCAGCTCGTCGACGCCTTCGGCGCGACGTTGGAGGAGACGCGGATGGCGGACCTGCTGCTGCACGTCGTCGACGCCTCCGCGCCCGAGGACGAGCTGAACGAGATGATGAGAGCGGTCGACTCGGTGCTGGGCGAGATCGGCGCCGGCGAGCAGCCGCGGATGCTGATCCTCAACAAGGCCGACGCGCTCGAAGACGACCAGCGCGTCGACGTCGGCCTGCGCCACCCCGAGGGCCTGCTCGTGTCGGCGCTGACGGGCGAGGGGCTGGAGGACCTCGGCGAGCGGATCGAGCACGAGTTCGAGCGCCGCCTGCGCGACGTCGAGCTGCTGCTGCCCTACAGCGAGGGCGGCAGACTGGCCGAGCTGCACAGAATCGCCGGCGACCTCGTGCGCGAGGACACGCCGGAGGGCGTCCGCGTCACCGCGCGCGTCCCGGCGACGGTCGCGGCCAGATTCCAGCGCTACGTCGTCAACGGGAACCACGCCTCGTGAGCGCGGAACGACTCGCCCCGGGGGCTCGCGTTCCGGGCGAGAACTCGCCGGAGGCTCCTTCTCGCGGCGAGCTGTCGCAGGAGCCGCTGCGCGTGAAGCGCCTCCATCCGGAGGCGCGCGTGCCGGTGCGCGCCCACGACGGCGACGCCGGCCTCGACCTCCACGCCGTCGAGGCGCTGACGCTCGCGCCCGGGGCCCGCGCGATGGTGCCGACCGGCATCGCCGTCGCGATCCCGCACGGCCAGGCCGGCCTCGTGCTGCCGCGCTCCGGCCTGGCAGCCAAGAGAGGGATCGCGCTCGTCAACGCCCCCGGCCTGATCGACGCCGGCTACCGCGGCGAGCTGCGCGTGCTGCTGCTCAACACCGACCGCGACGAGCCGTGCGAGATCGCCGCCGGCGACCGCATCGCCCAGCTCGTGCTGATCCGCGTCGAGCTGCCCGCGACCATCGAGGTCGCCGAGCTGGACGACAGCGAGCGCGGCAGCGGCGGCTTCGGCTCCAGCGGCAACTAGCCATTTTCCAGTCTTTCGACTAACGTCCTCCGCGGGGATCGTCCGCGATCGAGGAGGAGACGATGAGACCAGGATTCAGGCGGCTGCTCGCGCTTGCCGCGTTGACGGCTGCGCTGCCGGCGATGGCCGCGACTGCCGCTGGGGCGGCGCCCGCGGGCGCCGGCTCGTGGAAGCTCCAGCCGCTGCGCGTGCCCGATCCCGACGGCGGGCCGCCGTGGGGTGTCGCGACCGCGCGCGGGACGGCGTCGCCCGGCGCGGTGCGGCCGATCGCCTGCTATGTCGCCGGCCGCGTCGTCGACGGGCGGCTGGGCACGCTCGACGCGGCCGGGGCCTTCCAGCCGTACGCCGCGGGCGCCGGCCCGTGGGGCTGCGGCAGCGCCGGCATACACGCCGATCGGTATCCGATGACGAACAACGGGCTGCGCTACGCGCAGGAGCCCGGCACGCCGTGCGCCCCCGGCAGCGAGCTGCCGCTGTGCGGCCTGTCGAACCTCCGCACGGTTCGCTTCGGGGTGCTGGGGCCGCACATCCGCAGCGCGGTCATCGTGCTCTTCCGCAGCGGGCAGCCGCCCACGCGCACCCGCGTCCCGGTCACACGTGACGGCGTCTACCTGCTCGTCGGCAGAGGCTGGGACGGGCCGCTGGCGGAGGCGACGATCTTCGCCTCGTTCAGCACCTGCGGCGCGAGTGCTCGCCGGGATCTGGAGCACGCACGCATCGCCGGCGGCAGCGGCTGCAGAGATCTGATCCAGCTGCCGGGGAACACGGCCTGACGCAGTTCGGCGCATTCACACCAGGGCCACGGGATCTTCACCGGCCGATCACGAAACGGTGAAATCTCTGGACGTAGCGTCGCGGTCATGAAGATCACGACGACCCTGGCCGCCGCCGTCGGTGCGGCCCTCGCGCTCGCGGCGCCGGCATCCGGCGCCGCGCTGAGCGATCCGACGGAGGCCGGGCGCTATGAGCTGGCGCGCGACCTCGTGCTGCCGACGCCGACGCTGACCGACGCGAGCCCGATCATCAGCGTCGGCGACGCCGCCGGCCGCAGAGGGATCCGCGAGGGCGGCCTGTCCGCGCTGCAGGTGGTGCCGGGGAGCGGCAACCGTCGCTTCATCTCGATCTCCGATCGCGGCCCCAACGGCGCGGTCGACGGCGCCGTCGGCGGCAGAAGCTACCCGTCGCCCGGCTTCTCGCCGATCATCTACGAGCTGGAGGCCGACGACTCCGGCCGTCTTGACGTGCTCTCGCGCAAGCAGGTCTACGTGCCGGCCGGCGACCCGATCCGCCAGCAGGACCAGTTCAGAGGCGACTCGCAGCTGATCTCCGGCATCCGCAACGTCGTCACGACAGGCGTGGACGACCGTACGTACCTGATGGCGAGCGACACCACGCTGTCGGAGTTCACGCCGACCGACCCATACGGCCTCGACTCCGAGGGGATCCAGCGCGACCCGCGCGACGGCTCCTACTGGATCTCCGACGAGTACCGCCCGTCGATCCTGCACGTCGCCCGTGACGGCCAGCTGCTGGCGCGGATCGTGCCCGACGGCGCCGGCGACCTCGACACCGACCCGACCGCCGCGACAGTCCCGCTGTCGAGCTTCTACGGCGGCATCGGCCAGCCGCTGCTGCAGCAGATCCTGCCGCGCGAATACAACGCCCGCCGCATGAATCGCGGCCTCGAGGGCCTGGCGCTCTCGCCTGACGGCACGAAGCTGTACGCGATGATGCAGAACTCGCTCGACACCGGCAGAGCGTCGCTCGCCGCGCTCGGCTACGGCACCGCCTGCGGCCCGGCCGGTGACGCCGGCAGCGACACGCCGGCCAGCAGCAACTGGTGGCGCGACCTGCGCATCGTCGAGCTGGACGTCGCCGACGGCGGCGTTCCGAGAGTGACCGGCGAGTGGGTCTACCGGCTCGACTCGCTCTCCACGACGAGAGTCGCGACGCAGGCCTTCCTGCGCGTCAGCGACATCGCCTGGACCGGCTCGCGCAGACTGATCGTCGACGAGCACGACGACGTCAACACGGCCAAGAACGGCCGCAAGCTGTTCGAGGTCGACCTCAACCAGGCGACCAATCTGATGGCCGCCGGCTCGTACGACACGTACGCCGAGCGCCAGGCGCCGGTCACCGTCGGCAGCCGCACGCAGCCGCTCGGCTGCTTCCTCGACAACGGCTCGGCCGACGAGCTGTCGCAGCTGGCGACGCCGGTCACGCCGACGCCGAAGTCGGTCTACCTCAGCCTCGGCTTCCAGAGAGACGGCGGCGTCGAGTTCCTGCAGGGCAAGATCGAGGGGATCGCGCCGCTGCAGGGGATCGACGGCATCGCGATCGTCAACGACAACGACTTCGGCTTCGACCAGAACGCGACGACGAACATCTTCTCCGCCGCCGCCGATCCCGCCTCGCAGCTGCGCGTCTACACCAGCCGCCCGCAGGTCAGCGGCGGCGGCCCGGCGGTCAGCGGCAGCGCCAAGGCCGGCCGCACGCTCACCTGCGCGCCCGGCGACTTCAGCGGCAGCGGCACGCTCTCGACCGCGATCGCCTGGCTGCGCAACGGCAGCGAGATCGCTGGGGCGGAGGGGACGCGGCTGACGCTGTCGGCGGAGGACGTCGGCGCGACGATCGCCTGCCGCGTCACCGCGACGCGTCGCTACGGCGCCGTCAGAGCGGTCTCGGCGCCGGCCGACTCGGCCGCGACCGCGGCCGTCGCCGACTTCGACAGAGGCGCTGACGGCCAGAGAGGCGACACGGGCGCGCAGGGCCCCAGAGGCGACAACGGCGCGCAGGGCCCGAGAGGCGACACGGGCAGCGCCGGCAGAGACGGCGCGAACGGCGCGAAGGGCGACAGCGGCGCCGCCGGGCCGAAGGGCGACGGCGGCCCCGCCGGACCCGAGGGCGACAGCGGCCCGGCCGGCCCGCAGGGCGAGCGCGGCCCCGCCGGCCCGACGCCGAGGGTCTCCTGCACGCTCGTCAAGCGCAAGCGCGTGATCGCCGGCGTGCGCTGCAAGGTGAGCGCGAGCAGGGCGGCGACGATCGTCGCGCGCAGAGGCGGCCGCACGCTCGCCCGCGCGACGGCGCACCGCGGCAGCGCCGCCCTGCGCCTGCCGGCGACGGCGCGGCGCGTCACGTTCGCGGCGCTCGACCGCCACGGCAAGACGCTCGCGCGCGTGACCGTGAAGGTCCGCCGCTAGCACGCTCCCAGGCGCCGCTCGCCCGCTGCGAGCGGCGCCCCGAAGGGCCAGCAGTCGGAAATGCCATCATCTGCGGATGGCGCTTCCGATCGCTGGACCTGACGCGCAGCCGCTCCTCAGCTCGCGGCCGCTGCGCGGCCTGACCGCCGCCGCGATCCTCATCGGCGGGCTGCTGCTGACGCTGCTCGCGATCGTCGTGTCGCTGTTCGAGGGTGCGTCGCTGTTCCTCTACGGAAGCATCCTCGTCGGCTACGGCGTCTGCGCCGCAGCCGCGGTCACCGACCGCGGCTGGCGGTCGGACCGCTACGGCATGGTCGAGCGGTTCGGCGTGGTCGTCCTTGCGCTCGCCTGCCTCGGGCTCGCCGGCGACGCCGTCGTGAGCGGAGTCGCGCTGCTGCTGGAGCTGGACACGCTCGGGACGGCGCCGGCCGACCTCTTCTGGTCGCTCGCCCTGCTCGCGTTCGCGCTCCTGGCGCTGGTGCTGCTGGCGGCCGTGCTGCCGCTCGGCAGCGGCCGCGCGCGCGTGCTGATCGGGCGCGGCGTGGGGGCGACGGCGCTGCTGGCGCTGCTCGTCGCCGCTGCCGGCGCGCTCGCCGCCACCGCTCCGGCCGACGTCGGCTGCGGCCGCTTCGACTTCCAGCCGGCGCGCTGGCAGGCGGCGCTGAGAGCGCCTTCCGGCGACGCCAGCCGGATGGCGGCGGCGATCGACCGCTGCGGGGTCGTCGCGCCCGGCACCACCCGTGCCGAGGCGCTGGCGCTGCTCGGCAGACCAGGATTCGCCTCCGGCGGCGCATGGCAGTGGTCGGTCGGCGACCTCTCCGACGACTACGGCAGCCAGCTGACGGTCCAGCTCGACGACGACCGCAGCCACGTCACCCGCGTCAGCTACTCCGGCGCGGTCGACTGACGCGCGGTCTGCTGCAGAACGCAGAACGCCCGGACGATCGCTCGTCCGGGCGTTCGCACGTTCAGCGGCTGAAGCGGCCTACAGCAGGCCGTTGGCCTCGAGGTAGGTCTTGGCGACCTCCGCGGGCGACTGCTTGTCGAGGTCGACGGCCCCGTTCATTCTCTGCATCGCCTCCGTCGTCAGCTTCTGGCTGACGGCGTCGATCGTCTCGGCGAACGCCGGACCCTCGGCCTCCAGCACTCTCGACGACACCACGGGGGTGACGTTCTGGAAGCCGAATATGTTCTTCGGGTCGGTCAGGACGACGTATCTGCCGCCCTCCAGCTTGCCGTCCGTCGTGAACACCTGGGCGACGTCGATCTTGCCGTTGTCGATCGCGTCGTACTGCAGGCCGATCGTCAGCGGCGAGAACTTCAGGTCTCTGACGCCGTACGCTCTCGCGAGCCCCGGCAGACCCGTGGCGCGTCTGCGGAACTCGGGCGCCGCGCCGAGCCGGAAGCCCGGCACCTTCGTCAGGTCGGCGACGCTTCTGACGCCGTTTCTCTCCGAGTACTCGGGCGTGACGGCGAGCGCGTCGACGTCGGTGAAGGGCGTCAGCGGCAGCAGCGTGAAGCCGTTTCTCTCCGCGTACGCCTTGCCGGCGTCGTAGGCCGCCTGCACGTCCGGGTACGTTCTCGTGTCACCGGCGACGACGTTGTCGAAGATGCCGATGTACTCCGGGTAGAGGTCGATCTGGCCGCTTCTGAGCGCTCTGTCGGCGATCTCGGTCGAGCCGATGTTCTCCTTCAGGTTCACTCTGAAGCCTCTCGCCTCCAGCGCCTGCTTGTACAGCTGACCGAGCACGAACTGCTCGGTGAAGTTCTTCGTCCCGAGCGTGACCGCCGGCTTGCCCTCGCCGGGCAGCGCGCCGTCGGCGCTCGTCTCGGTGCCACCGGTCGTGCTCGCGGACGTGTCCGCGCTGGAGCTGCTCGACGACGAGTCGTCATCGCCGCAGGCGGCCAGCCCGAAGGCGAGCACGAGGGCGACCATCGCCATCAACAGCGTGCGCAACGTTCCCTGCTTCACGTCGGTGTGTCCTTTCATGAGTTGGCGTACCTCACCAGCACACGTCTCCCTTCCCCTGGAGGCGGGACGGCCTCCTCTCCGTCCCGTCTCCCCGCCCGCAGCCCGCGCGGCGTGACCGCGCGTTGCAGAAGGGCGAACGACAGCTCGGCGACCAGTGCCAGCACAGCGACGCAGATCGCGGCCCCGAGCACGCCCGGGAGCCGGTAGGTCGCCTGGTCGACGATCACGTTGCCGAGGCTCGAGGCCCCGGCAAGTGGAGCGAGCGTCGCCGTCGCGATGACGTACACGACGGCAGTGCGGACGCCCGCGAAGATCAATGGCAGGGCGAGCGGCAGCTCGACCCGCAGCAGCACCTCGGTCGGCGTCATCCCCATGCCCTGCGCGGCCTCGACCGCGTCGGGGTCGACGCCGTCGACCGCCACGTAGGCGTTCGTCAGCATCGGCGGTATCGCCAGCACGACCAGCGCCACCATCACGTTCACGAAGCCGATCCCCAGCAGCGCGACACCGAAGGCGATCAGCGCCAGGCTCGGCAGCGCGCGGCCGATGTTGGAGATGTTGATCGCGACGAACGAGCCGCGGTGCAGATGGCCGAGCCAGACGCCGAGCGGCAGCGCGACGACGAGCGCGATCGCCATCGCCGCGCCGGTCAGCGCGAGGTGGTCGAGCGTCAGGTGCCACAGCAGCGAGACGTTGTCGCCGATGAACCTGAACGCGTCGGTGAAGTCGTTCATCGTCGTGCCACCCGCGCCCATGGGCTGATCGCCCGCTGCAGCAGCACCAGCAGCGCGTCCGAGAACAGCGCCAGCAGCACGCAGAGGCCGCCGGCCGCGATCAGCTCGGTGCTGAAGGTCTGCTGCAGGCCGTTGTAGATCGGCGCGCCGAGTCCCTCGTTGACGACGAAGACGGCGATCGTCGCGAGGCTGATGACGGTCACGACGGCGATCCGCAGGCCGGCGAAGATCGCCGGCAGCGCGAGCGGCAGCTCGACCTTCCACAGCAGCTGCCGCGCGGTCATCCCCATCCCGATGGCGGCGTCTCTGACCTCCGCCGGCACGGCTGCGAGGCCCGCGAGCATGTTGCGGAAGAGGATCAGCAGCGTGTAGGAGACGAGCGCGATCTCGGCCGTCGTGCGCGTCAGCCCGGTGAAGGGGACCAGCAGCTGGAACAGCGCCAGCGACGGGATCGTGTAGAGGAAGCCGGTGACGACCACGACCGGCGTCGTCAGCCAGCCGCGGCGGTGGGCCGTGAGCGCGAGCGAGAAGGCGATGGCGCTGCCGATCCCGATCGCGATCAGCGTCAGCGCGATGTGCTGCAGCAGCGCCGGCTGGAGCGTGTCGGACCAGTTGTCCTTGACCCAGCCCCAGCAGAAGAGGGCGTCGGGGTCGCGCACGCACGAGGAGCCTCTGCCGAACTCCGGGATCACCGGGTCGGACTGGGCGAGGGGGAGGGCGAAGGCCATCGGCTACCCCGGCGGGCGCAGCGCGTCGCTGATCAGCTCGAGCGAGACGAGCCCGGCCAGCCTGCCGTCGTCCTCGACGACCACGAGCGGGCGGTTGCGGTCGGCGACGACGAGCGAGAGCGCGTCCCGCAGCGAGGTCGAGCGGCCGCCGATCGCGGCGAGCGGGTCGGCGTCGTCGGCGGAGACCGGCTGGCCGTTGAGCCGCGCGACCGGCAGCCGGCCGAGCGGCTTCTCGCCGCCGTCGAGCACGACGACCTCCTCGACGCCGTGGTCGGCGGCGCGGCGGCGCGCCTCCTCGGCCGGGTCGCCGACCTTCACGACGACGCCGTCGGTCAGCTCGATGTCGCCGAGATGGCTGAGCGTCAGCCGCTTGAGGCCGCGGTCGGCGCCGACGAACTTGGCGACGAACTCGTCGGCCGGCGCGGCCAACAGCTCGTCCGGCGTGGCGTATTGCGCCAGCCTGCCGCCCTCGCGCATGATCGCGATCCGGTCGCCCATCTTGATCGCCTCGTCGATGTCGTGGGTGACGAAGACGATCGTCTTGCGGATCTCCCGCTGCAGCCGCAGGAACTCGTCCTGCAGCCGCTCGCGGTTGATCGGGTCGATCGCGCCGAACGGCTCGTCCATCAGCATCAGCGGCGGGTCTGCGGCGAGCGCGCGGGCGACGCCGACGCGCTGGCGCTGCCCGCCGGACAGCTGCGACGGGTAGCGCGCGCCCATCTCGGCCGGCAGCCCGACCAGCTCCAGCAGCTCGGTCACGCGCGCGGCGATGCGGCGCTTGTCCCAGCCGAGCAGCTTCGGCACCGTCGCGATGTTCTGCGCGATCGTCTGGTGCGGGAAGAGGCCGATCTGCTGGATCACGTAGCCGATCTCGCGCCGCAGCTCGGCGGGCTTGCGGTCGTTGACGGAGCGGCCGTCGAGCAGGATCTCGCCGGAGCTGAGGTCGATCATGCGGTTGACGAGCCGCATCGCGGTCGTCTTGCCGCAGCCGGACGGCCCGACGAGCACGCAGATCTCGCCGGCCGGGACCTCGAAGGAGAGGTCCTCGATCGCTGCGCCGTCGGCACCGGGATAGCGCTTGCCGACATGCCGGAATTCCAGCGGGGCCGCGCTTGGGTAGGCCGTAGGCCCCTCGGTCTGGGCGGTGTTCTCGCTGTTCACAGAGCAGGCTCCCTGTGGGAGGGAACGACCCAGTCTAGCCTTCGCCCGGACGCCACGACGCAAACGAGCGTTGGCGCGCCAGCGGTCGTTTTGCTGACGAGATGTGTTGGAATCGCTCAAGCGCATCGTCGTCGTGCCGATCACGCGTAGAGCGCCTCCGTCAGCCCGTGCCGTCCGAGGAACACACCCCGTGAACCGATCCCGTCGCCGTCCACGCCGACCCCTGCCGGTCGCGCCGCTGCTGGCCGCGACGGCGGCCGCGCTCGCTCCGGCGGCGCTGACGACGGGGATCGCGCAGGCCGCCGGCAGCGGTCAGCAGCAGACCGGGCAGGCGCCCTACGACGTGCGCGCGGCGCTGCCGCAGAACGATCCGGCCGCGCCTGGCGCGGCGGCGACCGCGCTGACGCGCCAGCTCGGCCCGCAGGCGGTCGTGACGCTCGACCCGGCGACCGGCACCCCGCGCCAGGTCGGCCGCACCGACGGCGCGCTGACCGGCCGCAGCGGCGCCGCCCCGGCGACGATCGCGCTCGACTGGGTGCGCGCCCACGAGCGCCTCTTCGGCCTCGGCGACGCCGAGCTGGCCGCGCTCTCGGCGCCGGCCGCGACGACGACGCCCTCCGGAATCCGCGTGCTCAGCTGGACCCAGACCTACCGCGGCCTGCCGGTGCTCGGCGCCGGCCTGCGCGCCGCCGTCGCCGCCGACGGGCGGCTGCTGACGGTCGGCGGCGCGCCGCTGGCCGACGCCTCCGTGCCGACCACGACGCCGGCGGTCGCGAAGCCGGGCGCGATCGCCCGCGCCCGCTCCAGCGCCGGCGCGGACGCCGGCGGCAGCGCCAGGCTCGTGATCTTCGCCGGCGACGACGGCGCGCGGCTGGCCTGGAGCGTGCGCGTCGACGCCGACAGCACGCACCGCTACCGCTACGTCGTCGACGCGACCGACGGCGCCGTGCTCAAGCGCGACAACCTCGTCCGCTTCGCCGACGCGACGGGCAGCGCGACGAGCGTCTGGGACTACGCGCCGAGCGACGACAACGCGCCCAACCCGCGCTACGTCGTGCCGGCGGAGCCCGATCCCGGCGATCCGGACGCGCCGCCCGCCGCGATCGCCCCGTGGGCGCCGCAGCAGCGCAGCTTCGGTGCCGGCTGGATCAGCTCGATCGACGGCTCGAGACTGCAGGGCGAGAACGCGCACGTCTTCTCCGACGTCGACGACGACGACCGCGACGACGCGCTGGAGGAGGTCGCCGCCAACAGACTCGACGGCGACGGCCTGCCGGTGTGGGACTACCCGATGGCGCCGGTGGCGCCGTTCGGCGGCAGCTTCCCGCTCTGCGAGGCGACCTACCCGTGCACCTGGCGCGCGCTCACCGAGCAGGTGCCGGCGGCGAGCTGGAGACGCAACCGCGAGCAGAACGCGACGCAGGTCTTCTGGTTCCTCAACAGCTACAAGGAGTGGCTGCAGACGCCGCCGATCGGCTTCGGCGCCAGCAGCGACGAGAACTTCTCCGGCGCCGACCCGGTGATCGGCCAGACCAACGACGGCGCCGACCAGAGCATCGCGGTCAGATTCGGCAACGGCAGAACGGGGGTGATCGACCACCACCCGGACGTCAACCATCTCAACAACGCGAACATGTACACGCCGCCCAACGGCCAGTCGCCGACGATGCAGATGTACCTCTTCTACGGCGGCGGGATCGCCCCCGACGCCAACGGCGGCGACGACGCCTCGATCGTCTTCCACGAGTACACGCACGGCCTCTCCAGCCGCCTCGTGACCGACGGCGACGGCTACCAGGCGCTCAACGCGCCGCAGTCCGGCGCGATGGGCGAGGCGTGGAGCGACTGGTACGCGATGGACTTCCTGACCGCGAGCGGGGCGCAGAAGGACGATCCGGCCGTCGACGGCGAGGTGCTGCTGGCCAGCTACATCAGCGGCGGTCAGACGAGATCGCTGCGCGAGGAGGCGATGGACTGCCCGGTCGACGCGACCGCGAGCAGATCGGACGCCTGCGGCGACGGCGGCTACACCTACGCCGACTACGGCAGAGTGATCGGCAGCTTCGGCCCCGAGGTCCACGCCGACGGCGAGATCTGGGGTCAGACGCTGTGGGACCTGCGGACCGCGCTCGGCGCGACCTACGCCCGCCAGCTGATCACCGACGCGATGCGGATCTCGCCGCCGGAGCCGTCGTTCCTCGACATGCGCGACGCGATCCTGCTCGCCGACCGCGCCGCCGGCGGCAGCGGCCACGACCAGATCTGGCAGGTCTTCGCCGATCGCGGGATGGGCTACTTCGCGACGACCGAGGGCGCCTGGGACCCGGCGCCGACGGCCGACTTCCACCTCCCGCCGGCCGACGAGGGCGCCGCCGTGACGACCGTCAGCGGCACCGTCACCGACGCCGACAGCGGCCAGCCGGTCGCGGGCGTGGTCGTCTCGCTGCCGGGCCAGACCAACCGCAGCGACGACACCGACGCCAACGGCCACTACGAGATCCCCAACGCGCTCGACGGCTTCAGCTACCCGCGGATCGTCGCCACCCGCAACGGCTACGACGACGCGACCGGCCCGCCGGTCGACCTCGCCGGCGGCGCCGTCAGCGGCGTCAACCTGCAGGTGCGGCGCAACTGGGCGCTCTACTCGGGCGGCACGACGGTCGACTTGGCGCAGCTGACCGGACCGGACCTGACCGCGCTCAACTGCGGGCCGGAGTACGCGATCGACGGCACGCGCGCCAACGGCTGGGGCTCCTACATCCCCAGCTACGACGGCTCCGCGCACGCCGGCTTCGGCTTCCCCGTCGTCGCCAGAGGGCCGCGCAGACTGGTGCTGAGACTGCCGGCGACGATCGACGTGACGAGCTTCGCGATCGATCCGGGCGCCGTCTGCGGCGACGACGACAGCTCCTCGCTCGGCAGCTTCCAGATCGAGACCTCGGTCGACGGCAGCGCTTGGAAGACGGCCGCCAGCCAGACGTTCGGCCGCGCCAACAACCACAGACGCAACAGCGTCCCGGTCAGCGCCAACGCGGCCTCCGGCGTCAGATTCGTGCGGCTGACGATGCTCAGCCCGCAGGGCGGCTCGGGCGGCTCCTCCAGCTACTTCATGGACATGGCCGAGTTCGCGCTCTACGGCACGCCGGTGAGAGCCGTCGACCCGCCCGATCCGCCGGACCCGCCGGACCCGGGCGACCAGGATCCCCCCGGCGGCGGTGGCGGCCAGCAGCCGCCGCCGGTCAAGCAGCCCGATCCGCCCCTGGTGACGAGAGATCCGCCGCAGACGAACCCGACGCCGACCCCGGGCGGCGACCCGAACGCCGACGCGCTGCGGCTGACGAACGCGCAGATCGTGCTGCCGAAGCGGCGCTCGCTCGCGACGCTGCTGAGCCGCAAGGGCGTGCCGCTGCGCCTGCGCGCCAGCCGCCGCGTGAAGGTGACCGCGACCGTGACGCTGCCGGCCGCGACCGCGCGCAAGCTGAGACTGACGAGACAGCGCACGGGCACGGTCGCGATCGCGCGCCTCTCCAACGCCGCGCTCGCCGCCAACCGGGCGACGGTCTTCTACGTCAAGCTGCCGCGCAACACGGCCGCCTGGATCACGCACGCGAAGCTGAAGACGCTGACGTTCGGCGTCGCGATCCTCGCGACCGACAACGCCGGCAAGATCACCAGCAGAATCCTCAGAGCGACCGCGAAGCGCTGAGCGGCGAGGGGCGCCGCCCTCAGTCGTGCGCGATCGTGACGTGCTCTATGACGACCGGGTCGATCGGCGGCGCGCCCTGCGGGTCGCCGTTCTGGACCGGCCGGCTGTCGATCGCGTCGATCACGCCGAGGCCCGCCGTGACGGTGCCGAGCACCGCGTACTGCGCCGGCAGCTGGGCGTCGGCGCCGGTCACGACGAAGAACTGGCTGCCGGAGGTGCCGGCCGGCTCGGCCGCCGTCTTCGCCATCGCGACGACGCCGTGGGTGTATCTCATCCCTCTCGGCGGCGCCTCGTCGATCGTGTAGCCGGGGCCGCCGGGACCCTGGTTGGTCGGGTCGCCGCCCTGGATCACGAACCCTCTTGCGATCCGGTAGAAGGCGAGGCCGTCGTAGAAGCCGGAGCGCGCCAGCTGCGCGAACGAGCCGGTCGTACGCGGCTGGCGGGCGGCGTCGAGCGTGATCTCGAACGTGCCGCAGTTGGTCACGACCGTCGCCGTCCATCTCAGCTGGCCGGACAGCATCGCCGTCGATCTGCGCCGCGCCGGGACCGAGCGCGGCTCCGGCGCCGGCACTCTGCGGCAGACGGCCGCGGTCGTCTCCTGCGTCTGCGCGCCGCCCGATCCGCAGCCTGCCAGAAGCGCCGCCAGCGCCGCCGCGGAGGCGGCTGCGAGCACGGTCGTGGAGGTCGGGAAGGGCGATCGCACGCCGGGCAAGGATAATGCGTGGTCGCGTGCCCCAGACCGTGCCGACCATCACCCCGCTCGTGCGGGCCTACGACCACCTGCTGCTCGACCTCGACGGCTGTCTCTGGGTCGGTGGCACGCCCACGCGCGACGCCCCGCTCGCGCTGCAGACGCTGCGCGAGGCGGGCAAGCGCGTCGCGTTCGTCACCAACGACACCCGCTCCAGCGCCGAGGAGTACGTCCGCAAGCTGTGGTCGCTCGGCTTCCGCGCCTCGCTGGAGGAGGTCGTGACGGTCGGCGGCGCGCTCCAGCACCATCTCTCCGAGCGCCACGGCATGCGCCGCGCGAGCGCCTACGTCGTCGGCACGCCGGCGATCGTCAGACACGTCTCCGACGCCGGCCTGCGCGTCGTCAACGGGATGGCGGAGGCGCCGCACGCGGAGGTCGTCGTCGCCGCCGGCCACGACCGGCTCGTGTTCGAGGAGCTGAAGGTCGCGACGCAGGCGCTGCTGGCCGGCGCCGACTTCATAGCGGCCGGTCGCGACCGCACCTTCCCGATGCCGGACGGCATGTGGCCTGGGACGGGCGCGCTCGTCGCCGCGCTGGAGTACGCCTCCGGCCGCCGCGCGACGACCGTCGGCAAGCCCGAGCCGGAGATATTCGCGACCGCGCTCGACCGCCTCGGCGCCGGCAGAGCGCTCGTCGTCGGCGACCGCCTCGACGTCGACCTCGCCGGCGCCCACGCCGCCGGGCTCGACGGCGCGATCGTGCTGAGCGGCGCGACCAGCCGCGCGGAGGCGGAGACGGCCGGCGCCGACGGCGGCCCGCGCCCGGTCGCGATCGCCGCCGACCTGGCCGAGCTGGTGCTCGGCGAGGCGCCGCCGCTGGCGCCGCTGCCGCCCGCCGCCCCGCCGCAGCCGCCGGACCTGCCGCCGGCCGGCTACGGCCGCGCGGCCGGCTGAGCGCGGCATGCGCCGCATCAGTGCCGTGCCCGTCGGAGCGGCCGGCTAGATTTCCCTGCTCATGGATCGAGACGTCGTCCTGATCGTCAACCCGTCGGCCGGTGGCGGCCGCGTGCAGCGGCTGCTCCCGGGCGTCGAGAGATGGCTGCGCGTGCACGGCGTCGCCTACCGCGTGCAGCGCACGCGCGACATCGAGCACGCGCGCGAGCTGGCCCGCGCCGCCGGCGCCGCCGGCGAGGTCGCGGCGGCCTTCGGCGGCGATGGGATGGTCGGCGCCGTCGCGGGCGCGCTCGCCGGCAGCGACGGCCTGCTGGCGGTGCTGCCGGGCGGCCGCGGCAACGACTTCGCCCGCGCCGCCGGGATCCCGCGCTCGCCGGTCGCCGCCTGCTCCGCCTTCGAGAGCGGCCGCGAGCGGGCGATCGACCTCGGCGAGGTCGACGGCCGCCGCTTCGTCGGGATCGCCTCCTGCGGCTTCGACTCCGACGCCAACCGGATCGCCAACGCGACCCGCATCCCTGGCGCCGCCTCCTACGCCTGGGGCGCGCTGCGGGCGCTGGCGGCGTGGAAGCCGGCGACCTTCGAGCTGACGATCGACGGCGAGGTGCGCTCCTTCAAGGGCTACACGACCGCGGTCGCCAACAGCTCCGTCTACGGTGGAGGGATGTACGTCGCGCCCGCCGCCCAGCTCGACGACGGCCTCTTCGACGTCGTCACCGTCTCCGGCGTCTCGAAGCTGCGCTTCGCGACGCAGCTGCCGAGCGTCTTCAGAGGCGGCCACGTGCGCAACCCCGAGGTCGACGTGCGCCGCGGGGCCGAGGTCAAGATCGTCGCCGACCGTCCCTTCACGCTGTACGCCGACGGCGATCCGATCGCCGCGCTGCCCGCGACCGTCCGGGTGCTGCCGGGCGCGGTTCGCATGCTCGTCCCGTGATGGCGGGGCGGATGCTGGGAGCGAAGCTGGCGCTGGCCCGCACCGCGGGCGCGCTCGCCCGTCGCTCGGGCCGCGGCGGCGGCACCTCGCTGCCGGGCAAGGTGCTGATGAAGCTGGAGCCGCACGCGATCGGCGCGCTCTCCGCCCGCCTGCCGCAGGGCTCGGTCGCGATCTCGGCGACCAACGGCAAGACGACGACCGCCGCGATGGTCGCGGCGATCCTCGAGCGCAGGGGAACCCGCCTGGTCCACAACAAGGCCGGCGCGAACATGGCCGGCGGGATCGCCGCGACACTGATGGGCGCCGCCAGGGGCGGGCGGATCGACGGCCAGCTCGGCCTGTTCGAGATCGACGAGTTCTGGCTTGGGCAGCTCGTCGACGAGCTGAAGCCGCGCAAGCTGCTGCTCGGCAACCTCTTCCGCGACCAGCTCGACCGCTACGGCGAGCTGGAGACGATCGCCGACCGCTGGGCCGAGATCGTCGCCGCCAACGGCAGAACGACGCAGCTGATACTGAACGCCGACGACCCGCTCGTCGCCGACCTCGGCCGCCAGCAGCCGCGCGTCGTCTACTTCGGCGTCGAGGACGACGCGATGGCGCTGCCGCAGATGCAGCACGCCTCCGACTCCAAGCACTGCCGCAGATGCGGCCACGCCTACGAGTACGACGCCGTCTACCTCGGCCACCTCGGCCGCTACCACTGCCCCAACTGCGGCCAGCGCCGCCCTGAGCCGCAGGTGACGGCGCGCGAGATCCGCCTCGACGGCACGCGCGGCGCCCGCTTCCTGCTGACCACGCCGACGGCGTCGGGCGAGGTGCGGCTGCCGCTGCCGGGCCTCTACAACGTCTACAACGCGGTCGGCGCGGCCGCGCTCTGCCACGGTCTCGGCGTCCCGTTCGGGACGATCGCCGCAGGCCTGGAGGCGGTCGCCGCCGCCTTCGGCCGCGCCGAGACCGTCTCGCTCGACGGCCGCGACCTGTCGATCCTGCTGATCAAGAACCCGGCCGGCGCCAACGAGGTGCTGCGGACGCTGGCGCTGGAGTCGCAGGCGGTCGACCTGCTCGCCGTGCTGAACGACAACATCGCCGACGGCCGCGACATCTCGTGGGTGTGGGACGCCGACTTCGAGCTGCTCGCCGGCAGAGTGCGGCGCGTCACCTGCGCCGGCACGCGCGCGGCGGAGCTGGCGCTGCGGCTCAAGTACGCCGGCGTCGAGCCGGAGCGGCTGGTGGTCGTGCCGGAGCTGGCGGCGGCGCTGGACGAGGCGCGCGCGGAGGGCGACGGCACGCTGTTCGCGCTGCCGACCTACACCGCGCTGCTGTCGCTGAAGGAGCTGCTGTCGCAGCGCGGCCACGCCCCGGACTACTGGGCCCAGTGAAGATGACCGAATCCCCCGCCACCGCCACCCTCTGGCACGACCTCGAATGCGGTCCCTACGACGCCGACCTGCCGCTGTGGCGCAGGCTGGCGGCGGAGGAGGGCGGGCCGGTGCTCGACCTCGGCGCCGGCACCGGCCGCGTCGCGCTCGACCTTGCGCGTGCCGGCTTCGACGTCGTCGCGCTCGACCTCGAGCAGGAGTTCCTCTGCGCGCTGCGCGCCCGCGCCGACGCCGATCCGGCCGGGATCGGCGCGCGCATCACGACGATCGTCGGCGACGCGCGCGAGTTCGCGCTGCCGGACCGCCGCTTTCCGCTGATCCTCGCGCCGATGCAGACGGTCCAGCTGCTCGGCGGCAGCGCCGGCCGCGGCGCCTTCCTGCGCAGCGTCGCCGCGCACCTCGCGCCCGGCGGTCTGCTGGCGGCCGCGCTCGCGGACGCGCTGGAGGGCTTCGACGCCGAGCACACCGAGCCGCCGCTGCCCGACATCGTCGAGCTCGACGGCTGGGTCCACGTCAGCCAGCCGGTCGCGGTGCGGCCGGGGCCGGAGGGGATCGCGATCGAGCGGATCCGCCAGAGCGTCTCGCCCGACGGCAGACGCTTCGCGGAGGGCGACTCGATCCACCTCGACGCGCTGACGGCCGACCAGCTCACCGCCGAGGGCGTCGCCGCCGGCCTGCGCGACGGCGGCCGCACGCGGATCGAGGCGACCGAGGAGCACGTCGGCTCCGAGGTGGTGCTGCTGCGTGGCTGAGACCCTGCGCGTCTGCGCCCTCTATCCGGAGCTGATGAACATCTACGCCGACCGCGGCAACCTGCTGCTGCTGCAGCGGCGCTGCGAGTGGCGCGGGATCGGCTTCGAGCTGCTCGCCAGCGACCTCGGCGAGGAGCTCGATCCCAACGCCGCCGACCTCTTCTACATCGGCGGCGGCCAGGATCGCGACCAGGCGCTGTGCGCGCGCGACCTCGCCGAGGTCAAGCGCGACGGGATCCACGCCGCCGCCGAGCGCGGCGCCGCGATGCTGGCCGTCTGCGGCGGCTACCAGCTGCTCGGCGGCTCGTACGAGATGGGGGAGGAGACGCTGCCCGGCGTCGGCCTCGCCGACCTCACGACCGTCCGCTCCGACGGCCCGCGGCTGATCGGCAACGTCGCGATCGAGGTCGACCTCGGCGACGGGCCGCGCGTGCTCGCCGGCTTCGAGAACCACGGCGGGCGGACGCATCTCGGCCCCGACGCAACGCCGCTCGGGCGCGTGCTGAAAGGCCACGGCAACGACGGTCAGAGCGGCTTCGAGGGGATCCGCCACGGCAACGTGATCGGCACCTACCTGCACGGCCCGCTGCTGCCGAAGAACGCCTGGCTGGCCGACTGGCTGATCGCCAGAGCGCTCGGCCGCGAGCAGCCGCTGGAGCCGCTCGACGACGCGCTGGAGAACGCCGCGCACGTCGAGGCGCGGCGGGCCGCGGGCGCCTAGCGCCAACCCGCCAGCAGCGCAATCTCTGGGTCTGTCAGACCCAGAGATTGCACGCTAGAACAGGCCTTCCTGCTCGGCGTGCGCGGCGTTGACGGCCTCGGCGAACGCCTTCAGGTCTTGCGGCTCGGCGTCGGCGAGGCAGTCGGGGCCGTCGTATCTGGCGTTGTTGACCGCTCTCGACACCGCCCGGAAGCTCGTCTCCTCGACCGGCAGCGGGTGCAGCAGCCGCAGCAGCTCGTCCTGCGGCCGCTCCGGGTCGAGCCAGACCTGCTCCTCGTCCGGCTCCAGCATCACCGGCATGCGCGGATGGATGCCGTGGATCTTGTCGTTGGCCTCGGTCGTGACGATCGTGCAGGTGCGCAGCCAGGCTCTGTCCTCGTCCTCGATCGCCGGGTCCTTCCAGCCGGTCCAGAGGCCGGCGAAGGCGAACGGGCGGCCGTCGGCGCGCGTGATGTGGAACGGCTGCTTCGCTCTGCCCTGTCTCTGCCACTCGTAGAAGCCGTCGGCGACGATCAGGCAGCGGCGTCTGGCGAACGAGGTGCGGAAGGCCGGCTTCTCGGCGACCGTCTCCGCTCTCGCGTTGATCATGCGGTAGCCGATCGAGGGATCTCTCGCCCACGGCGGCACGAGGCCCCATCTCAGCAGCCGGCCGGTCTGCACGCCCTCGCGCACGCCGATCGTGACGACCTGGTCGCCCGGGGCGACGTTGAAGCGCTGCTCGATCTCGACCGACTCGCCCAGCGGCCAGCGCTGCCGCAGCTCGTCGGCCGTCGTCGTCGCGAGCGTGAACCGTCCGCACATGCCAACAAGGCTACCCGCGAGCTCCCACGGCGGATGGCGCTTCCGCGCGCCGCCGTGGAACTCGCAAAGCGTCAGCCCGCTCTGGCGCGTGCGCGCGACTGCCGGCGTCTGCCGAGCAGCGCGAGGACCGCGAAGACGATCACGATCAGGACGATGCCGAGCAGCAGCCCGCCGAGCGTGCCGACGCCGCCGAACGGCAGCGAGACGAGCTTCGCGAGGCCGAAGCCGACCGCGAGCAGCACGATCACTATGCCGAGCACGATCGCGAAGCCGCGCAGGCGGGCTATCAGCGACGAGCCGGGCGGCGGCGCGAGCAGCCCCATGAACTGGAGCAGCAGCAGCTGCCGGTTGCTCGGCGGTCTCTGCCCGAGCTTCTGCACCGCGGTCTTGAGGTCGCCCGCGCGGCGCTCGGCGAGCGCGATCGACGCGTCCGCCATCCGCCGCAGCTGCTGGCGCTCCTGCGGCCGCGCGGCGGCTATCGCTCTGGAGTAGTAGCTGCGCGTCGCTCTCGCGTCGTAGCGCTCCGCGGCTCGTGCGCCGAGGATCGCCAGCGCGGCGGCCTTGAATCTGGTCTCCGCTTCCAGCTGCTCGTCGGTGCGCGACTCGAGCGCCTGCATCGCGGCCAACGAGCCGCGCTGCTCCATGCGCATCGGGCGCTGCTTCTGCTGCTTCGCCATAGGGCGAAGAGTCTAGATGGAAGCCGCGGCGCCCGCGCCCGGCCTCGCGGCGGCCGTCAGCCAGCGGAGGCGCCGCCGGACGGGTCTCTCGTGACCGCCGGCGCCTGCGGGACCGGCACGCTCGGCTCCGGCGTGTCTGTGCCCTGCGATCTCGGCGGCGCGCTGGAGGCCGCCTTCGAGCCCGGCGGCTGCACGTAGACGCGCTGGTCCTGCAGGTAGTTGCCGCCGATGTCGGCGCGCGCGGGCGGGGTCCGGTAGACGTCGATGTGTCTGCCGATGATCGCGCCGCCGGTGTCCTGCGCGGTGAACCAGCCGCCGCCGGCGCTGGTGCGGTAAGCGGCGATGTAGACGCGGCTGCCGAGCGGGATCAGGTCTGGGTCGACGGCGACCGAGCGGTAGTACTTGAGCGGCCGCGACGGGCCGGTGGAGAAGGAGACGCCCGGCAGGTCGCGGTATCTGACGCCGCGCCCGTTGGACCAGCCGCCGCCGTCGAGCGGGAAGGTGACGTACTTCGTCTTCGACAGCCAGTAGCCGCCGGCGCGCCAGAACGGGCTGCCGCCCTTCCAGCCCTTGTGACCGGGGACGCTCGCCTTGCCGCGCTCGGTCACCCAGCCGCCGTTGCCGAGCCCGGAGATGTGGTACCGCTCACCGTCGAGGCCGACGCCGTCGCCCTCCATCGAGAGCCCGGTCGAGGAGTACAGCCAGTCGATCCGCGAGAGGCGGTCCAGCCCCGGCGTCTGCACCTTCTTGCCGACGAACCACCACTCCGGCGCCGGGTAGTACTCGGTCACGTCGACGTCTCTCAGCCAGCCGGCTCTCTTGATCGGCTTGGCGGAGGCCGGCGCGGCGGCGACGAGCGCCAGCGCCGCGATGGCGGCAAGGAGTGTGCGGGTGCGGGTCACGGGACGTTGGAACACCGGATCGCGACGGAAGCTGCGCAGAAAGGCTACGCGATTCGTCGCGCGCATCTGCAACGACGCGCTCAGCTGGCGGCGGCGCAGGCGGCGCAGAGGCCGTCGACGACGACGGCGGCGCGGTCTGGCGCGAAGCCGGCGTCGCGCGCGGCCTGCAGGACGCCGCTCAGCTCGGCTGGGTCGTCGATGTCCTGCACGGCGCCGCAGTCACGGCAGATCGCGTGGTGGTGGTCGACCGTGCGCGAGTCGAACAGGACGGCGCCGCCGCCGGAGTTGAGGCGGCGGACGATCCCGAGCTGCTCGAACAGCTCCAGCGTCGCGTAGACGGTCGGCAGCGAGGTGCCGGGGAGCGTCTGCGTGACGGCGCCGAGGACCTCTTCCGCGGTGACGTGCTGGTCGCGCGAGCGCAGCATCCGGTTGATCACCAGCCGCTGCGAGGTGACGCGCTGACCGCGGGCGCGCAGCAGCTCCGTCAGCTCCGCGTCGATCGACTCAACAGCACTCATCGCCGGCTCATCATACCCGAACGATTTTTAGGGCACCCTTTCTTTTACTCACTTGTCATAGGCGCGCCCTGCACGGCGCGCCGCGCGGATCTAGGATTGGATCCATGGAGATTCGCGCTGCAGTGCTGGAAGAGTTCGGCAGACCGCTCGTCGTGCAGACGGTCGAGCTGGCCGAGCCGCGGGCGGACGAGGTGCTCGTGCGCCTGGTCGCGTGCGGCGTCTGTCACACGGACATGTACACGGCCAGCGGGGCCGATCCGTCGGGCTACGCGCCGTGCGTGCTCGGGCACGAGGGTGCCGGCGTCGTCGAGCGCGTCGGCGCCGACGTGACGCTGGTGAAGCCGGGCGACCACGTCGTGACGCTGTTCTCGCCGCAGTGCGGCGAGTGCGTCCACTGCAAGAGCCCGAAGACCAACCTCTGCATGAAGATCCGCGCGCAGCAGAACGCCGGCTACCTGCCCGACGGCACGACGCGCCTGCAGCGCGACGGCCAGGAGCTGCGCCACTTCATGGGCACGAGCACCTTCGCCGAGTACACGGTGATGCCCGAGATCGCGCTCGCGAAGATCGACCCGGAGGCGCCGCTGGAGGGCGCGGCGCTGTTCGCCTGCGGACTCTCGACCGGCCTCGGCGCGGCGCTCAGAACGGCGAAGGTCGAGCCCGGCTCGACCGCGGTCGTCTTCGGCGCCGGCATGGTCGGCCTCGGCGCCGTCGCCGGCGCGCGGATGGCCGGCGCGGAGCGGATCGTCTGCGTCGACCTCTCGCCCGAGCGGCTGGAGCTGGCCAGAGGCCAGGGCGCGACCGATCTGATCGTCGGCGGCGCCGACACCGTGCAGACGATCCTCGACATGACCGACGGCTTCGGCGCCGACTACACGTTCGAGGCGACCGGCCTCGTGCAGGTGATGAGACAGGCGGTCGAGTCGGCGCGGATGGGCTGGGGCCTCTGCACGGTCGCTGGCGTCGCCGGCAAGGGCGAGCACCTCGAGGTGATCCCGCGCTGGCTGATCCAGGGCCGTCGCATCGCCGGCTCCTCCTTCGGCGGCCTCAAGGGCCGCGACGACGTGCCGGCGCTGATCGACCGCTGGATGGCGGGCGAGATCGACGTCGACCCGTTCATCTCGCATCGCATCACGCTCGACGAGGTCAACAAGGGCTTCGACCTGATGCACGACCAGGACGGCATCCGCAGCGTGATCGAGTTCTCCTGAGCCGGATCGTCGCCGTTCAACGACCCGCCGCGCCCGGCGGGTCGTTGAACGACGGCGCTGAATTGGCGCGTCGGCGGTTCGCGCTCTAAATTAGACTGTCCGCGCTCTGACGCTGACCGGTCGGTGTCCAACATGCAACGAGGGCTCGTCCCTCATGGAGGACATCGAATGCGAATGACGGCCAAAGCCTGTCTCGTCGCGCTCGCGCTGCTGCTGGTCGGCGCCACGACCGCCTCGGCGGCGATAAGAGGCATACAGATACTGACCGGGCTAACCACCCAGACCGGCACGCTCACGTTCAGAGCGAACGCGATGACGTCGGTCTGCAACGTGACAATCACCAAGCAGATGGTGCAGAACCTAGTCCCGGTCATGCCCGGCGTCCTAACGAGAATCGGCCAGGTGACCTCGTGGATCGTCAACAATCCGCTCGACTGCGCGCTGCGGATACTAAACCTGCCGACGACGCTAGGCGGCTTCCCGCCTCCGAGCGGGCCGCTGCCCGGCAGCTGGGACATCAGCTACCTAACGTCTGACCCGCTCACCAACGACCTCTACTTCGGGATCCTAGGCGTGCAGCTCTCACCGTTTGTGGGAACGGCCTGCCTATACCAGGGCACGTTGCTAGGAGCGATCAGAAACAACGGAGCGCTCCTAACGTTCAACAGCACGCTGCCGTCGCTCGCGGGCAACTGCGTCGACGTCACGGTCAGCGGCACGCTGTTCGACAACCCGGCGATTCAGTATGTCCTACTAAACATATAGAAACGATGGTAGGGTTTCCGGTGCAATAGCCGACCGGTCGGTGTCCAGCAGACGAGCGGCCCGCGCCCCGGCGCGGGCCGAAGGGGAGAAAGGACATCGAAATGCGCAAGTCAGCCGTGCTCGGCGCGGTCGTCGCATTCCTGCTGCTCGCAGCCGGAGGCGCGTCCGCGACGACCTTGGGAATAGCCAACCAGACGCCGCTAACGACGCAGGTCGGTCAGTTGCAGTTCGTCGGCGCGACGGTGACGTTCGCCTGTCAAGTGCAGTTGAGAAAGCAATTGATCGTCGGCCTAATACCGGTCGTCTCGTCGCTAACGCGCCTGGGCAAGGTCGCCGCCGGTCAGATCAACTGCCCGGCCGGTGCAGCGAGCTTCCTAAACCTGCCGCCGCAGCTAGGCGGCACGCCGCCGCCCGGTCCGCTGGCGACGAGCTGGGACGTCAGCTTCCTAGCCTCGGACCTAATCACCGGGGAGCTGCTGTTCGGGATCCTAGACTTCCAGGTCAAGCTCCCGAACGGCTGCCTATACCGCGGCACCGTCCTAGGGCGTCTGACGCCCAACGGCGCCACGCTACGGTTCCTCGGCGCCCAGCCGATCCCGCTGTTCATCGGGAGCGCATCGGCCTGCGACCCGCAGATCAGAGTCGTCGGCAACCTCGCCGACAACCCGCCGATCGTCTACACGCTACTAATCGGCGGGCTCGGCGTCTGATTCAGCGGTTGACCGACGACATGTCGGGATAGCGCTCGCCGGCGGCGGCTCCGACCGGGGCCGCCGCGTCGAGCCGGGCGAGGTCGTCGTCGCTGAGCGTGATCGCGGTCGCGGCGACGTTCTCCTCCAGGTATCTGCGCCGCTTCGTGCCGGGGATCGGGGCGACGTCGTCGCCCTGCGCCAGCACCCACGCGAGCGCCAGCTGACCGGGGGTGGCGCCCTTCTCGTCGGCGATCTCGCGCACCCGCTCGACGAGCGCCAGGTTCTGCTCCAGCGCGCCGTCGGCGAAGCGCGGGTTGGCGCGGCGGAAGTCGCCCTCCTCGAGGTCGGCGGCCGATCTGATCGCGCCGGTCAGGAAGCCGCGGCCGAGCGGGGAGTAGGGGACGAAGCCGATCCCCAGCTCGCGCAGCGTCGGCAGGATCTCCGCCTCGGGATCGCGCGACCAGAGCGAGTACTCCGTCTGCAGCGCGCTGATCGGGTGGACGGCGTGCGCGCGGCGGATCGTCTCCGGTCTCGCCTCGCTCAGGCCGAGGTATCTGACCTTGCCGGCCTGCACCAGCTCGGCCATCGCGCCGACCGTCTCCTCGATCGGCGTGTCGGGGTCGACGCGGTGCTGGTAGTAGAGGTCGACGTGGTCGACGCCGAGCCGTCTGAGCGAGGCGTCGATCGCGCTGCGGACGTAGTCGGGGCTGCCGTCGATGCCGCGCACGCTCGGGTCGTCGGGGTCGCGGACTATCCCGAACTTGGTCGCCAGCACGACCTCGTCGCGGCGGCCGGCGAGCGCTCTGCCGACGAGCCGCTCGTTCGTGTGCGGGCCGTACATGTCGGCGGTGTCGAAGAAGGTGACGCCCAGCTCGATCGCGCGGTGGATCGTCGCGATCGCCTCACCCTCGTCGGCGCCGCCGTAGAACTCGGACATCCCCATGCAGCCGAGTCCCTCCTCGGAGACGACGAGTCCCTGCGTGCCGAGTCTGCGCTGAGTCGGTGTCATGGCGTCCTTTCACATCGGGGCGGTGAAATGAGGGTAGCCTCCGCTTAGAGGTGGCCGCGTCCCGGACAACGGCGGAGGAGCACGAGCGGCGGGCGATCTGGCTGCTGGGGCTGCCGACCTTCGCGCTCGCGCTGTCGATCACGGTCGTCACCACCTACCTGCCGCTGATCGCGCAGGAGTTCACCGACAGCTCGATCGTCGTCGGGCTGCTGATCGGCAGCGAGGGGCTGCTGGCGCTCGGGCTGCCGCTCGTCGTGGGCACCTGGTCGGATCAGCTGAAGTCGCCGATCGGCGGGCGGCTGCCGTTCCTGATCGCCGCGACGCCGCCGCTGGCGATCTCGCTCGCGCTGCTCGGCTTCGCCCACTCGCTCGTGATCGCGCTCGGCCTCTGCTGGCTGTTCTTCGCCGCCTACTTCGTCGCGTACGAGCCATACCGCGCGCTCTACCCCGACCTCGTCTCCGACGCCAACGCCGGCAAGTCGCAGAGCGTGCAGGCGATCTGGCGCGGGGCGGCGACCGGCCTGGCGCTCGTCGCCGGCGGCCTGCTGTTCGACCTCGCGCCGTGGGTCCCGTTCGTGACCGCCGCGGTCGTGACGCTTGCGGTGATGGTGATCTTCCTGCGCGCGATGCTGAACGGTCCGCGCCGCAGATGGCACGAGCCGGAGCATCCGAAGCCGCTCGGCGAGGCGGTCCGCGAGCTGCGCTCGCTCGTCGCCGGTCGCAAGGGGCTGCAGGCCTACCTCGTCGCCAACGCGCTGTGGGAGGCGTCGCTGGGGGCGCTGAAGACGTTCGTGCTGCTGTACATCACGGTCGGGCTCGGGATCGAGATCGGCGACGCGGCGCTGATCGTCGGCGCGGGCGCGATATTCGTGCTCGTCGGCGCGGTCGGCAGCGGGCTGCTCGCCGACCGCTACGGCCAGCTGCGGATCCTGCGCGTGACGCTGGTCGTCTACGGCATCGGGCTGCTGGTGCCGGCGGTCACGACCGCGACGCTGCCGATCGTGCTGATCGCGCCGATCGCGGCCTTCGGCGGCGGCGCGCTGATGACGCTGCCCTACGCCTTGCTGATGCCGCACATGCCGGCCGCCGCGCACGGCGCGCTGACCGGCTTCTACAGCCTCAGCCGCGGCGTCGGCACGATGTTCGGCCCGCTGCTGACGGGCATCGCGGTCGAGCTGCTGAAGAGCCCCCTGGACGGCACCAAGGGCTATCAGGCGATGTGGCTCGTCTGCGGCGGGACGGTCCTCGCCAGCCTCTGGTTCGTGCGGTTGATGGCGCGCGCGGCGCCGCAGCTGGAGGAGCCCGACGCGGCGGCCGAGCTGTAGGCGCTCAGCTCAGCGCCGCCAGGCGACCGTCGCCAGCCCGGGGAAGCGCAGCGCATCCGCGGTCGCGCCGGTCAGGTCCCACTCGCGCCCGTCGACGTACGGGCCGCGGTCGATCACCGGCACCGTCACGCTGCGGCCGCGATAGGCGAAGGTGACCGGCGTCCCGCACGGCAGCGTGCGCGAGGCGACGCCGAGCTGACCCTGCTCCAGCACCCCGCCGCAGGCGAGCGCGTCGCCGTAGTCGTCGAAGCGCGAGGCGACCGCGCGCTGCCAGCCGTCGCCGTCCGCCGCGTCCGCCGGCAGCGGGCTCTGCACGAACTCGGCCGCGGCGCCGGCGCGCTCCCCGCGGGCGGCGGAGAGCCCGGCCGCGAAGCCGATCCCGGCGAGCGCCGACAGGACGAGCGCCGCCACGATCCGGCGGCGCAGCACGAGCGAGCGATACATAAGACCTATCGTGATGCCCGAGCGCAATGCTCTGCAACCGGGCGCGGCGGGGTACACCCCAGCCACCATGAGCGCGACAGCGAGCAGATCCGGCCCCGAGCCGGCGGCGGCAGGAGCGGGCATCGGCGAGGTCAGAGTGCGCGCGATCTTCGCCGGGCTGATGCTGGCGCTGCTGCTCGCGTCGCTGGACCAGACGATCGTCGCGACCGCGCTGCCGACGATCGTGCAGGACCTCGGCGGGCTCGAGCACATCTCGTGGGTGACGACCGCCTACCTGCTCGCCTCGACCGCCTCGACGCCGCTGTACGGCAAGCTCGGTGACCTCTACGGCCGCAAGCGCGTCTTCCAGACGGCGATCGTGATCTTCCTGGTCGGCTCGACGCTGTGCGGGCTGAGCCAGTCGATGCTGGAGCTGATCCTCTTCCGCGCGCTGCAGGGGCTCGGCGGCGGAGGCCTGATCGTCGGCGCCCAGGCGATCATCGGCGACGTCGTCTCGCCACGCGAGCGCGGTCGCTACCAGGGGATCTTCGGCGCCGTCTTCGGCGTCTCCAGCGTCGCCGGCCCGCTGATCGGCGGCTTCTTCGTCGAGCATCTGACGTGGCGCTGGATCTTCTACGTCAACCTGCCGATCGGCGCGGTCGCGCTGGCCGTGATCGCGGCGGTGCTGCCGGCCAGCGCCGCGCGCCGCTCGCACGCGATCGACTGGCTCGGCACGGTCCTGATGGCCGGCGGCGTCAGCTGCCTGATCCTGTTCCTGTCGCTCGGCGGCTCGACGCAGCCGTGGGGCTCGCCGCAGTCGGTCGCGCTCGCGGTCGGCGGCGTCGTGCTGACGCTCCTGTTCGTGCTGCAGGAGCGGCGCGCGGCCGAGCCGATCCTGCCGCTGAAGCTGTTCTCCAACCGCGTCTTCGCCGTCTCCAGCGCGATCGGCTTCGTCGTCGGCTTCGGCCTCTTCGGCGCGGTCAGCTTCCTGCCGCTGTTCCTGCAGGTCGTCAACGGCGCCAGCGCGACCGGCTCGGGGCTGGAGCTGGTGCCGCTGATGGCGGGCGTGCTGATCACCTCGATCGCCTCCGGCCAGGTGATCGCGCGGACCGGCCGCTACAAGCCGTTCCCGGTCGCCGGCACGGCGATCGCGGCGGTCGGCTTCGCGCTGCTGTCGACGATGGACGTCGACACGACCGCCGCGCTGCGCTCGCTCTACATGCTCGTGCTCGGCCTCGGGCTGGGGATGACGATGCAGGTGCTCGTGCTGGCGGTGCAGAACGCGGTCGACTACAGCGACCTCGGCGTCGCGACCTCGGGCGCGACCTTCTTCCGCTCGATCGGCGGCTCGTTCGGCGTCGCGATCTTCGGCGCGATCTTCTCCAACCGGCTGCAGTCGGAGCTGCCGGGCGCGAGCAGCAGAGCGCAGGCGTACGCCGACGCGCTCTCGACCGTCTTCGTCGTCGCCGTCGTGGTCGTCGTCGTCGCCTTCCTGCTGACCTTCCTGCTGCGCGAGGTGCCGCTGCGCAGAACGGTCGAGACCTCCGGCGTCGGCGAGGCGTTCGCGGCGCCGAAGCCGGATGCGTCGATCGACGAGATCGCGCGTGCCGTCTCGGTCCTGGCGCGGCGCGACACGCGCCGCCGGATCTACACGCGGCTGGCGGCGCGCGCCGGCGTCGACCTGCCGCCGGCGGCGGTCTGGCTGCTGGGGCGGATCGCCGAGCAGGAGCCGGTCACGCTCGGGCAGCTGGCGGTCAACTGCAACGTCGCGCAGGACCGGCTGAGAGTCGCGCTGGCCGAGCTGGAGGTCGAGCAGCTGGTGCAGGAGTGCGACGTCGACGGCGTGCACGACTGCCCGCTGGTGCTGACCGCCGCCGGGCGCGCCGTCTACGCGCGGCTGGTGACGGCGCGGCGCGAGCGGCTCGCGGAGCTGCTGGAGGGCTGGTCGCCGGAGCAGCACGACGAGCTGGCGGCGCTGCTCGGCAGACTCGCCGACGACCTCGCCCGCGACCCGGGCGACGTGCTCGCGCGGGCGGGCGCGCCGTCGGACGCCGCGCGGACGTGAGCGGCGAGCGCGGGCGCGGGTAGTCTCGACTGCATGAGAGCCATCTGGAACGGAACGACCCTCGCCGAGAGCGACGACACCGTCGTGGTCGAGGGCAACCACTACTTCCCGGCCGAATCGATCGCCAGAGAGCACTTCTCGGCGAGCGACTCGCACACCGTCTGCCCGTGGAAGGGGACCGCCTCCTACTTCGACGTGAGGGTCGACGGCGAGACCAACGCCGACGCCGCCTGGTTCTATCCGGAGCCGAAGGAGGCGGCCGCGGAGATCAAGGACCACGTCGCCTTCTGGAGAGGCGTCGAGGTCGTCGCGTAGCCCTTTCGCCAGCCGGAGGAAGGGCGTCGGCGGCGCTTGTCCCTCCGGCGCTGGCGAGCGTTCGCGGCGGTGTTGAAGATGCCCGGATGGAGCGGGTGTCCACGGTCAGCGCCGCGCTGCTGCAGCTGGAATCGCGTGCGGGGCAGATGCACGTCGGCTTCCTCGCGCGCGTCGACGCCGGGCCGGGCGGGGCGTCGCTCGACGTGGAGGTGCTGCGCCAACGGATCGCGCGGCGGCTGGAGCGGACGCCGCGGCTGCGCCAGGTCGTCGCGCCGATCGGCGAGCGCGACGGGCGGCTCGTCTGGCGCCAGCAGCGCGACTTCGCGCTCGCGCGCCACGTTTCCGTCTGCGACGCGCCGGTCGGCGGGGAGGAGCAGCTGCGCGCCGTCGTCGACGCCTTCCTCGCACGCGAGCTGGAGCGCGACCGGCCGCTGTGGCACGTGCTGGTCGTGCCGAGCGCGGGCTCCGGCGGCGCCGCGATCGTCGCCGTCGCCCATCGCGCGCTGTACGCCGACGCCGGCAGCGCCGCCGAGCCGGATCTGCTGCGCGCGCTGATCTTCGACCGCGCGGCGCCGGCGGGCGGCGGGCACGCGGGCGGTGCGGGCGGCGGCGCCCGTGCGGGCGCCGCGGGCGCGGGCGGTGCCTTCG
>NZ_JAUTDN010000080.1 GCF_030646155.1 Conexibacter sp. CPCC 205762
CGCCGCGCCAGCCGCGGCCGCCGCCTCCCCGCCGCCGCCGGCGGCGCCGGCCGGGCCGCCGCCGCGGCTGGAGGCCGCGCGCTCGGCGCTCGCGGTGCTGCTGCCGCTGGTCGTCGCGATGATCGTCTTCGCGCTGCTCAACAGCACCTTCCTGCGCTACGGCAACTTGACGCTGATCCTCAACACGCTCGCGTTCGTCGGGATCGTCGCGGTCGGGCAGACGCTGCTGATCGGCGCCGGCGAGTTCGACCTCTCGGTCGGCGCCGTGGCGGCGCTGTCGAGCTACGTCGCCGCCGCGCTCGTCGTCAGAGAGGGGCTGCCGCTGCCGCTGGCGATCGTCGCCGCGCTGCTGATCGGCGCGGCCTTCGGCAGCTTCAACGGGCTCGTCACGACGCGCCTCGGCGTGCCCTCGTTCATCGTCACGATCGGCACGCTCTACATCGGCCGCGGGCTGACCGACACGATCTCGCACGGCGTCTCGATCTACCCGCTGCCGAGCGCGCTGACCGACCTCGGCCAGCAGCGGATCGCGAGCATCAGCCTCGCGGTCTTCGCGCTGCTCCTGCTGGTGGTCGCGGGCGAGCTGACGCTGCGGCGGACGCGCTTCGGCCGGCGCCTGCTGGCGACCGGCGGCAACGCCGACGCGGCGCGCGTGATCGGCGTCGACACCGACCGCACGAAGGTGCAGGCGTTCATGCTCGTCGGCGTGCTGGCTGCCGTCGCGGGGCTGTTCCAGATCGCCTCGCTCGGAACCGGCGACCCGGCCGTCGGCACCGGCTGGGAGCTGACGACGGTCGCCGCCGTCGTGATCGGCGGCACGAGCCTGTTCGGCGGCGCGGCGACGGTCGCCGGCACGCTCGTCGGCGTCGTCACGCTGCAGGTGATCTCCAACGGGATCGTCTCGGCGGGGCTGGCGACGAACTGGCAGACGGTCGCGATCGGCGCGCTGATGGTCGTGCTCGTCGCGATCGACCTGCTGCGGCGCAAGGCGTTCGGCCGCCGATGAGCGCGCCGGCCGTCGTCATCACCGGCGCCGTCGCCGGAATCGGCCGCGCGATCGCGCTGCGGCTGCTGGCCGCCGGCTGGGCGGTCGTCGCCGTCGACCTCGACGCCGACGGGCTCGCGGCGCTGGAGCGCGAGCAGGCCGGCGCGGGCCTCGTCGGCGTCGCCGGCGACGTCGCGGAGCCGTGGACGCTGGAGCGCGCGGCCGCGGTCGCGCGCGAGCGCTTCGGCCGTCTCGACGCCTGGGTCAACAACGCCGGTGTCCCGACCGAGGGCCCGTTCGAGCAGGAGACGCTGGAGCGGCTCGACCGCACGCTCGCGGTCAACCTGCGGGCGCCGCTGCTCGGCTGCCAGGTAGCCGTGAAGGCGTTCCTGGAGAGCGGGACCGCGGGCGCGATCGTCAACGTCTCCTCGATCCACGCGCGCGCCGGCTTTCCCGGCTGGATCGCCTACGACGCGGCCAAGGGCGGGATCGACGCGCTGACGCGCAGCGTCTGCGTCGAGTTCGGCGCGCGCGGCATCCGCTGCAACGCGGTCGCGCCCGGCGCGGTGCTGACGGCCGCGACCGGCCGCGTGCTGGCGGCGGCCGAGGACCGCGAGGCGCTGCAGCGCCAGTGGCGCGAGCTCTCCCCGATGGGCGTCGTGCTGACGCCCGACGACGTGGCGGCCGCGGTCGCCTACCTGCTGTCCGCAGACGCCCGCTTCGTCAACGGGCACGTGCTCGCGGTCGACGCGGGCATGGCAGCGCGCTGTGTCGCGCTGCCGCCTCCCCGATAACACCAGAAGGAGCCACGATGAGCATGCGACGTGCCTGGCTGGTCCTCCCCTGCGCGCTTGCGGCTGCACTGCCGGGCGCGCTCGCGCCCGCGGCCCAGGCCGCCTCGCCGAGAACGAGCGGCGACGCCTACGCCACGCCCGGCGCCAACGACTGCACCTGGACGATCGGCACGGCCGGAGTCGAGAAGGTCGTGCAGCTGGCGTCGGGCTCCTTCACGATGACGAGCCTGAAGAACAAGGTCGCCTCGCCGGCGCTGGAGACGGTCCAGGGCGCGACCGCCTCCGACGAGTTCCGCTTCGCCTGGGACGGAACGACGCTGCGCGGCTCCTCCGGCGGCTGGAGCTGCGGCAGCGGCTCCGCGGCGGTCGTGACGGCCGGCGGCGAGAACGCGGTCCAGGTCGACGTGACGCTGGCGCGCACGGGCGTCAACGTCGTCAAGCACTACCTCGTCTACCCGTCGACCGCGGTCATCCGCGAGTGGGCGGAGTACGTCAACAGCGATTCCAGAGCGCACAGACTGACCGCGCCGAGCTTCCTCGAGCAGCGTCTGCTCGGCAACGACGTCGCCGACGTCGACCTGCGCTGGATGACCGGCGCGCGGATCGACCCGGGCGCGAAGTCCTACACCGTCAAGACGAAGGCGCTGAGCGCCAGATACGCGCGCGAGTTCGACAGCTACGACCTCTTCAACGGCTGCGCGACGGACGCCGACGCGACCGGCGCCTGCGCCACGCGCGGCTTCAACGAGACGAGCGCGACGTACATCCCGTGGTTCTCGCTGCAGAACCGCAGAACGAACGACGGCGTGATGTTCGGCTTCGACCACCATGGCCGCTGGCGCACCACGGCCGGCCTGCTCGACGGCGCGCAGACGGCGGTCTCGATGACGCTGCCGAGCTACGACGCGTCGGTCGCGGCCGGCGCGACGGTGACGATGCCGAGAGCGTTCACGGCGATGTGGTCGGGCGACCTCGACGACATGACCAACCGCCTGCTCGACTGGCAGTACAGATACATGTGGGATCTGACGCGGAGAGAGTTCTACGCCGACGTCCGCCTCGTCGGCGAGATCGGCAACGGCGCCCATCCCTTCGGCGGCGTCGGCGGTCCCTACGACCCCGCCGGCCTGATCCAGAAGGTCTTCGGCTACGCCGACCACATCCGCGAGATCGGCGGCGACGGCTACCACCGCGACATCGGCTGGTACACCGGCAACGGCGACTGGACCGGGCCCGACTGGGGGCAGACGATCCCCTACCTCGGCAAGTCCGACGTGAGACACACGATCTACTACTCGGCCTACAACGCCGACCCGCCGGCGCCGATCTACCAGCAGCATCCGGAGTGGTTCGTCAACGGCTCGCCGTGCGGCTACGCCGACCGGCTCGCCGACCTCTCGATCGCCGGCGCCGCCTCGTGGGTGCTCGGCGAGATCTCCAGAAACGCCGACCTGTGGGGCGACTACGCCTGGCGCAACGACTCCTGCCCGGTCGCGAACGTCGACGGCGCCACGCAGCTGGGGCAGAGCCAGGCGTTCCAGCGGCTGCAGGAGCAGTTCCTCGCCGCCTACCCCGACTCGTCGGTCCAGAACGTCGACTCGGGCGGCTACGAGATCGGCTGGGAGATGGTGCGGCGCGCCTCCAGCCTCAGCTTCACCGACTGGAACGGCGTCGACCAGGCGCACGACGGCGGCTCGCGCCTCTTCAACGTCGACAAGCTCAGCGGCATGGGCGGCAACTGGCCGACCGAGTACTGCATCCCGGCCTGGAACATGCTGCTCGGGATCAACCCCGAGTTCGTCAACGACCCCGACGACCCGACCGCGATCGAGTGCATGCGCAGACTGCTGGAGCGCTACCACTTCCTGCAGGCCAACGGCGTCGTCGGACGCTGGATCCACCAGTTCCACCCGGCCTCCTCGCTGGACGCGCGCGCCTGGTTCCAGCGCGTCAGCGGCGACAGAGCGAAGTCGGTCCTGATCTACAAGGGCGAGCCCGACCCGCACAGCCGCACCTGCTACCCGGTCACGATATGCCCGGAGCCGACCGACTTCCCGGGCGCGACGCCGAGCGGCAGCGTGACCGTCTACCCGAAGGGGCTCGACCCCGCGACGACGTACACGGTGACGTTCGAGTTCGCCTCCGGCAGCAGCAGCCGCACGGGCGCCGACCTGATGAGCAGAGGCGTGACGCTCAGCAGACCGCCGGCCGGCGAGCTGGTCTTCCTCGGGATGCCGAAGAACCCCGGCGGCGGCCGTGACACGACCGCCCCGGCGGCGCCCGGCAACGTGACCGCGCGCTACGCGACGAACGTCAACTACGACGGCGTCGACGTCACCTGGGACGCCGCCACCGACGACGGCTTCGTCAGCCGCTACGAGGTGCTGCGCGACGGCGTCAAGATCGCGACCGTCGCGAAGGGCCGCTACCACTTCGACCACGACCCGGCCGCGAGCACGCACGCGACCTACTCGGTGCGCGCGATCGACGCCGACGGCAACGTCTCCAGAGCCGGCGCCAGCACGCCGCTGTCCGGCACGGACCGCACCGCGGTCGACGACGACGCCAGAGCGCTCACCTACCAGGGCACCTGGACCCACGCGACCGGCAGAGCACAGGCCTACGGCGGCACGCTCTCCTCGACCGACACGGACGAGTCGCGCGTGAAGTACACGTTCACCGGCAGCGGCATCACGCTGTTCGCGAGACTCGGCCCGAACTGGGGCAGAGCGCTCGTGCAGATCGACGGGCGCACCGAGACGACCGTCGACCTGTGGGCGCCCGACGCCAACAACTGGCGGATCCCCGTCTTCTCGCGCACGTGGCCCTCGCGCGGCAGACACACGATCGTCGTCGAGCGCAGCGGCAGAGCGAACGTCCATGCCAGCTCGAACGCGATCAACGTCGACGGCTTCCAGGTCCGCACGACGAGACCGGTCACGACCGACGACGCCGACGCGAGCTTCAGCGGCGCCGGCTGGAAGCGGCCGCAGAAGGGCTTCTCGGAGGCGCTCGACGAGGGCGCGACCGTCAGCTCCGCCGCGCTGCTGGAGGACCCGGCCACCTGCCACTCGGCCTGCCAGGGCTTCCGCGGCACGCAGGGGACGCACAACTGGAGATACCAGGACCTGCGCGCCGGCGTCTGGACCGACATCTCCAACTACCCCAACGCACTGCCCGACGGGCCGGCGTGGCACGACCCGAGAATCCCCGGCGGCGTCGTCTACGCGAGCGCGATCCACCCGGGCGAGAGCAACGACACCGCGCGCACCTGGATCGCGCCGCGGCCCGGCGTCGTCGACGTCACCAGCCGCGTCTTCAAGGTCGACCCCAACGGCGACGGCGTCGTCGTGAAGATCACCAAGAACGGCACGACCGTCGTCGGCCCGAGAACGCTCGCGGGCGCCGACACGGTCGGCTTCGCGCTCGACGCGGCCGGCATCACGGTCGCGCAGGGCGACGCGATCCGCTTCGAGATCAACCGCAACGGCGCCTGGTACAACGACACGACCCACTGGGACCCGGACGTGCTCTACCGGGCCGACGCGAGCTGCCACACCGCCTGCCGCGGCTTCAGCGGCGTGCAGGGGCAGGGCAACTGGCATTACCAGGACGTGCGCGGCGGCAGCTGGCAGGACATCGGCGGCTTCGGCCTCCACACGCCGCTGCCCGACGGCGCCGCGTGGCATGACGACCTGCCGTCGTTCGGCGGCTACATCTACCGCCAGTTCATCCACCCCGGCAACGGCGTCGAGGCGGCGCGCGCGTGGGTCGCGCCGCGCGCCGGCACGATCGACATCGCCAGCAGACCGGCGAAGGCCGATCCCGGCGGGCAGGGCGTCGTCGTGACGATCACGAAGAACGGCTCGACGACGCTCGCCGGGCCGCGCACGATCGCCGGCAACGACACGACCGGCAGCGCGATGGACCTCAGCAGCGTGACGGTCGCCGCGGGTGACGTGATCCGCTTCCAGATCACCGACAACGGCTCGTTCGGCTGGGACATGGCGCGCTGGGATCCGGAGATCACCTACCAGTCGAGAACGGCCTGCGCGCTCGCCTGCCAGGGCTTCTCCGACGTGCAGGGCTCTGACGGCTGGCACTACCAGGACAGACGCAACGGCACCTGGCTCGACAGCGAGGCGTTCACCGCCGCGCTGCTGCCGAGCGGCGACGCCTGGCACGACGACGACCCGACGATGGGCGGCTACCTGTTGAGATCGCTGATGCACCCGGGCATCTCGACCGACGCCGCGCGCGCCTGGGTCGCGCCGATGACGGGCACCGTCGACGTCACCAGCAGACCGTTCAAGGACGACGTCAACCCCTCCGGGGACGGCGTCGTCGTGCGGGTGACGAAGAACGGCGCGACGATCCTCGGCCCGCGCACGATCGCGGCGACCGACGGCACCGGCTCGGCGTTCGACGCGAGAGCGGTCGACGTCGTCGCCGGTGACGTGCTGCGGTTCGAGATCAATCGCAACGGCGCCTGGTACTCCGACATGACGGCGTGGGATCCGAACATCGCCTACACGGCCGCGGGAGCGGCGCCTGCCGTCGTTTACGACAGCGTCGCCGGCAGCGGCACGCAGGCGGTCGAGTTCACGGTCACGGCGCAGGACGTCGAGCTGATCGGCCGCCGCTGCGCCGCGTGCGGCAAAGCCGAGGTGTACGTCGACGGCGTCCGCGTGCAGCGGATCGACACGTTCGGCTACCGCGGACCGGACCAGTGGCAGACGCCGATCTGGCACTACAGCTGGCCGGCCTCCGGCAGACACGTGATCAGACTCGTGCCGACCGGGACCAGCTCGCCGCAGGCCAACGGCAGCGCCGTCTTCGTCGACGGGCTGCAGGTGAACGGCTAGGGGGAGAAGCCGGGCTCAGCTCCGCGCCGTCGTCGCCGCCGCGTAGGCGGCCGGCGGCGGCGCGGCCGAGTTCGAGTCGCCGACGCCGCGCGGGCCCAGCGCCGCGATCGCGATCCCGATCAGGAAGGCGGCCAGCACCGCCAGCAGGATGATGAGAAGCAGCAGTCGTCCGCTCATGCAACCGGATTGTGGTCGCTCCTTCGGCGGCGCGCCACCCCGAGATCGACCCTGAACCGGCGTCAGCGGGCCAGCAGCGCGCGCAGCTCGGCGACGATCCGCTGCGGGGCGGACTCGGCCATGAAGTGGCCGAGGTCGGCGGTGACGTGGTGGAGGTCGTCGCTCCAGGCGCTCCACAGCGCCTGCGCGTCATAGCCGAGCAGCGCGCCCCAGTCCTGCTGCACGACCGTCGTCGGCATCTGCAGGCGGGTGCCGGCGGCGCGGTCGGCGGTGTCGTGCTCGACGTCGATCCCGGCGGAGGCGCGGTAGTCGGCGACGATCGAGGGGACGGCTTGGCGGCAGGCGTCGAGGTAGGCGGCGCGGACGTCGGCCGGGATCGCCTGCGCGTCGGCGCCCCAGGCGTCGAGGAACCAGCCGAAGAAGGCGTCGGCGCTGTTGGCGATCAGCGTCTCCGGCAGGCCGGGCGGCAGCGCCATCAGGTAGAGGTGGAAGGCCGGTGCGGCGCTCATGCCGCTGAGCACGTCCCACATGTCGAGCGTCGGCAGCACGTCGAGGCAGGCGAGATGGGTGATCGTGCCGGGATGGTCGAGCCCGGCGCGGAAGGCGACCAGCGCGCCGCGATCGTGGCCGGCGAGCGCGAACCGCTCGTGCCCGAGCGCCGTGGCGAGCGCGACCGCGTCGGCGGCCATCGTGCGCTTGGAGTACGCGCTCCCGTCGGCGCGCTCGGCCGGCTTGTCACTGGCGCCGTAGCCGCGCAGGTCGGGGCAGATGACCGTGTGGTCGGCCGCGAGGTCGGCGGCGACGTGGCGCCACATCAGGTGGGTCTGCGGGAAGCCGTGCAGCAGCACGAGCGGCGTGCCGCTGCCGCCGACGGCGGCGTTCAGCGCGACGCCGTCGGCGGTCGTGACACGCTCGTAGGAGAAGCCGGGGATCATCAGGAGGCCTTTCGCTCTGGGTGGGTGCCCGGCAGCCTCGCGGAGGGCGATCAGCATCCGGTCAGCAGCCACTACCTTCTGACCCGATGGAGGTCTCGTTCGGAGTGCTCGGTCCGGTCGCCGCCTGGGACGGCGACGGCGCCGAGCTGGCGCTGAAGGGCCCGCGTCATCGCGCCGTGCTGGCGCGGCTGCTCGCCGCCGACGGCCGCGTCGTCCCGCTCGACCGCCTCGTCGACGACCTCTGGACCACCCCGCCGGCCGGTGCGGTCGGTGCCGTGCGGACCTTCGTCGGCGACCTCCGCCGCGCGCTCGAACCGGCCCGCCCACCCCGCACCCCGCCGCGCCTGCTGGTGACCGAAGGCCCCGGCTACGCCCTCCGCGTCCCCGCGGACGCGGTCGACGCCCGCCGCTTCGAGGCGGCCGTCCACGCCGCCGACACCGCGCTTGCCGGCGCGGCAGGAGCGAATGCTGGCGCGGCTGGCGCAGATCGCGGCGCGGCTGACGCAAATCCTGGCGCGGCTGATGCAGATCGCGGCGTGGCTGGCACAAACACTGGCGCGGCTGGCGCAGATCGCGGCGCGGCTGACGCGTGGAGGCGGCTCGACACGGCACTCGCGTTGTGGCGCGGGCCGGCGTACGCCGGGCTGGACGAGCCGTGGGCGGCGACCGAGCGCGGGCGGCTGGCGGAGCTGCGCCTGCACGCGGTCGAGCGGCGGGCGGCGGCGCTGCTGGCGCGCGGGCGAGCGGCGGAGGCGGTCCCCGACCTCGACGCCCACGCCGCCGAGCATCCCTGGCGCGAGGAGGCCTGGCGCCTGCTCGCGCTCGCGCTCTACCGCAGCGGCCGCCAGGCCGACGCGCTCGCCGTGCTGCGTCAGGCGCGCGAACGGCTGGTCGACCAGCTCGCGATCGAGCCGGGTCCGGCGCTGCGCGAGCTGGAGCGCGACGTGCTCGTCCAGGCCGACCACCTCGACGCCCCGCGCCCGGCCGCCGGCGACGCCTCCCGCGGGAAGACGGGCGACGACGCGGATGGCCGGGCCGCCGGCGACGCCTCCCGCGGGAAGATGGGCGGCGACGCGGCTGGCCGGGCCGGCGGCGACGCCTCCCACGCGGGGACGGGCGGTGGCGCGGCTGGCAGCGGCGAGGCGGGCGGGGCGGCCGGCAGCGTGGCGATCGGCGGCGGCCCCGTCGAGCGGATCTGGGCGGAGACGGCGGCGGCGTACGACCGGGCGGTCGCGGCGGGGTCGCGGGCGCGGCTGGAGTCGACCGTCGGGCTGCTGCGCGACCTCGCGGTGACGGGCGGCGGCGGGCTGCTGGAGGCGCGCCGCCAGCGCGTCGCGGCAGTCGCGGCGGCGGAGGAGCTGGGCGATCCGGAGCTGACCGCACGCGTGATCGGCGCCTACGACGTACCCGCGAGCTGGACCCGCGTCGACGACCCCGACCAGGCGGCCGCGATCGTCGCCGCGGCCGAGCGGACGCTCGCGCGCCTCGCGCCCGCGCCCGCCGCGCCCGCGCCCGCCGCGCCCGCGCCCGCT
>NZ_JAUTDN010000081.1 GCF_030646155.1 Conexibacter sp. CPCC 205762
GGCGGGCGCGGCGGGCGCGGCGGGCGCGGCGGGCGCGGCGGGCGCGGCGGGCGCGGGGGACGCGCCGGTGACGGTCAGCTCGACGTCGAGGCCGCCCGCGCGCTGGCGCTCGACCAGCGCCGGCAGCTGGTCGATCCCGGGCAGCGGCGCGCGGTCGGGCTCCTGCTCGTCGCGCAGCAGGCCGACGATCCGGTCGATCTCCTCGATCGTCTCGCGCGCGAGCTGCTCGACCGTCGCGACCGCCTCCGCCGAGCGCTCCGCGTCGCGCTCGCGCAGCACGCGCGCCGCGCCGGCCTGCACGAGGATCGTGTTGAGCGCGTGGCCGGCCGAGTCGTGCAGCTCGCGGGCGATCCGCGCGCGCTCCTCGGCGACCGCCAGCTGCTGCTCGCGGCGGGCGCGGTCGAGCCGCTCGGCGAGCTGCGCGCGCAGGAAGCGGCGCCGGTCGCCGACCAGCCACGCGCCGGCCCAGACGAGCCCCGGCAGCGCGTAGTCGGCGACCCCGTACGGCGTCAGTGCCAGCTCGATCAGCACCAGCGCCGCCCACGCGACGGCCGCGACGAGCAGCAGCGGCCACGCGCGCCCCGGCCGCGGCGCGACCGCGACGGCGTAGAGCGCGACCGCCGGCGCCGGCGGGGCGTGGAGGCCGTAGGAGAGCGCCGCCAGCAGCAGGCTCAGCGCCAGCGTCGCGAGCACGACCGCCTGCGGGTGGCTGCGGCGCCACAGCAGCGCGAGCGCGCTCAGCAGCACGAGCGCGCAGGCGAGCGCGCCGGGGTCGCGGGTCTCCTGGGCGAAGTCGCCGAAGCCGCCGCCCAGCTGCAGCTCCAGCAGCGAGATCGCCAGCACCCCGAGCACGACCGCGAGGTCGGCGAGACGGTCGCGGGCGGGGGCGTCGCGGGCGGGGTCGTCGCGGGCGGGGTCGTCGCGGGCGGGGTCGTCGCGGGCGGAGCGGTCGCCGTCGCCGTCACCGTCGCGGTGAGCACGGTCGCGGGCGGTGCAGTCGCGGTCGCGGGCGGTGCGGGCGCGGGCGTCGGGCGGCGTCGCCATCGGCCAGAGCCTACGGGCGCGCGCGCCGTGCCGACAGCGCCCGCGGGAGGATGCGGGTCCTCCCCGGGGATGACCTCGCGGACCGTTCTCGCGGCGGTCGTCGCGGGCGGCGGCGGGACCTACCGTCGGCGGCATGACCAACGCAGATCGCACCGACGGGGTGCTCGCCCGCCTCGCCGACGCGATGTGGCGCCATCGCAGGACGGTGATCGCCACCTGGGTGGTCGTGCTCGCCGTCGCGATCGGCGGCGGGCTGACGCTCGCCGGCACCCACACCGTCGACTACAGCACCCCCGGCTCCGACTCGAAGGCCGCCTCCGAACGGCTCGTGCAGAGCTTCTCCGGCCGCTCCGGCGAGTCGCTCGACCTCGTCTGGAACGTCGCCGACGGGCGTGCCACGGCGCCGGCCGCGCGCGAGCGCGTCGAGCGGCTGCTGGACGAGATCGAGACCGTCCCCGGGATCGCCGGCGGGACCACCACCGCCGATGCCGAGGTGTCGGACGACGGCCGCACCGCGATCGTGCGCCTGCCGCTGGACCGCACCTCCGGCGAGGTGCCCGACGCCAGCGGCGAGCGGATCGGGGCGCTGGTCGCCGCGGCCGGCGGCGACGGGCTGAAGGTCGCCGTCAACGGGCAGGTCAACCGGCTCGACAGACAGGCGGGCGGCGGCGAGATGTTCGGCGTCGGCGTCGCCGCGGTCGTGCTGCTGATCACCTTCGGCGCGGTCGTCGCGGCCGGCCTGCCGATCGTCCTGGCGGCATTCGGCGTCGCGATCGCGTTCCTGCTCGGCGGGATCCTCGCGGCCGTGATCGACACGCCCGACTGGGCGTCGGAGGTGTCGATCATGATCGGCCTCGGCGTCGGGATCGACTACGCGCTGCTGATCCTGACCCGCTACCGCGCCGCGGTCGCGGGCGGCTCGGCACGGCGGGAGGCGAACGTCGTCGCGATGACGACGGCCGGCCACTCGGTGCTGGTCGCGGGCGGCAGCGTCGTGATCGCGCTGATGGGGCTGTTCATCATGCGGCTGCCGTACCTCTACGGCGTCGCGCTCGCCGCCAGCCTGACGGTCCTCGTCGTGCTGGCGGTGACGCTGACGCTGCTGCCGGCGCTGCTGGGCGTGTTCGGCAGAGCGATCGACGCGCTGCCGATCCCGGGGCTCAACCGGGCGCCCGCCGACCCCGAGCGGACGCCGTCGGCGCGCTGGGCACGGGCGGTCGTCCGCCGGCCGGTCGTCGCCGTCGTCGTCTCGCTGGTCGCGCTGGCGCTGCTGGCCGCGCCGCTGAGCGACATCCGCTTCGGCTTCCCCGACGCCGGCAACAACCGCGCGGACGCGACCACACGGCAGGCGTACGACCTGATCGCCGCCGGCTTCGGCGCCGGCTCCAACGCCTCGCTGATCGCGGTCGCCGACACGCCCTCCGCCGCCGCCCGCAGCGCCGCCGAGCGGCTGCGCGGCGAGATCGGCCGCGACCCCGGCGTCGTCGCCGTCGCGCCGCTGCAGCTCAACGACGCGCGCGACACGGCGACGATCGCGATCACCCCGCGCGACGGACCGTCGGCGCCGCAGACGAAGGCGCTCGTCGAGCGGCTGCGCGACGGCCCGCTCGCCGCCGCCGGGGTCGACGTGACGCTCGGCGGCGACACGGCCGCGACCGTCGACCAGGCGGCGGTGACGGCTTCGCGACTGCCGCTCTTCATCGGCGCCGTCGTCGTGCTGTCGTTCCTGCTGCTGTGGCGCGCCTTCCGCGCGCCGGTGATCGCGCTGAAGGCCGGCCTCTTCACGATCCTGTCGATCCTCGCCGCCTACGGCGTCGTCGCCTACGTCTCCGAGGGCGGCTGGGCCGGGCAGCTGATCGGGATCGACTCCGACCTGCCGGTGCCGCCGTTCATCCCGGTGATGATGTTCGCCGTCACCTTCGGGCTGGCGATGGACTACGAGGTCTTCATCGTCTCGCGCATGCAGGAGGAGCGCGAGCGGCTCGGCGACGCGCGCGCGGCGGTCGTCAGCGGCCTCGCGCGCACCTCGAAGGTGATCACGGCGGCGGCGCTGATCATGGTCTCGGTCTTCGGCGCATTCGCCTTCAGCAGCGAGCTGATCCTCAAGCTGATCGGCGTCGGCCTCGCCTCCGCGATCCTGATCGACGGGATCCTGATCCGGATGGTGCTGCTGCCCGGCGTGATGCACCTGCTCGGCGAGCGGGCGTGGTGGCGGCCGGGCGGCGGGCTCAGGCGGCCGGCCGCGGGCGTGCGGCGGGGGTGAGGAAGGAGGCGGCGACGACGAGCGCGACGACGGCGAGCATCGCGTCGCGCAGGCCGACGTGCTGCCCGAGCGCGCCGAGCGCGGGCGGGCCGACGAGGAAGGCGACGTAGCCGATTGTCGCGGCGGTGGAGACGCGCGCGCCCGTGTTCGGCCCCGACTGGCCGGCCGCCGACAGCGCGACCGGGAAGCCGAGCGAGGCGCCGATCCCCCACAGCACGACCGCGGCGACCGAGACAGGCTGACTGTCGACGAGCGAGACGAGCACGATCCCGAGCGCGCTGATCAGGGCGGTCGCGCGCAGCACGGCCGCCTCGCCGTAGCGCGCGACGAACCGTCCGCCGCCGAAGCGGCCGATCGTCATCGTCGCCGCGAAGACGGTGTAAGCGGCCGAGCCGAGCGCCGGGTCGAGGCCGTGGCCGTCGACCATCAGCAGCGGCAGCCAGTCGTTCGCGGCGCCCTCGGCGAGCGCCAGCGACAGCACGATCGCGCCGATCGCCAGCAGCCGCGGGTCGCGCCAGACGGCGTCGTCGCGACGTGCGGCGTCGGCGCCGGCACCAGCGGCCGTCGCGGGGGCCGCGCCGTCGCCGGCGTCCGTCGCCGGCGCGCCGGAGCCGTCTCCCGCGTCCGTGGCCGGCGCGGCGTCGCCGGAGCCGCCGCGCGCGGGCCCGGCGATCGAGCGGACCGCGTACGCCGCGCCGGCCGCCACGACGACGGCGATCGCCAGCAGGTGCAGCTCGATCGCCAGCGCGATCGCGGTCAGGCCGATCCCGATCGCCGCGCCGACGAGCGTGCCGAGGCTGAAGCAGCCGTGCAGCGCCGGGAAGGTCGGCCGCCGCAGCTCGCGCTCGACCTCCGCGCCGGCGACGTTGAGCGCGACGTCGGCGCCGCCCATGCCGAAGCCGAACAGCGCCAGCCCGGCGGTCACGAGCACGCGGCTGGCGACCGCCGCCCCGACCGCGACGACCACGACGCCGCCGACCAGCAGCGCCATCCCGGCCGTCGAGATCGCCCGCGGGCCGCGTCGCGCGACGGCGACGCCCGCGAGCAGGATCCCCGCCATCGAGCCGCCGGCGAGGCCGAGCAGCACCAGCCCCATCTCGCCGGTCGAGGCGCCGAGCAGGTCGCGCATGTCGGGCGTGCGCGCGACCCACGAGGCCATCGCCAGGCCCATCAGGAAGAACAGCAGGAAGAGTGCGTCGCGCCGGCGTCTCAGCGACGGCGCCGGCGGCGGGCCGGCGGGGGTCGTGGAGCGGGCGGCAGCGGTCGTCGACATCGCTGTACAAAAGTACACACTCCGGAATGCGGATACGATCCCGCGCGACGATGGCCGGCTCGCGACGCGTTCCGAACGACCCCGAGCGCAAAGCCCGGATCCTCGCCGCGACGCTCGACGTGATCGCCGAGCGCGGCGTCCACGCCACGACCCACCGGCGGATCGCGGCGCAGGCCGGCGTGCCCCTGGGCTCGCTGACCTACTACTTCGACGGGATCGACGCGATCTTCGCGCAGGCCTTCGCGCAGCTGGCGGAGGCGATGTCGGAGCGCTACGAGGCGGCGCTGAAGGCGGCCCGCGACCAGGCCGCGGCGTGCGACGCCGTCACCGAGCTGATCTGCGGCGGCGACTACGTGACCCAGCGCGAGCTGGTGCTGATGTGGGAGCTGTACGCCTACGCGAACCACAACGCGGCGGTCGCGACGACGAGCCGCGACTGGCTGCGGCGCAGCCGCGCCAGCCTCGCGCGCCACTTCTCGCCGGCCGCCTGCGTCGCGATCGACGCGCTCGTCGAAGCCTGGCCGATGCACCAGTCGTTCCAGCAGAGCCCGCTCGATCGCGACGTCGTCCGCCGGACGATCGCCGCGATCGCGAGCGAGCTGGGGTGAGTCAGGCGGGCTGCGGGCTGCCGTCCTTGCGCTCCATCAGCAAGCCGGCCAGCGGCAGCACGAAGAGGATCGCGCCGAGCACGATCAGCAGGATCCCGGCGGCGACGGCGACGCTGCCGACGACGCTCCAGCCCCAGACGCTCAGCAGCAGGCCGCGCAGCGTCTCGCCCTGGAACATCGTCGCCTTCTGCGCGACCAGTCTCTCGTCGTCGGGGTTGGCCATCTGCTCGGTGCTGATCTGCGCGTAGGACTTGCCGCCGCCGATCTCCTCGAGGTGGCGGCCGAGGTACTTCTCCGCGTAGGCCTTCGCCTTGGTGCCGTTGTCGACCTGCTGGCCGGCGTACTGCTCGAGGTCCTTCGGCAGCGCGTCGTCGCCGGCCTTCGGGAAGAAGATCGCCTGCGGCTCGAGCTGGTCGCGCACGACCTGCTTGTCGTAGTTGCCGGCGATCAGGGCCATCACGCCGAGCACGATCATGCCCGCCGCGATGCCCATCGCGATCGGCTTCGCCTGGGTGAGCTTGAGCACGAGATTGCGCATCTACGGTTCGTCCTTGGATAGTCGCGTGGTGGGTGGTGAGCCGGGCTCGGACCCGACGTGCACAGGCTCCCAACCGCGCCGACACGCCACATCGGGGGTTCCTCTCGGAGTCGATCCGTAGAAGGCCGCGGGGGCTACGGGTGCTCGCCCGCGGCGAGCGTCGCCAGCTCGGTGCGGTGACGCAGGTCGAGCTTCGCGTAGATGCGCGTGAGGTGGTTGGCGACCGTCTTCTCGGACAGGTGCAGCGCGGCGCCGATCTGCTTGTTGGCCGAGCCGGCGGCGACGAGGCGGGCGATCTCGCGCTCGCGCCCGGTCAGCTGCGCGAGCGCGTCGCGGCGGTCGGCGGCGGGGCGCTCGACGCGGGCGCTGACGCGGCCGCCGAGCCGGCGGATCGCGCGCGCGGTCGCTGCGTGGGCGCGGCGCATCCCGCAGGCAGCGAAGCCGTCGGCGGCCGCCTGCAGCTCGGCCGCGGCGGCCTCCGTCGCGCCGGCCGCGGCGAGCGCCTCGCCAAGCGTGGCGCGCGCTTGCGCCTGGTGCGGCGGCAGGCCGAGCGGCTCGACCAGCGCGACGGCGCCGCGCGCGGTGGCGACCGCGGCGTGGGCGACGGCATCACGGTGGGCGGCGTCGCGGCCGGCGGAGCGTGCGCCCTCGGCGAGCAGCACGAGCGTCTCCGCGACCGCGGCGTTCGCGCGCGCCAGCGGCAGGCCGAGGTGCTCGGCGCGCTCGCGCGCGAGCGCGGCCCAGCGGCGCGCCTGCGGCAGGTCCTCGATCCGCAGCGAGCAGCGCACCAGCTCCTCCGCGACCTGGCACGACCAGGCCGGGTCGATCGGCTCCAGTCGCGGCCCGGCGATCGCCGTCGCCTCGCGCAGCGCGCGCGCCGGGTCGGCGTCGGCGGAGCGGAACAGCGCGACGTTGAAGCAGCTCGTCAGCGCGACCATGTCGGCCTGCTGCGCCGCCAGCACGCGCAGCGCCTCCTCGCCGTCGCGCGCGGCCGCCTCGCGCTCGCCGGCCTCCGCGTGCAGGTGGCAGGAGAGCGCGAGCGCGTGGCCGAGCAGGCGGTCGGCGCCGAGCAGCCGCGCGAGCTGGACGCCCTCGCCGACCAGCTCCAGCGACCGCTCCAGCTCGCCGAGGTTCCAGCCGCTCATCCCGCGGAAGGTCAGCAGCGCGGCGAGCGCGTGATCCTGGCCGGAGCGGCGCGCGAGCGTCGCGCCGCGCTCCAGCAGCGCGTCGGCGGCCGCGAAGCGCTCGTGCGCGATCGCGACGAGCCCGAGCGTGTACGTCGTCTCCAGCCCGCGCATCAGCTCCTCGTCGGCGACCAGCGCCAGCTCCGCCAGCGCCTCGTCGACGAGCGCCGCCGCCGTCACGTGCGCGCCGGCCCAGCTCGCCGCCATGCTCGCCAGCGCCCGCGCCGAGGCGATCGCGTAGCGCGTCCCGGCCGCCTCCGCGGCCGCCAGCGCAGCATGCACCGCGTCGCCGGCCTCGTGCGCCGCGAGCTGCACGAGCGTGAGCGCGAGCGCGAGCCGCAGCTCCGCCTCCTGCGCGGGGTCAAGCTGCGGCTGCGCGGAATGCGGGTCCGGCTCCTGCGCGGGGTCGAGCGGCGTCCGCGCGGGCTGGGGCTCCTGCGCGGCGCCGGCCGGCGCCTGCGCGAGCGCGCGCTCCAGCCGCGCGCGGGCGTCGAGCGGGCGGCCCAGCTCGCGTTCGAGCTGCGCGAGCTGGACGGCCATCGGCACGGCCAGCGGCGAGCCGGCCGGCAGCTCGTCGTGGACCGCGAGCAGGACCTCGTGGGCGGCGTCGAGCCGGCCGGTCGCGGCCAGCGCCAGCGAGCGCCGCAGCCGCAGGCCGAGGCGGCGGTCGCCGGCGTCGGCGGGCAGCAGCCGCTCGGCCGCCTCCAGCCAGCGCGCGGCGGCGTCGGGCGCGGTCGCGTGGGCGCTGCCGGCGGCTGCCTCCAGCAGTCCGATCGCCGTCTCGTCGCCGGGCGCCGCGCTGACGACGAGATGCGGGGCGACGACGCGCGGATCGGCGCCGCGCGCGGTCAGCTCCCGCGCCAGCGCGGCGTGGCCGGCCTGGCGCCGCTGGACCGAGATCCGCGCGTGCACCGCCTCGCGCACGAGCGGGTGGCGGAAGCGGCAGCGCAGGTCGCCGCCGTCGAGCTCCAGCAGGCGCGCGTCGAGCAGCGCGTCGACCGCGGCGGCGGCGGTGCCGGCCGGCAGATCGGCGGCGACCGCGGCGAGGTCGAGCGCGAACGGATCGCCGGCCAGCGCGCCGCCCTCCAGCAGCGCGCGCGCCGCCGCCGGCAGCGCCTGCACCGTCGCCTCGACCGCGGCCAGGACCGAGCCGGGGACGGCGTCGCCGCTGCGGTGGCCGCGCGCCAGCTCCAGCAGGAAGAACGGATTGCCGTGGGCACGGGCGAGCAGCTCGTCGGCGTCGTCGGCCTGCGCCAGCAGCGTGCGAGCGGCCGCCTCGGGCAGCGGGCCGAGCTGCAGCGACCGGCGCTCGGGCAGGTCGCGCCCGGCCTCCGCGAGCGCGGTCGCGGCGGCGCCGGGGCGGCTGGCGACGACGAACAGCACGCCGGCGCTGGGCGGCTGGCGCAGCAGGTGGAGCGCCAGCTCGAGGCTCGCCGCGTCGGCCCAGTGGAGGTCGTCGAGCAGCAGCACGAGCGGCCCGCGCGCCGCCAGCGCCGCGATCAGCCCGCCGACCGCGCGATGGAGCCGGAAGCGCGCCTCGCTGGAGGCGCCGAGCCCCTCGGCCGCCGCCGCGTCCGCACCGCCGCCCGCCACGCCCGCGCCAGCCCCGCCCGCCGCGCTCACGCCGCCCTCGCCCGCCGCGCCCGCACC
>NZ_JAUTDN010000082.1 GCF_030646155.1 Conexibacter sp. CPCC 205762
GGCGCCCGCCCGCGCCCGGCGCCCGCCCGCGCCCGTCGCCGGCCGCCCGGCCGCGCCCGGAGGCCGGCCGCCCGCAGCCGCCCCTGCCTCATTCCATGACTCCGCTTGCATCGTCCGAGTCATCAATGATAGAGCTATAGCATCTAGCCTATTGAAAGGGGCATGAGATGAGATGGTCTCTGCGCGGGAGCCTGCTGGCTGCCGCGGCGCTGATGCTTGGCCTGCCGGCCGTCGCGAGCGGCCTGGACGTGGACGTGACGGCGGCGCCCTACAGCGCGGCCGGCGACGGCGTGACGAACGACCGGCCGGCGATCCAGAGAGCGATCGACGCCGTCTCCGCGGCGGGCGGCGGCAAGGTCACGCTGCCGGCGCCGAAGACGTACCTGACCGGCAACCTGCTGCTGAAGAGCAACGTCGAGCTGAACATCGCCAGCGGCGCGACGGTCAAGCAGAGCCAGGTCGTCGCGCACTACGCGAACAGACCGATCCTGGGATCGATCATCGACGAGACGATCCCGTGGAACTTCACCTTCTACCGCAACCACCCGCTGATCTACGGCGGCAGCGTCAGAAACGTGAAGGTCACCGGCAGCGGCACGATCGAGCTGACTCAGACCGCCGACGCGAACCTGGCGATCCGCAACGACGCGGTCGGCATGTGGGACGTCTCCGGGTTCGAGATCTCCGGCATCCACGCGATCGGCGGCACGACGCCGTACATCGGCCTCTACTTCAACGCCAACGGGGTCGTGCGCGACACGACGCTCAACCAGCCGGCGGGCGGCGCCGTCTCGGGCGTCGAGGTCGTCAGCTCGCAGCACATCGTGGTCGAGAGAAACGTGATGCGCAACCCGGACGGCAGCCCCGGCGCCACCGACGACGGGATCGCCCTCTCGACGACCTACGGCGACCCGCGCGCCACCGGCTGGTGGAGAAGCAACGTGCCGAGACCGCTGCTCGACATCGTGATCCGCGACAACGTCGTCGAGGCGAGATGCTGCAGCGCGCTCGCGTTCATCCCGTGGGGCACCTCCGCGCCGGACAAGCGCGACGTCGAGTTCCGCGACATCCGGATCGAGAACAACGTCCTCAACGCGCCGACCGACTGGGACTCCGTCAAGTGCTGGTGCGACGACCCGTGGAACGGCTCGGCCGGCCCGGCGTACACCTCGGCGGAGGACGACCAGTCGCCGATGACGAACGTCACCTTCTCCGGCAACAGATACTCCGGCGACGTCAGCAGATTCCTGAAGGCGAGAATCAGCGGGATCCAGGGTGCGCCGTTCCACCCCGGCAACCCCTACCTCAAGAACGGCGGCTTCGAGGACACCGGGATCGCGTACTGGTCGAAGTCGGGCACCGACAGACAGGTCGGCGCGGAGAGCTACGTCGCCGGGCAGACCGGCAGATGGTTCGGCTTCATCACCAACTTCGCCGACGGCTACACCGCGCTGGCGCAGGGCGTCGGGCTCCCCGCGAGCACCAGATACACGTTCCGCGCGAAGATCCAGACGAGCGGCGACCCGGTGCGGATGTACGTCCACAACCAGTGCACGGGCGCGACGGTCGCGGCGAAGTGGGTCAGCGGGACGGGCTGGAGCACCGAGGACCTGTCGTTCACGACCACGACGGCGTGCTCCAACTACCACGTCGGGATCGACTCCTCCGGCCAGACGAGAGGCTGGGGCCGGATCGACGACGCGCGCCTGCTCGGCGACGTGATCGTCGCCGGCGACGCCCGCATCGGCTACTCCGGCGTCTGGCAGCAGTGGCTCGATCCCGCCGACGCCGACGGCACGCACATGCTCGCCGTCGCCGACAGAACGACCGCGAACGTCACGTTCGAGGGCACGCGCGCCAGATGGCGCACGATCGTCGGCCCCAACGCCGGCCTCGCCGACGTCTGGCTCGACGGCGTCTTCAAGGGCACGGTCGACATGTACAGACCGGGCTTCAGCCGGACCGAGGTCTACGACACCGGCACGCTGACGAGAGGCACGCACGTGCTCGGAATACGGCCGACGTGGACGAAGAATCCGCTGTCGGCCTACACCTACGTGACGATCGACGCGATCGACGTCTCGGGCTGGTGAGGGAGTGGAGGCGGGGGGAATCGAACCCCCAACTCCGCCTTGCAAAGGCGGCGTGTTCCCGTTAGCACTACGCCCCCGGGGAGACGCTGCATGCTAGCCCGAATCGGAAGTCAGAGCAGTCCGAACGCCTGCGCGACGCCGACGGCGGAGGTCGCGGCGAGCGCGATCATCGTCGTCCAGGCGATCGCGTCGGCGGAGAGGCGCAGGTTGAGGCCGGTCTGGTGGGCGACCAGGACGCAGTTGACGCCGGAGGGCATCGCCGCCAGCAGCGGGTAGGGGCCGGGCAGCCTGATCACGAACAGCGAGACGGCCAGGACGATCACCGGCATCACCATCATCCGCAGCGCGACGACCGCTGCGATCGGACGGCTGAGCGGGGGCGGGAAGCGGAACTCGCCCTCGTCGGCCTCGTCGGAGAGGGTGATGCCGACGACGATGAAGCCGAGCGGCACGAGCAGGTAGACGGCGATCTTCGACGGCGTCACGAGCGCCTCGGGCGCCCACGACTCCGGCACCAGCAGCGCCGCCGCGACCGCGTAGAGGACCGGGTTGCGCAGCAGCGTCGTGATCACGTGGCGGCCGATGTGGCGGTCGCCGCCGGCGGTGCCGAACAGCGCGCCGACGGTGAAGCTGCCGAGGATGAACGTCGGCGAGGAGACGAGCGCGTCGTACGCGACCGACTGCGTGAACTCCGCCTGCGAGAACAGCGCCGCCACCAGCGGCAGGCCGAAGAAGCCGGTGTTGGCCTGGATCACGCAGACGATCGCGGCGCCGGTCGAGGGGCGGTCGAGGCCGAGCGGCCCGCGCGCGAGCCAGAACATCGCGAAGCCGAGCGTCGCCAGCAGCACGAGCGCGAGCACGAGGCCGACGGCGAAGCCGCCGCCCGGATGCAGCCGCGCGATCGACACGTAGGCGACGAACGGCATCAGCACGAACAGCATCAGCCGCACGATCCGCTCACGCCACACGCGCGCCGCCGCGCCGCCGATCCTGCGCTCCAGCGCGACACCCGCCGCGAGAGAGATGAGGACGAACGCGACGACGATGAACACGTGGCCCCCATGCTCCCACGAATGGTCGGACCGCCGCCGTCCGGTGCGACGCCGGCGGCCGCGAGTACGCTGACCAGCGACCGTGATCCGCCCCTCCTCAACGCTGCTGCTGCGCGACGTGCGCCCGCCGTGGTGGGCCGGCGTCGTCGCGGGCGCGGGCGCCGTCGCCGCCACGACGGTGCTGATCTATCCGCTGAGAGAGATCGTCCCGGCCGTCTCGACCGGCGTCGTCTACCTGCTCGCGGTGCTGCTCGTCGCGACCTGGTTCGGGCTCTGGGTCGGGCTCGGGACCGCGCTCGCGAGCGCGCTCGCGTTCAACTGGTTCCACATCCCGCCGACGGGCAAGTTCACGATCAGCGATCCGCAGAACTGGGTCGCGCTGATCGTCTTCCTCGTCGCCGCCGCGATCGAACGCGAGACGCTGCAGCAGGACCTCGTCGAGACGCGCGCGCTGCGCCGCAGCGACGACATCAAGACCGCGCTGCTGCGCGCCGTCTCGCACGACCTGCGCTCGCCGCTGACCGCGATCGCGACCGCCGGCGAGGCGCTCTCCTCGCCGTCGCTGACCGACGAGGAACGGGCCGAGCTGGCCGCCGCGGTGACCGGCGAGGCGCAGCGGCTCTCGCGCCTGGTCGACAAGCTGCTCGACCTCTCCCGCCTGCAGGGCGGCGCCGCCGACCCGCGCACCGACTGGGTCGCGGTCGAGGAGCTGCTGCGCGCGGCGATCGAGGAGACGCCGCACGGCGCCGGCTTCAACGTCGGCATCGACCGCGACCTGCCGCTCGTGCGCGCCGACGCCGTGCAGCTCGAACGGGCCTTCGCGAACCTGCTCGAGAACGCCGCCCGCTACGGCGGCGACCAGCCCGTCGCGGTGCGGGCGCGCGCGGTCGGGCAGCGGCTGCTGATCCGCATCGTCGACCAGGGGCCGGGGATCCCGGGGCGCGAGCTGGAGCGGATCTTCGAGCCGTTCTACCGCGCGCCGGAGCGGAGGGGTGACGGGCACGTCGGCTCCGGGCTCGGGCTGGCGGTCGTGCGCGGCTTCGTCGAGGCCAACGGCGGCCGCGTCTGGGCCGAGTCGCTGCCGGGGCAGGGGACGACGTTCGTGGTCGAGCTGCCGGTCGAATCCTCGCCTGAGGGCTCGGATTCGATTGGAAGGACTCGCCTGGCGGCTCGCTCTTCCGGCGTGGTCGCACCGTCGGAGGGTGCGTGATGGCCGGCCGGATCCTCGTCGTCGACGACGAGCTGCAGATCCTGCGCGCGCTGCGCGTGATCCTGCGCGACGCCGGCTACGAGCCGATCACGGTCGCGACCGCCGAGGAGGCGCTCGACGCCGCCGCGACGCGCCCGCCCGACGCGGCGATCGTCGACCTCGTGCTGCCCGACGGCGACGGGATCGAGATCGCCCGCCAGCTGCGCTCGTGGAGCGAGATGCCGATCCTCGTGCTGTCCGCGGTCGGCGAGGAGGAGCAGAAGGTGCGCGCGCTGGAGGCCGGCGCCGACGACTACGTGACGAAGCCGTTCGGCGCGCGCGAGCTGGTCGCGCGGCTCGGCGCCGCGCTGCGGCGCGCAGGCCGCACCGCCGACGAGCCGGTGATCGCGGTCGACGGGCTGGAGCTGGACCTGGCGCGGCGGGTCGTCCGCCGCGACGGCGAGGAGATCCACCTGACGCCGATCGAGTACGACCTGCTGCGCGTGCTGGCGCGCAACCGCGGCCGGCTGCTGACCCACCGCGCGCTGCTGACCGAGGTCTGGGGACCGGCCTACGGCGAAGACATCCGCACGCTGCGGACCCACATCGCGAACCTGCGCCACAAGATCGAGCCGCCCGGCGGCGGCCCGCGCTACATCCGCACCGACCCGGGCGTCGGGTACCGCTTCGCCGCCTGACCTCGGTGTGGATGACGGAGGTGTGGCCGCTGGGCGCTTGCCAGGCGCGGCGCGTGCTGGTGTGATGCCCGCACGATGCTCGCCTCCCTCCCGGATCTGCTGCTCGCGTCCGTCCTGCTCGTGAGCGCGGGGGCGAAGCTCGCTCGCCCGCGCGCGGCGCAGGCGGCGCTCGCGACCTACGGGCTGCGGTCGCCGCGGGCGCGTGCCGCGATGTGGGGGCTCGCGGTGGCGGTCGAGGGCGCGCTGGCGGTTCTGGTGGCGCTCGGCAGCGATCTCGCGGCGTGGGCCGCGGCGGCGCTGATGGCCGGCTTCGCCGCGCTGCTGGCGCGGGCGCTGCGGGCCGGGCGGGCAGGACAGCCGTGCGGCTGTCTCGGCGCGCGCGGGCGGGTCGGGGCGGGCGCACTCGTGCGGGCGTTGGTGCTGGCGGTCGCGTTCGCGGCACTGCCGTTCGTGCCTGACGTCGACCCGGCGGCGACCGGCTGGCTGGCGCTCGGGCTCGGGCTGGCGCTCGCCGGCCTCGGCGCGCTGGCCGTGCTGGTGCTCGCGCTGGCGCGCGAGGTCGGCGAGCTGCGGGCGGCGCTCGGGCCGGCGCCCGCGCTGGAGATCCCCGGCGAGGGGCCGCCGCTGGGCGTGCCGGTCGAGCTGATCGAGCGCTTCACGCTCGCCGAGCGGACCCGCTACGCGGTCGCCGTCTTCAGCTCCGAGGGCTGCGCGCTGTGCCAGTCGCTGAGACCGGCGATAAGCCTGCTGCGCAACGACCCGCTGCTTGCGGTGCTGAGCTTCGACGAGGTCTCCGAGCGCGAGGTGTGGCACGCGCTGGCGATCCCCGGCAGCCCGTACGCGGTCGTGCTCGGACTCGACGGGACCGTGCTCGCGCAGGGCACCTTCAACGGCCTGCGCCAGCTCGAGTCGCTGGTCGCAACGGCCGCCGCGCGCGAGCGCGAGCTGCTGGAGGCGTTCCATGCGTAGGTGGCGTCGCGAGGAGGCGGCCGCGGCGGCCGCGGGCGGCGGCGAGGCGGGTGCGGCTGGCGGTGAGGCGGTCGCGGGTGGCGGGCGCGTCTCCGACCGGCTCGCGGCCGGCACCTCCCGCCGCGGCTTCCTCGCGCGCACGAGCGCCTGGCTGGTCGCGGCGGCGGGCGGCGGAGCGGCGCTGGAGGCCGGCGTGGAGGACGCGGAGGCGTTCCACTTCTGCGGCCACATCTACACGACCGCCTCCTGCCCGCACCCGACCGGCCTGCCGCGCGTCGACCTGCGCGGCTACCCGCTGCGGGCGCGCGACGGCAAGCCGATCGACGACCTCGGCCGCCCGGTCGACCGCGACGGCTTCCCGCAGGACGAGCGCGGCCGGCGGCTGCGCGATCCCGACGGCCGCCCGCTGCCGCCGGCGCCGCGCAGCAGGCTCTGCCAGGAGGTCGTCGCCGAGCGCTACGACCTGCGCACGCAGATCGACGGCTCCTGGTACCGCTGCTGCGGCGGCAAGGTGCGGCGGCTGGTCGACTGCTGCTCGACCAGCAGGACGCGCATCAACGGCGACGCCTCGCTGAGAGGCTATTGCTACGGCGATCGCAGGGTCTTCTGCGTCATGTACTTCCAGACGCAGGTGCCGTGCTGACCACCGCGCTGCTCGCGCTCGTCGCGTTCGCGGCGGGCGTGACCGGCGCCTGGTCGCCGTGCGGCTTCTCGATGGTCGAGACGCTCGCGAGCGGCGGGCGCTTCGGCGCGCTGCGCGAGGGCGGCGGGCCGGCGCGCGTCGTCGCCGTCGCCTGCGCGACCTTCGCCGTCGGCGCGCTGGTCGGCGGCGTCGTCACCTTCGGTGCGCTGAGCCTGCTCGGGCGCGCGCTCGGCGCGGGCGGCAGCGGTGCGCTCGGCGCGGCGGGTGGGAGCGGCGGCGGGCTGGCGCTGGGGATCGCGGCGGCGCTGGCGCTGGCGGCCGCGCTCGCCGACGGCGCCGGGCTGCGGGTGGCGCCGCAGATCCGCCGGCAGGTGCCGGAGCGGTGGCGGCGGACGCTGCCGCTGCCGCTGGCCGCCGCGCTCTACGGCGTGCTGCTCGGGCTCGGCTTCACGACCTTCGTGCTCGCCTTCGCCGTCTGGGCGCTGGCGGGCATCTGCGTCGCGCTCGGCGCGCCCGCGACCGGCGCCGTCGTCGGGCTCGCCTTCGGCCTCGGCCGCGCGCTGCCGGTCGTCGCGATGGCGCCGCGCTGGGAGACGCTCGGCGTGCGGCTGGCGACGCGGATGGCGGAGGAGCCGCGCCTGCTGCGCGCGCTGCGCCGCCTCGACGCCGCCCTCCTGCTCGCCGCCGCAGCCGCGCTGCTGCTCGGCGGCACGACCGCGTCAGCTAGCGCTGACGCCGCACCGCCTTCCGCCGCGCCCGCGCCCGCCGCCGCGCCCGCCGCGCCC
>NZ_JAUTDN010000083.1 GCF_030646155.1 Conexibacter sp. CPCC 205762
GGCGCGACGGCGGGCGGCGCAGCGGCGGGCGGCGCAGCGGCGGGCGGCGCAGCGGCGGGCGGCGCGGCGGACGCGGTTGCGGTGGCGGCGAGCGCGGTCGCGCTGGTGGCGAGCAGGAGCGCCAGGTGACGGATCGGTGGCATGACGACGATCCTGCGCGAGCGGGGGCGGCGCGTCGGCGGTGGTGTCACGAGGGGCGCGGTGCGGATGTCCGCACGGGCGCCCGGCGCCTGGCTCCACCGCCGCTCGGGCGTCAGCCCCGTGGTCGCGGCGGCGGCGCTGGCGAAGGATGCTGGCCATGCATCCGATCCGTCATGCGCTCGTCGTCACCGCCGGCGCCCTGCTCTTCACCGGCAGCGCGACCGGCGTCGCCTACGCCGCCACCGCGCCGCCGCTCGCCGCGGCCGCCGGCTCGCTGCTGCTGCCGCCGACCACCGCCGAGCCCGCCGTCCCGCTCCGTCCCGCCCCCTCCGCGTACGCCGCCGACCCGGCCGCGCTCGACAGCCTGCTCGCCGCCGCCGTCAGGCAGTACGGCGCGCCCGGCGCGACCGCGGCGATCCTCGACAGAGGGAGAGTCCTGTGGCAGGGCGCGAGCGGCCTCGCCGTCGACCCGTCGGCGGCGCCGCTGAAGCTCGGCGGCGCGAGCGCGCGCGACTCCGCCCCGCAGCGCCTCGACACGCTGCAGCCGATCGCGAGCCTGACGAAGAGCTACACCGCCGTCGTGATCCTGCGGCTCGCCGAGCAGCGCCGGCTGCGGCTGGACCAGACGATCGACCACTGGCTGCCGGCGCTGCCGGGCGCGCGCACGGTGACCGTCCGGCAGCTGCTGGACCACACAGCCGGCTACCCGGACGTCGAGGGCGACCCGGCGGTCGAGCGGATCACCAGCGACCGCAGAGCGTACGACCCCAACCATCGCTGGACGCGCGCGAGGCTGATCGCGCTCGCGAGCGCGCCGGCCTTCACGCCCGGCAGCAGATGGGAGTACTCGAACACCAACTACCTGCTGCTCGGCGAGATCGCCGAGCGGGCCGGCAGAGCGCCGTTCCAGCGGCTGCTGCAGCGGTTCGTGACGCGTCCGCTCGGCCTGCGCGAGACGACGATGGTGCGCGGCGGCCTGCCGCTGGAGCGCTTCTCGCACGGCTACTACGGCTTCGGCAGCACGACCTTCGACACCTGGTCGGGCGCGCGCTCGCTGCCGGCCGACGCCTTCGGCCCGGTCTGGACCGACGGCGGGATCGCCGCGACCGCGCTCGACGCCGCCCGCTTCTCCGACGGCCTCTACCGCGCCGGGAGCCTGCTGCGGCCGGCGTCGCTGCGGACGATGATGCGCTCGCAGGGCCCGGCCGCCGTCAGGCAGTTCGGCCTCGGTACGAAGCGGTTCGACTTCGGCCCGCCGCCGGCCGACCGCTGGCAGGGCTTCAGCGGCGCCTACGGCGGCTACACGAGCATGGCCGCGACCAACCCGCGCACCGGCCTGACGATCGCGGTGCTGTCGAACAAGCTGCAGATCGAGCCGGTCGACGCGCCCGCGATCCGCATCTGGCTGAGACTCGGCCAGCGGCTCGGCGCGGTCGCGCAGGACGTGAGACTGGGCTAGGCGGCGCGGTGGGCAGACTGCTGCTCATGAGCACGGAACAGCAGCTGCCCGCGACGATGCGCGCGATCGTCGTGACGAGACTCGGCGGCCCCGAGGTGCTGGAGCAGCGCGAGCTGCCGCGCCCCGAGCCGGTCCCGACCGAGGTGCTGGTGAGAGTCCACGCCGTCGGCGTCAACCCGACCGACTGGAAGTCGCGCACGAGCGGCGGCGCGAAGCTGTGGGGCGACCCGATGATCGTCGGCTACGACGTCGCCGGCGAGGTCGTCAAGGTCGGCGGCGGCGTGACGACGCTGGCGGTCGGCGACCGCGTCTTCGGGATGCCGTGGTTCCCGCGCCAGGCCGGCGCCTACGCCGAGTACGTGACGGCGCCGAGCCGCCAGTGGGCGAAGATCCCCGCCGGCCTCAGCGACGTCGGCGCAGCCGCGCTGCCGCTCGCGGCGCTGACCGCCTGGCAGGCGCTCGTCGACACGGCCGCGCTGCAGGCCGGCGAGCGCGTGCTGATCCACGCCGCCGCCGGCGGCGTCGGCCATCTCGCGGTGCAGATCGCGAAGGCGCGCGGCGCGCATGTGATCGGCACCGCCAGCGCCCCCAAGCACGAGCTGCTGCGCGGGCTCGGCGCCGACGAGCTGGTCGACTACCGCGAGACCGACTTCGCGGACGCGCTGCGGGAGGTCGACGTCGTGCTCGACACGATCGGCGGCGACTACGTCGCGCGCTCGCTGCGGACGCTGCGCGACGGCGGCCGGCTGGTGACCCTGCTCGGGCCCCAGCCGGAGGCGTTCGCCGCCGCCGCGGCGCGCGGCATCGACGCCCGCTGGCTGCTGGTCGAGCCCGACGGCAGAGGGATGGAGGCGATCGCCCAGCTCGCCGCCGACGGCAGGCTGAGCGCGCTGATCGACCGCACCTTCCCGCTCGCCGAGGCCGCCGACGCCCACCGCCACGGCGAGCAGGACCGCACGACCGGCAAGATCGTGCTGACGGTGTGAGACCGGCCCGCCGCCGTCCGCGAGCGGCGGCGCTCGCCCGCTCCATCCGCGAGACTTGCGGGCGATGAACTTCGCCCGCGATGTCGTCGACGCCGCCGACCCGGCCGGTCTGGCGCTGGTCGAGCTGGCGCGTGACGGGGCGCGGCGGGAGTGGTCGTTCGGTGCGGTCGCGGACGGGGCGGCGCGGTTGGCGGGGACGTTCGCGCGGTTGGGCGTCGGGCGCGGCGACGTCGTGATGACGGTGGTCGGGAACCGGCCGGAGTGGGTGCTGACGATGGTCGCCTGCTTCCGCATCGGAGCGGTCGTGCTGCCCTGCACCGAGCAGTTGCGGGCGAAGGACCTGCGGCTGCGGATCGACGCCGCCGACCCGGCCCTGATCGTCTGCGACGAGCGCAACGCGACGGAGCTGGCGGCGGCGAGACCGGGCTGCCGGGTGGTGCTCGTGCCCGACCCGTCGCTGTTCAGAGGTCCGCCGGTGGAGGCGGTCGAGCTGGCGGCCGAGGAGCCGTGCCTGATCACCTTCACCTCCGGCACGGCCGGTGAGCCCAAGGGCGTGCTGCACGCGCAGCGCTACCTGACCGGCCAGCGGCTGCAGGCCGAGCACTGGCTCGACGCGCGTCCCGGCGAGCTGGTCTGGTGCACGGCCGCCAGCGGCTGGTCCAAGTCGGCGCGCAACGTCTTCATCGCACCGTGGATCCGCGGCGCCAGCGCGCTGCTGCACGACGCCCGCTTCGATCCCGCCGAGCGGTTGGAGCTGCTGGAGCGGGAGCGCGTGAGCGTGCTCTGCATGGCGCCGACCGAGTACCGCGTGATCGCCAAGCGCGCGCAGCCCAAGCGCCTTCCGCTCCTGCGCGGCCTGGTCGCCGCGGGCGAGGCGCTCAACCCCGAGGTGCTGCGGCTGTGGGAGGCCGAGACCGGCCTCACGATCCGCGACGGCTATGGCCAGACCGAGACCGGTCAGCTGACCGGCACCCCGCTCGGCGAAGCGGTCCGCCCCGGCTCGATGGGCTGCCCCCTGCCCGGGATCGACCTGCGCATCGACGACGGCGAGCTGGTCGCCGACCCCGCCACCGTCCCGACCTTCTTCCACGGCTACCTCGGATCAGACCCGCACTCCCGCGACACCGTCTGGCGCACCGGCGACCGCGTCCGCCACGACGACGACGGCTACCTCTACTTCGAAGGCCGCACCGACGACGTGATCATCTCCGCCGGCTACCGCATCGGCCCCTTCGAGGTCGAGTCCGCGCTCGTCGCCCACCCGGCCGTCGCCGAGGCCGCCGTCGTCTCAGCACCCGACGACGAACGCGGCGCGATCGTCCGCGCGATCGTCGTCCTGCGCGACGAGGCGACGCCGTCCGACGCGCTCGCGCGCGAGCTGCAGGACCACGTCAAGCACGAGACCGCGCCCTACAAGTACCCCCGCCGGATCGACTTCGCCGCCGAGCTGCCGAAGACCCCCAGCGGCAAGATCCGCCGCGCGCTGCTGCGCGAGCAGGGGTGACACGCAATCTCTGGGTCTGACAGACCCAGAGATTGCAGCTCAGGCGATGAATCGCTCGCGCCGGTCGGGCTCATCTCGGCCAGACGCGGAAGGCGGCCTCGACGTTGGTGCCGTCGGGGTCGAGCACGTAGGCGGCGTAGGCGCCGTGCGGGCGGTCGCCGGGGGCGCCGTTGTCGGTCCCGCCGGCGGCGAGCGCGGCGGCGTGGAAGCCGTCGACCGCCTCCTTCGACCACGCGACGAAGGCGACGTGGGCGCCGCGCGTCGGCTCGGCGTCGTCGCTGAGCGCGAGCGATCCGAAGCCGATCAGGTGCGGCAGGTCGAGCGTGAACGGGATCCCGAGCGGCTCCAGCGCGGCGGCGTAGAAGGCGCGGCTGGCCGCGAGGTCGGTGACGCGCAGGTGGACGTGGTCGACGAACGGTCTCGACCAGTCGACGGCGCGTGGGTCGGTCAGTTCCATGCTCGCAACCTACCCAGTTGACCATCCTTCTGCAACCGGTATAACTGGTTACATGCGCCGTGCCGACCTCGACCACCGCGACCGGCGCCGCTTCCGCACCGGCCGCCCCAGCCTCGACCTCGTCCACACCGGCGGCGAGGGGCCGCTGGCGGTCTGGGAGCTGCTGCACGAGCCGGCCGACGTCGCCAGATGGCTGGCAGTCGTGGTCGACGCCGACCTGCGCAGACCGACCGCCGCCGACCTCGCCGCGACGAAGCGGCTGCGCGCCGCCCACCGCGCGATCGCCGAGGCGCTGATCGCCGGCGCCGCGCTGCCGCCGCGCGCGCTCGCGACCGTCAACAGCGCCGCCGTGCAGCCGCCGCTGGTGCCGCGCCTCGCCGCCGACGGCACGCTCGCGCTCCAGGCCGGCAGCGTCGCGCAGGCGCTCTCGACGCTCGCGCGCGACCTGCAGCAGCTGGTCGCCTCGCCGCTGGCCAGACGGGTGCGCGTCTGCGCGTCGGACACGTGCGGCCTGATCTTCGTCGACGCCTCGCGCCCCGGGCGGCGCAGATGGTGCTCGATGGAGCGCTGCGGCACGATCGCCAAGACGCGCGCGCACCGGGCGCGCGGCGGCTGAGCGACGGCCCGCACAGCCCGTCCGACCGGCCACTGCGATTGCCGCCCGCCTCGCGATGCGCGAGACTTGGGCGTATGAGCTATGACGTCAGCGGAGTTCCCGGCGCGCGCCCGGTCGAGGGCACCCAGGCGCGCGCATTGTTCGGCCAGGTCATGGGCCTGGTCGCCGTCACCTGCGGCTTCGCGGCGCTCGGCGCCTGGGTCGGCCGCGACTTCGACGGCGCCAAGTGGATCCTGCCGTGGATCGGCGCGATCGTCTGCCTGATCGCGCTCAACTTCGTCAACCGCCGCTCGCCCTCGCTCGCGACGCTGCTGCTGTTCGCGGTCGGCTTCCTGCTCGGCGTCTCGATAGGCACGACGGTCACGTACTACCTCGACACGCAGCCGGACGTCGTCTGGCAGGCGGCCGGCGCGACCGGGCTGACGGTCGCCGGCATGGGCGCGTGGGGCTACGCGACGCGCAGAGACCTGTCGTACCTGTACCGCATACTGTTCTTCGCGCTGATCGGGCTGATCGTCTTCGGCCTGGTGATGATCGTCTTCAACATCCAGGGCGCCCAGACGATCTACGCGCTCGCCGGCATCGCGATCTTCGCCGGCTACACGCTCGTCGACTTCAACCGCCTCCGCCGCGCCGGCAGATCCGAGGCGGTGCCGCTGGCCGCGGGGATCTTCCTCGACGTCTTCAACCTCTTCCTGCTGTTCCTCCAGCTGTTCGGCAACAACCGCTGACGTCGTCATCTGCCAGAATTCCGGGTAAGCACTCGGTGGCTGGCAGATGACAGGCAAGGGACTGACCACGTGAGCGGCCGTCGGGAGCGGCTGCTCGCGCTCGCAACAGCACTGCTGTTGATCGGCGGCATAGCCGCGATCGCGCTCGCGCAGGACGGCGGCGGCACGCCGTCGATCGCGCTCGACGCCGAAGGGCCGCTGTTCGAGCTGCAGGGGATGCAGCCGGGCGCCCCGCCGACCGAGCGCTGCATCGCGCTGAGCGCGCGCGGCGGCACCGCGACGCGGCTCGACGTCAGCGCGACCGTCAGCGGCTCGCTGGGGCAGAGACTGCGGATGCGCGTCGAGGGCGGCGACTCGCCCGGCCCTGGCCCCGGCACGAGCCGCAGCTGCAACGGCTTCACGCCCGCGCAGACGCTGTGGGAGGGCACGCTCGCCGACTTCCCGCAGGCCGGCGCGCCGGCCGTCTCCGACGGCTCGCTCGCCGACGGCGCCAGCCGCGCCTTCCGCTTCCGCGTCTGGCTGCCGTCCGACGCCGTCGTGACGCCGAACGAGACCGCCACCCAGACGATCACCTGGCGCGCCTCGCTCGACGCGCCGACGACCCCGACGCCGGCGCCCGAACCGACGCCGACGCCGACCCCGGCCGAGACGACCCCGGCGCCGACGCCGACGCCGACGCCCGAGAGACAGAGCCTCGATCAGCCGAGCAGAGCGTGCGGAGGCGCGATCCGCTGCCGCGGGCGCCTGATCGCGCGCCTGACGCCGCACGCCGCGCGCCTGCACCTGCGCGTCCACGCGCCCGGCGCCGCGAGGATCCGCGCGCTGACCCTGGTGCTGCCCGCCTCGCTGCCGGCCGCGCGCACGCGGATCGAGGTCACGCACTCCCGCGTGCGCGGAACGATCCTCCAGCTCGACGGGCGGCTGCGCGTGCGCGACCGTGCCCATCGCCGCCTGCTGACGCTCAACAGACTGCCGGTGCAGACCCGCACCGTGCTGATGCACGTGCGCGTCCCGCCGTCCGCGCGCAGAGCGCTGGTCCGCGCCGCCTGCAGACGCGCGACCGTGACCGCCCGCCTGAGCACCGTCTCCGGCAGACGCACGCTGAAGCACCGGCTCTACATCGCGCCGGCCCGCTGCCGCGCGCGCTGAGGCGCCCGCTCCGGCCCCTGCGGCGCGCGGGCCCACTGCCGCGCGCGCTGAGGCGGCGCCAGCTCAGCCGCGGCGGCGCGTCAGCAGCGCGCCGCCGGCGGCAGCCGCGGCGAGGCCGGCGAGCACGATCAGCGCGGCCAGCAGCGGCGTCGGCAGCGTGCGGCCCGATCCGCTCGGCAGCGCGAAGCCGTCGCGGCGGACGACCTCCGGCGTGCCGTCGGCGCCGCCGGCGCTGCCGTCGGCCGGCACGGCGCCGGCCGCGGCGGCGACGTCGAGCCCCGTGCCCGCCCCCGCGCCGCCGGAGCCCGCGCCCCCAGCAGCGGCGAAGCCG
>NZ_JAUTDN010000084.1 GCF_030646155.1 Conexibacter sp. CPCC 205762
TGCACTGACGACGGCGAGGCGTCTCCGACGGTCGGCGGTCTGCGTCAGTCGATCGCAATCGCGAGTGGCACGCCGACGACATGGCCAAGCGCAACTGCGTCGACCATTCCGCGCCCGCGCCGGCTCCGCACGGCGTTCAGCCGTGGGACCGTACGAGCGCGGCCGGCTTCACCGTGAACTCTCCCATCGCCGAAGGCATATCAGCCGGATCGCCGACGGTGTTCGCGGCCGTCTCCGGGCAGCTGAAGTCCTCGGGCCGCTGCATCGCGCCGTTGACCGCGGTCAACTCGTACTTCGGCTTCGGAATGGTCGACAACAGATACGTCTTCGTCTACTCCTCGCCGAGGTGGGAGGGGACCAAGGAGCCGGCCGCCCTGACGCGCTGCGGTGAGGTGAACCAGGCCGGGATCGGGCGCGAATCCGGCGCAGGCGCTCCGACGACCGCGCCCCCGACGACCGACACCGGCGAGACTGCGGGCGACGGCACGATGGCGACGCCGCAGAGCCAGTGTGTCTCCAACCTCTTCATCCGCGACGGCAGGGCTCTGCGCACCACCCGCCGGGCGGGTCGCGGCATCTCCTTCCGCATCACCTGCGACAACACCTGCAGGGGCACCTTCGTGATCGCCCGCTCCAACGGCGCGGTCGTGCAGAAGCGTTCGTTCCCGGCCGACAGCAAGGGACGCAGCTTCACGGTCCGTCTGCCCGCCCGCGTCGACCGTGCGATGGCGCGCAAGCGCGACAACGCACTCAACATCTCGGTCACGGCCGGCACCGGCCGGGCCAGCGGCAAGATCTACTTCCCCTGATCGCTGCCGGAGACGGCGATGCCGCCCTCGGCAGCCAGCTGTCGTGCGACTCGCGCAACCCCGCGCAAGCCACGCAGCGTCAGCAGATGACCTGAGAGCATCTGCGGCCAAGAGGCCGGAGCCAGTCCTGTCGCGCTCGTACGCGCTGCCGCAACGTCACGCCGGCAGCGCGCCTCAGCGTCGCCGAATGCCAGCGAGCGCGGCGACCTGATGCTCGCGCCGCTCGAGCATTGAGGGGCGGAACTTGGCTGCGGACACCGCACCGTCAAGAACGAACGCTGACGCGCCTAAAGACTGCCCGCGACCGGCCGAACATCTCGCGTGGATCGTCGTCCCACACGAGGAAGTCCTGAGCATGCGCCTGCCCATCCTCCCACTCGCCTTCGCGTCGGCGACTCTTGCGGTTCTCGCCGCCGCCGGCATCGACGCCGCCGCCACGCAGACGGCACACGCGGCGAGCGGCCCGTCGTCGGTCAGACAGGCGCCCCATCCGGGCTGGCGCGGCCCGGGATACGGATACGACGTCGCCAACAGCGCGTACTTCCACGGGGGCGGCATCAAGACCACCCCGATCCTCGACATCGACAAGCTGGAGGACCGAGGGCTGCTGCGGACGCAGCCGTCGTCGGATTTCGACCAGAGCATCACGGTCGGCTCCAACCTGTCGGAGTATTCCCGGTCGTTGACGACCAGCGTCGGCGTCTCGGGCGGAATCGGCGCGTTCAGGGCGTCGGTGCGGACCAGCTTCGGCAGCTTCTCGTCGGTCTCGACCGAAACCGCCTTCATCACCAACAACGCCGTGGCGCGCAAGCGCCAGTACTGGATTGAGGGCGGCTCCCGCATCCGCAACCTGACGCCCTATCTGATGCCCGAGTTCAAAGAGGACGTCAACGACCCGAAGGTCGAGCCTGAGGAGCTGTTCCGCACCTATGGGACGCACCTCCTCCACAATGTCGGATTCGGCGGCGTGCTCAGCATGAACTACCGCCACAACAACATCTCCAACGCCTCGACCCGATCGCTGTCGATCGAGGCACAGGCGGCGTACGGAGCGATCAGCGGCTCGACGAGCACCTCCGACGAGAGAAGATCGAGAAACCTGGTCTCCAACAGCGAGATCAGCATCAGGTCCTCCGGCGGAACCAACAGCATCGACGTGACCTCGATCGATGCTGCCAAGGCGTCGTTCACGACCTGGCAGGGCTCGATCGACCCGGACAACTCGAAGTCGCTGGCGTTCGTCGGCGGACCGGCCGCGAACGCCGCTCTGGACACCTGGGCGTGGCCGATCTGGGACTTCGCCGACAGCAGAGCCCGCAGACGGGAGATCGAAGACCGGTTCGACGCCGCCCTGCGCGCCAACGCCTCCTACTTCAAGACGCTGCAGGAGCCGCCCACCTACGTCCAGGAGATCCACGTCGCAGCCGCCAAGTCCGCGACGGCCGCCGAGGCGCAACTGCGCCAGCGGCTCGGCAGCGGCGACTTCGTCATGTATCCCGCGCCTTGGGATCTCAACCGCCGCGCAGGCGGCAGCTTCATCTATCTCGGCTACACGACCACGACCGATCCCTCAGAGGCCGTCACCGACGTGGTCATCACGAGCGGCAAGAACGGCAACCACTACGCCAGGGCCGGCGTGAGATACCGGCCGACCAACGTCGATCTGAACCAGGGCGCGGGCGGCGCGTATCTCTGGCTTCTCTCCACCCGCAATCCTGCTGCCGCAGCCCAGCGCGGCAAGGTCGTCCGATCCCTCGGCGTCCAGATCAACAACGACAAGACCGCGAACATCGGAGTCGGGCCCGGGTGGACGATCGAGGCCACCGATCTCAACCGCGGGGCCGGCGGCGCCCACATCTACCTCTGGAGCCAGCTGCAGGCCCCCAACCCGCTCGCCGAGGCACAGAACCGCAACATCCGCCGACGGCCGTGAGCCAGTAGGACTGCCGCCGCGGCCGTCGCTCAACCAGCGCGACGACACCCCGGCGGCGGTCGCGTCGGGTCTAATGGTCAGGGACGTTGGCGGTGGTGACGACGGACTCACACGCGCGAACTGGACCGGGCGGTTGTCCATTCCGCTTTGGACGACCTCGCCGGTCTGATTGTCGGTCACGACGAATGGGCGGCGTCCGCCTAGCCGCCGCTGCGCCCGGCGTTAACGATCGTCTGCTCGCCGCCCTCGGCCGTCGACGGCGAGCAGGATCGAGCTGCGAAGAGTGCGGCTGCGCGAGCGGGACCAGTTCGCGGGAGATCCGCCGTCTGCCCCGCCGAGCGCCTCCAGCGGCGCGTTGGGCGCAAACGCTCCTGCGCGGGGCGTCTACGCAGATCGTCTCGGCGGCAGCGATAGGACCAGAGCACCTGCCAGGTGAGGTCGCTTGATCGGCCGATCTGGGGCCGTTCCCGGTGTCGAGCGTGCCTTGTCGCTGGGGTGTCGGAACGTCGGTCGCGGCCCCGACCTGCGCAGCGGAGCGCGCTCGGCCCGATAGGTCTACGTGCCACAGCAAAGGAGAACGACCGATGACGAATCCGTTGACAGGACTGCTCGCTCTCGCATGACTGGTGTCTTTATCGTGCTGGCCATCGCGCTCGCTGCGCTGCTCGTCGATCGTCGCGGTCGATCGACCCATCCGAAGCGCGCAACGCGGCATGGGTTCCTGACTCTGCCGTCAGTTGCGTTACGGCTGCGGTGATCGTGTCGCCTGCCGTGCCCGCGCTTTGGAGAGATCGTCGGCTACGGATTGGAGGTGACGCTCCATCGCGTTGGCAGCACGATCGGTATCCCCGGCGACAACTGCTGTCAGGATCGCTCCGTGCTCGACCATCGCCCGAGAAAACCGCTCCTGAATGGTGAGCGGGCTGAGCTGGGCGGCGAACAGCGCCGAGTGAATTCGCTCGATCAGCCGCGCGAGTGCCGGGTTGCCGGTAGAGCGTACAAGCGTCTGATGGAACTGCTGGTCGGCTTGGTGAAAGAGCTCATCCGGCCGGGGGGACCGTCGGCTCGCGTACTCCGCCATCATCTCGTGCGCCTCTGCCAGCGCCTTCCTGTCGCGCTGCGCCGCGCGCCCGGCTGCGAGCCGGGCGGCCGGCACCTCAAGCAGTCTCCGACTCTCAAGGTAGGACACTACGAGGTCCAACCCGCGCTCCGATCGCAACGCCGCCGCGAGCACATCGGGGTTGAATACGTCCCAGCGATCCTCAGCGAGGACGATCGCGCCTCTGCCGTGTTTGACGTCGACCAAGCCGCGTTCCTGCAATGCGCGAATCGCTTCCCGCACCGTCCCGCGGCTGACGTCGAATCGCGCGGCGAGATCGATCTCCTTGGGCAGCATCTCGCCGGCCTGCCGATCGCCAGCAACGATCTCCGCGGCGATCGTCTCAAACAGCTCTCGATGCAGGCGCGCCATGTTCAGATGATCAAACCACAACCGTGTTGCGTCACGGGCGCGAGCCCGCACGCGTCTCCCAGCGATACCGGTTGCCGACGAGCGCGAGGCCAGTCGCGGCCACGTGCTGTCGCGGCCTACGTGAGCGCTTCGTACGGCGCGGGGCAAGCAGGAGACGGCGCGCGAGGAGGTCGATCGCGAGGTCAGACCGGGCGCGTGCGATCTGCTGCGCGAGCGGTTCGATGGGCTGGTCACGGCTTGCGCGAACCTCGTGCGTGTACCAGCGCAGCAGAATCCGTGGTGAGTTGCCCAAGTCAGCGGCGACCTCGGCGACCGGCTCGCCAGCGCGCAACCGCGTACTGGCGCAGGTGTGACGCAACGTCTTCGGCGTCACGACATCGAACTCGGTCCGCCACTCTGGCCTGCCGGCCGCAGCGGACTCGCGGGAGCGACGGATCTCGTTGACCCAATTGGGATAGGTGCGCGGAGTGACGTTGCCGTCGCGGTTGGGAAAGAGCCATCCGGCAGGGTCGTGAAGGCGCGCGAACTCGATCCAAAGGTCCAGATCGGCGATCACCGCGTTCACCAGCCGCACGAACCGATGGTCGCCAGTCTTGGTCTGGTCGACGCGATGCTCGGCCGACATCACGTCGCTGACCCAGATGCCTCCCGCCGCCGGGTCCAGATGGCCCACCTTGGCGCCCATCGCCTCACTCGGACGGAGTCCTCCGTAGGCCAGCAACGAGACGAGCGTGGCGGAGCGGAGCGCCCGTCGCGCATGACCGCGTCGTCCGTCGTCGGTCATCAGCACGAGCCGCAAATACTCGGTCTGCGACGGCGACAACGGGCGAGGACGTCGCCGCCTCGTGCGCACCCGCGTCCCCAACCGTGGCATAGGATCGCCCGCCGGCAGCAGACCTCGTCGCGCAGCATGACGAAGACATCCCGACAGCACAGTCTGCGCCCGAGCGACCTGCTGCGCGGGATGACCGTCGGCCCGCAGGCGATCCAACCACACCGACAACTCAGCGACATCGACGTCCGCGAGCAGCACATCCCCGAGATACGGCTCGATCCGAATACGCACCTGGCGGGCGTACTGCGCTCGCGTCGAGGGTGCCAGTCGCTGGCTCTCCATCGCCCACCACACGGCCAGCCACCAGCGCACCGTGACCTCTCGCCCCAACGCGCGACGCGACGACGCGTCGCCAAGGTCCCCGACGCGCTCTACGAACGCGCGCACTGGCGCGGGGTCCAGCAGGCAACCAGGACCCCCCCGGTCCGTCGCTGTCCCGGTTGGCGTCACTGCAGGTGCCAGCGGCCGTTGCGGTCCTACTTGGAGCACGAGTACCCGTAGCGGCGGTAGTCGCGCTCGTAGCGGTGGGCGCAGAACTGGCCGCGAGCGATGCATCTCGGCTGCCCGCCGATCGTCGCCTTCTTGCAGGGGATCTGCGCAACCGGGCCGTGCTCGCCGGCGGCGAGCACGGGGCTGGCGGCGGGCGCCGCAGCGAAAAGGCCGGCGGCTGCGAGCAAGCCGGCGAAGGTGCGCTTCGTGGTGCTGGTCCTCATGATCCCCTGAGCGCCTTCCGTGGCGGCGCTCCCCTGGTCGAGCGGACTCTAGAGCCGGCCGCGATGCCGGCGCGCCGGTCGGAGTCTTCCAGTGTGGCGACATGGCAGCCGCCCAGCCAGCAGCAGCGCACGCCGGCCCCCCCGAGCGTGTCGGTCGGCGGCGTCAGCTACGCAGATGAGGTCAACCGAGCCGGAGGTCGGCTCGCCCGCCTGCGCCGTGATCACGCTCGCGGAGGATCGAGATGACGTTGATGCCCTCGTCGGTGGCCGAGCTGCTGCATCGCCGGCCGGCCCTCCCCCTGGGCTTCAGCCTCGTGAACGCGATCGTGTCCGTGTCTCGCCGCCGGGCAGCAGCAGCGCCGGCAGGAACGCGATCGCGGAAAGGCCAAGCACCCACGCGAACGTCGTGCTGAACGCGTCGGCGACCCCCTCCGGCCCGGATGCGCCCTTCAGCGCGTGCTGGAGGATCACGGCGAGG
>NZ_JAUTDN010000085.1 GCF_030646155.1 Conexibacter sp. CPCC 205762
CCTCGCCGTGATCCTCCAGCACGCGCTGAAGGGCGCATCCGGGCCGGAGGGGGTCGCCGACGCCTTCAGCACGACCTTCGCGTGGGTGCTGGGCCTCTCCGCGATCGCGTTCCTGCCGGCGCTGCTGCTGCCCGGCGGCGACACGGCTCGATAGCGTCCTTCCCAAGCCCTTGAATCAACACCGAATGCGGAGGATTCACCCAGGCGGTTGCGCAGCCCGGTGAGCGCGTGGTGTCTGGCCATCTGATCGAGCGCTGAACGCTGCGCGATCGCTCGACGTCGCTTCGCGTTCCCGATTCGGGGCCGGTCCTTCGCTTACAGACGGCGTCCTCCACTCAGTCGTGCGCCGTGGCGTCAGATCCGTGTTCGGCGGTCTTGGCGGCGCACAGCGCAAGGTCGGCCTCACGCAGCAGTTCGCGTGCGCCGGTACGCGGCGTGGTGAGGGCGACCGCCTGATCGAGCCGTTGGCTGCCGAACGTCTCCACGAAGCAGCGCGACCGCTGCGCGCGAGGGATTGGGCGGCTCAGGCTGCGAAGTGAGCCGGCCGCTCGGCTAAGCTGCCGCCGTGGCCGAGGAGACGCAGCGGCTTGTGCGACTGGCGCAGCGAGGCGATCTTGACGCGTTCGAGCGGCTCGTGGTCGAGTACCGGCGGCCGGTGCACCGGATCGCGACGCGGCTCGTCGGAGCCGATGAGGCGGAGGACGTGACGCAGGGCACGTTCCTGCGTGCCTTCCACTCCTTGAGCGGGTTCCGTAGCGAGGCATCGTTTCGCACGTGGCTGCTGCGGATCGCGTACAACACGGCGCTCAACGCGCTGGCACGACGACGCTCGCGAGAGACGCGCGGCGCGCCTCTTGGAGGTCTTCTACGCCTACTGCGTCGCGCTCGGTGAGCCGCCGCTGGACCAGTTGATCTTGTCCGGGGTCGATGACGAGCACGGCTGGACGAAGGGCGACTGGCAGGTCTGGCGCGCGAGAACCTGGGGCAAGGCGTGCAAGTTCGCCAGGACGATCGTGATCCCGCGGCCGTACGACCTCCGGCATGGCGCCGCCTCGCTCTATCTCGCCGAGGGCCGGAATGTCCACTACGTCGCCAGAAGACCCGGCACGTCGGAGCGGCTCGTTCTCGACACCTGCGGCCACCTGTTCGAGGAGTACGAGGACGCTGATCCGATCGATCCCGAGGCAGAGATTCGTGCGGCGCGCGCGGAGGTCGCCAAGCGCGTCGCGGAAGCGGGAAGTTCGGCTGCTGTGCAAGGAATGTGCAAGAACCAGGACCGCGGCCACTCGCTGTTCCTGACCAGAAACGGAGAAAGCCCCGCGTTTGCAGGGCTTTCTCGGAGTACCGCTACGGGGATTCGAACCCCGGTTTCCGCCGTGAGAGGGCGGCGTCCTAGTCCCCTAGACGATAGCGGCAGGACTGCGCGAGTTGCCGGAGCAACGGCGCGGCGTTCAGAGTAGCAAAGGGGGAGTGGGCGGCGGGGTGCGGGTCGGGTCGGCGGACCGGGACTCATCGCGCGCGCGGACCGTGTACCTTTCCGGGACCGATCCACGCGGCTGTGGCGGAATCGGTAGACGCGCAGGCTTCAGGTGCCTGTGAGCTTCGGCTCGTGGAGGTTCAAGTCCTCTCAGCCGCATCGCAGGAAGGCCCGCTCCCCGGAGCGGGCCTTTCTCGTTCTGGGGGCCGAGCGCGCTATGTCTGCGCCTGGAAGATCGTCTCCAGCAGGTCGAGCGGGTCGCTGACGGCGGTCGTGCGCATCTCGCTGAGCCAGACGCGGTAGGCCGCCGTCGCCCGGCCGACCAGCAGCAGCGTCTGCCAGTCCGGCGCGCTCGGGTCCGAGCGCCGCTGCAGCAGCGCGTCGGCGAGGCCGCGCTCCTGGTCGGCGAGCTGGGCGTTGACGGTGCCGCGCAGGGTGGTCGCGCGCTCGAGGATCTGGAAGGTGCCGATCAGGTCGTCCCAGTTGCCGAGCATGTAGACGGCGAGGTCGCGCAGCGCGCGCTCGAACACCTCGCGGTCGCTCAGCTCCGCTGGGGCGGCGGCGATGGAGCGGTGGACGCGGGCGTCCATCGCCCGATACGGCTCGAGGATCAGGTCTTCCTTCGTGCCGAAGTAGCGGAAGAAGCTGCGCCGGGCGATGTCCGCGGCCTCGCAGATCTCGGCGACCGAGACGGCGTCGTAGCCGCGCTCGCTGAAGAGGCTGATCGCGGCGCTGACGACCGCGGCCTTGGCGGCGGCCTTCTTGCGCTCGCGCATCGAGCCCGCGGGCTGCGTCGTGGTCACCCGCGAAGTGTCGCCGATCGCGCGGGGAAAGTGGCGCCGGCGCCCGTCGCAATGGGAGGGCGGTGCGGGCGCCGGCGCCTGTCGCGAACGGGAGTGTAGGGCAAACTGGCACAGGGTGCCTTTTAGCGTGACGGGTCGTGAATCCTTCTCAGACGGAAATATCTGGAGCCTAAAGGCGAGCTGTGCGTGACCTATGGCATCCTGTGCCTTTAGGCATTTGATGTCATCAGGCAAGTCAGAAGGGGCGCCGTCGCCGGCGTGAGGAGGAACGACATGAACAGCTCGAGCACAGGCAGTCCGACCGCCGGGAGAGCGAGGCGCTGGCTCGGGCCAGGGTTCGCGGCGCTCGTCGCCGTGGTGCTGCTGGCGCTGCTGGCGGGCTGCGGTGGAGACGACAAGAACGACGGCAAGACGACGTCGAGCGTCGACTCCAGCGACAGCAGCCCCGTGCCAGCCGCGGGCACGATCGATCCGTTCAAGCCGGCGAGCGCGAACTGGCCGGTGACCGGTGGTGACTACGGTCACACGTTCCACTCGCCGCTGAGACAGATCGACACGAGCAACGTCGCGAACCTCAAGGGCGACTTCATGCTCGACCTCGCCTCGGGCACGGCGGCGAAGTACTCGCACGAGGAGAACATCCTCGCGATCAACGGCACGCTCTACATCTCGACCGGTGAGAACGACGTCTTCGCGGTCGACACGCGCACGAGAGAGGTCGTCTGGAAGCTGCCCGGCAATCTCGATCCGGAGATCACGACGGTCTGCTGCGGCTGGGAGTCGCGCGGCCTCGGGTACAACGGCACGGACACCCTGTACTCGTCGCGGATCGACGGCAAGGTGCAGGCGATCGACCTCCGCAACGGCAGAGTCAAGTGGGAGTCGAAGGTCTTCGACTGGCACAAGAACAACGCCACCTCGATCGCCGCGCCGCTCTATTACAGAGGCCTCGTCTACATCGGCAACTCCGGCTCGGAGTTCCTCGCGAGAGGCCGTCTGACCGCGCTGGATGCGGAGACGGGCGAGATCAAGTGGAAGTTCTGGACGACGGGCGACGGCAACGATCCGGACGCCGATCCGACGTGGGAGGGCGACTCGGCCAGATTCGGCGGGTCGGGCCTGTGGAACGCGCCCGCGATCGACAAGGAGCGCAACCTGCTGATCTTCGGCACCAGCACGGGCGGTCCCGACGTCAACGGCTCCAGCCGCGGCGGCGACAACCTGTACTCGAACTCGATCGTCGCGGTCGATGCGACGACGGGCAGATACAAGTGGCACTTCCAGCTGGTCCACCACGATCTGTGGGACAACACGGTCTCCAGCCCGGTCGTGCTGTACGACGCGGAAATCAACGGCGAGAAGGTGCCCGCGGCGGCGATCGCGCCGAAGATGCCGTGGGTGTACGCGGTCGATCGTCGTGACGGCAGACCGATCTACCCGGGCAGAGAGACGCCGGTCCCGCAGGCGCCGGAGAACAAGTCGGCCGCGACGCAGTGGATCCCCTCCACGCCGATGCTGATGCCCGACAGGGTCACGGACGAGCAGTACAAGGCGCTGGAGCAGATGATCCGCACCTCGCCGGCGATCCCGAACGCGAGAACGGTGAGAATCAACCGCCCGGTCGACGGCGATCCGGCGTCGCTGGTGTTCAACCCGTCGGGCACCGAGCGCGGCGCGGCGATCACGATCGGCGCGCCGTCCGGCGGCACGACGTGGGCGCCGATGTCGTACAGCCCGGACACGAACATGCTCTACGTCTGCGGCCAGGAGAGCGTCGGCTGGTCGGCGATGGCCCCGCAGGACGGCGTCTTCACCGAGGGCGCGGTCCAGCTCGGCGGCGGGCTCGGCTCGCTCGGCTTCAACACGCCCGGCTACCTGACCGCGCTCGACGCGAACACGAACGAGCCGGTCTGGTCGTACAAGCTGAAGAACGAGAGAGGCAGACCGGAGTCGTGTTACAGCGGCTCCGCGACCACGGCCGGCAACCTCGTCTTCGTCGGCAAGAACGACGGCCATCTGGTCGCGCTCGACGCGCGCACCGGCAGACAGCTGTGGTCCTTCCAGACCGGCGCCGGCGCCAACGCCGCCGCCTCCGTCTTCGAGGTCGACGGCAGACAGAAGGTCGCCATCGTCGCCGGCGGCAACGCGCTCGCCGGCTCGCCCCACGGCGCGAACCTGTGGGTCTTCTCGCTCGACGGCGAGATGAACCAGCTCGACGGGATCCAGACGCCGGGCGAGGCGATCACCCACGCCGGCGAGGATCCGAGAGACGAGGGCGGCGATGACGCGGCCGCGGGCGGCGACGCCGGCAGAGACGTCTCCGCCAGACCGAACCCGGAGAACGGCAGAACGGTCTTCGCCGACAACTGCGCCGTCTGCCACGGCGCCGACGGCAGAGGCGGCAACGGCGGCCCCGACCTCACCGCGATCCCCGACGCGAAGAACTTCGACCCGACGCAGAGACAGGTCGAAGAGGGCGGCGGCGGCATGCCGGGCTTCAGAGACTCGCTCTCCCAGCCGGAGATCGACGACGTCTCCGCCTACGTCAACAGAGGCATCAACTAGACGCGACGCGTCAGATGCCGCCGGCGCCCGTGCGCCGGCGGTGCTGACCTCCGCCGCCGGCAGGCGTCGCACCCGCGCGACGGCGTAACCTGCCTGCGGTGGAGGCGCTGACCGTTGTCGTCGCGGGGCTGCTGACGATCGCTGCCGCGGCGGTGCTCGGCCCACGGCTGCGGGTGGCGCCGCCGCTGCTGCTGGTGGTCGCCGGGATCGTCGTCAGCGTCTTGCCGTTCACGCCGGACGTCGAGCTGGAGCCGGAGTGGATCCTCGCCGGCGTGCTGCCGCCGCTGCTCTACTCGGCCGCGGTCTCGATGCCGGCGATGGACTTCCGGCGCGAGTTCACCGCGATCAGCGGCCTGTCGGTCGTGCTGGTGATCGTGACGGCGGTCGTGCTGGGGCTGTTCTTCAGCTGGGTGATCCCCGATCTCAGCCTCGCCTGGGGGATCGCGCTGGGGGCGATCGTCAGCCCGACCGATGCGGTCGCGACCTCGATCGTCAAGCGGATCGGCGTCTCGCCGCGGATCGTCGCGGTGCTGGAGGGCGAGAGCCTGCTCAACGACGCGACCGCGCTCGTGATCCTGCGCACCGCGATCGCCGGCACGGCGGCGTCGGTGTCGGCATTCGGCGTGCTCGGCGACTTCCTCTTCGCGGTCGTCGCGGCGGTCGCGATCGGCATGCTCGCCGGGCACCTGAACCTGTTCGTGCGCGCGCGGGTGCAGGACGCGACCGTCAACACGCTGATCTCGTTCACGGTCCCGTTCATCGCCTCGATCCCGGCCGAGGAGGCCGGTGCCTCCGGCCTCGTCGCGGCGGTCGTGGCGGGCTTGGTCACCGGCCATGGAGCGCCGCGGCTGCTGTCGCCCCAGCACCGCCTCTCCGACGCGCAGAACTGGCGCACCGTCGAGCTGATCCTCGAGGGCGGCGTCTTCCTCGTGATGGGCCTGGAGCTGTCCGGCATCGTCGACGAGGTCCGCGGCGAGGCGACCGGCGTCGGCGCCGCGGCGGCGATCGCGGCCGGCGGGCTGGCGCTGACGGTGCTCGTGCGCGCCGCGGCGGTCGCGCCGCTGCTGCGGCTGCTGCGCGCCCGCAGCTCGCACGGGGAGCAGCTGAAGCCGCGCATCTCCGACATGCAGGAGCGGCTGGCCGCGCCCGACGCGGCGGAGCAGGTGGCGCAGCTCGGGCGCGGGGGTGGGAGAGGCGGCGAGGGCGGCGGGCGCGGGCGCGGCGGCGCGCGCGGTGGAGGCGGGCGCGGCCAAGTCGGAGGCCAAG
>NZ_JAUTDN010000086.1 GCF_030646155.1 Conexibacter sp. CPCC 205762
TGTGCGCTATACTTTCGCGCCCCGCTTCGAGTGCAGATAGTGCTCGGCGCGTGTCGGATGGAGGAGTCACCTCCTGGAGGCACGGCGGTCTTTGAAAACTCAACAGCATGTGCACTCGATCTTATGGGCCTTTTTGGTTTGTTTGGTCGGTGCGTCCAGGTTTCGAATGTGACCGCTCATTTACGTCAGCGTGGTGAGCATTGTGGTCATGTCATTTGAGTCATTTGTAGTGCTTGTCTGGTGTTCCGAGTCTCCCGATTGTGTACATGGGAACTCCTTTGTGTGTTCATCGGACGCTCTCTATGAAGTGTTGTAGTTCTTCACGGAGAGTTTGATCCTGGCTCAGGACGAACGCTGGCGGCGTGCCTAATACATGCAAGTGGAGCGACGAACCAGGGCTTGCCCTGGGGCAAAGCCGCGAACGGGTGAGTAACACGTGGGTAACCTGCCCTGATGATTGGGACAACTCGAGGAAACTCGGGCTAATACCAAATGTGCTTTTTGGCCTTAAGGCTGATTTGGAAAGGTAGCTTCGGCTAACCGCATCAGGATGGGCCCGCGGCCCATTAGCTTGTTGGTGGGGTAATGGCTTACCAAGGCTTCGATGGGTAGCTGGTCTGAGAGGACGATCAGCCACACTGGGACTGAGACACGGCCCAGACTCCTACGGGAGGCAGCAGTAGGGAATCTTGCGCAATGCGCGAAAGCGTGACGCAGCAACGCCGCGTGGAGGAAGAAGGTCTTCGGATTGTAAACTCCTTTCAGTTGGGACGAGGCTTCGGCGTTGAATAGACGTTCGGAGTGACGGTACCTTCAGAAGAAGCCCCGGCTAACTACGTGCCAGCAGCCGCGGTAATACGTAGGGGGCGAGCGTTGTCCGGAATCATTGGGCGTAAAGCGCGTGTAGGCGGCTCGGTAAGTCTGCTGTGAAAGTCCAGGGCTCAACCCTGGAATGCCGGTGGATACTGTCGAGCTTGAGTCCGGAAGAGGCGAGTGGAATTCCTGGTGTAGCGGTGAAATGCGCAGATATCAGGAGGAACACCAATGGCGAAGGCAGCTCGCTGGGACGTGACTGACGCTGAGACGCGAAAGCGTGGGGAGCAAACAGGATTAGATACCCTGGTAGTCCACGCCGTAAACGATGGGCACTAGGTGTGGGGGGTGTCGACTCCCTCCGTGCCGACGCTAACGCATTAAGTGCCCCGCCTGGGGAGTACGGCCGCAAGGCTAAAACTCAAAGGAATTGACGGGGGCCCGCACAAGCAGCGGAGCATGTGGTTTAATTCGACGCAACGCGAAGAACCTTACCTGGGCTTGACATGTGCCTGATCGCTCTGGAAACAGGGTTTCCCTTCGGGGCAGGTTCACAGGTGGTGCATGGCTGTCGTCAGCTCGTGTCGTGAGATGTTGGGTTAAGTCCCGCAACGAGCGCAACCCCCGTCGCATGTTGCCAGCATTTAGTTGGGGACTCATGCGAGACTGCCGGTGACAAACCGGAGGAAGGTGGGGATGACGTCAAGTCATCATGCCCCTTATGTCCAGGGCTACACACGTGCTACATTGGCGCGTACAGAGGGCTGCGATACCGTGAGGTGGAGCGAATCCCTTAAAGCGCGTCTCGGTTCGGATTGCAGGCTGAAACTCGCCTGCATGAAGGCGGAGTTGCTAGTAATCGCGGATCAGCATTGCCGCGGTGAATACGTTCCCGGGCCTTGTACACACCGCCCGTCACACCACGGGAGTGAGCAACACCCGAAGCCGGTGGCCTAACCCGCAAGGGAGGGAGCCGTCGAAGGTGGGGCTCGTGACTGGGGTGAAGTCGTAACAAGGTAGCCGTAGCGGAAGCTGCGGCTGGATCACCTCCTTTCTAGGGAAGGCTTCTCACGAAGCCGTCTGGCCCCGTTTGTGGGTTGGAACTAGTACGTCGACCGGAACCTGGTCGCCCAGCATGACGGCACTGTGGTGTCGTTGGGGCTGGATGCATGCTGTTGAGTTTTGAGAGACCGGCCTGTGGCTGGTCTTGTCTGCTTGGGTTTTTCCCACGGGCAGGATCGTGCGCGGGCGGCGCCTCTTTTCGGACCTTGAAAACTGCACAGTAGCCAATGAAACGGGTATCACCGATCCTCTTTTTGAGTGATCAGATCACCGTCAAGATAGTAAGGGCACACGGTGGATGCCTTGGCACCTAGAGTCGATGAAGGACGTGAACGGCTGCGATAAGCCGCGGTGAGGCGCTGAATAGCCTTTGACCCGCGGATTTCCGAATGGGGAAACCCAGCGCTGGTAATGCGGCGTTACCTGCCGGTGAACACATAGCCGGTGTGGGGACAAGCGGGGGAAGTGAAACATCTCAGTACCCCGAGGAAAGTAAATCAACCGAGACTCCCTGAGTAGTGGCGAGCGAAAAGGGATCAGCCTAAACCTGTTGCGTGTAAGCGGCCACGCGTTGCGTAATGGGGGTTGTAGGGCGTTTGTTCCGGGTTGTGGCTGACCCGGCAGGAGTTACAAAGTCATGCGGTAGTCGAAGAGTCTGGAACGGCTCACCGAAGAGGGCAACTGTCCCGTAGACGAAACCCCATGATCTCCTGTCATGCGTTCCTGAGTAAGTCCGCGCCCGTGAAACGCGGACTGAAGCTGGGGGGACCACCCTCCAAGGCTAAGTACTCCTAGGTGACCGATAGCGGACTAGTACCGTGAGGGAAAGGTGAAAAGTACCCCGGAAGGGGAGTGAAATAGTACCTGAAACCGTGTGCCTACAAGCGGTGGGAGCAGACGTGTTCTGTGACCGCGTGCTTTTTGCATAACGAGCCGGCGAGTTACTCGTCTGCGGCAAGGTTAAGCGATGAGCGGAGCCGTAGCGAAAGCGAGTCCGAATAGGGCGTTTTAGTCGTAGGCGGTAGACCCGAAACTGAGCGAGCTACCCATGGGCAGGTTGAAGCGGGGGTAAGACCTCGTGGAGGACCGAACCGACCTAGGTTAAAAACTGGGCGGATGACCTGTGGGTCGGAGTGAAAGGCTAATCAAGCTCAGTGATATCTGGTTCTCTCCGAAATATATTTAGGTATAGCCTCGGATAAATTTGCGTATTGGCCGTAGAGCACTGTTTGGACGCGGGGCCCTACCAGGTTACCAACTTCAGGCAAACTCCGAAGACCATTACGTTTACTCCGGGAGTCAGTTGCTGGGGGATAAACTTCAGCGTCAAGAGGGAAACAGCCCAGACCGCCAGCTAAGGTCCCTAAATGCTAGCTAAGTGGCAAACGATGTTCGAGTGCATAGACAACCAGGAGGTTGGCTTAGAGGCAGCCATCCTTGAAAGAGTGCGTAACAGCTCACTGGTCAAGTGTTCGAGCGCGGATAATGTAACGGGGCTTAAGCTAGCTACCGAAGCTGCGGGTTCATGACACTTTCGGGTGTTGTGAGCGGTAGGAGAGCGTTCCGATGCCAGTAAAGCGGCGGGGTAACCCAGCCGTGGAGGCTTCGGAAGTGAGAATGCCGGCATGAGTAACGAAAGAAGGGTGAGAATCCCTTCCACCGATTGCCCAAGGATTCCTGAGTAAAGTTCGTCTGCTCAGGGTTAGTCGGGACCTAAGGCGAGGCCGAAAGGCGTAGTCGATGGCCAACAGGTTGATATTCCTGTACCACGTCGTGTTTGCTTGACCGATGGGGGGACGGGGAAGGCTACGGGAGCCCAGGCGATGGTCGTCCTGGGGTAAGCATGTAGGGGTGGGCCTAGTGAAATGCGGGCCTGCGTAACCTGAGGTGCGATGCCAGCTGGCTTTGAGCCGGCGAGTCCCTTACGCCATGCCTCCAAGAAAAGCCTCTAGGGAGAACACGCGTGCCCGTACCAAAACCGACACAGGTGGGCAAGTAGAGAATACTAAGGTGATCGAGATAACCCTCGTTAAGGAACTCGGCAAAATCGCCCCGTAACTTCGGGATAAGGGGCGCCCTAGTAGGGTGAAGGCCGTACGGCTGGAGCCCGAGGGGGCCGCAGTGAATAGGTCCAAGCGACTGTTTACCAAAAACACAGGTCTCTGCTAAGTCGAAAGACGACGTATAGGGGCTGACGCCTGCCCGGTGCCGGAAGGTTACGTGGAGGTGTTAGGGTTCGCCCGAAGCACCGAAGCTAAGCCCCGGTAAACGGCGGCCGTAACTATAACGGTCCTAAGGTAGCGAAATTCCTTGTCGGGTAAGTTCCGACCTGCACGAATGGCGTAACGACTTGGACGCTGTCTCAACGAGGGGCTCGGTGAAATTGCAGTCTCGGTGAAGATGCCGAGTACCCGCGGCTAGACGGAAAGACCCCGTGAACCTTTACTACACCCTGGTATTGGAATTCGATCCATTTCGCTCAGGATAGGTGGGAGGCTTGGAAGCATCGGCTGCGGCTGGTGTGGAGCCATCCTTGAGATACCACCCTTGATGTATTGGGTTTCTAACACCGCGCCGTGAATCCGGGCGGTGAACAGTGCCAGGCGGGTAGTTTGACTGGGGCGGTCGCCTCCCAAAATGTAACGGAGGCGCACAAAGGTTCCCTCAGCACGGTTGGAAATCGTGCGTAGAGTGCAAAGGCAGCAAGGGAGCTTGACTGCGAGACCGACAGGTCGAGCAGGTGCGAAAGCAGGTCTTAGTGATCCGGCGGTAGCAAGTGGAAGTGCCGTCGCTCAACGGATAAAAGGTACTCCGGGGATAACAGGCTTATCGAGCCCAAGAGTCCACATCGACGGCTCGGTTTGGCACCTCGATGTCGGCTCGTCGCATCCTGGGGCTGTAGTTGGTCCCAAGGGTTGGGCTGTTCGCCCATTAAAGCGGTACGCGAGCTGGGTTCAGAACGTCGTGAGACAGTTCGGTCCCTATCTGCCGTGGGCGTTGGAGAGTTGAGAGGATTTGTCCCTAGTACGAGAGGACCGGGATGAACGCACCTCTGGTGTATCTGTTGTCCTGCCAAGGGCATAGCAGGTTAGCTACGTGCGGATTGGATAACCGCTGAAGGCATCTAAGCGGGAAGCCAGCCTCAAGATGAGCTCTCCCACCTCCTTGAGAGGGTAAGAACCCTGGAAGACCACCAGGTTGATAGGCCAGATCTGGAAGAGCGGTAACGCTCGTAGGAGACTGGTACTAATTGTTCGAGGGCTTGACGGTTATATTTTTTGTGATGCTCGTTTCGTTGGCTGTTGTGTGGTTTTGAAGGCCCGTGAAGGGTCGCGTTCCTCCCCCTTTGGGGGTGGTGAGCGCGGTTTTGCGTGGTCTCGCTTGATTTCCGGTGGTTATAGCGAGAGGGAAACACCTCTTCCCATTCCGAACAGAGTCGTTAAGCCTCTCAGCGCCGATGGTACTTGGCCCGCAAGGGCCTGGGAGAGTAGGACGCCGCCGGTTC
>NZ_JAUTDN010000087.1 GCF_030646155.1 Conexibacter sp. CPCC 205762
CGGCGCCGCAGGGGGCGCGGGCGCGGCGGCAGGCGTGGCGGGCGCGGGCGCGGCATCGGCTTCGGCGCGCGCGAGCAGCAGTGCCGCGCCGTGCTCGTCGCCGGCCTCCGCGCGTGCCGCCGCGGCCGCCAGCGTCAGCTCCGGCCAGCGCCGCCGCAGCTCCACGGGCAGCTGCCGCTCGACCGCTCCAAGCAGCGCCAGCTCGCCGTCGAGCAGCAGCCGGGGCCATTGCTCCGCCACCAGCTCCGCGACTAGCTCCGGCTCACCGGCCGCGAGGCCGTGAGCGATCGCGGCGCGTGCGTCGCCGGCGCCGCGACAGTGCAGCGCGGCGCGGCGGTGGAGCGGTTCCAGCTCGTCGGGCGCGACGTGCGCCAGCTCGCTTCGCAGCAGCGACGCCAGCAGCGGGCCGAAGCGATACTGGTCGGGGCCGGCTCGCTCGACCAGCGCGTTGCCGCGTGCGAGCCACTCCAGCAGCTCCGCCGCGTCGGGCCGGCCGCCCAGCTCGACCGCGAGCGTGACCGGCAGCGGATCGGCGATCGCGGTCCGCATCAGGAAGCCGCGCAGATCGCCCGGCCATTGCGCCAGCTGCTCGGTGCGGATGAAGTCGGCGACGGCGCGGTCGTCGCCGCCGTAGCCGGCGACGAAGGCGGCCGCGTCGTCGTGGTCGCGCAGCGCCAGCGCCGGCAGCACGAGACCGGCCGCCCAGCCGCCCGAGCGGCGCCACAGCTCGCGCGCGTCGACGGCGTCGAGCGTCGCGCCCCAGCGCCGCAGCAGCAGCTGCGCCTCGCCGGCGCCGAACGCGAGCGCCGCGGCGCCGATCTCCGTCAGCCGCCCGCTGACGCGCAGCCGCTGCAGGCCGATCGACGGCTCCTCGCGTGCGACAAGGATCAGCCGCAGCGCCGGCGGCGCGTGGCGCAGCAGCGCGGTCAGATCCTCCTCGATCGCCGGGTCGCGCAGCTCGTGCAGGTCGTCGAGCACGAGCACCAGCTCGCGCTCGCGCTCCGACAGCAGCTCGACGAGCGCGGTCAGCAGCCCGTCGACGCGGCCGCGCGGCGGCAGCCTGAGCGTGCCGAGCGCAGTGTCAGCCGGGTCGGCGCGCGCGAGTGCGTCGAGCACCGCGCGCCAGAAGGCGCGACGGCTGTCGTCACGCGCGTCGAGCGACAGCCAGGCGATCGGACGGCCGCGGCTGCTCCTCAGCCACGAGGCGACGAGCGCGGTCTTGCCGCTGCCGGCCGGCGCGCAGACGAGCGTCGTGCCGCTGCTGCAGCCCCGCTCCAGCAGCCCGAACAGGCGCTGGCGCGGGACCCACGGAACGGGCGGCGACGGCGGCGAGAGCTTCGTCGCGATCGTGGACGTCGCACTGCTGTCGCCGGTGCTGGCCATCCTCCTCCCGCTGCCTCGTTCCCCCGCTCGGCTGGTCGGTGGCGCGAGCATACCGCTCCGGCAAGTGGTTGCTCAAAGTTCCTCAACCCGTCGTGTCGGCGCTCCTTCACCCGCTCGGGGTGATGACCCGTCACCCATGACGACGGACAATGCGCCTGGAGAGAGACGAATGGCGATCGAGCATCCACCACCGCTCCCGCGCGCGCTCGTCCACCGGACCCGCCTGCTCGACCGCCTCGACGACGGCACGCGCGCTCCGCTGACGGTCGTGAGCGGCCCGGCCGGCGCCGGCAAGACGACCCTGCTGGCCGACTGGGCGCGCGGTCGCGGCGCCGCACGGTCGCCGTCGTGGCGCGACGGCTCCCGCGCCCCGGCCGCGCTGCTGGAGACGCTCGGGCGCGAGCGCACGCGTGACGGCGACCCGCTCGTGGTCGTGATCGACGGGCTCGACGCGGGCAGCACGCCAGCCGTCTTCGGCGAGCGGCTGACCACCCTGCTGCGCGACCGCGGCGAGCGGCTGCGGATCGTGCTCGCCTGTCGCGGCGAGCCGCCGCTGCCGCTCGGCCGCGCCCGCCTCGACGCGACCGTGGTCGAGATCGCGCCGCGCGAGCTGGCGTTCACGTGGGAGGAGGCGCGCGCGCTGCTGGCGACGCGGCTGCCCGACGCGGCCGCGCGCGAGCGCTGGCAGGCGGTCGAGGGCTGGGCGGCCGGCCTCGAACGCGAGCCGGCCGAGCGGAACGAGTACGTCCGCCGCGAGCTGCTCGACCGGCTCGGCGAGCAGGAGCGAGCGCTGCTGCTGCGCCTCGCGGTCGTCGACGAGCCGGTGACGCCGGAGCTGGCGGCAGCGCTGGCCGTGGCGGCGGTGGGCGGCCGCGCGGCTGCCGCCGGCGTGGTGCTGGAGCGGCTGGCGCGGGCACATGCGCTGGTCGTGCCGCTCGACCGGCACGGCGGCAGCTACCGGCTGGCGGCGCCGCTGCGGGATGCGCTGCGGCCGCTGCTCCCGCATGACGAGCGCCCGCCGCTGCACCGCCGCACCGCCGGCTGGCACGCGCGCGCCGGCAACCCGGAGCCGCGCCTCGTCGCCGGCTCGCCCGACGACGACCTCGCCACGCGGCGGCGGCAGCGGACGCTCGCGCTGCGGCAGCTCGGCGTCGCGCAGCTCGCGGCGGGCGACGTCGACGATGCGGCGGCGACGCTCGAGCAGGCGCTCGGAAGCGCTCGCTCAGCGGGGCTCGACCACCTCGCGGTCGCCTGCCTCGGGCCGCTCGCCACGCTCGACGCCGGCCGCGGCCGCCTGCGCTCCGCCCAGGCCTGGGGCGAGCAGGCGCTCGTGCTCGCCGCCGACCTCGGCGACGAGCGCTCGGCCGCGCTCGTGCCGGCGCACACGGGCCTCGCCGTCGTCGCCTGGCAGCGCGACCGCCGCTGCGCCGCCGACGCCGAGCTGCGCCGCGCCGAGGCGCTGCTGGCCGCGAGCGACCACTCCATCGCCGACGACGCCGCCACGCCACCGACCACCGCCAACCGCCGCAGCGCCGACGACGCCCGGCCGCCGCTGGCCGCGCGTGACCGCCGCGGCGCCACGCCGCCGGCCGCCGGCGCATTCGATCCGCTCGTGGCGCTGACGCTGCGGCTGCCGGCCGCGTGGCTGGCCGCCGCCGGCCCGCCCGGCGAGCCCGCCGCGGAGCTGCGCCGGCTCGACGCCGCCGCCGAGGTCGCGCGCGCCCGGCTCGGCCCGCTGCCGGCCTGGCTCGCGCTCGACTGCGACGACGCCCGCGTGCGCCTGCTGCTCGCGCTCGGCCTCGACGAGGAGGCGGAGGCGGTGGCCGGGGGCGAGACGCTCGCGGCCGCCTCCCTCACGCCCCGCGACGCACCTGCCCCGCCCGCGGACGGCGCGGTGCCGGAGCGCCTGCTGCTGCGCTCCCGTGTCGCGCTGGCGCGGGAGGATCTCGTCGGCGCGCGGCAGCTGGCGGAGGCGTTTCTCGCCGCCGCTCCGGCCGCGGTCGCACCGGCGCGGTTGCTGGAGGCGATGGTGCTGCAGGCGCGCGTCGCCTACGAGCTGGGCACCGTCTGGGAGGCGCTGGAGTGGCTGGAGCGGGCGGTCGCGGCGGCCGCCGAGGAGGGCTGGCGGCGGCCGTTCGCCGAAGGCGGGCCGCCGCTGCGGGCGCTGCTGCGGGTGCTCGCGCGGCGCGGGCCGTGGCCGCCGCGCGGCTTCCTGGCCGAGCTGCTGGAGGAGCCGGGCACGGCGCCCGCCGGCGATCGCCGCGAGCCGGCGCTGAGCGCGCGCGAGCGGGCCGTCCTGCGCTATCTCCCCTCCCCCCTTTCCAAGCGCGAGATCGCCGGCGAGCTGGGCGTCTCCGCCAACACCGTCAAGACCCACGTGAGCGCGATCTACCGCAAGCTCCGCGTCGGCTCCCGCCCCGAGGCGGTCCTACGCGCGCGCGAGCTGGGGCTGCTGGGAGGAGGTCTGTAGGCTCGGACGGGTGACCGGCCGCCAGCTCACCGCCGTGCTGCTCGCGATCGTGGCGGTCGCGCTGGCGTTCGTCGGCGGGCTCTCGCGCTACCTGCGCGACGAGATCGTCGCGCCGAGACCGTTCGCCGACCGCGCGCTCGCCGCGCTCGACCGCGAGCCGGTCAGAGCGGCCGTCGTCGACGCTGTCGCGACACAGGTCGAGCAGCGCGTGCCGAGCGGGCTGCTGTCCGCGCAACAGGCGCGCACGCTCGCCGAGCGGGTCGTCGCAACGCGCGCCTTCCGGCGCTCCTTCCGCCGCACCGCGCTCGACGCCAACCGCGTCCTCTTCCAGGACGACGCCGGTGCCGCGACGCTGCGGCTCGGCGCGTTGACCGGCGCCTTCGACACGATCGACCCGCGCATCTCGCCGCTGCTCGGCGACGCTGCCTCGCAGCAGCTGCTGTCGCTGCGCGGGGACGACGTCGGGCTCGGGACGAAGAAGCTCGGCGACGGCGCCGACTCGCTCGCCAGCTGGTGCCTGCCGCTCGCGCTCTTCGCGCTGCTGGCGGCGCTGCTGCTGGCGCCGCGGCGGCTGGCCGTGATCCGCGTCACCGCGATCTGCGCGCTGCTGGCCGGGGCGCTGCTGCTGGTCTCGCTCGCGCTCGGCCGCGCGGCGGTCGTCGACGCCGCCAAGGCGAGCACCGGCGTCAGCGTGCAGGCGGCCCGCGACGCAGCCGGCGCCGCCTGGGAGGAGTTCACCGACGGCCTGCGGCCGTGGGCGCTGGGCGCCGTCGCCGCCGGCCTGATCGTGACGGCGCTGACGCTGCTGCCGGCCGCGCTCGGAAGCGGCGGCCGGCGCCGCCCGGCCGCGTGAGCTGGTTCGCTCGCGCGGCCGGCGCAGACGGGGTGCCTCAGCCGGTGATGAAGCCGGTGCTTCTGACGATGCCGAGGACTCTCTTCATCGAGTAGGCGACGTCGAACGGGCCGTTGGGCGTGACGCCTCTTCTGCCGTTGATGTCGCCGTTGAGCGCCGCGATCGCGCCGGCGTGGCGCGCCTCGATGGTGAGGATCGAGA
>NZ_JAUTDN010000088.1 GCF_030646155.1 Conexibacter sp. CPCC 205762
GGGCGCGCGGGCCGCGTCGTCGCGCGCGGCGAGGCGCGCGGCGTGCAGGCCGGCGCGCGCAGCGTGCGGCTGCGGTTGACGCGCTCGCTCGCGCCGGGCCGCTACCGCGTCCGCCTCAGCGCGCAGGCGGGCGGCCGCGTCGTCGCGCGCTCGCTGCGCGTGCGCGTCCGCTGACCTCCAACGAAAGGGAATCTCATGCTCAAGCAGCTCGCCGTCCTCGCGGGCGGAACGGTCGCGGTCTCGGTCGCGGCCGGCGCCGTCGCCGCGCCGGCCGCGCCGGCCCGGACCGTCCTCTCCAGCGGCCACGTCGACGCCGTCGCCGCGCGGATCGCCGGCGGCCGCCTGGTCGCGACGCTGAAGGACTCGACCGCCGGCCGCACCGTCTGGCGCGACCCGGCGTCGGTGACGATCCGCGTCGTGCCGCAGGCGCGCACGACGATCCCCGGCGGCAGCGTGCTCGGCCGCCGCGGCGGCCCCGCGTGGCTGATCCCGCAGGTGCAGCGCAGCGGGATCGTCTGGGCCGGCTGGAGCACCGAGGAGATCTCCGGCCGCCAGCTGCGCGGGCCGATCCGCTGGACGGTCCGCGGCGTCAGCGGCCCGGGGCGGCTGGTCGTCTTCCAGACCGGCACGTTCGGGGCGGCCGACGTGCTGTTCGACAGCGGCCGCCGCATGCCGCAGGCGCGCGCGATCGCGCTCGGCACGCACGCGCACGGCAACTGGGCCTTCACCGCCCGCGGCAGCTACCGGCTCGCGTACACGCTCTCCGGCCGCTCGCCGTCCGGCGGGACGCTCAGCGACAGCTCGACGCTGACCTTCTCCGTCGGCTAGGTGGGAGCGTTCTCATCAACTAGGAGATGAGACTCGATCTCATTTAGCTTGGTCGGCGTCATCACATCGGACCACCACGGAGGGACACGCATGGGGAAGAAGCACAGCGTGCTGGCGCTCGCGGCAGCGGCGACGCTCGGCCTCGCCGGCAGCGCGCACGCGGCGACGATCACGGGCGACCACTGGGACGTCGGGCTGGAGTACGACTGCGACGCGGAGGCGTTCGGCGACGCGGGCCTGCACGTCCACAACCACGAGACCGCGACCGAGGCGCCGCTCGCGAGCTCGGTCTTCCAGGTCAGCGGCACCAGCAACTCGATCTGGGAGCAGTCGGTCTTCGGCGCGGCGGCGCTGCCGCTGAAGACGATCGGCGACGGCGGCAGCTATCGCGTCGGCTTCGCGGTCGAGGCGGAGGGCGACTGCGAGGCGCCGGCCGTGACCTTCACGGCCGGCAGAGCGACGGTCCCCAGCGGCGCGCGCGTCGCCGGCTACCGCCGCGTCGAGAGCGACGGCACCGTCACGACCAGAACCCGCATCGACAGCGCGACCGGCGCGAACAGAAACCTCGGGCTGCTCGTCAGCGGCCACGAGGACCTGCGCTGGGGCTTCAGCGCGACCGGCACCTACAGACTGCCGCTGACCGCGTCGGCGACCGTCGGCGGGATCCCGACGACGTTCACCGGCACGCTGACGTTCAGCGTCGTCTGAGCCTCGATGCACCGCACCGCGACGACCGCGGCGCTGGTGCTGCTGGCGCTCGCGCTCCCCGCCGGGAGCGCGAGCGCGCAGCGCGCCGTCGCCGACGAGACCGCCTGGCTCGCCCCGCGCCTCGACGCCGACGGCGAGCTGGAGCTGGGCCTGATCCACGGCCGCCACGACGGCTCCGGCGAGCAGTGGACCGCGCTCGCCGACGTCGTCCTCGACGCGCGCGCCGGCGCGCAGACGACCGTTCCCGCGTGGGCCGAGGGCCTCGGCCTGACGCTCTTGGGCGCGACCGGCACCACCTTTTGGCAGACCGCCGACAACACGCTGCCCGACGACGGCGCGACGCGCGGCACGGTCCGCTTCGGCTGGACGCGCGAGCTGCTCGTCGGCCAGCTCTCCAGCGCCGCCGCCGTCGGCACGATCCGCTCCGTCACGCCGCCGCCCGGCGGCCGCGTCGCCGTCTACGGGATCGGCCGCCCCGCGCCCGCCGAGGACCCGACCGCGGTCGCGCTCAACCTCGACAGCGACGGGCTCGCCGCGCCCGCCGCCTACCGCTTCTGGAGCGCGAACAGCGGCAGCAGAAGCAGAACCCGCCTCGCACAGACGTGGGGCTTCACGCAACCCGGCTACCACTGCGTCGACCTCGAGGTGCGCGCGACGCTGACCAACGGCCGCCAGGTCTACGACCGCCAGCCGCTGGCGCTGGCGGTCGGCGGCGGCGCCTTCGACCCGCAGCTCGCGCCGGCCTGCCCGGACCCCGGCGGCGAGGTCTCGCTGCAGCTCTCCAGCTCGGCCAGAGCGGGCATCGCGCAGGCCGGCGACGAGATCGCCTTCACCGCCGCGATCGGCCCGGCCGTGCCCGGCACCGTCCAGTTCTACGACGACGACGGCAGCGGCGCCGGCGAGCAGCCGCTCGGCGCGCCGGTCGCGGTCGCCGACGGCGCCGCGACGCTGACGACGAGCGCGCTGTCGCGCGGCGTCCACACGCTCCGCGCCGTCTTCACGCCGGCCGACAGCGCCAGCCACGGCTCCGCCTCCGCGACGCTGCGCCGCGTGCGCGTCCACGCGCCGGGCGCCTACGTGCTGGAGACGGCCGGCGGCGAACGCGTCCACGCCGACCTCGCGGTCCGCTCGCGCGCCGGCGACGGGCTCGAGCTGGGCGTCAAGGTCGACGGCGCCGGCGCCCGCTGGCAGCCGCTGGGGGAGACGATCGTCGTCGTGCCGGAGCGGGCGCGCGCGACCGTGCCGCCCGGCTTCGAGCTGCTCGGCGCGCCCGGCAGCGACGCCTGGACGATCCCGCTGTCGCAGCTCGACGGCGTGCCGTGGCTCGGCGTCAGCTCCGAGTCGCTCGACGCCGACCGCTACCAGCGCTACACCGCGCTGCGGCTCGACGCGGTCGCCGGGATCGACGGCGGCGCCGCGCCCGGCGAGGTCGTGCTGTGGGGTGCCGGGGACGGCAGCAAGCCGTTCTTCAGCAGCCGCGCCGGTCTGCCCGACGCCGTCCGCATGCTCGCCGGCGCCAACCACTGGCACGCGAGCTGGAGCTTCACCGCGCCGGGCGTCTACTGCCTCGCCTTCGGCGCCGCCAACCGCACGCTCGCGGGCGCGCCGGTCGGCGACGCGCAACTGCTGACGGTCGTCGTCGGCGACGCGATCGACCCCTACCGGATCGACACCTGCGCGCAGGCCGCGGTCGCGCCGGGCGCGGCGCCGTGGGAACCGCTCGTGGCCCCGCACGGCGGGCCGGTCGCGGTCGCCGACTCCGAAAGCGGCGTCGCGAAGCACTTCCACGACCTCGTGCCGCGGCTCGACGGCGAGCGGCTGGAGCTGCTGCTGCACGACGGCAGCACGAGCGGGCCGGGCACGCTGCGCAGCCTCGACGACGCCGTCCTGCGGATCGGCCCCTCGACGCGCACGACGCGCGCCGACGGCACGGTCGCGTGGGAGCTGGACGAGGACGTGCCGAGAAACGGCTACGTGCTCGGCTGGGACACGACGAAGACGAGCGGCCTCGACGGCGACCTCGCCTGGACGCTGGAGTCGGTCGCCGGGCCGGGGACGTTCTCGCTGGCGGACGAGTGGGGCGCGCGCCACGGCGGCGCGCCGCTGCTGGCGCGCGCGGGCGACGGCGTCGCGCTGTGGCCGGGGCGGCGCGACAGAGGCACGTGGAGCTTCGGCGCGCCGGGCGTCTACTGCGTCACGTTCGGGCTGAGCGGCACGCGCGCGGGCGGCGCGCCGGTCGCGACGCGGCAGGTCGTCACCTTCCTCGTCGGCGACGGCGATCCGGCCGCGGTCGTGCCGTGCGGCCGCGGCGGACAGGCGACCGCGCCGCCCGCGCAGGAGCCGCCGCCGCTGACGCCGCCAGGGGAGGC
>NZ_JAUTDN010000089.1 GCF_030646155.1 Conexibacter sp. CPCC 205762
GCCGGCGGCGCCGCCGGCGCGCGCGGCCGCGGGTGCGGGCCGGGCGCGCCGCGCGCTCGCGCCGCGCCTGCGCGACGATCGTCGCGAAGACCCGCTCGCCGACGTACCGCCCGCGCAGCAGCGCCGCTGCGATCAGCAGCGCGGGCGCGAGGTACAGCAGGCCGGCGAGCAGGGCGGTCATCAGGCCGCGGCGCCCTTGCGCCGCAGCGCGACGAACAGCGCCGCGGCGCCCAGCAGCAGGCCGACGACGCCGGCGCCGAGGCCGGCGTAGGCGAGGCCCTTGGAGGCGCCGTCGTCATCGGAGACGGCGACCTGGCTCTGCGTCGACAGCTCGCCCGGCTCGCCGCCGCCGGCGCTCGCGGCGTCGCCGCCGCTCTCGTCACCGGCCGCCGCGCCGTCGGAGTGGCCGGCGCCGGCGCCCTCGCCCGCGTCGGCGGTCGCCGCCGTGATCGCCAGCTGCGGCGCCGGCGACGCGGAGTCGGGCGCGCCGATCCAGCGCACGACCTCGCCGCCGGCGTACGTCTGCAGCGCCTTGAACGTCAGCGAGCTGCCGGCTCTGTCGGGGATCTGGACGGAGATCGGGAAGTCCTGGAAGGCGCCCGGCGGGATCGTGCCGCCGCTCCAGACGATCCGCGAGATCTGCTCGGAGATCGGCCCGTTCTCGGTCTCGATCGGCTTCGACAGCCGCTCGCGGATCACTCTCACGTCCCAGCCGGGGACCGGCTCGAACGAGGCCGTGACGAAGCCGGGCGGCAGCTTCAGATCGACCTTCGTCGTGCCCGCGTCGCCGCGCTCGTTGGGGACGCGCACGTCGAGCACGGCGTAGGAGCCGGCGGCCGCGCTCTTGGGCACCACCGTCACGTGCGCCTGCGCCGCCGACGGCAGCGCCAGCGTGGCAGCCGCGACCGTCGCGGCGAGCGCGGCGACGGCGCGGGCGGGGCGATTCGGGGTCCTCCTCATCGGATCGGAACCTCCACTCTTGTCGTGTATTCGTCGAAGTCGGAGACGCGCACCGTGACCCGCACCGTCCAGCTGCCGGAGACGCCGAAGGTGGCGTTCCCGACGTAGTGGCCGGGGCCGGCGCGGTCGGCCTCGATCGGCAGCGGGCCGATCCTGCGGTCGCGCTCGGTCGCGCTCACGGTCACCTCTCTGGCGCCGTCGTACTGGCGCCCGTCGCGCGGGCGCAGCAGGTACAGGTGCAGCTCGTTGGCGCCGGTCGCGGCCGGGTCGAGCGTCACCTGCAGCTGCAGCGGGCCGATCTCCGTCGTCGTGGCGAAGGGACCGGCCTGCTGCGCGATCGACGGCGCGTACGCCGCCAGCGTCGCCGTCGCCGCCAGCGCGCCCGCGATCAGCAGCAGCTCGCCGCGCAGCACCCGCCGCAGCAGCAGCCCGGCCTGCGCCGGCGGCTCGGCCGCCGCCGCGACCGCGCGCAGCCGCGGCAGCACCAGCCGCCGCTGCAGCGCGCCGAGCGCGATCAGCGCCAGCAGCAGCACGACCTTGACCGTGACCGCGCGCCCGAACGGGGTGTCGAACAGGTGCGCGACCGTGCGCACCTCGACGACGCCCTGCACGATCCCGCTCGCGACGAGCGCGATCACGGCGCCGAGCGCCAGCGGCGAGAAGCGGCTCAGCGCCGCCGCCAGCAGCCGGCTGCGGTCGCCGCGCGCCGGCAGCGACCGCGTCGCCGCCGGGACGGCCAGCAGCAGCGTCGCGAGCCCGCCGGCCCACAGCGACATCGCGCCGACGTGGACGGCGTTGGCCGGCAGCAGCAGCCACGTCGGCGACTGCACCGAGGCGTGGCCGCCGAGCGCCGGCAGCAGCAGCAGGAAGACGAGCGGCGGCGCGAAGGCGGCGAGCGCCAGCGGCTCCGGCTCGCGTCGCTCGCGCTCGCGCCCGGCCGGTGCGAGCGCGACCGCGGCGACCAGCCCGACCAGCAGCCAGGCGGCGACGGCGATCCCCCAGACGGTGCCGAAGCGGGTGCCGAGCGTCTCGCGCACGACGCTCGGTCTGAGCGCCTCGTGCAGCGCCAGGCCGGCCGCCTCCGAGCCCTGGCAGACGACCGCCAGCGCCGCGCTCAGCAATCCGGCGACGGCGGCGACCAGCAGCAGCTGCCGGTGGCGGCGCGCGAAGGCGGCCGCCGGCGCGGGGCCGAGCGCGACCGTCGCGGCCGCCTGGCGCCACACCAGCAGCAGGAACAGCAGCGCGCCGAGCGCGAGCGCGATCGAGCCGTACTGGACGGCGCGCGCGATCCCGAAGGCGAAATCGGTCGCGGCGCCGCTCTGCTGCCCGCCGAGCAGCTCGGCGACGGTCGCACCGGCGGCGCCGGCTCTGCCGAGCGCGAAGACGAGCCCGCCTGAGACGACGTGGCCGTCGGCCGAGACGACGCGGTAGGTGGCGGTGTAGCTGCCGTCGCGCAGACCGTCGCGCAGGTGGACGGCGAGCTGCTGGCCGTGTCCGTCGGGGTGGTAGGCGTCGCCCGCGTCGACGCGCGCGCCAGCGGCGTCGAAGACGCGCAGCGCGCCGAAGTTGCCCTCGACCGGCTCGTCGAAGCGCAGCACGACCGCCTCCGGCGCCGTTCTCAACACCGCGCCGCGCTGCGGCACGGTCGACTCCAGCGTCGCGTGCGCGAGCGCCTGCGCGGGCGTCAGCAGCAGCGCCAGCAGCACCGCGAGCGCGAGCAGGCCGCGCCTCACCACGCGTCGCTCTCCATGCGCTCGGCCGGCTGCGCGCGCCGTCTGCGCACGATCACGACGGCCGCGCCGAGCGCCAGCACGACGACCGCGAAGGCGACGGCGGCGGCGACCGGGAAGGAGGATCCGCCCTGCTCGCCGACCCACCAGAGCGTGCCGGCGATCGCCGCTCTTCTGCCGCCGACGTCGATCGGCACGGCGTAGTCGAAGACCTTCGTTCTGACCGACTGGTCTCTGACCTGCGGCGCGACCTGGCCGGAGACCATCCAGTGCATGCGGTGGTCGTGCCACTCGAAGCGGCCGGTTCTGTCCTGCACCTCCCAGTCCGGCGCGGCGCGCGGGTCGTTGCGCACCCGCTCGGGCACGGGGACGTTCGCGTAGCGCTCGTCGTTGAGGTAGTAGGCGGTCGAGTTGCGGTTGGTCGAGACCGTGCCGTCGGCGTCGACGCGCGCGTACGGCTCTCTGTTGTAGCCGTAGATCGTGACCGTCTCGCCCGTGCGGTTGTCGAGCTCGAAGCGGTCGTCGTAGTTGAGCACCTGCACGCGCAGGCCGCTGACGGCAGGGTCGACGCCCCTGACGATCGAGCGGTAGCGCGCGTCGCCCTGGTGTGCGGCGGCGGACGCGGCGAGCGCGGCGCAGAGCGCCAGCGCCGTCGCGAACGCCGCGGCGAGGCGGAACATCGCGAAGTACCTCCATCGGTGTGTGGGTCGGGACGCGCAGGCGCGCGGCGACCCTCGCTCCGACGATCTCGGCGGCGAGCGGGTGGCGCGGGCGGCTACGCGGGCAGCGGCAGCCGCGCGGGCGGCGCGCGCCCGGCGCAGACGCCCGCGAGCGCGCGCGGACGGCGTGGCGCGACGGTGGCCGGGCGCGGC
>NZ_JAUTDN010000009.1 GCF_030646155.1 Conexibacter sp. CPCC 205762
CACCTTCATGCTGGGCCATGTGATCGTGGAGCTCGCAGGCCACGACTTCGCATCTCCCGAGGCGCCGGAGGACACAGAGCACCGCCAGGCCATCACCGAGTACGTGCGCGCGCAGATCGACGCAGGCGGACTCCCGCACCTCGCGCAGGACAACGTCAGCGGCATGCTGCAGCCCGGCGATCCGGACATCGCCTTCGAGCGGGGGCTCGACTGGCTGCTGGCCGGCGCCGCCGCCGCACTCGAACCGCAGTAGCGCCGAACAGTCGTCTCGACCAGCCAAGCGACGATGGCCCACGCGCGATTTCGCTCAGCGGCCCCCGCCGCCAGAGACGAGCGAAGGCCGGAGCGTGGCCTCGCCCCCAGAGATCTGCCGGCCCGCCCACTGAAGTCCGCCTGGCGCCGCCGCCGGAGGATCGAGCGACGGCTTCCTAGATCGTCAGAGGCTCGCGCGCGAACGTCTACGTCATCGCCGAACGGCCCTCCGATGACGAAGACGCGCTCGCCGAGAACATCCCCGCACATCGCTGCCATCCAAGAAGGCCGCTGCGACGCTCGCCCCACCGGTGCGGCGATGCCGCACCGATACCCGGCCCGCCGTTGTCGACCGCAACGTCCCTCCCAGTCATCACCACGACCAGCTCCTGGGAGAGCGACCGCCGATCTCCGCGCTTGAGCCCGGCGGGCCCGATGACGCTAGCGGCCCACTCCCTCCAGCAGCTCCTCCGCCTCGTGCCGCGTCGCGGCGGCGACGAGGTGGTAGTGGCGGCTCGGGTCGGCCGCGTCGAAGCGCGGGCGCTCGCGCGTGTCGGCGTCGAGAATCGTCGCGCCGGCCGCGTCGAGGATCGCAACCGCCGCGGCGATGTCGTGCGCCTGGCTGATCGCGCGGTGGACATCGAGGAACGCGGTCGCCGAGCCGTCGGCGACACGGCAGAGGTCGACAGCGGTCGCGCCCGCGATCCGCAGCCGCGCGAGGCCAGCAGCGCCGCCCAGCGCGGGCACCGCCCCGGGCGCGGTGCTCGGCAGCACGAGCAGACCGCCCGCGCAGGGGCGCGCGGGGCGCCCGTCGACGTGCGCGCCGGCGCCCGGCGCCGTCCACCAGCGCCGTCCGCTCGAGAGGTCGACGACGAGGCCGGCGACCGCCCGACCGTCGTCGATCAGCCCCGCCGACAGCGCCCACGGCGCGTAGCCGCGCAGGCAGTTGCGCGTCCCGTCGATCGGGTCGAGCGAGATCCACGCCTCGCGCGGCGCGCGCGGCGCCGCGCCGAGCCAGCCGCTCTCCTCGCTGAAGATCGGCACGCCGAGCGGCGCGAGGATGCCGCCGGCGACCTGCTCGGCCAGCAGGTCGAGGCCCTTGTCGGCCGGGTCGAGCAGGCCGCTGGTCGGCCGGCCGCGCGCGATCGTCGCGCTGACGGCGTTGGCGGCGCGGGCGGCGGCGCGCAGGAAGCGCTGCGGCAGCGAGCCGTCCGCGCCGAAGCGCACGGGCCGCTCACCGCCGACGTCGAAGGCGGCGCCGGCCGTGGTGCGGTCGACCAGCGCGGCCGCCCCCAGCAGCGCCGCCTCCACGTCGGCGGCGGCCAGCAGCGCGGACACCGCCGCCTCGTCGGCGTGCAGCTCGACGATCTCCGCCTGCCAGCGGGCGGCGGTCGGGCGGGCGAGCATCTGCAGGTGGCCGCGGTGCGCGCGCCCGCGCTCGGCGACGAGCGTCCGCTGCCACGGGATCCCCATGTCGACGTGGACGCGTTCGACGCCGCTCGCGTCCGCGCCGAGCGCGTCCAGCAGCAGCTCGGCGTCGTCGGGTCCCGCCGCGCGCACGGTCACCGTCTCCTCGCTCGGTGCAGCGCTCATGCCGGCACCCCCGCCGTCTCGCGGACCGCCGGCGGCGGCGCCTGGAAGCTGGCCGTGAGGCGACCGCCGACGACCGTAGCGATCGCCGACGGCAGGATGCCGCGGTGCTCGACGACGACGAGGTCTGCGAGCCCGCCCTCGGCCAGCGTTCCGCGGTCGGCGAGGCCGGCCGCGCGCGCCGGGTTGCCGGTCGCGAGCGCGACCGCGTCCGGCAGCGGGAGGACGTCGTCGGCCGCCAGCGCGAAGACCGCCCGCAGCATGCTCGCCGGGTGGTAGTCGGAGACGAGCGCATCGACGACGCCGAGCGCGATCGCCTCGCGCGCCGACAGATGGCCGCCGGTCGAGACGCCGCGGACGACGTTCGGCGCGCCCATGCAGACGTGCATGCCCAGCTCGCGCGCCGCGCGCGCCGCCGCGACGGTGATCGGGAACTCGCTCACGCGCGCGCCGCTGGCGTGCACGAGCCGCACGCGCTCGGGCTCGTCGTCGTCGTGGGACAGCAGCAGCGCGTCGTGCTCCCGCGCCGCCGCCCCGAGCCGGCGCAGCCGCTCGCGCGCCTCCTCGCCGAGCAGCAGCGCCGCCGCCTCGTCGGCGCGCGCGACCGCCTGGTCGACCTCCTGCTCGGACAGGTGCCCGGTGCCGAGCTGGTGGCGGCGGTACCAGTCGGCGTCGCGGAACTGGCCCTGGCCGGGCGTGTGGTCCATCGCGGAGACGGCGCGGGTGCCGCCCAGCGCCAGCAGCCGCAGCACCGCCTCCAGCGACTCCTGCTGCGGCAGCTCGCAGCGCAGGTGCAGCTCGTGCCGCACCAGCGCCCGCGCGCGCTCGGCCAGCACGACGTCGTGCGTCTCCTCGGCCCAGGCGACGGTGCGGGCTCTGCCGAGCATCAGCGAGATCGCGTGGAAACAGGTCGTGATCGCGCTGCCGGCCAGCAGCCGGTCGACCTCGGCGAACGCCAGCGGCGGCGGGAAGCGGACGTTCAGCCGCGGCATCAGCTGCTGCTCGATCGCGTCGGAGTGGAGGTCGACCATGCCGGGCATGACGACCGCGCCGCGCGCGTCGAGCGCGTCGGGCTCCGGCCCGCTGCGGTCGCGGATGCCGGCGATGCGGCCGTCCTCGATCGCGATCGTCGCGTCCTCCACGACGGCCGCGGGCGTGACCGCGGTGGCGTGGACGATCGTGCTCAGCATCTCAGGCCTCCAATGCCGTCGTCGCGTAGTCGGCGACCGGTCCGTGCCAGCTGACGGCGCCGTCCTCGAGCACGAGCACGTCGTCGGCGAGCGCCTCGACCGCCTCGCGGTCGTGGAAGATGCCGACGGCGGTCGCGCCGTCGCGCTTGAGCGCGAGGATCGCGGCGAGCGCCAGGCGGCGCGTCTCCGGGTCCAGCGCGCTGGTCGGCTCGTCGAGCAGCAGCAGCCGCGGCGCCGCGCAGAGCGCCCGCGCGACGTTCACGCGTTGGCGCTCGCCGCCGCTCATCGTCGCTGGGAAGGTGCCGCGCAGCGCCGCCGACATGCCGAGCCGCTCGAGCATCTCGTCGGCCGCGGCGCGCGCCTGCGCCGGCTCGGCGCCGGCGCGCAGCAGCGGCGCGGCGACGATGTCGCGCGACGGCACGCGCGGGATCGCCTGCAGGAACTGCGACACGTAGCCGATCTCGCTGCGCCGCAGCCGCAGCACCTCGCGGTCGGGCGCGCTGAGGAGGTCGACCGTCCCGCCGGCGGTGGCGTAGCGGATCGCGCCGGTCGAGGGCAGGTAGCGGCGGTACAGGCAGCGCAGCAGCGACGACTTGCCCGAGCCGGAGCGGCCGACGATCGCCAGGAAGCGACCGCGCGGCACCGTGAAGCTGACGTCGGCGAAGGCCGTCAGCGTCGTGCCGCCGAGCAGGTGCATCGTGAACGTCTTCGAGAGCGCGCGCACGTCGAGATGGGGCATCGGGTCGGTCCTCACAGCGCGGAGTTGACGAGCAGTTGGGTGTAGGCGTCCTGCGGGTCCTCGAGCACCTGGTCGGTCAGCCCCTCCTCGACGACGCGGCCGAGCTTCATCACGAGCGTGCGCTCGGTCAGCAGGCGGATCACGCCGAGGTCGTGGGAGATGACGACCATCGCGACGCCGGCCTCGCGCTGGATCCCCTGGATCAGGTCGAGGATGCGCGCCTGCACGGAGACGTCGAGGCCGGTCGTCGGCTCGTCGAGGATCAGCAGCGACGGTCTGCTCGCGAGCGCCTTGGCGAGCTGGACGCGCTGGCGCATCCCGCCCGAGAAGGCGCGCGGCTCCTCGTCGATCCGCGCGATCGGGATCTCGGTGCGCTCCAGCAGGTCGCTGGCGCGGGCGCGGATCCGGCCGACGTGGCGCCAGTCGGCGGCGAGCAGCCGCTCGCCGACGTTGCCGCCGGTCGTGACGTCGAGCGCGAGGCCCTGCTGCGGGGTCTGGTAGACGATCCCGATGCGCGTGTTGCGCAAGCGCCGGCGCGCGGCCGCGTCGGCGCTCAGCATGTCGCCGTCGAAGCCCTCCAGGAACGCCTGTCCGCTCGTCGGCGGCTGGTCGAAGGCGAGGCACGCGGCGACGGTGCTCTTGCCGCTGCCGGACTCGCCGACGATGCCGAGCACCTCGCCGTCCTCGACGTCGAAGCTGACGTCGGCGCAGGCGACGACGGTGCCGCAGTGGGGGCAGCTGTTGGTGCCGTGGGCGGGGCCGGTCGACGCCAGGCAGCGGTCGCAGCCGGGACCGTAGCGGCGCGTCAGCCGCTCGACGCTCAGCATCGCGCTCATCGCTGCGCCTCCGTCCGCCGCAGCTCGCAGTGGGCGGTGTCCGAGCAGGTGAAGCAGACGGTCTCGCCGCTGCGCGGGTCGAGCACCTCGTCGAGGTAGGCGTCGGTCGCGCCGCAGCGCGCGCACGGCTGCGCGAAGCGCTCGACCTGGAAGCGATAGTCCTCGAACTCCAGCGGCACCACCGACGTGTGCGGCGGGACCGCGTAGATGCGCTTCTCGCGGCCGGCGCCGAGCAGTGTCAGGAACGGCGCGCGGTCGAGCTTGGGCACGTCCCAGCGCGGGATCGGGGTCGGGCTCATCAGGTAGTGGCCGTCGACGATCACCGGGTAGTTCGCGCCGACGGCGATCTCGCCGTGGCGGGCGATGCTCTCGTACAGGTAGAGCCACATCGGCGAGTAGTCGCGCTCGGCGTGCATCCGCTGCGTCTGCGCGTAGCGCGGCTCGATCCACGACAGCGGCTCCGGCGCCGGCACCTGCAGCACGAGCGTCTGGTCGGGTCGCAGCCGCTCCTCCGGGATCCGGTGGCGGCTCTGCACGAGCGTCGCCGCGCGTGTGTCGGTGACCGGCTCGGCGTCGGTCATCGCGGCGACGAGGCGGCGCATGTTGACGGCGTTGACGGAGTCGTCGGCGCCCTGGTCGATCGCCTTGAAGCACTCGCCCTCGCCGAGCAGCGACAGCGACAGCTGCAGCCCGCCGGTGCCCCAGCCGCGTCCGAGCGGCATCTCGCGGCTGCCGAACGGCACCTGATGGCCGGGGATCGCGACCGCCTTGAGGACCGCGCGGCGGATCTCGCGCTTGGTGCCCTCGTCGAGGAACGCGTAGTTGTACGCCGGCCCCGGCTCCGGGACGGGCGTGTCGAGCAGGGTACGGACGTTCATCGATCCTCTTCTTGGTCGGTGTGCGCGCGCAGCCGGTCCAGCGAGGACTGGAAGGACACGTAGTGCGGCAGCTTGAGGTGCTCCACGTAGCCGGTCGCCTCGATCCCGTCGACGTGGAAGAGGACGAACTCCTCGTCCTCGGCGGGCGCAGCAGGCCCTTCGGCGCGGGCGTTGCCGGCCTCGATCGCGGCGTCGAGGATCGCCATCGCGATCGCCTTGCGCTCGTTGCGCCCGAGCGTGAAGCCGTAGCCGAGCTCGAGCTGGTCGCCGCCGCCGTGGTCGTGCTGGACGGTCTCGACCTCGGTGCAGACGATCTCGCCGATCTCGACCGCGACGCCGGCGTGCGGGTGCTCGACCAGCACGGGCAGGTGGCCGACGCGGAACTCGGCGAGCGTCGGGTGGGTCGCGCCGTAGCCGCGCAGCGAGCTGTACGCCAGCGCCGTCAGCGCGCCGGCCTCGCCGCGCGCGAGCCCCTGCAGCCGTCCGGAGCGCGGCGGCGGCACGCGCAGCGCGTGGCGGGTGATGTCGTACGGCTCGGCCTCCTCGGTCGCGGCGGGCGCGCTGACGAGGCCGCTCTCGCGCAGCAGGTCGGTGACCTTCGGCAGCCCGCCGCCGTCGTGCTCGGGCGCCGCGCCGAGCTCCATGTCGGGCGCGACCTCGGCGTCGGCCAGCTCGCTCCCGAGCAGCCGCCGCGTGTAGTCGCGCGTGGCGCCGAGCACCTGCCCGCCGGGCACGTCCTTGTAGGTCGACGAGATCCGCCGCACGACCCGCACCGTGCCCGTGTCCAGCGCCGGCGTCTGGTGGACGCGCGGCAGCGTGGAGCGGTAGGCCCGCAGCAGGAAGGCGGCCTCCGGCAGGTCGCCGCGCGCCTGCGCGAGCGCCAGCGCCGCGAGCTCGGGCGCGTACAGCCCGGCCTCGGCGATGACGGTGTCGACGGCGTAGGGCAGCGCCGCGACGAGCTGCGCCGGCGAGAGCCGCTCGCCGGCGTCGGCGCGCTCCAGTCGCTCGGCGGCGACGATCGCCTGCTCGCCGCCGCGCACCGCTGTGTACGCCATCAGCGCACCTCCATCCTGGTCGAGCGCGGCAGTGCCGTCACCTGTCGCCCTCCGGCGACGAGGAAGACGTCGACGCCGCGCGGGTAGCCCGCGCGCGTGGCGAGGATCGCCTCGGCCGTCGTCGCGCCGAGGCCGGCGAGGCGCAGCTCGCGCGGCGCTTCGATGCCGGGGCCGCTCAGCGTCGCGCGCGGCGCGGCGGCGCTGTCGTCCTGCTCGTCGAGCAGGTAGACGGCGGTCGCCCCCTCCGACGGGGCGACGAGCGTGCCGCGCGGCAGGCGGGCGAGCGCCTCGCCGCCGTCGTCGGCGGTCAGGAACGCGAAGCGCGCCTGCTCCAGCTCGCTCGGCCGGCCGCCGCAGCGCAGGCGGACCCGATCGGTCAGCGTGACCGCCTCCGGGCCGTGCACGGCGAAGGTCGTCTCGTCGTCCACGAGCGTCGTCGCGAGCGCGAGCAGCGGGTCGGCCGTCGCCGTCGCGGGCAGCGCGACGGCGACGCCGGGGGCGGCGCTCGCCTGCAGCAGCGCGCGGAAGGTGCTCTGCGCCAGGCGCGTCTGCGGCTGGATCTGCGGTATCGGGCTCATTGGGCCATCTCCTCGAACTCGACGCGGGTCGGCTGCACCGCCGCCCACCGCTGCGCGCGGGCGGCGCGGCAGCGCAGCAGCTCGGCGGCAAGGTCGGCCTCGACGCCGGCGAGCGCGCCGCGCCGCGCGGCGGCGTCGAGCAGCGCGCCGCAGAGCGCGCGGCGGCGCTCGTCGCCGACGACGGTCGACCAGCCGGGGACGCCCTCCAGCTCGAGCTCGCAGCGGGTGACGAGCACCTCGCCGGCGTTGAAGGCCGCGCCGGCGACCGCGTCTCTCACGCGCAGCAGCGTCAGCGCCGGCTCGGCCGGTGCGGTCACGCTCACGTCGAGCTCGCCGACGGCGGCCTGCGTGGCCGCCTCCAGCCGCTCGATCCGCCCGTGGGCGATCAGCTCGTGCAGCTCCTCGATCGTCAATCCGCTCACCGTGCCCACAGCGGGTTCGTCCACGCGCGCTTGCCGTCGGCGTCGACGACGGTGACGCGCAGCGGTCTGTCGCCGAACTGCTCGAGCTCGACCTCGTGCTCGGTCAGGCCGGGGCCGGGCGCGGGCGCGCAGACGCCGTTGGCGCCGTTGACGTAGATCCACTCGGCCGGCGAGCAGGAGATCCGCAGCGAGTCGCCGTCGATCGCGACGTCGTGCAGCTCGGGGCCCTGCGACGCGTAGCTGTGGCCGGCGCGCAGCGCCGCCACCAGCGCTTCGGGCTCGAGCGACTCAGCCCGCACCATCGTCCACGCCTCGCCCTTGCTCCCGCGGTCGCCGAAGTGGGCGTCGTCGCTGGCGACGACGCTGATGCGGCGGCCGCGCACCATCAGCGCGTCGAGCAGGTAGCCGCCGCTGTGGCGGCCGTCCCAGCCGGGGCCGCCGGACCAGATCTCGAGCGCGTGCGCGGCGGGGATCGACTCCGCGTCCTCGACCGTCAGCACGCTCGCCTCCGGGTGGGCGAGCACGACGAAGGCGCCAGCGGCGGCGGCGCGCGCGGCCAGCTCGGGCGCGCCCTCGTCCGCGACGTGCGCGAAGTCGCCCGGCAGGCCGGAGGCGACGATGTGCCAGAGGATCCCCTGCGAGGTGGCGGGCGCGTGCAGCTCGGCGCCGAGTAGCGTCGTGAAGTCCTCGCGGCGCAGCGAGCGCGTGTCGGTCACCGTGTTGGTGAACCTGCCCGGCCAGCCCCAGTGGTCGGTGATCGCGACGAAGTCGAAGCCGCGCTCGCGATAGAAGGCGGCGGTGTCGGCCGGCGACAGGAGGCCGTCGGAGCCGGTCGAGTGACAATGCAGGTTGCCTCTGAAGAAGCGCCCCGGCTTGTCGAACGGGAGCATGCTCATCCTTTCACTGCTCCTTCGAGCAGCACGTTGAAGATCTGACGTCGCAGCGCGAGGAAGGCGGCGACGGTGGGGAGGCAGGCGATCGTCGCGGCGGCCATGATCGAGCCCCATTGCGTGCCGGCCTCCTCGCTGGCGAACGCGGCCACGCCGACCGACAGCGTCTGCATCCCGGGCGCGCCGGCGACCAGCTGCGGCCAGACGTACTCGTTCCAGGTCGAGATGAAGACGAAGATCGCCAGCGCCGAGATCGCCGAGCGGCTGGCCGGCACGACCACCCGCCAGAGCACCATCCACTCCGACGCCCCGTCGATCCGGGCGGCTTCGACGATCGCGCGCGGGAACGCCTGGAAGTGCTGGCGCAGCAGGAAGATCCCGTACGCGCTGGCGACCTGCGGGAGGATCATGCCGGCGTGGCTGTCGAGCAGGCCGACCTCGGACAGGAGGATGTAGTTCGGCAGGTAGACGACGACGAACGGCACCGACATCGTCAGCAGCAGCACCGCGAACGCCCAGCGCGACCAGCGTCCGCGCGACTGGCTGAAGGCGTACGCCGCGGGGATCCCGATCGCCAGCTGCCCGAGCGTCACGCCGCCGGCGAAGATCACGCTGTTGAGCAGCTGCCGGCCGATGTCGACCGAGTGCAGGACGGCGCTGAAGTTGTCGAACGTCAGCGCCGACGGCAGCGCGCCGTCGAAGACGTCCTGCTTGGGCCGCAGGCTCGTCACGAGCATCCACAGCAGCGGCGCCAGCGTCGTGGCGACCGCCGCCAGCAGCACGGCGTTGCCGATCAGGCGGCCGAGCCGGTGCCTGCTAGCGCTCATAGGTGACACCCCGCTCGATCAGCCGCATCTGCCACACGGCCGCGCCGCCGATCAGCGCCATCAGCACGACCGCCTCGGCGCTCGCCTCACCGACTCTGAAGAAGCGCAGCCCGTTGCTGTAGACGTCGTAGAGCAGGTTGCTCGAGCTGCCGGCCGGTCCGCCCGAGGTGAGGATCTCGATCGCGACGAAGACGTTCGGCAGCGCGTGCAGCACGGCCGTCGTCGCGAGGAACAGCAGCGTCGGCATCAGCAGCGGCAGCACGACGTGGCGCAGCAGCTGCCAGCCGCTGGCGCCGTCCAGCTCGGCCGCTTCGAGCAGCGTCGGCGAGACGGCGCTGAGCCCGGCGAGCGCGATCATGTAGCTGAAGCCGAGGTTCTGCCAGGCGCCGACGACGCCGACCGCCGGCAGCGCGGTCGACGGGTCCTTGAGCCAGTTGACGGGCGAGATCCCGACCGTGTCGAGCAGCTCGTTGACGGGGCCGCCGGAGGGCAGGTACATGAACTGCCAGACGAGCGCGCCGACCGCGGTCGTGATGACCGTCGGCACGAACAGCAGCGTCTGGTAGACGCCCGTCGCGCGGCCGGCGTGGCGCAGCGTCAGCATCGCCAGCCCGACCGGCAGCAGGAAGCCGCCGACCAGGCCGATCGCGACGTACATCAGCGTGCGCCCGAGCAGCCGGTGGAAGTCCGGGTCGCCGAGCAGCTCGCTGTAGTTGTCGAGCCCGACGAACTCGCGGTCGGGGCTGACGAGGTTCCAGTCGTGCAGGCTCAGCCAGCCGGTCCGCGCGATCGGCCACAGCACGAACGCGCCGAACAGCAGCAGCGCGGGCGCCATGAACGCGAGCGGCCAGGCGCGCCGCCACCGGGGACGGTGGCGGCGGCGGATGTGATCCGCTACTGGCAAGACGCTCCGGCGATGGTGTCGTCGATCTCCTCCGCGGCCGGCGTGAGCGCGTCAGCCGCGCTCTTCTGGCCGCCGAGGATCGTGTCGGTCGCGTCCGAGACCACCTGCGTCGCCGCGAGGCCGTCTCTGCCCGGCCACGAGGTCCACGGGATCGCCGCCGGCAGCTCGGCGTCGGCGACCGCCTGCATCGGGTTTCTCGCCGTGAAGTCGCGTGCGACGCCCGGGATCGGCGACAGGTAGCCCTTCTCGTGCACCCACGTCTCCAGCGACGGTCTCGAGTCGAGGAACTGGGCGAACTTCCAGGCCGCCTCCTGCTTGGCGTCCTCCTGCGAGAAGACCATCAGCGTGTTGCCGCCGGCCGGCAGCTGCTGCGGCTTGCCGCCGAAGGTCGGGAACGGCGCGGCCTGCACGTCGAATCTCGCCTGCTGCTCGAGCGTCTCGCGGCTGGCGATCGACGTGATCAGCGTCGCGGCGCGCCCGGCCAGGAACGACTGCATGCTCTGGTCGGCGGTGACGTTGAGCGCCAGTCTGTCTCTGATCAGGCCGGCCCACCAGCTCATCGCCTCGACGGCCGGCGGCTGCGCGAAGGCGGCCTTCGTCTCGCCGGAGACGCACTGCGTCATCGCGCCGCCGTTGCCGGCGATCAGCGCCTGGCTGATGAAGTTGTCGCCGGGGTACTGCTGGAAGTTGATCGCCGGGTCGCCGCCGCTTCTGGCGATCGTGCGCGCGGCGGCCTCCCAGCCGGCCCAGTCTCTCGGCGCCTCGCTGACGCCGGCTCTTCTGAGCAGGTCGGCGTTGTAGAAGACGACGAGCAGCGAGAGGCCGTACGGCAGGCCGATCTGTCTGCCGTCCTGCTGACCGAGCGCGGCGATGTTCTCCGGCATCGCTCTCAGCGGGCCCTCGTCGCCGTATCTCTCCACCAGCTCGCTGACGGGCACGACGGGGAAGTTGCCGGCGACGTAGTTGAGGCTGTTGTAGCCGACGGTGGCGACGTCCGGCGGGCGTCTGGAGGCGATCCCGGTCTGGACGTTCTCCAGCAGCGCGGCGTAGCCGTCGTAGGTGCGCTCGGTGACGTGGATGCCGGGGTTGGCGGCGTTGAATCTTCTGACCAGCGCCTGGACCGCGGGACGCCCGTTGGCGTCGCTGTTGGTGTGCCAGTACTGGATCTCGACCGGCGTGCCGTCGGCGCCGGAGGCGCTGCTGGTGTCGGCGTCGTCGCTGCCGCACGCGGCCAGCGAGGTGATGCCCACGGCGGATGCTGCCGCGACAGCGATCGCTCGTCGCAGACGAGTCGTGGGGCGAAGTCTCATGGTGGTGGGAGTTCCTCAGGTGGTCGTGGTGTCGAGCGCCGCGCGCCCGGAACGACGGCCACCTTGCGGCCCCGCGGCGCAGGCGAGGTGAATGAGATGTGACGGCCTGCGCGACGGCGCCGCTTCCCTAGACAAGCGGCGCTGCCGGCGACCGCTCAGGCGCCAACGGTGATGATCGGCCGCGTCTGCACGTCGAAGCGGACGGCGTCGCTGCGGAAGTAGCTGAGCCCCCAGACCGCAGGCGTGCCGTCGCTCAGCGTGTCGAGCTTCTCGACCTTGAACAGCGGGAAGCCGATCGCGACGCGCAGCTGCGCCGCCGCCTCGGGTTCGGCCGGCTGCACCTCGAACCGGGTCTGCGCGCGGAACAGCTCGATCCCGTAGACGCTGCGGAACAGCTCGCTGGTGGACCCGCGGAAGCCGGCGAGCAGGTCGGCGACGCCCGGCAGCACCGCCTCGCGGAAGTATCCGACGCCCCACGACAGCGGTGAGCCGCCGACCGCGCTGCCGTTGCGGACGCCGACCAGCTCCTCCCCCACGGGGATCCGCATCAGGGTCGCGAGCGTCGCGTCGGCGCGCGCCGCGTGGATCGTCGGCGGCTGCTTGCGCACCCGCGCGCCGACGGCCTCGAACATCGCCGTGAAGCTGACCTGGTCGGCGATGCGGTAGTCCAGCCGCGGCGGCCGCACGTGGGTGCCGTGCCCCTTCACGCGGGCGACCAGCCCCATCTGCTGCAGGTGGTTGAGCGCCCGGCCGACCGTGTGCCGGTTGACGCTCCAGCGCTTGGCGAGCTCCAGCTCGCCCGGCAGCAGCTCGCCCTCGCCGAGGTCACCGCGCCGGATCGACGCCTCCAGCTCCTCGGCGATCTCCAGATAGCGCGGCAGGTGGGATTCCCGAGCACGACTCATGCGACCGCTTCAGCATCGCGCTCCACTCCGCCGAGACTGTCAACGAAGTGTTACCGAGGTGTGACCTGACACAAAGCAAGTCGATGTCGGTTGGGGGCACCGACGCGACGATTGCTGCCATCGAGCGCGTCGTCGCCGCCTCCAGGGCCCCGCGGGCTCTAGAGAAGCCGGCGGCAGGCGCCAACCGCGCACTTGCAAGCCGCCGCTGTGCGACCTCGGAAAACCGAGGTCGCACAGTCTCCCGCGGCGAGTCAGCGCACGCGCGCGCGCAGCGTCGTGACGACCCGCTGGCCGTCGCGCACGCCGCCGTCGACGCGCAGCTGGTAGCTGCCGCGCGGCAGCGTGCGCGCCGTGGTCATCTTCGTGATCGTGCCGGTCGCGAAGGTGCGCTTGCCGCGCACCAGGCGCGCCTTGGCGTCGCGCTTGAGGCGCTTGGTCGCGCCCGCCGCCGATCTCCCCGACGGGGAGCTGTAGAGGACGGAGCAGCTGACGCTTCTCGCTACCGCGTCTACGTCGGCGAGACGGCGCGCGAGGGCCTCGTGCACATCGCGATCGGTTACGCAGAGCGCCCGAGAGCCTTCGGCCGCAAGCGGAAGTACCGGATCCTCTTCCTTGGCCCCTCCTCGCCGGTCCGGCCGCTCGTCGAGTTCCTCGAGGTTGACGATCACGACAGAACCGGCGACCTGATCGCGGTCATCCGCGGCAGCGACGGCGCCAAGAAGATGTACGACCCCAGCGCCGCCCTCCCGCCCGCCTACGACCAGGTCGGCGGCTCGATCGTCGTGTTCCGCGACCGCGTGCCGCAGAGATACGCCTGGACCAAGCTCGCGCTTGTCGCCCACGAGGGCGACGTCGCGACCCAGCTCAACCACGCGCTGCTGCAGGCCCGCCGCCGCGGCGACCTCCCGCCCTCAGGGCGCCGCGAGTAGGCATGCCGCCGCCGGCCGGCGCGTCGACAAGACGCCGACGCGGACAGCACCGCCGCGACGCGGGTCACGGGCTCGCCCGCGCTGCTCAGCCGCGGGGCGGCGGCGGAGCGGGCGTGGCGGGTGGTCTGTGCGGCGAAGCGACGCCCTCCCAGGCGCCGTAGACGGTGCGGTCGCCGTCGCGGGCGACCAAGCGCGCCACGAGCTGCTGCTTGATCGAGAGGTCGTGAATGGTGCGGCGGACGGTGCGGCGCGGTGCGGGCGCGGCCGTGCGTCTGCGCGTCGAGTGGACCCCCGGGCCGGTTCTGTACTCGAACCAGATCGTGACCGGCCGGCTGTTGCGCAGCGTGCCGAGGAACGTGATGTCCATCCGCTCGTGCGGGCGCAGCTTCGTCTGCGCCAGCTCGGTCCGCACGAGCGGATCGACGGCCGCGGCCGCCGCCGGCGCGGCGGTCGCGGCGAGCGCTGCGGCGAGCAGGATCGCGGTCGGGAGCTTAGGAGCAGCCGGGGTCACGTGGTCCACCGCCCTCAAGGTCGTGCGGTGCCGCTTCGGTCGCCGGCGTCGAGCAGCCGGCCTGCGAGGTGCGGCGGTATCGCGAGCGGCCCCTTACAGCGGGATGGGATCATCGGGTCCGAGGAGTCTGAGGGCGACGCGGTCGCTGCCGAAACGGCGCTGCTGGGCGGCGGCCCAGGCGGCGTTGGCGTCGGTGAAGAGGATCGTGGCCGAGCCGCAGGTGTTCGGCCGGGTCGTGGCCTCGTCACGGACTATCGCGACGAGCTTGCGTCCCTCGGCGGCCTTTCTCAGGCCCCGGTAGACCGGTGCCATCCCGCGCAGGCCGTAGCGTCTGGGTATCAGGCGCACGGTCACCGAGAACCGCATGCTGGCGGCGATTCTGCGGGCGGCGGGCAGTGCGGCCTTGTCGGTCACCTTGAGCTGCACCGGGCTCGTCTCGTCCGTGGCGTAGGCGCAGCCGAGCGCGTCCGGGCCGAGCCGGTTGTAGGCGATGCGCTCGAGGCGAGCGATCGCCGCACTGTCGGCCGCGCGCGCCGCCGGCGCGGCGGCGCCGACGGCGACGACGGCCGCGACCAACGCGAGCGCGGGCGCTGGACTGAGGTGGAAGGTGGTACGTGCTGTCGGCATGCCGCTCCTGGGACTGGTCGGTGCTCTGCAGGTAAGCGCTGGCCGCGTCGCTGCGGAGCGACGCGGCCAGCTGGTCGGTGGCTTTAGAGCAGGTGGACGTTCATCAGGCTGTTGGCCCAGTTCTGCTGCTGGTAGTAGGTGTAGAACGTCGGCCCGCAGGCGATCGGCGTCGCGAAGGCGGCGACGCCGCCGGCGAGGTTGCCGTTTATGAACGGGCCGCCGCTGTCGCCATGGTCCCCGCAGGTCTGGACCGCGACGATCCCGGATGAATTGGCCGGCCCCGCGGTGTAGCCGCACTGGATGTTGGTGTGGATGCCGCTGTGGCAGATCCAGACGCCGGGGGTGGCTTCGTAGGTGCCGGTGATCACGCGGTTCTCGTCGATCGTCCACGCGACGACCGAGTTGGTGATGATCGGCCAGCCGGTGTTGGTCCAGCGGACGATCCCTGCGTCGGTCCCGGTCGCCTCGTTGTAGACGAAGTTGTGCACCACGCCAAACGCGGCGGCCGAACCGTTGTAGGTGTATGCGCTGACCGCCGCGCCTCTCCCGGCGCTGTTGAGGCAGTGCCCCGCCGTCAGGAGAAAGTAGTTGGCGCCGCCGTTGCCCTGCGTCATGAACCCGCCGGTGCATGTCGCGCCGGCGTTGCTGATCTTGATGCCGCCGCGCATCGGCAGATCGCAGCCGTGGGTGCCGATGTTGCACGCCAGCGGCTCGACCTTCAGCTGCTCGGCCGCAACCGTCTCGATCCGCACCGTCCCCGGCGCCCCGCGTCGGGCTTCGGCCTGAAGGCCCCCGAGCGCCTCGGTTGACGTGTCGTCGCCCACCCTGGCCACGACCGTGTTGCGCTCATAGTCGATGTTGACGTTGATCGCCGCTCTTGCGAGGAGATCGGGATGTGCCGCCGACCAGCGGGCAGCGACACCGGTCAGCTGCGCAGCGGTGTACCGCACCGGCACCAGCCGCGCCGGGACCTGCTTGGCGGCCGCGACGCGACGCGCGGCGTCCTCGCCCTTGCCGTCGACGACGCCGATCTGGAACGTCGCCGCCTCGCGGTCGTACCAGACGCCGGCGAAGTCCTCGCCGAGAGCCGCTCTCAACTCGGTCGTGATGTCGCCCGCTCGATGCTGAACCTCCAGCGAGCGCGTCGCCTGCTCGACCGAGATCCCATCATGCTCGGCGAGCGACTCGACCTCTGCCGCCGCCGGCGGCGACTGCTGGCCCAACGTCTGGATCAAGACCTCCTGTGCGGAGCCCATCGCGCCGGGCTCGCTCGCTCCGGCAGCCGCAGACCCCAGCGCCGACCAGGCCAGACATACGGCAGCTGTGCCCACAACGGCACGCACACAACCGTTCATTCTCATTCCTTTCCGCCGCGGAAGGCGGCGGTACTTGGCCCCCCCCGGTGACCCCTGCGCGAGAATCTACACCGCGTTCTCGCGTGTTGACGCACCAATTACAAAGTGTTCACAGCTCGGCCAGCATCGGATCCCGGGCGCGGGCGCAGGTACCTCTCCAGAGGCTGTCGGGGATCAGAACGATCAGTCCCACCTGCACGCGCCACTCCTGCGCGCCCGACTGCGATCGTCTACGCGCCCCGCTGGGCGTGTCGATGGCGTTCCGGGCGCTTGAGCGCCTGCGGCGCTTCCGGAAGCCGCCCGCCGGCGTCGATCTGATCACCGACGCTTCGGCGCGTGTCGACCGCTTGCGGCTGGCGGTCTGCGGCCGGCCGCCGATCCCCCCCGGAGATACGCGCAGACGCGCGGCTGGCCGAGGAGGTACGCGACGGTTTCGGCGACCTGGGTGCTGCTCGTGGAGGTGGCGGTGACCTCGATCCGCTGGACGGCGGTCGCGGCGTGAGCGGGGACCGCGGCCGGCGCGATCATCGTCAGTCGTGCGTTGCCCCGTGTATTCGCGCGGCCGCGGGCGACGGACGTCTCGGAGTCGCGGGCGACGGCGCTGATCGTGGTGCGCGGTGCGGCTCCTCTGATGTAGATCGGGATCCTGCCGTTCGGCGGGTAGCAGCCGGAGGGGTCGATCCCGACCGCCACCGCCAGCTCGTGCGGCGCGACGCCGGCAGCCCGCGCGCGCCCGGAGCGGCGGGCTCTCGCTCTGATCGTGGGCTTGCCGGCGCTGACGATCACGCGTACGCGCCGGCCGGACGGGTAGAGGCCTCGGCCGGGCTGGGTCGAGATCACAGCCCCCTCGGGATCCTCGTCCGGGACGGCGGCCGGCGCACGACGACCGGTCTGCAGCCCAGCCGCGAGAGCACGTCGCGGGCGACCGCGACGGGCGCGCCCCTGAGTCGCGGCACGACGCATCTGCGGCCTGCCGCGCGCACGCCCGGCTCGACGACCCTGATCCCTCCGCCCTGCACCGGAAGCTCGGCGTCTGCGACCGTGAGCGTCGCGCTCGCGGTGTTGTCGATCGGCGTGGCCTCCAGCGGCGGCATCGCCGTCACCGTGTTGACGAACCCGCCCGCGCTGGACGGCGTGACGACGACGACGATCGGGTCGCTGGCGCCTGGCGCCAGCGACGGGATCGCACACGTCACCTGCTGGCCCAGGACGCTGCAGCTGCCGCCGCCGGCGACAGCCGTCTCGATCCGCAGCCCCGCGGGAACGGCGTCGGTGACGCTGACCGGCGCCGGCGCAGCCCCGGCGTTGGTGATCGTCGCGGTCAGCTGCGCGAGCGTGCCGCTGGCGACGAGTCTGGGGCCGGCTGCGGCGGTGACGCGCACGTCGGTCTGCTCGACCAGGTCCGCGCTGATGTTCAGCTGCGCGGCCGGCTCGGGCGCGATCGTCTCTCTGACGGTCGCGCCGGCAGCGAGCGCCGGGACGGCCTCGCCGACGGCCGCCTGCTGCTCGACCGGGATCGAGCCGTGCTGCCATCCGCAGGTCGCGCCGTCGCCGCCGGCGACAGCCAGTCTGTCGCCGGGCTCCATCACGATCGGCACGTCCGGTTTGACCGTCGCGATCCCGTCGGCGGGCATCTGCGCGGGCACGGTCGCGGTGTCGACGGCGGCGATCGTCATCGCGTCGCCGGCGGCGCGCAGCACGACCAGCGACATGCTCGCGCCCGCCGCCGCCTCGCTCACGTTCGTCGACCACGACCCCACCACCGCACGCGCCGGCGCTGTCCAGCTGATGTCGCCCTCGGCCGCCGGGATCCCGACGAGGTTCGGTATCGACGGACAGCGGACCTCGTCGGCGCCGGCCGGGCGCTGCGTGCTGCCGAGCGTGCGCCCCTCAGCGGAGGCGCTGAGCACCACTAGCGCCGTCGCCGTCACGACCGTCGTGGCCGTCCACCGTGCCCGCATTTGGTTCCTCCTCGTTGTTGTACGCGTAGGGGCCGTCGACGTCGTCGACGGCCGGCGTTGAGCTGCGCTACCGCGTCCGCGTCCGTCGCAGGCGCCTAGCACCGCGACGGCAACGACAACGACCTATCGCTCGCTCGCGCTCGCCTGCGCAGCGCGTCGCAGTCGGTAGAGCTGCGCGCGCGCTGCGTCGGGCGTTCGATCAGGGAGCAGGCGCCGTAGCTCCTGCTCCTCTGCTGGCGCGGTCTTGAACGGGTGCAGCTTTGCGAGTTCCGCGTCCGTCCACTTCTGGCTTCTCGCTGCTTCCAGTCGGCCGGCGCGACGGAGGCGGCGTCGCTTCTGCTTGACGGCGCCGACCGTCTTTCTGGTTCTGTCAGCGATCGTCGCAGCGGACTCGCCCGCGACGGTGCCGCGAATGACGCGCTCTTCGTCGAAAGAGGTCCAGGACCCGGGAATCGGGGTCGCCACGACGCGAGCCTAGCGGCCGGGGCCGCTTCGCCGTCGCAGGAGTCTGGGAGGCGTGGCCGCCGCGCCGCAGGCTGTTGCGTCTTCATCTCGCTTCTCCGTCTCGCCCTGCTCCCCCTGCAACCCCTAGCGACAGATCCTCTCACATCTCGGCTTCACGATCTTCGGCTTCTTGGCGTTTCGTTTTGATGCTGACCCAACCTGTCACAGATTCGCGCAGCCGGCGGGCGTGGCGCGCCGCGGTCGACGAGCCGCGACCGCTGCCCGCCGAAGCCGCTAGCGTGACGCGGCGCGCGGCTCCGCCCCGTCGCCCGGAGTGCGGGGCCGCGCGCGAGGCGGGCAGGTCGCTCGTGCCGTCGCCGTGATCGTGGCGCCGTCGGAGAGCAGGACCTCGGCGCGGAACGGCAGCCCGCCCCTGGGGCAGCGGGCGGGGAGGATCGGCCCGTCCGGATGCCAGCGGCGAACGCGGCCGCGACGATCGCGGCGCTGGTAGACGATCGCCTTGGAGCCGATCGTCGCGTCGACGTCCAGCAGCGCGACGTCGGAGGTGTCGTCGGGGAAGACGTCGGGGATCCGCGGGAGCGCGACGTCGATGCGGCCGCCGAACGGGCCGCGGTCGGCCGTCACCATCCCGGCGTAGACAAGGTTCGCGCCGAAGGGATTGATGCCCGTGACGAGGCCGACGACCTTGAGGCCGGTCGGGTCGAGCGGTCCGGCGAGGAGCGTGAACGTCGCTGTCTGGGTGATCGTTGGCGGGTGCAGCCGGATCTGTCCGCGAGCGCGACCGATCGCGATGACGGCGTTGGCGGGACAGCCCGCGCGTACCGGGAGCGGGTCGATCGCGACGGCGGCGAACGTCGCCGGCGACGGTCGGCAGGTGGCCAAGCCCAGGCCGCTGCCGATGATGTCGATCCCCGCGGCGTAGCGCAGCGTCAGGCGACGCGCGACCGCCCCTCGGCGGCGATCGAGATGCAGCTGCAGACGCAGCGCCGTCGGCTCGCCCAACCGCGCGTCGGCCGCGACGGACGCCTTCAGCCGCATCGCCGCCGGCGAAGCGGCGCTCACCGCGGGCACCGCGCCGGCGAGCACCAGGCCGGCGACGGCGGCGCCGAGCGCGCGGGGGCAGCGCGGGGCGGTCAATAGTGGAGTCGGCCCTTGGCCGAGACGGTCGCGATCCAGGTCCGGCGGTTGAGCGTGCCCGACCAGGACGCAGAGCCACGCGCGCCGGCGAACTTGCCGGTGCCGCCGGAGACGGTCATGCGGCCCTTGAGCGTGACGGGCGAGCCGCTGACCCGGACCGAAATCGACCCGCCGCGCGGGTAGAAGGTGACCGAGCCGCGGATCGACGTCAGGCCGAACCGCAACGCTGCGGTCACGTTGCCGGGCAGCGTGCCCGTCGCGCTGCCTCCGAAGCGGTAGAGGCCGCCGGCCGTACTGATGCGGTGCAGTCTCGCGTTCTCGTTGAGCGCGATCGTCCGCGCTGGTGCCGTCGCGGGCGTCAGCAGCACGACCGCGACGATCGCGGCCGCAAGTGCAGTTCGGGTTTTCGCCAGCACCGTCCTGTCCCCTTCCCCTCCGTCGAGCTGCGCCAGCTCTACGGCGCCGGCGCGTCAGCTCTGGACGGTAGCGCGGGTCGCGCGCGGCGCGCGGCAGCTCGATGCCGCCACGGTCGGGTCAGCCGTTGACGATCTGCGGCACGATCGTCTGCAACAGGGTTGGAGCGGCGGCGGCGTTGATCTGCTCCACGAGGTCGGAGACGCGGTGTGACGCCCACGTCAGTGGCAGCTCGCCGAATCTGATGCGGTCCGGTAGCGGTCTGAACGTGAGCTGCGTCTCGATTCGCGTCGTCGTGTGGGCCCGGTCCTTGAGCGGGCGGAGGTGGCCGACGACCGCGTCGTAGCGCCACGCGGCCGGCTCCAGCGCTGACCGGCGGCCGCGGATCCGCGGCAGGGTCGCCAGCACCACGGACGCGCGCAGCGTCCCGGCCGGCCCCTCGACTTTGACGCCGAACTCGAGCACGCGCGGCTCGCCCCGCGCGATCGGCGCGAGATCGAAGAGCACCGCCAGCAGCGCCCCCGCGCCGACCGCGCGCGCGGTCGCGATCCGGTCCGCTGCCGCCTGCAGGTCCGCAGCGAACGAGCTGGCGGTCGCGGCCCAGTCCAGCAGCAGAGCGGGACGCAGCTCGTTCACGGCGTCAGCTCCGTCGCTGGGCGAGAATTGGCCGGCTCAGCGTGGCCAGCACTTCGGCCCCTCGCTCGTTGATCTGCTCGTGGAGGTCGAGGATCGCCTCGCGCGCCCGGTCCTCTATCTCGCCGAAGGACTCCGGCGGCGTCGCGTTCAGCGTGATCGCGGGCGTGAGATCGATCGCGTCGAGTTCGACCAGCGCGGTGGCGACGATCGACGGGCTTCCGGTCGGCGGTCGCTTGACGCGCCCGCCGGCGTCGGCCTGCCAGCCCGCGTAGCGCGGCAGGCGCTTGGCGCCGGCCGCCTCGACGGCGATCGTCACCCAGGGCACGAGCTGCCGATCGTCGGTGATGATCAAGCTGAACGTCTTCACCCGCGAAGACGACAGCTCCAGCGCGGAGCGCCGGCCGACGAACGCGAGGTCAAACAGCATGTTCAGCCAGCGCTCAGCGCCTGACGCGGCCGCGGCGTCCAGGTCGGCGTACGCCTCCGCAAGCGCCTGAAGGAAGCGTCCGCGGCTCACGTCGAGCCGCAGGACGTTGCGCTCGGCGGCAGGCAGCCGGCGGCCCATCACGCAGTTGCCCGCCGGTCGGAGGTCCAGATGACCAGCGCGTCGACGGCGAACAGCTCGGACCGTTCGCCGGCCCGTTGACGGGCTGCGGCGCGGGCCAGCGCCTCAGCCTCCAGCTCGCAGAGGCGACGCTCGAAGTCCAGCAGCTCGCGCATGATGCGCCGCTGCGCTCGGCGACGGAGCGGCGGGGTTGCGTGGACCCGCTCCAGCCACCGGGAGGCCGCTTCAGCGGTCGTCGACGGGTTGGCGCTCACGTCAGGCTCCAGTTGACCCGCGGCCGTACGAACGGCCGCCGAAGCGCGCACGCGATCGGCAGCTCGCGGCCGTCGTCGAGCGTCGCGATCGCCCACCACTGAGCACCGGGCTCGGGAAGGTCACCGAGCCTGATCCGCACCTGCCCGACCGGCAGCCCGCGCCGCTGCAGCGCGACCCGCAACCGGCCGGCGATCAGCGCCTCGAACGCGCGCCGCTGTTCGAGGTAGGCACCATCGGCGCGGAGGTCGCGCGGTCGCAGCCGGATGACGCCGCGATCGCTATACCGCATGCGCCGCCTCGCCGAGCCGGCCGCCGCGGCGGCCCCGCGCAGGCCCGGCCGACCAGGGGACGGGTCGACCGGGCGTCCTGCGCTCCAGGCCCCGGGCCGACGCCATCGCAAGGACCGGTCCGGGGTGGTGCAGCCCTTCGACCGCGCGATCGCAACGCGCTCTCGGGCTCTTGCTCGCACCAGCCTGATCATCGGGGCTGGCGTCGAGCACGCGTCGCGTCCGCTGCCATGCGATCGGAGGGGGAATCTGATCGCTGTGCGGCGGGCGCGTCACGCTGAAAACCGTCCCACCGGCCAGGGCCGTTTACTAGTTCATCTCGATGGGTGCACTTTGACCTATCGCCACGATTTCGCTGCTGTGGCGGGCGATCAGCGGTTGCGCAACAGCCAGGAACAGGCTAGTTTTCGAGTTCGTCAGACCGGATCTGGGCGTGGTGGCAATGGGGAGATAGGGGACGCAGTGGGGGCAAGCGAGCACAACAGCACCGCCGAGCCGCGGATGACGCGAATGCGTGCGGCCGCGTTGGCGGCCGCGTACAGCATGCCGGACATCGGCTACGCGATCCGCGGGGACGTCGACGAGCGCTTCGGCGGTTTCGGGATCAGAATCGGCTCTCGCGTCTACGCGGTTCTCGATGAGCTGGCGGCGCTGGGCCTGGTCGAGGTGTTCGACAGCTCCGAGCTGTGGCCCGCCCGGCCGAAGAACCGGCGAGGCAGCAGACGTGCGTTTCGGATCACGGCACGCGGCGTGCAGGCGCTGACCGAGTATCTGCGCACGCCGCTGGACGATTCCAGCGCCGTCAGCCTGACCGCCGACGTGCAGCTGCGCCTGACGGCCGTGCCACCCTCTGACACCAGCACGCTGCGCCACATACTGGAGATGTGCGACGACGCGCTTCGTCGCCTCATCGCTGCGGAGGAACACGCCGCGCGCGCTGACGCCTCGCTGCCGGAACGGATGCACGCCGATCTCGTGGGCGATACGTTGGATGCGCTGCGTGAGTGGCTGCGCGGCGCGCGCAAGCGGCTGGCAGAGATGGAGGACGGTCGAGGGTGACGCCGTTGCTGGAGCTGGAGACGATCGCGTGGCGCCAGGGGGCGCGCGAGGTTCTGCGCTCGGTCACCTTCAGCGTGCAGGCCGGCGAGCTGTTGGCGATCGGTGCCGGCGCCGACGCGGGCAAGTCGACGCTTGCGCAGATCATCATCGGCGCGCGCGAGCCCAGCGCCGGCACGGTCCGCTTCGACGGCGAGCCACCCCGCAGCCAGCTCGGCCAGCCCGGCGGGCTGCAGCTCGCGCGGATCACGTTCCTGCCGGCGCTTGGCCGCACCTCGCTTGAGCAGGTCGCCGCGCCGCGCAGCGGCGTTGTGAGCGCGCGCCGTGCTCGTGACGAGGCGGGGGAGGCGCTGCGGCTGACCAACGCCACCCGGCTGGCCGACCAACGGCCCGTCGACCTGCATCACGACGACCGCGTCCGCGTTGGGATCGCGCAGGCCGTGATGACCAGACCGCGCCTGCTCGTCCTCGATGAGCCGCTGCGCGGCGCCGAGCCGTCCAACCGCGACGAGCTGCTGATGCTCCTGCGCCTGCTGCGCGACAGACACGCCATGACGATCGTGATGACGACCAGCAGCATCAAGGGCCTGGGCGGTTGGCGGATCGAGGATCTCGCCGACGGCGTCCTTGAGGCGCGCGCCGCAGCGGCGCGCGCCGGGGGCGAGGTGGTCCACCTGCCGCGTCGAGGCACCGGCTCGTGACGCTGCTGCTGGAGGCCGTCGGACACGACCATCGCGACGGCGACCAGCTCCTGCACGCCCTCAACGACATCAGCCTGACCGTCGACCGCGGCCAGCTGATCGCGCTCGTCGGTCCCAGCGGCGCCGGCAAGAGCACGCTGCTGTCGATCGCCGCCGGGATCCTCGTGCCGACTCGCGGGACGGTGACGTGGATCGAGCGAGACGGCGCGCCTATCGACATCAGCGCGCTGCAGGGGCGCGAGCAGCGGTGGTGGCGGCGGGAGCGGTTGGGGATGCTCGTGCAGGAGACGCGGCTCATCAGCGGCGTCGACGCGGTCGCCAACGTCGAGAGTCGCCTGCTGGGCAGCGGGATCCGCCCCTCAGCAGCCCGCCGGCGCGCTGAGCTGCTGCTCGGTGACGTCGGCCTGGGTAAACGGATGCGCGTCCACGTGCAGCGACTCTCCGGCGGCGAGCGCCGTCGCGTCGCGCTCGCGCAAGCGCTCGCTGCCGACCCCGTCCTGCTGCTCGCTGATGAGCCGACCGTCTCGCTCGACGGCGACGCCGGCCGGCTCGTGCTCGACGTGCTGCGCGCGCAGGCGCGCGACCACGGGCGGGCCGTGCTGATGGTCACCCACGATCCCGCTGCCGCCGCGGCCGCCGACCATACGCTGACCCTGCGAGATGGCCGCCTGCAGGCCGAGGCGCCGCCGCGCGCGGCGCAGGGATCGCTGCGGTCGTGATCCCGCTCTCCTCTCTGCTGCGCTTCGCCGTCATCGAGTGGTCCAGCGCGCGGTTGCGGACCGTCTTCACGCTCCTGGCCGGCGTGATGGGCGTCGGGATCATCTGCGCGATGCTGATCTCGATGACGTCGATCAGCGCCGGCGCCCGCGAGATCATGACCAGCATCGCCGGCACCGCGCAGCTGCAGCTCACGGCCCGCTCCGCCGACGGCGTCGACGAGCGTCTCGTCACGCGCATCCGGGCCGTGCCCGGCGTCGTGACGGCCGCGCCACTGCTGGAGCAGCGCGCGACGATCCGCTACGGCGACCGCCGCGTCGGCGTGCAGCTCGTCGGCGTCACCGCCGCCGTCGGCGACCTCGACGGCATCACCTCCGGACCTTTGCTGACCGGCCTGCTCTCCGTCCCGCAGCTCTTCCTCCCCCGGGCCGTCGCCGACGCCGCCGGGGTGCCCGATCGCGGCGAGCCGGTCGTGCGCGTGGAGACGCGCGGGCTGACGCACGCCGTGGCCGTCAGCGACGTGCTCGACGAGCCCGTGCTCGGCCCGCTCGCCGCCGCGCACATCGCCGGCACGCCGCTGGCCCGCGCCCAGGCATGGGCCGGCCTCCCCCACCGCGTCAGCCGCATCCTCGTCCGCGCCGCGCCCGGCCAGGAAGCCGCCGTCAGGACGCACCTGGAGCGCCTCGCCGGCGACGCGCTGCAGGTCGGCACCGTCGATGACGAACTGGCGCTGCTGCGACGCGCCAGCGCACCCAACGACCAGGCGACCGGCCTCTTCGCCGCGATCGGCCTGCTCGTCGGCCTGCTGCTCTCCTGGATGGCGGCGGCCCTCACGCTGCCCGAACGCCGGCGCGCGATCATCGCCCACGCCGAGCACGGCCTGCCCCGCAGCAGGATCGCGCAGACGATCCTGTTCCCCGCGCTCCTGCTCGGCCTCATCTCCGGCGCGCTCGGCGTCGGTGCCGGCGTGCTGCTCACGCACGCGGCCGCGCACGACGCCCCCGGCTACCTCGCGTTCGCGTGGCCGCTGTCCTCGAGCCAGCCGCTGACCCCGGCGATCGTCGCCGCCTCGATCGCCGCCGGCGTCCTGATCAGCGTCCTCGCCGCGGCGCTGCCGCTGCTGGAGCTGCGCGGCGATCCCGTCCGACGTGCGCTTGAGGCCGACCACGACCCCGGGGAGACGATCGCGCCGACCCTCCAGAAGCGCTTCAGCGGCCTCAGCGTCGTCGCGATCGCCGCCGCGGCGATCATCGCGATCGCCGCGCCCTCGCTCACCGTCCTCGCCGTCGTGCTGCTGGCGCTCGGCACCCTCGCGCTCATCCCCGCCCTCTTCTGCGCGATGCTGGCGATCGTCGCGGCGTGGCCGCGACGCGATCGCGAAGGCGTCTCGCTGGAGGCCGTCCGCGAGCTGCGCAGCACCGGCGTGCGGGCGGTCGCGCTGTGCGCGACCGCCGCCATCGCCGTCTTCGGCGCCGTCGCCGTCGACGGCGCGCGCATGAACCTGCTCAACGGCCTCTACGAAGACTACGAGCAGTACACCGCCAGCGGCGACATCTGGATCACCGGCCACGGCGACGACCTCGCGCTCCAGCCGCTGCTCCTGCGCTCCGACCAGCTCGCAGACCTGCCCGGCGTCGCGACCGCGCGCGCCTACGGCGGCGGCTTCACCGACATCGGCGACCGCCGCGTCTGGATCCAAGCGCGCGACGCAGCCGATAGCCCGATCATCCCGCCCAGCCAGCTGCAGCGCGGCGACCTCGCCCACGCCAGCGCGCAACTGCGCGCCGGCGGCGCGATCACGCTCTCCCGCCAGCTCGCCGACAGCGCTGGCGTCACCGTCGGCGACCCCTACCCGCTGCAGACACCGACCGGCCGCCGCGTCTACACCGTCGCCGCGCTCACCACCAACCTCGGCTGGGGGCCCGGCGCGATCATCATGCCCCGCCGCGACTACGCCGAGGCGTGGCAGACGGCCTCGCCGACCGCGATCGAGATCCTCACCAGACCCGGCACCGCGCCCCAGCACGTCATCGCCGAGATCCGCGACACGCTGGGCCCCGAACTCGCAGCCGGCGTCCGCATCCAGACCGCCGCCCAGCGCAACGCGGCCGCCAACGACGTCGCTCGCGCCGGCCTGGCGCGGCTGCGTCAAATCGCGATCATCCTCGTCGCCGGCGCCGGCCTCGCGCTCGGCGCCGCGCTGGCGACCACCATCTGGCAGCGCCGCCCCACCTGGGCCGCCCGCGCCTTCCACGCCTTCCCCCGCCGCCTCGCGGCCCGCCTCATCCTGCTCGAAGGCCTCCTGATCCTCGGCACCGGCTGCCTCGTCGGCGCGCTCGCCGGCCTCGCCGGACACTGGATGCTCGGCCGCTGGCTGGAAGCCACCACCGGCTACCCAGCCCCCTTCTCCATCGCGCCCGTGTCAGCCGCCGTCCCCTGCGCCATCCTGCTCCTGATCGCGCTGATCGTCACAGCGATCCCAGCCGATCGCGCCATCCGAGCCCCGCTGAAACTGGCGCTCGAACCCGACAACTGAACACACGCGCGCGGCACTGGGGCGCCGCGCGCGGCAAGGCCGGGGGGATCCTTGCCCATGACCCAGCACCACCGCCGAGCCATCACCGCAACCGCGGCGATGCTCACCGCGCTCGCCCGCTACCAGCTCGCGATCGTCCCGGTCGCCGACGCCGAGATAGCCCGCTGGCGCAACCGCGCCCGCGCCATCCCCGACCCGCACCTGCGGCGCCTCACGCTCGCGACCCTCACCGAGGAGGACAGCAACGCCTCGGCCGCCGCTGTCTTCGCGCTCCTGGCGCCCCGCAGCGCTCGCCGCGAGGCTGTCGAGCTGCTGACGGCCTGGCAGCTCATGTACGACCTGCTGGACACCCTCACCGAGCAACCCTCGCCTGACCCGCTCGCCGCCGGCCTGCGCGCCCACCGCGCCCTGGTCGCCTCGATCGACCCCGCGATGCCGCTGGACGAGATCCCCGCCGAAGACGGCGGCTACCTGCGCGAGCTGGCCGCGACCTGCAGGCGGCGGCTCTGGCGCCTGCCCGCAGCGCCCGCGATCGCGTCCGCCGCCGCCGCCGAAGCCGACCGCTGCGCGCATGCGCAGAGCCACACGCACGCAGCCGTGCTCCACGGCGACCAGACCGCGCTGCGCGCCTGGGCCGAGCGCGACACCCGCTGGCACAGCAGCGCGTGGTGGGAGACAGCAGCCGCAGGGATCTCCAGCCTCGCCGTCCTCGCGCTGCTCGCGCTCGCCGCGAGCCCGAGGACGACCCCGACCGAGGCGGCCACGGTCGCCAACGTCTACGGCGCCGTCTGCGCGCTCAGCACGCTGCTCGACAGCCTCGTCGACGTCACCGAGGACGAGACCTCCGGCAACACCTCCTACTTCGCCCACTACCCGACCGCATCCGACGCAGCCGCCGGCATGGGCCAGATGGCCCGCGCGAGCATGGCAGCCGCCGACCTCCTCCCCGCCGCAGCGGTGCACAGGACGATCGTCAGCGGCCTCGTCGCCTTCTACCTCGCCAAGCTCCCACGGTCCCCGCGGGCCGACCAAGCGCAGGCCGCTGACAGCGTCCGCGCGCAACTCGGCCCGAGCGTCGATCCGGCGCTCGTTCTGCTTTCGCTGAGACGTCACGGCCCGCGGCCGCTGTCGCAGCGGCGTGCTCGATTGCTCTGATCGCTCGCTTTTGGATCGGGTCGCTTGGGCACAGACGTATCGAGCCGACTATCCGATAGGCCGGGCGTCCCGCCCGACCTGATCGCTGGGCTTGTGACCAGGTCGCCGGGTGACGCGCGGGCCGACGGGGCGCAGACGCGCGCATCTCACGTGAGCCGAGGCTGCTCGCGCCAGGTCGCGCACTACCACCGCCCGCGTCGGGGTCTGTCCCGCGACTTGAATAGATGCGCGTGAGGGGTTCGTCCCCAGCCGCGGAGGACGTGGCTGCGTTCAGGGCTCCCAGCTTCCCAGTTCGCCGGGTCTGTCAGGTCAGAGCGGCGGCAAGCAGGTGCCCAAACCCGGACGCTGTCCGGGCTCGAACGAGCGGACGGTGACGCGGTCACCCCAGCTCGGTTGGTTGGAGGCGAGGTAGTCGGTGACCCACTTTGCCGCGGCGGTGCTCACGTAGAGCGCGACGTCGAGGCAGCGTCTTGCTGAGGCGACGCGCAGTGGAGCGGTGTCGGTGTATATGTCCGGGTTGTAGAGCCCGAGCGACTGGATGATCGTCGTGTTCAGGCGAGCGAGCGCGTTGTTGGTGTAGGCGGGGTTGACGAGCCGAACTTGGACATAGCGCTGGTAGCGCTGGCTGCGGACGATCTCGTCGCTTTGCGGAGGCTTGCTCTGGTCGTCACGAGCACCTGCGTGCGACCATCCGTCGTTTGGACAAAGCAGCCGAAACGCACTCCGAGGGTCGTCTCAAACGCAGGCTGGAGCGAGTCGACAATGTCGTCGCTGATGTTGTCTCTCGTGGCCGCCAGTGTCGCACTGCTGCCGACACCGAGCGTGACCGTGATCAGCGCTGTCGCGATCCCCAATTTCGTGTTCATGGACATGCCCCTGCGAACTGGATGGTGAATGTTTTGTGAACGAGATGAGCGGACGTCGCCGTTGGCTCTCGGCGACGTCCCGGTCGGTCCGCTCCAGCAGCGCGGCCCGACCGTGTGTACGGCGTGGGCCGGAGACTAGTACGTCACGACCTGGAAGGCGGTCCGTGCGTCATCGACCTGGCCGTAGGCCGAGTCGCAGCCTGAGCCGGAGCTGAGTATTCCCTGCGGCTGGTGCCGACGATGAACGGTCCTCCGCTGTCGCCGTCTACGGAGCAGGTCCCCGGAACGTTGAAGAGGTTCCGAACGGAGCTCGTCGAGGTGTTGAGGGCCGTGCGATCGACCAGAATCTGTCTGCTGTCGAGGCCGACGTATTGGACGGTCCCGCAGGCGTAGTTGCTGCTGCGCCCGCTGCGGCACCCGAATCTTCCCGGCAATGCGAGGTCGGTTGCGGTCGCGATGTCCATCGTGACGAGGCCGATGTCGTGCTGGGTGCCCGGCTGACCAGCGCCGTCACGCTCAGCACCAACGCGGTTCAGACCCCAATGGGAACAGACAGACAGCCCACATGGACGGAGTGCCATGGACGCCACGCCTCCGGCAGCGGCAAACGACGCACGGCGCGTCGAGAGCAACGACCTCAAAATTCAGCACTAAAAAATAGGCTGGTGGTCGGGGGGAGGGCGCCGTACGGTGCCTCTTGTCGATGACCGCAGAGACGTTCCTCACCACCAACCGCCGTGACGTTCCTCCCCCTCCAGGCCACGGCAACGGGAGCAGAGACAGGCTCCGCGTGTCGCAGGCGCAGGCTTCCCCCTTGAGCCAGCGCCTGCCGCGACACGACGAGCCGCGCCACAGCCGCGACCTGGGACACGAGTGGTCCCGGCGCCGTCGCGTTCCCCTTGACGCGGCGGTCGCCGGGGCCGCTCAACTCTTGCCAGCAGCGACCCGAAGTCCGCATGGCGCTGGTCTCTGAGCAGCTCCCGGGCAGCGACCAACTGCGATGGGTCGAGACAGCCGAGTTGCTTCGCACAGGCGAGGCGCTCCTGCTTCACATGCTCAGCCTGCTACGCGGCGTCGATCCTGAGATCCCGGCGACCACGTCGTTCACGCTCTCGCTGCTGGACGCGACCGACGCGCTCACTCTGCGCGACGAGTTCTTGGACATCGCCGACCAGCTTCGGCTGACGGCGGAGCGACTTCCTGCCGACGAGGTCCAGTTCCGCTGGCGCGACCTCCAGCGGCAAGCTGCGCGGGCGCTCGCCGCCGGCACGGTCGACGCCCGTCGAGCGCTGGTGCTGGCGCGGTGCATGGCGGTCCCGACGGGCTTTGCAGCACTCGCCGAGATGCTGCGCTGCACTGACGCGCACGAGTCGTGGGACCGCATGGATGTCGGGCAACTGCTCGCGTCGTTTCGCGACGTTGACGGCCCACTTGCCGCGTCGCTGACAGCGATGGCGCGGCTCTCGCCCGAGGCGCCGATCGCGACCCTGTCGCGCCCGCAGATCGTGAGACTCGCAGCCGTGCTCGAAACGTACGCCGCGAAGGCGCCACGGCATCCGCACGACCGAGGTTCAGACGATGGCGAGCGGTGATCTTCAGACGGTCGACCGCGAGGAGCTGCGGGTCCAGAGCGACCTGCTCGTGTTCCTGCTGCTGCGCGGCCGTACCGGACCCACGTCGTTCCAGGAGGTCGAGCGCGAGATGGCGCACGAGTTCCACGGCCCGTACGAGGTCGACGACGTTCGCCGGGCGCTCCGCGATCTCACGCACGCCGGCCTGCTGCATCATCTGCCGGGCAACTTCGTCGTGCCTACCGTCGCCGCCTTCCACATGTCGATGCTGTCTGTCTGACGCCTGGCTAACAGGCGCGTTGCGCTGTCTGCTGGTGTAGCGTTGGCTCGACGGCGATCGGGGAGCGGTTAGGGGATGTCGGTCAGGCAGGCGGTGCTGGGGCTGGTGATCGAGCGGCCGGGCTACGGCTACGAGCTGGACGCGCGCCTCACCGAGCGGATAGGGAGTTGGCGCCACTCCGAGACGGCGGTCTACCCAGCGCTGCTGAAGCTGGCGAGAGACGGGATGGTGCGCGAGACGCTACGGCGTCCGGCCCACGACAGAGTTGTCTGGTACGAAGCCACCGACGCGGGGCGCGACGACTTCAAGAGATGGTTGAGGAAGCCGCCGTCGCTGCTGCCGCTGCGCGATGACCTCCATCTCAAGATCTCGCTTGCAGATGAAGAGGATCTCGCGTTCTTGATCGAGCAGACGCGAGCACAGGAGCAGCTCTGCCTCGACCGGCTCGACAGACTCAGCGACGCTGGCGCCGAGCCGGAGCGGTTGATGGATCCCAACGTCGAGTGGCGCGCGATCGGCCATCTGTGGATGCGACGGACCGAGGTCGCGCACGTGACAGCCGCGATCGAGTCGTTGCAGGAGGCGCGTTCGCTGATGAGAGCCCACCTGCGCCGGAGAGCGCGTTGACGAAGCCGCCGCTCCTGTCGGTCGAAAGCGTCGGGCGCACCTTCTGGCGCGGGATCGTGGAGGTGCCGGTCCTCGACGGTGTCAGCTTCGAGGTCAACGAGGGCGAGTTTGCCGCCGTCGCCGGCCGGCAGGCGTCGGGCAAGACGACGCTCGTCCGCATCGCCGCCGGCCTTGACGCTCCCGACACCGGAGTTGTCCGCTTCCAAGGTCGCGATCTCCACGCGGAGATGCGCAAGTCCCGGTTTCGTGGGCTGCCGCCGTCGATCGGCTGGATGTCGCGGTCTGGGCCGCAGATACCGTCGCAGCGCATGCGCGAGTACGTCGCTGTGCCGGTTCTCGAGGACGTGTCGCACCGCGCCGCGAGCCAGCGCGCGATGCGGGCGCTTGACAGCTTCGGCGCGACCCAACTCGCAGACGCCGTGTGGAGCGAGATGTCCGACGCGCAGCGCACGCAAGCCGCGTTGGCGCGCGCGATCGTCCGCGAGCCCGCGCTGCTCGTGGCTGACGATCCGACGGCCGGCCTCGACGTGCACGATCGAGAGATCCTGCTCGGCCTGTTGCGCCGGGTGGCCGAGACGACCGGCATGGCGACGTTGATCGCCGTGCCCGAGATCGCCGACATGCTGCGCTCGCACAAGGTGATGACGCTCAGCGACGGAGAGCTGATGCAAGCGAGCCGGCACAAGCCGGGCCAGGTCGTGGAGTTCCCGCCGAGACGCCGTCCGGGGTCGGCCTGATGCTCGAAGTCCGCGACCTCGTCAAGCACTACCCGACGCCGGGCGGCGAGACGGTCCGCGCGCTCGATGGCGTCTCGCTGAACGTCGCCGCTGGCGAGTTCGTCGCGCTGTACGGCCCCAGCGGCTCAGGCAAGACGACGCTGTTGACGATCGTCGCCGCCGCGCTGGTGCCAGACGCGGGCGACGTGCGCGTAGACAGCCGCTCGGTGATCGGGCTGCCCGAGCGAGAGGTGTCCCTGTATCGGCAGCGCGAGCTGGGCCTGATGCTGCCGACCCACAACGTTATCGCGGGCCTGACGGCGATCGACAACGCGTCGCTCAAGCTGCTGGCCGGCAGCGTCAGCAAACGCGCCGAAGCCCGCAGACGCGTGGAACCGCTGTTGAGACGGTTGGGTCTCGCGGCGCGTGCACAGCACCGCGCGACAGACCTCTCCCTCGGCGAGCGTCAGCGGCTGATGCTCGCAGCGGCGCTGTCGACCGATCCGCCGCTGCTCGTCGCCGACGAGCCGACCGGCAGCCTCGACACAGCCCGCAGCCGCGACGTGCTCGCGTTCCTGCGTGAGCGCAGCCACGAGCGCGGGACGGCCGTCCTCGTTGCCACCCACGATCCGCAGGCGACGGCGTTCGCCGACACCGTCTACACGCTCCGCGACGGCCTGGTCGGGGCGTTCGACCGCGAGCGCGACGCCGATCTCACCACCACGCTGCACCGCTCGTGAGCCTGCGCAACCTGTGGTGGTTCTATCGCGAGCGGCTCCGCGCACGCCGCGTGCAGGAGCTGTTCGCGCTCGTCGGCATCGCGGTCGGGGTTGCGCTGCTGTTCGCAGTCCAGACCGCCAACCAGAGTCTCAGCGCGTCCGCCTCGCAGTTGACCGAGGGGCTGACCGGCAGCGCCCAGCTCCAGCTCAAGGCACGCGACCCGCGCGGCTTTCCCGGGACGCTGCTGAGAGAGGTCGAGGCGATCGACGGCGTCGACGCCGCCGCTCCGGTCCTTGAGTTCCCCGCCAACGCGGTCAACGGCCAGCGGGAGCAGTCGGTGACGGTGCTGGCTGCCGACCCGCGCCTGGCCCGGATGGGCGGGCGGCTCGTGCGCGACTACACCGACGACCGCTTCTCGGATCTCGAAGCCGTGGTGCTCCCATCCGGCGTCGCGCAGTCGCTCGACGTCGGCTTCGGCGGCTGGGTCACGCTCCAAGCAGCCGGCCGCGCCGAACGCGTGCCCGTCGCGACGGTCGCCGGTCAGGAGCTTCTCGGCGCCGTCGCCGAGAGCCCGCTGCTGATCACGTCGCTGCCGTACGCGCAGAAGATCACCGGCCTGAGAGGGCGTGTCACCCGCATCTACGTCACCGCGGATCCGTCCCGCATCAGTGAGGTCACGGGAGCGCTTGAGAAGATCGCGGGCGATCAGATCGATGTGCGCGGCGCCGACTTCGACGCGGCCGTCTTCGCCAATCTGGCGATGCCCAACGATAACTCGACCTCGCTGTTCGCCGGGATCAGCGCCCTCGTCGGCTTCCTCTTCGCCTTCAACGCCATGCTCGTCATGGCGCGCGAGCGACGCAGAACAATCGCCGAGATGCGCCTCGCCGGCTATCGCTCGCGCACGGTCGTGCAGGTGATGCTGTTCGACGCCGTGGTCCTTGGGACCGCTGCCTCCGTGCTCGGCGTCGTGCTCGGCGCCGCGCTCTCTCGCTTCGCCTTCCAGCCCGACCCCGGATACCTCGCCATCGCATTCCCCGTCGGCGCCGGCCGCGTGATCGAGCCGCTGACCGTCGCACTCGCCTTCGGCTGCGGCCTCCTCGCCGCCGTCGCCGCCGCGATGGTGCCGTTGATCGGCGCCTATCGCTCCGTCGGCCCGATGGACGCGATCCGCGACGACGCACTCGATCGCGGCGGTAGAAACGCTCAGCGGTCTTTCTGGGCGCCTGCCGCCGGCGCCGCTGTCTGTCTCGCTGCGACGACGGCGGTCCTCGTACTGGCGCCGGAGGCCGCGCTGGCAGGCATGGCGACGTTGATCGCAGCAATGCTCCTGATCCTCCGGCCGGCGCTCGGCATCGTCGTCGCGAGCCTGAATCAGATACGCAGCCGTGTGCGCAGCGTCGTGCCGACGATCGCGGTCGGCGAGCTGATGTCCGCCAGCACCCGCTCGCTCGCGATCGTCGCCATCGCCGCCATCGCCGTCTTCGGCACGACCGCGATCGAGGGCGCCCGAGGCGACCTGCAACGCGGCCTCGATCCCAACGCGCGCGAACTGGCCGACACCACCGACCTGTGGGTCAGCGCGCGAGGTGCCTCAAACCTGCTGGCCACGACGCCGTTCGACGCCGAAGGCGTCGCCCGTCGCGTCGAGTCGGCGCCTGGCGTCAGCTCGGTGTCGCTCTATCGCGGGTCGTTCCTCGACACAGGCGATCGGCGCATGCTGGTGATCGCGCCGCCGCGAGACAGCAGAACGCCGATCCCGCCGACGCAGCTCCTCCACGGCGACCTCGCACAAGCGACGGCGCGCGTGCGCGCCGGAGGATGGGCGGTCGCGTCGGAGGCGATCGTCAGAGAACAGGGCTGGAAGCTCGGCGAGCCGTTCCGACTCGAATCACCGCACCCGTTGACGCTCCGGCTCGCCGGCATCTCGACCAACTTCGGGTGGTCGCCGGGCGCGCTCGTCATCAACGCCGACGACTACCGCGCCGGCTGGGGTAGCGACGCCGTCAGCGCCGTGCAGGTCGCGCTCGCGCCGAGCGCTGCTGCTGCGGTCGCTCAACGAGCGGTCGTGATGGCGCTCGGCGACAGCGCGCCGTTCCAAGTCCAGACCGCCGCCCAGCGCGAGCAATCATTCCGCACCACGACACGCGCCGGCCTGGCGCGGCTCCAGCAGATCGCCGCGCTGTTGATCGGCGCCGCCGCGCTCGCCGTCGCGGCAGCGACCGCCGCGATGATCTGGCAGCGACGACGGCAGCTCGCCGACCACAAGCTCAGCAACGGCATCAGCGCCAAGAGCCTGTGGAAGGCACTGCTGCTGGAGTGCACCGTCCTGCTCGGCGTCGGCGCCACCGTCGGCGCCGCCTTCGGCCTCTACGGACAACAGCTCCTCGACCGCGCGCTCGGCACGGTCACCGGCTTCCCAGTCGAGCACACGATCGGCATCCCCGCCGCGCTGGCGAGCCTCGTTCTCGTGACCGTCATCACCCTGCTCATCGCCGCCGTGCCCGGCTGGCTCGCCGCGCGCGTGCCGGCAGCCGCAGCATTCGACCAATGAGCTGAGAAGCGCGCCCAATTCGGCGGGTCATGCTTGCCGGATGAGCCCAACGACACTGACGCCCGCCCAGCTCGGCGCGTTCTGCGCCGTCGCCTGGCGGGAGCTGACATGGACGCTGCCGCGCGTGCGCAGAGAGGTCGCCCGCTGGCGCACCCGTGCGCTCGCGATCCCCGATCCGTCACTGCGCTTCGACGCAGTGGAGAGCCTGCGCAGCGAGCGACTCAATCTCGAAGGCGCCGCGCTGTTCACCTGTCTGCCGCGCTGGCGCGACCTCCGGCTCCTGCGCCTGACCGTCGCCTACCAAGTCGCGCTCGACTACCTCGACCGCATCAGCGAACGCCACACGCCGGACCCGATCGCCAACGGCCGGCAGCTCAACCGGGCGCTCCTGCACGCGCTCGATCCCGATGCCGCGCTGACGGACTACTACCGCCACCATCCATGGCACGACGACGGCGGCTACCTCGCCGCGATCGTCGCGTACTGCCAACACGAATGTCAGCGATTGCCGACCTACCCGAGGATCAAACCGCACATCCTCGCCGCCGCGCGCCGCATAGACGTACAGATCTTCAACCACGACCCGAACCCGGCCCGCCGAGACGCGGCGCTCGCCGCCTTTGCCGCGCAGACCTACCCCGATCTCCACGAGCCGGCTTGGTTCGAGCTGACCGCCGCCGCCAGCTCGACCGTCGGCGTGCACGCCCTGCTCGCGCTCGCCGCTGATCCCGAGACGACCGAAGCGGACGTGATTGCGACCGACCGCGCCTACGCCTTTTCCATCTGCGCGGCCAGCACGCTCCTCGACAGCCTGGTCGATGAGCGCGAAGACGCTACAACCGGCGACCACAGCTACATCGGCCACTACCCGAGCGCCGCGGAGGCGATCGATCGGATCTGCGCGATCGTCACGCAGTCTCGCGACGAAGCGGCAGCGCTCAGACAGGGCCGCCGCCACGCCTTGATCGCAGGCGGCATCGTCGCGATGTACCTCTCCAAGGACGACGCCTATCGACCCGATATACGGGATCGCGTTGGGCGCATTCTACGAGCGGCTGGACCGCTCCCAACGCTTCAGCGACCGATCATGCGAACGCTGCGTTTAGCGCGGGGGCTGAGCAACGCGTAATGAAAGGTCCAACGTTTACACACAAAGCCGAAGATTGCCTAACAAGTTAGTAGTTTCCGACTCAGGCCCTGACGTATAGTCCCCAACGGCCGCCACGGGCTCGGCGGTCCAGCTCGGCAACGTCACCGGCACTTCGAGCCGCGGGCGCTCCCAAGCTGGAATAAAAGCGTAACCATCGGCTTCCAAGGAGGCCTGCGCCAATTCAGGGGGCATCGATGATCGATGATTGTCGCTGCACGCGTCAGCTCATCCTCACGAGCAGCGTTGTGCTTGTCGTCTCAGGAGCCGTTCTGCTCGTCTGTCGCTGGCGCGGGCTGGCGCCAACGTCAGGAGCGGTGGGGACCGTCCTCGACCGGATCGCAGCAGAGCACGTCGCCAAGGTGATGAGACGGATCGACCCGATGCCGGGTCGCAGATACCCGTAGGCACGCACGCGCTCGATGCCGAGCGGCCTACACCAGTCGCCAACCCGGAACACGCTGGTTCCTGGGACTGGACAATTCGAATGGGAGTGTGAGTTGTGATTGGATGTTCACAGTTGCGAGGCGGCCTTCTGGCTGCCCTCGTCGCGTGCCTGATGTTCTGCGCCTCGGGCGCATCGGCAGCCACCGTCGCACCCTCGTTCCAGGCCCCGCTGCCCGGGGTTATGCCGACGGAGCCTGACGCGGCGACCGTCAAGCAGCTCGCCGAGCACGATCGCGTTTCGGTCGCGCATGCCGAGCAGGTCCTCAAGGTCCAAGCGAAGGGCGGAAATCTCGGAACCGACGTGAAAGAGCGACTCGGCAGCGAGTTCGCGGGCGTCTGGCTCGACCGCAAGGAAGGGCGCTGGAAAGTCGGTGTCATCAGTGACGATGCCGGATCCAAGATCCAAGATCTTCTGTCACAGCGCGGCATTGCCGAGGAGACCAGCCTGGTCAGGGTCGACCGAACTGACGATCAGCTTCGGGAACTGGCAGCGAAGTGGGAAGCGACCCACCCCGTCAAGAGCAACGATCAGCAATGGGTTCTCATCGACCACGAGAACAACGCCGTGCGGGTGAAGGTGCCAAACGACCTCGATCCCAAAGCGCTCGCCGCGCTTCGCTCTGACGCGGGTCCCGGGGTGGAGATCGAGAGCGTCCCGCCAGTGCAGCTGATGACCGAGGACGACGCCTGCAACATCGCCGTGAAGGGCTGCGACGCCCCCGCCCGTGGCGGCGTGAAGTTCGGAACCAACAGCGTCACGTGCACCGCCGGCTTCATGACCATCGGCACGGGCGGCAGAAACTACTTCATGCTCACGGCCGGCCACTGCCTTGAAAACGACCCCATCGGCGCCCAAGTCGACTTGGTCAGCATCGGCAACGTGTGGCGCTACTTCGGCGTGACCCACAACTTCCTGCACATCCCTGGCGGCGTCGACACTGGCATCGTCCGCTACGCGGGGGCGAACTCGTGGTGGTCCTCGGTGGCAGACGCGGTCGTCGCTTGGACGGTCGACGAATATCGGCTCATCTGGGGCTGGTACGCCGTTTCTCAGGGCGAATGGGTCTGCCACTCGGGCATCACCAGCGGCATCCAATGCGGGAACGTCGTCGCGCCGGTCGACGCGACCGGTCGCGTGGCTGTCGCGGCATGCTCAAAGGGCGGCGACAGCGGCGGTCCGTGGATAGTCGGCTACGGCGCCGCGGGAATTCACAGCAGCTCCACCCCCGGCGACTGCGTCGTTCCGGAAACATCGTGGTATACACAGATTGACTTCGCGTCCAATCCCATGCACGTGGTGCCATTTTGAGATCAACCAAGATCAAGAGCAGCAGGACTCAGATCGCCTCCGCGCTCGGCGTGGCGTGCCTCGCCAGCGGCGGCCTCAGCGCACAGCTTGCGCAGGCAGCCCCTGGCGCCGCCGCAGCACTTGAGCGGCAGGCAGCGAAGGCGCTCGGTACGGACGGCCTCGCTTGTGTCGTCCCGGGCAGACCGATCCGTCTCAACGTGACGACCAAAGCCGCAGTCAGAAAGGCCGACAAGCTGGCGGCGGCGAGCCCTCAACCGGTCGTGGTCCGCGTCGTCGGAAAGCGCTTCAGCGCCGCCGCGATGTCGGACATCGCCAGACGAATTCGACAACCGGCCGGGCGGTCAATCCAACAGGTGTCGCGCTCCTACGCCAACGGATCCTGCGGCCCGTTCAACATCCACGTGTCCGACGGCATCACGTCGCCGCAAGACATCGCCTGGGCGCACGCACAAGAACGCCGATACGGCAGCGACCGCGTGCGCGTCAGACGCGTTCCACGCGACGGGACCGCGCCGGACTAGCTAGCTCTGACCAGCTAGGACAATTGCGTCGCCGCTAGGCGACGAGTTCGAAGAAGACCCAGAGCGGCCCCGCTACCAAGAGCGGGGCCGCTCTCGGTTCGGCCCGACAATCATCGACCCAACTCCCACAGGAGGACGACTCGGCGACGCAGCCATTCCGGCCGTGGGGTCATCGCGCGCCGATCAAGCCCCGCCCGTGAAGACTGATGAGGATCGCTTCGATCGATCCCACGCTCAGTTCGAGCGAACCGCCGAAGCGCTCGTCAAGAAGCGGTTTGAGCTGAGCAGCGGACAGCCCTTGGTGCGCGATCAACAAGCTCATCACCGCGCCTTCCGCACTCGTCAACCCAGTTGGGCCCTGCTCGTCAGCCGGCATTCTCACTCCCGTATCTCTCCCCATCGGGGGCCAACGGTACGGATTCGAGGGCGCCGTCGCCACCCGTGCAATACGTGCCCCTCCAGGCCGACGACCGGGCACCGTACCTCCAATCCTCAGCGCCTGACAGCCGCGCCGCTTCCATACGCGCTTCGATGGCGGTGTGCGGCACCGACCGGCAGGTTCAGCCCCCGCAGCAGGAAGCCCGCCATAGCGGGCTTCCCTTGCTCATGGGCAATGCCAGGCTCGAACCAGCGACCTCTTGCTTGTAAGGCAGCGAGCCGCCGGCTTGCCTCACAGCATTGAGCCCATTGACCCGCGCTACCAGGTCTCAAGCCGCCGCACGCGATCCTGACGCTGCGGCAGCGGCTCGAGGTGCGGGCTCGGTGGTCTTAGGGTCCCGACGGCCGAACGGTCACGGTCGTCCGCCGGCTGGAGCCTGTGACGAAGGGATAGAGACCCTGGCGGGAGACCTCGGCGACGAACTCGTATCGGGTCGTGACGGTCGTCGACGTGAACCGGTAGGTCGCGGTGTAGTGGCCGGTTCGGTCGGTGCGCACGACGTTGAACTTCTTCCACTGCCCGCCGGGGTAGCGGGCTCTGAGCGTGACGAGCACGCCGCTCTTCGGGAGGCCTTGGCGGCCGACGGTGCCGGTGAAGCGGACCTTGTTGCCGTTGCGGGCCGCTCGCGGCGCAACCCGCAGCGACACGACGGCCCGTGTGTTGGCCGTGATCGTGTTGCTTGAGCTGTAGGTCCGCGAGTCCGCAAACGCGAAGTAGACGAATCTAATCCGCCGACTGGGGCCCTTGGGCAGGATGTAGACGAACATGCCGGCCTTCGTCGTCACGACGCCTGTCTTCGCGACCCACCGGCCACCGGGCAGTTGCCAGGCAGTGACCAGCTTGGCGCCGCCGATCGCCTTTCCGGACGCGTTCACAAGCCGGCCGCGGACGACCTGCCGTTGGGCGAACCGTCCCGTCACCGTCGCCACCTGACGCCTCGCCTTGCCTGTGCCGATCTCGAACAACGCTCGGCCGCGGGCGTTCTCCGACGCGCCCGTCCCGTTGGACGCATGACCAGGTCCAGCGATCGGATTCGTCAACCCGAGGATGTCGAACGAGGGCGTTGAGGGAGACCGTCCGCTTGGGCCCAACGGGTTGGCGGTGTCGGGGTTCCTGGTGCCGTCGTCGCCGACGGGTCGTCTCTCGGTTCCGGTGTCTCTCCCGGTCGCGTCGTTGGCGGCCGCGATCGCGCCGGTGGCAGGTGTCCGGGCCGACGCGGTGCCGAAGGCGTTGGCGGCTGACACCTCGGCGATGAGGTGCTTGCCGACGTCGGCAGCCGTCACGGTGTAGGTGGCGGACGCGCCGCTGGCGATCGGCTCGCAGCCTCCGCCGGCAGTTGCGCATCGCAGGAACCGGGTCGACGTGTTGACGGCTGGCCCCACCCAGGTGCCGGGGAGGGCGGTCAGGCGGTCACCGGGTCTGGGTGCTGCGATCGGCGAGTCGGTGGTCCAATCGGGCGAGCGCGTGCTCCGTGGGGTCGGATCGGTGATGCCGTCCTGGTCGGCGACGATCTTCGTCGGGGTGCTGAAAGCCGCCAGCGTCCCCTGGCTGTTCGTTCCTGTCACCTTCAGCGTGAGACGGTGGTAGGCATCTGCGGCGATCGGCGTGTAGGTCGATGTCGTCGCGCCTTGGATCGGGACACAGGTGGCGAGGTCGCTCTCCTCGGTGGCCGTCGCGGGGCACCGCAGCCACTGCAGGGTGAGGCTTGGGGTCGGAGCGCCCGCCCAGGTCCCGGAGCTGCTCGTCAGCTCGGCCCCCACCGTCGGCGTGCCGGCGGTTGTCGGCCGGGCCGAGTGCGTCGGCGGCTGGAGGTTGTCGATCTCGGCTCTGCGGTTGAGCGCCGTGGTCTGGTTGCCGCTTGCGTCCTCGACGAGCACGCGAATCGCGTGGATGCCTTCCGGCGCTTTGGTGGTGTCGAACGTGACGTTGCCGCTGCCGACGCTGAGCTTGCACGGCACGGCGCTGCTGAAGACGTAGTCGTCGGTGGAGGAGAGCGTGGCGCAGCGGCCGGCGTTGGTGTCGATGACCTTGCGCTCGATGACGTTGCCGTCGACCTCGAGCACGGCCCGGTAGATGCCGCTGCCGACGTCTGTCGCGGTGAAGGCGACCCCTTCGGTGCCTCTGAGCACCGTCTCGGTGGCGAGCGAGCCGCTGACGTTGGTGACGGTCGCGTCAGAGGTGTCGAAGAGCGACATGCGCCCGCCGTAGATCCGGTACTCCCAGGCTCGGTTGGTGCCCCAGTCGCAGGTCGTTGCGTTGGCGACGCATGCGGCTGTGATCGTCCAGCCCGCCTTCGGCGCGACCTTGAGGTCGACGCGGTTCTCGGCGGGGAACGAGCTTGTCGTCACTCCGCGTCTGGTGACGTTGCCGGCGAACCAGTCGCCGCGCTCGGTCAGGTGCGCGGGCTCCGCCCAGATGTTGCTGGGTTCGCTGCCGGCGTTCTGGTTGATCGCGAGGTAGCCGTTGTTCGGTGCGTAGTTCCAGAGGGCGCGATAGATCGTGCCGGCTCTGAGCTCCAATCCTGCCGGCACGGCGTAGTGGATGGTGGTGTAGGTCCCGACGGCGTAGCTGCCGGCCGAGGCGCTGATGCCGATGCCCTCGTTCGAGAGGGGGTAGCGCTGCGGGCACGACGAGATGCTGTTGGCGAGGTTCCAGCGGGAGTTGTTGTGCGCGATCTCGATCTCGACGGGAAGTCCGCCGCCGACGCCTCTCGTCGTCACGGGGTCCGAGCAGAGGACCTGTGTAAACGCGCCGCCGGCAGCCGAGGCGCTCGGCGCCGCGCCGGCAGACGCGATCAGCGCGACCGCGACGCCTCCCGTCAGCCTCCGCAGGAAGCCGTTGCTGCGGCGCTTGGGCGGGCGCGTGTCCGCTCCTGGCTTGTTGTGGTCGTGCTGGCCCGCGTGGTTGCGACGTTGCATCGGTCCCTTTCGGTCGCGCGCGTCTCTCTGGCGCGTGGGTGTGAAGATGGCCGGCGCGTCCTCGCCAAGGAGACGACCGGTCGTGGGTTGTGCTGTGCCACCTGCAGCCGTTGAGCCGGCTGCGTCGCGTGCCCGCTGCAGCGCGAGCGTCCAGGGCGTCGTCATCGCCGAGCCCCCGGTCTCAGGTCGACACGAACGTCGCCTCCGGTGCGTGCGGCGAACCTTCCGGCGGCGCCGACGGCGGTTCGGAGGACGAGCTGGGGTCCGCCGGCGTGCCGCCGTGGCGTCGCCGCGCGCACTCGCCAACGGCCATCGGCTGCGACTCTGGCGGTCGCGAGCCGCACCCACCGCATGTCGGATGCGAGGTAGTCGACCCCGAGGGTCCGTGCGGCGCCGTGCATGGTGCCGTGGAGTTGGACGCTCGCGTCGGTTGCGTGACCGACGAGCGTTGCGACGCCCTGGATCGTCAGCCGCGCGTCGAGCTTGGCCGGCTCGTGGGACGCGTTGCCCGCGAACGTCAGCGTCACCACGCGAGTGCCGCGGCGCGCGTTCGACTCGATCCGGACGCGGCCGCGTCGATCTGTCGTGGTCGTAGTGAATCGGGTGCCGTCGCGGACGGTGATCGGGGCGTTGGGGAGTGCTGCGCCAGCGTCGTCGACGAGCCACGCCGACCACCGGGCCGATCTGTCTGCCCGCGCGACGACGTGTGCCGTCGGCGCTGCGCTGAAGCGGCAGGTCCGGCCCTTCACGATCGCTCGTCCGCGGCCGCTGTCGAGCCCGAGCACGACCAGTGCGCTCCCGTCTGCGGCGCGAGCGGTGACCCGTCGCGGCGACTGCCCGAGCCAAGTGACGGGCGCTCTGCTGCGTGCGATCCCGAGCAGCGCGCCGCGACCATCGCGGACGGCCACACCGTCGGGCCGTGTCTGGAGCTGGAGCACCACGCGCCGGCCGGCGAGCACGCGAGCGCCGCCGGGGAGCGTCCCGTCGACGCCCAAGTGACCGTGTGCGGGCAAGTGCACCCGCAGCTCTCTGACGCAACGAGCACGTGGCGCGGTACTGCTGAGGATGCTGGCGACCGCAGGCCGCTTGCCGGCGGCGAGCGGCCCGACGGGAGCGGCACCTTCCGGCGGAAGGGCAGCCAGCGCCACGATCTCCTCGCCGGTGGGCGGGTCCTCCGAATCGGCGGGCTCTCTGGCCTGCGGGTCGTCGATGATGAGGACCGGGTCCGTGACGGCCGTCGCATTTCCGCCGGAGTTGCTGGCGACGATCTCGGCGCGGACGGCGCTTCCGATGTCCGATCGATTTGAGATGTAGGTGCGGTCGTCGGCGCCGTCGATCGCGACGCAACCGGTTCCGCGGTCGTTGCATCGCTGCCATTGGACGCCGACGGTCAGGTTCGGGGTGCCGTCCCAGGCGTCGCCGCCGACGTCGAGCGTCTCCCCTGCCGCGACCGCCGCTCTCAGGGCGGCACCGGGCGGCGGCGGCAGCGTTCTGCCCGCCGGCGCCGTCGTGCGCGGCGGAGCGATCAGCACGGGTGGCCGGGCCTGCACGACGTCGCTGGGAGCTGACCGCTCTGCACGCTCGCCACCCGCGTTGCGGGCAACGACGGTGACGCGGAACGTCGCGCCAACGTGCTCGGGTCTCAGCTGGACCGTGTCGCCGACGGCGTCGCTGAGCGGCGTGCAGCCCGTGCCGGCTCGGTCGCAGATCCACCATTGGCGCTCGACGATGGCCGGCGCTGGAACACCGGTCCAGCTGCCCTCGTCGCTGGTGAGCCGCTCACCTTCGAGCGCGGATCCCGTGACGCCGGGCGCGAGCGTCGCCACGGGCGGGGACGCGAGCCGGCTGCTCCCAGCTGCGACCGGAGGGCCGATGTTGCCCGCCTCGTCCTCCAGCGCGATCGCGGTGGGCCACTCACCGGGCGCCGGCACAGCGCGACCGAGGACCGCCGTGATGTCGCCGCCGGCGACGCGGTCCGTCTCGCAGGTGGTGGTGTTCGCGTCGCAGCGCGTGATGTGCGCGGCGACGATGGGTGATCCGTCGCCTGGATTGGTCCAGCGGAGGTCGAAGGCGTTCGTCGTCGTCCAGGCGTTGGGGCTCAGGCTGGGGGTCGTCGGCGTGTCGCCGTGGTTGTCGGTGCGGAACGTCGTTCTCTTTTGAGTTGCGTTGCCGCTGGCGTCGACGGCCTCGATCGTCAGCTCGTGCTCACCACCGGCCAGCAGGCCGGTGTCGATCGTCGCGGTCGTCACGGCTCTCTCGCCACACCAACGACCCGCCTGCCACTGGTGATCGCACGTCGCGTCGCTGGTCGACGGGATCGTTCTGCCGTCGACCACCACCGCCGTGTGCTCGATGCCAAGGCCGCCGACGTCCTCGGCGCGGATGCTGATCGCCTGTCTTCCGCGCAGCCATCTCGTCGGGGCGGTCAGTGGGCTCCCGGTAGCCGAGCTCTCCACGAGGACCGGCGCTCTCGGATCGTTGACCGTCACCGTCATGCGGCTCGCTCTCCACAACCATTGCGAGCTCGTGACCGTGCAGGGAGATCCGTAGCAGTGCGCCTCCCACGCGACGCGTCGCGTATCGGCGGGGATCGAGACCGACTTGTCGGTCGCAGAGAACGCTCTGCATTCGGTCTGCGTGTTGCAGCCGGCAACGATCGGCTGAACGTTGCTGTCGTTGAACGCGATCGCACGCAGATGCCAACCGGGCCCGATCGCCGGATTGGTGGTCCACGTGCCGACCACACCGCTGAGCGTCGCTGCGGGAAACGGGCTGACGATTTCGAGGCGGGCTGAACCGTCCCACGCGATATCGCCGATGCCGCTGGTCTTCAGCTGCACCCCGTCGACGGCTTCCGCGCACGTCGCGGGGATGTCGAACGCGAAGTACGGCTCCAGATACCAGTTCAACCCTCCCGTCCACATGTCGGCGGGGTTGAGGACCGCCGAGGCCATCTCGCAGGCGCCAACGTCGATGGTGCCGGCCCTCGCCGCAGGCGCGGTCATCGCGCCGCTGGCCGCCAGTGCCACGATCGCCAGGAGCAAGCCGAGCAGCATGCTGGTCGGCCGGTGGCGCGATCGAGCGGCCGCAGGAAATGGGTCCGCCGAGCCGTTGTTCAGCGCAGTGCGCTTGAGCCGTCCGCGGCTGTCTCGCGACGCCCGCACTGCGGTTCGTGTGCGTCTGCGTGGGATCGCGCTCGGTCGCTGAAGCCGCTCCTCAACTCCGAGCCGGCTCACGGACGGCGCGACTCGACCAATCGCGGGGCCTGCCGCCCGCAACCACATGCGCAAGCGGGCCGCGCCAGGTCCGTCGGCGGCCGGCCGTCGCGTGCGCGCATCGCCACCGCGTTCGTCGGGAAGGCGCAGGCGCCAAGTTCGCCCGTCGCAAGTCCGGTTCCAGGTATCGTCTGCTGTTCCGCTGGCTTCGGCCATCGGAACCTCCTCAATTGAGCGCACGAAAGCGCGTTTGGTTGACGTGACGACCGCCTCGCCCTCAGAAAGCCACGGCGGTCGTCGCACGGGATGACTCGCAGCACCCGCCACGAGTCCAGTCATCTCTGTTCACTTAACCGACCGCAGAAGCGGCAGCGACCGACGCGTCCGACGCGTCGCTTGATAGCGCGCACGTGCAGAGGCAGAGGCAGGCTTCACGCCTCCCTGCGGACGATCTAAGTGCCTGCTGTGGGCCTACCTCCCTCGGACTGGTGCAGTCGATCAGCGAACGCGACTTCGCGAACGACGAGACCTACGCGCCCCTTCCAACCAACTCGGCAGTCAAGCAGCCTTGAGCAAAGTTGCCAATCCCTGCGTGTAGGTATTGGACACATGTTTGTCGTTCTCACCAAGACGCTGTTGTTTACAGTGAATGTGCCGAGTAGACACTGAGCTGCGTCACCGTTGCGCTCTCATGATCGGACGTCGTGCGCCGTCGGCAATTCGACCCGAGTGAGAGTTCCTGCGCTCGCTGACGCGCCCGCCACTGGCGCGACGTCCCGGCGCTCCAGCGATCCAGCGCCGCACGCCCCGACAGCGAGGAGAGCACCGGCGACGACGAGGCCCGGCAACGGGGCGTGGGCCGCCACCCACGCGCTGATGCGCCGCCACCCGCGTCGGCGAGCGCGACGAGTCCGCGGAGGGATCGGCGTGGGTTGGACCGCCGCGCGTGAGATGCGTCCGAGTCGGCTGGCGCGAAGGGGCATCGGACGTTCCTTTCGATGGGCCGCCGCACCGTCGCGCCCGCCGTGACCTGCTGCGGGCCACGCCCACAACCAGACGCCGAGCACCTCACCGACGAGCGGTAGGCGTCGCGAAGTCCGGGGAGGGAGCGGCGCTGAGCGAGAGACACGGAGTGATCCGGAACAGAGCGGAAGTCGAGGACTGGATGGCGAATGTCGTCAGAAGTCGCCTGGTTCTACCCCCCCAATCGCTGTCCGGGCCGCCGCCTGCTTCCTGGCTTCCCGCCCGCGCCGCCGCTTCAGCCCCCGAGGACGGTCAGCTGCTGATCGCCAGGGTCTTGACGCTTGACCTGGTCCATTCGATCGACACACGCACTCTGCTCCAACGACTCCGTGCCTTGGACCGCGTCGAGCGCGAGCTCGTGCTCGACGGAATCGCTTCGTGGCAGACGAACACGAGCCGCGACGAGCGCGCCCGATGGAAGGAGCGCGAGCACGCCGCGCGAGTGCAGCGCGTCAGGACCGCTCTCGCCTAACGTCCCCGTGGCGGCGAGTTACCTCGTCGGTTCCGGTGCGTGTCGCGGCCGACCCGCACCGATCCAGCTATCCAGACCTGTTCCATCCCGGCCCCCCCGGAGGAGGACGAGCGTCCCGACCGAGGACCGGGCTCTCGGATCGTGGGCCATTCTCGTCAGTATTCCGGGTAGCAGGCGTTCGAGCCGCCGACGAAGCCCATTGTGATGCGTGCTGAGCCACGGGTCAGCAGCACCTGGGCCGTGTTCGACGGCCGAACCAGTCGGCCGGTTCGCGTGACGCTCCAGCCCGGGTGGGCGCCGGCGTTGACGCAACGGGCTGCGAGACGTCGCGCAGTGCGGCAGCTTGCGTTGGTCGCCCGGATGCCGACCGCGGCACCGGTCCCAGCGTGGTTGGCGACCTGCTTGCACGGGTGGCTGCGAGCCGCCGTGGCGTCGCTCGCGTCAAGCAGCGCGGCGGGGCACGCGAGCGAGGCGACCAGACACAGCAGGGTGCGGATTCGTCTCACCGTCGGGCTCCTTGGTGCGGGTGTCGAGGTGGCGCTCATTCGCACCAGCGCTTCCAGATGATCAGGCGACTCACTCGGCCGCCGGACGTCTGTGCGATCACAGCTGGGAAGCGGCCGACCGAGCAGTCGCTGCGGTGGAACGCGAAGCCGTAGCCGGTCACGCCGCCGCAGAGCTGCCGGGTGCAGCGATGCGGCGACGACCGAGCGGCGCGCCGGTCGCTCACGCCTGGGCCAACACCGTCTGGCGTGCGCCAGCGCCGGGTCGTCACGACCGCGCGGTTGAAGAGGCCGGTGCGGCACGGGTTGCCGGCATCATCGTCGAAGACGACGAAGTCTGCCGTGAGACCGAGGCCCCGCCACCGTTTTGTGCAGTTCCACTCGCTCTCGCGGACGGTGCGCGTTGGCGCGCCGAAGGCGGTCTCGATGCGCGCTGCGTCGCCGGCGCCGTCATCGACGAAGACGCCCAGGCGGGCGTGTTCGAGCCCGAGCCCTACGGTCAACGGCTCAGCGGCGCTCGCCGTCGCAGGCGCGGACGCGAACAGAGCGAACAAAAACAACGAAAACAGGCGCATCGGGGTGATGCTACGTCGCCGTCGTGTGCCGCGCGCCGGTACGAGCCTCCGGGGCGAATCCTCAGGAACTCGTTGCCTGTACGAGCCGACGCGGACCCCGAAGCTGCGCGTCCGAACCGAAGGCACGCCGGTGGAGTCCGCCGCTGTCCGCCGGGGCGCCACGTCGGCGATCGCGCGTTCCGCGCCGTTCGCCTAGGTCAGTGGTGGCCGCTGTGGTCGGCCGAGCCGTTGCGCCAGCCGCTTCTTGATTGCCACGTCCATCAGTTGCCGTGAGAAGACGGCGATCGTGAGCGCCTGCGGGGTCAGGATTCGGCTCTCAGGTCCGTCGCCACGTCCTGGCGCAGGCCATGCCTGTGAGGTTCCTTCGAGTGCGCGTGCTGTGAGAACCGCCTCGATCAAGGCCTGTTCGAAGGACTCCTGGACGGCCAGGAGCACGAGCTGGCGTTCAGCAGACCCGCGCGCGAAGGTGGCTTGCCAGCGTCTGACCATGTCGGTGATGAGCCGGAAGTCGCCGTTGATGGTCAGCAGGTCCGCGCGCTGGTCGTAGCGGGCCGCGAGGTCTTCCAACTCGCCTGCCGCGCGGGTTCCCTCGGCGATTGCCACCCACCGCACCGTCGGGAGCTCGATCGCTGGCGGGGAGCGGCGCGCCCCCGCTTCCCGCGGTGTCGGCGGCTGCCGCGTTTGCGCACGACAGGTCGGCGCAGGCTGCCGGGCGGACCGTCTGCCAGGCATGGGGAGCGACCTGTCGGCCATGACGTCGTAGCCGAGGGCAGGGGCATCGTGCGCAATCTCGCTGGCGACGCGATCGCCGCGCGCTCGCCGATCGTGGTCTGTGCCGCCGACGGGTCCGCGGGGGCGGCGGTAGGCGCTCACCTGGAAGATTGCTGCGTGCTGTTCAAGCCGGCTCCGGATCGACTTCCTCGACTCCGGAGCGTGGGAGAGGTCTGCCTGCAGGCCGCGCAGCGCGTCGGGGAGGCTCGCCTGAAACTCGCGTCCCCAGCGATCCCACGCCGGCTCGGCGCCGTCGACCAGCAGGTGGGTGCGTTTGATGTCGACCTCGACCGCGTCCTGGCGAGGCTCGAGATAGATGACGACGCGCTCGTAGCCAAGCCGCAAGCCGAAGCTGTTCTGCAGCGTGGCGTACCCGCCTTCGGTGGAGTCGAGCATCGCGAACAGCTCGCCGCGGTAGAGGACAGCGAGGTGCCCGCTCGAGGCCCAGAGCGGGCTCTGCCGCCCTCGCTTTGGCTGAGCGCGCAGCAGCCACCAGTGGGCGCGGGCAGCGTCCAGCTCAACCGTCCCAGCCTTCTCAGCTTGCTCATCGAGGTAGCTCCGCTGACCGCGGATAGCCGACCGTGCCTCAGACGACGGCGCGCCCTCGCAGACCACGACCGTCACCTCGCGTGGCAGCTCGAAGTAGCGGGTGTTGAGGTAGTAGCGGATCCAGCCGCGGCGGCCCACAGTGCGAGCGAGCGGTGGTCGGGTGGTGTCGTGCGCTGTGTCCCGTCCGAGGAGGATCACCTGCGTCCCGTTGCGCCCGTCCGCGAGCAGCTGAGGTCGAAGCTCGTCGCCGATCGCGCGCCATGCCGCCCCGTCGCCGTCCGGATGCCGGTGCTGCACGAGGCCGTAGACCGGGACGCCGCCGGCGTCGCCGGGCATACGGCGCACCTGGACCTCGGCGCCCTGGCGTCCGCGCCAGGAGCGCCAGATGATGCCCTCGGGGTTGTGGAAGTAGAGCGCGATCTTGGCTCCCATCCCGAAGTTCGCGTCGCGTGCCTGGTTGCGGCCGCTGGCCGCGAGGTTGCCGAAGTAGTGGACCATCTCGGCGCCCGTCAACCCGGTGCCGTCGTCGACGACCGAGAGCTTGCGTGCCCCAGTGTTGCCGGGCGGGGTGTGCGCGCACCACGCGACGCTGCCGGCGCCTCCGCGTGCCAGAACGGCCTCGATCCCGTTTTGCGTCAGCTCGCGCAACTGCTGCAGGGGCCCGCAGCTCGCTCCTTCCTTCTCGAGCAAGAACCCGGTGTTGAGCGCGCCGATCGCACGAACGCTGCTCAGGTCGTCCGTCATATCTCGTCCTCCTTGTCAGCTTCGTCGACCAGGTCACCGAGCCGTTCGGCGGCTGCGCTGAGTTCGGCTGCGCAGCGACGGGCGCAGGGCCGCTCGGCTGGGTCTTCAACGGTCGTCGGCAGTCGCCCGCCGACGAGGTCGGCGATCCACCCCGCGAGCCACTCGTACGTCTCGGCCGCGCCCGATGACCGTCTGTCGTCGGTTTCCATGCGCGGGACGTTCACGACCTCTGGAGAGGAGACCCTGCGGTTTGCATCTTGCCGTCGGGCTCTCGGCGTTTGACGGGTGCGAGCCGCCCGCAAGCGGCTGGGCGTCGCTCGCTGCGTGCGGGGCGGTAGAAGCCCCCGGCTAGTCGACGTCGCGGGGCGTCAGGCCCATCGCGACCGCCAGCCGGCCCGCTGCCGCGGGCGTGACGTGGGTCAAGAACCGGCCTCTGTAGACCACGCCTCTGATCGTTCGATCCGACGTCGCGACGACACCGAGCAGGCGCAGCGAGTCGATCGGCGAGGCCCACCCCCCCGCCTCGGCCAGCACGGTCGGATAGTTCTCATGCGCCTCATAATGATGCCAGAACGCTTTGCGCAGCCGGTCATTGGCGACGGGCGTCACGGAGGTCTCTTCCATCGCGCGCCGGTCGTGATCCTCGTCTACCAGCTCGGCCGCCATCGTCGGCGTGACGTGTTCGGCCTCGGCCGCCGCCTCCAGCGTACGTCCCGCGTCGATCGCCTCGACGATCCGCCGCGCGCGGCGACGGCATCGAAGGCACGGCCCCGAAGTGCTCTGTTCGCACTTCTCGCAGCTGTCAAGCGGCTCGCGCCGGCTCCGACATTCAACACGGGTTCGCGTCGAGCTCCTGCCGGCAAATGCTGCTCGTCCCTCAGGCGTGCGCGATCGAGCGCTTGGCGTCCAAAACAATGACGTGCTGCTCACGCCGACGAATTTAGCTGAACGCGATGTCGCTCTCCACCAACGTCGCCGCATTGGAGCTGCAGGATGCGACGTTGGAGCGGCCGCCGCCAACCAGCCGCCGGGCGCCGACGGCACCGCAGATACGGCGAGACCAGTCGTTAACGACAAATAGCGCGGCGCCACCGTTCGGCAGGGAACGCGCTGAGAATCCGGTCGTCACACGACGCGCTTAAACGCGAAAAGCCACCGGCTCCAGGAGACGGCGGGGTACGGGCCGGCGTCGTACGTCCTGACTACATGTCGAGTTCGGCGTCTCGCTCTGCGCTGGGTTGCGACCCTCGGTATCGTGGCGCCTTCTCGGACCAGGAGAGCAGTGTGGCCAACGACATCTCGGCGATGAAGCGCGACATCGAGCGGCGCCTGCGGGACCTCCCGCAGTTGATCGAGGAACACGACCGACTCACGGCAGCGCACCGGATCCTGAGCAGCAACGATCGCCACGACGACGATCCCGTGGCGGTCCCGAGAAGACGCGCAGCACGAGGCGCCAACCGCGGCGCGATCCTCGCTGTCGTGAAGGAGCGGCCCGGGATCGCCTCGTCTCAGATCGCGGTCGCGACAGGAATCGCGAAGACGGTGGTCTACTCCACGGTCGCCCATCTCAAGCGCGACGGCGAGATCCAGCCCGAGAAGGGCGGCTACAAGATCGCACGGCGCTAAGCCCGCCACTCCGAGCCGAACGACCCAAGGAGCCGAAACGACCCGCAGGCTGGACGACCGCGAACGCGGCGCTTGCGCCGCGTTCGCCGGGCGACGCGGCCGGAGCAGCGTCGCTCCGGCCGCGAAAGGCCACACTGGTCACGTCGCGTTCGCGACGACGTCGGCCACTTCCTCAGGTGGGCCGAGTACGGGCGATCCGCGCGCGGATGTCTCTCGCGCGGTCATGGAGCCAGACGCGGTCGACGTTCGCGGGGTTCGAAGGCGCGACCTTGATTGCGGCGCGGTCCAGCTCGAGCGCTGCTTCAGCCAGCGCGTGCCGCAACTCCGCGACCTCGATCGCGTCAGACGGTGGATCGATAGGCGTCATCGCGCCCTCTAGGATCTCGGACGCGGGTTCGGATGATCCAAGCGACGCCGTACGTGCCCGAGCGGACCGTTCTTGAGCTTGGTTAGCACCTCGGCCCAGGTGTCGTGAAGCCTTGGCCAGTCCGATCTTCTGCGCAGATATCTGGTGTCAAGCTGACCCCATGCGATCATGATCCGCAGTCGGATGCTCGTCGCGGGTCCGACCTGGGTGAGCCAGCTGGCGCAGACGAGCGGCCGGTGCTCCGGGGACATGTGGCAGGCGAAGAGCCGGGCGTTGAGATCGTGCGTGCTCGCCTCGCCGAGTGCCTCTGCCAGCTCCATCGAGAAGCCGGGGATCCTCGTCCCGTCCTGGTCAACGCGCCAAGGGCAGGACGGACATGGTCCCGGCATCACGCGCACTCTGCCGTCCGCGTCGAACGACTCCGCCCGTGGAGTGCCGGGCGCACGGCCGACGCCGAGTTCCCCCGATCCCACGCTGCAGCCTGAGCGATCCGGCGCCTGCGCCGCCCCGGCGGCCTGCGCTTGGCCTGCGTCGTCGAGTCGAGCCGCCCCTCCGAGCTTCGGGGCGCTGCCTTCGATCTGTCGTGCGTCGCGTTGCGCCGGCGACCTCATGCGACGATTGTGCCGGGCCGCGACTACCAAAGCGCCGTTCATGCAGCCCGGTTGTGCTCTGCCGCCCTACCCCGCAGGGGCTCGACGGACGGCAGTGCGGTTGCGTGCCCGTTGCTCGTTCGCCTTCCCACCGCGGAGGTCGGGCACGAGCCGCCCGCACCGAAGGGACGGCGTCGACGAGGCGGGTCGGTCGCGCGATCCCAGAGCGCTTGCTGCTGCTCGATCGGCCGGTTGGACCAGATGACCTCGATGGCGCGCGACGACGCCTGCCCGTGCGTGTTGGCAGAGGACTTGCGCGTGGCGATCTCGCGACGGTCCCAGTCTCCGTACAGCTGGGAGTAGAGCGGCGAGTTGTAGCCGGAGAGCACGACCGCTCCCGAGAAGGCGAGCAGGCGTTCGGCCAGCGCCTCATGCTCGCCGTCGGTCATGAACTCGTGCGCGTAGGCGCCCGCGGTGCGCGTGCTGCGCAGGTAGGGCGGATCGACGTAGATGGCAGCGTCGGGCAGGTCGCATGCATCGATGACGTCGAGCGCGTCGGTGTTCTCGATGGTCACCGATCGCAACCGTTCGGCGAAGGCCTCGAGCGCGTCGGCGCGTCGTGCCGCAGCGTGTGCTCTGGAGGTGTGCTGGCGTTGGCCGGCGGACCAGGCGCTCCGGCGGAATGCCGCGGTTGCGTTGACGCTCTGGCAGGTCAGCACGAAGAAGCGGCGGGCGCGTTCAAGCGGCTCGTCTAATGGGCCGAACCGGTCGCGACGACAGTCCTCGAACTCGTCGCGAGCGTACGGAGTGAGGCGCAGCGCGTAGGCAAGCTGCGGTGCTAGGGCGCGCATCACTCGAAAGAAGTTCACGACCTCGCCAAAGCGGTCGTTGAGGATCTCGTGCGGCGTCGGCGACTTGTGGAACAGCACGGCCGCCGAGCCGCAGAACGGCTCGGCGTAGACCCGGTGTGGTGGAAGAAGCGAGACGATCTCGGACGCGACACGGGCCTTGCTGCCGTAGTAGAGGAACGGCGTCGCGACGCCGAGCGGCAGAAGTGCGCGTGCGCCACCGCGCGGCCGAGCCGTCACGGCCTGGCCCGGCGCACGGGCCCGCCACGACGTTCGGCGACGGCGGGCTCGGGCGACGTCGGACCTCGGTGCTCGTGCCGATCGCCGACGACGGGCGGGGACGGGTTGGGCGCGGCGTCGCTGCGGAGGACCGGGACGGAGAAGCGGCGGCCCTCGGCGTCGTAGATCTGCACCATGGCGTCGTCGACTGGCGCAATCCACCGCAGACGTCCCGCGACGCCGAGGCGCACGCACACCTGGCTGCACGGCAGCTCAGTGAGGTGCGCGCCGGGCGGCACTCCCCGGGGGAGGTCGGCGCCGTGCGCGTCCGCCAGATAGACCGCTCGGGCGAGGGTCGTCGGGACCAGCGACGCTGACGCCGCGATCGTGACCGTGACGGTCGCTTGTGGCAGGAGACTTCCCAGAAGCGTCCGGACCGATCGTGCGACCTCCTCGCGATGGATCGCGTCAGGCCGCGGGTCCTTCACGGCCGTCTCAAATTCGGTCGGCCCCGCACGGAGGATCGCCACGGCCGCAGGGCCGGGGCGGATCTCGACCTCGACGCCGTCATGCCGGTGCAGCTTCAGACGACGGTCAACCACGATCGGATTGGGTTCGCGCCTGCATTTGCTGTCTCCCTTGGTCGGTGGGTGGTCGGACTCGCGCTCGTGCGGAGTCGACGCGGTCATTTCGAATGGTCCGGGTAGCTCTGGGCCGCCTTCCAGGCCGGGTCGACGTCCGGGTCGCTCGGGAGGCGACCCGCCGGGTCGGGCAGCAGCAGCTGAACCGCGTCGGTCGGATGGTCGGGGTCCTTGCTGACCAGGGCGAGCAGGTGCTGCGGGCAGTTGGTTACCGCGACCGCGTAGTCGCCTTGGAGCAGGTCAGAGCGCGTCTCGCCGGCCTGCAGCCTGTGTGAACCAGCGAGGATCTTCGCGCAGAGATTGCTCAGAAGCGGGCCGGCGGACTCTGCTGGGATGCCGACGAGCACGAGCTCTGGATGCGTCGCGTTCTCGACGAGGCCGACGGTGTAGGCGAACCCCGGCAGGGCCTGCGGCCCTTCACGGCCGCCGACCACTTGAATGTAGAAGCCGTGCTCCACGAGGAGGTGCGTGGCCCTTTGGCGGTAGGCCTCGATGCGTGCGGAGAGCACCGCGGGGCGCGCTGCGGCGAGCGCGGCATCGAGCGCGACCTTGGCATCGACGAGGTCGTCGCGGTCCTGGTAAGCGAGGAGACTTCGCATCTCGGCGGCGGCGTTGAAGGAAAGCTGATCCAGCTCGATCCGCCGGGCGAGCGCGTGATACAGCAAGATCTCCCGGTACATCGCCAGGATCCAGGAGGCTCTGTCGATCCCCAGTTCCTCGAGCTCTTCGCGAGCGGGCCCGACGCGGACCGCGCGCTTGAAGTCGGCGATCGTCTCCGCCAGCCACACCGAGACTGCACGGCGAGCCTCGGGGGTCAGCAGGTTGGGCACCAGTGGTTGCTCGATGCCGGTTCTGGCTTGTTGGGCGGCCTCCTGCGCGCTGGCGTCGGTGTCTGGTTCGTCGTCGGAGTGTCTTCTGATGTCAGCCATCGTTGGGCTGCTCCTGTCGCCTGTGGACCGGCCGGTGCGGTAGCACCGTCGGTCGTGTTGGTGGGAGGTGGTCGCGCTGCGAGCGGAAGGCGGGCGAGTCAGGCGCCGAAGAGGCGTGGCGCGCGCTCTGCCGGCCAGAGGACCTCGTCGAGCAGGCGGGCGGCCGTGAACCGGAGTGCCTCGGGATTGAGGTCGCCGCCGAGGAAGCGACGGTCAAGGCGCAGACAGGCGTCGCCGACGACGCCGGCGCCGCTGAACGCGTCAACAACGAGGTCGGCTTGACGGCTGAAGGCCTCGACGATCCGCAGGACCAGCCGCAGCGGGAGTTGGTTGTCGTAGCGGAGCAGACCGCGCCGGGCGACGCGTCCGTTCTCGGGCCACCAGTCCAACGGGTAGTCGGCGCCCGACCGGGCCAGAGGGAGGTCGCTCGGGGGCGTGAAGGTCCGCGCGGGATGACCCAGCGCACCGCGCGCGAGAACGGTGATCGTCCAGTGGGAGATCGCTGCTCGTCGTGTGCTTCGGAGGGCAAAGGTTCGGAAGGCGGCGATGCTGTTGACCCAGGTCAGGCCGCTGCGCTGCCCGTGGTATTGGACGGCGGCTGCTTGCTGGGGGCCGGTGATGGCGGCGAGCTGGCCGCCCATGCGAAGAGCGCTCGCGGCGGCGGCGACCCACCGCGCCGTGAACGCGTCGTACGCGCCCGGGTCTACGTCGACGTAGCCGGGGACAGTGCGGGTGCGGTCGCGCGCGTAACCGCGGGCCGCAGCCGCGGGGTCGTCGCGGCGCAAGCCGTAGGGCGGGTCGGTGACGATCAGATCGACCGGCTCCTCGACCGAGTTCAGCAGGTCGACGGCGTCGGCGAGCCGCAGCTCGAAGTCGGCAGGCGTCGCGCCGGCGATCAGCAGCGTGAGCCGACGCGGGCGGGTGGGGGTGCCTTCCAGCAGCCAGGTCGCGCGATCGACGCGGCGGGCTGCGTCCCCGGCGCGCAGCGTCTGCAGCGCGCAGCGAACGCGGTGTCTCCAGCGCGTGTCGGTCGGATGGGCCGGCCCTGGCGGATCGTGGCCTCGGTCGCGGCTGATGTCGACCGAGGCGCCGCAGAGCCGGTAGAGATCGGTGAGCGTGTAAGTGCCGTGGCTCAGCGTGCGGAGGACGTCGGCTTCAGTGCGAAGCACGGGTCGGCAGAGCCGGGAGCGGGCTGCGGTCGCGTGCGGCGATGGTCACGCGCCAGTCGGAATCGGGCTCGTGGGCCGAGACCGATCCGGTTCCGTCGTAGTCCACCAGTCGCTGGACGACGGTTCTCATGAAGACGGGGCTTCGCGGATGGCCCCCGACCGCCTCGTCCACCAGGGCGCGGGTCCAGTCGGCCTGCAGCACCGCGAACCGCTGCGCGCGATCCAGTTCCGCGAAGCAGCGCAGGGTGTGTCGATCCAGCTGGTCGCCGCCGTCGTCGTCGCCAGCGCCGATGCTGACCAGCCAGTTCCAGTCATCGGTCAGCTCGATCGGATCATGCTCGCCGTACGGCTCGACGAGCACTGCGGCGAAGTCGCGAGCTGCGTCGGAGTTTGCGTGCCGTATGCCGCAGGCGCCCGCCCACGACTCGGTCAGGACCTTGTAGAGCGGGAACCGATCGGCTGCGGTGACGAGGAGATCGCCGAGTGCGTCGCGGGCTTGCACCAGATCGCCGCTGGCGAGCGCGTCCGGCACCGACTCGGTCTGGATGGCCCAGACGACGGCCGGCATCGCGGCGCCAAGCGCCTGAACGAAGGCGATGACCCGAGGATGCGACTCGTGGCCATCGGGGCTGGCGATCGGCGTGGTGGGCAGCTCGCCGGGATCGCCTTCCGGCACCGGCAGCACCGTCGCGGCGCCGGCACTGATGACGCCAGCACGCAATCCGTCGAGCGAGTCAAGGCCGTAAAGCGCCTCGATCAGCTCGATCTCCGACGACTGCGTGAGAGATGTTGCGGTCTGCCCGTCGTCGCGGCCCATGTAGCCGCGAAAGGGCTGCCACGCCCTGGCTGTGAGCCACTGGGCGTGAGCCAGCACGGGCGCGATCCCGCCGAAGCGAGCGAGTTCTTCTTGCCTGAGCATCGTGCTCCTGATCGTGAGGTTTACGCGGGCGGCCGGGCGCGGCGCCGCCGCTGTTCGGTGCGTCGTGTCAGGCCGCGCGGGCGCGGCGCTTCAGACTCGACGGGTTGTGCGAGACCAGCGCGAGGTTCTCGCCGGCAGGCAGGTCAAGCCGCTCGACCACGGTCGCGGCGAAGTCTTCGGGCGCGTGGTCCCACGCGTGGGCGAGCGCGAGGATTGCGGTGCCGATGCCGCCCGTCAGGGTCGCGTTGTGCGTGGGGATCTGAAGTCTGCGGTGGCGCTCGCGCGCGCCGACCTCGCGGGTGTCGCACAGGGCGCCCGCCACGACCGCCGAGACGGTCATGCGCTTGGCGTCGATCGTTGACCGCTGCGCGATCTCGGCGTCGAAGCGGCGCTGGGCCTCCTCGGCGCCGAGCGGCGGTCGGTCGCGTTCGTCCATGAAGCCGCCGGTGCCCTCGACGGCCTCCACGCGCCAGTCCGCACGCACGTGTCCTAAGCCCTGGCCGACCAACAGTCGGATGCGGGCGTGGCAGATGCCCAGTAGGATCGCGTCCAGTGAGTCGGGCAGGTCGCAGCCGTCCGTGCCGCTGGTGATGGCGTCGCAGAATCGGCCGACCGCGCGGTTCCATCTCTTCGCGTCGGCCTTGATGTCGCTGATGACGTCCTGCTCGATGTCGAGGATGGTCGGCGGCAGATTCTCGGGCGTCGCGGCCTTGTTGCCGTAGCGGGCGGCGAGGGCGTTGGTCGCTCGGACGGCCCATTCGAGCATCAGGGTTGGGCTGGTGCAGATGACGGCGCGAGCGAGGAGGTCGCCGTCGCGATCGCCTCTGGTGTCGAGCGCGACGATCGCGCCGTCGGGCGCGGTCTGCATCGCCTGGTGGACGTCGCTGGGCTCGACGTGCGCCAGCCGCTCATCGGGAGCCAGTTGTGAAATCAGCTCGAGGGCAGCTCTGACGTCGCGGGCGAGCGCGGTCCTCTCCCGCCACTGTCTCCGCGTCTTGAGCGCCTCGACCGCGCGGTTGATGACGTCGTCGACGGCGAGGACGTCGAGGCCGCCGGAGAACACCTCGGCGTAGGTGACGTCTTGGACACGCCCATCGCGGACAGCTTCGTAGACCACGAGGTCCGGATTGGCTGCGACCTGGCTTGCTCCGACGCGTTCCCCGAGGTCGCGAATGACGCCTTCCACGACCGCAGGGGCGCGTTTGGCCAGCGGCACCAGGCGCGTGGCTGCCTCCTTGGTGAGCTGGCCGGCGTCGAGCTTCTCCAGCGCGATCGGGGGCAGTGACGCTGCGAGTCGAAGGTCGCCTCTGATGGTCGGCACCGAGGTGCCGTAGTTCTCGGCGATCGCCTGGAGCGTCATTCTCGTGGCGTTGACGCATGCTGCGATCGCTGCGATCCGCTCGCCTGGCCGGAGAGCGCGCCGGTGCTCGTTCTCGATCGTCGCGATCGCGACGATGGTGGCCGGATCGGTCCCGGGAGGGTGGATCGCGGCGTGCACCTGGCCCGTGCCGGTGCCGTTCTCAAACAGCAGCCGGATCGATTCGTAGCGCCGTCTGCCCGCGACCAGTTCGTGAGTGCGGCCTTCAACGTCGGGTCTCTCGTATTCGACGACGTTGATGTTCTGCAGCTGGCCGTTTTGCCCGAGGCTTCCGGCCAAGCCGTCCACGTCTTGGAGGTCGCGGCGTGGGTTGTTTCTCGCCGGTGCGATCGCGGTGATGTGCAGGACGGCGACTCTGAGGGGCGCGTGGATGTCGCGAGTGGCGAGGTGCAGCTGGGTGCCGGCGGGCGCGGCCGCGGGCTGGGGCTTTCTGGGCATGGGCCTCCTGGTCGTGAGCGTTAGGCACGCTGCTCGATCAGCCGAGCGGCGATGTAGCCGGCGGCGGTCGCGTGCTCGCCGAGCTGGTGGTCGGCGGCCAGCGCAGCGAACTGGCCGGCGAGGTGGCTGCGGGCATTGGCTCCGTCGAGCATCGCGACGGCTGGGGCTGCACGGACCATGAGCTGCTCCTGGTGAAACCGCATGTAGGAGCCGGCGAGGAGGCCGATGATGACCTCGATCTCGGGCCAGCAGGATCCGATGCGGGCGGCGCGTCCGTTGCGCTGCGCGAATCTCGGCGGCGTCGGCGGAAGGTCGATGTGAAGGACGCGCTGGGCGCGTTGAAGGTTCTTGCCGCGTATCGACTTCGGGCCGATGAGCAGCGCGTCGACGTTCGCCTCGCCGGTGCGGAACGCGCGGCAGAGGCGATGCCGTTCCTCGGCCGGTGTGCTGCCGGTCAGCAGTCCTGCCTTGATCCCGAAGCGCGACTGCAGTTCCTGGTCCAGCAGCGTCAGCGGCGGGATGTGCTCGCAGAAGCCCAGGATCGGGTGCCCGCCTTCGACTGATCTGGCGATCAGCTCCGCGTGCAGCCGTCGCATCGTCGGCGTCTGCCCGGACTCCTTGAGACGCTTGATGTCCTCGTCGAGCGCGAGCAGCTGCGCAGCGTTGGAGGTGCTCGCCAGCGCGGCCTCCCAGTCACATGCCAACCGCGACGCGAGCGGGCCGAGGTAGCGCAACGACCGCAGCGCGCTGTCGAGCGCCAGCTGATTCTGCCGGCCTCTCTCCGACGTGGGATCCAGCGCACCGGCAGACTCTGCGGCGTCCACCAGCGTCTGGAGCGCGGCGATGAGGCGGTTCTCGATCGACTCCATCGCCCGCTGCTCAAGCTCGGTCGGCGGAACCTCGTGGACGAGCGGCGGCGCCAGCCGTGGCATGACGTGCTCGACCTCTTCTGGGGTCGGCCGTGCGATGACGGGGCTGAAGGACTCGTGCAGCCGCGTGAGCGTCGCGGTGTCGGTGACCCGCAGCTTGTTGAGCCGTTGACGGCCACGGCGCATCGTCTCCTCCGAGTAGCCGCGCCCGACGCCGATCTGTTTGAAGACGTCGGTGTGGCTGACGTGGTACGGCGTGGCGTTGGCGACGATGCACCGGTCGGCGTTCTGGCGGATCCGCCGCGCGGCTCGCTCGATCGCGCTCTCGCCGATCAGGAAGTCAGCGTCGTCGATGACCATGACGTCCCAGAAGCAGACGACGTCGCCCTCGGCGCCGCCGGGATCGCGGCGGACCGTTTGCGAGAGCGCGGCGACGGCGGTGCGCGCGACGGTCTGCCCGCACAGGAACACGACCGGTCCGACGCCTGCAGCGGCGTCGAGCTCGCGCATTGCCTTGGTGACGTTGCAGCTCGGGGTCAGGATCCGCACGATCGCGTCCTTGGTGAGGAACCCGGCTTCCTCGGCCGTGCCGACCAGCACGTCGTCGCGCCACTGCGCGACCAATTCGTCCTCGACCAAGATCAGGTCGCGCGTGGCCGGCGTGGTTCCGGCCCACCGGTTGAGCGTCTCGACGATCATCGCCGACTTGCCGCTCCCTGTTCCGGAGGCCAGCAGGATGCCCCGGTCGGTTGCTTCCATCTGCGCCACGAGCCGTTCCTGGAAGCCGTAGAGCTGTTCCCCGTTGGGGAGGCGACCGGTGCCGCGAACGGGCGCGTGCATCATGCGCACGACGTCGGCGACCTCGCCGTCGATGCTCGCCGCGCGGCCAGATCGCTGGTGGTGCTCGATCGCGTCCAGCGCGACGGCGACCGGGACCTCCTCGGCGCTGATGGGCGCCCCGGTCGGTTGCCCGACCAGGAGGGTGCCGCGGCCCGGGAGTCCGGCGACGGGGGCGACTGCGAGGGTGCGTCGCCCTCGCGTGATCAGCTCCTCGGCGACCGGGAGCTGCTGGCGGTCGAGCGCGAGGACCGCGGTCCGGTCGGTCTGGCTGATCTCCCACAGGAGGCAGGCCATCACCGCTGGCGTGAGGAGCTTGGTGCGCGCATGGTCGCCGTCGAGCACCGACTCGCCGCAGACCGTCGTCGCTTGCGCCAGCGCGATCCGGCACTCGAACGTGTCAAAGCGCGCGTAGAGCATCGGTGGGGGTCCGGTGCCGATCGCGTCGGTCAGCTGCTCGAGGTAGGCGTCGCGCTGCCCGCGGCCCTTGAGCAGGCTTCCAAGGCTCACCGTGGCGACGTGCTGGGCGTGGGCGTGGGACGGCGCGTCTCTTGGGCCTGTTCGCAGCGCTCCGGGGATGCGGCTCGCGAGCTGCGTCAAGCGGCTGGCGGCGTTCTTGCCGGTGTCGCGGTTGAACGTCAGGGTCTGGCCTCTGGAGCGGTTGAGCGGCCGTCTGCTGGATCGCGAATCGGCGATGTAGCGCAGCTCGATCACCGGGTCGATCGTCCAGTCCAGCCGCAGCAGCGGCTCGTGCCAGCGGTCATCAGCGAGCCAGTCGAGGCTCTGGACCGGGCTGCCGTCACTGGTGCGCAGGACCGCGCGCCACAGCGCCATGGTTCCCGGCCTGAGCGTGAAGCGGGCGGTCGCCGTCGCCGCGATGCGACCGTCGGCGAGCATGTCGCCGGCGTCGACGAACACGGTCGTGTCGCTCGCGTGCTGGCTCGGACACAATCGCGACCCGTTGACGGTTGCCAGCGGATAGGCGAATTCGTGCCGTGCTGTCTGGGGTGGGGCCTCGACGAGGTCCGGCAAGGTCCTCGCGAGCGTTCTGCGCACGAGTGCTGCCGCGGCGTGCGCCGTCGTGATCTCCGGGGAGTCGATGCAGGCGAGGCTCGTCGTCCCGGTCAGCTCCGCAGCCCGCGGTAGCGTCTGGGAGGCCTGCGCGAGCGCGCGCGGGTAGGCCTCGGGCCATGCGCGGCGGGCGAGGTTGACGGCGCGGTCGTTGAGGCGGTCGAGACTCAGCAGCTCGCGTGCGGCCTCGACGTCGATCCCCGTCGGCTCCCTCGGCGGGGACCCGGTCGCTCGTCTGGCAGGCGACGATGCGGGATCTGGGTGGGCTGCGTGCGCGGGCTCTGGGTCAGGCGGGCGGTCCTGCAGCAGGGCAGGTCCGGTCATAGGCGTCCTTTCTCAGGCGGTTAGCGCTGTGCGGTGAGGCGGCGGCGAGACGCGCCGCGCCGCTGTCCGCGGTCGGCGAGCACCGCGTCGATCAGCACCGTGGCGAGTGCGTCGCCGAGTTCTGTCGGCTTGTCGACGCGGACGCCGGTTCCAAGCGCGTTCATCGGCTCGGCTCCGGCGCACACCGTCATGGCGCGCATCCCGGAGCGCAGATACGGGCTCAGGACCGCGTGGTCGTGGGCGTTGTAGTGCCAGTCGCCGTCGGAGACGACGGCGAGGATGCGGGTGGCAGCGGTGTCGAGCAGGTTGAGCCGGGCTGCGCCGACGAGAAACGCCTCACTGATGTGGGCGGTTCCGCCGGCGGCGTACATGATCGGGACGCGGCTTGGGGGTCTCGCCGGATCGATGAGGCCGGTGGCCTGGTTGCCGAAGGAGACGACGGCGACGCGCCCTCTGAGGCTGCGAGCTCCTTGTGCGATCGCCCACCCCATGCCGACGGCCAGATCGATCCAGTGGCCCATGCTGCCGCTGCTGTCGACGAGGACTACCACCAGCGGGTCTCGCAGCAGGCCACGGACGGGCTCGACGCGCCCGAATGGTTCGGCGTTTGGCGCGAGGCCGCGGGCCAGTTGTGCGTCGCGTCGGACGAGCTCGGTGAAGTCGATCCGGCCCGGCGGGTAGCGCGTCTGCAGGCGTTCGTCCCGCAGCGCCGGCACGGCCGCGATGCGGCGGTGCACCTCGCGCGCGACTGCCTGTTCCTCCGCCGTCGGCTGCCGCCAGCCGGCCACAGGGTCAAACGGGACGCCGGGCAGGCCGGCACCGGCGAGCACGGCCCTCCGGGAGGACCGGGACGGGTCCCCGTCCCCGGCTCTGACGGCACGGCGGATCTCGACGCGAGCGCGCGTGTCCTCGACATGCGCCAGCGCGTCGCCGATCGGCTCCCACTCGCCGGGCTCAAGCACCGACTGGGCCTCGCCGACCGTCGCCACCAACGCGATGAGATCGATGGTGGGCCCGACGACGTCTTGGCGATCGGTGTCGGCCGTCGACGCGCCGGCCTGGGTGCTCGGCTCGGCGTCGGGCGGCGTCGTCTCGGCCGGCGTGCTCGCGGTCGGCATGCCGACGGCGTCGTCCTGGTCGTCGCGCCCGGACGCGCCGGCGTCGGTCAGGAGGTCGCGCAGGCGCTCGCAGCAGGCCCGCATGCCGGCCTCGTCGGCGTCCTTCACGATGACGACGTCACGTGCGAGCTCGTCGAGCGCGGCAAACACTCTGGGTCTCAGAGCCGGTTCAAGGGCGTCCCGGCACGCCCGCACGACGGTGGGGTGCAGCAGCTGGGCGTGGTCGGCCCCCAGCGCTCGCAATGCGATGTCGACGAGCGGCAGCAGCTCCCCGTCGCCGACGGCTTCGGCCAGAGCCGGGAGTCGGTGGCCGGCGAAGACGTAGCCAAAACAGCCGCGGTACCACGGCTGCTTGACCGCCATCGATGCCTCCATGCGCGCCTCTTCCAGCAGCCGGTACTCGCGGTCCAGGCCCGCGGCGGCCAGGGCTCTGAGCATCGTCAGGAGGGAACAGAGGATGTGGCCGAGCTCGTGCATCAGGATCCCGTAGGCCTCCAGCGCGCGGCCGATCTCCTCCTGCGTCGCTGGCGTGATGAGCGGCTTCTGCTCGGCGACGGGCATCGACGGATCGCAGGCCCACAGGTAGCCCGACATCGTCACCAGCTCGTGTTCGAGGTCCGCGGCGGCGACTCCCGGGACGACCAGTCCGGGCCGGGTCTTGACAGCTAAGACCTTGCCGTGGGTGGTCTCGCGGGCGACCGCGGCGAGAAGCGCCAGCAGCCGTCGCCAATCGGGGTCGGCCCGTCGCGTGCTCTCGTTGCGGGCGATCGCCCCCATCACGACGCCCGCGAGGTCCTCAAGAGGCATGACCGCTCCCCCCGTTCGCCAGTGCTGCCGGCCTACAGCTCAAGGGGCGTGAGGTCGAGCTGGTCGGCGCCGGGCATGTCGCCCCACAGCGCGTCGATCAGCAGCCGAGCGATGCCGTCAGCGCCGGTGAGCTGGCATTTGGTGATGAACGCGCGCAGCGCCAACTCGGTGCCGACGATCCGCTCGGCTTGGGTGATCGCGATGATCTCGCGCCGGCCGGGCACCCAGTCGTCCGCCATCGCGGCCGCGTGCTGCACGTCGTCGAGGTCCAAGCCCAGGAGCGTCAGGCGCGCGTCGACCGCTTTCAGCGCGTGGTGCCGGCCGGGCTCGTGATCGGCGCCGACGCCACGGGACCGCCCAGAATCGCTGGGAGCCACGTAGCCCGAGCATCGGGCGAGTGCCACGAGCAGTTCGACCATCGTCACCACGTACGGGTTGGGCCGCAGCGCGGCGCTGCGCAGCGCCGGCGACAGAGCCACGGGGCGATAGGCGGTCGTCGGAGCGAGCGTCGGGGCCATGACCACGGCATCGGTGTCGGTTGCGGGCACCGTCATCGCGCCCAGTCCGCTGGGGTTGCAGACCGACAGCTCAAGCTTGAGGCGGCTTCGGACGGAGGCTTCCAAGGGGAATTGGGGGTCGTTGTTGTCGGTGAGGATCGCGCGGAACGTTGTGTGGGTCGGGACATCGGGTTCGCCGGGCTCGTAGGCGTCCAAGCTCAGCGCCTCGCGCTCCATCGGCGAGTTCAGCGCCTTCAAGACGTAGCCCAGCAAGTCGGCCTCGTTGATGACCAGGCCGCCGCCGTCGCGGATCGTCCGAGCAGCCTTCGCGAGCCGAAAGACCCAGCGGCCTTCGTCATCCTGCGTCGGGCGCCCGACGACCGCCTCGTCGCGCACGCCGGTCGTGCCGGCCATCACGACGACGCGGGCACGGCTCGATTCCAGCGGCTCTCTGTGCATCGCGGCCTGCGCCGCGACCATCGCCGCTTCGGCCAGCGACGACTTGCCGTAGCCGGCAGGTCCGTAGAGCCGGATGTTCCACCCGGCCTGGATCAGCAGCGACAGCAGCGTCACGTCGGTGACGCGCGTCCCTGGCACGATTCGGACCTCGTGCGTCTTGTGACCCGGGCGCGGGCACACGACCGTCTCCCCCTTTCCGATCTTGCCGACATTGGGATCTCTGGGAGGTCTGATCCAGCTCGGTTTGATCGGGGCCAAGACGTGCCCTCCACGCGGCGCACCGGCGCCGTAGGCCTGTTTGACGACCTGGTCCAGATTCGGCATAGAGCTCCTTGCTGAGCACGCGCCGAACTCCGGCGCGAGCGTCGAAGTCGAATGACGTGGCAAGCCGCCGGCACGCCGATCGCGCGCCGGCGGCTGACTGAGGCTGGCCGGGGTACCGAGCAAGCTCGGCGCCCGGGTTAGAGCAGCAGCAGCTGGCTGTCCCGCGAGACGCAGGTCCGGTCGGTCGCCGGCTGTGCGGCGGCTCGCTGACGCTGCTGCTTGGGCGCGTGCCGCCAGTCGTGCGTGTGGAGCGGAACGTCGCTGTAGGACCAGCCCCACAGCGACTTCTTGCCGTCCCCGAACTGGTTTGCCGCGCTGGGTCTGGAGTAGGTGCCGCCGCCGCCCGACCTTGGGCACGTTCGCAAGAACGTCCAGCCGTCGAACTTGTACATCTGGCCGCCTCTTGCGCCTGCCAGACCGTACGATATGACCGCGTCGATCGGCCAGCACGGCCACGTTTGAGCCAGGAACATCCGGTAGAGGCGAAGGAGCGCTCGCGTGCTGTGTCTGTGACGGGGCGTGCTGGCGATCCGTGCCAGTTCGACCGTGTTGGTGCGCATGATGGTGTCGGTGACCGTTCTGCTCACCGTCGATGCGCTGGTCGCGATCGCGACCAGCTCGTTGTTGACGCGCAACCCGAAGTTGTCCACGCGGAACGGTCGCTCGCAACGTCTGAGTCTGTGCCACCGGTCGTAGAAGGCGTTGGCCGTGTCCTCTCGCTCAGGCGTGATCACGACCATCGCGCCGCGACCGCCCCGGCCACCCGACTGGTGCTGGGCGCGCGTCGCCTCAGGCCACAGGAAGCCCGGAAGTCGCGCAGCGGTCCCTCCCGGCATCGCGACCTCGAGCACGGGCGCCCGCGCTCCTCGCGTCCGGTGCGGGCACGCGAATCGTCCCGGTCGTCGTTGGCGTCTGGCACGGGCGATCGCGGCGCGCGGGACGGCGCCGACGTGAGCCGTGGTGAGGCTCATCGCGTCTGCTGGGGATCGAGCCCGATCCCCAGCGCGGCCGCAAGGATCGCTCCGAGGGCGTGGCCGGGGTCCGCGCCGACCTTTTCGATCGCCCACCAGTCGACCTCGCGGCCGTCGGCTTCGCATACCGTGATCGCGTCCGGGGACCACTGCCCCTCGCCGTCCCGTTGGTGTTCGGGGAGGATGAAGCGGATCGACCGCCGGGGGGCGGCAGGGATCGGGATGTCGATATAGCGCCCGGCGGTTCCTCGGCGCAGTCGCCATCGCTCGCCGGCGGGCTCGCCAAGCGTGTACCGCAGATACATCGGCCCCGGCGGGCGGCTCTCGTTGAGCGGGTCGAAGAGGACAGCCGAGGGCTCAGCGACGTCGGCGCTGACCTGGCGGACGCTGTCGAGCGTCCCGACCTCCGCGCGCGCGGCTCGCAGATCGGCGAATCGCTTGGTTGCGATCCACTCCACGTATCCCTCCTCGAGGAACCCGTTCGGCGCGAACGTCGTCGTCCAACCAAGTTCCTGCAGGTCCGCGAGCAGGTAGCTCGCGCCGCGGAGACGGCGGCCGTCGATCACGTACGGTGCGCCGTCAGCGATGCCTCCCTCCTCCGGCGAGGCGACGTTGATGAAGATCTGCGCTTCGATCAATGGTGATGAACCTCCGGTGCGTGGATGATTGACGGGCCCGTGCGGGCGCGAGGGCAAGCGCGCGCTCGCGCCGCGGCGGCAAGCTGGTCGGGTAGGGCGGAGCGAGCCGGCGGGCTGCGCTGGGGGCGCCGCCCGACCGCCGACCGAGCGCCTTCGGTCGCTGCCGCCTGGTGCGAGGCGTTGGTGCGCTACCGGGCAAACCGGCGCACGGCGAGCAGGTCGCGCACGTACTGCTGCAGTCGCGGGTCTTGGCCGCGGTGTGGGTCGCACATGGCCGCGTTCTCCCAATCCCAGCTGCCGTCCTCGGCTCTGACGCCCTCCAACAGCTCACGGTTCTCGATCCAGAAGATCGACGGGTCCGAGTAGGCCTCGTCGTCGACGATCACGCTCGGTCGGCCGTCGACGACGGCGTAGCGGATCTCGACGGTTGCGTCGTCGTTGTCGGGGTCGCTGAGGATCTGCGCTTGGGTGACCGGCTCCGTGAACCAGGCGGCCACCAGCGCGACGATCGCGTCGAAGTTCTCCTGCCCGCCCTCGGGGGCGTCGTTGCGCAAGCACTCAGCGAGGTTGGTCAGGATCGTTTCCGCTGTCGTGCCATCGCCCAACATCGCAGCGACGAATGGATAGCCGGCTTGGTCGAGGCGTTCATCGAGACGCCACGGGCCGGTGAGCAGCAGGGGCGCGATCCGCTCGTTGATGAGCCGGGCAGCTTCTCGACGGTCAGCCACGATGACGCCGTCGATGCTCCCGGCCCCCGTTGACGTTGCCGCGTACGCTCTCGCGTCCGATCGGTCGAGAAAGGCGATCGGCTCCTCGAGTGTGTCGAACGGTCGAACGATCCAGACGACGTCCGGCATGCCCGCCGACGACGGGTCGGGTCTGGAGTGATCGGGCGTGCTCGGCACGACCCTGTCGTTGTTCATGAGAGTCTCCGTTTCAGAGTGCTGAGGCGGGGGTGTTGCGACCGGCGGGCGGTCGAGCTCGGCGCGTCGCGGCGCGCTTGACACCCCGTACGTGCTCGGCCCGCTCGCCCGCCGGCATGCGGCTACGCATCCATGCGCAGCTGGTCCGCTCGCCGCCGGTGCGCGGCAGCTTCCCGCAGCGTGCCTGCAAGCCCCCAGTCAAGGCGCGCGTCGCGGTAGAGCGCCCAGCCGGTGCCGTCGAAGGAATCGCAGGCGCCGGTGGCGATCACATGGCGGATGCGGCGCAGCGTGTTGACGCGCCCCCAGTGCACCCACCGGCCCCGCGATCTCGCGTGCCGGGCGATGGCAGCTGCGGCTGGACCGAGCTTCCAGGCGTCGCTTCCGCCGACGAAGACAGCGTCGACGCGGAAGGTGAGCGTGATCGTCAGCCAGTCGGGGTGGTGCTCGATCCCGTCCTGCAGGACGAGCGCAACCGGCAGCCCGCGGCGCGCGACTGCAGGCGCCCACGCCTCGAACCGGCGAGCTGTCGCGACGGCGTCGCCGACGACGTCGGGCACAGCGACGAATCTGCAGTAGGAAGCACGTCTGCGGGCGATGACTCTGGACGCTGCGGCGTCCCACTCGGCGCCGGCGACCGGCCGAAGCCGATCGAGCATCCGCACGAATCTTCGGCGGTCGAAGCGTCTGAAGCAGGCGTTGTCTGCGCCCCACGGGATCCGGGCGGCGTCGGTGTGCTCGACGTCGGTGTAGTGCCCCTCGGGCTGAACGAGCCGGCCAAGAGCGGCGTGCGGGCGGCCGGTTGCGTCGGTGTGCTCGAAGAACCGTCTGTGCGGCATCGTCACGAACATCAGCGGGCACGTGCGGCTAGCCATATCCGGAGCCGCCGGCGAGTCGCTCGGTTCGTCTGCAGCCTGGTCACGTGGCGAGTGTTCGGGCTCGCGATCGGCGCGCGGCGGCTGCGGTCCGTCAGCGCTCTGGGCGACGCGCGGGATGACGAGCGAGGTCGCACCGGCCCGGCGGCCCGGCGCTGAAGCGGTCGTCACCACGTCTGGGTGATGTGTCTCGGCGGGAACGGAACCCGCAGCAACTGCTCGCGGACACGGTCGGCGAGCAGCACGTCTGGCAGGTCGTCGATCTCCTTCTCGCCGCCGAGATCGGCGGCGGTGATGAACACGTCGTACTCATGCAGGCGTCGGGCGCTGGTCTTGTGGAGGTCGTGGTGCTCAAGACGCCCTGGGTAGGTGTCGCCGTCGTCATTGGTCGCGTGGTAGCTGAGGCCGTGCGACTGGGCAGCTGTGAGCACGGGACGGTACGCCTCGATGCCGTCGCACGCGCCGTGATCGACGATCCGCAAGAAGCCCTGGCCGGGGTCGCCCGGGTCGCTGGGGTGCCAGATCGCGGACCGTTCGTCGAGGCCGCGCAAGCCGGCGGCGTCGGCCTCTTGGACGGTCTTCACCTCATGGTCGCACTCGGCCAGCGCGAGTCTGAACGAGTGAGGGATCGCGTCGATCGAGCTGATCGGCCAGACGCAGATTTCGGTGTAGGCGATGTCGTCGATCAAGTTCAACTCCTTTGCTGCGACGGCCTCGACGGCTCGTGTCGCAGAGGTCGTGGGATGGCGACGGCGCCTCGCCGTCGATGGCACCGACCGCGGTTCGGCTGCGAGGCGCCGTCTGGGGTGGCCGCGACCGAGCCAGCGGCAGCAATCCTCGGCGGTCTCGGGGCGCCAGCAGGGTCGCGATCCAGTGTCGACGCTCGGCAGCGCGCGAAGGGTCCCCCCCTGCTCTGCACGAGCTGGCGGAGTCGCTCGCTCGTGGCGGTCGTGTATCGCGTCGTCGCTCCGGCGAGCGTGACGGGCAATGAAATGCGAAGGTCAGTCGCGCCCGAGCGCAGTCGCCAGGACCTCTGCGAGCGTGCCTTCGGGGTCGTTGTGGAGCTCGAAGTCGCTCCACGTTCTGATCACCGTGTCGTCGGCGCGGCACACGCGGATGTGGCCGCCGTCGAGATCAATCGTGCCATCGTCGCTGGCGCTGATCCGAAGGCGCCGGCGGGGGCCGGTGCTCAGATCGATCGCGATCTCCGACGCGGGCGACGCGTCGAGCTGCACGGGCATCAACGGCGAGGAAGGCGAGTCGAGGCTGAGTGCGATCCCGATCTGTCTCTCGTACTCGCCTCGATCCTCCCCCACCAGCAACTCGACCGGTGCGTCCTCAGACGACGGCTCGCCGGCCAAGCGCCAGCCCGGAAGGGCCAGCAACTCGTCGCGGGGTTGAAGATCTGCCGCGAACCGCTTACGCGCGGTCCATTCGATCCAGCCGCCCGCGAGTGCTTCCGGATCGCTGAACTCGATCTGCCAATTGAGCTGCCGAAGCTGTCTCAGAGCGGCGGCGATGGCGCGCAAGCGGGGGCCGTCGATGTGGTAGTCGTCGGGAGCCGGGCTCGGTGCAGTGCGGCCGTTGGCGGCGACGATGAGAGCGGTAGCTATGACCATTCTGGTTCCTTTCTGCCTATCGCTGCGGCGGTGTTCTGCGCTCGGCGACGATCTCGTCGATCGTCGCGCGCACGTTGTGCTCCTCGACGTGGTCGGCGAGGTAGGCCAGCTGCTCCGGGACGCCATCGCTGTTGACCGCCTCTGCGAGGTTGAGCGCTTCGTCCACAACGGCCTGAGCGAGTTCGTCGGCAGTAATTTCGTGCACGGCTGCCATGACCTCCAGGGAGGCTCTCGCCAAGACCCGATTGAGTTCCTCCACGATGTGACCAAGGACGATCTGGACCCTGGTCGCGGGTCTGGCCGCCTGCCAGCTCTTCGGGTCGCCGAGAAAGGCTCGGGCGTCGATCCATCCGTCGGTGACGAAGCTCCTCTCGCGATCGGTTGTCCGGATGAGCAGCAGGACCTTGGGGCCAGCGCGATCGGCTGCGTATGCCTCGACCTCGACGCCCGTGGGCGTCGTGACCAGCGCCTGGGCGAGGGCCAGTTCGAACACGGAGACGATCCTTGAGGCCAGTAAGCCCTGGGGCCATTGCTCGACCTTCGGGAGGGAGGAGTTCATGCTGTCTTCGTCGAGGCGGAAGAGTCCGCCGAAGTAGGCCGCTTTCAGCATCGCGGGCGTTGCATCGATGAGGCTCGGCATCGGATTGGTCATGAGGTCGTCCTTATCGATCTCGCGAGTTGTGAGGTACCGCGGCGGCGTTGGCGTGCAGACTCCCCGAGCGGGGACGCGAGAATCTGTGCTCGGTCGGGACGGTGGCACGCGATCGCCTGCGGTCCGCGGGCAGGCCGCGTTGGCTCGCGCAGGGAGCGGCTGGCGTTGGTCTGTTGACTTGGAGGAGCGTGCGCGAGCCGCTGGCTGGAGCGGGTCACATCTCGTCGTCGTCGTCGGCGGCGGCGTCGGCGTGTCCGAGCACGTCGAGGACGACCTGCTCTGCGTCGATGGCGAGCCCCAACAGGGTCGTGCCGGGGTGGCGCTCAACGATGTCGCGCAACGCTTCGCTCACAGCTGCGGCGATGTCGTGGGCGTCGTCAACGGCGATCTTGATGTCAGCCATTCGGGTTCTCTTTCGTGTTCGGACGTTCAGGAGCAAGGTGTGAGGTCTGCAGCGGTGGCGCGGCGCCACCACGTTGGGAAGTGCGGGTCCTGCTTGTCGACGGCGCCGGCTGTGCCGGCGCAGAGGTAGTGCTCTGTCCCGGGTTGGCGGTCAGGGCGCGTGCGCAGCCACGCGCGGGGCGTGACGTCGGTCTCGTCGACGGCGGCTCCCAGCGCGGCCGCCTCGTGCCGCAGGCGGCGGTGGATGTCGTCTCGCGACCCGACCGCCACAACGCGGACCGCCCGGCTGGAGTTGCCGACGGTGCGCGGGTCGGCGCGGCGGGGCCGGGCGATGCGTCTCACCTCGTAGAGCGCGTGCGGCTGGGCGGCGAGGTGCAGTTCGAACGCGGCGAGGAGATCGGGGGCCAGACGGTCGCGAAGTCGTCTGCCCGCGATCAGGCCCTGGCGCGGGTTGAGGCACAGGGCGTGGTGTTCGCGGGCGAGCACCGCCACGGCTACTGCCGGGTCGTCCCGAAATCTCTGCAGCGCTGCTGCCATTCCGGCCTTGTTGGTGAGCGTGAACGGGCAGTAGACGCATGCCGACTTCGGCCATCTCGCCACGCCCGTGGCGTTCTCGATGTAGGAGCGGCAGCGGCGGCGATCCCAGTCCCACTCCTGCAGCGGGTACCACCCGGTTCGACCGCGTCGGTCAAACGTCGCGTCGCGCGCTGCTCGCTTGCGTTCCCACGGCGAGGCGTCGAATCCGATGGCCTGCCGGAACGGGCGCCCGGCGCGGTCTGCGGCGAGGAACTGGTCGATGACCCAGCCCTTGAACTTGACCGAGCACAGTCGGGCGCCGCCGACCTGCGGAACGGTCCCGGCCGCGTGGAGTTCGTCGGACAGCGCGTAGCCGCCCGCAAGATAGAGGTGTGCCGGCGAGGTCGAGTCGTCGAGGATCTCGACGCCCTCCCGCTCGCGTTGGCCCCTGCGGGCGATCTGCACGAATCGCACGCCAGCGTCGGCGAGGCGTGGCAGCACGTGCTGGGTCACCAGCTGACCGGTGGCGGGATGCTCGTCGCCCGTCATCGCGGTGACGACGGTGAGGTCTTCCAGTCGGAAGTCTCGCGCCGACGGGTCGGCCAGCCAACGCAGCAGCAGCGCCGTCGAGTCGACTCCGAGGCCGTAGGAGAGCACGACCTCGCGGCCAGCCGGTTGCCTGCCGACGTTCACGTGAAGCAGCTCAAGCTGACCGCCGCGCGGGTCGACGGGGCACGGCAGCTCACGGCGGGCCGATGGCGCCCGCACCGCGACCTCGCGGCCATGCGGGCGCGGTGGCGGCGGTCTGCATGCGGTGAACGGCTGGGTGCGGGGCACGAGCGTCCCGTCGCTATCGGCGGGCAAGCGCGTTCCAGACAGGGCGCTGGGATTCGGCGACCATCGCGCCCTCACGTGCCAGCAGTATGCGGTGGATGATGTTGCCGAAGAGCGTCTGGCAGACGGCGTTGCCGGCGAGGCGCACGGCGTCGGAGTTGCAGATTCTGATCCTGTTTCTGGGGTCGGTCAGCTCGATCGTTTTGAAGATCTCGCCGTCGGGGCGCAGCACGAGATCCATCAGCGCCTGCGCCTCCTTGGGAACGAGCATGCGGAAGGTGCATTCCTCCAGCCGCGTGGCGGTCTGCGACAGTGCGTTGGTGCCGCGCGTGGGGCCGGCCTTGTAGTCGGCGAGCTGGTGCTGCGGTGGGCCGCCGGCGGGGGTGAGGACGGCGTGCCGGTCGCGGGTCGTCTGCGTCACAGCGGGTTCGTTGAGCGATCGCGGCGACCCTGGGTTGCCGTAGTAGCTCGTGAGGTAGTCGACGTCGTCCGGGCGTATCGCGAAGCCGCGCTCCTGCACGGGCAGACCGCCGAGCAGGCTCGGGCGCACGGTGGTGACCTGCGTCGGTGCCGGCGATTGGTCGACGTCCCGCGCCGATGAGTTCGATCCGGGCGGGAGGATCGCCTGGTGCTCCTGCAGGACGCCGCGTTCGAGGCTCGTGCTCTGCGTCGGAGCGGGCGCGTCAAGCGGCCAAGCGCGCACGTAGCCGCTGCCCGGCCGCTCGTAGGTGTTGCCCGACACCTGAACGACCATGTCGCGGCTGGTGGTCTGCACGGCAAAGAGCCCGCCGCCCTCGGCGGTGGTGACCGTCGCCGCCGGCTGGGTGCTGCTTTCACGGGCGACGTTGTTGGTGCGGTTGGGACCGACGAGCACCATGTGGTTGCCCTTGGTCGTGACCGTGGCGACCGGCTGGTGCGCGGTCTCGCGAGCGATGGCGCCTTCCTGGTCAGGTCCGACGATCGCGTGGTGGTTGCCCGATGCGCAGAGCGCGTGCGCGGGCTGGCCGACGTCGCGCGCGACGGTGTTGTTGCGCAGCGGCACGATCATGTCGGGCGCGAGGTACGCGAGCTCGTGCTGCGCGGTGACGGTCGGCGCTGGAACCCAGATCGGCCGAGGCGAGGTGGTTCGTGGGTCGCGGCCGTTGACGGTCGTCAGCTGTGCAACGGCGCCGCGCAGCTCCCATGCGCGATGCAGACGGGCCATCGTCTTGGGTCTGAGTGGCTTCTCGCGGTCGCAGATGCGGGTGGCGGGAATATGTGGGTCGATCGCAGTCCGTGCCGGGACGATGTAGGGCGAGACGACCGAGCGGCATTCAGGGCAGGCGTAGAGGTACTGGCCCTGGGGCCCGTACTTTCCTGCCGGGCCGACCGGCGTTCTGTTGCGCAGCGCGGCAGGTTTCCATGCCTGGATCCCGTGAACGTCTCTGACGCAGTGCCAGCAGAAGGCGCGGGGGCGGAAGTCCAGATTCGGCCGGGGTGCGCCAACGCGGCGGATCACGAACGCGACGCGGTCGCGGGATTGCGGCGCGTAGAAGAACGCCGCATTTATGCAGTGCATCTCGACGACGTAGCCGAGGTCTTTCCAGCCCTTGAGCCAGTTCCCGTTCCTGAACTGGTTCCACTTGACGACCTCGACGACGTTCTCCAGCAGGATGTATTCGTAGCGACGGTATGCGGCCATTCGCTGCGGACACCACATCGTCGCGCGCGAGCGCTCGCCCTCACGTCTGGGATCCCACGCTCCAAGCTCAGAGACTGCTTCCTGATAGTTGCGACCGCGGCTGTGCAGCCGGCACTCCGGGCAGGCGAGGAGGATGTCGGCCTCGCCGTGAAGGTTGGCCGGATGCAGCACGCTGATGTCGCCGATCAGGTGCTCCACGTCGGGGAAGTTCTCGCTGTGGGCAAAGAACGCCTTGGCGTTGTGATTGGCGCTGATGTTGCCGCGCATCCCGACCAGCCGGCCGGCGGCGTGCATGCCGCCCATGCCGGCGAACAGGTCGTCGAAGCGGCCGCGGTACCGGTGGTAGGAACCGCTCCGGAGGTCGCGCCATGTGAGCGGCGCGAGCTCGGAGCCCGCAAGGGCGACTACGGCCTCGCCCCCGTCCGGGTGCGGGCTGCTCGGAACGGCTCGCAGCGGATGCGCATCCGGATCACCGCGTCGCGACTGAGCCGCGTGGTCGCGCTGCCTGACCAAAACGGTCCGTCCAAAGCCATCCGAAGACGGCGGCCAACGGGGTCCTCGTGGGGAAGGTATCGGGCACGGTCGATGACGGCCTCCACACGCGGCGGCAACGCCGTCGTCTCGGCGTGAACTCGTTGCATCGGATGTCCTTTCGGATCTAGAGAAGTGAGAGCTGCTCGTGCTGACCGGCCGGCGCGCGATCGGGGCCGCTGGAAGCCGTCGGTGCTGGTTCCGGCGGACGCTGCGAGAGCAACGCGACGGGATAGGCCTCGGCGTCGGCGTGGGCGACCAGCAGGTGGTCGAGATCGGCGAGGGTGTCGGTCCAGCCGCAGTCGTCGAGCAGCGCGCGAAGCGCGCTAGGGTCGTCGGTCAAGCCGCTGTCTTGGGCCAGCTGGTTCGCGAGCGCGTCGTGGACGGTCAGCTCGGGCTGGCGGGCGATCGCGGTGGCGACGTTGGCGGCCGTCTGTTCGGGGTCTTCGCCGTGCGCGCCGTCGTACCGTCCGCCCCAGGCTCTGCGAGCGGCGAGCAGCAGGCTGTAGGCGCAGGGAAGTCTGCGGTCGAAGATCATCGCGTTGAGCGCCCGGAAACGGGCGTTCAGATGCCGTTCGCTGTGGAACGGGTCGATGCGGCGCAGCATGTCGCCGACGGCGAGCGTGACCGGGGCCGGCATGCCAGCGCGGTCGGCTGCGACCTCGAGGGTGACCGGCGTGAAGAGGTGGTGCCCGTCGGTGTAGTCGAACACGCGCCGGGCGCCGTCGGCGAGGTCGACGACGACCGCTTCGGACTCGGTCATCCGGACGGTCTCGATCAGCTGTCGCTCGCCAGAGGGGAAGGTGATGTCGCCGAAGACGCCGACGCCGACCGCCCAGCTGAAGCGGCGAGGCGCCGACGGGCGCGACGAGGTCCGCGGTCCTCGCCGCGGCGCTGAAGCTGCGGGTCCGTTCATGGACCTCCTTTCAGAGGTGGGTGGAGCATGCCGCCTGCCGGGACGCTCCCAGCGGCGGCGGCCTGCTAGAAGAGCTGCGAGGGTGTGGTGCCATCGCAGAGCAGCGATCTCCACACCCGGATTGGCCTACGGTTGCAAGACGGGCGTACTGAGGGGCGGGTCGCGTCGGTCTTCTCGACGAAGCCGCGTGCGCGGCACGCGGCCATCAGACCTCCGATCTGGCGGTCCTCGCGGGGTGGCATGCTCAAGACGCTCCAGACCTCGTCTGTGGTGAACTCGTCGTGTCTCTTTGCAAGCGCCTGCACGTCTCTGATTGACGCTTGCAACCACGCGGCGTCGAGTTCTCTGTTGCGCTCGACACGGGCGGTCGGGCTCACGGCGGCCGCGGGGGTTGGGAAGGGCAGCTCGAAGCCGTGGGCTGGTGCGCCGTCGGGCGAGCGCAGGATCCCGTCCTCGTCGAGGTAGGCGATGATCGCGCCGGTTTTGGCGTCGCGGAACTCGCCGTCCTGGTAGCGGATCGCGAGCTCGCCGGTGATGGAGTCGGTCATGCGGCCTGTCGGGTCCTCTCGTCGGTGTCGGTGAGCAGGAGCGACTGCCAGACGCGCAGGCGTCGGCCGCCGCTCTGCCTGCGGCGGCACGGGGTGGTTGCGTCGGTGCGGGCGATGTAGCGCCGCTCGGCGGCGCGGTTCATCAGGACGCTGAGGCCCGACCGGGTGTCGCGCGGCAACGTCGTGAGGACGTCGCGGACGTCCTCGGTGGTGATCTCGGCCTCGCGTTCGGCCAGGCGCCGGACGCTGTCGAGCGCGTCCTTGAGCCACTTCTGGTCTCGCCGGCGCAGCTCTTCCGCGGCGAGGTCGGGGTCTGGGCGTGGGACCGCGCGCAGGACGGGTACGGCGATCGACTCGGTCGGGATGCCGTCGGCGTCGCGCCAGACGTCGTCCTCACCGAGTTCTGCGACCAGCTCGAGCGTGTCGGGTTGGATGATGCGGCGGCCGCGCAGCAGCACGAGGCTTGTGACCGCGCCGGCGTCCAGCTGCTCGGAGCTGAACTGGCCGGCGCGGGTCTGTCGCTGCGCGCTGTGCGGCAGGGGCGTGCGGCGTGCGACGTCCGCCAGCGCGGTCACGCCGCGCGTGCGGCGCGCCGGCGTCGTCTGGCGACGGGAAGCTCGACGACGCGCCCGGGGACGGCGGCGCCGCGGTAGCCGGTGTTGTAGGGCATGCGGCCGTCGGCGTCTTCGAGCGGGTGCGAGCCGTCGACGCGTTCGTAGGTCGCGTCGCAGGCTTCGGCGAGGTCCTCGAAGCGGTTGGAGCCCAGCAGCCCGGGAGCGGTGGCGAATGGGCCGATGAGCAACTCGTTGAGGAGCGGCGGCCTGGCCTGCGATCGTCTCGTGTCGGTCATGCTCAGTTCCTTTCAGGGGTCGGTGTCGCCCGTGTTCGTGGTCGTGTCTGGAACGGCGAGGTCGGCAGTCCGCCGACCTCGCCAGCGAGCAGCGATGCGGCGTGCGCGAGTCGGCGGCGCTCGGCGAAGTCGCGTATCGGGTCCATCGCCATCGCTCGGCTGAGCAGGTTGGCGACGGCGGTGACGTGGGCGTGGTGAACGGCGATGACGGTGTCTGGCCAGCCGTCGCCGACCGCGGTCCGGAGGTCGTACGGCGTTCCGTCGTCGGCGTCGTGCCAGTACGGATGCTCGGGTGTTGGTGGTGTGAGTCGAGCCCAGCCGCCGAGCAGGCTCGAGTAGACGTTGACGTGCACGGTCGACCGTCCTTTCGTCGCGGCCGGCGGGTGTGCCGGTGGCGCAGGTTCGGGGGATGTCGGACGACCGGGGTCGTCTGTGCCCCCCTCTTCGGCACGGCTGTGCCGCAGATTGGTCAGGCTGCGTGTGCCAGAGCCGCGTCTGCGGCCGGCGCCTCTGAGGTTCTTGGCGCTGCGACTGCCGCGAGTTCTGCGACGTTGGCGGCGCGCTGGTCGCGTTCCATCTCCTGCTCGACCGCCGTGCAGCGGGAACGGGCTTCAGCGAGACGTTCCTCGTTCTTGAACGGCTGCCCGATCGCCGCGAGCGCCTGCCGCGCCTCTTCGACGACCTGCTCGCGAGACCGGCGGGCGGCCTCGGCAGCCGCGGGGATCTGAGCGATCTGATTCTCCAGCTGCTGGATCATGTAGAACGCGGCGCCGGCGTCGAGCACGCGCATCGAGCGTTCGGCCGGGAGGAGCTTGCACCCGTCGACCCGCAAGATCGCTCGGGTCTCGGACCCGTCGAGCAGCACGGCTGCGGCGATTGGGAGTCCGCCGAGGACTCCGAGGTTTCCGAGGTGGTGCCAGCCGCGCTCGTCGAGCCCGCTGACGTGGTGGCGCAGCCACCGCGCGACGTGCTCGCCGGCCTCTCTACGAGCCGTCGCTCGATTGGCCCCGATCGTCATCTCGAACGCGTCCCCCCGAGTCGGCGTCACGACGGTCAGCGCCTGCTCGTATCCGGCGATCTGCCGGGCGAGGTCCTCTTCCTGGATGGTCAACCGCTCATGGCTTCGACGGAGCGCGTTCTGGTTGCGGTGGTAGGCGCGCTCGAGGCGCTCGAGCCGTGCCAGCTCCGCGTCGGCGGATGCCTTCTCGAGGATGAGCGGATCGCCCGAGGCCAGCGCCTTGACCTCTTGGAAGGTGAGCGCGGCGTCGCCGATGTCCTCGATCTCGCGGACGTCGAGGCGGCCGCTCATGATCTGATCGATGAACCGCTGCTTGCGCTCGATCGTCTGCCACATGTAGGCGTCGAAGCTCGCCTCCACGACGTACCGGTACCAGCGTATCTCGGGATTCTGGTTGCCCCGCCGCCCGCCGCGGCCGAAGCGCTGCGTGACGCCGTCGGGCCGCCACGGGGCGTCAACGTCGTGGCCGGCGATGCAGCGAGCCTGGACGTTGGTGCCGACCCCCATCTTCGAGGTCGATCCGATCAGGACGGCGACGTAGCCGGCGCGTGCTGCGGCGAACAGCCGCTCCTTCTCCTCGACGGTTCTGGCGTCGTGGATGAAGCGCACCATCTCGCGCGGCACGCCGCGGGCGACGAGCAAGTCGCGGAGGTGGTCGTAGGCGTTCCACGTCGGCCCCGGCGTGCCCATGTCGCAGAAGACGAGTTGCAGCGCGCCGGTCTGGGGCGAGATCTCCCCGGTCTCGGTGTCGCGGTAGGTGACGTCGCGATGCTCGTGGAAGATCGCGGCGACGTTGTCGGCGACGCGGTCGAGCTTGCATTCGCCGGTCGCCGGCTGGCCGGTGACCAGCCGCATGTCCAACGCGGCTTTGCGACCGTCGGTCGAGACCTTCAGCATGTTGTCCTCGGCTGGGGTGACCTGCCGCTTGGAGATCGCATCGGCCCGCTGGCCGAGCGCGGCGATGTACTCGCGCACCTCGGGCGAGGCGGGCACCACCACGGTCTCCGGCAGACGTGCGCCGTCCGCTCGCTCGCGCAGCGGAGGAGCGGGAAGCTGGAGTTGCTCGGCGGTCTTCACGTCGGCGAAGACGTGGAAGATGCTGAGCAGCTCGGGCGCGTTCTTGAAGCTCGCAAAGCGCGTCTTGAGGCGATAGTTGCCGCCGCCGCTGGGCGCCATCTCGATCTTGGTGACAGGCTGCCCGAACACCGCCCCCCAGGCGTCGAAGGCGGTGAGGCCGAGCCGCTGCAGAAGGTCGGGACGGAGGTAGCGGGTCATCACGTGCATCTCGGTCACGGAGTTCGCGATCGGGGTCGCGGTCATGAACGTCGCGACGCGGTTGCCGTGGATGCGCCGGAGGTAGTCGAGCTTGAGGTGCATGTCGCTCGCGCGTCTGGATCCCTCGATCGCCGCGTCGGTGATGTGCGACGTGGTGTGGAGGTTCTTGTAGTCGTGCGCCTCGTCGCAGCCGACGTAGTCGCAGCCGGTCGCCTCCCACGTCACCGCCGGGTCGACCTCGCCGTCGAGCAGCTCTTCCACCCGCGCCTCAAAGCGCGCGATCGCCTTCTCGACGCGCTTGACGGTCAGGCGAGCCGACCTCTCGGCGAAGGCGAGCATCTCCCGCATCTCGGCGATCTCCGCTTCGAGGTAGGCCGCCGCGGTCTCGGGCTGGACCGGCAGGCGCTCGAAGCCGGTGCGGGTCATGAGGACGACATCCCAGTCGTTGGTGGCCACGCGGGCGACGAAGTTGCGCCGGCGCGCGCGGGTGAGGTCGTCGGTCGATGCTGCCAGCAGCATCGTCTGCGGATACAGCTGGATCCACTCGCGGGAGAACTGCTCGAGCATGTGGTTGGGGACGACGACGACCGGCTTGCTGACCATGCCCAGCCGGCGCAGCTCCATGATGCCCATCACCATCTCGGCGGTCTTGCCGGCGCCGGTGCAGTGGAAGAGGCCCACGGCCGGCTCGTTGATCATGCGCGCGACCGCGGTGCGCTGATGGCTCAGGGGCGTGAACCACTCGGCCAGGCCGGGCAGCGTCAGCCGCTCGCCGTCGGCGGCGTAGTCGCGCCGCACCCACGCGTTGTAGAGGTCGTTGTAGACCCGCAGCAGACGCGTCGTGCGCTCGGGCGACTCCCACACCCACTCGCTGAATCGCTCGCGCAGGGCGTCGGCCTTCTCGTTGGCTGCGGCGGTCTCCTCAGCGTTGAAGATGCGCCGTTCATCGACGGTGACGTCGTGCACCTCGATCGGACGCTGCTCGACGATCGCTCTGACGATCTCGGTGGCATCGACGCGCTCGGTGCCCCATTCCTGCGTGGCTGCGATCGACGTGCGGTTGCCGCGTACCTCCCAGATCCCTCGGCCTGCGCTCTCGACCTGTGCGCCCGGGTCGGACAGGATCTCGCGCAGGAATTCCTGATGGGTCTCCGCGTCGATCCAGCCCGCGCCGAGCTGCGCGTGCACCTCCTCAGCGCCAAGGTCGACGGGCTGCACCTCGGTCAGCGCGTTCACGTTGGCGGTGAACCGCGGGTCGCCGGCGGCCGCGGCGATCGCTGCGGTCAGCTTGGAGCGAACCTCGCCGGAAAGGTACTCGGTGGCAGGGACCAGCTCGCCGTCCTGCGGGTCCTCGAAGACCAGGGCGCCAAGCGCGTCGCGCGCAGCGTCGGGCGCCACGCCGAGCAGCGATCCGATGCGGGCGAGATCGACCCGGCCGACCTGCTCGATGCAGATGGCCAGCGCGTCGGCCGGCGTCTCGGCCGTCGAGATCGCCGCACGCGGGTGAAGCGTGCGACGGGTGAGCAACGCGGCAGGGACCGCCTTCTGCGTCTGCTCGTCGAAGACCTCCAGCGCCGCCACCAGCGGCGCGTGAGGATCGCTGCGCAGCCGCCGCATCACCGGCGGGACGATGCGAGCCATCTTCGGCTCGCCGCGCTCGTCGCGATGCCCGGTCCACCGCTTCGTGAAGCGGTTGATCGGGCCGTAGGCGGCGACGTATCGCTTGTAGCGGGCGCGCGCGCCGGCTCGCATCTGGTCCAGCGAAGGATGGTCGCCGGTCGTCGCCGCCTCCTTGGCCAGGAGCGCGCGGACGTCGTCGCGCAGTTGCAGGAGCGCGCGCAGCTCTGGCCGCCGCTTCACCGGCACCTCGAATGGGACGTACGCGCCTGACTCCATGCGCGCGAAGCCGCCGTCGGACGTGGCGACGATGCGGCCGTCGCGGTGGTCGCTCTCGTCGTCGGGGACCGCGTCCGGCGGACTCGGAGCCGCGGTAATCGAGCGCAGGGCCTTCCGGAGATCGCTCGAGATCGAGGCGCCGTGGTGCTCGACGCCGAGCGTCGGTGACCCGTTCACGCCCCGGTCAGCCACGCAGTCGCCGAGAATGTGGTCGGGGTTGGCGTCGAAGTACCGGTTGACCCGCACGACGCCGCTGTCGAGATCACGAAGTGGTGCGTCGAGCCACGCGGCGGGCGTCGCCGGCGCTCCTGCCTCGCGACGTCGCAGCAGCAGAAGATCGGTGACGACGCGCGCGCCGGCCGCTCTCTGATGCGCGGCGGTCGGCAGGCGCACGGCGCCGAGGAGATCGGCGACGCCGTGGATCTCGGCGCGCACGGCGTCGCTTTGGCTGTCGAGCGTGTAGCGGCTGGTGATGACCGCGACCAGGCCGCCGGGCTTCGTGAGCGCCAGCGACTTGATGATGACGTAGTTGTGGATCGAGTACCGACGGTGGCGGGCGGGGTCGTAGAGCGTGATGTCGCCGAACGGGACGTTGCCGATGACGAGGTCAAACGAGCCCTCAGGCAGTCTCGTTCTGGCGAACGACTCGCAGCGGATCGTGGCCTCGGGGTACAGGGCGTGGGCGATCTGGGCGCTTGTGGGGTCCAGCTCGACGCCCGTCATCTCGGCGTCGGGCGGCGCCATGCCGATGAAGACGCCGGCGCCGCAGCCCGGTTCGAGGACGCGGCCGGCGGTGAAGCCGAGGCTTCCGACCGCGTCCCAGATCTCGCGGACATACGCCACGTCGGTGAAGTGCGCGTTGATCGTTGCACGACGCGCCGCGAGATAATCGGCGTGGTCGAGCAAAGCCCGCAGGCGCTGGCGCTCCATCGCCCAGTCGAGCCGGTCTTCGTCGAACAGGAACGGGACTGCCCCCCAGCTCGACCAGCGCGCCAGCGTCTGCTTCTCAGCCAGCGTCGCCGGGCGCCGCTCGTCCTGTATGCGACGAAGCGTCTCGATCGCGGCGAGGTTCGCGTCGACGCGGGCGCGAGCGCCTGTTGGCGCGAGCTCGGCTTGGCAGACGGGACGGAACCGTGACTCGGCGGCGAGGCCATGCACGATCGGACCGGAGGCGCTCTCACGCTCCGCGCCGCCGCTCGGCTCTGCCGGGGACGACGACGAGACGCTTGGCACGGCGGTGGGCGGGCGGCTCGGTGCGTTCCCTGGCGAGCCGACCGGTACCGGCGCGGTCGCCGAGCGGCCGCTCTTGCCGGCCGTCGTTGTGGCCGGAGTCGCGACCACGGTCAGCGATGCCGGTGCACGAGCTGCCGTCGGCGCTGGTGTTGCTGCCGGCGCGGTGGTTGCCACCTCGGCGGCCGTGAAGAGCGTTGACGGCGGCGGCGGCTGCGCAGGTGGCTCTGGATTCTGGCCCCATAAGGCGAGCTGTGCGGGATCCTCGTGCGGCGCTCGCCTCCGCCGGCGGGCGCCTCCTCGCCGTCTCGGTGGAGTGGCTTGTCTGTCCAATATCGCTCCTGTCTGCCGCGAGCGTGTGGTCTCGGGCCGTCGTCAGGGTGGACGAGCGTTTCGCCCCGCTGCAGGCGGCGGGCCTTGTCGTCCGGGTCTTTTACGTGTGCCGCGTCGTCAGCCACGCCGGTGGGCGGTCGCCCGTGCTGTGGTGCGATGCGCGCCGCAGAGCCTCTTTCCAGAAGACCTCGCGCCAGTTGCGGTCGCGCTCGGCGGCCGACTGCCGGCTGAGGGCGAGCGCAGCCACCAGGGTCTGCTCGTCGAGCTGCGCGAGCTGCAGCACCTCGACGGCGTCCTTGAGCTGGCTGTGCTGTTGATCGAGCAGCTGGTCGCCGTGGCGGTAGCTCAGGAAGAGCGCCTCGGCGACGGCGTCGAGGGTGCCGCTGGAGTACGCGGCGTCGGTGGCTGTCTCGATCTGCGCCGGTGCGGCGCTCATGCCCGGAATCCGGCGAGCCGGTCATCGTCGGCAGGCACCGCCGCGGGGCGCGGCACGATGATCGTGCTGGCCTGCTCGAATCTCGGGGCGGGGGGCGGTGGCGCGTCGGTCGGCGCGCTTTGCCTGGGGTCGGTTCCCAATCGGAGAAGCCGTTCGGTGAGTGCGTCGACATGCTGCCGCGGGAGCCACGCCAACGCGCTGAGCACCACGTCCGGTCTGATCTCGTCGGCCGGGATCTGACGGTGTCCCGTGACTGCGCACAGCGTCTGCACCAGCTCAACGTCGCTGATCGATCGGTGAGCCTGGATGCACTGGATCCGCGCCTGCTGCTCGTCGCTCGCCGGGGCGTCTGCCTCGTCTGTCGCGAGCGTGGCTCCCCGGAGCGGCGCCGGGAGCGGGTGGCCATCCTTGAGGTGGTCAATCGCAGCGCTGGCAACCTGCTTGGGGACTCTGTCCAGCAGCTCCTCCAGTTGCGCGGCCGCGCGCTCGTCAGGAAGGGGCTGGGCGCCGGCGAGCGTGCGGAGCAGGTTCGCGGCCTGAGCCGCGGTCGCGTCCCGCTCGCCGAGCAGGTTGCGGAGGTATCTTCTCGCGCCTGCCGTTGCAAGCTCGACGGGCTCTCCTGCTGCCGCGGCCCGTTGCTGACCGGTGGCGTCGGTGCGCTCGGGGTCGTCCGCCTGCGGGATCAGCAGCTGCTGGCGAATCAGCGTCTTGGTCGAGTTGGTGAACGCCATGCCGAGCCCAAGTGCCAAGGGATGCTCGCCACGACCGGCCCACGTTATCTCGAGCGTTTCGCCGGACTCCCTGTCGATCCACATGTACTCCATGTGGACCGTGGTGAGTGTCGTTCTCTGCCCATTCTGCAGCACGCAGTCGCGATCTCTGATCTCCTCGAGGCTCATGGTGAGCACCAGGCCCGCGTCGGCGATCGGGTCGCGAACTGCGCCCATGATCGCCTCGACTGAGGCGTAGTCGTAGTCCGAGACGATGTTCGTTCTGTCCTTGACCACCTCGTGAACGTTGCGCTGGACGATGATGAGCTTGCTGGCGAGGTCCCCGAGGGACGTGCGCGGCGGTCTGGCGCTCGACCCCGACCCCGGCGCAGGCGGCCGCTGCGGATGTTCGTTGTCTCGGTCGGGGACGACCGCGAGCGGTGGGTACATAGAGGCGTCCTTCGTTGGTCGTTGACGCGGCCCGAGAGGTCACGCGCCGGTGGACTGTGTCTGGAAGCCGGCCTCGGTCAGGAAGCGGCTCTGCTTCAGGTTGCGTCGGTCATGCCGGCGGCCGCAGTGCGTGAGCAGGAGGACGTCTCTTGCCCGAGTGCAGGCGACGTAGAAGAGCCGACGCTGCTCCTCCATCACCGCAGAGCCCGGCGTCTCGATCGCGCGCCAGCCGGGGAGGACACCGTCCTCGAGCCCCTGCACGATGACCAGCAAGGTCTCGGTGCCCTTGGCGCGATGGATCGAGGAGATCGTTATCCGTCTGTCCTCTCCCTCCAGCGTCCGGCTGTGCATCGGGGTCGTCTGCTCCAAGAAGACCGCCAGCGTCGTCGGCTCCTCGCTCTCCAACTCGTAGGCGTTGACCGCGCCGACGATCGACCGAAGATCCTCGAGCACGCGCGCGGTGTCTCTCCGCTTGCGAGCACTGGTCCGCTCGGCGAGCTTGCCTTCGTAGTGGGCGATCAGGCCGCCGTCCATCGCCAAGAGCTGCTGGACGACATGGGTCAGCGAACGGCCGTCTGCCAGCGCGCCGCGCGCGGCGCTCATGCCGGCGGCGAACTGCTCGAGCGCCTCTCGTTGTCTGACGTTCAGCGATGCGATCGAGCTCGCTTGACTGCAAGCGGCGATCAGGTCGATGCGTCTGGCGCGGGCGCTCTCGACGACATGCCGACGGCCGACTTCGCCGATGCCACGCGCCGGGCGGGCCACGGCGCGATCGAACGCCAGCGCGTCCTGGGGATTTACGAGCAGCCGGACGTAGGCGAGCGCGTCCTTGACCTCGCTTCGCTCCAGCACGCCGAGCGATCCGAGCACGCGGTACGGGATTCGAGCCTGCGCGAGCGCACGTTGCAGCGGCATCGACACCCAGCGCGCGGGATGCAGCACCTGGATCTCCTCGGGGCTGATGCCCTTCGCGAGCGCGTCGCTAACGCGTCTGGTGATCCACCGAGCCTCGTCCTGGTCGTCGGCGAAGCAGTAGCTGCGCACGACGCCTCCGGCCCCTCGAGCAGCGTCGAGCTGCTTGGGCTGCCGGTCGCGGTTGCGGCGGATCACGGTGGACGCGATCTCGAGCACGAGCGCTCTGCTGCGAAAGTTGCGGCTGAGGACGACGGTGCGATGGCCGGGGAAGCTGTCGCCGAAGCGCAGGACGTTGGCGATCTCAGAGCCTTGAAAGCTGTACAGGCTCTGGTCGTCGTCGCAGACGGCCAGCAGCCGGCCTCCGCTGTCTCCGTAGCCGGTGCCGGCGAGCAGCCGGACCAGCGCCATCTGGGCGGCGTTGGTGTCCTGGAACTCGTCGACGAGCACCCACCGCCACCGGGCCTGGTAGTGCGTTCGGATGCCGGCCGCTTCGGCCAGGAGCCAAGCGGTGCACGTGATGAGGTCGTCGAAGGTGAAGGCGTTGCTGGCGAGCAGCTCGCGGTCGAGCTCTGTCCATGCCGCAGCGATGAACGCGGCCGAGATGTGGTCGCTGTGCTGCGCGTACACGGTGGGGTTCCACAATCGCCCCTTCGCCAGTCCGATCTCGTCCAGCACCTCCTGCGGCGGCGCCTCGCCGCATCGAGCGGCAGCGGCGACGATGGGTTCGCGATGTTGGGCGAGCGTCGTGACCAGCAGCTTTCTGAGGTCGACGTCGTCGAAGATCGTGTAGGCGTCGGTGCGCCCGAAGACGGCTGCGTGGGACCGCAGCACGCGCGCGCAGATCGAGTGGAACGTGCCTGCGGTGAGCCCGTTGACGCCGTCCTCGCCCAGCAGCGTTGGCGAGGACAGCCGCGTGCGCATCTCCTCGGCGGCGCGCGAGGTGAAGGTGAGCGCGAGCACCTCGTTTGGCGCGGCGTGCCGCTCGCGGATCAACCAGGCGATGCGCTCGGTCAGTACGCGGGTCTTGCCGGTCCCGGGACCCGCGAAGACGAGGAGTGGACCGCCGACGTGCGTGACGGCGTCAGTCTGCTCGCTGGTGAGGCCGCCGTTCGTCGGCGGTCTCGATGGCGGCGGCGCGACCGCCAGGGTGGCGCTCCGCGCCGGGTTCTCAGTCGCCAAGCGCGACCTCCTTGTCGGACACGATTCGCGGGGATCGACGGCTGCCGGCGAGCCCGCGTGCCGGCGGCTTGGCGAGCGACCAGGTCGCCGCTCACGCGGAGCCTCGTTGCGCGAGCGCGAGTGCGACGCCGTCCGTCATGTAGCTCCTTGAGGCCCGGAGGACGGCCGGGTCGCCGCCGAGCCCGAGCACATCGCTCGCCAGGCTGACGACGAGTGGAACGGGCGACCAGCCGTCCTTGTAGTCGGCCGTTTCGCTGTAGCAGCGGCCGTAGCAGGAGAGCAAGCGGTATGCCTCGGCGAGGTCGCGGGCTTGGGCGACGCCGGGCTCCCATTCGGTCTGCTGGCGGCGGGCTCTGATGAGCCGCGCCCAGGTGACCGACTGCTGGTCGTCCTCGCGGAATCTGAAGTCGATGCCCCGCGCGTTGGTCATGAACCAGAGGTCTCCGGATGCCCGACCGCAGCAGGAGTTCGGCTTCGCGGAAGAGGAGAGGTCCAGACGGGGCCGCGCCACCTGGCCGTCACGAACCGCGTGCTCGGCGTAGTCGAGCAGACGCCGGCAATCATCTGGCCTGAGGCCAGCAATGAACATGGGCGCCTGCCCGTACTGCAGGCGCGGGTCGTCTGCGTGGGCGCCGCGCAGCAGGATCTCGCGCGTGGGACCGATCTGCGGTGGGGCTCTCTCGAAGAGCGACAGTTGTCGCGATGTCACTGCGCGCCTCTCACGCTCCCGGCTTGTCGCGATTGGTGTCGTTCGCGTCGGTGTCGCCGGGCGTGGCCGCGCCCCGACGTTGGCGCTCCTCCTCGCGGAGGTCGTAGGCGAGTTGGGCCCGTTGCCGGTGGCCCCACCCCGCCAGCTGCAGGCTGACCGGCTCGAAGTCCTCGATCGGGTGGCCGCCGCTTCGTGTCATCCAGGGGTTGCTCAACGTGGTCCTTTCGTTCGCCGGAACGACGAACGCCCTCCCGCGTGGCGCGGAAGGGCGTTCGGACCGGCTCGGCGGTTGTCGTGGTGCGATGCGGTCTTCAGGCGACCTGATCCCGCTCCAGCGGCTGTCGGGTGCGGCGGCTCCAGCCGGCGGCGAGCTCGCCGCGGACGATCTCGACGTCGCGCGGGGCGGTGGTGCCCAAGCGAGCACGTCCGTTGCCGGCTGAGATCAGGGTGATGCGGATCCCGTTGCCGATCTCGATCGTCTCACCGGGTCTGCGCGTCAGGACGAGCATTCCGCCTCTTCGCGTCGGGGTGGCCGCGCCGGCGGCGCCGGTCCGCGCGGTCGACGGGCGGCGGCGTTTGAGGGTCGCGTGATGGGTCATCTGAGCCGCGCCTGAGCGTCGAAGGAGTCGAAGTCGCCGCGCGCGCACTGCCAGCACCGCTCGAACGTCGTGAAGACCGCGCACGCCCCGGTCAGGAGCAGCCAAGCGGCGAACAAGCCGCTGAGCAGAGCGACGCGGTCTCCGGTGGCCCACTGGTCGCGCATCGTCTCGGCCTCGGGCGAGGTCAGCAGGTAGACGATCATGAACAGCGCGAACAGCATGGTCGCGAGCAGGGCGGCCCTTCGCACCACCCAGACGACGTGCCAGATCAGGGGCTTGAGCGCACGCAACCGACGCAGGATTTCGCTCAAGCGGCGGCGGTCGCTCGCCGCGTTTCGGCGCCGGGGGGTTTGGCGTGGAATGCGGTGGGGCATCGCGTTTCCTTTCGGTCGGGGTTTCCGAAGTGCTGATCGACGTAGACGTAGGCTCGGCGGAACGCCTCGTCGCGAAGGTCGCTGCCGATGGGGCCGCCCAGCAGCGCGCTGGCGAAGTCGAAGATCGTTCCCTTCGTCTCGCAGCCGTGGCAGCAGAACAACGTCGGGTTGGGCCCGGCGACCGAGCAGCTCGGGTGGTTGTCCTCGTGGTGCAGCGCGGGGCAGCGGATCAAGCCGCTGCCATCGGGCCGCTGGCCGGTCATGCGCGCGGCGTATTCGATTGCCGGGATCTGGCGGAAGCCATCGACCCGCGACCGCGACACACGCCCCGCGGCGGCCGCTGAAGCCCGGCGAGGCGGAAGCGGACGAGGCGGCGTGGGTGACGCCGGCAGGTGTCGGTCGGGCAGGTGCCCGACCAGCTGCTGAAGGGAGTAGGACGCCAGAGCGAAGTCGGCGGCGAGCAGCCGGGCCTGCTCGCCGGTCTTGTAGTTGACGGTGCCGGGCAGGCGCATGATCCGGCTGCGGTCCTTGCACTTGGGGTCGGCGCCGCGAAGCACTTCATGCCCGTCGACCTCGACGCGCAGACCGATGTGCTCCACCAGTCGGGCGTGCGCCCGCTCGATCCACTCGACCTCGGCGCCCGTCTCGGCGTCGAGCTCGAAGGATGGCTGCGGTGCGGCCAGGCGCCAGTAGGCGTGCTCGCCGCCACTGCCCCCTGACGCGATTCGCAGATGCGCCGGACGCTGGAGCAAGAACGCGGAGAGGCGAGGAAGGATGGCGGGATCGTCGATGTCGAGCCACAGCCAGCGGCTCTCGCTGACGGCTGCCTTCGTTGGCCGGGGCTCGCTGCGAACAGCGGGACCGATCGCGACCTCGCGACGGGGGCGAGCGCAGAGTCCGGAGATGTGCGTAAGCGCGTCCTCGAGCCAGTCGGGGCTGTTCGTCGCGCCGCCGAGCCAGTAGCTGTCGTCGCGGTGGCGGCTGCTCCAGCGCGTTCTGCCGTCAGACGGGCGATAGCCGTGCGCGATCTCGAAGAGGCCGGCGGTGTCGGCGTGCAGGTACCCGAGGTGGATGCGGCGGTGCCGCCATGCGGGCAGCTGTCCCTCGAAGACGCGTCCGCTGCGCGAGCGGACGCGCACGGGCAGCAGTTCGTGTGCGCGCAGGTCGCCGGCCGCCGGCTCGAAGGACCGCGTCGCCGGATCGGCGGTCGGGGTGATCGTCGGGACCGCGGCCACCTCAGGCGCTCCCGGTCTGCGATCGGTGGTGGGTGGCGGCGTAGTCTCTGGCGATCCCGATCGCGGCTCTGCAGGCGTCTGGCGAGTCCGGCAGCTCCTCGACCGTGTAGCCGACTGCGATGACCCAGGTCCGCCGGTACTTCTCGACGAAGACGTGGCAGGTGCGGCCGTCGTGATCGACGTAGGACGCGGCTGGCTCCGACGGGCCGGTCAACGCCATGTCGTTGCGTGCCGTCGGGACGGTGCTCAGCGACACGGTCCACCTCGCCGACGAGAAGGCAACGCGGTCACGACCGGCTCCTCGCCGCTGTGAGATCGGCTGGCTCGGAGCTGGCGGCGCAGCTCCAGCTGACTGATGCCGTCCGGGTCCAGCCAGCGGCCGAGCATGCTGAGCGCGGCGGCGTCGTCGGGCCGCACGATGCGCGTGCGGGGATCCCATACCGCGACGGCGTGAAAGTCGTCGAGGCGACCGCTGAAGGTGGTGCCGTTCCCCGCGCGCAGCTCTCGCTCAGCGCGCGCCGCGCGATCGGCGAACCGCTCTCGCGGCAGCGGCTCCGCCACGACAGCGAGCGGCAGCCGGGCGCTGGGCGCCGACATCACGACCGATCCCGGCGTGACCGACGTGCGGTCGACGCGCGGCAGCCAGATCGTCGGCGTGTCCTCGCCGGCGGGCGCCGAGGTCCGCGGGCTGTGGGCTGCTGCGAGGGCGGCCGTCATCGGGCACCTCCGGGCGCGGCGGGGCCGATGTCGGGGCTGGGAGCGTGCGCGCGAGCGTACGCCTGCTCTGCGGCGACGTCGGTCAGCTTGAGCGCAAGGTCGGCCATGGAGACCGGATCGAGGTTCGGCGGCAGCGGAGCCGACAGGACGTCCAGTGCGGCAACCGCGTTCACGAAGATGTCCTCGAGCTTCTTCTCGCGCCACTGGGGCTCCAGATGGTCGAGGTGCTCGATGACCGCGGCGGTTCTGGGCGTGTTCACCGCGCCGAGCCTGACCAGGAGGATGCGCAGGACCTGCTCCCACTCGCGCTCGGCGTCGGCAAGGTGCGGTCTGTGCTCTCGCTGCAGCCACGCGGCTCGCCAGGCCAATCCGTCGGCGGCGGCCGCGAGCGCGCGAAGACGCGGAAGCGGCGATCGGTCGCTGAACAGCTGTTTGCGCGCACGTCCGACGCCGTCGGTGGCAAGCTCGTAGAACAGGTCGAAAGGTGTCGTTGCTGACATGGGAGTCCTTTCCGGTCGTGAGGGGGTGTCGGAAAAAGGCGTGCCGATGTACCCCCCCTTCTTGTTGGTGCCGGCTGCGGTCGGCTCAGCGCGGCGAGTACGCGCGGCGCGGGAAGACGACGACGCCGAGCGCGGTGAGCGCCGTGCGCACGAGCGCCGCGTCGCTGCCGGCCAACTGGTCAAGGCCCGCTCGACGCGCGGCGCCGCGGGTCCGGTCGCGCTCTTCCATGCAGGCGGCGGCGAAGGCCCGCTCGTCGACGAGCAGCAGCGCGACATCGCCGCAGCCGACCGCCTTGATCGCGTCGAGGACATAGGTGAAGCTGACCGCCGCCGGCTTGCGCGGGCGCGGAGCCGCTGGGTCCCGACGGTGGCGCACTCCTCGCAGAGCGGTGGGCGGCGCGGTCATGTGCCGTCGAGCCCGCACGTGCGGCAGCGCAACAGCGTTCCGGCAGCGTCGCATTCGAACCCGGTGGGATGCGTGCATTCGCTTGGGCTTTTGCGGCCGTATCGAGCGCAGACGTCGATCGCCCAGCCGGCGACTTCCGTCGGGATCGTCACCTGGTGCCGGCAGTCGCTGAGGTCAAAGCACGACCACTGCCGATCCAGACGGTCCGCGCCGTGCGCGCTGGCGATCTGTGCCGGCGACGGCCAAGGGACGGCACCCAACTGGTCGATGCGGTAGCGCACGCCGACGGGCAGGCTCTCGGCGTCGGGCTCGCCGGGCGAGTGAGTCGCCATCAGCGAAGCGTCCGGCTGAGGCGCGGCTGGAGGCAGTGGCGTCGGCAGGTCTCCGAGCCGCAGCTCGGGGCTTCGACCGCGGCGGTTGCGGTGCCGACGGTCGCGAGCGACTTGTCGCAGGGCTCCAGGGCGTTGGCTGCGATGACGTTCTCAGGCAGAGGCTTCGCGAACGCGAAGCGCTCGGGGCGTCTGCGCGGCGGGGGACCGGGTGCCTTCAACGGCCCCCACGGGTCTGGGAGTGGCGGCGGTTGCAGCACCGCGTCCAACATCGAGGCGCGCGGGCGCAACGGTCGCGTGGCGCGGTAGACGAACGGTCCGGTCCCGCAGACGAGGTCTGCCGGGCCGAGCGTCGGGACCGGGCGACGGAAGTTGGTTACCTGCGCGGCGCTCCAAGCAGGGAGCGTCTGGATCTCCCGGCCGCTCAGCTCGATCGACGCACCTGCGGCAGCGAGCGCGTCGTCGAGCGCGTCGACTTCCCTCTTGAGCCCCGCCGTTGCTGCGGTGCGAGCTGCGATGAACGCTTGTCGCAGCGCCGGATCCACCGGCCCCGGGTCGGAGGAGTGGATCCGCCGCAGCCGTTCGGCGGCGGTGGTGCGCTGGCGGAGCAGCGTGGCGACGTCCTCGCTCGGAAGACGTGTCGTGACGTTCATACGGATTGGCCTTTCTCGCCTGCTGGCGGGATTGGTCGTGGGAGATGCACGCGGGACGAATCCGCGTGCGGTCGGTGGTCTCAGCGCTCGGTGGCCGGGCGCGCTCATCGCCGCTCCTGGGAAGCACTCGGACCTGTGCATTGGGACGACCGGCTCTGACGGCAGTCGTTGGCCGGCACGTCGATCAGCGGGTTCCCGGGCGGCGGTCTCTGGGCGCTTGCGGGTCCGGGGGCGGGGCCAGCACGCAACGCTGGGTGAGCGCAACCGAATGGGGAAGTGCCTCGGCGCGGAGCAGGTCGAGTGCGCGATCAAGCGCGTCCTGCCGCTCGATCGCGAAGGCGTATCTCAGCTGCCACGCCCACGCACGGGCTGGCTGCGTTCGGAGCCCCGCTGTGTGGAGAACGCGGTCGAACTGCCGACGGTTCATCGGCCCGTGGACGGTCACCTCGGCCTCCACGGAGACGGTGACGTACTCGCCGGCGGGCACCGCCAGCGAAGTCGGATAGGTGGGTGTCGCGAGTCGCCAGCCTGAGGAGCCGTCGCGCACGATCCGTGTGGTCGCGCTGCGCAGGCTCAGCTTGGCGGCGAGCTCCTCGATGACCGCGTGTGGGTCTGTCGCTCTGCCGCCGCTCGTTTGGACGAGCGCCTCGATCTCAGCAGAGGAACGCGACGAGCGCGTCTCGGCCAGCAGCTGCAGGACGTCGAACTCGGCAGTGGTGAGCAGGAGCGGCGCCCCATGGAGTTCAACCGACCGGGCATAGCCGTCAAGCCGAAGCGGATCGTCGCTCGTCCGCCGCCGCTCGATCCGTGGACACGTCCGCGACTGCAGCGCCAGCGCGGCGAAGCGCCGCGGTGTGAGCACGTCGTGGACGTATCGCGGCGGTGTCCCGCCTGCCGCCGCTCCAAGGAGGTAGCGGCCGGTGCCGAGCTTGTCGAGTGACAGGACCGCGCTCGCGTGGCTCGCGTGCCCGACCGCTCCGACGACGTTGCGGCAGCCGCCTGCGACGTCGGTGCGGAGGTCGAAGATCACGCATCGCGGCCGAAGGGTCGCGATGAGATCGAGCGCCGCCTGCGGCTGCGGTTCCCATCGGCACCGCACGCCGCAGCGCTCGGCGACGTCGCGAACGGCCTCGGCGGCGTGGACCTCAGCGGTGATGACGATCGCGTCGTGCGCGGCAGCCCGCGACGGCCGCCGCAACGCATCTGGTTGCAGCAATTATGGTCCTTCCTCAAGAGGTGGTCTTGTGCTGCTGTCGATCTCGGCTGCGGCGGCAGCTCAAGCGACGGCGAGAGCGGACTCGGCTTGGGCCGCGGCGACCCACGCGCGGTCCGCCGCCCGATCAGCCGCATCGGCGGCCGTCTCGAGCCCTTGTGAGCGCAGGATCGCCGCGGTCGACGCCCACATGTCAGCGCTCTCGAACATGGGGGCGGTGCTGCGCAGCTCGGCGCCGATCTCGGCGGCGGCGCGAGGTTCGAGCTGTTCGCCGCCGCCGCTGCGAGCCAGCGACTGGGCGCTGCTGCCGAAGTCCTGCGGCAGCGATCTGAGTGTCGTCATTGTGTCCTTTCACCGCGCCGCGATTCGCGGCGCTTCGGCGGCCCGCGCGTCGTGCGCAAGCCGTTGCACGTGCGGACCGTGCCGCCGCGATGTCGGCGACGGCGCAGCACAGAGGCCGCCGGCGGGCGGCGACCGGGGCTGTCAGGAGCGGCGGGCGGGCTCGTTGGCCAGCCACCGCGGAATCAGTTCCTCGCAGCCGGCGTTCTGCGCGAGATCGGTGATCGCCAGGCGTGTGGAGCGTCTTCTGGGCCGGCGAGCGACTGCGGCGCGCACCGCGCGCCGCTGCTCGTGATGACGCCAGCTCGTCGCGAGCTCGTCATGACTGAGCCGCGAGGGAGCATCGTTCGAGCCGTGCCGCCGCCTCCTGGGCGACGGCACGGTCAGAGCGGTCACCGAGCGTGCGGCAACCGCTGTCAGGTGCGTCGGGTTGGTTCGTACGAGAGCCAGGCGTCCGGGATCAGGTCGTCGCAGCGGTGCTTCTGTGCCGCGTCGATGATCTCGAGCCGGCGTCTGCGCGACTCCGGCTTGGCGGCGATCGCGGCGCGAACGGCGCGGCGCGTCTTGTGGCTCAACCAGGAGTGCGTCTGGAGCTGGACGTCGAGTTGCGCCGGGTCGGTGATGCCGAGCCATTCGCTCACCAGCGCGACCGTTGCGCCGTCGTCTGCGACGAGCTCGATCACGCCTTCGACTGGGTCGTAGCGGCCGACCCGTGTCAGGCGGGAGCGCAGGACCGTCATGGTCCGGTGGGTCGGGGCTCGTTCGACCATCCGCGCGTGGGCGTGCCCAACGCGATCTGCCCAGTAGAGGAACTGCGAGCCGCCGCCGACGTCCTCCTGGTAATAGATGGTGACGGTGACCGGCTCGTCCTCCGGCCCGTCCGTGGGCAGGATGCCGACGATCCCGGATTCTGCCTTCCATGCGTCGACGAGCTTGTGGGGAACGAATACGTCGGCGGCTGCCAGGAGCCGTGGGCTCGTGCGCTCCGTCATCACGGCCCAGCGGCGCTCGACTTGCGCGACAGCGCCATCGAAGGGAAGCTGGTCGCGGTCGGTGATCGGCGTCTCCGCGGTCGCGGGTCGCGGGCGCCAGACAGCGCTTCTCCGTCTGCCCGCCGGGAGGTGGTCGACGAGGCCCAGCGTCTCGAGGGCTTCGAGCGCCGCGATGGTGCGTGTCTTGTCGAGTCCTGACCGCTTCCCGCGCCGCTTCATGATGCTCTTGAGGTTCGCGTACGGCTCGCCGTTCGGGCCGCGTCGGGTCACGGCGCCGTCGTCGATCGCGGCGCCCGTCGTGCGCAGGACGCGGTCGAGCGTTCCGCCCGCAGGCGGCGCCAGGCGGCGCGTGCGCGCCTTCACGAGGGTCGCTTCGAGCGCCGTGAAGGTCGTGTTGGGCTCCCGCTCGTCGAGGTAGTCAAGGGCACGTGTGATTGCGAGCGCCCGCGTCTCTCCCCACGACAGCAGTGTGGCGGGCTCGTCCTGATCGTCGATGAGCGCGACGGCCCAGGTGTCGACGGAATGCTCTCCTTGGCCTCCGGTGAACGGCACCAGCTTGGGTCGCGTTCCCGCCGGCGTCGGGGCCGTGGAGCGCGTGTCGTTGCCGGCTTCGTCTGGCCGCTGGTCGTTTTCGCTGCTGCGACGAGGAGCTGGTCTGTCTCTGGACGCCATCGGCGTCCTCCTTTCTGGCGGTGTTGACCGCGGCCGCCTTCGGCCCGTGCCGTCGGGCCGGAGGGAACGCGGCAGGATGCGTCTCGCGCCTCACGCGCGAGCAGCCACCCGTGGCTCGTGAGATGGGGCGGCAAGGTGACGGCGGCCGGATGCGGCCGCCGTGAGGTTCCGGCTCGTGTGGTCGAGGCCGCCGCGTGCTGCGCGATGTAGCAGGCGCTCGGCTGGCTCAGAGTCGCCCGTCGGCGTCGCTCGGCTCCTCAGGGTGAGGGCCTGCGTCGCCCTGGAAGCGGAAGTGGTCGACGCAGGTGATGCAGACGGGCCGGCCTGCGAACGGGCGGCCGGTGACGCCGAGGTACGGCGCCGCCGGAAGCCGCAGCTCTCGCACGCCTGCCTGGTCCGCATGGCCGCGCCGTCGCGGCGAGGTTGTGCGTTGGTCGTTTGCGGTTGATGGCCCGTCGCCGCGTCGCTCATCGAGAGCGACCGGGCTCTGGCCGCTCGAGCGACAACTGGTCGACGACGGCGGCTGGCAGCTCACCAGTGAACCCGTACCGAGTCGCTGGCGTCCAGTCGCCGATGTTCGTCGTGGCCCAGTCGATCTCGACGTCGTAGTGCCGCCCGAGATAGCCGATGTCAAGCGGCCGCAGCGGCGACCAGTACACGGCGCCGGTCACACGCGTCGCCGTCGCGGCCACGCCTCGACGGCGTGCTCGTTGTTCCACGCCTCGACCAGCTCCCAGGTCCCGTACGTCCAAGCGGGAGCGAGTTCAGGCGAGATCTCGTCGTAGAGGGCCTGACGAGTCGCCTGCTCCACCGCGATACCCCTGCCGTCGGGGAGCGCCACAACGCCCACGGCGACCGTCTGCGCCTCGTCGCGGTGCGCGAACGCCGCGTCCTGCGTAGCGTCGACGTCGGCCCAGGCCTTGGTCTCGTCGAGCGCTGCACGGAGGACCCCATCGGCCCAGTCGCGCGCCGACTCGAGCGCGTCGAATGCTCTCCGCCCCACGACGCGCACCTTCGGGATCGCTTCGCGCTTCCATGACCGGACGCCGAGCCGTCCGGCGTGGAAGGTGCAGTAACGCTCGCCGCTGAGCGCGCCGGAGCGGAAGATCGTCGTCGCGTCGTGCCGGCATCGGTGGCCCTGCACCGTGTCCGCGTCGCACCACTCGCGGTGCCGCACGGTGAGCGCGACTCGGTAGGGTTCCGGCGCCATAACGCCTCCGTCGTCAGGTCGCGGATCTCGTTGCGGCCGAGCGGTCGGCACCGGCGCGCTGCCGGCGACTCGCGCTGACGGTTTGCACCGTCGGGAACGACGGCACGTGTTTTCGGACGCCAAAGGCGCCTCCTTTCGGACTTAGTGGATGTGGTCGCGGCGCTCGCGCGGCGGCGGTCAGCTCGCGACCGACCGGCGCGGATTCGTCCCCTCAGGGCACGACGCCGTCGTTCTGCCACGGGCCCGAGGGTTCGAGGGTTCCGCCCGGTCGCGGCGAACGTCAGCCCGGGACGCCGTGACGTCCCGGGCCTTGGTGTTGCTCGCTAGGCGGCTACGACCGACTGGCTACGGCGCGCGCGTTGCCGGCGCGAGCAGGGCGTCGACGTAGCGGGAGACCGCGGCCTCGCCGGGTGCCTGCGCGCTCGTTCGTCCGCTGGCGCGGGCGACGGCGGCGACGCCGAACGCAGCGCCGTCATCGCCGGCGGCGGCGATCGCCGCGAGACGGTCGAGCGCTTCCTCGCGACCAACCGTGAACTCGTCAGCTGCCCAGCGGCCGGAGCGGCTGGGGCCCATCACCTCGACGTAGTCGAGGTAGGCCGGGACCTCAGCGGCGGGCACAACCAGACCGCGAAGGCTCTGGTCGGCCAGGTCGCCGGGAAGCGCGACGGGCAGCGGCAGCCGGGTGCGCGAGCTGGGTCGGCGTGCGGCGCGGGTGCGGGTTCTCCGTCGGCGCATGGCCAGAGCGTAGCGCGCCCACCTCTCCAACAAGCTCATGTTCGGCTCCTACTCGCGCGCAGTCGGTGCTGCGCGATGCGGTAGACCGTGTCGGCTCCTGGGTGTGGGTGGGCGTCTCCGATAGCGACGATCTCGATCAGCTGGATCGACGCTCCTCCTCTCGTGATCGTGTAGGGCTTGTAGATGACCCTCCATCTGCGCTGCTGGTAGCGGCTTCCCGGGCGTGCCGCGCCGTGCTCGTCGAGCAGACGTCGGGGATCGTCGGCGCGATCGAAGCGCACGCGCAGCGCTCCGATGGTGCTCAGCCAGCCATGCGAGTGGTGCTCTCCGAGGCCCGGCTCGACGGCGAGCCGGCGGATGATGTCGCGAGCGACGGCCCGCAGCTGAGGGTCGAGGTTGGCCAGATCGTGCTGCACGGTCTTGCTGAGCGGCACGAGGTAGCTCCGCATCTCACGTCCTCCTGACGGTCGACGCAGGACTCACGCCGTCAGCAGGTCACCGTCGACTGCGGGCTCGTCGATGTCCCAGCCGGCGCCAGCGGTGCAGCGCCCGAGCCGGAAGGTGACGTGAAGCTCGGGGTCGGCCGGCGGCACCCGCGTCGCCAGCTCGGCGACGTCGGGCTGGGCGAGGACAGGGTGCAGCAGCTGCGCGTACCCGGCGCCGAACGTGCTCGCGATCTCGGCGAGGGTGGGATCGGCGAAGTAGCCCGCGAGGCGGAGCCGGTCGGGCCGGCGATCGGCCGCGAAGGCGGGGCCGAGTTCGCGGAGGGCACGCTGGCGCGCGTTGCGGCGCTCGATCGCGTCCTCGCAGATGGCGGGGGACGTGGCGTTGATCATCGTGGTCGACATCGCTGTCTCCTTGCGGTTGTCGGCCCGCGCGCACGATGCGTCCGCCGGCGGCGGACGACCGAGGTCGGCGCGGGCGGTGCAGTTCGTGATGGACGCGGCTCGGCAGCGGTGCCGGTCCGCGGGATGTGTCAGGCGCGGACGCCGTCCGCTGTCGGGCTAGAGGAGCGCGAGGCCGCGCTCGTCGAGCACCATCGAGCGCGGCTCGACGTGCCGGGCCTGTTCCTCACCTCGACGCAGCTGCGCGTCCAGGTCGGCCGTGACGATCTTGAGCGCCTCGTGGTAGCCGAGCGGAGCAACTCCGTCGGCGCCGCTTCTGCCTGTCGTGGGAGCCGCCGGCATCAGATCGGGAGGTAGCGCAGCGGCTTGACCTGATCTGCGGCGCCAGTCTGGCTCGCCGCGGAGCTGGCGAACCAGGTGCTGCCGGGATCGACGCGGCGCAGCAGCCGCTCCATCCGATCGCCTGAGCTAGGCGTCGCGGCGGACGTGCCAGCCATCGGGGTGTTGTCGGCGTCCTGTCCGGCTGCGACACTGTTCTGAAGAAGCATGCAGTTCCTTCCATGGTGGATCGGCTGTGTGTCGCCAGGGCGCGGTTCCAGCGCGCTCCGGCGGGTTAACGACGACGAGCCCCCGCGATGCCAGTCAGGCGCCGGGGGGGCTCGTTGTTTCTCGGCCGTTGGACGGCGGTGTGGCGGCGGTCCTCGGGCCCGTCCAAGCAAGCGGCTCATCGCCACTCGCGATCGAGTTCGCTGCCTCGGCTTAGCCGGCGAGCCAGCAGCCCGCTGATGCCGCCGAGAAGGAGCGCCGCGGCCGCGAGACGAAGCGCGATCAACGCGAGCGGCAACGCGGGGGCGTAGAGCTGCGTCGTGACCGCAACCAGAACGACGGCGGCGAGCGCTCCACGCACAGCCACGAAACGGGAGCCGGCGGCGACGATCGCCAAGAGCGTGGCAAGCCGCGCAGGCCGCACGGATTTCTCGCACACGAGAGGGTCCTTTCTGTAGTCGCCGGGACGAAAGCGCGCGGGGGCGGCACGTCGATGGCGAGGCAGGGCTGTTGGCACGTGCTGGACAACGCGAGATCCGACGTCAGGGAGACGACGGCACGACGCGTAGCGCAGGCACGTAAGGATGCGTTCAGACGGCGGGCGCCAGAACTATGAGGCGCGACCGGAGGTAAGGCAGCTGAACGACGTGTACGGCGGGTGCTGCAAACGGCAGAGCGAAGAGAAAGAAGAGAAGAGGCGACCAGCGTAGCGCGCCTGCGACCGCCGTCAACAGACCCCCGCTCCAGCCCCGCCGATCGGCCACCCCCTCACGCCGATCTGCTGCATCTCCCTACCCCGCTCACCGCCCGCTTTCCCCGCTACCACTGCGATCTCGTCTCCTGGACGCCGTCACAGAGTGGGGTACGCAGAATGGAGGAGAATGCAGAAATCGGGGACCGGATCGTGATCCGGCAAGCAGGCGGATGCAGAGAACCGGGGGTGGATGCACACAGATTCTCGGCGGGAGCCGGGCCGGGGCAGGCCGCAGACGGGTACAACACGGACAGCGCGCCGCAGGCGTCCGCAGTCGCCGCTAGTTGTCCCGCTGCTCGCTCGCCAGAGCCGCCTTCGCGCGTAGCGGATCGGGTACCCCGCCCACAGCGGCGGCGCGGTCGACCCGCCAGAACCGCGCACCAGCAGACGCCCCTCGACGACGCCCCCTCGACAGGGTCGTCGATCTCACACCTCGGCGACGAGAGAACGTCAGCTCCGAACCTTCCGGGAGACTTCGCCGCAGTCGGCAAGTCGCTCGGTTTCCTGCTCGACGCCGAACCGGCTGCCGCCGCAGGACGAAGGCCATCGCATGCGCGTGGAAGTCAGCAACGAGCTGACGCCCGCCGCCCGCGCGGAGCGTACACTCGCCGGATGGAGACCTCCGCACCGCGCCCAGGAGCCGTCTCGCGGCCGTCCATGGAGACGCTCCGCAATCACCTTGCGTTGATCGCGGTAGCTCGCGGCATCACGATCGCCTACGACACCGCGCCCATCCCGCCAGAAAGACTGTGTCGCGCCCACCCGGCTAGACGAGTCCTGATCACCCCGCGCGTGCGCAGGCGCCGCGAGTATTTCATCGCCCTGCACGGTCTCGCGATGCTGATCGTCGAGGACACGCGCCTCAAGATCGTCGACGAACCGACCTGCTGGTTGTGGGCGATCGAGAACGCGAAGACACCGCTGACACCATCGATCGCGACGATGATCGACAACTCCGTCTTCGGTGCTGTCCTTGACGCGGGATACAGCAGCTTCGCCGCCGCCGCGGCCGCGCTCGGAGACCGAGGCGACGCGTTGATTCAGCTGGACGGCTACCTCCGCGGACCGTTCGACTGACGGGCGCCCAAGCCGTCGCGCGAGGGAGGGAGCGCAGGCCACCGACAGGTCGGAACGACGGGCGTTCCCCACAACGGATCAGCCTGTCGGGCAGCGGGCAAGCACGTCGTAACAGCGAGCCCGGCGTGCCTGCGCGCGCAGCCGCCGAGCGCGCCGCCCCGTGACCGAGCCGCCGCCGCAGGCTCGGGCAGCGGCGTGCGTAGACGCACGACTCGCGGTCGGCCTCAGGGGATCCGACCGCGTCGAGCCGGCTGCCACGGACCTACGCCTTGCCCAGCGGGGGCGCACGGGCGACCGAGCGCGATCCATGCCGACCGTCCCTGTCCCGCCAACCGGGCTCGCGTCGGTCGCTCCAGCGCCCGTGGTCACGGTGCCGGCTACCGCAGGCCACCTCCGGGCCAGCACGCAGGCGACTCCGCCGGTGTGCCAGGAACCAACCGCGAACATCCCGCCCCGGCCCCCTCACGTTGTATAGGAAGTCACAGCCTCAGATGAGGCTTTCGACCGGGCGCTTCGTCCAGCCGATTCGCCCATCTCACGGCGAATTCGAGGTGCGATACCGTGCATCCGCGTCCTCGAAATCGTGCATCCCGGGTCATCCTGGATTCGGGGGGGCGAATGCAGAAATCGGGGACCCAGATGCAGGCGTCCAAAGATTTATCTTCGACTCGTCGATGGCCTTCGCGTCGAACGTCCGCTGAGCGATCGGTCAACGGTCTTCCATCGGAGCCGAATACCTGGTGAGATAGCGCCTACGCGCCCGCAGGTCGTCACGAGACGGGAGGAGGTGCCGTGCCGATCGCGCATTCGTCTGGGTTCCTCTCCGCTCGCTCGTACGGTGCAGCCGCACCGTCCAACGAGAGACCTGGAGACGCCATGCGAACCGCCTCACAACACCGCCAAGCCCGTACAAGCGGGCCGGCTCAACCGCGCAGACGATGCAGGACCGTCTTCGCAACTGCCGCAGGAGTGCTCGCCCTCGGCATCGTCGCGCCGGCGGCAACGCCCGGCGGCCTCAGACTCGACGTCATCGCCCCGGTCGCGCACGCGGCGACCTACCAGGTGAGAGCCTGCCAAGCGGCGTCCGAGTACGGATTCGCGAACAGATCGTGGGTCGCGACCAATACCGCGCCGACTTTCTTCGAGGCTTCCACCACCTGCCCAACGAGTGGCGGACAGAACGGCGGAATCCACGTCGGCGAGCAGCTGGGCATCGTCGGATTCACCCCGCTCGGCACGGGCGCCAGCGTCCGCTTCACAGCACCAGCCGGCACTACCATCATCGGCCTCTCCTACGCCCGCTACCTCGGCCAGTGGAGCGACAACTCCAAGGTCCCGGCGCTGCTCGACGACACCGGCAACATCGTCGCCGGCGAGACCTGCACCTTCGACGCCTGGGCCAGCGAATGCGCGCTCGGATCAAGCAGCCCCTCCGCCGCGCACCGAACGATCACCGGCCTCACCACCCAGACACTCACCGCGGGGATCAGCTGCCAGGCGGCCCCACCTGCGACCGGATGCGGCGGCTCGACGAGATACGGCATGAACTCGTGGTTCTCGATCTACGCCTCGACCGTCACGATCAGCCAGTCGACCGCCCCGAACATCGCTGCCAGTTCCATCCCGAGCGCGTGGACGAGAACGCTCCCTGGTCCGAACGTCAGCAGCGGCGACCCGTCGGGCGTTCGACACCTCCGGCTCTACGTCGACGGCTCGCGCGTCGTCGACGAGGAGCTGCCCTGCGACTTCTCGCGCCCCGCGCCGTGCGACAACATCACCGCCCGCCCGGTGCCAGATCCGACCATCTCCGACGGCACTCATTCGGTTGTCGCAGCAACGACGAACGCGGCAGGACTCGAAGCCAGAGCATCCGCCCAGACCGTGCGGATCGATCGCACGGCACCAACACCGCCGACGGAACTCCGCACCGACACGGGGACCGACTGGCAGACGAACGGATCGACGACAGCACGCTGGACACTCCCAGTGGAAGCCGACGCAGCTCCGATCACCACCGCGACGGTCAGGGTCTGCGAACAAGCCACCGGCATTTGCGACAGCCCGAGAGCGGCCGCCACGCTCAACTCAACCTCGATCGACCTCCCTCACGAGGGCACGTTCACCGTCTCGGTCTGGCTCGGTGACGCCGCCGGCAACACCGACGAAACGAGAGCGGCGACGACCGTCATCCGCTACACCACAACCCCGCCCGCGCCACCGATGGGGCTCACAAGCGACGTCGGCAGCGACTGGCAAAACAGATCCAGCGCGACCATCCTCTGGACGCCGCCAGAGACGAGCGGTGCTCCGGTCAACGACGCCTACCTGCAGCGGTGCGGCATCAGCGGATGCTCGGCACCAACCCTGGTCGGGAGCACGACTACCGCGACGGTCGCGTTCCCGAACGACGGCATCTTCACCGTTCGCGTCTGGCTCAAGAACGCAGCCGGACTCGCCTCACCGGCAGCTGCCTCCGAGACCACGCTCCGCCTCGATACGACGCCGCCGGCCGCACCAACAGGCCTCACGCTCGACCTGTCAGGCGCTCCTTCTCAGCCACTCGTCCACGCCGTCTGGAGTGGCCCACCGGCTGACGGCGGCAGCCCCTTGTCGACCAGCCGCTGGACGCTCTGCAAGAGCACGGCTTGCGTCAGCGGAACGACGGCCGACAACAGCGTCATCGCGGCAGTCCCCGGTGCCGGGGAGTGGACGTTCTCCGTCCGCGTCTCCGACGCCGCCGGCAACATCGGCCCCGCCACCAGCGCCACCTTTGCATCGACTCCAACGCAGGCGCCGCCGGACAGACCCGGCGACGGTCCAGACGATGATCCGGACGGCAGCGGCGAGCGACCGTCGTCGAGAAGACCAGCTACGAAGGCCTCTGCCGACTTGCGGATCACGCGGCTTCGCGCCGTCAAAGGCGTCCTGGAACTTCGACTCAACGCGACATCGCGACTCACTGCCCGAGCCACGATCACGGTTCGCGCGACCAGCCCAAGATCACTGCCGCCGATCCGCCGCCGAGCCCAGTTGCGAGCCGGCCGAGCCACCCTGCGGATCACACTGCGAAGAGGCACCCGCCGCGGCAGCGTCACGATCACGACGCCGTCGACCGCGACGGTTCAGTCCGGCAAGACGACCTCCGCCTTCAAAGCCATCAGCACGAGCGCGACGAGGACTCGATGACCGTCCCTTGCACACCCCGCTTGCGCCGGACCATGCTTCTCGTGAGCGCCCTCGTCCTGCTGCTGACGTGTTGGCCAGCAGCAACGTCGGGGGCGGCTGAGCACGCCCCCGCCACGCCTGGACGCGAGGGTGCAACCGCTCGGTTCCTCGCCTACAGCCCGCCTCCGCCGACACCGGCCGCCGTCTGCTTTGTCGACACAGGAATCGACACAAACCCGGACACCGCAGGCGCGCTTCTGCACAGTGAGGCGGTGGTCCCCGGTCAGGCGCCGACGGGCGATACCGACCCCGCCCGCAAACATGGCACAAAGGTCCTCGGTGTCGCAGCGGCGCCCCGCAACGACTGGGGCACGGTCGGCATCTGGCCACAGCTGAAAGCGGTCTCGATCAACGGAACGCGTGTAGCCGCACCGACATTCCCATTCGACGCGTACCGCCTGGCAATTCGGCGTTGCATGACGCTGCGCACCACGTTCCCCATCGTCGCCGTCAACCTCTCGCTCGGCAGTCCTGACGTCCCCACGCCCGCTCAACTCGCGCAGTTGCTCGACGCGATCGACGCGGCGCGGGTTAACGGGATCCACGTCGTCGCGAGCGCAGGCAATACGGGTGCTGGGGTCGAGACTCCGGCGTCGCTGGACGGAGTGTTCGCTGTCGGCGCGTCAGAGCCCGCGACCGGCGCCTTGTGCTCGTTCTCCGCGCGTGGCGAGGGTCTCGACGTCCTGTTCCCGGGATGCGGAGTCGCGATCGCCTCGCCTTCCGGAGAGCCGCTGTTGGCCGACGGAACGACCTACGGATCCGCGGGCCTCGTAGCCGTTCTGGCAGCGCTGCGCGCGTACGCACCTACGCTCTCCGTTGATGCTGCCGAGCAGCTCGTCCGCGAGTCGGCGGCATCGCACGGCGGCGTAGTCGATGCGCGCGCAGCATTCATCGCCGCCGGCCTGTCGTCCGTCGTGCTCGAGGGCGAGCGACGAGCAGCGGAGGTCGAGGCCGCGACACCGCCCGATCAGATACCGCCCACGCAGGACCCGCCAGCGGCCCAACCTCCCAGCACGACCGTCCCTGGCTCGACCCCGCCTCGTCCCCCCGTCCCGTCCGGATCGAGCGAAGGTCGCTGGCAGCGTCCGCGAGCAGTCGTAGCGCGCCGTGGTCAGCGGCTCACGATCAGGCTCTTGAACCGCCCGCGCGGCGCCCACACGACCGTGGTGGTCGAATCGCGCAGCAACGAGTTCGGATGGCGCCAGCGCTCGCGCCGAACAACCGGCGCGGCCCTCGTCCGCCTCACGCTTCCACGCACCGTCCGCGTGCGACGAGCGCGCGTCCGGCTCTGGTATGCAGCCGACCTTTCCGCTGCGGCATCGAGACCACTCGTCATCCCATCCTCACGGTTCCGTCCGCAGTAACCGACAGCTGTCCCCCTTGCCCGCCGTGCGAACTGCTAGGAATCTTCGCCATGGAATGTGGGAGAGCAGCCGTCGAGGGCCTGGACCCTCCTCAGGTCTCGCAGAGGGGACCCGCAGCGACGAAAGCCGCCGAGGCGACGCCTGAAGTGGCGCGGCGCGAGGTCCTGTGTGAGAACTGCAACAACATGGTGACGACGGAGCCGGTTGAGCCGGGCGAAGACCCTTCCGTCGAGCGCTGGGTCGAAGCAGACGAATGCGAGCACTGCACGTCCGACGACGGGTAGCGCCGACGGCCGGAAGCGTCGGTCGCCTGCCGAGATCAGTCGGATAGAGCCGCTGCATCGCTAAGCCTCGATGGATGGCGAACCTCCTAGGTCTAGCGTCGGCGATACGCCGCCAGAGGACGCGCCAGCCAGCCCACCTATGGCAATGCGCCCTATAATGCGGCGCATGGCGCGTCGGTGCGAACCTCAAGCCAGGCAGGGACCTAAGACGAGAGGTCGATGCCGAGGCGGGTTCGGGCCCTGCGCCCGCGGCCAGAGCAGCAGCGAGCCGTGCGCGCGATCGTCAGCGAGATCGGTTGGAGGGACGTTCATCGACGCAGATGGGCCACCGAACTGGTGCGCGCGAACTTTGCGCAGCAGCCCGGCTGTCGCCGCTGGCGGAGGTCGGATGCGCGCTCCGGATCCCGGTGTTCGTCACGCCGCGTGCGCCTCCAACAGCCGTCTCAGGTTCGTCGAACGCGGTCTGCAGACGCGCGCTGCCGCGATGCCGGCACGGGTGCCGTCGGAGAGCTGCTCGCGCACGTCGATCGGGAGCGCGGGAACGCGGAGCCCGTCGAGACTACCGGCGTGGATATCGGCCTCTGCGACGAACAGCATCCGGTCGCGCGCCGGGTACCGCCATGTCGATGCGGCCGTTCCGGGCACCGCCAGTCGTGCGATGAGCGCCTCGTCCGCGGCGGCGACGAACTGCAGGACCTGCTCCTGGTTGACAGCGACGAAGACGACGAATGGCAGGCCCATGTGGGTGCGGTAGCGGTCGAGTTCGGTCCACCAGCCGGTGAGGAAATGGTCGAAGCGCTCGAACTTGCCGCGCTGCTTTGACGGGCGCTCGGTGAGGTCGACTTCGACGAGCAGCTCTTGGCGACGGTTGCCGCTTCCTGGCAGTTGGAGTTCGGCGGCTGCGTCTGGGGTGATGGAGCGGAAGCTATCGGCGGCGACGAGTCTGCCGTTGCCGTCGGTGCTCTTGAAGGAGTGCAGGAACGCGCCGTCGTCGGAGAGGACGTGGATGTCGTCGGGTCCGAGAGGGATCCAGCCGTTGCGCGCGCGACGTCGTGGTGCGGGCAGGTGCGCGCTTTGGGGTCCGCGGACGTTGGTGACGCGGCCGTCGAAGGCGTCGATGAGCGCGAGCATCCAGCCGCTGACGTGGAGGTCGTGGCGTGGGGAGCGGCCGGCGGGGTCTCTGAGGTCGGGCGCGACCGCCTGGCTTCTCGGGTTGAGGTAGGTGCCGCGTGGCCCGAAGGTGGTCTTGGCGGCGGCGAGGCCGGCGTCCGTGACGACGTAGCAGGCCGGTGATCCGCCGCCGTTGTCGTAGGTGAATTGGAAGCGGGAGACGAGCCCGGCGTCGAACAGCTTTCGCAAGTATCGGTTGAGCGTGTCTCTCGTGACCTTTGGGTACCAGCGGCGGGCGATCTGCGTCGAGAACGCGACGCGCATCTCCGCCAGCCACGCCAAGATCTCAAGGTCGGTCGGGTCCAGATCGCGGCCGGCAGCGGTCGCCGCGTTGAGCACCGAGGCGCCGGCGGCGGTCAGCACGTAGCCGTCCACTCTTCTCTCGTCGGCTTCGACGGTGATGCGGTTGAGCCATCCTGCGTCGACCATCGGGGTGAGCGCTCTGACGGCGTCTGCGGTGCTGCGTTTCGCGAACCAGCCGCTTCGCACCTGCGAGATCGTCATCGATCTGTCGTCGGTCGCGGCCAAGCCGGCGAGGATCGCTTGCTCTATGGCTCTCGGCAGCGTTGATGGTCTGCCGTGTCTGATGCTCACCATCATGTCGAGCGCCGCGAGCTCGAGCATCGATTCGGGCGTCGATCTCGGCGCGGCCACGGCGGTCGAGGGTTCGGTCTCGTCGTCGGATGGATCAGTTCTCGTATCGACGGCCGGGGTACCCGGTCCGCGCTTCGGTGCCGAACGGCTGGTGGTCGAGGCCGGGTCGGCTGGCGCCGGCGGCTGGACGCCGGGGAACATCAGCTGCCCGGCGATGCCGTTAACGACGGCTTCCACGGGTGGCGACGCGGCTTCCGCCGCAGGTTCGATGGCGGGGCCCTCTCTGCCTCCGAGCCGGAGCCAGTCGTCGAGCGTTCCGTGTCGGGTCTGTCGATCCCACTGCCGTTGCAGGTGGGCACGGTTGACGGACGGTTCGATCTCGTGCCGATTGGTGCGGACGAAGTAGGGCTGGAGGCGACCTCTGGTGGTCACCGAGGAGACGGCTTGCTCGTAGCGCGGGAGGTTGAGCAGGTAGTCCGGGGTGACGCGGAGTCTGGAGTGGGCGTCGGTGACGCGGATCGAGTCGGTGTAGTCGGCCATCATGATGTCGATCGCCTCGCGCGCGTCAGCGGCTGATGGCGTCGCGCACCAGATGTGGTGCGCGAAGAGGCCGTTGAACTGTGCGAGCACATCGCGGTCGGTCCACTGCGCGTTGTTCTGCCAGGCGGCGCGCGTGCGCAGCTTCGCCGAGCGCTTCAGGGCCATCGTTCTCGGGGTCTGTCTGTTGAACACCAGCCATGCCTCGTCGACGGTGTAGTTGACGGGCTTGCGGGCGTCTTCGAGGAGGTCGTCTTGCTGGCGGGAGAGCGCGGCGTCGAGCATGCCGTGCAGCAGTTGCATGACGACGGCGGTGTTGCCTGCGCCCATTCGGCCGAGTGCGCCTCTGACGATCAGCACGTCGGCGTTGCGGATCAGGTGGTCGAAGTCGAGGACCTCGCCGGTCTCTCTGAGCACACGTTTGATGCTCTCGGAGTTGAGGAAGCGGGCGAGCTTGTTGGCGGGGGCGTCGAGCTTGGCGGTGGTCGTCTGGGTGGAGTCCTTGAGCTGCGCGCGGAGTTCGCTGCGGAAGAACTCGACGATCTCCTGGATCTCCGGCAGGTGCGCGAGCTCCTCGCCGAGCTGGCGGCGATAGCGGGTGCCTTGGTCGCTGACCGACAGCACCTTGGCGACGTGCCACAGCGTGGCTTTCTCGCCCTCGAAGTGCTTGACGGCGATGATCGCGTTGCGCAAATAGCGGTCGGAGCTGGCCTTGATGTCGCCCTCGTCGAAGAGGTTGCGCATCGCCTCCAGGATGTAGTCGGCGACGGTGTCGGCCGCGACTCCGGGCACCCACATCGGGTTGAAGCCGACCATTGGCATCGCGAGGTCGATGTAGGTGACTCTGCGATCGGCCGGGACCTTGGTGAGCGCGGTTTCGGCGGCGTCGCCCTTGGGGTCGAAGAGGATGACGCTCTCGCCGCCGCGCGCGAGGTCCTCTTCGATGCCGGAGACGATCGTCGAGGTCTTGCCCTGCTCGACGGCGCCGATGATCTTGACGTTCTGGCTCAGCGTCTCGACGTGGAAGGAGATCGGACCGTGCTCGTCGTGGAAGAGGCCTCGTCCGGTCTTGGGCCGGTACGCCCCGGGGGGCGCTGGCATGTTCGGCGTGTTGGAGCGGTGCAGTGGGACCTTGGAGAAGGCCAAGGAGGGGTAGTGCCAGAGGCTGGCGATCTCGCTTGAGGAGAAGACGCCTTTCTCCCATGAGGGAAGCGGGTTGCCCTCGCCGCGCGCGACGCGCTGGCGGTAGAGGTCCAGTCGGCCGTGGCGGAGGCTGGTTCCTCGCTCGATCAGCCGGTTCTCGGCAGCGCTGGCGCGCAGAGCGGCCGCGATGTTCTCGCAGGCCGGTCGCGCGCTGCTGACGATGCGGATGTCGGCGAAGAACAGCCCGTGATGCTGGATGTCGAGGCCGCCTTCGAACTGCCGCTCCTGTGCGCGCGACGGTCTGTGAGTTCTCGGATCGGCGAACGCTCCACCTTCGGCGGCCTCGTCCTCGGCCCGTCTTGCCTTCCGGCCGGCGTACCAGTCGAACCATGCCGGTGTCGGCGTCAGCGCCAGCTGCACCAGCGCGGGCTCGCCGACGTCGCCCAGGGCGGTGAGCACGCGGTCCATCGTCGGGATCTCGTCGTGGTCGCGCTGGGCCGCGACCTTGATGCGCCGGATGAAGTCGTGGCGTTTCTTCAGGCGCAGGACGTAGCCGCCGCCAGTGACCGTCCCTGTCTCGCGGCTGACCCGCGTGTGTGGGTAGCAGCTGGTGATCGCCGAGCGGACGGCAGGGATCTGCGCCTCGAGGCAGGACACGGTCAGAGCCGCCTCCCGCACATTCGATGCGCCGTTCTTGCGGTACATGATCTCCAGCGCAACACTTGGTTGGCCGGTGAGAAGCCGTTGCCACCAGCGCACGAGAACCTGCCGATGGATGTCCTCCATCAGCGTCTTCTCGCTGGCGGGCGAGGCCTCGTCGCTGCGGAAGGGCGTGATCCGCAGGCGCACGTATCTCCGAGCCCGCCGAGCGCGCCAGCGGGAGACGACCATCACAGCGAAAGCGATGGCGGCCGCTACGGCCGCGGGAGCAAACAGCGGAACGTTGCCCCACGCCCAGCTGAAGGCGCGCAAAGCGACGGCGATCGGCCACGTCACGAGGGCGACGAGGGCCGCGAGCAGTCCTCCGATCGGGCCGCCAAGGTGAAGTGGCCCGAGGGTGAGTTCGTCGGGGATTCGCGGCAGATGGGGTCCGCGCGGCTGCGCACTTCTTCTGGTCAGCGATTCGACGAGGCCGCCGCCCAGGACCCAGGGGATGACGGTCAGGAAGATGGCGGCGCCGAGCACGAGGGCGAGGCGCGCGGAGAGCGAGCGCAGCATTGGTTCTTGGCCTCCCTGAGACGGTCGAGGACGTGGCGTGTCAGCCGGCGGGGTCGTCTGGGTCGGCGAGCGTGTCGACCGCCCACCCAGATCTGGATTTGGTGATCAGGAACGAGAGATGCGCGACGTAGCCCTCAGCGTGCGCGACCCCGCGCACGCCGACGACCTCGGCGGTAATGCGCCGCGCCCGGATCTGCACCTGGAGGTCGCGAGCGGTCGTGCCCGCGGGCGCGCGCAGGCCCGCGAGCGCGATGTCGGTCTTGAGGCGTTCGGTGGCGTGGCGAACGCGGCGTGGAGATCGCGCGCCGAGGAGCGTCTCGAGGTAGTCCCGCGCGAACTGATGCGCCGATTCGATCGACGCGCGTGGCGCCGGGTGGGTTCGTGCGGGTGGAGGCGGCGGACCGGTGCGGAGATCGTAGAGGCGCGGAGCGGCGCCGGTGCTCGGAGCGCCCGGCACGTTGGAGTGCGCGCCGAGCAGGACCGCGATCGCTGCGATGACGAGGGCGAGCGCCACAGCTGCCCGCGCGGCTGTTGCGCGCGGTCGCTGCGGGCGGTGTCGTGCGGTCACCGTCACAGGCCCTCTGGATGGCGGGCGGTGAAGCCGGCGTGGCTGCGGAGTGTGCGCCATCGCGGCCCGGACTCCGCTCTGCGTGGTCCGCTGTCGGTGACGCGGCTGGTGTCGAGGCGGATGCCGGCGATCTCGACGAAGGCGTGGCCGGAATGGGCAAGGACCGTCACCCACTTTCCGACGCCGTCGGCGCCGTAGCTCATGAGGCCAGTCGAGTCCATCGCGAACTCCTCGGGGAACGCCTTGCCGCCGAAGAGCACGTAGCTGACGGCCGAGCTGCAGTCATAGCCGCCGGGGTCAAGTCTCGAGAGCGGTGTCCCGTGCGCGCCGCCATACCGGTACCGGCTTCTGAGCAGCTCGTTGCCGGCGGCGATCATCGCCTTCACGCTCGCCGGCGCGTCCTCGGGAGCGGCGGCGGTGCCGTCCGGGAGGATCCGCGCCCGCTGCCCCGGGACCGTCGATGCGGACGCGGTGTCGAGGCACGGGTCGCTCCCTTCGCCCTCTGACGGGTCACCGACGGCGGCGTCGGGATCCGTTTGGCCCGCGATCGCCTCGGCGGTGGAGAGGTTCTCGGTGCCGGGGTTGAGGACGATGTGGTTGCGTTCGTCGTGGACCTGGCCGTCGGTCGGTGAGTGCCAGGCGCCGGGTATCGGGCGGTGCAGACCGAAGCGGTTGAGCGTGGCTTCGGGCACGTCCTGGATGCCGTCGATGTCGGCGGCCTCCCCGGTGAGGTGCTGGGAGGTTGGCGAGCCGCCGACCGCCTGATTGTGAGCGGGATCGCGGCGGCCGCTGATCCCGGTCAAGCGCAGCCCAAGCTCCAGCCCGAGCGCGTGAGCGCGCCGCGCGATCTCGGGCTCGCGGCCAGATGAGAAGTCCTTGCCCGGAACCGGCGTGAACCCGACCCCGCCGTTCGCGTTCGGTATCCCACCGTCCGCGACGTCGCCGGGAGCTGCTGCGCGGATGGGTGCCGGGCACACGCAGAACGTCGGCGGCTCCTGGTCGCGGTCTGGCTGGGCGTTGTCGGCGCCGATCGCGCCGGCCGGGCGCTGCTTGCCCATGTAGACGACGGTCCAGACACCCTGGTCGGTGGGGAACCGGTCGTCGCCGGCGAGTCTGAAGACGACGCGTGCGGCGACCGCGTTGACATCGACGGTTCGGCGGACGCCGTCTCGACCGCTGGCGGAAGGTCCGTAGTCGGTCTGTTGGAGGATCGCGACGGTGCCGTCGGGGGCCTCGACGCTCCACCAGCCGCCGAGCGTCTGGTCGTTGAAGATCGCGATCCCCGGGACGTCGTTGGTCGCCCCTTCGAGTCTCGGGATGTTGTTGTCGCCGGCGTCGATGACGCCTGCCGCCGGGTCGTTGCCGTAGACGGATGCGAAGCCGGAGTAGGACGCACCGACCTGGATCGCGGCGGGGTTCGCCGGCGGCGGCGCGGTCGCGCGTCTTCCCGTGGTCGTGCTCGTGCCGTCGGCAACCTGGACGCTGCTTGGGGGCCCGCGGTAGCTGGCGGCGGTCTGCAGGACGTCGTTGACGTACCAGTCGGCGTGGTTGTAGGCGAAGACCGCTTTGCGCCAGTCGGCGGGTGCGCCGCTGGCGCGCAGGTAGTTGGCGGCGGCGTGGATGGCGTCGCGCGGCTCGTATGGGTCTCTCTCGCCGTCGCCGTTGGCGTCGACGCCGTAGGAGTCCCAGGTGCCGGGCATGAACTGCATCCAGCCGACCGCGCCGGCGCTGCTGGTGGAGACGTTGGTGCCAAACGACGTCTCGATCTTGTTGATCGAGGCGAGCACCGACCAGCCGTCGGGGCCGAGCCGGTATCTGGTCGCGGCCGCGAGGTAGATCGGCACGAGTCTTTGCGGGACCTCGCGGCGTGCGAGGGCGGACTGGCCGACGCCGCCTCCGGGCATCTCGCCTTGCTGAGCCAGATAGGTCGGGTCGCACAGCGCCGCTGCGGCGGCGGTGTTCTTGGTCTTGGCCAGCGCAAGCGTCAGGAGCGCCAGCAAGGTGATCAAGCCGGCGACCAGCAGGAACGGCGTGAGCTTGATCCAGAGCGCCGTCTTGCCGGCACGCACTCCGGCGCGCAGGAGCGCGCGTCCAGCTCGTGCCTCGGGGGAGGATCGTGTGTGGCGAGGTGCCATTGGTTCAGCGCGGTCGGGCTGGGCGGCGGTCGCGTGCGCGGCGGCGTGAGACGTGCCGGTCGCGCCAGCGCTCCTGCATCTCGCGGTCGATCGCGCCGAACTGGCGTCGGATTCGCTCGCGCTGCATCTGCTCGCGCGCGCGGCCGTCGGCCTGGCCGGCGGCGGACGGGGTACCCGGTCCGCCTCTGGCCGTCTGCTCGGCAGCGGCGAACTTCTGCACAAGGTCCGGTGTCGGTGCTCTGCCGGCGGCCAGCAGCGCGGCGCCGGCTTGGCGCCGTGTGAGTTCCGCGTCGACGGCGCGATGGAGGCGGGTGCGTTGCGCGGGCGCCAGCGCGTCGTACCGTCTCTCGCTCATCGCAGGATCGGCGAGGCGGGCAAGGCGCCGGTAGTCGCGCGCGGTGCCGTTGGCGATCTCGGCGGCGGTGCCGGCACGCGCTGGTGTTTCGGCTTGCTGATCGAGCCAGCGGCTGCGGTCCTCGCGCTCGCGCGCGTGAAGCGGCGACCCGGTCTGCGCCATCCGCTGATCGGCGGCCTGGACGATGTCGTCGCTGGCCGCGCGCAGCGGTCTCGCGAGCCGTCTCGTTGCGAGGCTCTGCTCGGCGCGCGCGTGCCATCTGCTCAGGCGTTCAGCGCCCTCACGGTCGCCGCGCTCCATCGCCTCCGCTTGCCGTTGGGCGAGCCGTTCGCTGAGTCTGCGACGGCGGGTCACCGGGGCGGCGTTCTTGCGGTGCGCGGCGAGCTCGTTGCGCATCGAGCGGTCGGTCTGCTCTGCGCGGTCGACTCTTGCGGCCTCCGAGGTCGCGGCGGCGGTTGCGTGCGCCTGCTCGCCGGCGGCGAGCGTGCGCTCGGCGCGGCGGTTGTGCGCGATGTCGGCGGCGCGGGTGGCGGTCCGCCGTGCGCCGCTGGCAGCGGCGCCTACGGTGCGGACGCCGCTGCGGGCGACGTTGCTCACCGAGCGAACGGCCATGCGGGCGGCGAACAGCTCGCCGAGGGCGGAGGCACTGCGGCGGCCCATCTCCTCATGCCCGATTTGCAGGAACGAGAGCAGCTCTTCGCGGTGCACCCAGCACATCCAGTAGAACGCGCCGATCAGGAACCACTGGGTCCAGAAGCCGAGCTCGCCCATCTCGGAGAGGACGCGCACGACGAGGAACACGATCCCGAGAAAGACCGAGAAGATCAGCTTGGTGATGATCGATCCAAAGAGCCGGATCGCCCAGGTGCGGAAGTGTCTTTGGCCCGCCGGGCCGAGCGGGGCGAGCACGACTGCGACCGGAGTGCACAGCAGGTAGAAGAGGGCGAAGAGCGCCGCGCGCAGCAGGCGGAGCGCGATGTAGCCCAAGAGCATCAGCAAGCCGGCCAAGCCGAACGCGATCAGTGCGAGTCCGGCCAGCCGCGAGAAGGTCTGGCCTTGCTTGCGGAAGTTCGCTTCGTGGCGGGTGGGGCCACTGCAGTCCTTGTCGTCGCCCTTGGGCTGGCAGAGTGTCTTGAACAGCGAGTCGTCGTCGTTGATCGAGTTGCGTGCTTTGCCGTTGGCGGGGAAGACGAGGAACAGGTCAGCGTTGGTCTGTGCGGTGCGCGCCTGCGCGATTTGCCCGGCCATCGACGCCTTCATCTGGGCGACGAAGTCGTCGTCCTTGAGCGAGTTGGCGCATTGCAGGACGTTGCCCGAGCAGAGATCGCTGAACGTTGAGCCGAGGTTGGCTGCCACGGCGCCTTCGATGCTCTCTTGGGAGAAGAGGCGTCTGTCGCGGCGCTCTGGGTCGGTGCCCCAGGAGACGTCGCCGAACTCGAGGTAGGCGTAGGGCTTCTTGACGGCTGTTTCGAACAACCGCTCCATCGCCCGGTTGAAGTCGATCTCCGGGTTACTGACGCGCCCGGTAGAGAACGCGCTGACGGTCGCAAGGCTCGACTTCTGTACGCCGTCGGCCATCAGCCCGACCGACGCGAATGGGCTGGCGATGACCCAGAAGCCGAACGCCAGCATCAAGATGGTCAGTACCAGTTGAGTGAGGCCCTGGCCGGCGCGTCGGCGCAGAACCGCGTGGTAGAGCAGCGGCGCGACCGAGAGCAGCAGCGTCAGCTGCAGCCACGGTCGTGTGAAGAGGCGACGCGCGTCGTTGAGCGCCTCGGCGACGGGTCCCATCGTCGCGCGGTCAAAGAGGTTGAGCTTGAAGCACCAGCCAAGCACGACGGTCACGCCCTGGGTGAGCCAGAGCAGGAGGATCCAGATCGGTTGGATGATGATGTTCTGCAGCACCATCGCTGCATCGGCGGCGCCGAGCCCGACCAGCGAGGTGTTGATGTGAACGTCGAACTGGTAGTTGCCGATCGGCGCCGGCGAGGCCGGCGAGCCCGACGCTCTGCAGTTCGCCGCCTGGCGCGCCGTCAGCGGGCTGCTGCCGCGGCAGAACGGGCTGATGAGGCCGTTGCGTCGCAGCGGGTCGCCGCCGATCCCCCCGACGACGTTCTGGCTGTCGCCGCCGTCGCGGGTCTGCGTCGCCTTGGCCGCCGCTGACGACGGCAGCGCGACAGCCGCGACGCCGACGATCGCGCTGCTCAGGACGGTGAGCAGGACCAGGAGATGGGGACGGTGCTGGCGGCGCATCGGACTACGCGGCGGCGGCGCGGGCCTGTGCTGCGGCTTCTCGTCGCGTTGGGTTGGTGTCGGTGCGCGTCAGCGACGAGGGCCGGATCCAGACCTGGATCGCCTCGCTGCGGCCCCGGTGGTCGCGGTAGAGCGCGCGGCCCTCGTTGCCCTCCTCGCCGAACGCGATCAACAGCTGGATGTCGAGCTGGTCGTCGGGGTCGCGGCCGAGCGCTTTGAGCGCCTGGCGCGCCTCGGTCTCGGTCTTGACGCCGAAGGCGTAGATCTCGCCGATCAGGTTGCCGGCGGAGTCGTCATCGACCATGTGGTCGGTCGTGTTCTGCGCGGAGAAGGCACCGACCCAGCCCTCCGAGCGGCCCATCCGTTTCGAGGTCGCGGCGAGGCGGCGGCCGATGCTGGAGTCCAACAGCCGGTGGGCCTCATCGACGTCGAGCAGGTTCAGGACCGCGGGGTGGGCGGAGAACTGGTGGACGGCGAATGCGGCGAGCTGCTGCAGCAGCGCGTCGCCGATGATCTCGTCGCGCGTGCGGTCATCGCGCGGCGTGTCGGCGCTTGAGCCGGGCAGGTGGCGGATCGGGATGTAGATCACCGGCGCCTCCCCGACCCGCGGCGGCAGCCTGTCGGGGTCGGCGAACCCGGGTCGGGTCAGGCCGTGGGAGGCGAAGACCTCCAGCGCGTCGCCGACTTTGCGCTCCTGCGCGTCGCCGCTCTTGAGCGCGCGCACGACATGCCCGCACGTTGGGTGCTGGTGAGCTCTGATCGCCGCCGCGACCGCCTTGTGGACGGCGGTCTGCCACTCAGCGGGCGCATTGCGCGGCAGCAGCTGCGTCAGCCAGGAGATGGTCAGGTCGCTGCGCAACTCCTCGGGCGCGACCAGCAGCGGGTCGATCAGGCCGGCGAAGCTCGGTCTGGTGACGTCGATCGTCTCGGCGTGATCGCGGACCTCGGCCAGCTCGTGGAAGCGGTGATCGCCCTTGGCGTCGATCGAGATCGTCCGGCCGCCGCGCTCGAACACCTCGGCCTTGATCTCCTGGACCAGCTGCGTCTTGCCGCGGCCCGGCGAACCGGTGAGCAGGATCCCGGTCGGGCTGTTGCTCTGCGAGCCCTCCGCGACGTTGCATCGGACCGGCTGGCGCGTGCCGGTCAGCGTCCAGCCGCGCAGGAATCCGCGCCGGGGGCCGACGGTGTGGGTTGCCGTCGGCAGCATCGCGGCGACCTGCTCGCAGGTCAGTGGCGCGTCGTAGCCGATCGCGCGCGGCGGCTGACCGGGGAACTGCTGCATGAAGACGCTGAGCTGGTCGCCCAGCGGCCGGTGAAGCTTGATCTCCGGCCCCCACTGGCGGCGCGCGTGCGCGACCTTCTGCTCGAGCACTCTGCTGCTGCTGGCGCCGAGTGCGATCGCGAGGCTGCCCATCAGCAGCGGCGGTTGATCGCCGGACTGCAACGAGCGCAGCAGCTCGCGGACGGACTCGCGGCGGTCCAGCGCCTGGTCGCTGGCGCCTTGGTCGCCCTGGTCCTCGGCGCGGACGATCTCGTCCGCGTCCTGGATGCGGCGTCTGACCATCTTGATCGCCAGCCCGTTGGGGATGTAGCGACAGTTGAGCGAGAGGTCGACGGCGAACGGCAGCGCCTCGACCGGCGAGAACATCACCTGCAGCCGCGGCGAGGGGAAGAAGGCAAGCTCGGGCAGCGCGCCGAGGACGAGGCTGGCCTGGTGACTGATGCCCAGCTCGGACTCGATCGTCAACCCCAGCGTGCCGGGCTCCACGACGCTGTCGGTCCAGCGCATCACGTCGGCCTCAAGCGGCTGCAGGATCGCCTCGCCGTTGCTCTCGAAGACGAGCGCCTGCGGCTCGTGGAACCCGTCCACGATCGGCTCGCCCAGACCGCGCGTGAACTGGCGACGGATCCACCACTGGATCTCGGCGCTGCGCGCGGGTCGCACGCGGTCAAGGAAGTCGGACAGGTGCGCCTGGGCGGCGTCGGCCTTGGCGCGCAGCTGTTCCAGTGCGCTGGCGCGCAGCAACCGCCGGTCGCGCATCTGAAAGCCGCGCTTGATCTCGCCGACCCAGGCGCGCGCAGGTCTCTCGAACACCGTCGAGAGCTGCGCGCCAAGGTCCTGGGCGGGCTCGGCGAGACGGACGGCGATGAAGACGACGCTGACCGAGCGGCCGATCGACGCGCCGATCTCCTCGATCGTCTCCTCCACGCGCCGCTCGGTCAGCGCGACGCGATCGGGATGCGCGAGCGCCAGCGCCTCCTCGCCCCACCCCTCCGGATCCCACTCGGTGCCCATGCGGACGATCTGGAAGTCGGCTCTGAGGTCGACGAAGCTCGACCGCAACGCCTGGAAGAGACCGACCTTGCGCTCGAGCGTCAGTCCGTCGAACGTCTGCGTCGCGACGCGAAAGCACGCCCATGCATCGCGGAGGTCTCTCGCGAAGACGACATTGCCGTAGGTGAAACAGACCGGCGGCGCGATCGGAGCCATCAGCGCGCTCCCCGACCAGTCGCGGGTCGGACCTCGAGCGTGCGTCCGAGCCGCAGCGTGACGTGCCGGCCTGTGCCGGTGGGCGTCGTGCTGGCCAGCTCCGTCAGCGTCGCGTCGACGTGTCGATTGCCCAGCGACCCGCCGCGGTGCAGCTGCTGCGCGTGCGGGCGCCCGATCCAGACGCGTCCTGGCCCGGTGAATCGCAGCCGGCGGCAGTCGTGCTCCGCGCCGCTGGCAAGCATCACGACCGGCCCCGGATGCCACGGACGGCGTCCGCGTCCGGGACGACGCAACCCGTGCAACGTCTTCGGGGTCAGCGCGTGGCTGGCCAACGCCCGCGCGGCAACGTGGAAGACGCGGCCGCCGGGTCTGATCAGCGTCAGCACCGCCGCGGTGATCGCCGGAAGCGCGATGAACACCAGCGGCGCCGGCAACAGCCGCAGCAGCGGCGCAGTGATCGGCAGCCAGTTGAGGACCAGCACTACGCCGAGCGCGAGCACGGCGTAGCCGAGTCCACGGATCGGGATGCCGGAGGGGCCCAGCCGCAACGCTCTGCTGCCGCCTTCGCGGTCGAGCGGGATCGCGTAGATCCGTCGCTCGAACGCGAAGTCGGAACGGTGAGAGCGCACGGGGACCCGGAGATCGATCTCGCGAGCCATGTCCGTGCCCGTTCAGCCGATCGCCAGCAGGTCGCCGGTGTTCTTCAAGATGTCGGTCCCGCCGGGCGCGAGGAACACGAGCCCGAGCACCAACATCAACGCGGCAGGGATCGCGATCCCGAACTTGCGGTCAAAGCCCGTCGAGATGCACACCCAGCCGAGGCCGAGGAGCGCGATCGTCGTCAGGACCGTTCTGATCATCGACGAGCCTCTGTCGACGACGTCGACGATCGTTCGATCGCCGCCGCCTCTGGACGCGGCCGCGGCGGCGTTCGTGCCGCTCGCCACCGCCGCCTGTGCCTCCTCGACGCCGACGGCGGCCAAGACCAGCAGAGCGACCGCGGCCGCCAACGCCACCGCGGCGGCCGAGATGACCAACGGGATGAACAGGCGTCGTTGCTGGTCGGTGCTGGGGGTGATGCGGGGCAGGGTGGGAGACATCCGGTCTCGTCCTCCTACTGTCTGGGGTTGGTCTGGATGGCCGTGACGAACGGCCGGCTTGCGGACAGGTCGACGTCCAGCTCGTAGGCGAGCTGGTAGACGCCGCCGTGCTCGTCGCTGGCGACCACAGCCGCGTGGACCGACGTGCGGCTCGGCGACCAGGCGACGCTCGAGACCTCGCGCAGCTCAAGCCGAAGGCTCGGCAGCGCGACCTCTGCGGTGGGTGCGAGGTCGGCACGCAGCGCGTCTGCGTCGCCGGCGAGGTAGTTGTCCAGCGCACGCTCGACCACCTCGACCACCGGCTTCTCGGTGACGGCGTCCATCGCGTCGACGTCACTCAGCTGGGGCGCGGTGGACGCAGGCGCGCCGACGACCGCCGGAGCGCCGACCAACTGCAGGGCACCGCCAGCGACGCGCCGCACGGTGACGGTGAGATACACCGTGCGCGTGAGCGCGGTCTGCGCAGCGACCGTGAAGGTCTCGCCGCCGAGCTCCGACGGACGGGCCTGGACGACGCTTGCGACCGAGACCCGCTGGCTGCCGCGGTTGGGCGGCTGAAACCCCGCGTCGGGGTCTTCGTCAGCCGCAAGGAACGGCGCGAGCGCGCGCTGATGAAGGCTCGGGTCCCGCGCCTCCCACGTCAGGTATGCGGCAGCGAACCGCTCGGCGAAGGCGCGCGTGCCCGCATCGATCCGCTGCGCTCTGGGCGGCGCCGGAACGTCGGGCACCGGCGGCGCGATCGCGTGCCGCACGGTCGACGCGATCCCGACAGCGGCGACGACCGTCAGAACCCAGCGCGCGTGGCCGCTCTCTGCACGGAGCGATCGCACGCTGCGCTTACGGAACTTCACCGCGGCGCTCATCGCTCGATCGAGAACTCGTGGTTGGCGGCCCCAGGCGCGGACGCCGAGCCTGACGACCAGCCGCTTTGCCATGCACCTCGGGCCGCCGGAGCAGTGCCTGACGGCGACGCGGGGGCCGCCGACGCAGTCGCCGGCGTCGCTCGCGCTCGATGCGGTCGCGGCGTCGGGCGACGAGCCGGTCGCGGAGGTCTGCGCGTCCGTCGGCGGGCGCGTCTCGCAGGTGCTGAATCGCGCGCCAGCAGTTGGCGGCGTTCAGCGGCTGGCCGGTCTTGGCGCGGGGTGACGGTGCCCGCGGGCTGGGCGATCTGAGCGCCAGCGTGCGGCACCGTCTGTCCGGCGACGCGAAGCGCTACGAAGGCCCCCAGCGCGGCGCTCGCCAGCGCAACCGCCACCGCGATCGCCAGGGCATGCGACCTGCGCGATGCGGGTGCCGTTGCCGCGGGACCGGCCGCGCTCGTGTTGGCGCCAGCGTCTGTGCTCGCCCCAGTGTCCAGCCGCGAACGCAGACGCCCGACCCCGGAGGCGATGGCAGCGCCAAAGGTGCTAGAGCCGCTATCGCTCTCGCGGGCCGACGCGCCCGGAGCGGTCTGCTCGGCTTCAGCGTCGGCCTCAGGCGCGGTCCCCGCGGTTGGCGGCGTGTCGAGCTCGGGCTCGTCGCCGTGCTCGTCGAAGATGTCTTCCTCCGCCGCGCGCTTGGAGCGAAGCATCAGTCGCCTCCGTTTCGCGGAAGCTCGGCAACCACCCGCGCAGCCTCGGGCTCGTGCCGCGTGAGGCAGGCGATCGTCCGTCCGATATTTGTACGAATCGACATTCAGACCTCGAGTTCGGGACTGGTGAATGTCGGAACGAGGACGGCGTATGTACCCCCCCTTCTCGGGGGCTGATGCGCGCCGGGCACTTCTGCCCTGCGCCCGTGCCGGTGGCGCTAACGCGTCGAAGCCAGGGGCGCAGAGACCAGCGTTTGGCCTACCGTCGAGGGTCAGGCGTCCGCCGGAGGCCGTCGCCACAAGTGGCGAGGCAGGCGCTTTCCGCCCGTTATCACGCGGCTGGTCCGACGCCGCTTCTGCACAGCCTCGTCTATCAAGTGCTGGGCGAAGAGCGCGACCAAAGTCGGCTTGCATGCGGTCGTAACCGACGGCGTAGGTACGGCAAGTCGCGCAGTTCCCCAGGTGGTGTTGCGCCTCAGCGAACGTCGGCGAATCCGGCGAGAGCATCCTCTAGCTGTAGGCGTGCATCAGCGGACCACTCGGCTCACACCAGCAACCGTCAGGCAGCGGGCCAACCACCCTTTCGAGGCAGCCGATCAAGCCACCCCGGCCGTTGCGACCGTCGAGAATCCTGCGGAGCCGCTTGCTTGAGAGGCCGGTCCACGCACGAATCTCGGTTCGCGCGTGCCCGGTCAACCGCAGCGCCGCGACTCGCATGTCGCGCGCGCAGAGATAGCCAGACGGGAGGAAGGCCCGGAGCCACACCCGGGCCTGGTGATCAGGGTGTCCGAAGGACCAATCATCGTCTCTGGTCTGGCGGGACTCATGCCCGCGGCCAGCAAGTTTGCGACTCCGCATGCAGGTCTCCGATCGTGATCTCTTGCCCTGTATCGAGTCGAACCGTGTGTCTGTACCCCCCTTTTCTCACGCGCCCGTCCCGGCGCGGGAAGCGCGTTTCCGCGCAGCCCACCAACCCAATCGAGGCTCAGCTCGGCAGACACCGCGCGTGCTGTGTGAGCCGAGCTAGCGTTCGATCCCAAACGCTTCGTGCTGCGGCGCCGACGTGGACGTCGTAGGAGCCGGCCCGGTCGCGGAGTCGCTGCCCGCTTCTGTGCCGGATCCTGATCCCGAGCCCGAGGATTCCCCGCCGCTCGACGACGCCGCGGCCGTCTCGGCGGCGTCGGGTCGTGTCGCAGCGGCGCCACGAGGGGACGCCGGAGATGCGGTCGTGTTCTCGATGCCGATGTCGCGAGACCGTGAAGCCGGCCTGCGTCTCGACCTACTCCCTACCTCGCTCGTTGGGCCCGTCTCGAACGCGAACTCGCCGGGTGGCTCCAGCCGCGACGGCCGCGAATTCCCGCGAGGCTTCGATGCGGAACGGTTGCGATCGCGCGCCAGGGTGCTCGGTGAGAACGGTCCGGTGGTTGGCGCGCTCGGCAACAGCGCCCGGGACGCGCTCCCAGCGAGGATCGGATCGATCGACTGCGGGGTTGACGACGCTCTCTCCGCCGCTCTGCGGTTGACAGCAGCCGACGGTCGTCTGGTGCCGCTGTCGTCCGCGGCGCTTGGAAGGACTCCCGTCGCTGCCGCCACGCACCCGACGCTCACCACCGTAAGGCAGCCAGCGGTGATCGCTCTGCCGGCAGTCATGCCACCGAAGGCGAGCACCCCGCCACCACCCGCGGCAGCTGCGCCGTCGGAACCGCCGATCCCAAGCAGCATCCGCGCGCTCTCCCCGATCGAACGCAACGCAGCACCAATGTGGTGAAGCGCGCCGACTCGCGCGTCAATCTCTGCGCCAGCTCCGCCCCAAATCGGGACCAAGGCGGCACCAAGCTGCTCCTGCGCGCGGCCGTACTCGAGGCTGTAGGCGCGGCAGGCGGCGCACGTTCTCAGATGCTCCTGAGCCTCGGCGATCTTCGGCGACTCCGGCGCGAGAATTCTCAGGGTGTAGGCGCGAATCAGCGACCCGTTTGCCTCGCACCAAGCGCCGTCAGCGATCGCAGCGACGTACGCATCGAGCTGGTCGAGCAGACCGCGACGCCCCTTGTGACCGTCGAGAAGCTTGTGGAGCCGTTTGAGCGGCAGCCCGGACTTCGCGCTGATCTCAGGCCGCGTGTGCCCGGTCAGGAGAAGCGCTACGACCCTGCCGTCGCGCTCGGAGAACTTGTGGCGGGCGACTGCAGCCGCAGCCCGAATCGCATCGGTGCGGCTGACCTGCTCAAGCATCTCGTCACCGGCGACGACCAGCTGGCGTGCAGCAGTCAGCGGCATCTCTCTCGACGCGTGGTCGCTGCGCCGCGCGTCGATCGCCCGCCGCTTGGTCGCGATCACCAGCCATCCCGCGGCATTGTCGATTTCACCGCCAGCATCCACCAGGGCCACGAGATCAAGCCACGCGCCGTTGTAGGCCGCATCGAGATCGACGTCGGTCACGAAATGGTTCGCCGCGCGGAGGTCTGCTCGTGCCTTCCGCAGCACCGACACCCGCGCCGAGGTGTAGTGCGCGTCAAGCAGCTGGTCCGATCTCGTCCGGCCGACAGCCTCGCGTGGCGCGCGCAGCGAGCTCATGGAGTCTCGCCGTGCACGCGCACGCGAGCGCCGACGACACGGCGGGCGTCCGCCGTCAACGGACTCTGGGTCAAGGGCGGCAGACGACGCGCAGACGAACGGCCACGGGCGAAAGCGATCATGGGGAATGTCGGAACAAGCGGCACGTTTGTACCCCCCCAGTTGCCGGCTCTCCTCAGATTCGCCACCTTCGCCTCCGTCGCGACCGTCAGCTCTAAGCCTCATCGGCGTTGCCCGCCGGCAACTGGACCATCAGCGACACGAACTCAACATCTGTTGAGCAGTCTCGCCGTGCGCACCGCTCGGTGTAGGTCGCTGCGACGGCCGGCCGCAGACCACCTAAGACCGGTCCGATGCTGCCGCCAGGCCGACTCGAAGCTCGAATTCCTCGCTTCCTCTCCTGCCGCGCTCAATGTGCTGACGGTCCGCTGTCGGCCTTCGCCGACACAAAAACCTCAAGAAGGGAGCACCGCATGCTGGATCCCGCAGTCAGACGAGCCTGCAAGAGCCTCGTAGACGGCTACCTGGCTGTCGAGGCACGCGTACGTGATCTCGACGCCCAGGCCGCTGCCCTCAACACCGAGGCGAAGGCATTGCGTCGCAGCCAGAGAAGCGTCGCAGAGTCGATTCGGACGATGGGCGGTGGCGAGATGCTCGACGCCGCGAGCAGACGATTCGACCAAGGCGTGTAGCGCGCTCGACAGGTCCTGTCCCCGGCTGCCGCAGTCCTGGCCGGGGACAGAGACATCGGCCACGACAGGTGTCCAGACCGATCAGCCAGCAGCGTCCAGAACCAGTGAGGAGGGCTCGTCCCCGCGGCGCGCCGCGGGGACGAGCCTCGGCAGTCTCCCGTGCGGCGGTCCGATCGGCGTGAGAGACTCGGCGCGTGGCAAAGCGCTCGCGCTGGACATGTCCGAGATGCCTCTCGAGTCCCGCAGACGGCCCGTTCAGGGCAGGCAGGTACCTGATCAAGTGTCCGACCTGTCAAGTCCTGTCGCGGATCAGCGACCTTCCACCGAGGATCCAGCTTTCGCTCTTGCCATCGTCGAGAGAACCCCGGGGCCCCGCCGGACTCGACCATCTCAGTGCGCAGCTGCGGCGCGTCTTCCAGCGCGATAGAGGCATCTGCTGGCTCTGCCAGCTTCCCGTCGATCCTTGGGCCCCCGGAAAACGCCGTCCGTCTCGCGACCACGTATGGCCGCGCTCGCTCGGCGGGACCAACAGGCAAGCGAATCTGCGGTTGGCGCACGCCGACTGCAACGCCCGTCGTGGCGCCCCAGCCGTCGCCACGAGCACAGCGACCAACGCCGCCTGAACCACGCAACACGCAGCCCGCGAAACGGGCCGTTGCCGAGCGCGCTCGACCGGGGTAGGCGAGCAGCCAACGGCTCGGGCCGGCCGACAGGATGGTGCGTCCACCCGCTTGGCGCCGGTTCCCGAATCCTGGCGCTGGAACGGCGCAGAGCCGAGTAATGGCTCCCGGTATACCGCCGCCAGACGATTCCTCACGAGTTCGCAAACTCATGAGCGAACACGCCAGGATGCTCCGAAAAGATCAACGAAAATCGGATACCGCGCTCTCGGCGACTCGGCTCGCGTCCCGGGCGCCTGCCGTCTGACCTCGGTCGAACCGCCCGAGCGGTCCGGTATCATTCCCCCCTGTAAATGCTTCCGATCATGGCGATTTCGGGACGCGGACGGACAGCGGTTTCGGTAGTATCTCCAGCTGTAGGCCACTTAGCTCAGTTGGTAGAGCACACGACTGAAAATCGTGGTGTCCCCAGTTCGAGTCTGGGAGTCGCCATCCCTATGTTCCGCCGCAAATCGCCGGTTTCCTCGCTTCAGTCGAAGCGAGGGGGCCGGCGCCTTTGTGGTCACGCCGGGCCGGTTTTCGGCTATCGCGTGACCAGATCGCCGTTCGAGATATCGGTACTCGCAACCCGAGGGGGTGGCTGCAGACGCCTCCGCCGACAGGGTTGGGTGCAGCAGAATCCGCCCTTCAGCCCCGAGTTCGTCGACGCCGTCGCGCACCGTGTGCTGGACCTCTCGCGCCGCAAGCTGAGAGTCAGCGACGTCGCCAGGATCTACGGCGTCCACCCGACGTGGGTCTACACGCATGCCGACCAGCTCGGCGCGATCCGACTTGGCCGCGGGCCGAAAGCGTCGCTGCGGTTCGACCCGGCGACGGTTGACGACGCCTTCGCGGCGCTCGCCGACGCTGACGCGTCAACGTCGCCTGAGCCGCCGTCGCTCGCGCAGCGGGCGCTGGAGCGTCACCGCGGGGCGGTCGAGATGGCGGGCTGGATAGTTCTGCGCGAGGTCGCTGTCGCCGACGATGTCGTCGTCCACTTCGGTCTTCTCGGGCCCGGTGGCATGGCCGTGGTCGCAGCGGGAGGCCCCGTGCCGAAGCACGCGCGAGCGATCTACGCTGACCGGCAGGCGAACGCGCTTGCCAAGCGGCTCGGCATCGACTCCGGCGCCGTCACGCGCGTCGTCACAACGCTGGGCTCGAACGACACGCCAAACGCTTGCCAGATCGGCGGCCTCTGCTACACGGTCGTAGGTGACGATCAGCTGCCAGGGTGGTTGGCGAGCTTGCCGACCGTGATCGCGCCGCAGCAGCTTGAAGCGACCCGCGAAGCGATCGCGCTTCACGCTGAGCGTGAAGCAGGCCAGAAGCCGCTCCGACTGCCAAGCACCCCTCAGCACGGCTGAAGCCGCCTTCGAGTGCCGTCGGAGGTGGGGGAGCGCATCGTCCCACGGTGCCCGATCAGCTAGCCGCAGCCACCGCCGCTGCGGCGAAGCCGCGCGATCGACGGCTTCAGTGCAAGTCGTTTTCTAGGCCGACTGGCGCGCTCTCATCCAGGCCACGTGGGCCGAAGAAGCCCTTCGTCCAAACGCAGAAGCCAAGCGACCTCGGCGTAGTGCTCGACCACCTCGGCGAGCGTAAAGGCCCGACGTGGGTCGTCCGCGACCGTCACAACCCCGTGGCGTCCGAGAAGGACGGCGCCGCCATCGCCGAGCGCCGTGGCCGCTGCCTCGCCCAGCGCGTTGCTGCCGACCGGTGCAGGTCGCGAGACCCCGATAGTTCCGATGCCGTAGTAGTCGAGTTCCTCGAGCTGGGGGACGAGCGGCACGCCCAGGAAGCTCCACGCGACGGCGTGCGGACTGTGCGTGTGCACGATCGCGCCGACGTCAGGTCGAGCTGCGTAGATCGCGCGATGCAGAGGGGTCTCGCGTGAGGGCGGGAGGCCGCCCTCACGCGGCGAGCCGTCGCCGTTGAGGGTCACCATGTCCTGCTCGAGCATCAACTCGTAGGGCAACGTTGACGGCGTGATGTGCAGGCCATCGCCGTGGCGGACGCTGACGTTGCCGAGCGAGCCGACGACGAGCGATGACCGCCCCAACGCGAGCGCGACGTCGAGCAGGTCGCCGCGCGTTGCTTCCCCGACAACGCTCATGCCGTCGTCTCCAAGACCGACTGCAACGGATGCGGCCTGCGGATGCTGTAGAGCGTCGTGCGCTCTGCGGCGGGCCGGCCGGCGGCGTGCGCGGCCGCGACGAGCTGGTCGGGA
>NZ_JAUTDN010000090.1 GCF_030646155.1 Conexibacter sp. CPCC 205762
GTCGGTGCTTGGCGGCGTGGAGCGCGCGGTCGGCTTGGCGCAGCAGCTGGCGCGCGCCGGTGTCGGGGGTGGTGAGGGCGATGCCGATGCTGGCGGACACGGCGAGGCGGATGCGGCTGTGCGGAAGGCGCAGCACGTCGAGGCCGTCGTTGAGCGCCTGCAGCAGGCGGTCGCTGGCTGCCGCCGCGCCGATGTCGGCGGCGCTCTCGATGACGACGCCGAACTCGTCGCTGCCGATGCGGGCGACGACGTCGCCGTCGCGCACGTTGGCCTGGAGGCAGCGTGCGACCGCGCACAGCAGTTCGTCGCCGACCGCGCGACCGTAGGTTTCGTTGACCTGCTCGAAGTCGTCGAGATCGACGTGGAGCAGGGCGACCGGCCTGCCGGCGCGGCGTGCGCGCGCGATCGCCTGTTCGAGCTGCTCGAGCAGCATCGTGCTGTTGGCCAGGCCGGTGAGGGTGTCGTGCAGGGCGCGGTGGCGCATCTGCTCCAGTCGCCGGACGCTCAGGATCGCGGGTGCGGTGCTGTGCGCCAGCCGCTGGAGGCGGGCGTCGATCGCCGCGCGCTCGTCGTCGTCGGCGTCCTCGTCGACGTCGACGGTCAGCCACCCGAGCGTCATGGCGTCGGACTCGATTACCGTCACGGCATGGTCGACCTGTTGGCTGCCGAGGATCTGGAACAGCCGCTCGACGTCGGCGGGGGCGAAACCGCTGGCGGCGGTCTCGGCAGGTTGCAGCGTTCCGGGGCTGGCGAGGGTCAGCGCACCGCGTCGCACGCCCACGATCTCGGGGATCGCGTCGGCGATCCGGCGGGCGACCTCCTCAGGCGTCGCGCTCTGCGCCGCGGCATGGGAGAGCGCGAGCAGCCGTCGCAGCGCGCGGCACTCGACGCGCAGCCGATCGGCCTCGTCGCTGACGGCGCTCATCGCGTCCTCTTCCGGGTCTCGGGTGTGACGAAGTGGTCGAACGAGAAGACGACCGCCGCGATCTCGTCGGCGAGGCCCTCGCGTGCCGCCGCCTGGAGAACCGACCGTCGCAGGCGAGCGACGAGACGACCGATCGGGACGACGACCACGGCGACGTGGACGACGATCTCGAAGCGACCGTCGCCCTGCGCGGCCATGCACACGCCCGCGACGGTCTCGCCGTCGGCGGTCGTCTTCCATCGCCCGCCGCCGTCCAGCAGGTACTGGACGGCCCACTCGTCGCTCACCGCCGAGCGCGCCAGGCGCGCCAGGCGCAAGCTGAGGCCGGAGCCCCGCGCCGTGTCGGGGAGATCGCCGAGACCGCCGCTGGCAGAGATGCATTCCATCGCGAACCGCTCTTTCTGTCGCACTGCTTCTGACAGCCAATCGACAGACGAGCACTGGATCAGGTTTCGCGGATCTTGAACGGCCGCATCGTGGAGTGGACGCGCCGACCGCTTGGCTAGGCTGCGATCGTGGCCGAGGACACACAGCGGCTGGTGCGTCTGGCACAGCGGGGTGACCTCGACGCGTTCGAGCGGCTCGTGGCCGAGTATCGGCGGCCGGTCCATCGCGTCGCGACGCGTCTGGTCGGAGCCGACGACGCCGAGGACGTGACACAGGACACGTTCCTGCGTGCCTTCCACTCGCTGGCCGGCTTCCGCGGTGACGCGTCGTTTCGGACCTGGCTGCTGCGGATCGCGTACAACACCGCGCTCAACACGCTGGCGCGACGCCGGACGGTCCCGTACGCCGAGCCGCCCGAGCCGCGGGGAGACGCTCCCGGCATTCCGCGCACCCCCGCCCAGCAGTTGGAGAGCAGCGAACGGGCCGAGCGGCTGCTGCACAAGATCTCGCTGCTGCGTGCCGACTATCGCGCCGTGATCGTCATGCGCGATCTGGAGGAGTTGTCGTATGAGGAGATCGCGGGAATTCTCGACAGACCTGTGGGCACGGTGAAGACACGGCTGCACCGCGCGCGCTCGCTGATGATCGAGATGCTGCGGTCCAACACTTATGACTGGGAGCTGCCCTCATGACCGACGACGAGAGCCCTGACGAGCGCCGCGTCCACGACCTGTTCGGCGATGTCCGCCGAGCGCCGCCGCCGGAGCCGCCCGCTCGCCTGGAGGAGCGTGTCATGCGCACCGCCCGCTGGCAGCTCGCGGTGCGCGGAACCCTCCGGGCCGTCACCGAGCTGTCCGCTGTCGTGGCCGGCGGCCTGCGCGGCGCGCTCGGCGGATCGAACCAGAGGAGAACGAGATGACAGTCTTCGCGACGGTCCTCGACCGCGCCGGGGACCAGGTCGGCGAGTTCCTGCCGCGCCTGGGCGCGGCGCTGGCGATCCTGCTCGTCGGCCTGCTCGCGATCGCGCTGCTCGCACGGCTGCTGCGCAACGCGCTCGGGCGTGCGGGCCTGGACCGCGCCGCCGAGCGGCTCGGCGTCCACGAGCCGCTGGCCCGGCTCGGCTTCGACCGCTCCCTGACCGGCTTTCTCGTCGGCCTGCTGCGGCTGCTCGCGACGATCGCCGTCGTCATCGCCGCGATCTCGAGCCTCGGTCTGCAGAGCCTCGACGACGCGCTCAACCGCGCGCTGCTGTTCCTTCCTCAGCTGCTCACCGCGATCGCGATCCTGTTCGCCGGCGTCACGCTCGCCGGCCTCCTGCGCGAGCGCGTCGACCGCATGGCCTACCAGATGGGCCTGCGCGGACCGCTCGGCGCCACCGCGCAGATCACCGTCCTCTCCGTCGCCGCCATCACTGCGCTCTCGCAGCTCGGCGTCGCGACCGCGATCCTGATCGTGCTCGCGGGCATCGTCCTCGCCGGCGTGGCGCTGACGATCGCGCTCGCGTTCGGCCTGGGATCGCAGCACGTCGCCCGTGAGCTGAGTGCAGGACGCTACATCGAGACGACCTTCGCGATCGGCGACGAGATCACCCTCGACGGCACCCGCTACGAGATCACCGCGATCGAACCGGCCTCCTCCGTCCTCACCACGCACGACAGACGCCGCATTCGCATTCCCAACACCGACCTGCTCACCGCGCGGGTCGAGCTGCACTGACGACGGCGAGGCGTCTCCGACGGTCGGCGGTCTGCGTCAGTCGATCGCAATCGCG
>NZ_JAUTDN010000091.1 GCF_030646155.1 Conexibacter sp. CPCC 205762
GGCGCGGGCGGCGGGGGCAGCGCGGGCGGCGGCGGCAGCGCGGGCGGCGGCACGGGCGCAGACGCAGGCGGCGAGAGCGGGGCCGAGTCCGACGCGGTCGCGCGGCTGCTCGCCGACAGCGCGGCCGCGGGCGGCGAGCAGCTGCTGCGCGGCGGCGGCGAGCTGGCCTTCGGGATCGGCGCCGCGCTGCTGGGCGCGCTGGAGGAGCGCACGGCACGGCAGGCGACGGTGCTGCTGCTCGACGACCTGCAATGGGCCGACGTGCAGTCGCTGGAGCTGTTCGGCCGGCTCGCGCGGCAGGTCGGCGAGCTGCCGCTGCTGGTGCTCTGCGGCGCGCGCCGGGCGCCGCGCCGCGAGGCGGTCGAGCAGGCGCTCGCGCAGACGCTGGAGCGCGGCGCGACGATCCTGACGCCGGCGCCGCTCGACGCCGGCGCCGCCGCCGCGCTCGCCGCCGACCGTGCCGGCGGCGCGCCCGGCGCCAACCTGCGCGCGCGGATCGCGGCCTGCGGCGGCAACCCGCTGTACGTCGAGCTGCTGCTGACGGCGCTGGCCGGGTCGATCGCGCTCGACGGCCGCGGCGGCGCCGATGTCGCCGACGGCCCGCTGCCGGCCTCGCTCGCCGCGACCGTGCGCGACCGCCTGCGCCCGCTCGGCGCCGAGACGGTCGAGCTGCTCGGGCTCGCGTCGGTGCTCGGCGGCGAGTTCGCCGTCGCCGACCTCGCGACCGTCAGCGGCCGCCCGGTCACGGAGCTGTGGCCGCCGCTGCGCGAGGCGCTCGCGGCCGGCCTGCTGAGCGAGCGCGGTGAGCGGCTCGCCTTCGGCCACGACCTCGTCCGCGAGGCGCTCTACGACGACCTCCCGCGCAGCGTCCGCGAGGGCCTCCACCTCGACGCCGGCCGCGCGCTCGCGGCCGCCGGCGCCGACGCGCCGACCGTCGCCGAGCAGTTCCTGCGCGGCGCGCGGCGCGGGGATCCAGAGGTCGTCGGCTGGCTGGAGCGGGCGGCGCGCGAGACGGCGGCGCGCTCGGCCGGCGTCGCCGCCGAGCTGCTGGAGGCGGCGCTGGAGCTGACCGCGCCGGAGGCGCCGGCGCGCGGGCGGATCGAGGCCGAGCTGGCGGTGACGCTGATCGCCGCCGGCCGCCGGCCGGAGGGCGAGGCGCTGGCGCGCCAGTCGCTCGCGCGCGACGGCTGGCCGGAGGCTGAGGGGGCGCTGCGGCTGGCGCTGGCGCGCTCGATGGTCGAGCGCGGCCACTTCGCCGAGGCGCTCGGGGAGGCGGCGACGGCGGCAGCGTCCGACGGCGTGCGGCCGCGCGAGCGGGCGGAGGCGCTGGCATGGGCGGCGATGGGGCCGCTGCTGGGGCACGACCTCGACGCCGCCGAGGTCGAGATCGCGCGGGCGCTGGAGGCGGCGCGCAACGCCGGCGCCGCCCACGTCGCGGCGCTGTCGCTCTCGCGCGCCGGCCACGTCGCCGGCTTCCGCGGCGACTTCCTCGCGCAGGAGCGGCTGCTCGGCGAGGCGGTCGCGGTCGCCGAGGCCGACGGCAGCCGCGAGAGCCTGCACGCCTCCCACGCCCACTACAACCAGGGGATGGCGCTCGCCGACGTCGACCGTCCGCTGGCCGGGCTCGCGGCGCTCGCCGCCGGGCGCCGCCTGTGCGAGCGGCTGGGGATGGAGGAGACGCTGCGCAACTCCCACCACTACGCCGGCTACCCGCTGACCTGCGCCGGCCGCTGGGAGGAGGCGATCGCCGACCTCGAGACGGCGCAGACGCTCAGCGAGGAGGCGCAGCTGACCTGGACGGTCGACGTGCTCGCCGCGCGTGCGCTGCTGCAGGTCCGCCGCGACGAGCTGGAGCCGGCGCGCGCCGCGATCGCCGCCGCCAGCGCCGCGCGCGCTGCGGGCGCGCTGGAGTTCCGCCTCGGCTGGACCGATTGGGCCCGCGCGCTGCTGGCCGAAGCCGACGGCGACCTGCCCGGCGCGACAGCGCTGCTGTGGTCGGCCTGGGAACGCGCGACCGCGGCCGGGATCCCCGCCGAGCTGCGCTTCTTCGCACCGGAGCTGGCGCGGTTGCTGGCGGCCGCCGCAAATGCCGGCGCAGCTGACGCGAATGCCGGCGCAGCTGACGCAAATTGCGGCGCAGCTGACGCAAATGCCGGCGCAGCTGACGCGAATGCCGGCGCAGCTGACGCAAATTGCGGCGCAGCTGACGCAAATGCCGGCGCAGCTGACGCGAATGCCGGCGCAGCTGACGCAAATTGCGGCGCAGCTGACGCAAATGCCGGCGCAGCTGACGCGAATGCCGGCGCAGCTGACGCAAATTGCGGCGCAGCTGACGCAGATGCCGGCGCGGATGCCGCAACCCGCCTCGCGATCGTCGCCGACGCGATCGAGGCGCTCGCCGCCGGCAACCCCGGCATCGAGACGATCGCCGCGCTCGCCCTCCGCTGCCGCGCGCTCGCCGACGGCGGCGACCCCGACGCGCTCGTGGCGGCGGCCGCGCGCTACCCGCGCGGCGAGGGCGGCGTCGGCGCGGGCGCCGTCGGCAGCGACGGCGGCGCGGGCGACGCCGGTCCCCGCCCGCACGAGCGCGCGCTCGCGCAGGAGGACGCGGCGGTCGCGCTCGTCGCCGCCGGCCGGCGCGAGCAGGGCGGCGCGCTCGCCGACGAGGCGCTCGCCGCCTACGCCCGCCTCGGCGCCCGCCCCGAGGCCGCCCGCGCCGAGAAGTCGGGTCG
>NZ_JAUTDN010000092.1 GCF_030646155.1 Conexibacter sp. CPCC 205762
GCCCGCCGCCGCTGCCGCCGCCGCTGCCGCCGCGCCCGCCGCCCGCGCTGATGCCGCCGGCGCCGGTGCCGCGCCCGCGCCCCAACCCCCGTTCGCCGTCGCGGTGGCGCTGCTGGGGCTGCTGGAGGCGGCTGCGATGCGGGCGCCGAGCGGGCTGGCGGTGCTCGTCGACGACGCCCACTGGCTCGACGACGCCTCGCTCGACGCGCTCTGCTTCGCCGCCCGGCGGCTGCTGCACGAGGGCGTCGTCGTGCTCGTCGCCGCCCGCCCGGAGCCCGATCGCGGCCTCGCCGCGCGCGGCCTCGACCAGCTCCAGCTGACCCCGCTCGCCGACGGCGACGCGCGGGCGCTGGCGCTCGCGGCCGCGGCCGCCGCGCTTGCGCCCGCCGCTGGATCTGCCCGCGCGCCCGCCGCCGCCCCCGCCTCCGACCCCGCTCGCGCCGCCGCCTCCGCGCCCGCTGGAGAGGCCGTCGTCGGGGCGGACGCTGCCCCGCTCGCCGACGCGGCGCTGGAACGGGTCGTCGCGGCGGCGGCGGGGAATCCGCTCGCGCTGGTCGAGCTGACGCGGGCGCTCGGCGAGGCGGAGCGAGCCGGGGCGGCCGCGGCGCAGGGGCCGATCCGGCCGAGCGCGGCGATCGAGCGCGCCTACCGCGCCGAGCTGGCCGCGCTGCCGCCCGCGACCGTGCGCGCGCTGCTGCTGCCGGCGGCCGACGAGAAGCTGCCGCTGGCGCGGATCCGCCCCGCGCTCGCCGCCGCCGGCCTCGATCCGGCGGCGCTGGAGCCGGCCGAGCGCGCCGGGCTGCTGCGGAGCGAGCAGGGCTGGCTGCGCTTCCGCCATCCGCTGCTGCGCGCGGTCGTCTACCACGCGGCCCCGTTCGCCGAGCGCGCCGCCGCTCACCGCGCGCTCGCGGGCGTGCTGGAGCCGGACGGGGAGGAGTCCGACCGCCGCGCCTGGCACCTCGCCGCCGCCTGCGACGGTCCCGATGCGGAGGTCTCGGCGCTGCTGGTCGCGGTCGCCGAGCACGCCCGCGCCCGCGGCGCGCTCGACGCCACCGCCCACACCCTCGCCCGCGCCGCCGAGCTGACCCCCGCCGCCGCGCCGGCCCGCGGCGCGCGGCAGTTGGCGGCGGGGGAGGCGTATGCGGTCGTCGGGCAGCCGGGGCGGGCGCTGGAGCTGGCCGAGGCGGCGCTCGCGGACGCGACGCTTCCGGAGCACCTGCGGCCCGCCGCGCAGCACCTGCGCGGCCGCGTCACGATGCGCTCCGGGCAGCTCGACGCGGGCGCGCGGATCCTCTCCGAGCAGGCCGAGGCGGCGGCGCCGGCCGACCCGGCGCGGGCGGCACGGATGCTGCTCGACGCCAACGTCCGCAACCGCGTCGTCGGCGACTACGCGGCGATGACGGCCGCCGCCGGCCGGATCGCCGCGCTCGCGACCGCCGCCGGCGACGAGGCGCTCTCCGCGCTCGGCGAGCTGCACGCCGCCGTCGCACAGGTCAACCGCGGCGACGGCGCCGCCGCCGACGCGGCGATCGCGCGCCACGAGCCGCTGCTGCTCGACCCGGCCAGCGCGCGCTGGGGCGCCGAGCAGCTCGCCGGCCCCGCGCACGCCGCGATCTGGCTGGAGCGGTTCGACCGCGCCGAGCGGATCCTCGCCGAGCTGATCGCGCGCGGCCGCGCCCGCAACGCCGTCACCGAGCTGATCTATCCGCTCGCCGTCCGCTCGCAGCTGGAGCTGCGGCGCGGCAGGCTCGCGGCCGCCGAGCGTGACGGCTCCGAGGCGCTGCGGCTGGCGGTCGAGACGCGCCAGCACAGCCTCGTCGCGATCGCCGCCGGGCTGCTCGCGGGCGCCGAGGCCGCGCTCGGCCGCGAGCAGGAGTGCCGCGAGCACGCGCAGCTGTCGATCGCGATCTGCGACGCGATCGGCGCCGACGCGATGGGCATGTGGGGCCGCGCCGCGCTCGGCCTGCTGGAGCTGGGCCTCGGCCGCCCGCAGCTCGCGATCGCGCCGCTGGAGGAGTGCCGCCGCCATGCCGAGCGGATCGGGATGGACGAGCCGGCGGTCGTGCAGTGGGCCGGGGACCTGGTCGAGGCGCTCGTGCGCGCCGGCCGCGTCGAGGAGGCCGCCGCGCTGCTGCCGCAGCTCGAACGCGGCAGCAGCGGCTGGGCGCGCGCGACGCTGCTGCGCTGTCGCGGCCTGCTGGCGGAGAGCGACACCGCATCCGCGCCCGGCGCCGCGCCCGCCCCCGCCGACGCCGCGCCCGCCCCCGCCGACGCCGCGCCCGCCCCCGCCGACGCCGCGCCC
>NZ_JAUTDN010000093.1 GCF_030646155.1 Conexibacter sp. CPCC 205762
AGCGTCGTGCGCTCTGCGGCGGGCCGGCCGGCGGCGTGCGCGGCCGCGACGAGCTGGTCGGGATCGAGCTTGGTGCCGTGCTGGCTGCCGGCGAGGCGGCTGATCGACTCCTCCATCAGCGTGCCGCCGAGGTCGTTGACGCCCCAGCGCAGCGCCTCGGTCGCCGTCTCCAGCCCCATCTTGACCCAGCTCGCCTGCACGTTGGAGATCGTGCGGCCGAGCGCGAGCCGGAAGACGGCGGTGTGCTTGAGGTTGTCCGCCTTGGTGATCTCCTCGACGCCGTGCGTGCGGCCGAGCAGCGTCTGGAAGGGGATGAACGAGAGCGGCACGAACTCGGTGATGCCGCCGGTCCGCTCCTGCAGCTCGCGGATCACGCGCATGTGCTCGGCCAGCTCCCACGGCTCCTCGATGTGGCCGAACATGACCGTGCTCGTGCTGCGCAGGCCCGCTCTGTGAGAGGCCTCGATCACCTCGACCCAGCGGGCGACGGGCAGCTTGTTCGGGCTGATCCGCTCGCGCACGCCGTCGTGCAGCACCTCGGCGGCCGTGCCCGGCGTGCTGCCGAGGCCGGCGTCGCGCAACTGCTCGAAGATCTGCTGCAGCGACTGGCCGCCAGAGATGTCCTGCATGTGCGCGATCTCCATCGGCGAGTACGCGTGCAGGTGCAGCCGCGGGCCTTCGTCCTTCGCGATCCGCAGCCATCTGAGGTACTCGTCGAACTCCCAGTCCGGGTGGATGCCGGACTGGATGCACAGCTCGGTCGCGCCGTAGTCGATCGCGTCCCGCACGCGGGCGCGGAACTCGGCCTCGTCGTGCTGGTAGGCGTCGGGCGAGCGTCTGCCCTGGCCGAAGCCGCAGAAGGCGCAGCCGACCGTGCAGACGTTGGAGATGTTGATGTTGCGGTTGACGACGAACGTGACCGTCTCCCCCGCCAGCTCTGCGCGCAGCTCGTCGGCCGCGGTGCGGATCGCCTCGACCGCCTCCGGGCGGCGCTCGGCGAAGAGGGCGGTCAGCTGCTCGGCGCTGAGCGGCCTGCCGTCGCGCGCCTGCTCTGTGGCCGGCCCGACGAGGTCGCTGTTGATCGCGAACGGCGCCTCTCTGCGGCCGCTGCCGCGGCGCGGGATGAAACTCCAGTACTTCAGCTTCACGACGTCGAGCACGCCCTGCGCCATCCACTCCTGGTCGATGTACTGCGGGTAGACGCACAGCCGCTCGGTCAGCGCGATGCCGTCTCTCTGCAGTCTCTTGCGGACCTGGTGCGGGCTCGGGAAGGGATGCTCGGGGCTGATGTGGTCGCCGTTGGCGGAGAGGCCGCCGAGGTCGGTCGCGCCGGCGGCGATCAGCTCGTCCCACCAGTCGGCGAGGTTCGGCGGGATCTGGATCCCGACGTCCGGCATCAGCCGCCTCGTCTCCTGCACGAGCCGCTTCATGTCGCTGACCGTGACCGGGTCGGCCCAGCTCGGCAGCGGCAGGTCGGGACGGCCGTCGGCGACGCCGGTGCGCCAGTAGTCCTTCGCCGCCTGATCGGCGATTCTGCCGACGTCCTGGCCGTAGTAGCGGTCGTGCGGGACGAAGTTCTGGAGGATGACCTCCTGGATGTGCCCATACTCGCGGTGCACCCCCGCCAGCGCCTCCAGCGACGCGATCCGCTCCTCCTCGCTCTCCCCGATGCCGACGAGAATGCCGCTGGTGAAAGGAATCCTCAGCTCGCCGGCGTCCTTGATCGTCTGCAGCCGCACCAGCGGATGCTTCGTCGGCGAACCCGCATGAACGGTCTCCATCAGCCGCTCAGAGATCGACTCCAGCATCAGACCCTGCGAGGCCGTCACCTCGCGCAGCCGGCCCAGATCCCGCTTGTCCAGCACACCGAGGTTGGTGTGCGGCAGCAGCCCCTTTGCAAGCGCCCGCTCGCAGGCCCAGACGACGTACGCGGTGAAATCCTCGTGGCCGTACTCCGCCAGCCTCCTGGCGACCAGCGGATTGACCTCCGGCTTCTCGCCGGTCAGCACCAGCAGCTCCTTGACGTTGCGCCGCGCAGCGCCGTCGATGACCGCCTCGACCTCATCCGGCGTATGCAGATGCGCCCGATGCGTCGAGAACGCACAGTACTTGCAATAGCACTG
>NZ_JAUTDN010000094.1 GCF_030646155.1 Conexibacter sp. CPCC 205762
CACGCCGGCGGGCCCGGCCGGGCCCGAGCCGCCGGGCGCGCCCGCGGGGCCGGCCGGTCCGGTCGCGCCCTGCGGCCCCTGGGGCGGCGCGCCGCCGCTCCCGCTCAGCGGCAGCGTGAGCGACTCGCCGCCGGCGCCGCGCACGGTCAGCGTCGCCGTGCGCGCGCCCGCGGCCGACGGCGCGAAGCGGATCGCGACCTCGCAGCCGGCGGCCGGCGCGAGCGTCTCGCCCGCGCAGCCGTCGTCGTGGACGAGGAAGTCGTCGCCGTCCGGCCCGGTCGCGACGACCCGCTTGACCGTCAGCGGCCCGTCGGGGTTGGTGACGGTGAGGCGCTGCGGCGCGCTCAGCGTGCCCTGCGGCTGCGCGCCGAAGCTGAGCGCGGCGGCCGAGAACGGTGCCAGCGGCGCCCGCGTCACGGCCATGTGCGGCGCCGCCGGTCCGCTGGCGAGACCGCCGGCGGCGATCCCCTCCAGCCGCCGCGGGGTCGCGCTGTCGCCGCTGCCGCCGAGCCCGAGCAGGCCGCGCCAGTCGCTCCCCCACGCCCACAGCGAGCCGTCGCCGCCACGCGCGAACGCCGCGCCGGTCGCGGCGACCTCGACGACCGCCGGCAGCCCCGCCGGCGCGACCGGGGCGAAGCGCGACGTGCCGTCGCCGCCCTCGAGGCCCCAGCCGACGACGCTGCCGTCTCTGCGCAGCGCGAGCGCGTGCGAGACGCCGCCGGAGATCTGTCTGACGTCGGTCGTCGCGACGGCCACTGGCGTGTGGACGGACTCCGGCGCGGCCGTGCCGTCGTGGACGAGCCCGTCGCCCAGCTCCCCGTAGCCGCCGTAGCCCCACGCCCGCACCGTCCCGTCGGCGAGCAGCGCGTAGGCGGTGAAGCCGCCGGCCGCGACCGCGACCGCGCTGGAGATGCCCGGCACCACAGCGGACGTCGCGCGGTCGGGCGTGACCGCCGGATCGACGCCGAGCTGGCCGTAGCTGTTGTCGCCCCAGGCGAGGACGGTGCCGTCGCCACGCAGGGCGAGCGCGAAGCCGACGCCGGCCGAGATCGCCGTCGCGCCGGCGATCGCGGTCGCGGCCGGCGCGGCGCTGGTGTCGGCGCCGCGGCCGAGCAGCCCGCCGGCGGCGTCGCCCCAGCTCCAGACGGTGCCGTCGCCGCGCAGCGCGAAGCTCGTCGCGGCGGCTGCCGCGACGGCGGTCGCGCCGGTCACGCCGGTCGCTGGCACGGGCGTCTGGCTGCCGGCGGCCGGTCCGCCGCCGAGCTGGCCGGCGTCGTTGTCGCCCCAGGCGCTGACGCTGCCGTCGGCGTGGAGCGCGAGCGTGTGGCGCTCGCCCAGCGACAGCGCCGTCACCGACCATGTGCTCGTGAGCAGCCGCGGCGCGCTCGCGTCCGCGCTCGTCCCGTCGCCGAGCTGGCCGCTGCCGTTCGCGCCCCAGGTCGCGACCAGCGCGGGCGGCGGCGCGGCGGCGACCGGCGCTGCGAGCGAGCCGGCGGCGGTCGCGGCGGCGGCGAGCGTGCCGAGTGCGGCGGCCGCCGTCAGCAGCCGGCTCGCGCCGTGGCGCAGGCTGCCGGCGCGGTGACGCGGGCGGCTCGCGCCGTCGTCGCCGCGGCTCGCGATGTCGCGCGCGTGGCTCGGTCCGTCGCAGCGGCTCGCGCGGCGGGCGGAAAGCTTCGTCATCGTCATCTCTGGTCCCTCGTTCCGATCCGGACGGCGGCGCTCAGCCACCGCCCGCCCGCTCTCACCTGCAGCCGGCAGCGGCCTGCCGGCAGCGTGCGGCGCGTCGGGCGGAGCGCGCCCAGCCGCCCGCGCGCGACGACGCGGCCGGCGCGCGTCAGCCGCGCAGCCGCACGCGCCGCCACAGCCCTGCGGCGGTGCGTCGCGGCCGCGACCGTCGCCCGGCAGCTCACCCGCGTCCGGCCGCGCAGCCGGCAGGTCACGCGCAGCGTCCGGCCGGCCGGCCCGCGCGCGCCCGCTCTGCCGGCCGGGCCGCGCAGACCAGGCGCGCCCGTCGCGCCGCTCGGCCCGGCTGC
>NZ_JAUTDN010000095.1 GCF_030646155.1 Conexibacter sp. CPCC 205762
CCCGCCGCCGCCCCCGCCGCCGCGCCCGCCGCCGCGCCCGCCGCCGCGCCCGCTCCACGCGATGCCGCCTCCCCGCGGAGCGTCGCGTGATCGGCGCCGAGACCTTCCGCATCGCCGTCGGCGGCCTGCTCGCGAACAAGCTGCGCTCGGGCCTGACGATCCTCGGCCTGACGATCGGCGTCGCCTCGGTGATCGTGCTGATCGCGGTCGGCAACGGCTCCTCGAGAGCGGTCACGGCGAACATCGAAGCGCTCGGCTCCAACGTCCTGCTCGTCACCTCCGGCAGCGCGCCGGGCGGCTCCGGCGCCTCCAACGCGGCGACGAAGCCGCTGACGACGAGAGACGCGAGCGCGCTGGTCGACGGAGAGCAGGCCCCGGCGGTCGCGGCCGCCGCGCCGACCGTCACCGCGAGCGCGACGATCGTCAGCGGCTCGACCAGCTACGCGCCGCAGAGCTTCGTCGGCACGACGCCCTCCTACCAGCAGGCGCGCGACTACAAGCTGGCCAGCGGCGAGTTCTTCACGAACACCGACGTGAGCGATCGCGAGCGCGTCGTCGTGCTGGGCCAGACCGTCGTCGACAACCTCGGCGCCGGCGTCGGGCAGACGGTCCAGATCGGCGGCGCCAACTTCCAGGTCGTCGGCATCCTCGCGTCCAAGGGCGCGAGCGGGATGCAGGATCAGGACGACGTCGCGCTGGCGCCGCTGAGCGCGGTCCAGGACACGTTGACCGGCTATGGCGACGTCGATGCGATCACCGTGCAGGCGAGATCGCGCGGCCAGCTCGACGCCGCGCAGGCGCAGGTGACCGCGATCCTCGACCAGCGCCACAAGGTCGCCGACGGCGACAGCTCCGACTTCCAGGTGATCAACCAGGGCTCGATCCTGGAGGCGTCGAGCGAGACCAGCGGCGTCTTCACGACGCTGCTGGCGCAGGTGGCCGCGATCTCGCTGCTGGTCGGCGGGATCGGCGTGATGAACATCATGCTCGTCTCCGTCACCGAGCGGACGCGTGAGATCGGCATCCGCAAGGCGATCGGCGCCCGCCGCGGCGACATCCTCTCGCAGTTCCTCGTCGAGGCGGTCCTGGTGTCGCTGCTCGGCGGGATCTGCGGCGTGCTCGTCGGCCTCGCCGGCAGCCGCTTCAGGATCGCCGGCGTCGCGCCGGTGGTCGCGCCCTATTCGATCGCGCTCGCGTTCGGCGCGGCGATCGCGACCGGCCTCTTCTTCGGCACCTACCCCGCCAGCCGCGCAGCCCGCCTGCGACCGATCGAGGCGCTGCGCTTCGAGTGAGGAGCCCCCATCCGATGACGACCGAGACATCACCCAGAGCGAAGGTGGAGGAGGAGCCGCTCGCCGGCGACTGGCTCGCCGACGACGACGACGCCCCGCTGCCGCCGCCGCGCCCGCGCAAGCGCCTGACGCCGGTGACCGGCGGGCTGCTGGCGCTGCTGCTGGTCGCCGGCGGCTTCCTCGGCGGCGTGCTCGTGCAGAAGCAGGCCGGCGACGGCGACGGCGGCGGCGGAGCTGCCGGCTTCCCCGGCGGCGGCTTCCCGGGGGCTGCGGCGATGGCCGGCGGCGGCGCTCCCGGCGCAAACAGCGGCGCGGCTGGCGCAAATGCCGGCGCGGCTGGCACAAACAGTGGCGCGGCTGGCGCAAACGGCGGCGCGGCTGGCGCAGGTGGCGGCGCGAGTGCGACGGTCGGCGAGGTCGTGACCGTCAAGGGCGACACGCTCTACGTCAGAGACGCCTCCGGCAACACCGTCAAGGTGACGGCGCAGAAGGGCGCGACCGTCACCCGCACGGTCGACGCCGAGCCGCGTGAGATCCGTCCCGGCGAGCAGGTCGTCGTCCAGGGCACGAGCCGCAACGGCGCCGTCCGCGCGACCTCGATCACCGCCGGCGACGCGACCGCCGCCCTCAGCGCGCTGATCGGCGGCGGCTTCGGGGGCGGCGCGGCCGCCGGCGGCGCGGCGGGCGGCGCGGCGGCGGCCGGTGGCG
>NZ_JAUTDN010000096.1 GCF_030646155.1 Conexibacter sp. CPCC 205762
CTCCATCCGACACGCGCCGAGCACTATCTGCACTCGAAGCGGGGCGCGAAAGTATAGCGCACACGGGCGCGGAGTGAAAAGAACTTCTTCCACACCCCGGTGCTGACCCTTTCGCATGGTCCGTCCGGGCGGCCCGTCCTGCGCCGCGTCGAGGACTATACACACGACCCGTTCGGCGTGACGCTTCCCTCCAACCGGCGAAACATAACCTCTCAATCGGCGGCTAGACGCCCTGGCGGAAGGAGAAGACGTCGTCGGGGTCGATGCGGCGCTTGATCCTCGCCAGCCGCGCGAAGTTGTCGCCGTAGTAGGCGCGTCTCCAGTTCGGCTGGGTCCGGTCCATGAAGTTCTGGTAGGCGCTGTGTGACAGATGCGGGCGCAGCTCGTGCGTGAAGCCCTGCAGCCAATCGAGGTTGCGGGCGACGGTGCCGCGGCTGTCCTTTGCCGTCCAGGAGGCGTCGCAGGCCAGCAGCCACTCAGCCTCGCGGTGGACGAACGCGGTCGCCTGCGGGGCGACTCTCGCGATCTGCCCGCCCCACGCGTAGAGCGCGACGCCGCCGCCGTCCGGGTTGCTGCTGCCCGGGTAGCGATCGACCCCACGCGCGATCGTGTCGATCGCCTGCTCCGTCAACGGCTTCTCGACGAAGGCGGACATCACCTCGAAGCGGTCGACCGGCGTGTTGTGGAAGAAGTGGTTCTTGGCCTGCCAGAAGGTCCGTCTGGCGATCAGCGCTCTCGTCGGTCTGGCGACGGCGAGGACCGGGCCGAGCAGCTCTCGCAGCTCGTCGACCGGGCCGAGCAGCTGCCCGAGCGCGGTGACGGTCGCGGCGCCGCGACCGACGCTGCCCATCCCCATCCGGCACGAGAGCGTGTGGGGCGCGTCGCGCACCATCTGCTGCAGCGCGAGCATCACGCGCGGCGCATGCTCGGCGTCCCAGGCGAGGTCGTAGAGGCCGACGTCGGAGACCGGGGTCGTGCGGAAGCGGAAGCTCGTGCTGATGCCGAAGTTGCCGCCCCCTCCGCCGCGCAGCGCCCAGAAGAGGTCGGGATGCCGGTGCGCGCTGACCGTCAGCAGCCTGCCGTCGGCGGTCACGAGCCGGGTCTCGGCGAGGCTGTCGCAGGTCAGGCCCATGGCGCGCGAGGAGAAGCCGAAGCCGCCCCCGAGCGCGAGGCCGCCGATCGCGACGGAGGGGCAGCGGCCGGCCGAGATCGCGACTCTGTGCGGCTGCAGGCCCGTGTAGACGTTCGTGTTGCGCGCGCCCGACTGCGCGCTGACGGTGCCGGCCTCGTCGTCGACGTGCACCTGCCGCATCCCGCCGAGGTCGATCAGCAGGCCGCGCGTGGTCGAGTAGCCGGCGTAGCTGTGACCGCCCGAGCGCGCCGCGAGCGGGATCTCGTGCTCGCGCGCCCAGAGGATCGCCTCACGCACGTCGGCCTCGCTGGCGCAGCGGGCGATCCCCGCCGGCCGCACGCCGGCGTAGCGGCGGTTGAAGGGGAGCGCGGCGCGCGCGTAGCCGCTCCCGCCCGGTCGCAGCAGGCGGCCGTGCAGGCGGCGCTCCAGCTCGCGCCAGGCGCGCTCGTTCGCGCCTGCGGCGACGGCGGGGCGGCGGGCGGCCGCGGGAGCGAGCGGGGCGCCCGCGGCCGCCGCTGCGGCCGAGACCAGCAGCTGCCGGCGCGTGATCGAGGTCATGAGCAGGTGGTCGGCGCGGACCGCCGCCGACTTGAGCGGAGTCGTTCGACGACAGACCGGAATCCGGGGCCGGGGGCGCTCGGGTGCGGCGCACGGATGAGGCGCGCGTGCCGCGTCACGGGCGGGGCGGGCGGGGCCGGGCGGGGCGGGGCCGGGCGGGGCCGGGCGGGCGGGGCCGGGCGGGCAG
>NZ_JAUTDN010000097.1 GCF_030646155.1 Conexibacter sp. CPCC 205762
CGCGCGCCGCGACGCCGCCCGCCACGCCGCCGCCGGCGCGGCCACCGCCCGCGACGCCGCCGCCGGCTGCAGCGGCCGCCGCGTCCTGCGCGACCTCGCGACCGTCGCGCAGGCGCTGCGGCACAGACCGGTGACCGTCCCGCTCGGCGGCGGCAGAACGCTGCGGATCGACGAGCAGGCGCTCGCCGCGACCGCCTACGACGCCGCGCTGGCGCCGGAGCTCTACACGCTGCTGCCGAGCGCGCTGCGGCAGGCGACGGCCGGCAGAGCGGAGCCGCTGCTGACGCTCGTCGCGCAGATCCAGGTCGCCTTCGCCGGGCTCTTCAGCGACGGCACCGTCTCGCTCGCGCTCAACAGCGCGACCGCCTGCCGCGACTACCCGGTCGCGTACGACAGAGCCGCCCCGCCCGCGATCCGCAAGCGGCAGTTCGCGCGGGCGCTGCGCGCAGCCGGCACGCGGCCGTTCGCGCCCTTCTCGCCGCAGGCCTGGATCGCGGCGGTCGGCGACGGCGGCGACAGCTGCATCGACTGGCCCGACGTCAGCCGCGGCGACGATCCGACCGCCGGCGCCGAGCGGCCGGCCGTGCCGACGCTGGTGCTGGAAGGCGACCTCGACACGAACACGCCCAGCAGCGCCGGCCGTCTCGCCGCGCGCCAGTTCCCCGGCGCGCGCTTCGTCGAGCTGCGCAACGTCGCCCACACCGCGACCGACGACACGACCGGCTGCGCGCTGGCGATCGCGACCCGCTTCATCCGCACCGGCGCGACCGGCGACACCGCCTGCGCCCGCCGGATCCCGCCGCTGCGGGTGGGGTGACCGTCTGCCCGGATGGGTAGCGTCGCTTCAGTCCACAAACGGGGGTGCCGCGATGGGTGAGAGAGACGGGACGATCTTCGACGACGTCGCCTACTGGCTGACGATCGTCTCGGTCTACTTCCTCGTCGGGGTGCTGTTCTTCTACTCGGGCAAGGAGAAGCTGTTCGACGGCGACGCGAAGGCGCCGCCGGGGATCGCGAGACAGTTCGACGGCACGTTCGTCGCGACCTTCCCGGGCGTCGACGCGCTCTGGACGATCCTCGCGATCCTCGAGTTCGCGGTCTTCGTGATCCTGCTGATCAGCCTCGTGCGGGGCGAGTTCCTGCCGCACCGGCGCAAGTCGATCCTGCTCGTCGGCCTGTCGCTGGGGCTGGTGACGTTCGCCTGTCTCTCGTTCGGCCAGACCTCGACCGGCAACAACGAGGGGACGGCGTCGATCTTCACCTACTTCGGCGCCACCGCGGTGATCTTCCTGCTCGTGCTGGCGCTGCCGCCGAACCGGCCGCGCGCCTGGCTCAGCGGCCTGGGGGAGCGGCGCTGAGGGCGGCGGCGAGACCCCTGCGCGCGCTGACGCCGAGCTTCACGTAGGCGCTGGCGAGATGGCTCTCGACGGTCTTCTCGCTGAGGAACAGCTCCGCGGCGATGTCGCGGTTGGTGCGGCCGGCGGCGGCGAGCGCCGAGACCTCGTGCTCGCGCGCGCTGAGCGCGGCCGACCCGCCGCCGTCGCCGCGGCCGGCGCGGCCGCTGCGGTTGACGCGGCGGCCGATCCGCCGCAGCTCGCGGCGGGCGTCGGCGCGCAGCCGCTCGGCGCCGCAGGCGAGCAGCTCGGCCTCGGCGGCGCGCAGGACGGTCGCGGGGAAGTCGGG